>JAJYTF010000008.1 GCA_021793155.1 Pseudomonadota bacterium | reverse complement strand
AAAGGCCGCCGCGTGACCCCGGTCGACGCGGGCCGCCGGGGGGTGGGGCATGCCCCACCCCCCGGCCAAATTGACCGGTCAATTGATGTGCTACCTACGTCGGTCATTTTCATTTGCTAGCGACACACGAGGGGGTATTAGGGAGTGCTGCGGCTGAAACATGAAGAATTGCTGCTGGAACATCCTAGCCGATGTTTCAACAATCGGTTATTATGTCCCCGGATTAATTTGGGTTGCTGCCCAATGATCACCGCCGCACAGCTTCGGGCCGCCCGGGCCCTGCTTGGCATCGACCAGCGCCAGTTGGCCGAACGAGCGGATTTGTCGCTTCCCACCATCCAGCGGATGGAAGCCAGCGGCGGCGTCATTCATTGCAATGTCGATTCATTGATGAAGCTGATCGCCGCCTTGGACGCGGCCGGTATCGAACTCATCGGAGAAGGATCCGCCAGCACGGGCGGAGGGCGGGGTGTGCGTTTGAAGAGATAGCCGAACCAGTGGCGGGCCGCCGCTCCGGTGGTCCCTGAAAGATACTGCCGTGACCATTCTTGTCGTCTTGTCCTGCGTTGGCCTCCTGCTCGCCCTGCCCGTGGCGGCGATTGGCATCGGTGCAAGGTTTACGGCAAACTCGGTCATCTACGGCCTGGCAATGGTCGCCTGCCTGGCCAGCCTTGCCGCCGCTCTCGGCCATCTCCTCGCTGATACCGGCCTGGTCCCGGCCGTCACGCTGCCGCTGGGGCTGCCCTGGCTCGGCGCTCATTTCCGCCTTGATGCGCTGTCCGCTTTTTTCCTGGCCGTGGTCGACCTCGGCGGGGCCGCCGCCAGCCTCTACGGCCTGGGCTATGGCCGCCACGAAACGGCACCACGGCGGGTCCTGCCGTTTTTCCCGGTATTTGTGGCCGGCATGCAGCTGGTCGTGCTCGCCGACGATGCCTTTACCTTCCTGTTCTCCTGGGAATTCATGTCGCTGGCGTCATGGGCCCTGGTCATCGCCGACCACCACGAGCGTGACAATGTCCGCGCGGGTTACGTCTATCTCGTCATGGCCAGTTTCGGCACGGCAGCGCTGCTGCTCGCCTTCGGCCTGCTGGCCGGCCCCGACGGCGGCTACGGCTTCGCCGCCATTCGCGCTGCGTCCCATTCGCCGGCCAGCGCCTCGCTGGTTCTCGCCCTGCTGCTGCTGGGCGCCGGATCCAAGGCTGGGCTGGTTCCGCTGCATGTCTGGCTGCCGTTGGCCCATCCGGCGGCGCCGAGCCACGTTTCGGCGCTGATGAGCGGTGTCATGACCAAGGTCGCAATCTACGCCTTCGTGCGTGTCGTTTTCGATCTGCTCGGGGAGCCCCAGTGGTGGTGGAGCATGCCGGTGCTGGCGCTGGGCGGAATCACCGCCGTCCTCGGCGTGCTCTACGCCCTCATGCAGCACGATCTGAAGCGGCTGCTGGCCTACCATACCGTCGAAAACATCGGGATCATCTATATCGGCCTGGGCCTGGCGCTGGCCTTCCGAGCCGAGGGCTTGCCCGCCGTGGCGGCGCTGGCGCTCACCGCGGCCTTGTTCCATGTGCTGAACCACATGACGTTCAAGAGCCTGCTGTTTTTCGGTGCCGGCGCGGTGCTGACGGTGACCGGCGAACGGGACATGGAACATCTGGGCGGCCTTATCCACCGCATGCCCGCCACCGCTTTCGCCTTCCTGATCGGCTGCGCCGCCATCTCGGCCCTGCCGCCGTTCAACGGCTTCGTTTCTGAATGGCTGACCTTCCAGGCGGTGCTGCAGGGGCCGAAGCTGGCGCTCTGGGGGCCGAAGCTGCTGGTCCCATCGGTCGGCGCGCTTCTCGCTCTGTCGGCGGCACTCGCCGCCGGCTGCTTCGTCAAGGCCTTCGGGGTCACCTTCCTCAGCCGGCCGCGCAGCACGGCGGCCGCAACTGCCTGCGATGTCGACCGTTTCTCGCTGGCCACCATGCTGCTGCTCGCCCTGCTTTGTCTGCTGGCCGGCATCCTTCCCGGGCTGGTCATCGACACATGGGGGCCGGTGGTCGGCAACCTGGTCGGGCAGCGCATGCCGGTGCAGAGCGTCGAGCCATGGCTGACCATTATCCCTGTCGCTGCCGGCCGCAGCTCCTATAACGGCCTGCTGGTCTTCCTCTTCATCGCATGGGCGGCCTTGACTGCGGCCCAGGTGATCCATCGTTGGGCCTCGCATGCCATGCGGCGCGGCCCGGCCTGGGATTGCGGCTATCCTGATGCCAGCCCGCTGACCCAATACTCGGCCAGCGGGTTCGCCCAGCCTATCCGCCGGGTGTTCGGCAGCGTGGTATTCCGCGCCACCGAGGAGGTGGACATGCCGCCGCCGGGCGACACCGGCCCGGCGCGCCTCACGGTGATGGTCCACGATCTGGTCTGGGCGACGTTCTACGAGCCGGTGGCCAGGGCCATCGGCATCCTCGCCGACCGCCTCAATGCATTCCAATACCTGACCATCCGAAAATATTTGAGCTTCGTTTTCGTCGCCCTGGTGGTCCTGCTGCTGGCGCTGGAATTATGGCTTTAGTCGTCGATCTCCTTACCCAGGGCCTGCAGTTGATCCTGGTGCTGGCCCTCGCGCCGCTGCTGACCGGCTTCGTGCGCAAGGTCAAGGCGCGGCTGTTGCGCCGGCAGGGGCCGTCGGTGTGGCAGCCCTATCGCGATCTGCTGCGCCTGGCCCGCAAGGAGGTGGTGCTCGCCGAGAACGCCTCGTGGCTGTTCCGTACGGCGCCCTATCTCATTTTCGCCGCCACCTGGGCGGCCGCGGCGCTGGTGCCGACCTTCGCCAGCGGCTTGATATTCAGTTGGACTGCCGACCTCATTGCCATCATCGCGCTGCTCGGATCGGCCCGCTTCTTTCTGGCGCTGGCCGGAATGGACGTGGGCACGGCGTTCGGCGGCATCGGCTCCAGCCGTGAAGCGATGATCGCCTCGGTAGCCGAACCGGCCATCCTGATGATGGTGTTCACCGTCGCCCTGGTGGCGGGGTCCAGCCAACTCAGCACGGTGGCCCGTTTCATGGGATCCCCCGAGGTGGGATTACGGGTCTCGATCGGCCTCGCCCTGTTCGCCCTGTTCATCGTCGCGCTTGCCGAAAACGCCCGCATCCCTGTCGACAATCCGGCCACCCATCTGGAACTGACCATGGTGCACGAGGCCATGGTCCTGGAGTACTCGGGCCGCCATCTGGCGGTGATCGAGGTGGCCTCCTCGCTCAAGCTTCTGCTGTACGTCTCCCTGATCGGCTGCATCTTCGTCCCCTGGGGCATGGCGGCATCGGGGGCCGGCATTGCCGACTACGCCCTGGGCCTGGCCCTCTACCTGGCGAAGATCGTGGTCCTGGCGCTCGGCCTGGCGCTGTTCGAGTCGGCGATCGCCAAGATGCGCGTTTTCCGTGTGCCGCAATTCGTCGGTGCGGCCCTGATGCTGGGGCTGCTGGGAACCCTCCTGCTGTTTTTCTGAGGCAAGATGGACAAGATCGTTTTCGATATCGCTCACCTTCTGGCCGGAAGCATTTTGCTGGTCAGTTTCATGATGCTTTATCAGGACCGTCTGTCTGCCCTGCTCAACCTGTTCGCCCTTCATGCCGTCCTGCTGGCCCTCTCGGTCGCATGGCAGGCGCATGTGCATGCGGCGCCGCACCTCTATGTGACGGCAATGATAGCGCTGTTCTTCAAGGCGCTGTTTATTCCCTTGGCACTGCACCGGATCGTCGTCCGCCTGAACATTCACCGGCAGATCGAGACGGTCGTGGGCGTCGGCCTCACCATGATGCTGGGCATGGGCCTGGCGGCACTGGCCATGCTGTTGATGGTCCGCATCACGCCGGACAGCGACCTCCTTGGGCGGGAAGACCTGGGATTCGCCCTAGCCACCGTCATGCTCGGCCTTCTGCTGATGGTCACCAGACGAAACGCGGTCAGCCAGGTGATCGGCTTCATGTCGCTGGAGAACGGCACCATCCTGGCGGCGACGGGGGCCAAGGGCATGCCCATGGTGGTGGAGATCAGTGTCGCCTTTTCCATCCTGATCGCCTTCATCGTCATCGGCGTCTTCCTGTTCCGCATCCGCGAACGCTTCGACACCGTCGACCTGCAGGCGCTTGATCAGTTCCGGGGAGAACAGGGATGACCGTCGTGCCGTCGGATGCCGAGACCCTCGTCCTGTTGATTCCCCTGGCGGCGGCGGCCGTGCTAGCCCTGCTGCCAGGCTATCGGGTGACCGCCTGGCTCAACATGCTGGCCAGCCTGCTGACGCTGGCCGTCGTCGTCGCCCTGTTCATCCAGCCCCGGCCGGCGCCCAGCCATTATCTGTTGATCGACGACGTCAACATCGTCTTCATCCTGCTCAACAGCTTCGTCGGTTTCACCACCAGCGTCTTCAGCGCCAGCTACATCGGCCACGAATTGCACACCGGCCGGCTCACGCCCGTCTATCTGCGTTTCTACCACGCCATGTACCAGGTGCTGATGTTCGCCATGAACCTGGCGCTGGTGTCCAACAATATCGGGCTGATGTGGGTGGCAATCGAAATCGCCACCCTGACCACCGTGCTGATGGTGGGCATCTACCGGACCCATCAGGCTATCGAGGCTGCCTGGAAATATTTCATCCTGGGCAGTGTCGGCATCGCGCTGGCGCTGTTCGGCACCATCCTGGTGTACAAGGCAGCGCAGCCGGTGGTGGGCGAGGGACTTGACGGCATGGTATGGACCGTCCTCATGGCGAATGTCGCCCACTTCGATGCGGCGACTCTCAATGTCGCCTTCATCTTCCTGCTGCTCGGCTACGGCACCAAGGTCGGCCTGGTTCCGTTGCATGCCTGGCTGCCCGACGCCCATTCGGAAGGCCCGACGCCAATCTCGGCGGTACTGTCCGGCCTGCTGCTGAACGTCGCGCTGTTCGCCGTGCTGCGCTTCAAGCTCCTCCTCGCGGCCAACCCCCAGGCCATCATGCCGGGCCCGCTGATGGTCATCCTGGGCCTCACCTCGGTGCTGTTCGCTTCGCTGATGCTGTACCGGCGGCGCGACATCAAGCGGCTGTTCGCCTATTCCTCGATCGAGCATATGGGGATCATCACCTTCGCCTTCGGCATGGGCGGGGCGCTCGCCAATTTCGCGGCGTTGCTGCACATGACGATGCACAGCCTGACCAAATCGGCGATCTTCTTTGCCGTCGGCCATGTCAGCCAGGTCAAGGGCACCCAGAAGATCGCCGATATCCGCGGGCTGACTGAAACCCATCCGGTGCTCGGCTGGGGGCTGGTCCTCGGCGTCTTCGCCATCGCCGGGCTGCCGCCGCTCGGGATCTTTACCAGCGAATTCCTGGTGGTCACCTCGACTTTTGCCCGCGAGCCGTTGTTGGCGGTCGCCCTGGTGGTCGGACTGGTCGTTGCCCTGGGGGGGCTGTTGCTGCAACTGAACGGCGTCGCTTTCGGGCCGCCCAGCGCCGGCACGGCGCGCTCCGAGGCTTCCTACCTGCCTCTATTCGCCCATTTGGCGCTCGTCTGTGCCGCGGGCGTCTATCTGCCGCCCGCACTGGTCGCCTGGTTCCAGCATGTCGCCGGCCGGCTCGGATAGGCGGGGGACGCAAAGGCCATGAGCATCGACTGCATTCCTCAATCCCTCAGACTTCCTTGCCGCCCGCGCTGGTGGCGGGCCCAGGTCGACGAACCGCGCTGGCGCGAGACGGCGGCAGGGCTGGTGGAGGACCGGTGGCGGCTGGTCAGCCTGTGGGGCGAGGCCGGCCTGGTGCATATGGCGGTGGCCGACCAGGATTATGCCGAGATCGGCGTCGTCAGCCTTGCCTGCCCGCAAGGGCGCTTTCCATCGGTCGGGCGGCTGCATCCGCCGGCGATCCGCCTCGAGCGTGCCGTCCAGGATCTGTTCGGGCTGGAGGCGGTCGGCTTGACCGATGGCCGGCCATGGCTCGACCACGGCCGCTGGGGCGTAAGCGGTCCCCTTGGCATTGGCAATTCCTCCCCGGACAGCGCACCGGCGCCCTACTCGTTCCTGCCGGTTGTGGGCGAGGGCGTGCACCAGATCCCCGTCGGCCCCATCCATGCCGGCATCATCGAACCCGGGCACTTCCGCTTTTCGGTCAACGGCGAGACGGTCGTGCGCCTGGAAGAGAGGCTGGGCTATGTCCACAAGGGCATCGAGGGGCTGATGGCCGGCGCCGGCCCCGCCGCTGCCGCCCGGCTGGCCGGACGGACCAGCGGCGACAGTACCGTCGCCTATTCCCTGGCATTCGCGCAGGCGGTGGAGGCGGCGCTCGACATCGAGGTGCCGGGCCGCGCCGTCTGGCTGCGCGCCCTGATGGCCGAGCTGGAGCGGCTGGCCAACCATTGCGGCGATATCGGGGCCATCTGCAATGATGCCGCCTTCGCCATCCTGCAGGCGCGTTTCGCCATGCTGCGCGAAGCCGTCCTGCGCGCCGCCCGGGCCTGCTTCGGCCATCGCCTGATGATGGACGGCGTTGTTCCCGGCGGGATTTCTGCCGACCTGCCGGAGCACGGCCTGGACATACTAAGGGCCCTCGTCAAGGAGATCCGCCGGGAGTTCCCGCGATTGGTCGAACTGTACGAAAACACCGCCTCGTTGAAGGCGCGGACGGTAGGCACCGGGATCCTGTCGCCGGCGTTGGCCCGGCAGTTCGGCGCCGGCGGCTTTGTCGGACGCGCTTCCGGCTGCGAGGTCGACATCCGGCGGCGGCCCGGCTATCCACCCTATGACCGGTTGGGCTTCGAACTTCCGGTCTTGCACAGCGGCGATGTCAACGCCCGCGTTTGGGTGCGCATCCGCGAAGTCGAAGCAAGCCTGGCGCTGATCGAGCAGATCCTTGCCTCGCTGCCCGAGGGGGCGGTGCGCATCGGCCTTCCTGCTGGCGAAGGGCGGGAAATCCGCGAAGGCGCCGCGCTGGTTGAAAGCTTCCGCGGAGACCTGTTCGTTTGGCTGCGGCTGGGCGGCGACGGCAAGGTCGAGCGCTGTCATCTGCGCGACCCTTCGTGGTTCCAGTGGCCGCTGCTGGAAGCGGCCATCGAAGGCAACATCGTCGCCGACTTCCCCCTGTGCAACAAGTCGTTCAACTGTTCGTATTCCGGCCACGATGGTTAGGCCAAACCCATGCGAAAGCTTTTGTTCGAAGGTCTGTTCCAGGCACCATTGACCGAGCCGGCACCGGGCGCCGAGGCGGCGGCAGTTCTCGAACTTGCCCAGCGACTGGAGCGTTCGGCCCGACGGCGCCTGGGGCGCAGCCTGGCGATCCGGCATGTCGACGTGGGCTCATGCAACGGCTGCGAACTCGAAATGCATGCCCTTGGCAACGCTTTTTACGACCTGGAACGTTTTGGCCTCCGCTTCGTCGCCTCGCCGCGCCATGCCGACGTGCTCATGGTGACCGGGCCGCTATGCAAGAATATGAGCGAAGCCCTGGAGCGCACCTGGCTCGCCACCCCGGAACCCAAATGGGTGGTCGCCGTTGGCGACTGCGCCGCCGATGGCGGGATCTTCGCCCCCAGTTATGCCTGTCTCGGCGGCATCTCGACTTTGGTGCCGGTGGACCTGCATGTGCCGGGGTGCCCTCCGGATCCCCTTCGTCTTTTGTCGGGACTGCTGGGTCTGATCGAAGAAAACATCAAGTAATACACGGCGTTAGCGAACTATCCTGCTCTTATTTCGCAGCTGACGGGCCATCGGCGGCAAAGGGGCGTTACACAAGCGGTGCCGCGTTGTGATCGCCCGATCGAACATGGAGGCTTACATGGAGGGCGGTCCAGGCGCAGGATGCGCCCGCTCGATGACGGAGACGTGCAAATGCGCCGCTATCACTTTCAACAGGCTGACGTTTTTTCGCGTGAACCATTGATGGGCAATCCCGTCGCGGTGGTCGTCGGAGCGGACGGCCTGAGCGACGATAAGATGGCGGCATTGGCGCGATGGACCAATCTCAGCGAAACCACGTTTCTTCTTAATCCCACCACGCCAGAGGCAGATTATCGACTGAGAATTTTCACGCCTGGGGGAGAATTGCCTTTTGCAGGACATCCGACCTTGGGCAGTTGCCATGTTTGGCTTGCTTCCGGCGGCCAGCCGAAAGGCTCCGATGTCGTCCAGGAATGCGGAATTGGTCAGGTAAGGGTGCGCCGCGAGGGGGAGCGCCTTGCGTTTGCGGCGCCGCCTCTCAGGCGTTCCGGTCCGGTCGAGCCGGACGTGCTAGACCAAATCGTTCGCAGCCTACGAATCGCCACAGAGACTGTCCGCGCCGCCCACTGGGTCGATAACGGGCCAGGTTGGGTCGCCGTCATGCTGCCGGATCGCAAGGACGTCCTGTCGCTGGCACCGGACTTTGGAGCCATGGCAGGACTGAAAATCGGCGTCATCGGGCCATGGAAGTCCACGCCGGACAGCCCGGGCCCGAATTTCGAGGTGCGGGCGTTCGTTCCCAGCCTCGGCGTACCCGAAGATCCCGTAACCGGCAGCCTCAATGCGGGCCTGGCGCAGTGGCTGATTGGAGCGGGCATCGCACCGGAACACTATGTCGTCAGTCAGGGCACGGCGCTTGGGCGAGCCGGCCGAGTGCATGTGCGCCAGGATGGCTCCGACATTTGGGTCGGCGGTCATGTGGTGAGCTGCATCGCCGGTACCCTGACGATCTGAGCGTGCGGCCTGTTTTCCCGCAGGCCGCGTGGCCCTTGGTCAATGTGCGACCGCCTTGAGATTGTCTTGCCGGTCGACCAGGCAGAGCCGCAGGTCGCGGAAGCATGCGGCTGCGACGGCAAGCGGAGCCTTGAAGGCGCAGTAGATGTTGAAATCCACTTCGAAGGCCAGGAACACGGTGTCACCGGTCCCATGCATCTCGAAGCTGGTGGCAATCCGCCGCCCATGATTTCCCGAGCGGTCCCAGTCTTCGTCATCGATCGGCGGCGCGTTGTTGGGCCAACGACGCATCGCGGCGCACTTTCCCGAAGCCGCCCCGACCAGCTCGGCTCCCTGATCGCCGAATTCCCGGGCAACGGCATCCGGCAGGCTGAAGACCCGTGCCGTTCCATCATCGAAGACGAACTTCAGGTTGGCGAAGTGTTGAACACGGTCGAAGAACGCGGCGAATGCAACCGCCTGTCGTTCTTCGGCCAATGCCGCCAACATCTCGGGCGAAAGCCGCTCGGGCTTCAAGCGCACCGCAGACGGTCCTCGCAGACACGGAACGCAGCTTCGGTCTTGGCGCGGATCTCGTCGACCGTGACGCCAGGTGCCGTCTCGACCAGGCGCATGCCACCGCCGCCATGCTTGTCGATGGCAAAGACGCCGAGTTCGGTGATGACCATATCCACGACGCCCGTTCCGGTCAGCGGCAGGGTGCAGCGGCGCAGAAGCTTCCTTTCGCCGCCCTTGGCCGTGTGCTCCATCACCACCACGACCTTCTTCACTCCGGCCACCAAGTCCATGGCGCCCCCCATGCCCTTGACCATCTTGCCCGGCACCATCCAGTTGGCCAGGTCGCCGTTCTCCGCCACCTGCATGGCCCCCAGGATGGAAAGGTCGATATGGCCGCCGCGAATCATGGCGAAGCTGTCGGCCGACGAGAAGTAGCTGGTCTTGGGCAGTTCGGTGATGGTCTGCTTGCCGGCGTTGATGAGGTCGGCATCCTCGTCGCCTTCGACCGGGAACGGGCCCATGCCCATCATCCCGTTCTCGCTCTGCAGCGTCACTTCCATTCCTTTAGGAATGAAATTGGCAACCAGCGTCGGGATGCCGATCCCCAGGTTCACATAGAAGCCGTCTTCCAGTTCGCATGCGGCGCGGGCGGCCAAGTCGTCACGATTCCAAGCCATTTTCTTGTGCTCCTGTTCAGGCGACCTTGCGGACAGTGCGCTGCTCGATCCGCTTCTCATGCATTCCCCGGAGGATGCGGCTGACATAGATGCCGGGCGTGTGCACCGTGTCGGAGTCGATTTCGCCCGGCTCCACCAGGATCTCGACCTCGGCCACCGTCACTTTGGCCGCGGTAGCCATGATCGGATTGAAATTGCGGGCCGTCTTACGGAACACCAGGTTGCCCTCGGTGTCGCCCTTCCATGCCTTGACGATGGCGAGGTCGGCGACCAGCGCCCGCTCCATGAGATGGGTTTCGCCGTTGAACTGGCGGGTTTCCTTACCCTCGGCCACCAGCGTGCCGACCCCAGTCTTGGTGAAGAAGGCGGGAATGCCGGCACCGCCGGCGCGGATGCGCTCGGCCAGCGTGCCTTGCGGATTGAATTCCAGCTCCAAGTCGCCCGACAGGTATTGCTGGGCGAACAGCTTGTTCTCGCCGACATAGGACGAGATCATTTTACGGATCTGCCGGGTTTCCAATAGCTTGCCGAGGCCAAAGCCGTCGACCCCGCAATTGTTGGAAATGACCGTCAGCCGCTTGACGCCGCTGTCTTTGATGGCATCGATCAGATTTTCCGGAATGCCGCAAAGGCCGAAGCCGCCGGCCATGATCACCATGTCGTCGCGGAGAAGCCCGGCGAGGGCTGTCGCGGCGTCTGGATGAACTTTCTTCATCTTGCTCCTCGAGGTCACATCGGTTGCCGGGATCCTGGGCGGCAATTCCTAACGAGACCTTTCCGCGGACCAAGGAGGGCCTGACACCCTCCAATTCGCGGATCAGCGGAGCGTGATGGGCGGTGCTCCCTCCGGCGCGCTGTGACTCATCCGGCAGCAGCGCCGCGACAACTAAGGCCTGGTGATATTGACCGACCTGCGGCTCGGTCTGCGAGTGGCAAAGGTATGAACCGCCAAGGTGGATTGCTCCCCGCCGCACCGAGCCCTTCCCGCCATGGAATGTCGACAGGCCTCAGCCCGCGTCAGGCCATGCCGAGCAGGCTGAAGGCATCGGCGAAAAGCATGTTTACATCGGTCGTGGCAAGCAAGACGTACTGCTTTGCCTTGAACATATCGATGATCTGCGTGAATTCACTGCCGGGCTCGCATTGAATAACCGCAGGACGGAAGCGGTCCGTATCAAGCGTCTGCAAGATCTTAAGGTCCATGCCCTCGGTATCGACACTGAGAAAATCAATGATTTTCGGGGCATATATCTCCATGAAAGAGTTGATGTGCAGGTTCGGCACAGTCAATACATCGGCTATCGACTTCCCCTCGCCGGAAAATTGTTTGATATGGTCCTTGTCGAGCGAGGACAGGGCACTGTGCCGCGCAACATAAAGGGTGGCCGTTTCGTCATGGCTCGCCGAAACGGCGCAGTTGACCACCGAGTCGCCTGGCCGGCTCCTCGACAGGATCTCGCACAGCGCGGGAATCGGCTCGACCAGGATGCCATGGGCACCATATTTCTTATGGAACAGGTAGCTTGAGCTGTGCACGACCGGATGATTTGCCCCTATTTCGATATATTTCAGGTCGCTGCCGCTTCTTCCCGCGCGAAACAGCCGGACCCTCAACAAGGCCTCGACAATGAGGTCTTCCGCCCGTTGTCCATATGTTTCGGCAATGATTGTCTCCCACGAATCCAAATCCAGTCGCTGACACTCGTGACGGGAAAACGGGTTGCTGATCGACAGTTCCATAAGGGTCCGGTTCTCCAGAACAGCCGCAGATGAGGCACACCCTCCTGCTTCGCGATGAGGCCGGTCTGCGCCGATCAACATGGCGAATGACTTTCAATCTCTCAATCACCTGCGGGGACGTCAAGTGATCGGCGAAGAGTTCGAAGCCTCCTCGCCTGTGGCAGACTCGAGAGACCTCGAGGCATTGCGGGGATGCAGCCGGGCCGACCGCCAATCCTCGTTGACGGTGATCCTGCCCTGAAAAACCGCATGAACCATTCCCTAAGATCACCGTCCGTATTGTTGGGATCGGGACCGGGGAAAGGGAATATGACGTACAGGATCGCCAGGCTATGGGTTAACCGAGCCCTCAGTGCCTACTTCCAGCATCTCGGCCTGATCGGCCTGTGCGCATTGGGGCTGCATCTGGCGGCACATGCCGTTTACGGGCTGATCGGGCATTCCTGGGTTCCGCTGCGGGCGGCGGTGATAATCGACGGGAGCCTGGTCCTGCCCTTCGTCGTCATGATCCTTTGCCACGAAGGCGGCCATGCCGTCGCCGCCCGATCGCGGGGCATCCGGGTCAACGGCGTCGGACTGGGTCCCCTCACCGGCGGCATCGTCATCCTTTGGGGCAGGCGGGGATTGAAGTTCTACCGTCGCCCCCCGGCCTGGAACGCCTATATCAGCTGCCGCGTCCCCCTCGACGACAAGGACCACCTGGTTCTTGCCGCCGGCGGACCGGCTGCCACCGCCCTGCTCGGCGTCGCCTGCCTGGCCGGCGCCGCAGCCTACTGGTGGGCCCATGGGCATTGGAACATCTTCGCCGAATACTCCATCTACGCCTGGGCCGACGGGCCACTCGGATGGAGCAAGCAACTGATCGTGCCCGCCGTCGCCTGGATTGGGCTGGTGGGTCTGGTGGATACGGCGATAAATCTGCAGAGCATCGAACGGTCGGGCGGCAACGGCCGGTTCCGATCCGATGGCTGGCATATCCGCCACGCGCTGCAAAAGCTGCGGTCCCGGCGCGCCGATTGACGGCGGGCCGGCGTCTCTCCGTTCCTGGACCTGGCATGTTGCTACCGGCCGCCACCTTGGTACACTGACCGAAAGCTTTCCGCCTCGGCTTCACGGAGATTCCCGTTCATGACCCGGACCAAGAGCCTCTTGCTTGCGGCCTGCGCCGCCGCCACTTTCAGCAGCCTGCCGGCCAAGGCCGACATCACTATCGCCGTCGCGGCCCCGATGACCGGCAGCGAGGCTCAATTCGGCGAGCAGTTCCGCCGCGGCGGCACCATGGCGGTGGAAGACATCAATGCCAAAGGCGGCGTGCTCGGTCAAAAGCTGCAGTTGGTGATCGGTGACGATGCGTGCGACCCCAAGCAAGCGGTCAGCGTTGCCAATGACCTGGTGTCCAAAGGCGTGGTCCTGGTGGCCGGCCATTATTGCTCGGGCTCGTCGATCCCCGCCTCCGACGTCTATGCGGAAGGCAACGTCGTCCAGATTTCACCCGGCTCGACCAACCCCAAATACACCGACCGCGGCCTGCCCAATGTCTTCCGCGTCTGCGGCCGCGACGATGCCCAGGGACCGACGGCGGCGAAATACGTGCTGAGCCATTTCAAAGGAAAGCGCATCGCTATCGTCCAGGATAAATCAGCCTATGGCAAGGGCTTAGCTGACGAATTTCAGAAAACGCTGAATGCGCTGGGCGTGAAGGAAGTGCTCTATGAAGCCATCACCGCCGGCGAAAAGGACTACAGCCCCCTGGTGTCAAAGCTGAAAGAGGCCAAAGCCGACGTCGTCTATTTTGGCGGCTACAAGACCGAAGGCGGCCTGATCGTCCGGCAAATGCATGAGCAGGGCCTGAACGCCACGCTGGTCGGTGGCGACTCCCTGGTCACCGAAGAATTCTGGGCCATCACCGGCCCCGCCGGCGAAGGCACCCTGATGACCTTCGGGCCCGACCCCCGCCTCGACCCCGCCAATTCCGAACTGGTCAAGAAATTCCGCGCCCAGAACTACGAACCCGAGGCCTATACCCTTTACACCTACGCGGCAATCCAGGCCTGGGCCCAGGCTGCGCAAAAGGCCGGCACAGTCGACGCCACCAAGGTCGAGGCCGCATTACGCGCCAACAGCTTCGATACCGTGCTGGGCAAGATCGGCTTCGATGCCAAGGGCGATGTCACCGCCCCCGGCTATGTCTTTTATGTGTGGAAGAACGGCAGTTACAGCTACGCGCAATAGATCTGTTTCGTGGGCCTGACCGTGATGTGGGGCAAGCCGCCCTGCCGGCTATGCCGGCAAGCGCAATGAATGCGGGCAAAGCACGCGGGCTTTTCGCTGTTTTGGTCTTCAAATGAAGCCCGAAGCCGCTCTAATCAGCCCATCTTCCACATCCGGACGCCGTCAGCCTCGGTCGGGCTGGCGGCGATCGCCGTGCGGTTGCGGCCGGTCTTCTTCGCCTCGTACAGCGCCTCGTCCGCCGTGACCTTCAGCAGGTCCCAGGAATCCCCGCTCTTCGGCCGCAGTACGGCGACGCCTTGGCTGACCGTCACTACCCCCAAGGGGGTTCCTGCCTCGTGTCGGAGGCCCAGGCGGTGGATGGCTTCGGCGATGCAGTTCGCGACGTAAAGCGCTCCCTCCTCTTCCGTTTCGGGAAGAATCACTGCGAATTCCTCGCCGCCATAGCGGGCCGGAAGGTCGCCCGGCCGGCGCGCCACGTTGGCGATCGCCCGAGCCAGCTGGCGCAGGCATTCGTCGCCGGCAGGATGGCCATAGCGGTCGTTAAAATTCTTGAAGAAATCCACGTCCAACATGATCAGGGCAATGGCCTTCTCGTCACGGACGGCCCGCGCCCATTCGGCCTCGAGTCGTTGGTCGAACTGACGCCGATTGGCCAATCCGGTCATACCGTCGACGAAGGCCAAGCGTTCCAGGGTGTCGGTTAGGCTGGTCAGGCGATGGTAAAGCCAGACAATTTCATAAAGGAACATGGCCAGGACCGAACCGGACGAGACCATTCCGATCACCCGTGCCAGATACCACCCGAGCGTAAACCGTGCATCGCCGTGCAGGGTCAGGACCGCTTCAAGAAGGCTCGTCAGCATCGCCAGGCTCAAACTGGTCTGGCCCAGCGTCCGGCAGCGTGTCGCCAGGGCCACGGCCAACAGGGCGACAAGGCCGAGCAAAATGACGGCCCATCCGGCGGGGCAATGCGAGAGGTTCGCCCCGTTCTCGTCACTCAGCACCGGCAGCAGATCGCGCCCCCGCGCGGCCAGAAAACCAAACAGACCGACCATGGCCACGACGGCGGCCGGCAGCAGCAGACTCCAACGCAGCAACGCGGCCTTCGGCAGCTTGCGGACGCCCAGACGCCATTCGACCCAGGCATAGGCGACAACCAGGACGGCAAAACCGCCGTGCCAGAGAACCCACATCCAGGAAGCCGACTGCGGATCAGGTCCGATCAGCTCTTGTGCCGCCACCAGCCCGGGCAGCACCAGGGCATGGGGCACGACGATCAGCCCGGAAAAGAGATAGGCGGCTGACAGCACAGCGATGGACAGAAGGCCCGTGACGCGGAACTGGGCCGCCAACAGATAGGCTGTCAGCAGGTTGGTGAGAACGATTATCCCGGCATAGAACGGCAGGAAGGCGGCAAGCCGCGGCAGCGGCAAGCCGGATGCGCACAATCCCACTGCCGCGAAACCCAGGAAGAGTCCGCCAATGGTCCCGAGGCCAGCCCTCTGACGCCGCGAAGCGGGCTGGGTGACAAAACTTGCCGGCATCGGCCGTCACCTCGTTCATTGCTCCGCGATATTGAACGGATTCGAGGCCGACGAAAATACTCAACAATTTTGTTTGATTTTTTCGCCTGCCATTTGCCCCCCGATGGCTTCGGAGAAAGCGATGGTTCCCGCCTCCGGGCCCGCCGGCTTTGCATCATTGACAGCGAATCCCCTTCCCTGCAGGGAAGGGGATTGCCTGACCTGTTGAATTTGCGAAGACACGGAGGCTTCCGGCCAGCGGCTCAATTATCCACGTAGACCTGAACTTCTTGGCCATCCTTGACCGCCACGCCGTTCCATCCGGAATGAACCGGCGCCTTCGCCGGGTTGTCGGTGAACGAGGCGACGCGTTCGGGGTGAGGCGTGGCCGGAGTAGCTGCCACCGAACTCAGCTTGATCTGGCTGTAGCCCTGGGAGCGCAGCATCTCGCCCAGTTGGGCCTGGCTGATGCTGCTCTGCACAGGCAGTCGGACTGCGGGGGCCAAGCCGAAAAGGCTCCCCGCAGAGGCCGAGCCGGCGCCGAGGATAAGGCTGGCAGCGCCCACGCCGGAAAGCAGGAGATTGAATTTCACCTTAGACATGAAAGCACCTTTTTTGAATGGAGAGTGGAACTCTTGGTGCTGAATATGACCTTTCGATGTTTTGTTGATAATTGCCAGTTTTTGGCGAAGACTATGCACAGACGGTTCACAATGAGGACGAGATGAATCAACTCGGCGACATGACCGCCTTCGCCAAAGTGGTCGAAACAGGCAGCTTCACCGCGGCGGCCAGGCAATTGCGGCTATCCTCGACGATGGTGAGCAAGCATGTGCGAGAACTGGAAGACAGGCTGGGACTCAAGCTGCTTAACCGCACCACGCGTCGGGTCAGCCTGACCGAAGTGGGCGCGCTGTATTACGAGCGTTGCGCTCCGCTCCTGGCCGAGATCGCTGAACTCGAATGCATGGCCAGTCAGATGAACACCACACCGCGGGGCCTTCTGCGCGTCAGCGCGCCGCTGGCTTTCGGCGCTGCGCGCGTCGCCCCGGCACTTGCCGATTTCAGCAAGCATTATCCCGATGTCACGGTGGAGCTGATCCTGACCGACCGGGTCGTCGACCTGGTTGAGGAGGGCTTCGACCTGGCGGTACGCTTCGGCGACCCAGGCAATTCAAGCCTGATCACCCGCCAACTTGCCATCTACCCGACCATGGTCTGCGCCACGCCGGCCTATCTGGCGGAACACGGCATTCCCGCCACCCCCGAGGATCTGGCCCGTCACAACTGCCTGACCCAGACGACAGAGCAGTTTTCCAGGCAGTGGACGTTCCTCGGACCTGACGGCCGGTCCCATGCCGTCAGGATTTCGGGAAATTTCCGCACCAACAGCATATCTGCACAGCTTGCGGCAGCCTTGCGCGGCCAGGGACTGACATTGCAGCCGAGCCATGTGGTGGCCGACGAGATCATTTCCGGCCGGCTGGCCCAGGTACTGGCGGCCTTTCGCGCCCCCGAACTGGTAGCGCGGGTGGTGTATCTGCCCGGGCGGCACCTGTCGGCGAAGACCCGGGCGTTCATCGACTTTTTCGTGGCCCAGCTGGCCGAGCAGCCATAAAGAAGCCGCCGGGGAAAGCCCCCCGGCGGCCTGTTGTTGCCGACCCGGGCAGTGTCAGTGCGCGGCGGCGGCTTCGGCCCCCAGGCCGGTCTCGGACCGGATTTCCTGAGCGTCGAAAGCGCGCCGTTCGGCTTGTGCACTGGCGCTCTTGTCGGTGACCGACGCGACCCAGGCGACGATCAGGACTGCCGGCAGAACGACGAAGGTCGGGTAGTCGTACGGGAAGATGGCCGGGCCCATGTTGAGCACCTTGCTCCACACCGTTGGTCCGATGATCAGCAGGCCGACCGAGCCGAGAATACCCGTATAGCCGCCCAGAACCGCCCCGCGTGTCGTGAGGCCGCGCCAGAACACCGCCAAAACCAGGATGGGGAAGTTGGAGCAGGCGGCGATCGAGAAGGTCAACGCCACGATGTAGGCGACGTTTTGCTTCTCGAACAGGATGCCGAGGATGATGGCGATGATGCCAAGACCCACGGTGGCGATCTTCGAGGCCATGACTTCCTGAGCCTCGGTGGCTTTGCCCTTCATGATGACATTGGCATAGATGTCGTGCGAAATCGCCGACGCACCCGCCAAGGTCAGGCCCGAGACCACCGCCAGGATGGTGGCGAAGGCCACGGCCGAAATGAAGCCGAGGAACAGGTCGCCGCCGATGGCGTGGGCCAGATACACGGCCGGCATGTTGCCCCCGCCCTTCAGCGCGATTCCCTTGGTCGCATCAACCAGGTAGTTCGGATTGCTGGCGACCAGGACGATGGCACCGAAGCCGATGATGAAAGTCAGGATATAGAAATAGCCGATGAAGCAGGTGCCGTAGAGCACAGACTTACGCGCCGCCTTGGCGTCGGTAACGGTAAAGAAGCGCATCAGGATGTGCGGCAGGCCGGCGGTGCCGAACATCAGAGTCAGACCCAGCGAGATGGACTCGACCGGGTTGGGTTTGGCACCAATCGGCACCACCGACTTCATGATCTCCAAATGCTTCGGATGGATCTGCACCGCGTCCGAGAACAGCTTCTCGAAGCTGAACCCCTCGTGGGCCATGACGCCCAATGCGATGAAGGTGGCGCCACCCAACAGCAAGCCCGCCTTGACGATCTGCACCCAGGTGGTGGCCTTCATGCCGCCGAAGGTGACGTAGATGATGATCAGTACGCCGACCAGAATGATCGAGCGCTGATAGCTCATCTGCGGAACCAGCGTGTGCAGAAGCTGACCGGCACCCACGGCCTGGCCGATCAGGTACCAGATGACCACGATCAGCGCACCGATGGCGGCCATGGTCCGTACCGGACCCTGTTTCAGGCGATAGGACGCCACGTCGGCATAGGTGTACTTGCCAAGGTTGCGCAGGCGCTCGGCGATCAGGAACAGGATGACCGGCCAGCCCACCAGCCAGCCGACCGAGAAGATCAGTCCGTAGAAGCCGTGCGTGTAGACCAGTGCGGCGATGCCGAGGAACGACGCGGCGGACATGTAGTCACCGGCGATGGCCAGGCCGTTCTGCAGGCCTGTAACGCCGCGGCCAGCAGCGTAGAAGTCGGTCGCGGTCTTGGTCCGCTTCGCCGCCCAATAGGTGATGGCCAGGGTCAGGGCGACGAAAATTAGGAACATGATGATGGCGTGCCAATTGAGCGGCACGTCAGCGGCCGCCGGCGGAGCGGCAGGAGCCGCGGCTGGAGCGGCACCTCCGGCCGCCGAAGCGTCGACGGCGCCGGCCACTTTGGCGACCAGCAGCGAGGCGGATGCCGCAGCCGTCGCGAGAGCAATCCTGGGCGTTCTCATTTGCTGGCATCCTGAATGATATCGTGGATCAGATGGTCGAAGGCGGTGTTGGCCCGGTACACATAGATGCCGGTCAACACCACCGAGGCGAGGATCACGCCGACGCCCAGGGGCAGACCCACCGGAATCACGCTGCCGGCGGCCACCGGCTGGGTGAGAAAATCCCCAGCGAAGGCGATCAGCATAATGAATCCAAAATAGATCACACACACGATAGCCGACAGTGTCCAGGCCAGCCCGTCGCGTTGCCTGACAAGCTGATGGAACTTCGGATTGTTCCGAATTTTGCTCGCAGTTAGTTCATGTGACATCGCACGCTCCTTGTTCAACGTCTTCCGTGTTTCAGAATCAAGCCAGTGGCCAGATTCTTTTATTTTTTTTGGGGGCTAGTGCCGCAAAAGGCCATCTGATGACCTTTTTTATTTTTGGAAGCACTTTTCCCTGCATCCGGTTTATTTTTTCAGGAACGCCACATCCGGACTCCGGGCGCCTGTTGTCCCTTTATGGAGTAACATGGAAGCTGAGGCCAGTCAACAATACTACTTCTGTTGTTAGAGGCATGAGGAAAGGCGTGGCCTTACCAAAAACCCCTTAAACCCTTGCCGATCTCTTATATCAACGCAGTATATAATTGATACAATCCATCATTCAGTGCGCACTACTATATTTTTTCAGGGAAAATGACAGTCGTTGCCAGATCGGCCGCAAGCCGATGACAAGTCGTCCCTTCAATGGATATTGGAGGTCGAATTGTCGACCTGGTTCTAGAAACCGTTCACAGCCTGCGAGCTATGAGTATTTTGCATGGCTCATCCCTCTTTTCACATATGGAATGGAGGGTTATGGTGGCGCCGCTATGATCCCGGACGTATCTTCGCTCGCCCGCCTGGACAGTTTCGCTTATCGGCACCGCCTGGACGAGGTGATGGCCAAGCCGGTACTAACTGGCGCGGAAGACCTTAGCTTCGCTGAAGCCTGCGATCGGATGACCGAAGCCAAGGTCAGTTCGCTCGTCGTCATCGATGCCGAAGGCCGGGCCCAGGGCATTGTGACCGAGCGCGACGTGCTGCGAACTCTGTCCCGGCTGCGGGGCGCGGCGTTGGACTTGCGACTGCGTGACGTAATGTCCATGCCGGTCAGAACCGTCCCGGGCGACGCCTTCGTCTATGTGGGAATTGCCCGACTGACCCGGTTGGGTCTGCGCCACCTTGTTGTGGTGGATGCCGACCGAAGGCCGATCGGCATGATCACCGGCCGCGCCCTGCTGAAGGTCCGGGCCAGCCAGGCCCTGGTCATCGGCGACGACATCGGCGAAGCCGAATGCGCCTCGGAAATGGACAGGGCGCGCAAGGCCCTGCCCGGTCTGGTGGCCGGCCTTCTCGCCGAAGGCGTTTCAGCCCGCAACATTGCGGCAGTCATCAGCATGGTGATCCGCGATATCACCACGCGCGCAGCCGAACTGGCGGAAGCCACCATGGCGGAACACGGCTGGGGGCCGGCGCCCGCTCCTTGGGCGCTGCTCGTCCTGGGCTCGGCCGGGCGCGGCGAAAGCCTTCTCGCTTTCGACCAGGACAACGCCATCGTCCATGCCGGCACCGCCAACGACGACCTGTGGTTCGCCGAAGTCGGGCGACGCATCAACGATATCCTCGACCAGGCCGGCATTCCCTACTGCAACGGAGATGTCATGGCGCGCAACGGCCGTTGGCGCCGCTCGCTCGAGGACTGGAAGACCGAAATCCGCCGCTGGGTATTCGAACCGCAGATGCAGACGGTGATGAATGTCGACATCTTCTTCGATTTCGTGCCGGTGCACGGCGATCGCGGCCTGGCGCAGGAACTGAAGCAATACGCCGTCGACACGGCGGCCACCTCAGCGTTTTTCGTCCAGTTCCTGGCGATGAACGTGGCCCAGATGGATGTGCCACTGGGCCTTTTCGGCCGTTTTGCCACCAAGCACGGCCGCCTGAATGCGAAGAAGGCGGGCTTGCTTCCGATCGTCTCGGCCGCCCGGGCCAAGGCGGTACGCAATCGCCTAGCCGCCACCGGAACGACCGAGCGTTACGCCGCCTTGCACGCGGCCGGGCTGATGCACGAGGACGACCTGGGCAGCCTGCTCGACGCCCAAGAGACCATCATGCAGATCATCTTCGACCAGCAATTGGCAGACATCACCGCCGGCATCACGCCCTCGGCCGACATCGACCCCCGCCGGCTGACAAGTGCCGCAAAGCGCCAGTTGAAGGCGGCATTCCAGCGCATCCGCACGCTGAAGGCGTTGATCGCCGCGGGTTAAAGCCAATGCCTTTGACTTTAAAGTACGGCCTGCACCCGGTTGTGCAATTCCATGGTCATATTCAGCGTCGTCATGGCCTCGTCGAGAGTATGGATGCCCTTGGCTTCCAGGGCATCGATCAGGCGCAGCAGAACTGCGGCGGTGGTCAGCGAATCGCCGAGGGCCGTGTGGCGGTCGGTAGCGGCGATGCCGTAGCGCTCGGCGATGGCATCTAGGGACTGGTTCTCCGGAGTGCCATCCACGTACGACGAGAGAAGCATGGTATCGAGCACCGGATTGCCGAAGACAACACCGGATTCCTGCTCCCGCATGCGGATGAACTTAAGGTCGAAAGCGGCATTGTGGGCAACCAGGACGGCGTCGGCGGCATAGGCCTTGAACTGCGGCAGCACCACGGCGATGGGCGGCTTGTCGATCACCATTTCATCGGTGATCCCATGGAAGCGCGTGGATTCCCGTGGGATGCGGCGGCCGGGATTGACGATGCGGCTGAACGTCTCGCCGGTCAAGATGCGACCGTTGACGATGCGCACCCCGGCAATCGAGACAATCTGGTCGCCCTGGGTCGGGCTCAATCCGGTGGTCTCGGTATCAAAGACCACATAGGTCACATCCCGCAGGGAGAGCTGGCCGAGATTGCCGGCCTGCCCCTGCGCCAACAGGTTGAAATCGAAGAATTCTGGCCGCGGCGGCAATTTCCCCGCCATGTCGACGCGGTCTTGACCCTCACGTCCCAGATGGAGGGCGATGCGCAAGGTCACCCGTCCCTCCCTCGCCTCCTCCACCAGATCCTCGTGGGTATGGTGGCGCATGACGTCGCGCACGTTCATGCCGCCCAGCGCCGCCGAGACCGGCACCAGCTGCCATTCGACCAGGGTCTCATCGGCCACCCTGCCCCCATGCCAGGAAATCAGGATCCAGCCGCGTGCGCCTTCGACCTCGGCGGCCAGGTCGAACTCCCTCGCCCCGGTCCCTTTGGCGATACATCGGAGCAGCGCTTCGAGGGCAACGACCAGCGTATGGCTGTCGCCATGCAGCCAGATCGGCAGCCCGGTCAGATTCACCTTTAGGCCGGAATTTTCCAGCCGGTTGATGACGAAACTGAACAAATAGGCCGAGTTGATGTCGGTCATCGGCCACCATCCGGCCAGCAGCGACCGGTACCCTTCGGTCGCCCGCTCCAGCGCCGCCGAGATGTCCGCCGCGGCCTTCGCCGGATCGCAAGTGACGTCGTTCAGCCGGATGACCGGGTCACGGAGGCTATCGATCACCTGCCGCAGAAGCGCATCGCGGCGCGCCAGGGCGGAGACCGACGCGGTCACGTCGTCGAAGCTGACGACATAGCCGGTGATGTCCGCCTGACTGCGCAGCAGGCTCATCCGCCCCTGCAGAAGGATGCGGCCGTCCGGCGTTCCCGTGATGAACGGTGCGTTGTCGGGCCCACCCTCCGGCCGGCGAAGCAGAACCTCGAGGATATGCAGCACAGGATCCATGGCCAACAGACCCGACAGGCTGCGCCCCAGGCCGAGTTCGCCGGAGACCCGCAAAAGGTTCAGGGCATGCTGGTTGTAAAGGACCACCTGGTGGCGCAGGTTGCACACCACGACGCCCTCGTGCAGGCCATTGAGGACGGCGGCGAGCCTGGACATTTCGTTTTCCGCGTTGGCCGTGGCGGCGGCCACGGCGCCAGCTACCTGGCTGCGCGCCACATCCAGCGCCTGCACCAAGCCGTTGATCGCTTCCGGCAGGTCGGGCAGCGAAGCATAGCGGTCCTTGTCAATCAGTTTTCCCTGCTTGCCGTGGACGACGGCGCGCAGTTCGACCGCAAGCCGCCGCGCCGGGCGAAGGCAGAAGTAGCGGTAGATGATCAGCACTGCGGCAAGCAGCGCGGCGGCCAGGACCGCCGCCGACCAGACGAACAACGCCTGGGATCGCGACAACCCATGATCCTCGGCCAGCAGTACGCCCGCCGCCGCCACCGCGGCGGCGAACAGAATGAACGCCGCGTAGAGCCACGGAACGGGGCTACGCCGCATCACCGCGCACCAGGTATCGCGATATACCTTGCAAGAGGTGGGCCGCGCTTATGACCAAGTCTGACTCATCGTGTTGTGCGAACGTCGAATCGTCTCTCTAAGGGATGGAAATCCAACGGATTTTTCAAGAGGTTATAGGCCGATATCTTCCGCATATAGCCTTTTTTTATCACTGAGCATACAATTAGTAGGTTTGCACGTTCTGCCGCCCTAGGTGTACACAGGAGAGGAACGACATCCGCAGTTTCCCCTTTGTCGCTATCGCGGAGGAAGTAACCATGTTCTCGAAGCCCGAGGTCGCGGTTGGGGATCGTTTCACCAAGGTCGGCAGCTTCCGCATGCCTGTCTGGAAAGTTGCTCGGATCTATCGCCAGTCGGAACCGCCGCACGCCCATCTGGAAAAAGAGGGAGCCGAGCGCGACTCGATCACCGTGTCTATTCCGGCCCTCACCGACAGCAGCCTGTTCCGCAAGGTACCAGCCTGAACGGAGCAAAGTCTTTGGCCCGCCCCCAGGATGGCCTTTCGTCATCCTGGGGGCAGCGACCTAGTGGTGAAAATCCGACGGATGGTACCGCCACCAGCCGTCGAATTTTCACCACAATTCAATTGGTTGGTGGGCCGCCTGATCCAGGCGCTTGGGGACCAAGCGTCTGGGGCGGACCACTAGCGCTTCATTGCCGGTAGTGGTCGCGGTACCAGGCGACGAACTGCGGAACCCCCTCGTCGATCGAAGTTGAAGGCTCAAACCCGAAGTCACGGCGGATTGCATCGATATCGGCAAAGGTCTCCTTGACGTCACCCGGTTGCATCGGCTCGAAAATGATTTCCGCCTTGCGCCCCAGGGTCTCCTCGATGAGCCCGATGAACCGCATCAGCGATTCCGAACGGTTGTTGCCGATGTTGTACAGCCGATATGGCACGCCCGGCCCACATGGCGGACCGTCCGCCACCGCCACCACGCCCTTGACGATGTCGTCGATGAAGGTGAAATCCCGCCGCATGTCACCGCCATTGAACACGTGGATGGGTTCGCCCGCCAGGATCGCCTTGACGAACAGGAAGGCCGACATGTCCGGCCGCCCCCAGGGGCCGTACACGGTAAAGAACCGCAGGCCGGTGGTGGGAATGCCGAACAGATGGCTGTAGCAATGGGCCATCAACTCTCCGGACTTCTTGGTCGCCGCGTAAAGCGAGATCGGGGTGTCGACACGATCCTCGACGGCGAACGGCAGCTTTGTATTGCTGCCGTAGACGGAGGACGAACTGGCGTAGACCATATGTTCGCAGCGGGGAAGCCGCCGCGCGAACTCCAGCATCACCAGATGCCCCTCGATGTTGGAGCGGGTATAGGCGAACGGATTGACCAAGGAATACCGGACGCCGGCCTGAGCGGCGAGGTTGATGATGTGGGTGACGTCAGAGTGACGCGCCGCAACTTCGCCCATTGCCTCGTGATCGGCGATGTCGACCCGATGGAAGGTGAAGCCGGCATGCTCCTGCAGAATGGCGAGTCGCGCTTCCTTGAGCGCGGGATCGTAATAGTCGTTGACCATATCGACGCCAACCACGGTTTCTCCACGGCCGAGCAAGGTACGACAGGTATGGAAGCCGATGAAGCCGGCGGCGCCGGTCACCAGATAGGTCATGCTGTGGCCTCGCGGCGGCGGAGCAAACGGGTATCGGCGGCGTAAATCAAGTCACCCTCCATCGGCAAAGAAGCCAGATTAAGCAAACGATTGCGGGATAGTCCATAGGCCAAGCGCCTTCAGCGCAACAGGAGACCCACCAGGGCGGCGGCGGCGAAGGCAGCGGCGGCTTCGAAAGTAGCCGCGGGGCCGAGGGTGGTCCACAGCCAGCCGGCGATGACGCTGGCCAAAAGCAGGGCGCCTCCGGCCAGCAGGTTGAACATGCCGAACGCCGTGCCGCGCATTTCGGCCGGCGCCGTGTCGGCAACCAGCGAGGCGAGCAACCCCTGGGTCATCCCCATGTGCAGTCCCCACAAGACCACGCCGGCCAGCACCTGCCAGATATTGCCGGCCACGGCCAATACCAGGTCGGACAGAATAAGCACGGCAAACCCGCCGAGCAGCAGACCGCGCCGGCCGACGCGGTCGGAAAGCCGGCCGACCGGATAGGAGCTTCCGGCGTAAACCACGTTCATCGCCACCAGAACCAGCGGCACCCACGTGGCGGCAAGGCCGGTCGCCTGCGCCTTGAGAAGCAGGAATCCTTCGCTGAACCGGGCCAGCGTCATCAGCATGGCCACCCCGACCACCGCCCAATACGCGCCCGGGAATCGTCGCACATCATTCCAGGTCAGGCGGCCTCCCGGCCGGCGGGAATGCGCCGCCGGTTCCCGCACCACGGCGACGATGACGAGCACGGCCAGGGCTGCCGGAACCGCGGAGAGCCAGAATACCAGGCGGAAATCGGCAGCGGAGAAGGCCATCACGGCGACGGCGATCAGCGGCCCCAGGACGGCCCCGACGGTATCAAGGGATTGGCGCAAGCCGAAGGCGGCACCGCGCAGATGCGGCGGCGACAGGTCGGCTACCAGGGCGTCGCGTGGAGCGCCGCGGACCCCCTTGCCCAACCGGTCGACGAATCGCGCTCCGACCACCCAGCCGACGGTCGGCGCCAGGGCAAAGAGCGGTTTGGTCAGCGCAGACAGACCATAGCCGAACAGCACCAGCGGCTTGCGCCGCGCCACCCAATCACTGATCGTTCCGGAAAAGACTTTGGTGATCGCCGCCGTCGCCTCGGCGATACCCTCGATGACGCCGACGGCAAGAGCGTCGACGCCAAGGACGGTAGTCAGGAACACCGGCAGCAAGCCGTGGATCATCTCTGACGAGCTATCCATCAGCAGACTGACCAGACCCAACGCCCAGACGCCCCGGGGGATGGCGCCGAGGCCTCCCTGGGGCGGAGCGGCGGGTGCTGGTGGCATCATCCGCGAAATACCGGGGAAAGCTCCTATGCCATGCCTATGGCAGCCTTGTACAACTCGAGAAGCTGGTCGATTTCCTCGCGCTCATGATCTTCCATGCGGCGAAGGCTGATCAGCTTGCGGACAATCTTCGTATCAAATCCCTGGCTTTTGCATTGCGAATAGACATCCTTGATATCCGCCTGCAATGCCTTTTTCTCTTCTTCGAGGCGCTCAATTCTTTCAATAAACTGGCGAAGCGCATCGGCGGCAACTCCGCCGATCTGATTGCTATTTCCTGCGTCAGACATGCTATGCCCTTAGATGACCTTGTCAGCCCGGAGGATAGCGAGGTCCCGCCATCCGGCGCAAGGACCGGCTGTGGTCCTATCGCTCAGCCGGCCAAGCGGCCCACCACGGGGGGAAATAGACGGCGACGCCGGCCGGTCGGATCGGCCAGCCGACAGGCGAGCAATTCGGCCAGCAAGTCTCCCCAATACTGCGCCCCGGCCTCGTCCGAGATCTGGTCCTGGCGGATTTCGATAGAAACGTGAGGGCGGCCGTAGGCGTCGCCATGCAGGTCGACGGTGTAGTTGCTGTTCCGCCCCGAATAGGGTTCGTTATCGCCGACATTGTAGCCGCAGTCGGCTCGCAAAGCATCAATCAGCGGCAGCGCCAGGCGCGGATCGCGGTTCCACAGGATCCCGACTTCCCACGGGCGCGCCTGCCCGCCCAAGACCGGAGTGAAGCTGTGAATCGCCACCAGCATGGCGGTGTCCCCCCCTTTCTCCAGGCGGTTGAGTTGGGTTCGAATGGCCTCGTGGTAAGGGCGGAAATAGCGGCGTGTGCGACTGGCGACCTCGGCTGAGCTCAGATCTTGGTTGCCCGGCACCGTCGTGCCGTCGCTGACGGAGCAGATGGAGGTCGGATGGCCGGGTGGGCGGTTACAGTCGATCACCAGCCGCGAGACCGTCGACATCACCGCCGTGGCGCCGAGGCGGCAAACCAGCCGGCGGCAGACCGAGGCGGCGCCGATGTCCCAGGCAATATGGCGCCCCAACTCGGCGGGCGGCAGCCCCAGCCTGCCCATATGGGGCGGGATGCGGTTGCTGGCATGATCGCAAATGATGAGCAGCGGTGCCTCGGCTTCGGCATCGACCAGTTCAACCGCGGACAACTCGCCCGCTTCATCCTGAAGTTGCATGATTCAATGAGGAACGGACATCGTAACGGGTTTGAATTCTACACCAGCGATTTGTGCGAAACCATAGCCGGCCTTTCCTTGAATCTTCATTTCCAGACAGAAACGTAAGGCCGACCTCGCCTTCTCCTTTCGCGTCCGCTGACAGAGTTCCACCTTCAACCTAAATGTCTGCCGATCATCCATCGGGAGGCGCAAGGATGCCACTCAATGAGCTCCTGGCCGGGACCGCCGTCCTGGCAAGCGTGATTTTAGGCATGCGGCTGGCCATGATGCGCCGCAAGTTCGCCGAGCAGGAGACCATGCTCGGCACAGTCCACGAAGCCCACCATCGGGCATTGGCCCGGGTCGCCGCCGAGCAGACGGCGCGGGTCGGTGTCGAACAGGCGCTGGGTGCCGCGGAGGGACGTATGTGCGCCGTCCTCGAAGCGGCCGTCGACGGCATCGTCACCATCGACGAGACGGGCCGGATACAAACCTTCAACCGCGCCGCCGAGCGAATTTTCCAATACCGGGCCGCCGAAGTCCTTGAGCGCAATGTCAACGTCCTGATGCCCGAGCCCTACAGTTCCGCCCATGATCACTATCTGAAGAATTATTTGTCCACGGGCAAGGCTCGCATCATCGGCATCGGCCGAGAAGTTACCGGCAGACGGAAAGATGGCTCCACATTCCCCATGGAACTGGCGGTCGGTGAAAGCCGGCTGCAGGGGCGGCGGATTTTCGCCGGCATCGTCCGCGACATCACGGAACGCAACCTGGCGAAGGAGCAGCTTTGGCAAAGCGAAGAGCGGTTCCGCCTGCTGGTCGACGGTGTGCGGGATTATGCCTTCAGCCTGATGGATCCCAGCGGCGGGATCATCAGTTGGAACCACGGGGCCGAACGAATGACCGGCTGGCCGGCCGACAAGGTGGTGGGAAGGGATTTCTCCCTGTTCTTCACGCCCGAGGATGTGGCCGTCGCCGAACCCCAGCGCATCCTCGCCATGGCGCTACGCGACAAGGGCGTCGAGTGCGAAATCCAGCAGCAGAAAAGCGACGGTTCGACCTATTGGTCCCACATCACCATTACGCCGCTACTGGACGAAAGCGGCGGGCTGCGCGGCTATGTGCGCATCGCCAGAGACCTGACGGAACAGCGGGCCCAGGAGGAATCGCTGCGTCAGGCGAAGGACGAGGCCGAACGGGCCAACACCGCCAAGTCGAAGTTCCTGGCGGCCGCCAGCCACGACTTGCGCCAGCCGGTTCAAGCCTTGATGTTCTTCATGTCGGCGTTGAGCCTGAAATTGCAAGACAGTCCCGGCGCCTCGCTGCTGGCCGATGCGGAACACTCCCTGGCCGGTCTGAACACGCTTCTGGAATCGCTGCTGGACGTCTCGCGCCTGGATGCCGGGGCGGTCGTTCCGCAGATCGAGACGTTCCCTTTGGCACCGATCCTCGAACGCCTGGAGAGCGAATTCGGGCCCGCGGCGCGGGAAAAAGGGGTTTCCCTGCGCGCCGTGACGACCAGCGGCTTCGTCCGCAGCGATCCGGCCCTGCTCGGCCGGATCCTCAATAACCTGGTATCCAATGCGGTGCGCTATACGGACAAAGGCAAGATCACCGTGGGCTGCCGGCCCAGCGGCAAAAGCCTGCGAATCGAGGTGTGGGACAGCGGCGTCGGCATTCCTGCCGACCGCGTCGACGATATCTTCCTTGAATTTACCCAATTGGGAAACACCGAGCGCAACCTTTCACAGGGATTGGGTTTAGGGCTGGCGATCGTTCAGCGGTTGACCGATCTGCTCGGGCATCGCCTGTGCGTGCGCTCGATCCCCGGCAAAGGGTCGGTCTTTTCGGTGGAGCTGCCGCGCGCGGCGGAGTGTGAAATGGTGCACCCGCCGCAGCCGGTGATGGAAGGCGGGCGCCGCCTAGTGATCATCATCGACGACGAAATGAGCGTCCTGAAGGGGTTGCGGATGATCCTCGAGGCCTGGGGCTACGAAGTGATCGCCGCGGGATCCGAAGAAGAAGCGATTGGCAGCCTGGAACACCGGCGCCGCCGGCCCAGCGCCATCCTGGCCGATTACCGGCTGCGCGACGGCCACACCGGTGCGGAAGCGGTCCGCAGCATCCGAGCCCTGTTCAATCAGCAGATTCCCAGCATCATCATCACCGGCGACACCGCTCCGGAGCGGATCCGCGAAGCGGAAGCGAGCGGCTTCCGCATCCTGCACAAGCCGGTGCAACCGCCACAACTGCACAGCATCCTGGTCAGCACCATGGCCAACTGATTGCTACTCGACAGCAGCTTCGCAGAATTTGGACTGGATCTCTTCGATGCGCCGACGGTTGAGAATCAGGGCATCGACGCAAGGCGGGTAGAATTTCCTTCCCCGCATCTCTCGCAGATAGGAGAAGGCTTCGTCATTGGTCCAAGCCTTCTTGTATGGCCGGTGGCTGGTCAAGGCGTCGAACACGTCGGCCACCGCAGTAATTCGACCCTCCAGCGGAATCTCGAGCCCCTTCATGCCGTAAGGGTAACCGCTGCCATCCCAAGCTTCATGATGATAGGAAACGACGTTTTGCAGAACATGGGCTTGCGGTACGTCGCTCAGCGAAAAGCCGCGCATCATCGCCTTGATGATCTCCTCGCCCTTCGCCACGTGCTGTTTCATCATCGCGTATTCGTCCGCATCAAGCGGGCCGGGTTTCAGCAGGATGCTATCGGGCACGGCGACCTTCCCGATGTCGTGCAGCGGACTGAACGCGTGAAGGTATTCGATATGCGCGTCGGAAAGACCGTGGCTGTCGGCAATCGACTCGGCGATCAGCCGAGTATAACGGGACATTCTTTCGAGATGTGCCCCGGTTTCCTCATCGCGATGACGGCTGATGTGCAGCACGGTATTCAACGCGGCCTTGATCAGGCGAACCTTGTCCAGCTCCATCATGGCGATGAACGCCGCCGTCTGGGCATAGGGCCACAGCAGATCCAGGGCTTCCGGCGTAAAGAAATCGGGCTGCCCGGCGTTGAAGAACAGGAACCCCTTCAGCGCCCCGTCGCGCTTCAAAGGTACGGTGTAGCTCGAACGCATGCCCTCCTCGAACAGCCGGCGGGAATGCAGCACGGTGAGATCGTAGCCCGCAGTGTCGTTCACCACCCGGGGAAGCCCGTGGCGCGCCACTTCGGCCAGTGAAGGCACGTCCCTCAAACGCACCACATAATGCCTGAGGACAACCTTCCCACCGCTGGAGTCCATAAAGGTGCGCAGCTGGTCGCTCTTGGCGTCATAGATGGCGACGGCGATGCGCGTCAGGCCAGCCAGGCTCGGCACAGCGCGGATGCGTTCATGCAGCTGGTTAAGATCGAGCACCAGGTCGTGATGCAAAGGCGAGACGGCAAGCGGCATCAATGGTAGACCTCACCGGCAACGCCACCGATATAACAGAACAAGGCTAATTCGCAATAGGCACTTGCGTGACCGCCGTCAAGGTTTCCCCGATTGCCCTATAGCTCCGAATAGGCGAAAGTCGCCATCATGACCGATCAGAACGCACGTTTTCTCATCTTCCTGAAAAAACTCGGCGAAAAGCCGGCCGGCTATCGGGTCGCACATATTCACGTGTCGGAACTACAGCCTGCGAAGAAAACCCGCGACAACCTGTCCCGTGCTATCGGTGTTCTTTCCGACCTGAAAGCGAAATTCAAGGAAGGTGAGATCTTCTTGATGAAGAATCTCGACCTTGTTTTTGTCACGAAGGAAATAAGCAAGCCTCTGCTGGCGGCAGCCTGCGATACGATCCAGCAAACGTTTATCGGTCAGCTCGGCGTCACTTTCACCAACGTACATGGCGGTGAAGGTGAATTTTACACGCTCTTCGACTTGTCTTACGAATACGCCAAAGTTCTCGGTTGGGCCGAAGCGGTCGCCGGGGTCGCCGAGGTCGGGCCATCCGGCACCTCCGATACCGCCGGTGGGCAGCCGAAGGAGGCTGTCGATCTCACCCTGCTCGCCCGAATCAAGGAAGAAATTCATAAAATCGATATCGCACCGATGCTGTTCAATCAGCCGGTGTACAATATCGCCACGGGAAAAGCCCAGCCGGTCTGGCACGAGATGTACATGTCGGTGCAGGTGCTCGAAGACATGTTCTGCCCTGGCATGTCCCTTACCTCGCGCAAATGGCTGTTCAACGACCTGACCGAAGACCTTGACACCGTCGTACTGCGCCTGTTGGCCAGCCCCGAGGAGCGGGCGACCCGCCGCCGGATGAGCATCAACGTCAACCTCTCGACCCTGGCCTCGCCGCGGTTCGTCACCTTCGACGCCGAACTTCCGGCCGAACGGCGCAATGGCGTGGTGCTGGAGATCAACAAGACCGACATCTTCGAGAATCAGCGGCTGTTCCACGAACTGGCGCCGTTCCTACGCCAACGCGGCTACCGCATCCTGGTTGACGGGCTGTCCTTCCTCAATGTCGGGGCCATCGATTTCGACGGCCTTCCCTGCGACTTCGTTAAAGTCTTCTGGTCGGGGCAGGCCGACAGCCTGAACGAAGAGCTGACCGATCGCCTGCTGGCCAAGATGCGTAACCGGAAATCCCCGCTGATCGTCCTGGCACGCTGCGACTCGGCCGAAAGCATCCGCTTCGCCAAGGACATGGGCATCCGGATCGTGCAAGGCCGCCTGGTCGACCACATGGTCAAGAAGAACATCCCGTTCTGACGCCGATCGAGGATTGCCCGTCCGACAACTCCCTGCTAAAGCATCGGGGCATCTCCACCTATCCCCCGATCGATCTTCAGGGAGTAACCTTGGCCAAGATTTCCTGGCGTCACACTGCCATCGGCATCATCGACGACAGCACCGACTGGCGTCGCGTCGTACGCGGCATGTGCCTGTCTTTCGGCGCGACCGAGGTGTTCGAGACCTCAGATGGGGCGGATTTCCTCAGACTTGCCGCCGGCCGCGCTTTCGACCTGCTGCTGGTCGACGACGATATGCTGCCGATGGACGGCTTTCTGATGCTGCGCAGCCTGCGGTCGATGGCCGACCACCCCAGCCGGCGCGCCACTGCCCTGCTGATGCCGGGCCACAGCGACGTCGAGGTTCTGCGCAAGGCATTGCATGCGGGATTCCACGGCGTCCTGCCCAAGCCATTCTCCGCCCAGGTCCTGTCGGACCGGGTGGAACGGCTGCTGAGCATGCCCCTGGTGTGGAAGGAGGACGGAGATTTCCTTCACCCCGTGCTGACCAAGCCAGGGCAATAGCGTCGTTGCCACAGCCGCATTGAAACCACGAAGACACGAAGGCGCAAAGAAACAGGAAAGACGAATGAATGCCGGCTTCACCGGCTGACATATTGTCGTCCTTTATGGTGGATTTCCGCTACGCGATCGCAATCACCGAAAATCGTCCGCCGTAACGCCAAGGCGGCGCAATTTGTCGTAGAAAGTCTTGCGCGGAATTCCCAGCGCTTCCACCGTCGCCTTTACATTGCCCTGGTGCAGCGCCAGTTCGTTCTCGATGACGCTCTTTTCGAAAAAGTCGACCTGCTCGGGCAGCGTCAACCGTCCGCCGCTGACCGGCTCGCCGGCCTGAATGTCCAACTCATCGCCCAGCCCCAGGACGAAACGATCGGCGGCGTTCTTCAATTCGCGCACATTACCCGGCCAGGAGTAGGAGGTCAGGCGGTGCAGGGCATGGGGTGTCAGCTTGGGCGGCTCTCGGCCATAGCGCGTCGCCGCCTTCATGACGAAATGCTGGAATAGCAGCGGAACGTCCTCGCGTCGTTCGCGCAATGGCGGGATATGGATCATCACCACGTTGAGGCGGTAATAGAGGTCCTCGCGGAAGCGGCCTTCGGCACTGGCCGTCTTCAGGCTGATCTTGGTAGCGGCGACCACCCTGAGATCGACAGGAACCATCTCATTGGACCCCAGCGGCTCCACCACCCGTTCCTGCAGCATCCTCAGGATCTTCACCTGCAGGGGCAGGGGCATGCTTTCGATCTCGTCGAGGAACAGCGTGCCCTTGTTGGCATATTCGATACGGCCGACGCGCCGCTTGGCGGCGCCGGTAAAGGTTCCCGGCTCGTGGCCGAACAGCTCGCTCTCGAAGATGCTTTCCGGCAGAGCGCCGCAGTTCAGCGCCACGAATTGGTGTTTCCGGCGACAACTTTGCTGATGCAGAGCGCGGGCCACCAACTCCTTACCGGTTCCGGTCTCGCCCATCACCAGGACGTCGGCGTCGGTTTCGGCCACGGCGGCGATGATGGTGCGCATGCGCTCGATCGCCGCCGTCCGGCCGATGATCGCCGTCTCCCCCGCGTCGCTCAGCTGCTCCTTTAGCTGGCGGTTCTCCATCACCAGTTGGCGGCGCTCCAAAGCACGGCGGACGGTATCGACCAGGATTTCCGACGGATAGGGCTTTTCGATAAAATCATAGGCTCCGCCGCGGATGGCGCGTACCGCCATCGACACGTCGCCATGGCCGGTGACCATGATCACCGGCAGGTCGGGGTCCATCGCCAAGGCCTTTTCCATCAGGGCGAAGCCGTCCATGCGCGGCATCCGCACGTCGGTGATCAGCGCGCCGCAGTCGCGATTGAGCATTTTCAGGGCCTGTTCGGCGGAGTCGCAGCAGGCGACCGAATAGCCGGCCAGTTCGAGGGTCTGCTTCCCCGCGGCGCGCACTTGCCGATCGTCGTCAACCATCAGGATGGACAGACTCATGCAACCTCCGCCCGGGACAGAGTAATGGTGAAGACAGCGCCGCCGTCCGGATGGTTGGCGGCGGTCAGTTGGCCGTCCAGGTCGCGCACGATGCCTTCCGATATCGAAAGGCCGAGACCCAGGCCGTCACCAGCCTGCTTGGTGGTGAAGAACGGATCGAACAGGCGCGGCAGGACATCGGGAGCGATCCCAGGCCCATTGTCCCGGACGATCAGGCGGACCTGGCGTCCATCGGCCGCAACACGCACGGACAGACGGCGCTCGTCCTGGTCGCGCATGGCGTCCGCGGCGTTGCGCAGCAGGTTGACCAGGACCTGCTGCAGACGCACCTCCTCCCCACGCACCAACAGCGCATCATCGGGCGGTTCCCAATCCAGTTCGACGCCGTCCGCGCGCAGGCGACCAAACATCAGGGCCAATGCGCCATCGACCACCGCGGCGAGGGCAACCGGCTCGGCCGAGCGGGACGATTTGCGGGCGAACAGCTTGAGCTGCCCGGTAATTCGCCCCATTCGCTCGGTGAGTGCGGCGATTTCGCCCAGGTTCTCGCGCGCCAAGTCGTGACGCCCCATGTCCATCAGGGTCTTGCCATTGTCGGCATAGGAGCGGATAGCCGCCAGCGGCTGGTTGATCTCGTGGGCCATGCCCGCCGACATCTGGCCTAGCGCCGCCAGCTTGGCGGCCTGGACCAGCTCGTCCTGCTTTTCCACCAGAGCCGCGGTCCGTTCGGTCACCCGCTCTTCGAGTTCCCGCGTATGGCGCCGCTGCATCCGCCCGCGATGGATGAAGAAATAGAGGATCAATGCGGTAAGCCCCACGCCGGCCACCGCCAACAGGCCGAGATCGCGCGCCCTGGCCCGCGCCTCGCCAACCTGCATCAGCACGTGCAGGGTCCACCCGTCGCCGTCGCTCAGCGGCTGGGACACCATTACATAGGCGCGGCCATCGACCGAAGTGAGAGGGCTGCCCGGCACCAGCCCCAGCGGCGGCAGTGGTTCGTCGCCGTACTGCCGGCTGGCCTTGAGGGCGCGGATGGCATCGGGCCCCAGTGGTTCGAGGCTGCGAAAGCGCCAGGCCGGAATGTTGGTGACGAATACGATACCGAAGCGATCGGTGACGAACACCCGCTCGGCACCTCCTGACCAGCCCCTCTCCAGGTGATCCATCGACGTCTTGACGACCACGGCGCCCAGGACGCGCCCGCCGCTCGATACCGGCATGGCGAGATAGTGGCCCGGCCGGTTCGAGGTCATGCCGAGGGCGAAATAGCTTCCGGGCCGGCCGTGCACCGCCGCCAGGAAATAGGGGCGGAAATCAAAACGCTGACCGACGAAGCTGCCCACCCCTTCCGCCCAGTTGCTGGCGGCGATGGTCAGGCCGGTGGTGTCGAGCACATAGATGGCCGAGGCGCCGACCTCGGCGTTGAGTTCTTGAAGCCGGCGATCCAGGGCGGCGATCCGCTCGTTGTCCCTGATCAGGCCGGGGCCGGCCAGAAGGTCGATGACCTGATGGTCGCTGGACAGCACGACGGGGATGTTCCGCGATTTCTCCAGCTCGCTGTGCAGCATTTCCCCATAGAGCGTCAATCGGTCGCGCCCTTGTGCGGCAAGCTGCTCATAGGCCTGGCGCTCGCTCCACCGCACCGTCTGCCATGCGGCGGTCGGCACCAACAGAACAAGAAGACCGAGGAAAGCGACCAGCAACGGCCAGGGTTCGTGCAGCACGGCCAATTCGGCACCCAGCTCACGAAACCAGGCGCGCTTGCCGTGCCTCGTTCCGGAATTTTCCATCCGCCGCTCGGACAGCACTTCGGCCCTCTTGCTCCCCTGACATGGCGCGTGCGGAAAATCGCACACGCCGGAGAGAAGCTTGCGCGAATTTCCGTCCAACTTCATTAAGAAATTGACAAAACTGCCCGCCCCAGAGGCTGGCACGCCTTTTGCTTCATGAGGGCATTTCTATCGGCATCTGGGCCGAGCGCAAACAGAAAACCCGGAGGAAGCCACCATGGTCAGTTCCCCATCCAGTTCCGGCACGGCACCAACGACGAAGAAGCCTTTCTACAAGGTGCTCTACGTTCAGGTACTGTTTGCCATCGTCCTCGGCGCCGCCATCGGCTGGCTGTCTCCGCATTTGGCCACCAACGATTGGTTCAAGGCCTTGGGCGACGGCTTTATCAAGCTGATCAAGATGGTCATCGGGCCGATCATCTTCTGCACCGTGGTCTCGGGCATCGCCCATATCCAGGACGCCAAGAAGGTCGGCCGCGTCGGCGTCAAGGCATTGATTTATTTCGAAATCGTCTCGACCTTTGCTCTGACCATCGGCCTTTTGGTGGGCAATATCCTGCGCCCCGGCGCCGGGTTCGCCGGCAATGCGCCCGATGCGGCGGCGGTCGCCGGCTATGCCAAGGCGGCGGGCGAGACCAAGAGCGTCCACTTCGTGCTCAACATCATTCCCGACAGCGTGGTCGGCGCCTTCGCCAAAGGCGACATTCTGCAGATCCTGCTGTTCTCGATCCTGTTCGGCTTCGCCTTGATGGCGCTGGGAGAACGCGGCAAAGGCGTGCGCACTCTGGTCGACGACTTCGCCCAGGGCATCTTCGGCGTCATCGGCATCGTGATGAAGGCGGCGCCTTTCGGCGCCTTCGGCGCCATGGCCTACACCATCGGCAAGTTCGGACCCGCGGCGCTCGGTAACCTGTTGGGGCTGATCGCCACCTTCTACCTGACCGCCGGCCTGTTCATCTTCGTGGTGCTGGGCATCATCGCCCGCATCGCCGGCTTCAACATTTTCAAGTTCCTGGGCTACATCAAGGACGAATTGTTGATCGTGCTGGGCACCTCGTCCTCGGAAAGCGCCCTGCCGCAGCTCATGGACAAACTGCAAAAAATGGGCTGCTCGAAATCGGTGGTCGGCCTGGTCGTTCCGACGGGCTACTCGTTCAACCTCGACGGCACCAATATCTACATGACGCTGGCTACCCTGTTCATCGCGCAGGCGATGAACGTCGATCTTTCGCTCTCGGATCAGCTGACCATCCTGATCGTCGCCATGCTCACCTCGAAAGGTGCGTCGGGTGTCACCGGGGCCGGCTTCATCACCCTGGCCGCCACCCTTGCCGTGGTCAATCCGGCCCTGGTGCCGGGCATGGCCATCGTACTGGGCATCGACAAATTCATGAGCGAATGCCGCGCCCTGACCAATATCAGCGGCAACGGCGTCGCCACTGTCGTCGTCTCCTGGTGGGAAAAGGAACTGGACCGGGAAAAGCTCAACGCCGCACTGGGCAAAGCCTCCCCGCGCACCGAACTGGGACCGGTGGTGAACGTCGCGGAATAGGGGGTTTCCACAGACGTTCACCCAAGGGCGGGGAGCAATCCCCGCCCTTCGCGTCGGCTTGGACATAGCCGCATCATTTCCGAACGATCCTTCGTCTTTTCAGGGCGGTGAAAAGCCGCCATCTTTGGTCGATGGTCGACCGTCGACTGCCGCTGGTTCTTCTTCTCGGGTTCGGATTGTTGATGGGCCTGGTGCCCCCGCTCGCCAAGCTGGCGGCGGCCCACGGCGTTTCAGCTCCCGCTTTCGCCTTCTGGCAGGCTTTGGGCGGCGGGCTGGGAATAACCTTGGCTTGCCGCGCACGGAGCCAACGGATGCTGTGGAACCGGCGCCACCTGCGCTATTACGCCCTGTCCGGGCTGACCGGAATCACCCTGCCCAATCTGCTGGTCTATCTCGCCATCCCGCATCTCGGTGCCGGATTGGCCTCGGTGGCCTACACTTTCCCACCCCTGTTCACTATGGCCGTCGCTGCCGCCCTCGGGGTCGAACCTCTGTCCTGGCGGCGCAGTGCCGGCATTCTTCTGGGATTCCTCGGCACGCTGATGATCGCGCTGCCGGAAGGAAGCCTGCCCCCCGCGGCCAGTCCGCTGTGGCTGTTCGTCGCCCTGGGGGCTCCGCTCAGCCTTGCCGCAGGCAATATCTATCGCAGCCGGGCCTGGCCGCCCGAAGGCCAGCCCTTGCCGCTGGCCGCCGGCATGCTGCTGGGCGGGGCGGCGGAGTTGCTGCCGCTGACGGCATCGCTGGATGGTGCGATACCCGCCGGTAGTGGCGGGCTCCTGCCGCTGATTGCCGCCGGCGCGCTCACGGCGCCGGCCTATATGATGTTCCTTGAACTGCAACGCCGCGCCGGCCCCGTCTATCTGAGCCAATGCGGTTTCATCATCGCCTTGACCGGCCTCGCCGTCGGCGGGCTGCTGCTCGGCGAATACTACGGCCCATGGCTGTGGGCCGCCGTGCTCACCATCTTCGTCGGCGTGGCACTGAGCAACGGCGCCAGGTAACATCAACAAAAACTGCAGTAGAGGAAACGCAATGACCAACAGGGACGCGACAGTCCCGGCCGGTGCCGCGCGGCCGTCGAAAGGCCCCGGCAGATGCGCCGCCATCGGTCTCACGGCGATCACCATGCTGGCCTTCGCCGCCAACTCCGTGCTCTGCCGATCGGCCCTGACCCATACCGGCATCGACCCGGCCACGTTCACCCTGGTCCGCATCCTCTCGGGCGCGGCGATGTTGTGGGCCATCGCCGCGGCCACCGGACGCGGCCGCTCCATCGGCGGCTCGTGGCGCGCGGCGCTGTCCCTCTTCGCCTACGCCGCGGCGTTCTCCTTCGCCTATGTGTCGCTGCCGGCCGGAACCGGCGCCCTTCTGCTGTTCGGCGCGGTCCAGGCCACCATGGTGATCGCCGGCATACTGCGTGGCGAATACCTGACCCGCGGCCAGTGGCTTGGCCTCGCCTTGGCCCTGGCCGGGCTCGTAGCGCTCGTAGCTCCGGGGGTGTCCGCCCCACCGTTCCTCGGCGCGGTCCTGATGCTGTCGGCGGGGGTAGCCTGGGGCGCCTATTCGCTGCTGGGCCGCCGCAGCACCGATGCCATCGCCGCCACGGCGGGGAATTTCCTGCGGGCCGCGCCGATGGCGTTGGTCCTGGTGATACCGATGGCGGCCGGCGGCGCGCACGATGCCGCGGGGCTGGTCTATGCGACGGTATCAGGCGCCCTGACATCCGCGCTCGGCTATGTCCTCTGGTATACGGCACTTCCCAGCTTGAGCGCAGCGCAGGGCGCGTCGGTCCAACTCAGCGTCCCGGTCATCACCGCCCTGGGCGGCGCCGCGATGCTGGGCGAGACCATCACTCTGCGCCTGGCGAGTGCCTCGGTCGCCGTGCTGGGCGGCATTGGGCTGGTCATCGCCGGTCGGACACGGAGGGAGCCCTAGCCGAGTGCGCTCGGGCGTAAGCGCCTCTCAGGTTTTGCCAGGCTGAAAAAGCTCCGCTTTTTCAAGGCGCAAGCACCTCTCCGGCTCAAGATCGCGAGTCGAAGCAATCGCATCACGGCCTAAAGTGCCGCGGCCACCTCGTCGAGGGCCAGACGGGCGCGGCGGAACAGTTCCTCCAGTTCCGGCTCGGTAATGATCAAAGGCGGCGAGAAGGCCAGCGAGTCGTTGGCCATCGCCCGGCCGATAAGGCCGTGCCGCTCCATTGCCTCAACCACCCGGGGTCCGACCAGCTGCGGCGGCGGGAAATTGGTGTGTGTGCCCTTGTCGGCCACCAGTTCCATTGCACCGATCAGACCCACGCCGCGCACCTCGCCCACCAGAGGATGATCAGCGAGGGCGGCAAGCTGGGCCTGCATGAACGGCGCTACCTGCCGGACATGCCCGGCGATGTCGCGCTCGGCATAGATATCGAGCGTTTCCAGGGCCACGGCGGCCGCCACCGGATGGCCGGAATAGGTGTAGCCGTGGCCGAAAGTGCCGATTTTCGCCGAATTATCGGCGATTACCTGATAGATCCGATCGTTGAGCATCAGGGCGGAAATGGGCAGGTATCCGGACGACAGGGCCTTGGCGCAGGTCAGCATGTCCGGTGCATAGTCCAGAGTCTGGCAGCCCCATACGTTGCCCGTGCGATGAAAGCCGCAGATCACTTCGTCGGCCAGGGTCAGAACGTCGTATTTGCGGCACACGGCCTGGATCTTGGGGAAATAGCCGGCCGGCGGCACAATGACGCCGCCGGCGCCCATCACCGGCTCGGCGAAGAAAGCCGCCACCGTGTCCGGCCCTTCCCGCAGGATCAGCTCCTCGAGATTGGTGGCAAGACGGGTGGCAAAGGCTTCGTCGTCTTCCCCCGGCAACGCGTCGTGATAGGCGTGAGGGCAGTCGGTGTGAATGAAGCGATCGAGGGGCAGGTCGAAATCACGGTTGTTGGCCGGCAGCGAGGTGAGGCTGGCCGAGGCAACGGTCACCCCGTGATAAGCGCGGCGGCGCGCGATGATCTTCTTCTTCTGCGGGCGGCCCAGCGCATTGTTGAAATACCAGATCAGCTTGACCGCCGTGTCGTTGGCTTCCGAACCGGAATTCGAGAACAGCACCTTGCTCATCGGCACCGGAGCCATCTCGATGAGCCGGGCCGCCAACTCGATTCCCGGATCATGGGCCTTGTGACTAAACTGGTGATAGAAACCCAGTCGCGACATCTGCCGCTTGGCAGCCTCAGCCAGGCGGGGTTCCGAGAACCCCAAAGCAGCGCACCACAGTCCAGCCATCGCGTCGATATACCCCCGGCCGCTTTCGTCGAATACCTCGACCCCCTTCCCGCGGGTGATGATCAGCGGTCCCTTGCGTTCATGCGCACGCAAGTTCGTATAGGGGTGCAAGGTATAGGCAAGATCCTTGTCGCGTAGGGAGTTGGATGCCATGGACGAGTCTTCCTGAAGGCCAGCCGAACGACCGCGATGGTAACCGCCCAGACCCGACTCGCACAGCCCGAAACAAGCACTGTCCGAAAGAACGGCGCCTTGTCTCAGTCAGAATAACCGCGAAGCTGAACCAAGCCGGGGATTGGGCCTGAAAAGAATCACCAAGGGCACTGCCGACCGCGGGGTGGGATGGGGGGGAAGGGCGATCGGCGGTGCCCTTGGGATAAGAACGTTTTAACAGGTTGCCGAAGATCCCAGAATTGCGTCGTTCGCAGGTCAGGCTTCACCCCCCCACATACCAACATAATACTTATGGGTATATCGGCTCACCAACTCAATCTCCCGACAAAAGTCATCGCGCTCCCGCACACCCCATGGTACACCGAATTCCCATACAATAATTGCAGGGTTTCCATGTCAGGGCCCACCAGCTACCGGCTTGGCGTAGGAATCGTCCTGATCAATCACAGCGGCCTGATTTTCGCCGGATGCCGGCGGGATGGGCGCGTTCCTCCCTGGCAAATGCCGCAAGGCGGGGTCTTGCCGGGCGAAATGCCCGAGCAGGCGGCCATGCGCGAACTGTCGGAAGAACTGGGCACGCTCAAGGCCGAGATCCTCGACGCCTTCCCTGGCTGGATCCGCTACAACTATCCGGCGGCGCAGGTCTCTCCCCGGAGCGGAGCGTTCCGCGGCCAGCAGCATCGATGGTTCCTCATGCGCTTCGACGGCACCGACGGGGACATCCGGATCGAGACACCCCATCCGGAATTCTGTGCCTGGCAGTGGATGACACCGGCCGACCTGATCCGCTCGGTTGCGTCGTTCAAACGCCGGCCCTACCGTCAGGTTTTCGCGTATTTTGCCCCGGCGATCGAACGCAGCATCAGATCCATGCCGCCGGCAGGAATGGATTCTATCCGGCGGCTTCTTCGGAAAAGCCCCAGCCTCGACGTCGGCGCGGCAAACCGCACCGTCGGCGTTGCCGACCCGACTGCTTGCACAACGCGCGCCGCGGCGGGCGCCACCAGTCACTGCCCCTCAGACAGAACCTGATCGAATTGCCCTCGCCGGGGCGCGTGCATCCGCGGGTTTAGCCGCCTCAACGGCGGCTGAGCATGATGCAGATTCCCCACATCGCGGTCTAACCGTCACCCAACATGCGCGCCAACTGGGCCTGCAGATCGTCGACACCGACCGGTTTATAAAGCACCGGAAACCCGAGGCGCTGCAATTCCAGCGTGCGGGCCGGCTCGGTATCGCCGGTGACGATCACCGCCGGCACCGGCTTGCCGCACCTGCGCCGGATCGCCTCGATCGCCTGCATTCCGTTCATCCCGCCGTTCAGTTGAAGGTCGGCCAGAATGAAATCAGGCACCACACCGCAGTCCGCCGCGGCCTCGGCGGTGGCCAAGGCGATCACCCCATAGCCCCAGCGCTCCAAAAGCAGCCGCAGGCTCGTGCGAACCGTCTCGTCATCTTCCACCACCATGGCCACACACCCCAACGGCGGACCGAGGAATGGCGGAGCCTGTTCCGCCAGATTGCCACCACAGGGAACCTCGGCGGGCAGCACGATGGCAAACCGCGATCCCCGCCCCGGGACGGAGAATACCCGCACCTCGGCCCCCAATATTTCGGCAAGCCGGCGGACTACAGCCAAGCCCAGGCCGAGACCGAGGGCGCGGTCCCGGGCTTCGTTGCCGACCTGATAGAATTCCTGAAAGATGGACTCCCGCTGGTCATCGGCGATGCCGATACCGGTATCCAGCACTTCGATGGAAAGCCTTTCCCCCCGCCGCCGGCACCCGACGAGGATGCGACCGTGCGGCGTGAAGCGCAGGGCATTCTCCAGCAGTTGGCTGATCATCCGCTCCAGCAGGAGCGGATCTGTCCAGGCGGTTGCCGAAGATGGCACCAGCCGGAGATCCAGCCGCTGATCCTCGGCCCGCTGCCGGTAGGCGCCAGCAAGGCGCCGCAGCATGTCGCCGACGGAGACCATTTCAGGGTGCACGTCGATAATGCCAGCATCCAGGCGCGAAATGTCGAGCACCCCGTCGAGCACCAGCTTGAGGGCGGAAACCGCTCGTTCGATCGAGACGTCAAGGCCGGCCAGAGCGGTGCCGGCGGCACGCTGCTTGAGCAGCGAGACCAGCAGGGTCAGAGCTTGGGCCGGTTGCCTCAAGTCATGGCTTACTGCCGCCAGGAACCGCGATTTGGCCCGGGCGGCGCGTTCTGCCTCGGCCTGCGCACGAATCGCCTCGTCCCGTGCGGCGGCAAGCGCCAATTCGGTCTCCCGCAAGTCGGTCAAATCGATGCACAGGCCGGCGATGCGAGAGGGCCGGAGGTCCGCACCATAGTCGGTACGTCCGAAGAAGGTCAGCCATCTCAGGCCTTCGGGATGGCGGATGCGGAAATCCAGCTGGAAATGGCGCTGCCGCCCCGCCAGCACCTCCCGTACTGCCGCGTGGAGGCGCGGGCGGTCTTCCGCCACCACCGCATTGAGCCAAGCCCCATAGGTCGGCCTCGCCTTGTCCGGATCGACCCCGAGAAGCTCGTACAGATGGGCGTCCCATTCTAGCGTGCCCGATAGCAGATTCCAGGTGCAGGTGCCCGCCTTGGCGCAATCCAGCGCCCAATCCTTCCAGTGGGCGCTGTCGCTGATATCGCGTGAATCCATGGCCGCGCCGACCAGCTTTCCCTGGTCGTCGTACAATGGAAAAAAGGCCATCTCGTAAAGGCCACGATGGAATTCGGGCAGCCCAACCTCTAGCCGCAAGGTGAATTTTTCGCCCGTGAACACCCGGGCGAATATCCTTTCTGCGAGCTGTAGTTGTGACGGCATGGCCGAGAAGACAACCTTGAGACTGTCTCCCGGCACGATGGGAACGCCATAATTTCGCCGAAATTCTTTGCAGAATGGGAGATTTCCGTAGATAAATTCCAGATTTGTGTCAAACGCGGCGATGGCATCCAATGAACCATCGACGATTTGTTGAAATATATGGTGACTCATTCGCCCCATCCCCTCGCGGCGGCGAGACTAGCCGACACAAAAGGGCCGGTCAATGCGGCAAAAATCCTATTCAATACTTGCAACAAGATGACGGTTTTCATTCACAGCGCAAGACTGCGGCCCCGGTAACCCGCCCATTCCTGAGGTCGCTCAAGGCCCGGTTGGCCTGATCCAGCGGCCTGACGTCGGTCGCTGTATGGATGTGTATGCGGCCCGCCAGCGCCAGGAAGGCTTCCCCGTCGGCGCGCGTCAGGTTCGCGACCGAGCGGACCATCCGTTCCTCCCAGAGCAGGCGGTACGGGAAACCGGGAATGTCGGACATATGGATGCCCGCGCAAACCACCGTCCCACCCTTCCCTACCGCCGCAAGGGCTTGCGGCACCAGGGCGCCGACCGGGGCGAATATGATCGCCGCATCCAGCGGTTCCGGCGGTGCATCGAGGGAACTTCCGGCCCATACCGCCCCCAGCGACATGGCCAGTTGCGCCGCCGCAGTGTCGCCGGGCCGATTGAAGGCGAATACCTGCCTGCCCTGCCCCGTCGCCACCTGAGCCACGATATGGGCCGCCGCACCGAAGCCGTAGAGGCCAAGGCGGGCCGGGTCGCCGGCCATGGCCAGGGATCGGTAGCCGATCAACCCCGCGCATAACAGCGGGGCAGCTGCCACGTCATCGTAGCCGTCGGGAAGCACGAAGCAATAACGCTGGTCGGCGACGGCATATTCAGCATAGCCGCCATCCAGCGTGTAGCCGGTGAAGCGGGCCGCTGCACACAGGTTCTCGCGCCCGGAGAGACAATAGATGCATTGGCCGCAGGTCCAGCCCAGCCACGGTACGCCGACCCGCTGGCCGAGGGAGAAGCGCTCCACTTCGCCTCCCAAGGCAGCCACCCTCCCGACGATCTCGTGGCCGGGAACCAACGGCAGCTCGGGGTGCGGCAATTCGCCGTCGACCACATGGAGGTCGGTCCGGCAGACGCCGCAAGCCGCCACCTTGACCAGCACTTGCTGCAGGCCCGGCTCGGGGATCTTTCGCCGATCGAGCCGCAACGGCTCTCCCGGCCGATCGAGCACCATCGCGCGCATGGCATTCTCCCTTTCAGGGATCTCTAGTATACACGGCAACTGCGCAATAGCGGGACAGAGGATAGAGATGGGTGGGTTGAGTTGCTGGGTGGTCACCGACGGCAAGGCCGGCATGGAAAACCAGTGTGTCGGCCTGGCCGAGGGATTGGGACTGGATCCGGTGATCAAGCGCGTGCGGCTGCGCACGCCATGGAAGCAGCTGAGCCCATTCCTCCTTCGCCTCGGCAACCGGTGGTCGCTCGCCGCCGAGGGCGACCAGTTGGACGGCCCCTTGCCGGACATCCTCATCGCCACCGGGCGCCACAGCGTTTCCTCGTCACTGGCGATCGCCCGGATGAGCCGGGGCCGCACATTCCGCGTCCAAATTCAGGATCCGGGCATCCATCCCCGCCATTTCGACCTGGTGGTGGTGCCGCGCCACGACCGCCTGCGCGGTGCCAATGTGATCGTGACCAAAGGCGCCCTGCACAAGGTCAGTGCGGAAAAATTAGCGGCCGCCGCCAGCCGTTTTGCCGAACGCCTTGGACACCTGCCCCATCCGCGTATCGCTGTCCTGGTGGGCGGCAATAGCGGAGCCCATCGCCTGACGCCGGCGATCGCCGAACGCCTGGCCGAGCGCTTGGCCGCCTTGGCCCGCACCCATGGCGCGGCGTTGATGGTGACCCCGTCGCGGCGCACCGGCGCCGAGAATGAAGCGGCTCTGCGCCGCCATCTCGCCGGACTGCCCGGCGAGATCTGGGACGGCCGGGGGGACAATCCTTATCTCGGCTATCTGGCCACGGCGGATTTCCTGGTGGTTACCGCCGACAGCGTCAACATGGTCTGCGAAGCCTGCTCCACCGGCAAACCGGTCTATATTGTCGACCTGGAAGGTGGATCCGACAAGTTCCGTCGATTTCACCAAGGTCTGGAGGTCGACGGCCTGACCCGCCGATTCGACGGTAAACTGGACAGCTGGGCCTACGAACCGCTCGACGACACCCGGCAGGTCGCCGAGATCGTCCGCCGGAAACTGACGGAACGCCCACCCTTCTGACAGCGCTGTCACGGAACCCAGCCACAGGCGCGTAAGGCGGCTTCCATGTGCGGCGGCGGCGGGGCCACGACCTGAACTGGCGGTCGGTCAGCCCAATAGGGCACGGAGACCGCACGGGCGAGCAGGTGCAGCGGCCGCTCCGAGGGCGGCGCGTAAACCGGATCGCCGAGGATGGGGCATTGCAGGCCCGAGGCGCAATGCACGCGAATTTGATGTGTCCGCCCGGTGTGCGGACGAAGTTCGAGCCAAGTCATGCCATCCGCCCCGCCAAGCCGCAGCCAGTCGGTGACCGCGGCTTGGCCGGACGTCGTTCCCTCGATGCGCCACCCGTCGCGGCTGGTCACCTTGCGCAACGGCAGCTCGACGCGCCCATGTTCGCCGTTGGGCGTCCCCTGCACGACTGCCCAGTAGACCTTTTCAATCCGCCCGGCGCCGAACAGCCGGCCAAGACGCGACAAGGCCTTCGCGTGGCGGGCCAGCACCAGGCAACCCGAGGTATCGCGGTCCAGACGGTGGGCCAGGCGCGGCGGATGCCGATAGCCCAGCGACAAGGCGGGCAGCATTCCCTCGACATGCACTGTGGTCCGTGGCCCGCCATGGACCGCCAGGCCGGCAGGCTTGTCGACAATGAGAAGATTGGCATCCTGATAAAGGATGCGGGATCGAAGATCTTCGCCGTTCATTGGCGAATTCTATCCCAAACCTCCACGGGCGGCAGCGATGAACACATAGCCGTGGGCATGGGCGGCACGGATGGGCAATTCGATGCCGAGCACGCGTTCCGCCTTGCGGCGCAGGCGCCGCACCACGGCGTCGAGGCTCCGCGGCTCGTAGCCATCCTCGAGGTAGCCGAGAGCCCGGATGATTTCCGCCCGTGGGACCGGCCGGCCGGGAACCGCCATCAGGCAGCCGAGAAAGCGGAATTCGCCGCCCGTCAGCGGCAATTTCCGACCGTCCGGGATCGTCAACTCCCACTTCACCGTATCGAGCAACCAAGACGGTGCCCCATCCTCGGCGCCTGCCGGGCTGGCTGCGGCGGCGCGCAGCACACAAATGCGGCGGGCCAGGTTCTCCGTCGCCGCCGCCAGTTCGCGAATATCCGGCGGCCAGGGCAAGTGAAGGTCGGCTCCCGCCCGAAAACCGCGGACGCGGGTCTCGACGTTGTCGCCGCACAGCAGAACGACGCCCCCCAGATAGGTTTCGCGGAGGTAGGCCAAGGTCTCGTCATCGTCGTGGCGCCTCCCCCAGTCGAGGATCACCACGTCGCACCCTTCATCCGTCAGATGTTCCCTCAGCAGTTGGCGGTCCGCCAGACCAGTAACGGCAAATCCCAGTCGCCCAAGTTCGACGACCATTTCCTGGCGGAGGCCGGCATCGTCGACAGCGACTGCCAGACAAACCATTCCTTTGCCTCCAGTGATTGATCACTTCGAGGGGACTCTAAGAGTTTTTATTTGCGGCAAGCAAGACGTGCCAAGTTATCATCCGAGTATTTTCATATACCGGTAATATAAACCCACGCCAATGGCGCGATTTCGGGTCAGCTGCGCGGGCTTGGTTCTTGCCCCTCGCCGGGTAAGACGGCCCCGACCGGAGGAAATTTACGAAGGCGTCGCTTCCCGCTGGCGGCGCGCCTCATAGGCCTTGAGGTGGAGATAAGCCAGCCGCAGCAACGGTACGGTCAGAGCGCTTTCCTGGGCTCGCCGCAACAAGTCGCCGATGACATGGTCCGCCTCGATGGGACCGCCGCTCTCGAGGTCGCGCAGCATCGACGCGGTCAGCGGTGAGCCGACAGCAGTCAGCATCCCCCGACTCTTGTCGAGCACCTCCTCTCGAGCACCGTAGCCAGCCGCCTCGGCCACCGATTGGCTCTCGGACACGAGGCCGAGCAGAATGTCTTTCCCGCCCGCCACCACGATATCGCCGACGCTGGCACGCAACAGGCATGTGCCGGCAGCCAGGGCCGCCAGGAAGACCCATTTTTCCCACATTTCGAGAATGATATCGGTACTGGCCCGCCAACTGAACTTGGCCGGCCCCATCAGTTCGGCGACAGCCTTGATCCTTTCGCTCTCCCCGCCGCGGCGCTCGCCGAAGGCAAGGTTGTGCATTTGGTTCAGATGGCGGATCGCCCCCTGCTGGTCCATCGTCACGGCCAGGGAGCATAACCCGCCGAGGACACGGTCGGCACCGAACCGGCGCTCCAATTCGTCCAGATGGGCCATGCCGTTAAGCAGCGGCAGGATCATGGTCTGCGGCCCGACCGCGCCGGCAATGGCGTCGATCGCCTTCGGCAAGTCATAGGCCTTGCAGCTCAGGACGATAAGATCCCAGGAGCCGGTGATCTCTTCTGCCGAGACCGTCAGCGGCGACAGACGTGCATCACCGAACGGGCTGCTGATAACCAGCCCGTCGGCGGCCAACTGGGTGCGGCGGCGCGGGCGTACGAGGAAGGTGACGTCCCGTCCCGCTTCCAGCAAGCGTCCGCCGAAATAGCCTCCGACAGCCCCTGCACCGACGACCAATACCCGCATCGTCTTCTCCTTCCTTCTCTCACCCGTCATCGCCATCAATGCGCGATGATCTGGCCATTCACTGATCTTTTTCGTCTTCCGTCAACTCTCCGCAGCCGCAGGCTGCCAGGCTTTCCGCCATGTGGATCGGCACCGGCGCCACGGCCGTGACCGGCGGCCTTTTCGGATACAGCGGCAAGGCCACGGCACGGGCATGGAGGTGCAGGCGCCCGTCCACCAGGTCGGCGGTGCCTCTGCCGTAAATTCCATCGCCGACGATGGGGCAACCGATCGAGGCGAGATGCACGCGGAGTTGGTGCGTACGGCCCGTCCGCGGACGGCATTCCAGCCACGACAGCCGGCCGCTGTGCCCCAGCAGACGCCAGTCGGTGATCGCCGACTGCCCGCGGGGGTCGATCTTCATCCGCCAGTGCCGCGTGTTAGCCTCGATCTTGGCCAAGGGCCGATCGATGCAGCCGCATTCAGCCGGAGGGTCGCCGACCACCACCGCCCAGTACACCTTCTCCACCCGCCGTGTGGCGAACAGCCCGCCCAGGCGCTTCAACGCCTGGCGGTGCCGGCCCAAGACGAGACAGCCCGAGGTTTCACGATCGAGCCGATGGGCCAGTTCGGGCGGCTGCGGAAGGCCGAAGGCCAGGAGGTCGAGGTATTTTCCCAAATGATCGTCATCCCGGCCGCTGGCATGGACCGCCAGACCCGAAGGCTTGTCGATGACAAGCATCATGGCGTCGCGATAGAGGATACGGGAAACGAGATCGGCGGATGTCACAGGCATTCTTTCCAGCGAGGGCAACGCATAATCGCATATTCCGGCATATGTCGGGAACCCCCGGCCACCCCTGAACCTCGGCAGGTTTGCGCCAATCGGCGACGCGCTAGATTCCCAGGGCAAGTAATTTCCCGCAGGGCGTCGTCGGCGTCGACGCCATCCCTGAAATGGGAGCGACCGGCGGCAACGTGTTCACCTATGGCGAAGCCGGCATCCTGCTGCGGGTCGGCCAGGATCTGGCTGCCGACTACGGCCCACCGCATATCCGACCGAGCATCTCCGGCACCTGGTTCGATGCCGACCGCATACAGGGTCTCCTCGGTTGGCACCTTTTCGTCGGCACCCGGGGCCGCGCCGTCGCCCGCAACATCTTCCTCGACGGCAACATTTGGGAAAGCAGCCGCAGCGTCGACAAGAAGCCCCTGGTTGCCGACCTGCTGGCGGGAGCTTCGCTATTCTGGACGGACCTCCCGCAGCTAGAGTTCACTGTGGCCGAACGAGCCAAGGAATTCTGCGGGCAGCGGGGCGAAGATCGCTTCGGCATGGTCACTCTGTCGTTCCGGTTTTGGTAACTGTTCGGGCGATAAACCACAGCCGGACTCATGGTCCGCGTTGTTGCCCACTTTACATCATTGGTAAAATCAATTTACCATGCCATCCGATAAGTTCGAAAAGGGTGCCGAACACCAATTTGGGGGGAGCAGCCGAGACGACCGCCATCCCCCGTATCGAACGGGGAGCGTCGGAGCCGTGGGACTGATCGCCAGGGGCGGAGGACGTGCGGTGCTCACATCCAGACAGAAGGGCTGTCGGCCGATTCGCAGGAGCAAGCATGCAAACTTGGACGCAGATTTACGATCCGCTCGGCAATCTATGGCTCTCGTCATTGATCGCCGCATTGCCGATCATCGTCTTCTTCGTCGCCTTGGCCGTGTTGCGCATGAAGGGCCATGTGGCGGCAACCATCACGGTCGCCATCGCCCTGGCCGTAGCCATATTGTTCTATGGCATGCCCGCCTCGATGGCCGTGGCTTCGGGACTCTATGGCTTCTTCATCGGCCTGTGGCCGATCGCCTGGATCATCGTCGCAGCCGTCTTCCTTTATAAGATTACGGTGAAGACCGGCCAGTTCGAGATCATCCGGTCCTCGGTCATTTCGATCACTGAGGATCAGCGGCTGCAGATGCTCATGGTTGGCTTTTCCTTCGGCGCCTTCCTCGAAGGCGCCGCCGGATTCGGCGCCCCCGTCGCCATCACCGCGGCGCTTCTGGTCGGCCTGGGCTTCAACCCGCTTTACGCCGCGGGCCTGTGCCTGATCGCCAACACCGCTCCGGTGGCCTTCGGCGCCATGGGTATTCCGATCATCATGGCCGGCAAGGTCACCGGCATGGAAGCGATGAAAATCGGCGCCATGGCTGGCCGCCAGCTACCGTTCCTGTCGGTATTCGTCCCGTTCTGGATCGTTCTGGTGATGGACGGCATGAAGGGCGTTCGCGAAACCTGGCCGGGCATCCTGGTGGCTGGCGGCAGCTTCGCCATCACCCAGTTCTTTACGTCCAACTTCATCGGCCCGGAACTGCCGGACATCATCTCGGCTCTGGTCAGCCTGGTAAGCCTCACCGTGTTCCTGAAGATCTGGCATCCGAAGGAGATCTTCCGTTTCAAGACGGAGGAAGCCACGCTGGAAAAGACCGCCCATGGCTTTACGCACGCGCAGATCTTCAAGGCCTGGTCACCGTTCCTCATCCTCACCTTGATGGTGACCATCTGGAGCCTGCCCGGGTTCAAGGCCCTGTTCGCCAAAGGAGCCCCGCTGGCCGGAACGACACTGCACTTCGACATCGGCGGCCTCGACAAGCTGGTGATCAAGGCAGCGCCGATCGTTGCCAAGCCGACACCCTACGCCGCCGGCTACGACCTCAACCTGCTGTCGGCCACCGGCACGGCGATCCTCTTCGCCGCGATCCTGTCGATGCTCGTCCTGGGCATGAAGCCGGGCGACGCGGCCAAGGCCTTCGGTGAGACAGTGAAGGAACTGCTGCGACCGATCTACACCATCGGCATGGTGGTCGCCTTCGCCTTCATCGCCAACTACTGCGGACTGTCTTCGACCCTGGCCCTGTTGCTTGCCGGCACCGGCTCGGCCTACCCGTTCTTCTCGCCGGTACTGGGCTGGCTGGGGGTCTTCCTCACTGGTTCGGATACGTCGAGCAACGCCTTGTTCTGCAGCCTGCAGGCCAACACCGCCCACCAGATCGGCGCACCCGACACGCTATTAGTCGCGGCGAACACCACCGGCGGGGTCACCGGCAAGATGATCTCGCCGCAATCCATCGCCGTGGCTTGTGCGGCAGTGGGTCTGGTCGGTCACGAATCCGACCTGTTCCGTTTTACCATCAAGCACAGCCTGTTCTTCGTGGTGATCGTCGGCATCCTCACGATGATCCAGGCCTATCTATTGCCATTCATGATTCCCTGAGCATTACGGCAAATCCCCTGGTAGTCCGCCCCAGACGCTTGGTTCCCAAGCGTCTGGATAAGGCGGCCCACCAACGGATTGATTTGCCGCAACGCCGCCTCGATGCGCCGCAGCCAATGCGGCGCATCTTTTTTTATTTCTGGGCCGCCTCGTGTTGCGCCTCGGCAACCGCCTTGAAGTCGTATGTGGGGTAGAACTCGGTACGATAGCCTCCCCAGGCCGTTTCCTCGATCACCCGATTTACCTCGCGCAGACGATCCGCCGGCACCCGCAGGGTGACCACCTGGCCGATGCCCATCATCACGTACCAGGACACCACCTCGATCCCCGGCGGTGGGAACCGCTTGAAATAGCCGGTCTGGCGCAGATGTTGGTTGATTTCATCCAGCGTCTTCGACTGGTCGTGCCGGAAGAACACGGTCAGCAGAATCGAGCCATTGGCCGCTTCGGGTGCCTGCTGTGCATGCTGCGCCTCCTCCGCCATCGAGGGCATGGCCGCCAGAAGCGCAGCCGCCGTCAGGATTCCCCTGCCAAATTGCTTCAGCCCGTGCCACCTCATTCAATCCTCCGTCAATCCGTTCCCGAAACTTGCTTCCGACCTCAGAAAATCACCTCAACGGAGCCGCGGTTCAACCGTTACGCTCACCTGTCGGCTCAAGAGGCGAATGAATTGTCATTAAATAAAATTGAATACACTTGGCCACAGAGCGCCATTTCAAGAAAGTTTCATAAAAGTGTCTTTTTGCTGCCGCCGTTGATCGGCTAGGTCTTAGCAAGACAAATCGCATATACTGAAGAGGAGTGTGGGGAGTGCCAGAAATGAGCATTGCCACCATTTACAGCACAACTAATTCATCAATTACAATGAATGAGGAAGCGCTCCGCCTTTCCCGTATCTGGCAGAGCGGTGACATTCCTGTGCTTTGCGATTGGCCGATCGGTTGGCGCTTCCACATTCTGGTCATGCTGGCCCTGGGCGCCGGCCTGGTCTTCGCCGCCTTCTACGGCTGGGGCGAGATGAAGACCTCGAAAGCCATCGCCGAACAACTGGCTTACGGCCGGATGACCCGCCTTGCCTCGGACATCCGGGCGGACCTGCTGGTGATGCAGGCAGCCCAGAACACCTACGTCAATGAAGGGAACCGCGGTTCGGTCGAGCTGTTTCACCAGACCTCGGCCCTGGCATTGAAGGATCTCGGCGAGCTTCGCTCCCTTGTCGTCGCGGCTGGGGAATCGAAGGAACTGGAAGCCATGGACACCGACCTGAAGGCTATCAACGACAGCTTCGGAAAGCTGGTCGGCGATGCCGAACGCCTGGGGCTGACCGAGGACGAAGGACTCAAGGCGAAGCTGGCGGCCTCTCTCAAAGCGATCCAGACGGAACTTGATGTCTGGCCAAACCAGGACGCGATGGTCGCCCGGATGTTGCAGATGCGGCTGGCGGAAAAGGATTTCGTGCAGTTCAAAGACCCATCCTTCCTGCGGCGCCACAAACGCTGGGCCAACGAGTTCGACCTCAAGATCGACGCCAGCGAACTCGATCCCGCCACCCGCAATAAATTTCACCAGTTGCTCAACACCTATATCGCGGACATGGCGACGTATTCCGACACCACGCTGTCGATGGTGAAACAATTGGCCGAAGTGCGCTCGCACTTCAAAGCGGCCCAGCCTGAGGTGGACGCCCTATTCGAAGCGGCACGCGAAGGCAGCAGCCGCGCCACCGAGAGCCAGGCGCGAACCCGCGCGGCGGTCTTGTTCCGGACCATCGCTTTCGGCGGTTTTGCCGCGGTCGCATACCTGCTGGCCTCGCTGGTCTTCCAACGCTCCATCACCCGCCCGGTGGCAGCGATGGAGGCGGCCATGGAGCGGCTGGCGGCCGGCCAGATCGGCACCGAAATCCCCGGCGTGCACCGGAAGGACGAAATCGGACGGATGGCAACCGCCGCCCAGGTCTTCAAGGAGAATGCAGAAGCGGTCGAGCGCCTGCGGGCCGAGCAGGAACGCCAGACACGCGCGATCCATTCGCGGGCCGAGCAGCTCGAACAGATGGCCCGCAGTTTCGACCGCGAAGTCGACGAAATTGTCCAGGGCGTCGCCCGATCGGTGCACGAACTGGAAGCGAAGGCCCGCGACATCACCGGGGTCGCCGAGACGACCTCGCGGCAGATGAGCGACGTCGACACCTCATCCAACCAGGCTTCGGCCAATGTCCAGACCATGGCCGGGGCGGCTGAACAACTTGCTGCTTCGGTCGCGCAGATCGCCGCGCGGGTGAACGAATCGGCCTCCATCACCAGCCACGCCGCCATGGCGGCCGGGCGGACCGACGAACTGGTCACCAGCCTGGCCGAATCGGCCCAGCACATCGGCGATGTGGTCACCATGATCTCGGATATCGCCGGCCAGACCAACCTGCTGGCGTTGAATGCCACCATCGAGGCGGCAAGGGCGGGCGACATGGGCAAGGGGTTTGCCGTCGTCGCCACCGAGGTCAAGAACCTTGCCGGCCAAACCGCGCGGGCAACCGACGAAATCCGGCAGCAGATCGGCAGCATCCAGGCGGCGACCAAGGAGGCGGTGGGCGCCATCCGCTCCATCGTTCATACGGTCCAGCAGATCAACGGCATCTCGTCAACCATCGCCACAGCGGTCGAACAGCAGGGTGCAGCCACCGAGGAGATCGCCCGCAATGCCAATGCCGCAGCGCAAGGCACGGAATTGGTCGCCACCAACATCACCTGGGCCGCTCAGCAAGCCGGCGAAATGGGCAGTGCCGCGCGCCACATGTTGGACGAAACCGCTGCCACCGCCTGCCGCGCCAAGCTTCTGCATGACCGTGTCAGCCAGTTCCTCGAAGGCGTCCGGCAGTTGGAGGCATAGGGCTTGCCGGGGCGCAGGGCAGGAATGGAAAGGACGAACCTGCTCTTGATCCCCGGGCCTGAAGAAATCTGTTAGGAGCGCTATCCTCTCCCGACGTTATAATCGGGCGGCAATCGACGGGATGCGTTCCATGACCAATACCACGAAGATCGTTTTCATCGGTGCGGGCGGAGCAGCTTTCGGCCTGTCCATGTACCGCGACCTGTTCAACAGCAAGGACTTGGCCGGTAGCACCCTCACGTTGGTCGACATCAACCCGGACGCGCTCGGGCGCATGGCCGATCTGGCCGAGATCCTCAATCGCCGGGGTGGCGCCGGCCTGAAGATCGAGCGGACCACCGACCGCCGGGTGGCCCTCGATGGCGCCGCTTTCGTCGTCAATGCGGCGGCCATCGACCGCAACCGTCTATGGAAGCTGGATTTCGAGGTGCCAAAAAAATATGGCATCCGCCACACCCTCGGTGAAAACGGGGGCCCGGGCGGCCTGTTCTTCACCCTGCGAACCATGCCGTTGATCTTCGATATCGCCCGCGACGTCGAAGAGCTTTGCCCTGATGCCCTGTTCATCAACCTGTCCAACCCTGAAAGCCGCATCGTGCTTGGCTTGAGCCGCTACAGCCGGATCAGGTCCCTGGGAATGTGCCACGGGCTATTCCTGGCCCGCTGGTTCATTTGCCAGATCCTCGGCATGCCGGAAGCCGAGGTGGATCTCTGGGGAGCTGGACTGAACCATTTCCAATGGATCATGCATCTGCACGAACGGCGCACCGGGCGCGACCTCTACCCGCTGCTCCGGGAAAAGGAGAAGACCTACGACCCGTCCTTTACGCCCCTGGTCCGCAAACTCTTCCACGCCTTCGGTCTATGGCCAAGCTGCAGCGACGACCACACTGGCGAGTTCCTGCCCTATGGCTGGGAGGCCGGCGAGAACGGCTTCGACTTCGAGGAAGACGAGCGCGGTCGCGAACGGCTCAAGGCCCTGATCGAGGGCGTGATCGCCGGCACCACCCCGCCTCTCGACGAATGGTCGCAGGAGTCCTGGGGTGAGCGGGTCGTCGCGGTCATCGCCGGCATTCTGCACAACCAGAAGCGCTTCATCGAATCCGGCATCGTCTGCAATCGCGGCGTGATTCCCAACCTGCCGGCGGATCTGGCAGTCGAGGTGCCGCTGATGGCCGACGCCGCGGGTGTTCACCCAGTCTCGCTGGGCCCACTTCCCGAACCTATCGCCAATATGCTGAAGGTCCAGGCCGGGGTTCAGCAACTGGCCGTCGAGGCGGCGATCCACGCGTCGAAAGAACTGGCCTTGCAGGCCCTACTGATTGATCCCGTGATAAATTCTACAACTGCCGCCACGCAAATCCTTGACGAATTGTGGGAAGTGAACAAGCCTTACATCAGACCCTGCGTATAAACCAGACAACCGAGCCAGTCACACGCCACGAGCGAACACCTGCGAACCGAGGCCAGCAGATAATGGACAACAGAACAAAACCCATCAGTGCAGTTATTGGCTTGATTGCGGCGTCCCTGGTGGTCGAGATCGCAATAAATACACCATCAACGCTCGGCATCGGCCTGATTTTGCTTGCCGGCGCCGGTGCTCTTGCTGTGGTGTTCACCGCCTCCGGGCAGGACCTCCGGGTTCTCACCCGGGACATCGAGCGTCTGGCCGCCGGAAATTTGGAACGGCCGGTCGAAGGCACGCTACGCCAGGACGCTCTCGGCCAAGTGGCCCGCGGCATCGACCAATTGCGGCAGCGCATGGCCGGACTGGTCGATGAGCAGAAGGCCAAGGTGGGCGAACAGGAACGCGGCCTGGAAAAGTCACGCAAGCGCATGTCGCTGCTGCTCGACTTTGACGCCGCGGTACGATCAAAGATGACTTCTGTGACATCCAGCGTCGAACAGGCCCGCTCCGTCTCGGCCGGCCTCGGCTCGGCCGCCGACCAAGCCAGCCGACGCAGCGCCGCCGTGGCCGACGCCGCTGGCACGGCAGCGGCAAATGTACAAACCGTCGCCAGCGCGGCGGAGGAATTGAGCGCCTCGACCGAGGAAATCGCCCGACATGTGACGGAGACCAGCCGGATCGCCGATCAGGCGGTAGCCGGCATCGGACGGGCCAATGATCTGATCCTGTCATTGGACGAGGCAGCGCAAAAGATCGGCGCAATCATTACGCTGATCAACGACATCGCCAGCCAGACCAATCTCCTGGCGCTGAACGCTACCATCGAGGCGGCGCGGGCGGGAGAGGCCGGGAAAGGCTTCGCCGTGGTTGCCAACGAAGTCAAGAGCTTGGCCAATCAGACCGCCCGGGCGACGGGGGATATCTCCGAACAGGTGGCAGGCATCCAGAACTCAACCCATTCGGCCGTCGAAGCGACCCGCTCGGTGATGGAAACCATCGGCCGCGTCAGCGAAGTGGTGACCTCCATCGCCACCGCCGTCGAGGAGCAGACGGCCGCCACACGGGAGATCGCGCGCAGCGTGCAAGAGGCCGCGGAAGGCAACGCCCTGGTCGCCGGCAACATTTCCGAGGTATCGCAGGCTGCGGCTGAAACTCACCGGTTGGCCGGCGCGATGAACGGCATCGCCGACGACCTGGCCGGCGAAGCGACCGGCCTGCGCGACAGCGTCGAGCGGGTGTTGGCCGACATCAAGGCAGTGTGAAGCTACGTCACCGCGGCAACCAGCAGAGGCAGTGTGAGGTAGGACAGCACAGTCGAAACCAGCACCATTCCCGCCACCTCTTCCGGCTGATCACCGTACAGCCGGGCGAACAGATAGTTGAAGACGGCCACCGGCATGGCGCTTTCAACGACCACGACGCCTCGTGCCACCCCATCCAGGCCGAAGAACAGACAGACCAGCCAGCCCCCGCCACCACCAAGCACCAGCCGAGCGGCCGACAGCACCAGAGCGCGCCGCAGGTTGGCCACTCTTAGTTCGGCCAGCGCCACGCCAAGGGCCATCAGCATCAGCGGAATGGTCAGCCCCGATGCGAGAGAAGCTGTATTCACCAGCCATTGCGGTACCGTCACGCCAAAGGCATTGACCGCCATGGCAGCGACCACGGCCGGCAGGAAGGGCGCCTTGAGCAGCAGACCAGGCCGAAAGCGACCGGCGGCGATGGCGGGACCCAAGGTGAATTGGCCGATGGTGACGACCGTGAAATAAATCATGGCCAGTGCCAGTCCATCCTCGCCGAAGGCGAACAGGCAGACCGGCAGCCCCATATTGCCGATATTCGGAAACACGAGGGAGGGCAGATAGACGTTGAGCGGCAACCGTGCCGCGATCAGCCCGCCGGCGGCGACGGCGGCGAACAGCACCATGCACCCGACGGCTGCGCCACCAACCATCGCCACCTGGACGGCCGGCAGGTGGATCTTGGTCAGCGTGGTGAAGACCAGGCTGGGTGCCCCCACCAAGGTCACCAGATTGGTCACCAGTTCCTGGTCGAATGCCAATCGGCGCCGGCCCCACAGGTAGCCAGCGAAGGACATCAGCAAGACCGGAATAATGACCGCGGCCAAGCCGGACAACAGGGCCATGAGAGGTCTTTCAGGCGTGCCGCAGGCCGATGATGAAACCGACGATGGCAGCAACGAGCGCTACGGCGGGGATGACGAACAGCAAGAATTTCTGCCGTGTCTGCTGGTGAAGCCACTGCTCCTTGACCCACCGTGCCTCCAGCAACCCGGCGATTACCCCGGTGGTAGCGGCCTGAAGAAAGTCGCCGAAAAAAATGCTTTCGAGGGACCAAGGGGTGAAACGCCCGTCGTAATATTCCCGGATCACCACGCTGAAGGCGCAGCCGTCGACACTGGAATCGGCCTGCCAGCGCTCGATCACGCCGTTTCGGCGTTCCTGTCCCGGTGGCGGGCCAAGCGGTCGGAAGGTAAAAACGCTGCCACGGTACAACAGATCGCGCGGCGTCTTCGGCTTCTCCGCTTCTTCGGCAGGCGGCTCGACAGTCGGAAGGTCCGCCGGCTTGGCTTTCAGGACGGCCTCGAACATCTTGGCGCGATCATGGACCGCCTGCTTCGACGGCTCCTCGGTCGGCGGCTTGCCGGCTCTTGGCTTAGACGAAAGAGGCCTGTCGAGGGCAGGCCTATCGGCACCGCCGGGCGCCGGCGCCTCGGACGGGCTTGGCATCCGCATCAGCACCCGCATTGCGGGGGTGTTCATCGGGTCGGTCCGCTTATCGTCGTCGGCCATGGATCGTCTCGGTCAGTCCGCCAGATTCTCAGCACAATTCCACAGGTTGGGGGCTCAATTGACCTGACGCCTGGATTCCAGGCGTCAGGACTGCCCCCTGCAGCATGGTAGCACAGGAATTGCCGAAGATTCAGGCCAGCCTCAGCCTGGCAAACTCGATCTTGGGGCAGCGGTCCATGACCACATCGAGCCCTGCGGCCTCGGCCTTGGCCGCAGCGGGGTCATGGTGGACCCCGATCTGCATCCACACCACCTTGGCGCCAACGGCGATGGCGTCGTCCACCAAAGGTGGAACGAAAGCCGACGCACGGAACAGGTCGACCATGTCGATGGGCGCGGGAATTTCGCCGAGCGAACCGTACACCATTTCACCCAGGAGGGTTTGTCCGGCAAGTCCCGGATTTACCGGGAACACCCGATATCCCTTGGCCTGCAGGAACCGCATTACCTGGTGGCTGGGCCGGTCGGGACTGGGTGAGGCACCCACCAGGGCAATACTCCGCACCGAGGATAGAATCCGCCGGATCTTGGCATCCAGGCATTCCATCGATATCAGTTCAGACATGGGTCTCGACATCCAACGACAATTGCGGCGGGCTGTTCAGTGTCTGGAATACCACGCAGTAGCGTTCAGTCAACTTGGTCAGCGTGGCAATACGCTCGGCCGGTTCGTCGGTCATCAGGTCGAATTTCAGCCGGATTGCACGAAACCCAACCGGCGCATCCTTGGCGACGCCCAAGGTGCCGCGGAAATCCAGATCACCCTCGGCCGTGACGGTGCCGCCGCTTAGTGTCATGCCAAGCGCCGTCGCCACCGCCTTCAGCGTCACTCCGGCGCAGGCGACCAGGGCTTCAAGCAGCATGTTGCCTGAGCAGGCCAAGCTGCCGTCGCCGCCGGTGGCGGGATGCAAGCCGGCTTTCACCAGGGCCTTTCCCGTCTCCACGTTGCAGGCGATGGCGGCATCGTCCAGGCCCCCCCGTGCCGTCAGGGTGATCACGGCCGACTCGGCATTCTCGCGATACTTTTCCTTGAGCGGCGCCTGCATGGCGCGCAGATCCTCGGCGTCCATCCCACGCCCCCAACAAGTTTCAACCAGACAAGAGCCTGCCTCCGCCGGTCCGAGCACGTCAAGCTCTTGACCTGGCTCCCCCTCTTCCTGGATTGTTGCGGGGCAACTGGATATGTGAGATTCCATGACCGCCGACGTCATCAAGGCCTCGCAAGCGAGCTTCATCATCGGCCCTCCGACCGCGCCGGAAGAACTGAAGAGTCTGTACCAGAAACTCGGGGCTGAACCAGGCCAGCAAAACAGCCTGCTGGCAAAGAAACTGTTTGAGACAAGAAAGGACTCGGTAACCGTCTTTTCCAACGTTACCCAGAACGGCAAAAGCCTGTTACACAGAATGCTGGAAGGGATCTTGCGGAAAGATGTCGCCAAGGTGGAGTCGGCGATCACGCAAAGCATGGTCCGCGGCGAACCCGCGCCCTGCCTGACCATCTCGCTGCAGAAATCAGCCTATTCCGACGGCACCCCCCTTGCCGCCAATCTGACCAGGACGGCGGTCAAGGACCTGGAGATGGGCATTCGCATGGCGTTCAAGGCGGAGTGGGTCCAATCGGTCGTGGTTTAGCCCGACGACTAATCGCCTCGTCCCGCCGACCGGCGGCTGAAATGAGGTTCGCGGCGGCCGGCGAATGTATCGTCATGCCGATCGAAAGTCGGCTCGCGGCGCTGATGGGATGACCTGGGCGGCCGGTCATCAGAGCTTCGGTTGATCACGCCGGCAATGGCCCTTAGCGCAAGCACCAAGGCAAGGCCGAAAACGGCGATACGGATGACGAAGCCGATCATCGCAGCGGATTCGTCGCCCATCATCGGGCCGCCGTAGAGCAGCGAGCCGAGGCCGGTGCCGACCAGCCCGGCCACCAGGCCACTGAGAAACGGATGCGTTGGCAGGAACCCGGTGGGCGGCGTCAAAGACGCGACCGTCGGCCCCGCCGAGGGCATGCCCGCAGGCGCCCCTTCCGGTGCCACATCGGGCCGCGGCGCAGCCGGAAGAGGTGCGGTTGGAGCCAGGTTGACCTGCGGCGTCTCAGCTTCCACCTTCGGCAACGCCGGAGCGGCAATCGGCGCCGAAGGAGCCCGATGGCGCTCGACCGGCGCCACCGTCTCGGCGTCAGGCCGGTGCCCGCCAAGGACGCCGATGGTCGGATTGTTGTCGTAAGAGGCCGAGCTGTCCTTCTTCTTGGCGGTCTCGGCCACTGCCATGCCGGAAGCCAGGGACAGAATGATAATCAGTCCCGCCATGCCCAGGCGATGCCGTGAGAATTGCACTTTGCCTTGCCTTATCCCATGCCTGCCGCAGCGGCAACGGGGCAGACCCTACTCTCGATCAAGGGCACCCATCAAGAGGGATGGAGGGGCCAGCCGAAAGAGACCGGCCCCTGGGCCCGATCAGGCCGCGACCTGTAGAACCTCGCGCCAGCGCGGATAGAGCCGATCGGCGTCGGCCTGGAACGAGACGAAGGCCCGGGCCAGTTCGCGATGGTCACGTGCGTAATCGACAAGATCGACACCGGCAGCCCACGCCTCCCAGGCCTGGCGCAGCGACTTGGCGCCGGCAACCGGACCATCCACATGTCCGAAGGCGCCGCCGCCCGAAGTCTGGATGACGTTGGCGTGCCCGAGGTTGTGGAAGAAGCCCGGCAGCCGCAGCGCATTCATGCCGCCCGAGATGATGGGCGTGGTAGCCTTCAGACCCAGCCATTCCTGCCGGAAGTAGGGACCGTCGGCGACGTCGCGCTCCAGCATGTAGGCCATCGCGCGGTCGGAGGCTTCGCCCTCCATCTTGCCGAACCCCATGGTGCCGGTATGGATGCCGGATGCGCCCTGAAGTCGAGACATTTTCGACAGCACGAAGGCGGTATAGCCACGCTTCGCCTGCGGCGAGGTTACTGCGCCGTGGCCAGCCCGGTGGTAGTGGAGGAACTGCCCGGGGAAGCGGCGGCGCACCGTGGTCACCGCGGCCGGCCCGGCCACATAGCCGTCGACCAGGAACGCCACATGGTTGGCATTTTCACCGAAGGTCTCGAGGATATATTCGCCGCGAGCGACGGTCTCCCACGGATCATCGGCCGTGACGTTGGCCGAGAAAAGCTTGGCCTGGCCGGTTTCATCCTGGGCGCGGCGCATGGCGTCGGCGACCAGTCGGATGGTTTCCTTGAACGGCGCGAAGACCTGGTTGCCCTGCGGCTCGTCATTCTTGATGAAGTCGCCGCCCAGCCAGAAGGCATGGCAGGCGTCGGCAAAGGGACGCGGACGCAGCCCCAGCTTCGGCTTGATGATGGTACCGACGACGAGGCCGCCATCGACCGTCGGGCGGCCGAGAACCCGCCACATCTCGGCGATGTTCACCGCCGGACCGTCGAACAGGTTCAAATATTTGGGCGGGATGTAAAAGTCGTGCATCTTGGCATATTCGACGTCGCCCATACCCTGGTTGTTGCCGATGGTCAGGGTCAGGAACGAGGCGATCATTGCCCGCCCGTCGGTGATGTTGCGGTCGAACAAGGCGATAGGATAGGCGATTTTCATCAGCCCCTGGGCTTCGTCGACCTGGTAGACCAGGGCGTCAACCCCGCGGGTGAAATCGTCGGTGGTGCAGACCTCCACATTGGTGCCGGTCGACGATTCGGCGGCAAAATGGGCAGCCGTTTCGACGAAACCGTGGCCCGCCTTCGGCCGCATGATATAGGCGCACAGCACATGCTCACCGCCTGCGATAAGCTCGGCCTCTTGCAGCTTCAGATTCACGTAGCGGCCAGACTGGTCCATGTCCTCTCTCCTGCCTTGCATTCTTTGCATTGACCGAAGAAACCCTACAGCGCAAATGGCATAAGCGCGAACAAAAGATTTTTGCGAATGCCATTTGGTTTTACTTATTTTAGCAATTTACGAACTACGGCTCCGCCGTCGGCGCGGCGGCAGACAGCGCGTCGCCTCCTCCACCCGGCGCGCCCCCTCCTTCGCCAGGAAGTCGACGAAGGCCCCGGCAACGGGCAGCAACTGCTTGCCTTCCCGATGGACGATGTACCATTCCCGCATGACCGGCAGACCTTCGACATCGAGGATCGACAGCAGTCCATTTGACACTTCGAGGCCGATGGTGTGCCGCGACAGCAGGCTTATACCCATGCCCGCCATCACCGCCTGCTTGATCGTCTCGTTGCTCGACATCTCAATGCTGCGTGCGGCCGAGACGTTGTGTTCGGCCAGCAGCCCCTCGGTCAACACCCGGGTGCCGGAACCCTGCTCGCGCAGTAGGAAGGTCTCGCCCGCCAGAGCGCCGATGGTGAGATTGCGACGCCGTGTCAGTGGATGGGACGGATTGGCGATCACCACCATCGGATGCTTGGCGAAAGGCTGGGCGGATACCGGGAAATCGGTAGGCGGGCGTCCCATGATAGCGAGATCGACCTGATTGGCCTTCAACAGCCCGATCACCTGCTCGCGGTTGGCCACCGACAGACCCAGCTCGACCCCCGGATAGCCGGCCAGAAAGACAGACAGCATCGACGGTGCGAAGTACTTGGCCGTGCTGACCACGGCGATGCGTAGGCCACCAGCCCGACGACCGCGCAAGGCCATCACGGCCTCCTCCGTATCGGCGACGGCGCCGAGAATGGTGCGGGCATGGCGGATCAACACCTCGCCGGCGGCAGTCAGATGCAGCCGGCGGCCGATCTGCTCGAACAGGGAAAAGCCGGCAAGTCCTTCCAACTGTTTGATCTGCAAGGACACCGCAGGCTGGCTTAAATGAAGCTCCTCGGCCGCGCGGGAGAAGCTGAGGTGGCGCGCCACCGCATCGAATATCTGCATTTGCCGAATGGTGGCATGCCGCATGGTGGATGTTTCCGTTTTGTCTTATATAAGGTCAACTAAATCACATTTAAAAAATTTACTCAATTGCCCTTATCTAGTGAGACCCCCTACCATGGCCCTCCAAAATCTAGGGGAAGGAAAACGACCATGAGCGACGGCGTAAAGCTCGCACCCAGCCTTTTGTCCGCCGATTTCGCCCGCCTGGGCGAGGAAGTCCGGGCCGTAGCCGCGGCGGGTGCGGATTTTTTGCATTTCGACGTCATGGACAATCATTACGTCCCCAACCTCACCGTCGGGCCGCTGATCTGCTCGGCAATCCGGCCTCACTGCCCGATCCCCATCGACGTCCACCTGATGGTGAAGCCGGTTGACCGCATCATTCCCGATTTCGCCGCTGCCGGGGCGCGCATCATCACCTTCCACCCCGAAGCGTCGGAACATGTTCACCGCACCATCGGGCTGATCAAGAGCCACGGCTGTCTGGCCGGGCTGGCGCTCAATCCGGCGACGCCCCTGGCGGCGCTCGACCACGTGCTTGAGGATCTCGATCTGGTCCTCGTCATGTCGGTCAACCCCGGCTTCGGGGGACAGTCGTTCATCCCATCTGCGCTGCCCAAGCTGGAAGCCATCCGCCGACGCATCGACGAGTCGGGACGGCCGGTAATGCTGGAAGTCGACGGTGGAGTGAAGATCGACAACGCCGCGGCCATCGGAGCGGCCGGGGCCGACGTCCTTGTCGCCGGCTCGGCGGTCTTCGGCCAGCCGGACTACCAGTCGGTCATTGGCGCCATTCGCGCCGCCGCACAGACCGGGCAGGCCCGCCGCCACGCCACGGCTTCTGCGGCATAATCAAATAACCTGGAGGAAAGCCATGTTCGTCGCCGACCGCACTACCCTGGCGCAGTTCCTCATCGAGGAATGCCGACGGCTTCCCGATGCGGCCGAACTGCCCCCGCTCATCCTTGACGTCGCCCTCGCCTGCAAGCGCATCGCCAAGGCTGTTGCCCTCGGATCCCTGGGCGAAGTGCAGGGAGTGGCCGGTACGGTCAATGTTCAAGGGGAAACCCAGAAGAAATTAGACATCATCAGCAACGATATTTTCCGCAGCAGCACCGAATGGGGCGGCCATATCGCCGCGATCGCATCGGAAGAAATGGATAATTCCTGCCGCGTCCCCGACCAGTATCCGCGCGGCCGATATCTGTTGGTGTTCGATCCCCTGGACGGCTCCTCCAACATCGAAGTCAATGTGGCGGTGGGCAGTATCTTCTCGGTGCTGGAAGCGCCGCCGGCCGGCGTCCCCGTCGAAGACTCGCACTTCCTGCAGGCGGGCACACGCCAGGTGGCGGCGGGCTATGCCCTGTACGGCCCAGCCACCGAGCTGGTGCTGACCATCGGCAATGGGGTACACGGCTTCACCCTTGATCCCCAGCTCGGTGAATTCATCCTCACCCGTCCCGGCATCAAGGTGCCTGAGGAGACGCGGGAATTCGCCATCAACGCTTCGAACAGCCGCTTCTGGGAGGCCCCGGTCAAGCGCTACGTCGAGGAATGCATGGCCGGCGCCACCGGTCCGCGCGAGAAAGACTTCAATATGCGCTGGATCGCCTCGCTGGTGGCCGAGGTGCACCGGATCTTGATGCGCGGCGGCGTTTTCCTCTATCCGCGCGATAACAAGCAGCCGATCAAGCCGGGCCGTTTGCGACTGCTCTATGAGGCCAATCCCGTAGCCTTCATCATGGAGCAGGCGGGCGCCGTGGCGACAACCGGAAGCGAACGTCTGCTTTCTGTCCAACCCACCACGCTGCACCAGCGCATCCCCCTCATCTTCGGCTCACGGACCGAAGTGGAACGCCTCGAGCGATACCATACCGAGGACGCGCCCCTGCAAATCGATACCCCGCTGTTCAATTCCCGCGGCCTGTTCCGCGCCACCATCTGAGGGAAACACCGATGTCAGCCAAATACCCGATCATCGCCATCACCGGCTCGTCCGGCGCCGGCACGACCTCGGTGTCGCGCACCTTTCAGCAGATCTTCCGCCGGGAAGCAATCAACGCGGTCTTCATCGAAGGCGACAGCTTCCACCGCTACGACCGGCTGGAAATGAAAACTCAGATGCAGGAGCAGCTTGCCCTGGGCAATCAGCATTTCAGCCATTTCGGGCCGGAAGCGAATCTCTTCGCTGAACTGGAGAGGCTGTTCGCCGGCTATGCCGAAAGCGGAACCGGCAAACGACGCAAATACCTGCATGACGAGGAAGAGGCCGCCCCCTACGGTCAGTCGCCGGGCACTTTTACCGCCTGGGAGAATCTGCCGGAAAGCGACTTGCTGTTCTACGAAGGGCTGCACGGCGCGGCGGTATCCGGCGACGTCAACGTAGCCCGCTATCCCGACCTGCTGGTCGGCGTGGTGCCGGTTATCAATCTGGAATGGATCCAGAAGATCCATCGCGATAAGGCGTCGCGCGGCTATTCCACCGAAGCGGTGACCGATACCATCCTGCGGCGGATGAACGATTATGTGAATTACATCTGCCCGCAGTTTAACCGCACCCATGTGAATTTCCAGCGGGTGCCCATGGTCGACACCTCCAATCCCTTCATCGCGCGGCACATCCCGTCGCCTGACGAAAGCATGCTGGTGATCCGCTTCGCCAATCCGAAGGGGATCGATTTCCCCTACCTGCTGCACATGCTGCACGACTCCTTCATGTCGCGGCCCAACACCATCGTCGTCCCCGGCGGCAAGATGGACTTGGCCATGCAGCTCATCTTCACCCCCTTCATCTGGCGTATCATGGAGCGCCGGCAGAAGGCCCTGGGTCGCTGATTAGTCGAGATGGATTCCCGATGACCAACATTTCCCCCCGCTCTAACGAGATCACCACGGTATCCGAGGACAGCCTGACCGCGACGGCGTTGCGCATGCTGGTCGTGGACGCTGTCGACGCCGCCAACAGCGGCCATCCCGGCATGCCGCTGGGCATGACGGAAATCGCCATTGCCCTGTGGGGAACCGGCGGCAACGGTGTTTTGCGGCACAACCCAGCCAATCCGGCATGGTGGGACCGCGACCGTTTCGTCCTGTCGAACGGCCATGGCTCGATGCTGCTCTACGCCTTGCTGCATCTGACCGGCTACGATCTCGGAATCGACGATCTGAAGAAGTTCCGCCGCCTTGGCTCGCGCACCCCAGGTCACCCGGAAGTGGGCATCACCCCCGGGGTAGAGACCACCACCGGTCCGCTTGGCCAGGGATTGGCCAACGCCGTCGGCATGGCCCTGGCCGAACGCCTCCTGGCCGCGGAGTTCAACCGCCCCGGCCACGCCATCGTCGACCACTGGACCTATGCATTCCTCGGTGACGGATGCCTCATGGAAGGCGTTTCGCACGAAGCCTGCTCGCTGGCCGGCACCCTGGGCCTGGGCAAGCTGATCTGCCTGTGGGACGACAACGGCATTTCTATCGACGGCCATGTCGAAGGTTGGTTCGGTGACGACACGCCGAAGCGCTTCGAGGCCTACGGCTGGCAGGTGATTCCCGATGTGGACGGCCATGACGTCAATGCCGTGCAGCGGGCCATCGCCGCGGCCAAGGCCGAGATCCGACGCCCGACGCTGATCTGTTGCCGCACCGTCATCGGACAGGGCAGCCCCACCAAGGCAGGAACCCACGACGTGCATGGGGCTCCGCTCGGAGCTGCCGAAATCGCAGCAATGCGCCAGTCGCTGCGATGGCCGCACGCGCCCTTCGAAATCCCCGAGGAGGTCTACCAACGCTTCGACGCCCGCAAGCGCGGCTCTCATCTCGAAAGCGATTGGAACGCCCGCTTTGCCCTCTACCGGACCGAATTCCCGGAGCTGGCTGCCGAGTTCGAACGGCGGATGGAAGGCCGGATGCCGGCGGATTGGGACGATGCCGCCCGCGCTATCCTCGCGAAGGCCCTGGGCAAGACCAATGCCGTCGCTACACGTAAGGCGTCGCACGAGATCATCGCCGATTTGGCCCCTGCCCTGCCGGAACTGTTCGGCGGTTCGGCCGATCTCACCGGCTCGAACCTGACCGACTGGCCGAAGGTACGGCGCGTCAACGACCATGGTGACGGCCGCTATCTGAGCTATGGCGTCCGCGAATTCGGTATGGGCGCGATGATGAACGGCATGGCCCTGCACGGCGGCTTCATCCCCTTCGGCGGAACGTTCCTGGTATTCTCGGATTACGCCCGCAACGCCATCCGCATGGCGGCGCTGATGAAGCAGCGGGTCATCCATGTCCTGACCCATGATTCGATCGGCCTTGGGGAAGACGGTCCAACCCATCAGCCGGTCGAACATGTCGCCTCGCTTCGGCTGATCCCCGGACTGCGTCTGTGGCGTCCCGCCGACGCCGTCGAAACCGCCGTCGCATGGACGGCCGCCATCGATAGCAAGGACGGGCCGACCGCCCTGGTATTGTCGCGCCAGAACCTGCCCAGCCTGGCCTCGGACGAAGCCAAGCTCGGCGACATTCGGCGCGGCGGCTATGTCGTTTCGTCTCCCGCCGGGGCGCGAGCCGTTCTTATTGCCACCGGCTCCGAAGTTTCCCTGGCACAGCAGACACAGGCGGCACTTGCCGAGAAGGGTATTGCAGTCTCCGTCGTTTCCGTGCCCTGCCTCGACCTGTTCGTCGAGCAGCCGCAGGCCTACCGCGACCAGGTGCTGCCGCCCGGCCTGCCTCGCCTGGCCATCGAAGCGGCCCATCCGGACCCGTGGTGGAAGATCGTCGGCAACGGCGACGTGGTCGGCATGACGACCTTCGGGGAATCCGGCCCGGCCCCCGAGTTGTTCAAGCATTTCGGCTTCACCGCCGCGGCGGTCGCCGAGCGCCTGATGCGGCTTCTGTAAGGCGGCAGTATTTCACTACGAAGGCACGAAGGCACGAAGGCACGAAGAGTAATGAGGAGTTTTTTATTATTCACTCTTCGCGCCTCTGCGTGCCTTCCCGTCTTTCGTGGTGAATGCACAAGTCAAGACGATCCAATCTGGACCAGGTCCAGCACCAGCGGAGCCAGTCGGCGCCACTGAACGGCCAAGGGCGGCGCCATCCACAGGCGCCGGCCGGGTATGGCCTCGCTCTCCATCAGACGGCGCAAATCGATCAGCACGTGGCTGGCCACCGAAAAGAAGCAGGGCACCGCTATCACATCCGGCTGCGCGACCGCCGCCGCCCAGTCCTGGGCATAAGGCGCCTGCGATAGGAACAGGGCGCGGGTTTCGGCGGCGCAACCCAGATCGCCAAGGCTGGCGGCAAGACGGCTGACGACGGACCCGGCGGCCGGATTCCGTCCGCTGCCATGGCCAAGCAGCACAATCGCCGTCCGCCATTTATCCAGGCCGATCCGCTCCATCATTTGTGCGGTCATCTGCCGGACCATCGCGGGAAGCCCGGAATGTTCGCCGATGGGGGGATGCATGATCAGGCGATGACGCTCGCCCGAGGGAAGGCATTCCGGCAGGACTTCCTGGCCCGTCCATCCTTGCGCCGCCAGCAATGGAACCAGGTGGATCAAGGGCGCCTGCATGGAGGCCAGGGCTTCGGCCGGCGACGGACGCCCGTGCAGGAACGAAACCTGCACCTCGGTAAAATGCGGCATCAACGCGCGGGCAAGGCGCTTCGTCGCGGTCCCGTCGTCGCCGCGGCCACCATGGGCCACCAGCAGGAGCCCGGCCCCCATTACGACAAGCCGACTGCGGGAAGGTTACGAATCATAACGTAAAGTCCCACCGAAAACACCGTCGCGGCATAGACATAGTTCAAAGCCTTGCGGCTACTCGACAATCGCTTGGCCATCCGCATGCCGAACCATCCTCCGACTACGCCGCCTCCGATGAATTCCGCGGCCACCAGCCAGTCCACCAAGCCCGATGCGGCATAGTTGCCGGCAGTCGTGAGCCCAAACGCGCCGACCGAGACCAGGGACGATCCAACCGCTTCGATGATCGGCATGCCAGTCGCCAGGATAAGCCCCGGCACTACCAGGAAGCCGCCCCCTATACCGAAGAACCCGGCCAGCGCCCCGACCGACAACCCGGCGCCACCAACCCGCAACAGGCACTCCGGACCCAAGCATTCGGCACGATCCCCGCCGCCAGCGCGCCGCCGCACCATCAGCAGCGCCACCACCATCATTACCAATGCGAACAGGAACAGCAACTTCTGGCCGTTGAGCAACTTCCCGACGGTGGAGCCGAACAGCGCACCCGCAACCCCGGCCACGGCGAAAAGACCCGCCGTACGCCAGCGCACATGGCCCGAGCGGGCGTGCGGGACCAGACTGACGAACGCGCTCAGCGACACGGCCAGCGCGCTGGTGCCGATCGCCATATGGGGGTCACTCATGCCAACCAGATAGATCAGCATCGGCACGGCCAAGACCGAGCCGCCACCGCCGATTAAGCCCAGACTGAGCCCGGAAAGTCCTCCGCAAAAGATCGCCGCCAGGGCCTGATGGAAGCTTTCCATTTCCATCACCACCCGCTTCGCCCGACCCGCATTCTACTGACGGTTAGTAATGATGTAAAACCAATGGAACCAACCGCAAGCACAGACGGGTAGGATGAGATGTTGTTCCCATTATTCCCAAGCATAGAGCGTACCCATCGACTCCTGGCGACTGCTTCTCGCATGCGATTCTCTCCGATGTCACCTGCAGTTTTATGGTTTTTCACGTCGAATCCGGATCAAACGGATTAGGAGCATTTTCACGCTTGGCAGGGTGACGAAATTATGAAAACACTTTAGAAGATCCTGATATGAACGCAGTCTAATGTGAATGTAAAGCCGGAAAAACGGCTGTCCTGCGGAGGAATCAATGGCGGAAGGATGCGTCTATCTCGTCGGCGCCGGGCCCGGTGACCCGGAACTGCTGACAGTAAAGGCCCAGCGGCTGATCTGCGAAGCCGACGTGGTGGTCATGGACCGCCTAGTCAGCCATGAAATTGAAGCGCTTATTCCCGCCGGCACAACTCGCATTTTTGCCGGCAAGGAAGCCGGCAAACATCATTTGCGCCAGGAAGAGATCAACGACCTGCTGTTGCGTCTTGCCCAGTCCGGACGACGCGTCGTACGCCTGAAAGGCGGAGATCCGCTGATATTTGGCCGCGGCAGCGAAGAGGCCGAGCATCTGGCCCACCACAATACGCGTTTCGAGGTAGTCCCAGGCATCACTGCGGCGGCCGGCTGCAGCGCATATGCCGGCATCCCGCTGACCCATCGCGGTCTGGCCAACACAGTGCGGTTTATCACCGGCCACGCCATGGATAACGGCGAAATCGAATACGATTGGCCCAAACTGGTGGATCCCGACTGCACCCTGGTCATTTATATGGGCCTTGGCACCCTGGACCGCGTCGCCGCCGAGTTGATCGGCGCCGGCATGTCCCCCGACATGCCGGCAGCCGCCATCCAACACGGAACCACGGCTCACCAGCGCCGCGTGACCGCCACCTTGGCCCAGCTTCCCGACGAGGTACGGGCCGCCCATCTGGCATCGCCAACCTTGGTGGTGGTGGGCAAAGTGGTCGGCATGGCTGAAATCCTCGATTGGTTTCAGCCCATGCCGGCCGGAAATCACTCGGTGGCGCTATGAACTCCGTCACCGCTGAGGGCTTTGCCGAACATCTCGATCAGCCAATCGGCGGTCGCCGCATCCACGTCGAGCATCGTGAACCGATGGCCTTCGCGGATGCGCAGCCGGGCCAGCCGCATGCCGCTGTCATAATGCAGCGCCTGCACGACCAGTTCTTTACCCCAGGGCGCCGTCAGGCGTCCGAGTTCGTCCACTTTGGCTTCGCCAGTCTCGTCCATTTATCCCTCGCTAAATAGGAAACCTACTTTCCGGTTACAACCAGAGAACACATGAGTACTATCTAATTTTTACCCTTGCAACAACCAATTAGATCATTCTAATGTTAATGTAATTCGTGGGCCCGTTGGTGGGCGGGATTACCCCACGAGAACTAAGGCCACCGGAGAAACCGGGGCCGATGTTTGGGATACGTCTATAAGAAGGTCCGAATCCTTCGGACAACGTCGATTGGGTTTGGCAGCGGCAGACAATTGTTTGCCGCAACGGGGAAGTGTCGCCTAAAGCGGCCCCTACTCTGCCTTGTCCCGTCGCCGATGCCAGACCTCCCAGATGCCGGCTTCGTTGCGAAGTGAGTGACTCGTCTGCGCCCAAGGGGCGTGGCGTGTACGGGATTATTTGTGCGGGATTACTTGAGGAGATCAATCAATGTCCAAGCAATTGCCTGAAACGCCAATGCTTGATCAATTGGAAGGCGGACCTTGGCCCAGCTTCGTGACGGGTCTCAAGCGTCTGGCCAGTTCCGAAGACAAGCCCTATGCCCCGATGATGAAGAGCCTTCTGGGCCAGCTCGAGCGCTCGTACGAGACTCGCAAGGGCTACTGGAAGGGCGGCACGGTCGGTGTGGTCGGCTATGGCGCCGGCATCATTCCACGCTTCTCGGAACTTTCTGAAGAATTCCCCGAATCGGCCGAATTCCACACCTTCCGCGTGATGCCGCCGTCGGGCATGCATTACGACACCGAAATCCTGAACAAGCTTTGCGACATCTGGGAGAAGTACGGCTCCGGCCTGATCGCCCTGCATGGCCAGTCGGGCGACATCATGCTCCAGGGTTGCACCACCGAGAACGTGCAGCCCTGCTTTGACGAGCTGAACGAACTAGGCTTCGACCTGGGCGGCGCCGGCGCCGGCGTGCGCACCTCGATGGCCTGCGTCGGCGCGGCCCGCTGCGAACAGTCCTGCTATGACGAAGCCAAGGCGCAGCGGCTGATCATCAACAGCTTCCTCGACGAGATGCACCGCCCGTCGCTGCCGTACAAGTTCAAGTTCAAGTTCTCGGGCTGCGCCAACGACTGCGTCAACGCCACCCACCGCTCGGACTTCGCCGTGCTTGGCACCTGGCGGGACGACATGCAGGTCGACCAGGAAGAGGTCAAGGCCTATGTGGCCAAGAACGGCCGCAAGCAGATGATCGACCAGGTCATCACCATGTGCCCGACCAACGCGCTGTCGCTCAACGATGACGACACCCTCGACGTCGACAACAAGAGCTGCGTCCGCTGCATGCACTGCATCAACGTGATGACCAAGGCGCTGAAGCCCGGCAAGGAGCGTGGCGTCACCGTGCTGGTCGGCGGCAAGCGCACGCTCAAGGTCGGCGACCTGATGGGCACGGTGGTGGTGCCGTTCATGAAGCTCGAGACCGACGACGACTACGAGCAGCTTAACGACCTCGCCCACCGGGTCATGGACTTCTTCGTCGACAACGCGCTCGAGCATGAACGTACTGGCGAAATGATCGAACGCATCGGATTGGTCAACTTCCTCGAAGGCATCGGCGTCGATCTCGACCCGAACATGGTCGCCCACCCGCGGACCAACTCCTATGTCCGCACCGACGGCTGGGACGAAGAAGTTGCCAAATGGGAAGCCCGCAAGGGTGCCCCGGCCAAGGCCAAGGCCGCGGAATAACAGAACCTCGAATTCCTGGAGGAAACCTTGACTGAACCACGTCGCCCCATCGAATCCGGCGTGCCGGATCCGTTTCTCTACATGCATCCGCTGCTGAAGCAGAATTACGGGAACTGGAAATGGCACGACCGTCCGCGCCCCGGCGTTCTGCATCACGTTGCCTATGGCGGCGACGAGGTGTGGACCGTCAAAGCGGGTACGCAGCGCCAGATGGACGTCTACACCGTCCGCAAGCTGTGTGAGATCGCCGACACCTTCGCCGAAGGTCATATGCGTTTCACCACCCGCTCCAATGTCGAGTTCATGGTCAGTTCGGCCGACAAGGTACAGCCGCTGATCGAGGCGCTGGAGTCCTCCGGCTTCCCCGTCGGTGGCACGGGCAACTCGGTGTCGATGATTTCGCACACCCAGGGCTGGTTGCATTGCGACATCCCCGCCACCGACGCCTCGGGCGTGGTCAAGGCGCTCATGGACGCCATGTACCATGAGTTCACCCACGAAGAGATGCCGAACCGGGTGAAGATCACCACCTCTTGCTGCCAGATCAACTGCGGCGGCCAGGGCGACATCGCCATCAATATCCAGCACACCAAGCCCCCGGTCATCAACCATGACTTGGTGTCCAAGGTGTGCGAGCGGCCGGCGGTGGTTGCCCGCTGCCCGGTCGCGGCGATCCGTCCGGCGATGGTCAACGGAAAGCCCAGCCTCGAAGTGGATGAAAAGAAATGCATCTGCTGCGGCGCCTGCTATCCGCCCTGCCCACCCATGCAGATCAACGACCCGGTGAACAGCAAGCTGGCCATCTGGGTCGGTGGCAAGCATTCCTCGACCCGCTCCAAGCCGACCTTCCACAAGCTGGTGGCGGCGGGCATTCCCAACAATCCGCCGCGTTGGCCCGAGGCCACCGAAATCGTTCTGAAGATTCTCCACGCCTACAAGGACAACGCGAAGGCCTGGGAACGGATGGGCGAATGGATCGAGCGCATCGGCTGGCCGCGTTTCTTTGAACTGACCGAGCTGCCGTTCACCAAGTACCACATCGACAGCTGGCGGGGCTCGCGCGTCCAACTGAACGCCTCGGCGCAAGTCCACTTCTAACCGCTGAGGGACGAGTTATCCGATGAAATACGCGATTTTGGTCAATGAAGGCCCGTTCAACCACCAGGCCTCCGACTCTGCCTATCAGTTCGCCAAGTCCGCACTGCAGAAAGGGCACGAGGTCCTACGGGTTTTCTTCTACTACGACGGCGTGCTCAACGGCACGAAGCACTCCGCTCCTCAGGCGGACGACCGCAACATCGTTAAACGTTGGTCGGAGTTGGGTAAGGATTACCACCTCGACCTGGCGGTTTGCGTCGCGGCCGGCCTGCGGCGCGGCATCACCGAGGAAGTCGTTGCCCCCGGCTTCCGCATCACCGGTCTCGGCCAGCTGGTCGAAGCAGGCATCGATGCCGACCGCACCATCGTCTTCGGGGACTGAGGAGAACCACTATGAGCGTTGAATCGGATAACTCGGCCGAGCCCAAGGTCAAGCGGTTCATGTATGTGAACCGCAAGGCCCCGCACGGCACCGTTTACGCCCTCGAAGTGCTCGAGATGGTTCTCATCTCGGCAATGTTCGAACAGGACGTGCACCTGACCTTCCTCGATGACGGCGTCTTCCAGATCAAGAAGGGGCAGAACCCCAGCGTCTTGGAAATGAAGGATTTCTCCAAGACCTATCGGGCTCTGGACGGCTACGGCATCGAGAAGGTGTTCGTCGAAAAAGAATCCATGGAAGAACGGGGCTTGTCGCAAGACGACCTCATCATCCCGGTCGAAATCATCGGGCGCGAAGAACTTGGTGCCCTGATGGAGTCCATGGACGTCGTGCTGAGCGCGTGAAGGAAGGAGCCAAGTCATGTTGCATCTGGTCAATAAGTCCCCCTTCGAGCGCAACACCCTCGAGGCCTGCCTGAAGCGGGCCACCAAGGGGTCGTCCATTTTGCTCTACGAAGACGCGGTTTATGCCGCTCTGCAGGGCACCACTCTGGCCGCTGCCATGGCCCAGGCCGCCAAGACGCACGAAATCTACGTCTTGACGCCTGACCTGACGGCGCGCGGCCTGGACGCCGCGTCCGTCCTCGATGGAGTACGGCCGGTCGACTATGACGGCTTCGTCGACCTCACGGCCGACAAGGGCACCGTCCAGTCCTGGCTTTAAGCCAAGCCGGAAAATCGATCACCTACAGAAGACCTGGGAGAGCAAGAAGATGTCCTATCAAGTTGGTGGAAAGACTGTCGAGCACGACGAAGAAGGCTACCTCGTCGACATCGGCCAGTGGAGCGAGGACGTGGCCGTCATGATCGCTGAGGCCGAAAAGCTTCCGCTGAGCTCCGAGCACTGGGAAGTAATTCACTTCCTGCGCGAGTACTACACCGAGTACCAGATCGCCCCCGCGATCCGCGTGCTGACCAAGGCCCTGACCAAGAAAATGGGTGAGGCCAAGGGCAACAACAAATACCTCTACGAGTTGTTCCCCTACGGTCCCGCCAAGCAGGCCTGCAAGATCGCCGGCCTGCCGAAGCCGACCGGCTGCGTGTAACGACAACGCGGTGAGGGGGTCATGTCCCAATTGAGCCTTACCATGGCCGTGGTCTTGGTTCTTGCAGCCGCCATCCTGGTGGTCGGCATGGCAAGGAAGATATGGCTTTATGCCGTGACCCCCGCGCCGTTGCGCATACCTACGACGCCTGCGCCCTTCACCCGCACAGGCGCAGCGTTCCGTGTCGGCCGCGAAGTGATGTTGTTCGAAAGCCTGTTCAAGGCCGACAAGCTTCTGTGGGTGTTTTCCGTCCTCTTTCACCTCGGGTTGCTGCTCGTGCTAGTTCGGCACCTGCGCTACTTCCTTCCACACGCTCCGGAAGCGCTGGTCCTGATCCAGCCCTTCGGCAAGCTGGGCGGCATCGCGATGGTCGTTGGCCTGTTGGGGTTGTTGGCGCGCCGAGTGATCCTGCCGCGGATCCGCTACATCACCAGCGCCACTGATATTGGAACTCTGCTTCTGCTGATAGCGATCGGCGCCTCGGGCCTCACCATGACCTACTTCATCCACACGGATATCATGGGCCTGAAGGCGTTCCTCGCCAGCATTCCGCAATTCGACCTGCAGCCTATTCCCGACGATGCACCGCTCGTCACCCATCTGCTGCTGGTTGCCGGACTGTTGATGATCACGCCGTTCTCCAAGCTTCTCCATATGGCCGGCGTCTTTTTCAGCCCGACACGCAATCAGTGCGACGACGCTCGCACCCGCCGCCACGTCGCCCCCTGGGCGCGGCCGTACGACCAGCAGCGCTAGTGATCACCCGGAGTCAGCAACATGGCCGATTTTGAAGTTCCGCCCCTGGCGGACGATATCGATACCGCTGCCCCGCCAGCCTTGGCGCCCAACGCCATGGCTCACCTCAAGACGTTTCCGGCGGCGCCGGCCCACAATGAAGCTCTTGGCTTCCCGGGACAGCTTGTCGAAAACTGGCAGGAACGGGCCATCGAAAAGATGGGCGAGCTTCTTGAGAAATACCGCTCGCTTCGCGTCTATCTTGACAGCTGCGTGAAATGCGGTGCCTGCGCAGACAAGTGCCACTACTTCCTGGGAACAGGCGATCCAAAGAATATGCCGGTTGCCAGGCAGGATTTGCTGCGCAGCGTTTATCGGTATTACTTTACGCCTGCCGGAAAACTGCTTGGCAGGCTGGCCGGCGCCCGCAAGCTGACCGAAGCCGTTCTGCAGGAATGGTATACCTATTACCATCAGTGTTCGCAGTGCCGCCGCTGCTCGGTGTTCTGTCCCTACGGCATCGACACCGCCGAGATCTCGATGGCTGCCCGCGAGATCATGGACCACATCGGCCTGGGCCAGAAATATTCGAACGAGATCATCGGCAAGGTCCACAAGATCGGCAACAATCTGGGTCTGCCCGAGCCGGCCTTGGCCAACACCCTCGAGGGGCTTGAAGAGGACGTCCTCGACGCCACCGGCGTCAATGTGAAGTTCCCCCTCAACGTGAAGGGTGCCGAGGTCCTTCTGGTGACCCCGTCGGCCGACTTCTTCGCCGAGCCCCATGTCGACGGTCTGATCGGCTACGCCAAGGTGTTCCATCAGGCCGGCGTCAGCTGGACGCTTAGCTCGCATGCCTCGGAGGCGGCCAACTTCGCCATGTTCATCGGGTCCTACGACCAGATGCACAAGGTGGCCAACCGCATCCGCCAGGCCGCCATCGACCTGGGCGTGAAGCGCATCGTCTTCGGCGAATGCGGCCATGCCTGGCGTGTCGCCTACTCGTTCCTGAATACCCTGGCCGGCCCCTGGGACTTCCTGGATCCGCGCTATCCGCGGCCGCAGCACATCCTGGAGTTCACTCACGACCTGATGATGCGCGGCGGCATCCGCTTCGACAAGGACGCCAATGCCGGCATGGTGGTGACCATGCACGACTCGTGCAACGTGGCGCGGGCTTCGGGCATGGGCGATCGCCCGGGCGGCCAGTTCGTCATCCCGCGCGAAGTCATCAAGGCCTGCGTGCCGAAGTTCGTCGATATGCATCCCGATACGATCCACGAGAAGACCTTCTGCTGCGGCGGTGGCGGTGGATTGCTGACGGACGACCTGATGGAACTGCGCGTCAAGGGCGCCAAGCCGCGCATGGACGCTTTGAAGCAAGTCGTCGAGCGCGACGGCGTCACGAACATGGTGGCTATCTGCGCGATCTGCAAAAGCCAGTTCACCAAAGTAATGCCCAAGTACGGTTTCGACATGGGGATGGTGACATCTCTTCATCAACTGGTCAGTCGGGCGATCCGCCTCGGACCGGGTGCATAGCCTGTAGCGAATAGAAAAGATTGGAGGAGCCCCAAAGATGACTGTGAACTCCGCCGAAGCGCCGGTTGAGGCGTTGAATTTCCGCCGTTTCAAAGACGGCGACCACGCCCCTCTGCCGTGGCAGGAAGAAATCTTCAGTGCCGGGTGGACGCATAAATGCCCAACTTATGTCCATAAGACATCGCCCTGCCAAAGCTCCTGCCCCTCTGGGCACGACATCCGGGGCTGGCTGGCTGCGGTCCGCGGCCAGGACAAGCCGGCCAACGGCATCAGCTGGCAGGAACATGCCTTCAACCTGATGACCGCCGCCAATCCGTTTCCGTCGGTCATGGGCCGCGTCTGCCCCGCCCCCTGCGAAGACGGCTGCAACCGGAACGAGGTGGAGGATCGGGTCGGCATCAACTCGGTTGAACATTTTGTCGGCGACTGGGCGCTGGCCAATAATGTCAGCTTCCCCAAGCCGGAAGTGGAAAGCGGCAAGAAAGTGGCGGTGATCGGCGGCGGCCCCGCCGGCCTGGCGGCAGCCTACTTCCTCCGCCGGCGCGGCCATGGCGTGACCATTTTCGACGACCACGCCGAACTGGGCGGGATGATGCGCTACGGCATTCCCGGCTACCGCACGCCACGCGACAAGCTGGACGGCGAGATCAAGCGTATCCTCGACATGGGAGTCGAAGTGCGCCTCAACACCCGGATCGGCCGCGACGTTTCCATCGCCGACCTCGAGCGTGATTTCGGTGCCATCTTCTGGGGCGTGGGCACCCACCAGGGCCGTGCCCTGCCGATCCCCGGATCCGACGCGCCGAACTGCATCACGGGCGTCGCCTTCCTGCGCGCCTTCAACGAAGGCCGCCTGAAGCTGGCCAGCGCCAAGGTGATCGTGGTCGGCGGCGGCGACACCTCCATCGACGTCGCCTCGGTGGCCCGCCGCCTGGGCCATATCACCCAGATCCACGAAAAGGACCGCCCGGAATTCGTCGCCCTTGGCTATGCCGCCCATGACGCGGCCAGCACTGCCGGCCGTGAGGGCGCCAAGGTGACGCTCACCTCACTGTTCCCGGTCGAAAAAATGACGGCGGCCGAGCAGGAGGTGAACGACGCCAAGCGCGAAGGCGTCGACATCCGCGGCAGCGTGATGCCCCTCGAAGTGCTGAAGAACGCCGACGGCCGAGCTCGCGCACTCAAAATGTGCAAGTGTGAGATGCAAGGCAACAAGCCGGTTCCGGTCGCCGGCACCGAATTTGAGATCCCCTGCGACCTGATCGTTGTCGCCATCGGCCAGAAGGGCGATCTCGCCGACCTGGCCGAGATGGACAACGGCAATGGCTTCATCAACGCCGACAAGAATCTTCGGGTGCCCGGCCGCAACGGGCATTTCGTTGGTGGAGACATCGTTCGCCCGCATCTGCTGACCACGGCCATCGGTCATGGCCGCATCGCGGCCGAGAGCATCGACCATTACCTGGCCGGGGAAGAATTGGGCCGCCGCCCGCGTGTCGACGTGGTCCATTTCGACCTAATCGATCGCCTGGCCCATGACGGCCGCAAGCTCGAGGAAATGCACCAGCCCGTCCGCGGCACCTCGGAAACCAACAAGTTCGCGGTCCACAACTACGAAGACCGGGCGGCGACCGAAATCGCCACCGCCGACACCCTGTTCCTCGGCTATTTCAGCTACACCGCCCGCAATATCCGCGACCACCGCGAGATCCACGGCGATGCGGTGCTGGGAGACTTCAGCGAACGCCTGGTTCCGCTGACCGAGGCCCAGGTTATCGCCGAGGCCAAGCGTTGCATGACCTGCGGTCTGTGCATGGAATGCGATACCTGCCTGGTGTACTGCCCGCAGACCGCCATTTCGCGGGTTCCGAAGGGAGAACGGGCGCCCGGCCGTTGGGTGCAGACCGATTATACGAAGTGCATCGGCTGCCACATCTGCCGTGACGTCTGCCCGTCGGGCTACATCCAGATGGGCCTGGGAGAGTGACGTCCATGCGGGTGTTTCGGCCCTTCCTCCTGTTCATTGCCGTCGCCGCCGTCCTGGTCGGTGCCGGAACGATGCTGGCGGTGGCCGAAACGCCCGCCGCCGGCACAACCCTTGCTTCGGCGGAGCCGATGCCAACGGCATCGGCTTCCTCCGGCCACTGCATCATGCCCACGCCGTTCATGCGCAGGAATCACATGCAACTGCTCATGCACGACCGGCGCACGGAAGTTCACCAAGGCGTCCGGGAGCAAGGACATAACCTGGAGGACTGCATGAACTGCCACGCCGTGCGTGATGAGCAGGGCCGTGCGGTGCCCATCACCGATTCGCGTCACTTCTGCAACAAATGCCACGGCTCGGCTGCAGTCGCCATCGACTGCTTCAGCTGCCATCGCTCGACCCCCGAGTCCGGGCGGGCCAACGCGGAGGCCAGCCGATGAATACCGATCGTCGTACATTCCTGAAAACCGCCATCGCCGCCGGCGGCGCCATCACCATCGCCCCCGGTGTGTTCCTGGTGGCGGAAGCGGAGGCCGAAGCCAAGCCCGCCGAGGAACCGTTCTCCCCCAAACAACGCTGGGGCCTGCTCATCGACAGCAGCCGCTGCCGGGCGGGCTGCAGCAGCTGCGTCGAGGCCTGCCAGAAGGAACAGGGCTGGCACAGCGACAACCTGGGCGCCGCCGATCCCCAGTGGATCCGCAAGGTCGAAGCGTCCGACCCGCGGACCGGGGTAAGTATTTCCCTGCCGGTAATGTGCCAACATTGCGCCCATCCACCCTGCGTCGACGTCTGCCCGACTGGCGCCTCGTTCCGCCGGGTGGACGGCATCGTCCAGGTCGATCGCCATCTCTGCATCGGCTGCCGCTATTGCATGATGGCCTGCCCTTACCGGGCACGATCCTTCGTCCACGAAAACATCGACGACCAGCGCACCCACACGCCGCGCGGCAAGGGTTGCGTCGAGGCCTGCAACTTGTGCAGCCACCGCGTCGATACGGGCGGCGGCCCCGCCTGCGCCGAGGCCTGTCCCGAGGGAGCGATGACCTTCGGCGACCTCAACGACCCCAACAGCGCTATTTCCCAGGCGCTGCACAAGCACCACGCCGTCCAACTGCGGCCGGAACTCAAGCTGGACAACGGCGTCCAGTATCTCGGTATTTAACGGAGGGCCCCGCGTATCATGGCCGCCATCGCCACCGCCACACTTGTTTCACCGCCGCGGCGCCTCCAAACAGTGGCCGCCGCCCTTGCAATGGTCATCGTCATCGCCCTCGCCTCCGCCCTGTACATGGAGGAAAACGGGCATTGGGTGACCGGGATGACCAACTATGTCGTCTGGGGCCTGCCGCATGTCTTCGCCATCTTCCTGATCGTCGCGGCCTCCGGGGCGCTGAACGTCGCCTCGATCGCCTCGGTGTTCGGGCGCACGACCTACAAGCCGCTGGCCCCGTTGTCGGGCCTGCTGGCGATCGCCCTCCTGGCCGGAGGGCTGTCGGTGCTGGTGCTCGACCTGGGCCGCCCCGACCGCCTTCTGGTGGCCATGCTGAACCAGAACCTGAGTTCCATTTTTGCCTGGAACATCTTCCTTTATTCCGGTTTCTTCGCCGTGGTCGGGGTCTATCTGTGGACCATGCTGGCCAAGCGGTACAGCCGCTTCACCACCGCAGCGGGCACGGCCGCCTTCGTCTGGCGCCTGGTACTGACCACCGGTACCGGCTCGATCTTCGGCTTCCTCGTCGCCCGAGACGCCTTTCATTCGGCCATCATGGCGCCACTGTTCATCGCCATGTCCCTGGCCTACGGCCTGGCCGTGTTCCTCCTGGTCCTGGTCGCGCTCAGCAAGCTGGGCGGGCCAGACGTGCCGGCCGAGCTGATCGGCCGCCTGGGCAAGCTGCTTGGCATCCTTGTCGCCGCCCAGCTCTATTTCGTAGCCGTTTTCCATCTGACCAACCTTTACGCCGCCAAGGGCATCGCCCTCGAACGATACCTCCTGTTGGAAGGGGGCATTTACCCGTGGCTGTTCTGGGTTGGCCAGGTGATCCTTGGCGGAGTTCTTCCCCTGGTGCTCTGCCTTGGCCGGCGCACCACCAGCGCCAGCCTGCTCCTGGCGGCTGCGCTGGTGGTGTTGGGCGGCCTGGCTCAAGTCTATTTCATCGTCATCGGCGGCCAGAGCTACCCAATGTCGGTGCTGCCCGACTGGGTACTGCACTCATCCTTCGGCGATGGTGAGATCAGCCGCTACGTCCCGACCCTGCCTGAAGGGCTGCTCGGCCTGGGCGGCATGGCCCTGGCCCTGGTCCTGGTCCTGGTAGGTTGCTCGGTCCTGCGCATCCTGCCGACCAGCCTGGAGCATCACAAATGAACGTCGAGCACCCCTTCGCTCAGTATGTCCGCATCCTTGGCAAAGGACCGCGACTGTCGCGCACCTTGACCCAGGACGAATCCTTCGACGCAGTGCGTATGATCATGGCGGGCGAAGTCGAACCGGTGCAACTGGGCGCCTTCCTCTGCCTGGTCCGTATGACCACGGAAACGCCAGAGGAAATGGCCGGCTTCACCAAAGCCATCCGGCAGGCCATGGTGCTGCCGGCAGAGGTGCCGCAAGTCGACATCGACTGGCCCAGCTATGCCGGCAAGAAGAACCGCCTTCCCTGGTTCCTGCTGTCGGCGCTGCTGCTGGCCAGAAACGGAATCCGCGTCTTCATGCATGGCGAGGACGGCCATACCGCCGGGCGCCTTTATACCGGCGCCTGCCTCGAGGCGCTGGGGATTCCGCTGGACCGAACGCTCGAAGATGCGGCGCAGCATCTGGAGGAACGCAACTTCGCCTACATGCCCTTGAGCCGCCTGTCGCCGCGGCTGCACGAGCTGATGGGGCTGAAGCCCCTGATCGGCCTGCGCAACCCCTTCCACAGCATCGTGCGCGAGTTGAACCCCTTCAACGCCCCCTGCCAGGTGATTGGTGTCGCCCACCCGTTCTATCAGCCCCTGCACCAGGCCTCTGCCCTTCTGGTCGGCCAGCCGCGAGCCGCCGTGTTCAAGGGCGACGGCGGCGAAGCCGAACGGCGCCCCGAGAAACCCTGCGAGGTGGCGGTGGTCGACAGCGAAGGCGCCCACACCGAGACCTGGCCTCCTTTGACAGGGTCTCCGGCTCCAAAGGATACATACTTGCGCATCGAAAGACTGTCAGGCCTATGGAACTGTACAGTTGAGGACTCGGCCGGAGAAGCGGCGGTAATCGGCACCGCGGCGATCGCCCTCAAGGCGGCGGGCCGGGCGGCCGATCAGCAGGAGGCATTGGCCTTGGCAGCAGCGTGGTGGGCAGCAAGGGAGCGAAATGGCTAGACTGTTTATCTCGGCAGCGCATAAGTCCTCGGGCAAAACAACCGTCTCGTTGGGGTTGTGCGCGGCCTTGCGGGCCATCGGCCTGACCGTCCAGCCATTCAAGAAGGGCCCAGACTTCATCGACCCGTTGTGGTTGTCGGCGGCGGCGGACCGTCCATGCCGCAATCTCGACCACCACACCATGAGCGAAGAGGAGATCGTGACCTTCTGCGCCAAGTTCGGCGCGGGGGTCGATATCTCCATCATCGAAGGCAACAAGGGCCTTTATGACGGAGTCGCGCCGGATGGGCGAGATTCCGGCGCCGCTCTGGCGCGCCTGTTGCAGGCCCCCGTGATCCTGGTCATCGACTGCGGCGGCATCACCCGCGGCGTCGCACCGCTGCTGCTCGGCTACAAGAATTTCGATCCGGCTATTGAGATCGCCGGGGTGATCCTCAACAAGGTTTCCGGATCCCGGCACGAAGCCAAGCTGCGGGAAGCTGTGGAAACCTATACCGGGATTCCCGTCCTTGGCGCCATTCACCGTTCGCCGGCCATCGAAATCGAGGAACGGCATTTGGGCCTGATCCCCGCCAACGAGGCGGCAGAAGCCAATGCCCGCATCGCACGCATCGCCGGGGCCGTGTCGACGCAAGTGGACATCGAAAAGATCCTTTCCATTGCTCAAGGTGCACCGGCTTTGCCGCCGCCGGCCGCAAGGCCCCGCCCCGTCCTCCGTTCGACGGCACGCCGCCGGGTCGGCATCGCCTCGGACGCCGCCTTCGGCTTCTATTATCCCGAGGACGTCGAAGCCTTGGCCGCCGAAGGCTTCGAACCGGTGCCGTTCAATGCGATGACGGACCCGCACCTGCCGCCTGACATCGACGGACTGTTCCTGGGCGGTGGGTTCCCTGAGACGCATATGGAGGCCCTGGAGGCAAACGCCACCCTGCGCGGCGAGATACGGGCGGCAGTGGCTTCCGGCCTACCCGTCTATGCCGAATGCGGCGGAATGATGTACCTGTCGCGGCAGATCACCTGGCAGGGGCGGTCCTGCGCCATGGTCGGCGCGCTGGAGGCCGACGCCGTCATGCACCAGCGCCCGCAAGGACGTGGCTACGTCCTTCTGCGCGAAACCGGGCAATCGCCCTGGCCCACGCTCGGCCGCGCCGACGCAGTGGTCGCCGCCCACGAATTCCATCATGCCTCGCTCGAGAACCTTGGCCTCCAAAGCCGCTTCGCCTACGAGGTAATGCGCGGGCACGGCATCACCGGACATCATGACGGCTTGGTCGTCCACAACACCCTCGCCTCGTTCAGCCATCTGCGCGGCGTCGGAAACAGCCCGTGGCCGGCGCGGTTCGCCGCGCTGATGCACAGCTGCGCCGAGGAGCGGCACGGCACAAGGCGGCCGCTGACTCCGCATTCCCCCACGAATTTCGTTCCCGCACACTCCGAAGGAGAAGCATCACTATGTCCAATCGCCAGACCATCGACGCCCGCAATACCTTCTGCCCCGGGCCAATGATGGAATTGATCGCCGCTCTGAAACAGTCTGAAATCGGCGACGAGGTCGAAGTTCTGTCCTCGGACAAGGGCTCGGCCAACGACATTCCCGCCTGGACCAAGAAGGTCGGCCATCAGGTGGTCAGCGCCGAAGAACACGCCGATCACTGGGCAATCGTCGTCAAGAAGATGAAATAGGTAAGACATTGCCAAGAAAAATAAACGGCGTACGGCCAACGTCACGCTCCACGTTCAAGAATGTCTAGGAGATACCCATGGGAACAAGGATATTAATTCTTGGCAGTGGCCTGGGCGGCACTATCGTCGCCAACGGCCTGGCCCGAAGGATGCCGGCCGAACTGCGTGCGGGAGACGTCACCATTACGGTCCTCGGCGCAACGCCGAAGCACATGTACCAGCCCGGTCTGCTTTATGTGCCGTTCGGCCGGGCTCGCGAACAGGAGCTGTTTCGCGAAGAGCGCACCATCCTCGACCGCCGCATCAACTTCCAGGTCGATCCGGCGGCGCAAATCGATGTCGACAACAATCGGGTCACCGGAAAGTCGGGAAAGGTCTACGAATACGACTATCTGGTGATCGCCACCGGCTCGCGGCTGGCGCCCGAATCAATTCCCGGCCTGAAGGAGGGCGCACACCAGTTCTATGACCTGGAAGGCGCGCGGAAGCTGCGCGATGCGTTGCAAGCCTTCAACGGCGGGAAGATCGTTGTCAATGTCAATGCGCCCCACAAATGCCCGGTGGCACCGGTCGAGATGACCCTGATGCTGGACGAGCATCTGCGCAGCCGCGGGCTGACCGACAAATTCGAGATCACCTACACCTATCCGATCGGCCGCCTGCATTCGCTCGAACCGGTCGCCCAGTGGGCGGTCCCCGAGTTCGACCGGCGGCGCATCAAGACGCAGACCTTTTTCAACACCGCCTCGGTGGACCCGGAACAGAAGACCATCACTTCGGAAGAGGGCGACACCCTGCCCTACGACCTGCTCATCACCATTCCGCCCCACCGCGGCGCGCAGGTCATCGAGGACTCGGGCCTTGGCAAGATGGGCTGGGTACCGACCAACCCGAAGACCTTGAAGCGCGAGGGTTCGGACAACGTCTTCGTCATCGGCGATACCACCAGCATACCCATTTCGAAGGCCGGCTCGACCGCCCACTTCGAGGCCGACACCGTCATCGAAAACATTACCCTTCTGGTCCAGGAGGGGCGCTGGTCGCGCGACTACGATGGCAAGGTCTTCTGCTTCATTGAAACCGGCATGAATTCCGGCACCTATGTCTGGTTCAACTACCACACGCCGCCGAAACCGACGCCGCCTACGCAGATGGTCCACTGGTTCAAGCTGGCTTACAACCGCATGTACTGGTTGTCGGCTTGCGGGCTTCTGTAACGACAACGCTGGGGAGATCGCGATGGAAATGACCATTCCCGCCACGCCCACGCCGTCCTCTGTAGAAGCCCTGACTAAGGTCGCGGCAGAGGCGTTGACCGACAGCATGGTCGAACGGCTGGTGGTCACGGGCTCGACCGGCCTCGAGGTGCTCGACCGGCTCAACGACCCTGATACGCGGGCGGCCGTCCACCACCTGCTGGACGGGCTGACGGCCATGCATACCGGGGGCAGCCTGGACACCATCTTCCAGGCCGCCGCAGTGTTGAACGCGGCGCGCTCGGCCCTTTCGGATGAAATGGTGGAGCGGTTCTGCAGCTTCGTCGAAACCATGGTTACCAATTTGGCGACGACGGAAATCGCCGAGTTGGCCAGGGATACCGAGCGGTCGCTCTACGACGCGGCGCAGTGCTGCACCACCCAGGACCAGCCGAAAAGCCTGTGGGGATTGCTCCCACGCCTGTTCAAGCCGGAAACGGTGCGTACGCTGAACCTGCTCCTGGCCTTCGCCAACTGCCTGAGCGACCGGACCCAGGGCTACACCGGGCGCCCGGAGCCGACACCGTTGGACTGAACCAGCCGCCGACCATAGGCGCTGATTTTGGGCCCGATCCAGCCGCTCGCCCCGCTGCGGGAGAGGGGCCGAGCGTCAGCGAGTGGTGAGAGCAAAAATTACCTGGGCCGTGATGCAGATTCCCTGCGTCACGGTCCAGCCTACAAGGAGCGAGGGCTTCCGTGGTCGGGCATGACCGGGGATCGCCCGCGGACCGGCTTACGATACCGGCAGACTGCCCACCGCCAGACAGGTCTTGGCCTGGCTCGTTTCCGCCCCTTCGAGGCAGAACATACGGTAAAGAGTTTCCAGGACGACTGGCGTTTCCCGGCCGTTCAACGAGTAGCAGATGGTCTTGCCAACCCGTCGGGTTTTGACCAAGCGGTCGGCGCGCAGGCGTGCCAGATGCTGTGACAGGGCCGACTGCGACAAGCCTGCCACGCTCTCCAATTGGCCGGCGCATCGCTCTCCTTCCAGCAATTCGCAAAGGATAAGGAGTCGACTTTCATTCGCCAAGGCCCTAAGCAGAGCAGCCGCTCGCCGCGAGTCAATGATCATCCGGTGGCACTCCATCATTGCCGGCTATGCAGACAGTCTTTCGCACCATTCCCTATGTCGTGCGGCGAAATATTATCTATGGCTTCTTGCTTAGACGCCGCATAGATCGGTCATATATCGCTCAGATAACGCATCTATGCAAGTTCTCCTTACGCGGCTGCGCCGCGACACAAAGGCGCCCTGGAAGGAGAGTTTGATTGCGGACCAAGTTCCACCGGAAACGTGGCCCTGAAATTCGGTCCGCCCCTGTACCGCACCATCTTCGACACCTGTGGCGGACGCATCTGGGTGGGACAGAACGACGGCGATGCCCTATTCGTTTTGAAGGCGGCAACGCCACGACGGCTGAAGGAGGCGATCAAGCGGATGCCGGGCAGGCCTATTTCGCTGTTCCGCGCTCATGAGCTGCTCCCCAGCAGTTCCGCCAAGGCCGACCGCAGGCTGGTGGTGGATAAAGGTTTCTGCATAAGCAAATAGCCGGCTTGCCTTACGGCGGCGACCACCGGCGAAGCGGTATCGCCGGTCAGCACGAGGCTTGGCACGCTGTGTCCTACTCGGCTTGAAACCAGCGAAATAGCGTCCAGCCCCGTTTGTCCGCGGGAAAGGCGATAGTCTGCGATCATGAGATCGGGACAGATGCCTTGGGCCTCGACCGCCGCGGCGGCCTCCGCGCCTGACTGAGCGGCAATGACGCGATAGCCCCAGCCTTCCAGGATGCAGCCAAGACCCGAACGGATGAGAGGCTCGTCGTCGACCACCACGACCACGGGAGCCGGAACGGACCCCGCCCCGACCGTGGGCGGGATCATTTGGTCAGCCGTGAGCTGCGGCGCCTCGGGCGGAAGGGTCAACGAAACTCGCGTGCCTTTGCCCGGACGGGACACGATCTCGATCGGGTGATCGAGCAGGCAGCTTAGCCGCTTGACGATGGCCAGACCCAAGCCGAGCCCTTTGCTCCGATCCCGCTCGGGGTTTCCCACCTGGTAGAATTCGTTGAAGACCAAAGGCAGCTCGTCCAGCGCAATGCCGATTCCGGTATCGATCACGTCCAGGCGGACCCGCCCACCCCGCCGGCGACAACCGATCAGGATGCCGCCGGAGGGCGTGTAGGCCAAGGCATTGTCCAGCAGGTTGCGAAGAATTCTTTCCAACAGCGTTGCATCCGAATGTACGCTTGCCGAGCTGGGCACCAATCGCAACCGTAACCCCTGCTGACCGACCCGCTGGGAATATTCCTGGGCCACCGGAAGGATCACCTCGTGCAACGAGAGCGGCCCGGGCCGCGCCGCGATGTAGCCCGCATCCAACTTGGACACGTCGAGCAGCTGGTCAAGCATTTCACTGAGAGCCGTGAATGCCTGCTCCAGGTGGTGCGCCGCCGCCGCCTGCGGCTGAGATTTCAGCGCTTCCACGACCATGGGCAGGAAAAGGGCCATCGCCTGCGCCGGTTGGCGAAGATCATGATTGACCGCGGCCAGAAATTTGCTTTTCGCCAGATTGGCGAGTTCGGCTTCGCCGCGCGCGGCGACGGCCTGTTCGGTGGCCGTGGTCAGGGCCTCCTCGGCCTCCTTGCGGCGGGTGACATCGCGCATTATCCCGGTGAAATAGCGGCGGCCGCTGTCGGTCCATTCCGCTACCGCGAGTTCCAGGGGAAACGCCGAACCGCCCTTGCGCCGACCCTCGACCTCGCGGCCCAGGCCGAAGACGCGAGGCTCGCCGGTGGTCCGGTTCCGCCGAAGGAAGCCTTCGTGGGAGCTGCGAGACGGTTCGGCCATGAGCAGGGAGAGGTTCTTTCCAACCACCTCGGCTCCGGCGTAGCCGAAGATCCGCTCGGCCGACCGATTGAAGGACTGGATGATGCCGTCCTCGTCAGTGACGACGATGGCGTCGGCGGCTGTGTCGACCACGGCGCGGTAGCGGGCTTCGGAATGCCGGCGTATGGCAACCTCGGCCTCGAGCCGCTGATTGGCGAGCGCCAGGGCCGCATTATGGGCGGCGAACTGGTCGGTGAGCAGCCGGCAACGCGCTTCTTCGAAGGATTCCCCCTGTTCCGCCCCATCCTTGGCGGCGCTTGGGCCGTTCCGCAATGCAGCGCCGAGAACCTCCTCGGTGATCCGCCCCACCTCCTCTGGCTCGGCCGGCTTGGGCAGGACGTGCCATACGCCGCGGGCGGCGGCCAGAGTTCTCACCTCGGCCGACAGATAGTGCGCCGAACGGAAGATCACCGGGACATCGGCCAGCGCGGTCCGTTCGCGGACCTGTCGTACCAGTTCAAAGCCATCCATGGAGGGCATCAGGACATCGCTGATGATCAGATCCAGCTTGCGCGCTTCGGCCATCCGCAACGCGGCCACTCCGTCGCTGGCCTCCAGCACGTCGTGCCCCCGGCGGCGCAGAACCGTCACCATCAGGTCGCGGTTTTCCGGGCCACCGTCCACAACAAGGATCAGGGCCATGGCCGATTCAGCGGATATCCACTATCTGCATCCGGCCGCCATGGGCGCTCGCCGCCACCCTCAGCCGTTCCCCTGGCGCATTATCTATGCCTTTCGACTATGGTCCTCTCAGGGCGGTACTATTCGCGGCGCTTGCCCTGTCCGGCAACCACCGCAAAGGAGATAGCCCAGATGGGGGCCCGCCGGATCCGCAAGCGCATGGCTCGGAAGGTTATCGACGGGATGCTGCCGGCGCCTCGCAAAGCGGAAGGTCGATGGTGAGGCAGGAGCCCCGTCCCAATTGCGAGGTCATTTCCAGCCTGTGTCCAAGAATGGCGGCCAGCCGTCAGCGCACCGCAGTTCTGGCTGTAGAGCCGCAGCCGATCCGAGGAGAAGGCGACAACCTCGGGCCCGGCTTCGTCTGCAATATTGGACATGGCCACTCTCACCGGCATCTCTCCAGCCTAGTGGTCCGCCCCAGACGCTTGGTCCCCAAGCGCCTGGATCAGGCGGCCCACCAACCAATTGAATTGTGGTGAAAATTCGACGGCTGGTGGCGGTACCATCCGTCGGATTTTCACCACTAGGGGATCGCAGGCGCGCCAGCAATTCGGACTAAAATCCTTGCCGCTCAACCTCCGGCCATCGGCACCGTCACGCTCACGGTCTGGTGGTCGGCCCCCGGGAAGCCGGCGAAGAGCGCCTGAACCAGATAGGGCATGGTCCGGTTCAGCGACCCGATGTCGCTCTGGCCCAGGACGTGGCCCTGAAACAGCATAAGGCGGCGGCCCTTCCGCCAGGCCGCCGCGTCGTACAGTTCGACGTCCAGCGCAGTCAGAAAGAAGGTGTGGCTATACAAGGTTCCGTCGTCGATACCTCCCCAGCCTGCCCAGTTGGTGCCAGGGTCGAACCAATATTCGGTCCGCGTCCCCACACCGGCGCAATGGACCGTCACGATGATCTTGGCCAGCTCTGCGCCGCGCCGCGCGGGTTCCAGTCCGTGCGATTGCAGGCCATCTGTAACAAGCCCTGCATAGGCGCGGAACTCCAGGCTATCGTCCTGCCCTGGATCGGGAAGGACGACGAAGGTCTGGCCGCGCCAGTCGGCGGGCAGACTGCTGAACCGCGTCACATCGGCTTCCAACGTCTGCCGGCAGGATGCCAGCAGAAGGATCAGGCCGAGCGTGACGACGGGCTGGCGCAAGAATCTTACCCTCGGCCATGGAAAGAGAAGGCTTTCGTCTTTCAGGAAACAAAAAGAACGATCAACCGTTCCAAGAGAATGCGAAATGGCAGCCGGGCCTCTGCGGCCAGCCCGGAAGCGCGGATACCAGGTCGAGGTGGAAAAGGAGCGTCGGATCGTCACGACCATCCGGCAGATCCACTTTGTGGAGGTGATCTTCAATTCCACCCTCGCCGTCATCCCTGTCACCGGCCAACGGTTCTCCGGTGCCCACAAGATAAATCTGTGCGGCATCGCAGCGCCGGTGCTCGGCCCCATGCCTTGCTTGAGGTATGAACCAGACGGTATCCCCACCCAACCGCGGCCAAGTGACGAACCAATAGCGTCACGCCGGAAATGGGTATTGATTTCGCCGGCCCCTTCGGGTATTCATGGCGCTCCGTTGTTGCGAATGCGTCGCAATTGCACCACATTGCATCATGCAGCAGGACTGAATGGAGGCGCTATGCTGGCAAGTCTGCTCATCGTGTTCCGAGAAGTATTCGAAGCGGGATTGATCGTCGGCCTTATCCTCGCCGCGACCGAGGGTGTCACCGGCCGCGGCCGGTGGATCGCCGGCGGCGTCCTGGCTGGAAGCCTGGGAGCGACCGTAGTGGCAGGATTCGCCGCCGCTATCGCCGAGGCCCTGGAGGGCGTCGGCCAGGAGGTCTTTACCGCGGCAATCCTGATCGTCGCCGTCGCCATGCTCGGCTGGCACAACACCTGGATGGCCCGGCATGGGCGCGAAATGGCGAGAGAGATGTCGGCCGTCGGCCGCGCGGTAAAAGGCGGCGAGCGCTCCCTGCTGGCCTTGGCGGTGGTGGTGGCAGTGGCGGTCCTGCGCGAGGGTTCCGAAGTCGCACTGTTCCTTTACGGGATCGCCGCTTCCATCCATGCCGGGCCGGCGCCGATGCTGGCGGGCGGCGGCATAGGCCTTCTGCTTGCCGCGCTCGTCTCTTTCCTGCTCTATCGCGGCCTGGTCGCCATCCCGCTCAGGAATCTGTTCGCCGTGACCAACTGGCTGATCGCCCTTCTCGCCGCAGGAATGGCTGGACAGGCGGCAGCCGTCCTGGCCAGCGCCGATATCCTGCCGAGTTGGGGCGACCATCTGTGGAACACCTCGTTCCTGCTCAGCGAGGACAGTTGGGCCGGAAGCGCCCTGCACGCCCTGATCGGCTATTCCGCCCGCCCATCGGGCGTCCAGGTGGCAGCCTACGCCACAACCCTGCTGGTGCTCGTCGGCTTGGCCCGTTTCGCCGCGCAGAGCACGCCCGCCCGGACGGCACCCTCCGACAATGTCAATTCTTCCCACCCCTGACGGCCGTTCTGACGGCAATGAGGTTACCCATGCGCATTCCCCTGTTCGCTGTGGCACTGCTTTGTTTGGCCGTACCGGCGATGGCCGAAGAACCGCTGCACCTGACCATCAAGGATCACAAATTCCAGCCCGAGCGGATCGAGATCCCGGCGGGCACCAAAATCAAACTTCTGGTCAGGAATGACGACGACGTCGCGGCGGAATTCGAAAGCTTCCAGATGGACCGCGAGAAGGTCGTGCCTCCCGGCAAGGAGGTTCCGGTCTTCATCGGCCCCTTGGACAAAGGCGAATACCCGTTTTTCGACGATTTCCACCAGGATGCCAAGGGCGTCCTGGTCGCCCGCTGATCCCCTAATCACGAGAGCTGAACGTCATGGTAACGACCGTCCGCAGACGGCCGGCAGGCCCCCTCTGCGCCCTTGCCGCCCTGCTGTTTCCCCTTACCGCCCATGCGGATTACCTCGTACGGTCGCCTGACGACATCGATCAGGGAGTATGGGAGCTCGAGCATAACGGCGCCGCCATCATCGATGGCAACCCCGCCAAGGGCGGCGCGACCAGCAACACCGCCGAGATCGGCTACGGCGTTACCTCGTGGTGGTATCCCGAGTTGGAATTCGACTTCGAACGCGGGCCGGGGCCCGACCAGCCGACCAATCTGCAAGGGTTCGTCTGGGAGAACACCCTTCGCTTCACCGAGCCTGGCGAATACTGGGCCGATTTAGGCTTCTACTGGGAATACGGCCATGCCATCCAGAATGGCATCGCCGACGAGACCACCTTCGGCCCGCTGGTGCAGAAGGACATCGGGCGCACGACCCACATCCTGAACCTGTTCTTCACCAAGCAGATCGGTTCCGACCAGGAAACCCACGGCTGGGATACCAGCTATGCCTGGCAGAGCCGCTGGAATATTTATCGGCTGGCCTCGCCCGCGGTCGAGGTATACGGCGACGCCGGCCAGTTCAATCCTCTGGTCAAATTCCCGAACCAGCAATTGCTGGCGGGCCCTGTGGTCTTGGGCGAAGCTCTGCTGGGCCCGTATGGCAAGCTGAAATACGAAGCCGGCTATCTGTTCGGCGCCACCGGCCCCAGCCCGGTCGGAGCCGTCCGCTGGCGGATGGAATGGGAGATGCGATTCTAGCCCGCCGCTCCCGTACGATGGCATCTTCCCGGGGAGGAGCTGAGGGATGACCAGATATCACCCCTCTCCTCGTAGGAGAAGGTGAATTTGGGCATTCCCGGCGCCCCACAAGGGCTAACTGGTTAGTACCAGTAGTCCGCCCCGGACCCTTGGTTCCGCAGCGAAGCGGAAGACGCATCAGAGCCCTGATTGGACGGGGGCGGGATGCGGGATTTCCTCCGCCGCCAGCGTCTCCCGTTCGAGCAGCAGCTCCGCTCCTTGGCGCAAGGCGGCCGATTCGCGGCGCAGGATGGCCACCGCCCGGTCGAAGGCGGCGGCCGTCAGGTCCCGCACCGCGCAATCGATCTCGTGGGCGGTATCTTCGCTGAAGCGCCGCGGCATCCAGAAGGCCCCGTCCTGTTGCCCGAGGAACCGGCCGGTTTCGGTGTCGTAGGCGATGGGGCCCAGCTTGGCATCCATGCCGTAGCGCATCACCATGCCGCGGGCGATGTCGGTCGCCTTGACCAGGTCGTCCGCCGCCCCGGTTGAGACATCGTCGAACATCAACGTCTCGGCCGCCCGCCCGGCCAGCAGCACGGCCATCTTGTTCTCCAGTTCTCGGCGGCTCATCAGGAACCGATCTTCGGTCGGCCGCTGGATGGTGTAGCCCAGCGCGGCGATGCCGCGGGGGATGATGGAAACCTTCTGCACCGGATCGCACCCTGGGATAGCCATGGCCACCAGCGCATGCCCCATCTCATGGAAAGCCACCACCCTGCGCTCCACCGGGTTCAGGATGCGCGACTTCTTTTCCAAACCGGCCACCAGCCGCTCGATCGCCGCGATGAAGTCCTGCGCTCCGACCGCCATGGCATCGCGCCGTGTCGCCACCATCGCCGCCTCGTTGACCAGATTGGCGAGGTCGGCCCCGGTAAAGCCGGGCGTCATGGCGGCGACCTGGTCGAGGTCCACGTCCTCGGCCAGCGCCACCCGCCGTACATGAATGACCAGAATCTGCAGCCGGCCGCTCTTGTCCGGGCGGTCCACCAGGATCTGCCTGTCGAAACGGCCGGCGCGCAGCAATGCCGGATCCAGTACTTCCGGGCGGTTGGTGGCGGCCAACAGCACCAGGCCCACCGTCGGGTCGAAACCGTCCAGCTCGGCCAGAAGCTGGTTCAGGGTCTGCTCCTTCTCGTCGTGGCCGCCGATTTGCGGGTAGATGCCACGGGCACGGCCCAGGGCGTCCAGTTCATCGATGAAGATAATGGCCGGCGCCGAGCGGCGCGCCTGCTCAAACAGGTCGCGGACGCGCGCCGCTCCCACACCGACGAACATCTCGACAAATTCGGATCCGTTGGTCGAGAAGAACGGCACCCCGGCCTCGCCGGCGACTGCGCGGGCCAACAGGGTCTTGCCGGTGCCTGGAGGCCCGACCAGCAGCGCCCCCTTCGGCACGCGCGCCCCAAGACGGCCGAACTCCTGCGGATCCTTGAGGAAGCGAACGATCTCGACCAGTTCCGCTTTGGCTTCGTCGACTCCGGCGACATCCTGGAAGGTCGTCTTGATGCCGGTCTCCACATAGACTTTGGCCTTGCTCTTGCCGACCGCCAGGAAGCCGCCGCCGGCCCCCGCGGCGCCGCCGATCCATCGGCTAAGCAGCACCCAGACGGTGATGAAGACCACCGGCAAGAAGATCCAGGAAACGAGCTGCTTGAGCCAACCCGGTGCCGGTTCGCCGCTGAACGCGACGCCTTTGCCACGCAGCTGTTCGGCCATGGTGGGATCGACGCGCGAGGTGACGAATTCCTTGCCGCCCGCCGCATCCGGCTCTTTCAGGATACCATGGATATAGTCCTGCGAGACCACCAGGCTGTCGATCTTGCCCTGGTCTAGATAGCTTTGAAAACTGCTGTAAGGAACCACTTCGATCCGTTGCGTCTCCTGCCAACAGGAACGCAGCAGAAGCAGCACGAAAAACATCATGAAGACCAACAGCATCTGAAGATTTTGTTTGCCTTCCATGATGACCACCGCAGTCCCTGGGCAATAGTATCGCTCCATTTCCAGCCTCGGCGCCCTAACTTGCATTAACCCGTGCCGAAGAACTGCAGGCGGGACCAAGCTGTGCCATTCGATCGGTGACGCGGCCACCCTGACCACGGCACTCAAGCGCCGCGCAGGCTTTTCGCGGTTCTCGCCTTCGAACGGACACCTAAGCCGCTCCAAGGCTAAAGCCGAGGCGTGTATTCGTCGCGGCGCTTGGCGCGGGCCTGCGAGGAGCGGCTGGATTTCATGGCGGTCACCGCCCAGAATCGGCCCGATTTCCGGCCGATCGCGAAATTCCGCAGCCGACAGCGGGCAATTGGTCGGCATGGTCGATGCCATCACGGCCAACACCGGCCACAAACCGGCCCAGGTTTCCGCCGCCAGCGGTTATTGCTCCGAGGCCAACATCCAGGCCATGGAACACCGCGACATCGACGCCTTCATTGCCACGGGCCGCCAGAAGCACGGTGAAGCCGCCCCCGACGGCGGCAAAGCTTCGACGACGCCCAAGACCGAAGAGATGCGAAAACGCCTGCGGGACGGCGGCTTCGACAGTCCCTACCGGCTACGCAAGCAGACCGTCGAACCCGCCTTTGGCCAGATCAAGCATGCCAGGAGCTTCCGGCAGTTCCTGATGCGCGGCTTCAAGAAGGTCACCGCCGAATGGGCGATGCCGTGCACGGTCCACAACATCCTGAAACTGGCGGGAGCCGCCGCCTGAACTTCGCCACTCGCAAGCCATATGGCGCCGTGGCGCGCGTACCCTCGCCCTCTCATCGCTCCGCGACGGGCCCCTCCCTCTCCCACTCCGTGGGCGAGGGGCGAGGGGTTACGGGGACGGGCTCCTAGTGGTGAAAATCCGACGGATGGTACCGCCACCAGCCGTCGAATTTTCACCACAATTCAATTGGTTGGTGGGCCGCCTGATCCAGGCGCTTGGGGACCAAGCGTCTGGGGCGGACCACTAGTGTTTCGCCGTGATCGGTGCCAGCCTGCCGAGCACTTGGCGAGTCGGCAGGGCTCCGCCGCTCACCACCTTGGGCAATTGGCATTGCGGCGCGCCTGAACCGTAGATCAACTTCCCGTGAAGCTGCAAGCAGGCCGCGTTGACCGCCGCCTTCTGCTGGTACACCGCGAGGTTCGCCCCCCTGGCCTGCGGTTCCTGGGCGGCCGCCCCCGCCGCCGTGACCGACAGCAAAACCAACACCAATGACCACCGCGTCATGCTTTTGCCCCGGGAAATCGATTCACACTCCCATCGGGTGTCGACTCTAGCGTAAAGACGCCGCTCCGGAAAGAGCAACGCCGCGGCGTCTCCGGCGAGAACTCCCTTCCGGCCGCCACCGTTGTTCGTTTATGCGCTGGCTCCGATTGAGCTTGAAAATCATCGCCTGGATCCCCGCATCCGTGGTGGGGGGCATTGCCTTGCTTTTCGCCGGTCTGCAAACCGAGCAGGGACAGGAGTGGTTGGCGGCGCTGATCAATCAACGCCTGTCCGGCGAAGCACGGATCAGCGGCCTGAACGGAAGCATCCCATGGGACATGTCCATCGCATGGATCGAATTACGCGATGCGGACGGCATATGGGCCAGGATCGACAGAGCCGTGTGCACGCTCAGACTTGGCGACTTGCTGCACGGCCGCCTGACCATCGCCGAGCTGGGCGCCGCCAGGATCACCGTGGACCGCCGACCGCAGCCCTCGTCGCAGCGGACAGCCGGGCAGGAACCGACCCGAATTCCGATTCCCATCGATCTTCGGCACCTCGACCTTCCTTCCATTCAACTGGCCGCACCAGTCCTCGGCAGACCGATAGCGCTGGCCCTGGCGGGTGACGCGACAATCGAGAACGGCCGCCGCAGCGTCCACCTGGCCTTCAGCCGGATCGACGGCCAGCCGGGGCGGATCGACGCCGCCATTTCCTTGTCCGGCCTGCCGGTCCGCCTGGGCCTTGCCGTCGACGCCGAGGAACCAACCGGCACGCTGCTCGACCACCTCCTGTCGCGGGCTGACCATCTTCCCTTCTCCCTGCGGCTGGTTGGAGACGGACCGCTGTCCGACTGGCGCGGCCGCCTGGATGCCGAGGCTGGCGCCGCGGCACGGCTGGGCACAACCATCACTCTTTCCAACGCCGGGGGATATCGGGCCAGCATCGATGGCCTGGTGGCGGCCGGTGCCTTGCTGCCCCCCACCATCCGCCCGGTGGTAGGAAACGACGCCCGCCTCCATCTGGCGGGCGGATGGCAGCCGAATGGCAACATCCGCTCGACGGAAATCACGCTGAGCCTGGCGGCGGCTGATCTCACCGGCTCGGCAAGACTCGGCACCGGCTCCGACGGGCCGATGGAGGCACGCCTGAATCTGTCTCTGTCGGATCTGAGCCGCTTGTCCGATCTTCTCGGCCAGCCACTGGCCGGCTCCTGCACGATCGCGGTTACGGCCGCAGGTATCCGGGCCGCATCGTCCGTTACCGCCGAATTCGACGGCCACAACCTGCGGCTGGCCGGCCGCGCCGCCGAAAACGTGAGCTTCCGCGTCGCGGCCAAGTCGGAAGGAGACCTCACCAACCCCCAGACCCCCGTCACCTTCTCAGCCGACGGCCGGGCCGATGGCCTTCGTGCCGAAGGCCTGCCGGCCGCCTACCGGACACTTGACTGGCGTGCCTCGGGATCATCGACGGTCAATGCTCGCCGGGTTCGCATCGACAGTCTGGCGGTGGTGGCTCCGGACCTGACTCTCACTGCGGCGGGAACCGCGGACCGCAACACGCAGACCCTGTCCGCCGTCATCCATCTTGCCGCCGCCGACCTGTCGCCGCTGGGCGCCATCATCGGCCAGCCGCTCAGCGGCCGCGCCCGGATGGACGGAACGGTCGAGGGCGGCATGCAGCGGCCGCAACTCGACGCCGAGCTGTCGGCGGAAGGGCTGAAAGCCGGCGCCGCGAAGCTGGACCAATTCCGCGCCCACATCCGCGCGGCGGCGGATCCGGAATATTCGGTCAGGACCGAGGCGGAATTCCGATCGGGGTCTCTGGCAGGCAACTTGACGGCCCAGGCCGACATCAATGCCGACGGCAAGGGCCTCGCCATCCCCCGCCTTCACCTCGCTGCCGGCGGCACCACTGTGGATGCAGTCCTGCGGACGGCGCTGGACACCCATCTGACCAGCGGCTGGGTCAAGGCACACAGCCCAAATCTTTCGGCCTTCTCCGGCCTGCTTGGCGCACCACTCACCGGCCGCCTCGAGCTCAATGCCAACCTGGCCGCCCGGAAAGGCCAGCAGCTGACGGTCGATCTCTCAGCACGCCAACTGAGCCTTCCCGTCGGCGGCCAGCAGGTGACCGCGGAGAGCATCGCCGCCAATGCCCGGATGGTCGATCTTCTGGGCGCGGCCGCCGGGCACGGCGACATCGCCATCCGTCAAGCCAGAGTCGGCACAGCCTCGATCCAACGGCTTGACGCCTCCGCGCACTCCCGCCGCGCGGGTGATTTCGCCTTCGCCACCAGCCTGCAGGGCCAGCTGAAGGCGCCGGTGGCTCTGGCCGCCGCCGGGGAGGTCAAGATTGCCGACAACGCCGTGAGGCTCCGTATCGCCAGCCTGGACGGCAGCCTCGGTCACGAGCCACTGCACCTCGAACAGCCTCTGCGCATCGCAAGATCCGGCCAGGTTTTCTCCCTTGCCAACCTGCAGATCACCGTCGGCTCGGGCCTGGTCAGCGGCTCCGGGTCGCTCACCGCACGAACCGTTACGGCCAGGCTCGAGGTGCGGAATTTTCCTTTGGCGATGGGCGAGGCGTTCGCCGGCGGGAAAGGGATCGGCGGAACGCTGGACGCCACCGCCGAACTGCACGGCCCTGTGGAGGGACCGGCCGGGATCCTGTCCCTCTCAGGCCACGGCTTGCGCCTGCCGGCGGCCGGTCATGCGCCCTTGCCCGCCACCGAACTGGCCGTCGCGATGCGCCTGCGGCCCGGCCGGGTCGACATCACCGGCCGGGTGGCGGGGCCCAAGGGCGAGGCGATCGACCTGACGGGCACTCTGCCGATCCGCTTTTCTCCGCACCCCTTCGGCGCATCGATACCGCGCCAGGAGCAAATCTCGCTCCGCATCCGAGGTGACGGCCGGCTCGAGGACTGGGTTGACCTGCTTCCAATCGGCGCAGACCGCATTTCCGGCCATTACCACCTCGACCTCGTAGTCGCCGGCACCGCCGCCACACCCGCCGCTTCGGGCCATGTGACGCTGGACCATGGCCGTTACGAGAACCTGACCTACGGTACCGTCCTCGATGCCATCACCGTCGACCTGCAGGGGAATCGCGACCGAATCACCCTCAGCCGCTTCACCGCCGATGACGGCCATGGCGGCAAGCTGGGCATCGAGGGAGCGTTCCTCGCCGCAGCGCCTGCGGGCCCGGCATTGGACGCCACCCTGACGCTGAACCGGTTCCGCTTCGTCCATACCGACGACGCGGTTGCCCACGGCAGCGGACAGATTCGGGTGACGGGAGCCGTCTTCCAGCCCGACGTCGTTGCCCGCCTGAATCTCGACGACGCCCAGCTTTACCTGGCCGAGCGCCTGCCGCCCAGCGTCCGCACCCTTGCCGTGACGGTAATCGACAGCAAAACCGGTGAAGTGCTCAGCAAGCCGCCGCCGCCCTCGCAGCAGCCTGCACTGGTGGCCGCCCTCGATGTCCAGGTCAATATCCCCGGACCGTTCTTCGTGCGGGGCCGAGGGCTGGACAGCCAGTGGCAAGGCCGCATCACCGTCGCAGGGACGAGCAAGAGTCCCGACATCCGCGGCTCGCTTCAGCTGGTCACCGGTACCATGAACTTCCTGGGAAAGACCTTGGAGTTGACCCGCGGCACGATCACCCTGGTCGGCGGCAGCAAGATCGAGCCGCTGGTCGATATCCTGGCCCAGTCCAGTTCTGCGCAGATCTCGGCCCAGGTCGAGGTGACCGGCCCGGCCGAACATCCGAAGATCAAGCTGACCTCGCAACCGCCGATGCCGCAGGACCAGATCCTGTCGCAGTTGCTATTCGGCGCCGACGTAACCCAGCTTACGCCGCTGGAAGGACTGCAGATCGCGCAAGCCGCCGCCGACCTGGCCAGCGGCGGTCCCGGCGTGATCGACCGCATCCGCATGAAATTCGGCCTGGACCGGCTCAACATCGGCTCGTCGCAGCAGGGGCTGCCCGAAATGCCCCAAACTGCGCAGACCGCCGCCGGCCCTGGCACGGCCTCGGCATCCAGCGCAGGCGCGGCGAGCGCCCTCGGCAGCACCATGGTTAGCGCCGGCAAATATGTAATACCAGGGGTCTTCGTCGGCGTCGGCCAAGGCATCTCGGGCGACAGCCAGGTGAATGTGCAGGTGGAGGTGACCCGTCACATCACGGTCGACGGCACCGAAAGCACCCAGCAAGGCACGGGTGTCGGCGTCAGCTGGAAGCTGGACTATTGATTGGACTCAGAATGCCTGGCCGATGCTGATGTAAACCTGCACCGGCCCATCGGCTCTCCGGCGCACCAGCGGCGTGGCCACATCCAGTTGCACCGGCCCCACCGGCGTGTCGTATTTGAGGCCGAGGCCGGTATCGTAAAGAAGGCCTCTGGTCGGATTCGGCATCGAGGAGTCGTAGACGTTGCCGGCTTCGACGAAGGGTACGAGGCCGATCTTGTCGGTAAGCTTGATCGTAAGCTCTGTCCCGATCTGCACCAGGGAGCGGCCGCCCAGCGGCCGGTTGTTAGGCGCCAGCGGGCCGGCCATCTGATAGGCGTAGCCCCGCAGCGACCCGCCGCCGCCGGCGTAAAGCCGCTGGTCGGCGGGCAGTTGGTCACGCGTCGCGCCGAATATGGTGCCGACGCCGAGAAAGCCGCCAAGCAGATAGTCTTCCGCCAAGCGGCGATACACCTCTCCGTTGAAGCGGGCGACAAGGAAGCTGAGGCCGTTGCCGGTCAGCATGGTGCTCGGCATCAGCGTCAGCGATTCCCGCGACCCCCCTTGCGGGTCCAGGACATTGCCGCGAGTGTCCCGCCGGATGAACAGCGGCAGCCCGGCAAGAGTGTAGGTCTGGGTAATGCCGCTGGCAGCGTCGCTTACTCGCGTCTCCTGCAACTGCACGCCGGCACCCACCGTGTAGATGCCGCCGAACCGCCGCTCCAGGCCCGGATAGACGAGGGCGCGGTGGGCCAGATAAGCGATGGGGTTCTCGTCGACGATCTCGGCCAGCGTGGTCAGATCCTGGTCCTTGCCCCAAAAGTCGGGTTTGCGAAAATTCGCGTGAATATCCCGCTCCTCCTGGGCGGTGACCACGTCCAGATGCAGCTTCTCCGCCCCACCGAACAGGTTGCGGTCCTCCCAGAAGGCCATGGCGCCGAAGCCCACGCTGGTGCTGTAGGCCACCCCGCCGCCGAGTGACCGTGGAGGCCGCTCGACCAGGCTGATGCGCATCGGCACTTGCCCTTCCTGGTCCGGGCTGTTGGCGTGCGTGATGCGGACCGACGAGAAGAGCCCGCTGTCGATCAGCAATTTGCGCGTCTGGTCAACTTGGTTGCGGTCGTACTTTTGTCCCTGCTGCCAGGCGATGCGCCGTTCTACGTAGTCGCTGCCGAGCCGGGTCAGCCCATCGATTGCCACCGGCCCGAACTGGACCACGGGGCCGGCATCCACCGTATAGATGACCGACATGCTCTTGGTCGCCACATCCACTACTACCTTGCGGCCGCTGACTTTGGCGAACGGCCGCCCACGCCTTGCGTACTCGTCGGCAATCTTCTTTTCCGCGTCGAGGACCAGGGCCGATTTGGCGTCCCCCCCCAGTTTCAGCCCGAAGACGGCCGGATCGAGCGAGGCGATATCCGGCGCCGGGCTGCCGTCCGCCGTCACCAGCGAGACTGTCCGCAGTTGGTAAAGCGGCCCCGTATCAATCCTGAGGATGACCCGGGCCGGCGCGGCGGCGGTGTCCAGATCGAAGTTGACGGCGCCTTGCCAATAGCCCTGCGAATGCAAGACCTCCTTCAGGCGCGGCATGTCCTCTTCGGCGCGGCGGCGTAGACCGTCGTCGGTCTCCGGCGGCTTGTCCTGGAGCGTGACCAGCCTGGCGACCGCCTTGATTTCCGAGACGAGCGTCTTGTCTTCGGTTCCGACTATGTCCGTCTTGTAGGGCACGGCGGCCTGGGCGGGCAGGCCGGCGAACATGAAAACCAGGGAGATGGTTGCGCATCCTGCCGCAAAGGCTCTCCGTCGCCTGCCGCACGCATGTCGCTGCCATAGCCGCACCAGCCGCCCTCCGCATAGCCGTTGGAGATGGGAGGAGCAGAGGCGGCGTCAACAGTCCCGGTCGGCTAGGATTGGCAGTCCGGATTGGGGTCAACCCCTTTCATAGTCTTCGCGGGTCCGCTTGGCGGAGTCGTATTCGGGGCTGCCGGTGATCTGGCGGATGCCGACGGTAACGGACAGCTCCTTGTCGGCCCATCGAACGTCCGAGACCCAGCCTACGGGAATTATCCTCGTCTTGCCGGTAATCCATCCACCGTTGTCCACGGCGACATAGGGCACGACCCAACCTTCGTCTTCGATCAGGAATTCCATGATGAAGCCGGCCTCCCCATCGCGTGCGATGACCGTGTAATGCTTCAGCGCCTCCATGCTCCGCAAATGGGGCGATTGCTCCGCGGCCTGTTCCGGCGGCAAGTCGTCGGCCCAAGGAACGACGCCCGGCGGGTATCCGGCCGGGAAACCGTAATTGTGACCACCGAAAAACGGCGCCCAGCCATACCACCGGCGCAACTTCTCTTCCATTTGCCGGCTGACCGGCTGGTCACTTTCGATCGGCGGGCTGTCCCTGACCATCTGGCTGGACAGAGACGCTGGAATCTCCCGCCGGTTGCCATCCGGCCGGCCAAACGAATGTGGCGCGATCAGCACCTTCCGTCCCGGCAACCACCGGCCCGTATCGACGACGGCATAGCGCACCGCCCAGTTCCGGTCATCGAAAAGGAAATCCTTCACCTCGCCCAATGCGCCGTCCGTCGCCCGCAGCGAGTAGCCGCGCAGCTGCAGGCCATTCCAAAGCATTGCCGCCTCCGGAAAGACATCCGAAGCGATAACACCGGCCGGCCCCGGAAAGTTCGGCCTGCTGGCCGATGCCGACACCGGCCCGGGCCAAACGAAGGCTAAGGACGCCCCCGGAGCATCAGCAGCAGGGTCGGCAGACCGCGGCGATGGTTATGCAGCGCCGCTCCCGCGTGGCCCAGGGCCAAGGCGAGCAGCGCGAAAGCGGCAGTGGCATGCAGGATCTTGAGAACGGCGAATGCCGCTGGCGATGCCCCGACTATCGACGGGATGTTGATTACCCCCAGGAACAGCGTCGGGATCCGGTTCGGCGAGGTAGCGGCAACGAAGTAGCCAAGTGCCGGCGTGAGGAGCAGCAAGACATAGAGCAGGCCGTGCACCGCAGAGGCGGTCTGCCGTTGCCAGCCCGGCAGGTCATCCGGCCAGGGAGGCCGTCCTCGCCTCAGCCGCAAAGCCAACCGCAGCATGGTGATCAGCAGGACGATCAGCCCCACTGACTTGTGCCCCTGGTAAAGCAGAAAGACCAGAAGCAGATGGCCACTCAAGGGAATATGGGTCATCTTCCATCCGAGGGCCAGATTGCCGGCCACGAGCGACGCTGTCGCCCAATGCAGCCATCGCTGGCCGCGGCTCCAGCCAGCCGGCATTTCTCACCCCCGCGCCGCCGAGCCCGCGATCGGCGACGCCTTGCCGGCGAGTCGGATATGGGCCCTGATGCGGATCGCCACCTGGTCCGATACGAATGACGAATCGGTTACCATGCCGAATTCGCGCCGATCGACCTGGCCACGCACGACGAAATCGGCAACTTCGGCTTTTAGGTCGCGGTCGAAGCGGCGCCGCTCCAGCACGGCGACAAAGGTCTGCGGCAGGGTAATTCCGCGGATCGTCAACAGCCCCTCCAGCCGCGCGTGGGTGGCATCGACGGGAATGACGCGCTGGCTGACGAAGCGCATCTCGGGATATTGCCCCACGTCGAAATAGTCCGCCGACTGGGCCGTGTCCTCGGCCGTCGGCCAGGGCATAGTCAGCGACCGGGTATTCACCGCAACGTCCACCTTGCTGGCCTCGGGATGGTCGAGATCGAGAACCAGCGTGCCGTTGAAACTGGTGAACCGCCCGCCGGTTCCGAACAGCCCGAGCAGGTCGACCGAAAATCCGATGACCGTGGAATCCGGCTCGATCTTGTAGAGAACAGCCGCATGGGATGCTCCCCCCAGCCACAATGCCAGGCAAAAAAAACCGGCAAGCAGCCGCCCACAAACACTGCCCATCCTTTCCCTCCGGCGGGAAATGAATGCCCTTCCTGATCTGGGGCGTCCCCGTGGTGAAGGCAATATGGCGCTTCGACCAGTTGATATCCGTCGAACACGCCTTGCCGTCGGGCTCCCATAAGAGCCGCAGCAACGCATCGAATGGGCGAAGCCAAACGGGGCCTTACGTATCGGTCGGCATCGGGCCGGACTGGGTTGGTGATTCCAACCTTACCATCAACGGTAACAGGCTGACCTCGCACTGGGACGCCGGCTTCGGCGGCTTTGTCGGGGTCGGGGACGCATTTCCCATCGGGCTTCGCCTCGAACTGGAAGGAAGCGGCCGACAAGACGGCGTGACCTCGTTCAACAACCACCCCTGGTACGGTACCCAGTGGGACACTTCGGTGTTGGCCAATCTTCTCTACGACTTCTCGACCGGCACCAGGTTCGTTCCTTACATCGGCGGCGGGCTTGGCATAACCCGCCTGTCCTGGGGAAACAATTTCCGCGGCCTGGGGCCTTACATCTATGACGACTCCAACACGCAACTGGGATGGCAAGGCATCGTTGGAACCGCCTACACACTGACCCCGCGCCTGGCGCTTACCGCCGACTTCCGAATCAAGGGCGCCAACGGAAATCGGTTCCGGAGCAGCGGCCCGCCTGGCAGCGACGTCACCGGATACGATTACAATACCAAATCCCTGTTTTTCGGCTTGCGCTATACCCTGTAACCGATCCGAGGGGGCTACGGCGCGCCGGCCGGATGCGCTGCGGCGCTTCTGCGCGGGCGGCCGAAAAGATGCAAGCCGCCTCCCCTCCTGTTCCGCCTCCGGCGACCGCATGCTCCTTTGCCCCCGGTAGCCGAAGCGCCGACCTTACGGCGATCCATGCGTTTCAGCTGAAAGCCCCATGATCGACTTCTTCATCGAGCGGCCGATCTTCGCCTCTTCCATCGCTATCATCATGGTGCTTGCCGGCGTTATCGCCTATTTCACCCTGCCGGTCGCCCAGTTCCCCGACGTCACCCCGCCCCAGGCCATCGTCAAGGCGAGCTATGTCGGGGCCAGCGCGCAAGCGGTCGGCGATACGGTGACCACGCCGCTGGAAGAGCAGATCAACGGCGCCCAGGGGATGATCTACATGTCCTCGGTCAGCGCCAACGATGGAACCTCGACCATCACCATCACCTTCGACATCGGATATCCCATCGATATCGGCGCGGTGGATGTGCAAAACCGGGCATCGCAGGCAACCGGCCAATTGCCCAGTATCGTCAACCAGACCGGCATCACCGTCCAGAAGCAGAACCCGAACTTCATCATGGCGGTGAACCTCTACTCCCCGGACAATTCGGTCGACCCCGTCACCCTCTCCAATTTCGCCTACCTTCAACTTGTCGATCCGTTGAAGCGTGTCGCCGGGGTAAGCGACGTGACCATCTTCGGCGAGCGCCGCTACGCCCTCCGGATCTGGCTCGACCCGAACAAGCTGGCGGCGCTGGGCATCACCGCCACCGATGTCCGCAACGCGGTCAGCGAACAGAACCTGCAGGTGGCCGCGGGCAAGCTCGGCGAAGCACCGGCGCCCCCGGGCACGGCGTTCGAATACCAGATCAACGCCCAGGGGCAATTGGTCAACGCCGACCAGTTCGGCAACATCATCCTGCGTTCGAGCCCCACCAGCGACGCCACGGTGCATTTGCGCGACGTCGCCCGCACCGATCTGGGCGCCGTCCAATACACCTCCAGCGCCGCGGTGAACGGGCACCCGGCGGTTCTCGTCGCCGTCTTCCAACTGCCCACGGCCAATGCGCTGGATCTGGACAGGCATATCCGAGCGAAGATGGCCGAACTTGGCGCGCGGCTTCCCAAGGGTATCGTCTGGGGCATCAGTTACGACACCAACATGTTCGTCTCGGCCTCGATGACCGAGGTGATGAAGACCCTGGGCATCGCTCTTCTGCTGGTCATTGCCGTGGTCTTCCTGTTTCTGCAGACTTGGCGCTCCACCGTTATCCCCAGCGTCGCCATCCCGGTATCGCTCATCGCCACCCTGGCGGTGATGAAGGCGGTGGGCTTCTCGCTCAATACCGTCAGTATGCTCGGCATGGTGCTGGCCATCGGCCTGGTGGTCGATGACGCCATCGTCGTCGTCGAGAACGTGCAACGGCAACTCGAGAGCGGCCTCGCCCCGATGGCTGCCGCCAAGGCCGCCATGGCCGAGGTGACCGGTCCGATCATCGCCACCTCGGCCGTGCTCGGCGCCGTTTTCGTGCCGATCGCCTTCCTGCCGGGCATCACCGGCCGCCTTTACAACCAGTTCGCCCTCACCATCGCCATTTCGGTGGGGTTCTCGGCATTCAATTCCCTCAGCCTCAGCCCGGCGCTGTGCGCCGTTCTGCTGCGACGCCGCCAGGCTCCGCGCTTCATCCTGTTCAAGGCCTTCAACCGTACCTTCGATTACGCCCGTCACGCCTATGCGCAGTCGGTCCGGCGCCTGATCGCCGCCCGGTGGCCGGCGCTGATTCTTTTCGGCCTCGCCCTCGTCGTCACCTATCGGCTTTATGCCGCCGTTCCCAGCACCTTCCTGCCCACCGAGGACCGCGGCTATCTCTACGTCATCGCGCAACTTCCCGAGGGCGCCTCGCTGCAGCGCACCGAGGCGGTGGTGGAAAAAACCCGCAGGATCTTGCGCGAGACGCCGGGCATCGCCGATATCCTGTCGATCAGCGGCCTCAACTTCGTCACCCGGGCCACCAGTTCCAGCGCCGCCGCCGAGTTCGTCATCCTGAAACCCTGGGCCGAGCGTGGTAAGACGCAAAGCGCGGCCAACATCATTGCCGCGGTGCAGCCGAAGCTGGCCCGACTGACCGAAGCGCGGGTCCTGGCCCTGAATCCGCCGGCGATCCCCGGCATCGGCACCTTCGGCGGCTTCGACTTCGAGATCGAGGATCTGACCGGCAAGGGAACCGGCGCTCTCGAACAGGCCACCCAGGCCTTCATGGCGGAGGCTCGCAAGCAGCCGGAACTGGACCCAAGGACCCTGATCACCAGCTTCAACACGACGAACCCGCAATACAATTTCGACCTCGACCGGTCGAAGGCCAAACTGCTCGGGCTGAGCTTGTCGGATGTGTTCGACACCATGCAGATCGAACTGGGTTCGCTCTACATCAACAACGTGACGCTGTTCGGCCGCACCTTCGAGGTCGTCGCCCAGGCCGAGCCCGGCGGTCGCGCCGATGAAGCCAGCCTGTCGCGGCTTTATGTGCGCAACAGCGCTGGCGGCATGGTGCCTCTGGCGACCCTGGGCCACTTGTCCCCCGTTGCCGGACCCGAAACCGTGCCCCACTACAATTTGTATGAGGCCGCCGAAGTGACCGGCAACGCCGCACCCGGCTACAGCTCGAGCCAAGCCATCGCCGCGGTGCAGCGGGCGGCTCGGGCCCTGCCGTCCGATTTCGGTTACGAGTGGACCGGGATCACCTATCAGGAACTGCAGGCCGGTTCGGTCGCCACCCTGGTCTTCGGCCTGGCCCTGACCTTCGTCTTCCTGTTCCTGGCGGCACAATACGAAAGCTGGTCCATTCCCTTCAGCATCATCCTGGTGGTGCCGCTGGCCCTATTCGGCGCCCTGGGCCTGTTGTGGCTGCGCCACATGACCGCCGACATCTATGCCCATATCGGCTTCGTGCTGCTGATCGGGCTGGCGGCGAAAAACGCCATCCTGATCGTCGAATTCGCCAAGCGGCGGCGCGAGGCCGGGCTCGGCATCGTCGACGCGTCGCGTGAGGCGGCCCGGCTTCGGCTGCGCCCCATCCTGATGACCGCGTTCGCCTTCATCCTGGGAGCCCTGCCGCTGATGCTCGCGTCGGGTGCCGGTGCCGCCAGCCGACAATCCATCGGCACCACGGTGGTCGGCGGCATGCTGGCCGCGACATTCCTCAGCCTGGGGTTCGTACCCATCTTCTATTCGGTGATCGAGCGGCTGCGCGAGTCCATCCTGCACCGTCTCGGCCGGACGAAACGGGGGGGCTCCGCGGTATCTGGAGATTGACGGCAGGACGGTGGCGTGAGCAGGGCGATCGCGACGAAATCAACTCGCTGGGCCTTCGTCTTCGCCGCAGGCGTTGCGCTGGGTGCAGGGGCCGTCCTGTTCCTCGTCGAGGGCGGCAGCCGAGCCGCCGCCCCCCCACCGAAAACGACCGGCCGGACCGTCGAGGTCCCGGTTGCACCCGTGGTGAAAGAAACCGTACCGCTCTACCTTGAATATGTCGGTACTACTGACGCCATCCGCAGCGTCGCTCTGCAAGCCCAGGTCACCGGCTATCTGGTCAGGCAGGCCGCCCCCGACGGTTCCGACATGACTGCCGGCGCGTTGCTGTACCGCATCGATCCCCGCAGCTATCAGGCGGCGCTCGATCAGGCTAGGGCCCAGGCGGAAAGGGACCAGGCGGCTCTCGACTATGCCCGAGCCAACCACCGCCGGAACAGGGAGATGAAGCAGGCGGGCAGCGTGTCGGTGGACACCTTGCAGCAGTCCACCAGCACCGAGTATCAGGCCTCGGCGGCGCTGACGGCGGACCGCGCCGCCATCGAGACGGCGCAGCTCAACCTCGCCTACACCGAAATCCGCGCACCCTTCGCCGGCCGTCTCGGCATCAGCCAAGTCTATGAAGGCGGCCTCATCACCACAGCCGGCACGCAGATCAATACGCTGGTGCAGTTGGACCCGATCTACGCGACCTTCAATCCCCCCGACACTGATCTGCCGAAGATCCAGGAACGCCTGGCCGCGGGCCCCATCCCGGCGGAAGTCCTGGTGGGGCAAGCAGCCAAGCCGCAATACCGCGGCGGGTTGACAATCCTGGACAACAGCGTGGGCCGAGGCACCGGGACGATCATGGCGCGAGCCACGATCGACAATCCGAGCCGCCGCCTGCTCCCCGGCCAGTTCATCCGCGTCCGCCTGCACATCGCCGACCAGCCTGGGACGCTTTTGGTGCCTCAGGTGGCGGTCGGTTCGAATCAACTCGGAAAATATCTCTACATTGTCGGCTCCCAGGATAGAATTGAACAACGCCAGGTGACGGTCAGCGGCAAGTTCGGATCGATGGTCGCCGTCAGCCATGGCGTGGCCGAAGGCGAGCGGGTGGTCGTGGGCAACCTTCTGCAGATCGGGCCCGGCATGCCGGTCAAGCCGGTTCCGGTACCGGTCGGGAAGGAACCCGGGACGCAGAAGGGTGGTGGCTGACCGCGTCGCCCGGCCTGGAAATGGGAGGCGCAGGATGAACAGATGGCGCATCGTGAATGATCGGCGGATTGACACCCGGCTGCCTGGCGCCCCATTGCTCGCCGGGTTCGTTGTTGGACTGATGCTGTTTCCCAGCGCGGTCATGGCCCAGCAGGGCGGTGGCGAACCGAGGCCTACCAACAAACAGCTCGAGGACGCATACGCCGCCTGCGGCGGCCCACCCATCCAGAACAACCTGTGGGTCCAGCCTACGCCCGAACGCAATCGCTGCCTCGAGGAGCATCTCGGCTTGAACAGGCGGGGTCAACCCGAACCCCCGCAGAGACCTGCCGGGCCGCCGCCACTCCCCCGTGCGGAGGGCGGGGCCGCGCCGGAGACCGCGCCCAATCGCTGATCACATCGCCTCCTTGATGCCTCGCCGGATCAGCCACCAGTTCACCGGATAGGTGGTGGCAAGGCCAAGCATCATGGCGACCTGCATCATCACCCAGAACGCCCATGAGGTCGGTTCCAGCCCGGGAACAAGCCATTCCTGCACCACGGCCATCCAGGCGAACATGCCGACCTCATAGGCGGCCAGCGAGAGGGCATCCGCCTTTATTGCGGCGCCGATACCGTCCCGCAAGCCCAATCCCCGCATCGGCGCAATGGAGAAATATTGGAAGAAGATGCCGAAAACGTAAGCCAGGATGAAGCCGACCAGATATTTGGTGCCCAGTTTCGAGCCCCAGAGAAAGGGCCCGGCGTAAAGGGCGGTCAACGGCCAAACCACACCCATGATCCACATCTTCGGCGGACGCCGCGTCGCCTGGCCGGCGACGGCAAGGGCATTCATCACTGAACGACCGACGAATACTCGAGAACAGATTTCCAGCCATCCGGACGGCAACTCGACCCCACATGACCAAGATCGCACATCTTCGGCCAACCGGGTTGCACAACACCTCGGCCAGTCCGCCGGTTCTGGCCAAGAGTTTTTGATGGTTCCCCGCCCCTGGCAGACGTACAGTCCTCGGCCATGACTTCCGAAATCGCACCAACCCGTCTGGGCGTCATCCTCCATGAACAGCGCGAGTTGCGGGAACGTCTGTTGGCCCGGTTCGCCGCAACCTTGCGGGACGACGGCGTGGATGTGGGCGGGCTGGTGCAACGGACCAGCCAGGATGCCAACGGCCGCCCGCGGATGGAGCTGAAAGACCTCAGGAGCGGCCGTATCTACCTGATTTCCGAGAACCTGGGGGCCGGCTCGACAGCCTGCTGCCTGAGCGCACCGGCGCTTGCCGAGGCGAGCCAGGTGCTGCGCCGGGAAATGGAACGGCCGCCGGAATTGCTGGTGGTCAGCAAATTCGCCGGCCTTGAAGCCGAAGGACGAGGCTTGGCCCCCGAAATGTTCGAGGCGGTGACACGCGGCATCCCCGTGCTCACCACCCTGGCCTGGCGCCACAAGCCTCGGTGGGATGCGCTGACGGGCCGAGCCGGCACCATGCTGCCGGCCGAGGAAGAGGCGCTGTGGCGCTGGTGGGAGACGGCACGGTGAAGATCTTCGGTCTGGCAGGATGGAGCGGCTCGGGCAAGACGACGCTGATGGAAAAGCTGGTGGCCGAGCTGTCCCGGCGCGGCGTCAGGGTCTCGACCGTCAAGCACACCCATCACGACGTCGATGTCGACCGCCCCGGCAAGGACTCCTTTCGCCATCGCGAGGCGGGCGCCGTCGAGGTGCTGATCACCTCGTCCCGCCGCTGGGCCTTGATGCATGAATTGCGCGGCGAAGAGGAACCGCCGGTCGACGAGCTGACCCGCCATATGACGGCAGTCGACCTGGTGCTGATCGAAGGGTTCAAGACCCACGCCCACGCCAAGTTGGAGATCCACCGGCCATCTCTCGGCAAACCCATGCTGTGGCCCACCGACCCCACGGTGATCGCCGTGGCCAGCGACGAGCCCCTGCCGGGCGTGACGCTACCGGTGCTGCCCCTGGCCGACGCCGACGCCGTCACCGATTTCATCATGGCGCGGACGGGGCTCGGCTAGTGCCCTGAGGCAAACTAAAGATTCAGTTTGCCTCAGGGCACTAGCCTTGGTTTTTGCCTGTTACGGCATCTCGCCGGGCGCTGGAACAAGGAAACCGGCCAACCAGCCGCCATGAGGCGGCGGCCAAGGGGCCGGATGGCCCCAGCCGGCGAGGGGCTATGGTAAACCTAGGAGCAGTGAACCTTTTGATTGAGTCACTGCACCAGACCCTCGCCGATCAGCGAGCGCAGTTTCCGGATCAGTTGGTCCCGCAGGGCGTGCAACTCCCTCACGCCGGTGTCGGCACCGGTATCGCCCTCGTGCCCGTCGGCCTTCCGGCCAATGAGTTGCGCGGCCTGCTCATGCAGGCGGCGGTGCAGATCGACTACGGCCGGAAAATCCGGGTGGCTCCCGTAATGTTCCCGGCCTTCGCCCTCTTCCCAATGCCCGAAGCGGCATTCCAGGGGATTCATCGGTGGAAGCGCAGGACTCTCATCGGCCAGGTACCCTTCGATCGAGCGTGCCCATTGCCGGTGCTCCACCTCGGCGAACAGCACGGCAAGTTCGTCGCGGCTGGGAGCCCGGCCGCTACCGGTCGTCCACGCGGCGTCGGGTCGCCAACTCGCCACCCAGTCCGGCAATTCAGCGGCAGGCATCGGCCGGGCGATGCCGTAACCCTGTGCCAGCTCGCAACCCAGCGGCAGTAGCAGTTGGCCGTGTGCGACGGTTTCCACGCCTTCGGCGATGACCCGCCGGTGGAAGGCTTCGGCCAGTCCGACCACGCCCTCGACAATGGCCAGGTCGTCGGCGTCGTCCAACATGTCGCGCACGAAGGTCTGGTCGATCTTCAGCTGACCTACGGACAGCCGCTTGAGATAGGTAAGAGACGAATATCCGGTGCCGAAATCGTCGAGCGAGAAGCTGACCCCCATGTCCCGGCAGGTGCGCAGAAGCTCGGAGACCTGCGCCATGTCCTCCAGCGCGTCGGTTTCCAGAATTTCCAGCTCCAGATTGGCGGGCGGCACGTCGGGATGGGCGGCCAAGAGGGCTCCCAAGCGCGCGCCGAAGTCGTCCTGCAACAGCTGGCTGGCGCCAACATTGACGCTGACCGGGATGTTGAGCCCCGCCGCCCGCCATTCGGCGATCTGGCACAAGGCCGTGTCGATCACCCACTCGCCCAGTTCGACTCCGACCGCGTGATTGCCGACGACCGGCAGGAACTCGGCCGGAAGCAGCAGGCCGCGCTCCGGATGCTGCCAACGGATCAGGGCTTCGGCGCCGACCACCTCGCCCGTCCGCATATTGACCTTGGGCTGGTAGTGGAGAACGAACTCGTCCCGATAGAGCGCCTTTCGGATATGGTCAAGGCTTTCCCGGCGGGTCTTGACCGCCGCATCTTCGGCGACGTCAAACAGGTGATAGCGGTTCTTGCCGGCCTGCTTCGCCTGGTACATGGCCTGATCGGCATGGCGCAGCAGTTTATCGGCATCCACCTTGTCCTGCGGAAACAGCGTCACCCCCATGCTGGCCGACACCTGGAGCAGTGCCTCGCCCACCGTGACCGGAGCGGCCGCGGCGGCCAGCAGACGGTGCAGAACCGCTTCGCAGTCCTGGAGGTGCTCGAGATCCGCCAGCACGGCGACGAACTCGTCCCCGCCGACCCGGGCCAGGGTATCGCCTTCCCGCAATGCGGCCTTCATCCGCTGCGCGACAGCGATCAGCAGTTCGTCGCCGACCAGATGGCCGTGGTTGTCGTTGACCGGTTTGAAGCCGTCCAGGTCGACATAGACCACCGCCAGCGACTTGCCGCGCCGCTGGCTTTGCACGATGCCCTGGTGCAGACGGTCGGCAAGCAACACCTGGTTGGGCAGGTTTGTCAGCGCGTCGTAATGGGCAATGCGTTCCAACTGTTGCTGGTGGTCCTTGATCGAGGTGATGTCGGTGAACAGGGCGACGTAGTTCTGGGTCTTGCCCTCGCCATCGCGCACCGCGCTGATGGTGAGGATTTCGGCGAACACGTCGCCGTTCTTGCGGCGGTTCCAGATTTCGCCGTACCAGTCGCCCTTTTCCACCAGCGCGCGCCACATGCCGGCATAGAATTCCGGCGTCTGCCGGCCGGACTTCAGGATCCGGGGATTTTGCCCCAAGGCTTCGGCCCGGCTGTATCCGGTGATGCGGGTGAAGGTGTCGTTGACGTCGACGATCGCCCCCTCGGCATCGGTGATGACGATGCCCTCGCGAGCATGAGTGAAGACGCTGGCCGCCAGGTTCAGGCGCCCCTCCGCCAGCATCCGTTCGGTAACGTCTTCGAACATCAGCAGCAGATGCTGCTCGTCCTCGTTGAGGAAGCTGGTGAGCAGCACTTCCACCCAGGCTTCCTTGCCATAGGTGGAGCGATGGCGAAACCGGCCACGGTGCTCGCCGCCCGATGCGAGGGCCTGCTCGGCGCCATTCCACAGCCCCGACTTCTTCCAGGACTCGAGCCGGCGAAAATTCTGTTCGAGCAACTGATCGACCGTCGCCCCCATAATCTTGGCGGCCGCGTCGTTCGCCATGACGCATTGGCCGGTTTCCACCCGATAGCTGATGATCCCGATCATCGAACTGGCGATGATCTTCTGGTTCAACTGGGCCATCTCGTTGGATTTCTGCTCAAGGCGCCGACGCTCGGAGATGTCGACGAGACTGGCCCGCAGCAGCCTGCGCCGCCGGTCCGGCAGCCGGACCAGGGTGACGTCGCAATAGCTGTCGCGCCCGTCGGCGCTACGCACCAGGCGCTCGCTAACGACGACCTCGCCGGCCAGCGCCCGCAGGACGTTGTCGTGAATGCTCTGCTCGACGGGCCGGCTGTCCGGTTGTCCGGGCGGATAGAACCGGTGCGGCCCCCATTTCAGCAGTTCGCTGCGTTCGCAGCCGAACAGCCGCTCGGCACTGGCGTTTGCGTCGACGAAGCGGTTCAAGTCGATGTCATGGACGACGATGGCGTCCGGCGCATGGTCGACCAGGTGGCGAAACCGCGCCTCGCTATCGCGCAAGGTCTCTTCAGCCTGCCTGCGGCCAGTGACGTCACGGGCAATGCCAAGCACGCCGATCAGCTTGCCTGCCTTGTCCACAACCGGCGTCTTGATGGTCTCCGCCAGGATCCTGCGGCCATCCTCGGCGAAGGTCAGCCATTCCTCGATGACGGTCGGACACCCCGCCGCGACGGCTTGGCGGTCCGCCCGGCGATAGGCCTCGGCAAGCTCCTTTTCCACGAAATCGAAATCGGTCTTGCCGATGATATCCGCCTCGTGGGCGCCGATCAGGCGCTCGAACTGAGGATTGCAGGCGATGAAAACACCTTCCGCATCCTTCAGCCAAACCACATCCGGCAAGGCGTCCAAGACGGCGCGCAGATGGTCGTGTTCCAGCTCGATCCCCTCGTCGACGAATTCATTGCCGATAGCCGCCTGGCCCGAGGACGGCTCTTTCATTCGGCCACGTCTTCCGTATGTCACTACTTCAGATAATATCCACTCCGAGTTTGTTGGAAACCCAAATATTTAAATTCGGATAAATTGATTGGGCCGCGGGTTTCACGACCGGACGTCTGTGCCTGTGCAGGCTGCATTAACATGCATCAAGTCCGCCTGGCTTTTTCCGCATTGTCGCCGTTCCGCTCGCCTTCACGCGATACGCCGCCGGCCCCGGCGGCGCCTTCCGTCGTCAGGGCGGCTACCTCCTGCCCACCGTTCAGTTGATCGAAGTTAGTGACGAAATTCGGCGGGTGGGCTGAAATTTGGCGCATCGGCTCGGCGACACGTTGATGCGCCGACGCCGGGACAAACACAACTTCTGGACGATGCCAAACTGATCGGCTGCTATTCGCGGTAGTTTGCGCGATCGCCCCACTATCCCGACGACCGACGGGAACAGTCGGAGCGAAACGGCCCGGCTGCCGATCTCGCCAAATCAGCCGGCCACGCTCGTCAGGCCGAGCGTTCCGCCTCTGCGCCAAAGTCGCCGCCCGAGAACCAGTCTTCCATCAGTCGCGGGCAGTGGTGGCGGAACGTGGCCTGGATGTCCTCCACCGGGACGTCCGCGTAGGTATCGAGGTACCGGACGTATTCCATATGACGGCGGTCTTGCCGGTCGTAGGGATGAAAAATCGAGTCGGTACGGCCGTCGAATTCCAGCGGCAGGACGCCAAAACGCTCGCATAACGAAAGATTGAACGCCGGCGTCGCCTTGACGAATTTTCCCTCCAGCCACAGATCGGCATAGGCATGCCAAAAGAACACGTCGCCGCCGTTCACCTCAAGCAGCCGCGGCGTCGCCAAGTGGTTGCGCACATCGGCGAAGCCAAGCCGGGCGGGAATTCCCGTGGCCCTGCAGCACGCCGCCAGCAAGGCGGCCTTGGCCACGCAATAACCGCGGCCACGCAACAGCGCCGTGCGGCCGGAATACACTTCGCGCTGCGAGTAGATCTGATAGGGGTCGTAGAGAACCTGATCGCGAACGGCATAATAGAGCTTGATCGCCCGTGCCGTCGGATCCTGGGTTTCTCCGGCCGCAGCCATGGCAAAGGCGACCACCTCGGGAGCGTCGCTTTCGACATAGCGGGCAGGCCGCAGATAGGCAGGATCGATCATATCGGGTCTCCCGGTCGGGCTGGCATCATTCCGATACACTTTATCCAGGAAACAATTCCGCTTTGCATCATAAATGTTCAAGGAAGGATGCCGCGGCGCTCAGCACCGCCTGCGGCTGATCGCGGTGCGGAGAGTGGGCGCAGTCGGCCAAGACCAGCCGGCTGGTATGCGGCAGGACGGCTTCGATACGGTCCAACTGGTCCAGCGTCCCGTACTCGTCGTCCAGACCTTGGATCAGCATGGCCGGGGCCTCGACGGCGGGCAGCAGGTCTTCAATGTTCCAGTCGCGGAAGCGTGGATCGAGCCAGATGTCGTTCCACCGCCAGAACGCGTGATCGGCGTCGGCATGATAGCGGCCAAGGCGCCGGCCCAGATCGGTGGTCCGATAGGTCGTCCTGGCCTCAGCAATGCTGTCGACGGTCACCTGTTCGACAATGACATGCGGCGCTTCGAGAATCAGCCCGGCAACCCGCGCAGGATACCGGGCGGCGGCGATCAGGGCGATCGACGCACCGTCGCTATGGCCGAAAAGCACGGCTTGATCGAGCTCCAGGCAGTCCATCAGCTCCGGAACCGCACCCGCTTCACGATGCATGTAGTCGGGGTCGCGCGGCAACGGCAGCGGCTCGGACAGGCCGTATCCGCGCCGGGACCAGGCGATCACCCGCCGTCCGGTCGCCGTCGCCAGACGGCCGGGAAAGTCCCGCCACATGGCGACCGAGCCCAGGCCTTCGTGAAGCATCAGGATGGGAGTGCCCTGCCCGGCCCACTCCCGCATTTCCAGCCGAACCCCCTGCACGACGACGAATTCCGGCCCGACTGCCACCTGCTTGTTCATGTCCTCTCCCTTTATATTCCACACCCGCGATGCCTCGGCGACGTCGATGCCCATCGTGCACAGGGCATAGTCGGGGTCAAGGGACTGACGCCCGATGATCCGCCCGGCGCAGCCAGGGACTAAGCCGATACCGCTCGCCGCGATAGGCAGAATCCAACGCATCTACGACACGGGCCACGCCGGGCCCGCTCCATGCCTGCAGCCATTCGAACGGGCCGGCAGGGTAATTCACACCCAGCCGCATCGCCGCATCGGCCGCCTCGGGTGTGCACACCCCTTGCAGGACGGCGTCGGCCGCCTCGTTGATCAGCATGGCCAGCGTGCGGGCCACCACCAGTCCCGGCGTGTCGGCCACCGGCAATGGCAGGAAGCCCAGAAGCCGCAGCCATGCCGGGGCCTGGGCCCGCCAGCCGGCGCCAGCGCCCGCGTTGACCGCATAGGCCAGCGATCGGTCGGCCGACCCGGACAACGCGGCAGGACGGTCGAACACCGCGAGATCGGCGACGCCCATGACCGCGGCGACTTCAAAGGCGGGCGCCCCCTCGGTCAGGACAAGCCGTGCGCCGTCGATGTCCAGGCCCGTCCAGCCGTCGTCCCGTTGGCGAGCCGGGATTTGCCCCATCGGCGCCAGTGCCGAACCCGCCGCCTCCTCCAGCATGTCGCCGATGGCGTCCTGGCCGTGAACGGTGACTCGCAGCGCCGGTGCCGGCCTTTCGCAGGGTGGCGCGGGTAGCGCCGGCACTCCGGCGGGATAGGTGTAGAAGCCGCGGCCGCTCTTTCGCCCCAGCAGCCCGCCATCGACAAGTTCACGTTGCACCAGCGAGGGCATGTAACGCTTGTCGTAGAAGTTGGCCTCGTAGACCGAGGAGGTGACGGCGAAGTTGGTGTCGTGGCCGATCAGGTCCATCAGTTCGCACGGCCCCATGCGGAAACCCGCTGCTCGGAAGCAGGCGTCGAGCACCTGCGGCTCGGCGGCCCGCTCCTGCAACAGAGCCAGCGCTTCGGCGTAATAGGGCCGGGCGATACGGTTGACGATGAATCCCGGCGTGCTCCGGGCATGCACCGGCGCCTTGCCCCAGGCCAGGCTCAGTTGGAACACTGCTTCGGCGACGACAGGCTCGGTGGACAGGCCGCTGATCACTTCCACCAGCTTCATCACCGGCACCGGATTGAAAAAATGCATGCCAACCAGCCGGCCGGGGTGCTTGAGCCCGTTGGCCATCGCCGTGATGCTGATCGACGAAGTGTTGCTGGCAAACACGGCGTCGGCCGCGACCAGCTCTTCGAGTTGGCGGAACAGCTCGCGCTTGGCCTCGATCCGCTCGACGATGGCCTCCACCACCAATCTGGCATCCCGGGCCTCGGCCAGCGTGCCGATGGGGCGAATCCGCGACATCGCCGCCTGAGCCGCCTCGGCCGTCAGTTTGCCCTTGGCGGCCAGCCCGTCCAACGTCGCGGCCAGTCTGGCCCGCGCCTCCGCGGCGGCGCCGTCGCGCATGTCGAAAAGCAGCACCGGGTGCCCGGCCTGCGCGGCGACCTGGGCAATCCCGCTACCCATGATGCCGGCCCCCACCACCAGCAGAGGACACTGGGAAAGGATCGGCGTCATGACGAAATCCAGTTGGCCGAACGTTTACCGAGGAAGGCGGAAAAGCCCTCGCGCGCCTCATCGGTGCCGCGGACACGGGCGATGGTCCGGGCGGTAAGCTCGCGCACTTCCGGGGTGATCGGCCCGGTGCCCAACTGGCCGAACAGCTGCTTGATCTCCCGCTGGGCGTTCGGCCCGCCGGCCAGCAACTCCGTCACCACCCTCTCCACCGCGCCGTCAAGCTGGTCGGCTGGCACCAACTGCTGCACCAGCCCGATGGCCAGCGCCTCGGCCGCATCGATATGGGTGGCGGTCAGTGCCAGACGCCGCGCCTGGCGCCGCCCGACCGCATTGCCCAGATAGGGCCCGATGACCGCCGGCAGAATGCCGAATTTCGCCTCGCTGACGGCGAAGCTGGAGTTTTCGGCGGCAATGGCGATGTCGCAGGCGCAGAGCAGACCGACGCCGCCGCCCAACGCGGCGCCCTGCACTCGGGCGACGGTCGGCTTGGAGCAGGCTTCAATACGCGCCAGCATGGCGGCGAAACGCCGCGCATCCTCGAGGTTCCACTCGACCGTGGCGGCGCTCGCCCGCTGCATCCATTGCAGATCGGCGCCGGCACTGAAATGCCGGCCCTCACCGGCCAACACGATCACCCGGATTTGGGCGTCGGCCTCCAGCATGGCGAAGACGGCATCCAACTCGGTGATCATCAACTCGTCAAAGGCGTTGAACACCGCCGGGCGCGACATCACCACCCACGCCACCGCCGGCAATGGACGACTGACCGCCAGGGTTTGCCAGACGCTCATCACCGGCGACCCCTTAATAGGTTTCCAGGTGCAGACGCCCGTCGCGCTTGAGCGCCTTGGCGACCGCGTCCCAGTTCAGCCCGGCCCCTTCCGCGACGTCGCGCAGCGCCAATAGGACGCCTTCTTCCATCGCCTTCAGCCCGCAGACGTAGAAATAGGCGTTCGGGTCGGCCAGCAGCGGCGCGACGTCGGCGGCGCGAGTCCGGATCAGATCCTGAACATAGCGCCTGGGCGCCCCCGGGATGCGGCTGAATGCCAGGTTGATATCGATGAAGTCCTTGGGCAGGCTTTGCAGCGGGCCGAAATAGGGCAGTTCCTCCTTGCTGCGCGCGCCGAAGAACAGCAGCAGCTTGCCGCCCTCGAACTTGCCGCTGTGGCGCAGGCGCCGCCGCCATTCGGTCATTGCCCGCATGGGAGCGCTGCCGGTGCCGGTGCAGATCATCACGATGTGGCTTTTCGGATGGTTGGGCATCAGGAAGGTGGTGCCGAACGGCCCGACCACCTGGACCTTGTCACCGACTTCGAGATCGCACAGGTAGTTGCTGGCCAGACCACGCACCGGGCTGCCCTGGTGGTCCTCCAGCACGCGCTTCACGGTGAGCGACACGTTGTTATAGCCCGGGCGCTCGCCATTGCGCGGGCTGGCCAGACTGTATTGACGGGGGTGGTGCGGGCGCCCGCTGTCATCGGTGCCGGGCGGAATGATGCCGATGCTCTGTCCCTCGAGCACGGGAAACGGCATCGTGCCGAAATCCAGCACGATGTGGTGGGTGTCGTAGTCCTTGCCTGCTTCGGTCACCCGTACATTGCCGGCCACCGTGGCCGTGACGCTGGCTTCCGCGGCCTTGGGGCCGTACAGGCTGGTGAACGGGTGGGCGGCAGACCACGGCGGGACCACCGCCGAAAACGCGGCACTGCTGAAGGTCTCCGCACCCGGGGCGACGGCCGGCTGGGACGATGTCTCCGACTGGCGGACTGCCGCCGCGGCAGCGGCCTCGCCGGCCTCGGTCAACTGCCGGGCGGAAAGTTCCGGAGGCAGCGCGTCCCACCCCAGCTGCTCGACCACGCTGTACGCCCTGGCACGCGGCATCGTCCGCCAGTTGTCGATGCTCCCGGTCGGGCATGGCGGGATGCAGGCCATGCAGGCCTTGCATTTGTCGGGGTCGACCACGTAGTTCCGCGAGTCGTGGGTGATCGCGCCGACGGGGCAGGTCGACTCGCAGGTGTTGCAGCGGATGCAAATCTCCGGGTCGATCAGATGCTGCTTGATCACCGATGCTGCAGGCTGATCCATGACTTCTCTCCCCAGCCTCGGACCGCGGGGCGGCTCCGCAACGGGTTCAGTTGAACCGGACATACCGGAAGTCCACCGGCTGGCGGTTGATGCCCATGGCCGGCGGCGCGATCCAATTGGCGAACTTGCCGGGCTCGGCGACGCGTCCCATCAGGCTGGCGACAAAGACCCGATCCGACGCCGAGGGCAGCCATTGGTCCACCTTGGCCGCCCACTCGCCTTCGGACACCACCTGTCCTTCCGGCGACACCTTGACTCCGGCCAGAGAACCGATGTTGCGGTGGAAGGCCTTGTGCGGCGCACGCAGCCGGAAGGCGATGCCAGCCTTCTCGATCACCTTGTTCCAGCGCTCGACGCCGGCAATGCTGTCCCTGATGTAGTCGTCGCGCAGCACTTCATTGAGCGCGTTGAGCATCGGGACCTCCGCCTCCACCAGCCGATTGCCACGTGGCTGCAGCACCTTGTAGCCGACACCCTTCAGCTGATGGTCGTCGTCACGCTTCCCTTCCTCGAATCGCCCCTTGAGGCCGGTGTTGTAGAAAATCGCCGCATTGCTCGACTCGTCGGCGCCGAACAGGTCGATGGTGACGCTGAAATGGAAGTTCAGGTAACGCTGGATGGTGGGCAGGTCGATGACGCCGGCAGCCCTCAGCAACGCGGGATCGTCGGTCTTCAGCTCCCGCATCACCTGGCAGGTGCGCTGGATCACCCGCGAAACGCCGCTCTCGCCGACGAACATATGATGCGCTTCCTCGGTCAGCATGAACCTGGTGGTGCGCGCCAGCGGATCGAACGAGCTTTCGGCGAGGGCGCAAAGCTGGAACTTGCCGTCGCGATCGGTGAAATAGGTGAACATGAAAAAGGATAGCCAGTCCGGCGTCTCTTCGTTGAAGGCCTGCAGGATCCGCGGATTGTCCTGCTGGCCGCTACGGCGCTCGAGCAGGGCCTCGCCCTCCTCGCGGCCGTCACGACCAAAATATTTGTGCAGCAGGTAGACCATCGCCCACAAATGCCGGCCTTCTTCAACGTTGACCTGGAACAGGTTGCGCAGGTCATAGAGGCTGGGCGCAGTCCGCCCGAGATGGCGCTGCTGCTCGACCGAGGCAGGTTCGGTGTCGCCCTGGGTGACAATGATCCGGCGTAGATTGGCGCGGTATTCGCCGGGCACATCCTGCCAGGCATCCTCGCCCTTATGCTCGCCGAAATGGATCTTGCGATCCTTTTCGGCCGGATTGAGGAAGATGCCCCAGCGGTATTCGGGCATCTTGACGTAGCCGAACTGTGCCCAACCGGAGGGATCGACGCTGACTGCGGTGCGCAGATAGACGTCGAGATCCCGGCTGCCATCGGGCCCCATGTCGTCCCACCAGTCCAGATAGCGGGGCTGCCACTGCTCCAAGGCGCGCTGCAGGGTACGGTCTTCGCTCAAATTGACGTTGTTGGGGATCTTCTCGCCGTAATCGATCGCGGACATCACAGTCTCCGTAGAAATTCCATTGCAATGGGACAGGCCGGGTCGTTCACACGCGGTTCCAGTCGAACGCCGCCTTGTCGCCCTTGCCGTAAACCTTGAGCGCACCCTTCTCGCCGACCGCGTTCGGGCGCTGGAAGATCCAGTTCTGCCAGGCGGTAAGCCGACCGAAGATGCGAGTGATCATGTTTTCCTGGCCGTTGAACCGCAGATTGGCCTCCATCCCGGTCAGCGCGTCGGGGCTCATGGACAGGCGCTCCTCGATGGCGATACGGGTCTCGTCCGGCCAATCGATGTCGTCGGGATTGCTGGTAACCAGGCCGAGGGCGAAAGCCGCATCCGCATCCAGCGGCTGGCCGGCCTTGGCGCGCACCGCTTCGAGCGGCGAATGCTCGCCGTAAAAGCGGCGCTCCAGCCGACTCTGACCGGTGGCCATCGGATACAGGCCGAAATTGGCCTCGCCCACGGTGATCGTCGGCGCTCGGGCCGCATCGTCCGGCAAGGCCAGGTGATAGCTGCGGTCGCACAGCAGGGCCAATTCCAGGAAGGTGCCGGCGAAGCACGAGCCGGGCTCGATCAGCGCGAACAGACTGCGCGACGACAGGTCGAAGCGGCTGAAGGTGCGGCGCAGATAGCCGATCGTCTCGCGCACCAGCCAATGGCCCTGGTGGGCCAGCAGGGTCGCGTCCATGGCCAGCACCGCCTCGGCCTCGCCTTCGGTCTTGATCAGCCAGACACCGATATCGAGTTCGTTGGTCCGCATCGACAGGATGGCGTCTTCCAACTCGCGCGCCAGGGCCAGCGGGTACCAGTTGGCGCCCGCCGCTTCGATGGCGGCGATGCCGTCCGGCTGCGCCCCCTGTGGGGCTTTGACGGTGAAGGTGGCGATCCGCTTGGCCCGGTCGATCGCCACCGTAACATTGGAATAATGCAGCGCGTCGTCTTCGATGCGACGGCCAATCGCGGTGAGCGCCACCCCCTTGGCTCCGGCCGGGCGGTCACTCCCAGCCGCCAATTGCAGGGCCCGCGTGCGAATGCGGGCGGAGAACTCGGCCGGCTTGGCGATATCATCGACCAAGCCCCAACTCTTGGCCTTCTGGCCGCGCACACCTTCGGTGGTGGTGCAAAAGATGTCGGCCAGGTCGTGCCGCACATGCCGCTTGTCGGTGAGCCGGGTCAGGCCGCCGGTGCCGGGAAGAACCCCCAGCAACGGCACCTCGGGCAGGCTGACGGCGCTCGATCGGTCATCCACCAGAATGATCTCGTCGCAAGCCAGCGCCAGTTCGTAGCCGCCGCCGGCACAGACGCCGTTCAATGCAGCAAGGAACTTCAGCCCGCTATGCTTCGACGAGTCTTCCAGGCCATTACGGGTTTCATTGGTGAATTTGCAGAAATTCACCTTCCAGGCATGGCTGCTCACGCCCAGCATGAAGATATTGGCCCCCGAGCAGAAGACCTTTTCCTTGGCGCTGGTCATCACCACGGTCCGCACTTCGGGATGCTCGAACCGGATGCGGTTGATCGCATCGTTGAGCTCGATGTCCACGCCGAGGTCGTAGCTGTTGAGCTTGAGTTTATAGCCCGGCCGCAAACCGCCGTTCTCGTCGAAGTCGGCGGTCAGAGTGGCGACTGGCCCGTCAAAACTCAGCGCCCAATGCCGGTAGATCGACGGGTTGGTTTGATAGTCGACTCGGGGCGAATGGCTCACGGCGCTCTCCCTGAAAGGTGAGTACGATGCACTTTATTGCCACACATCATATTGCGTCGCCCTCCTCCGTCAAGCACATAATGCATTTTAATGCATATTTTTCGGATCACCACACCTTCGCCCCACTAGCGGCAAGCGCAACGGAACTGCACTATATTGCTTGACGGCATATTTGACCGACTCTAATATGCATACGCGCGCCATATCGTGGCAGAGCGGATCGACCAGGCCCGAAGCCGGTCACTGACAAGGACACACCCATGACCGACCTCCTTCTCAATCACCTCGGCGGCAAATGGGTCGCCGGCCGCGACAGCGGCTCGGGCCTGTTCGATCCGGTGCTGGGAACCGAATTGGTCCGTGTCGATTCCACCGGCCTCGACCTGAACGCCGGATTCGCCTTCGCGCGCGATCAGGGCGGCGGGGCACTGCGCAGCCTGACCTATCGCCAACGCGGCGAATTGCTGTCCCAGGTCGCCAAGCTGCTGCAATCCAACCGCGACGCCTATTACGAGATCGCCTGCGCCAACAGCGGCACGGTCAAGAACGACTCGGCGGTCGACATCGAGGGGGCGATTTATACCGTCTCGACCTATGGCAAATTGGGCGCCGCCTTGGGCGACCACCACGCCTTGGCCGACGGGGAAGCCCAGCCGCTGGCTAAGGACGGCTCGTTCGGCAGCCGGCACGTCCAGGTGCCGTCGCGAGGCTTGGCGCTGTTCATCAACGCCTTCAATTTCCCCGCCTGGGGCCTTTGGGAAAAGGCCGCACCGGCGCTTCTGTCAGGCGTGCCGGTCGTAGCCAAGCCGGCCACAGCCACCGCCTGGCTCGCTCAGCGGATGGTCAAGGACGTGATCGATGCAGGGGTGCTGCCGGCCGGCGCCCTGTCGGTCCTGTGCGGCAGCCCCACAGGACTGCTGGATGCCCTGCAGCCTTTCGACGTGTTGTCGTTCACCGGTTCCGCCGAGACGGCGGCGCTGATCCGTTCGCATGCGGCGATCACGCGCCGTTCGGTCCGCCTGAATGTCGAGGCAGACAGCCTCAACGCGGCATTGCTGCTGCCTGGCGAAGCTGCCGGCAGCCAGGCCTTCGACCTGCTGGTCAAGGAGGTGGTGCGCGAGATGACCGTCAAATCTGGCCAGAAATGCACGGCGATCCGCCGCATTTTCGTGCCGCAGGAGTTATTCGACGCGGCCGCCGAGTCCATTTCGGCCCGGCTGGCGGCGGTCACGGTCGGCAACCCACGCAACGAAAGCGTCCGCATGGGAGCGCTGGCCAGCCGGACCCAGCTGACCGGCTTCCACGACGGACTGGTCCATCTGCGGCAGCAAGCCGAGCTGCTGCACGATGGTGCCGGTCACGCGCTGATCGACGCCGATCCAGCGGTGGCCTGCTGCGCCGGGCCCACCTTGCTGGGCTGCCGGGATGGCGACCGCGCGGACCGCATCCACGATGTCGAGGTGTTTGGCCCGGTGGCGACGCTGCTGCCCTATCGCAATAGGGATCACGCGCTCGGGCTGGTCCGGCGCGGGCAGGGCTCGCTGGTCACCTCGCTCTATGGCAGCGACAGCGGGGCTTTGGCCGCCGCAGCACTGGAGTTGGCGGATTGCCATGGCCGCGTTCATGTGGTCAGCCCCGACGTTGCCGCCAGTCACACCGGACATGGCAATGTGATGCCGCAATCGCTGCATGGCGGCCCAGGCCGCGCCGGTGGCGGCGAGGAACTGGGCGGTCTGAGGGCGCTGAATTTCTACCATCGCCGGGCCGCCATTCAGGCCGGCGCCGCGGTCCTGGGGGCCTTAGCGCCCTGACCGCCCCCCTGCCCACCCCACCGAACCGTCCAGGAGCCGACCATGAGCCTCATTTCCTCGGACATCTCCCCAAAGGTGCAGGCCCCGCCTCAGCACTTCAACTTCGCCGGCCACCTGTTGGCGCTGAACGCCGAGCGAGGGGACAAGCCGGCCTTCATCGACGATCTGCAAAGCATTGGCTACGACCGGCTCGATGAGCGGGTCCGCTGCATGGCGGCCAGCCTTCTCGCCCTGGGGATCAAGCGCGAAGAGCGGGTGCTGCTGGCAATGCAGGATGTCTGCGATTGGCCGGTATCGTTCCTGGGAAGCATTTACGCCGGCATCGTGCCGGTGGCCGTCAACACCCTGATCACCGCCGATGATTACGTCCATATGCTCGAAGATTCGCGGTCGCAGGTGGTGCTGGCGTCCGGCGCGGTGCTTCCGCTGCTGAAGGAAGCGCTGAAGAAAAGCCATCACGAGGTGCAGAAGATCGTGGTATCGCGCCCGCAGGTCCCGCTGGAATTCGGCGAGATCGACCTAGATGCGCTGCTCGATCGGCATCCGCCGCTGCCCCGGCCGGCAACCACCAACGCCGACGACCCCGCCTTCTGGCTCTATTCGTCAGGCTCGACGGGAAAGCCGAAGGGCACCGTCCATTCCCACGCCAACCCGTATTGGACGGCCGAACTTTACGGCAAGGCCATCCTCGACCTGAAGGAGACGGACGTCTGTTTCTCGGCGGCCAAGCTATTCTTCGCCTATGGCCTGGGCAACGCCCTGACATTCCCGCTGTCGGTCGGCGCGACCGTGCTGCTGATGGCCGAGCGGCCGACGCCCGAAGCCATCTTCAAGCGGCTGACCGGAAGCGTCGGCACCGCGAAGCCGACGGCATTCTTCGGTGCCCCCACCGGCTTCGCCGGCATGCTCGCTTCCCCCGCTCTGCCCGATCGGAAGGACGTCGCGCTGCGTCTCGTCTCTTCCGCGGGCGAAGCCCTGCCCGCCGATATCGGCGAGCGCTTCCGCAAGCATTTTGGCGTGGACATCATCGACGGAATCGGCTCGACCGAGATGCTGCACATCTTCCTGTCGAACCGCCCCGGCATGGTACGCTATGGCACGACTGGCTGGCCCGTCCCGGGTTACGATATCGAGTTGCGCGGCGATGACGGCGGCCCGGCGCCGGACGGCGAACCGGGCGACCTTTACATCCGCGGCCCGTCGGCGGCTTTGATGTACTGGGCGAACCGTGTCAAAAGCCGGGAAACTTTCCGCGGTGACTGGACCAAGAGCGGTGACAAGTACAGCAGGAATGCCGATGGCACCTATACTTACGCCGGCCGCAGCGACGACATGTTGAAGGTCAGCGGTATCTATGTCAGCCCGTTCGAGGTCGAGGCCACCCTCATTCAGCACCCGGCGGTCCTGGAGGCTGCGGTGGTAGGTGTGCCGGATGCCGAAGGCTTGATCAAGACCAAGGCCTTCGTCGTTCTCCGGCCGGGCCGGGAAACCACCGAGGCCGAATTGAAGGCCTTCGTCAAGGACCGCCTCGCCCCCTACAAATACCCGCGCAGCATCGAATTCCTCAGCCAGTTGCCGAAGACGGCGACCGGAAAGATCCAGCGTTTCAAGCTGCGTGAATGCGGACCGGTCGAGGCCTGAAGCAATTTGACCCGTGTTCTGACGCGATCCGAACCGAAATCCGCCCGCCGTTCACCGGCTGGTGAATTCGATGGCGCCGTCGGGCAGCAGGTACAGCACATAGGCCGCTCCGCCGGTCACCGTGGGATGGTGGGCCGAGCCGGGGCCGTAAACGTACCACCCCGCCCCTTTGCCGTCGAACCTGGCCTCTGCCGAGAGCGGCACTATCACGCCGATCTCACCCTTGGGATGGGCGTGATGGGGTCCGATCACATTGTCCATCGACACGACATCGACGCTGAAGGTCCCGGCTTCCGCTCCGGGCTTGACGATCCGCCCGAAACGAATGCCGCCCGCTTCGCGCTGGCAAAGCCACCCTTCCGCGTCGCCTGCGGCGATCAGGCCGGCAAGCCGCTCGAACGGCTTTCCGTTTGCCGGATAGGTGGTGTTGAGCCAAGCTTCCAAAGCTGCGTCGAGCGAGCGCCGGCCGATGGCGGATGCGATCTCGCCGACGAAGCGAAGAAAATCCTGCCGCGCAATACCATTCGGCTCGCCAGTCATGCGCCCCTCCCTCTTACCGGAATTGCACGATACTGCATTTCGCTGCGATTGAAGTCAAGCGACACTGGTATTATATTTCACCACTTCTGTATGGACCGGCCATGACTGAAACCAACGGAAAGCAGCGTGACGACCATGATCAGGACTTCCTGATCGAAGTGGGCCAACGCGTCCGGCGGATGCGAGGTCTGCGCGGCATGTCGCGCCGGGTGCTGGCCGAAACGTCGGGTGTCTCGGAACGCTATATCGCCCAATTGGAAACGGGGAACGGCAATCTGTCGATTACGCTGCTGCGCCACATCGCCGAAGCCATCGGGGCGCCGCTGGAAGACCTGGTGGCCGAGGCCGAGCGCCAGCCGACGGAATGGCCGCTGTTCCGCGAGTTGCTGAATCGCGCCTCGCCCCAAGCCCTGCAGCAGGCCAAAGCGGTGCTGAGCGGCAAACAGTTCGCCACGCCGGCCGGCGGCCACACCATCGCCGTCGACAGGGTTGCCCTGATCGGCTTGCGCGGTGCCGGCAAGTCAACCCTGGGCCGCCGCGCCGCCGAGGCCCTGGCCTGGCCGTTCGTCGAACTCAACAAGGAAATCGAACGGGAGAGCGGCTTCTCGATGACCGAAATCTTCTCCCTCTACGGGCAGGAGGGTTATCGGCGCCTCGAACAGGCATCCCTGCACAACATCATCGAGCGGACGGGGCCGATGATCCTGGCGACCGGCGGCGGTATCGTCGCCGATCCGGTTACCCTCGAACTGCTGCTGACGTCGTTCTTCACCGTCTGGATCAAGGCCTCGCCGACCGAGCATATGAGCCGTGTCCGCCAACAAGGCGATCTTCGCCCGATGACCAACGAGTCGGCAGCCATGGCCGAACTGGTCACCATCCTGTCGAGCCGCGAACCGTTGTATGCGCGGGCGCGGGCCACCATCGACACGTCGGGCCGCGGCATCGACGCCTGCCTTCAGGACCTGCTGGGTACCGTCGGCTCGTATTGCGCCGCTGCCTGTCCCTATGTCTCGTGCAATCGTGTTCCGTGAGAACCGCCCCGCGCTCATCCTTTCGGGTAGCAAGCACCCCACCACACATCATCGCCAAGACGAGAACGTTCACCGACCTGGGCGCCATGGTTCGCTCCCGATATCTGAACTGGCAGTTTGGGCGAGCATGCCCTGATTGCCCGCGGCGCATCGACCACGGCATCCGTGCCGCGTGAGCAACATCCGAGGGGGCCCGAATCAGAAAGGGATGCCGCCTATTGTCCGTTCGGAGGCGCGGCGGAGTTTTTTGCCTAAGGCGGGACGCGAAGATGCATCCGGGCAATGAAGACGGTGGCGCGCCCTACAGGACTTGAACCTGTGACCTACCGCTTAGAAGGCCGGCCTCCCCAAACGAAGTGATTGATTTGTATTGCAACATTCATCGGAACATATCGCGAACCGTGCCGGCGCCATTTGGAAAGTCGCAAACCGATTCGCAAACAGGACCGGCGGCATCGACGCCTGTCAGTGCGATTTGCCATCGCCAAACACGGCATCCAGCGTCGGTGCGTCCAGCACCCGATCGAGCCACTGATCGAGCACATCGATCTCGGCCGCGGTTACGCGCGCCCGAACCGCTTCGGGAACCGGGCCGAATCTTTTCTCCAACAGGCGGATCAAGCTGCGAGCCTGGCCGTCCCTCTGGCCAAGGACCATTCCCTCGACTTTGCCTTCTGCCTTCCACTGTTCTGCGGCAATCGACATGATCCTCTCCTCCTTCCCCGGTACGATTTCTGCCAACACGTCCCGCAACACCCGGCCTTCCACCTCGTTCGGTTCCGCCAACACGTAACGCACCAGCGCCACCAGATCATCGAACCCCAGCGCCAATGCGGCGCGGCCAAGGGTCAGCAGCGTCTCCCGCAGATCAGCCTCGCGCGCCCCATGCTTGAGGATCAGGAAGCCGATCCGCAGCACCTGTTCGCGCGACAACCGCCCGTCGTCGATGCGCCCGAGATCGACCAGAGTATAGCGCAGATCGGGCAGCCAGGGGCGCAACTCTTCGTCGGCGTCAGTTGCCAAACTCAACGATAACGGAACGTTCCAGGTCGCCTCGCCGTTGTAGACGACCATCGACATGACCGCAGGAAGCGGCAGCAACGCGCCCTCCGCGCTCCTGCCCTCACGGCGGTCCCACCATTGAAGGATCTGCGTCGCGTAGCCCATCAACTGAAGCCCGACGCGCTGATCCGGCGCCGATTTGTGTTCGACGACCACATGGATGAAGACCGGCCGGCCGCTCTTCGTACGCGCCCGAAATAGCCGATCCGTCCGGTATTCCGCCAATTCCTTCGGAACGAACGAGCCGGCGAGCAGTTCGGGCACGTCATCGGCAAGAAGGGCCGCGACTTTCGGCGGAAGGCGCTCATGCAGAAGGGCACCGGCTGCGCCCGGCTGATCGAGCAGGCGTTTGAAGAATTGGTCGTGCCGATGGATCAGTCGTGAGGGCATCTCCCTCCTCTACCATGTCCGAAGGAAATGACCATGGGAAAAGGTTCACTCGGGCATCAGATCCGGTTTCGATCCGCACCCCGACGGGACGACGCCCACTCACCGGGTAAAAGGAATCCCCCTCCGACAAATCTGCCGGAGGGGTCGAGCATGTCATTTCATGATCCTACGATTGGAAAACCAACTTACCGTGGCTTCCCCACCGACTCCCACGGGAAACTTTTCATTTCTGCCCAAACGAGTCAAGATTATCTTCTTTTGATTATCTTCTTTTGATACTACCAATAATTGAGGGTTGCGATGGGCGACCAAGCTGTTCTCCTAGGCATCGACCTGGGCATAGGATCCTGTGGCTGGGCACTGGCCACCGAGAATTCAGTTCTCGCCTTGGGGGCACGCACCTTCGACGTTCCGGAGACGGTCAAGACTCGCACGCCGACCAATCAATTGCGCCGCACCGCCCGCGGTATGCGGCGGGTCACCAATCGTCGCCGCCAGCGCATGAATTTGGTTCGCGAACTCCTGGTCCGCCACGGGCTCCTGAACGATGACGGCAAGGATGCGCTTGCCGGCGGCGGTGACGATCTCGACCCAACGAGCAAACGACAGGAGGCCTTGGCGCACCGGCCGTCGGACAGGAGCGACAGCTGCAACCCTTGGAAGATCAGGGCGGAAGGATTGGACAGGCCGCTGAGCCGCGGTGAACTGGCCCGAGCCCTGGGACATATTGCAAAGCACCGTGGTTTCAGATCCAACGCCAAACGCGACAGAGGCGAAAACGCACCACAGGAATCGAGCAAGATGCTGGCGGCGGTCGCCAAAAACCAGGAGGCGTTGGCGCAATGGCGGACTGTCGGCGAATTGTTCTGGAAGTCTCCCGAATACAGGGACCGGAAGCGCAACCGGGACAATGACTACTCCCGTTCCATTTTGCGTGCTGATTTGGAGGCTGAAGTTCGTGCGTTGCTGCGCAGGCAACGGGATATGGGAAATCAGGCTGCCTCGGCTGAGCTGGAGCAAGATTTCATCACCGCAGCCTTCTTCCAGCGGCCGTTGGCCGATTCAGAAGACAAGGTCGGCTTCTGCCCCTTTGAACCGGCAGAAAGGCGGGCACCGAAACATTCCCCTTCATTCGAATTATTTCGCTTGCTTGCCCGGCTGACCAGCATTCGGGTTGGTGAGCGCAATCTGACGCCCGAGGAATTGTCGGCCGCCGTAAGGGATTTCGGCAGCCAGCAGGGAATGACTTTCAAGCGTCTGCGCAACATCCTTGGTTTGCCGGCAGATGAACGTTTTCAAGGCATCCCGGCCGACGAAGAGGGCAAACGGGATGTTGCGACGCGCGCCGGCAAAACGGCGCCTGGTAGCGCCGCATTGCGCGAAGTGTTGTCGGAAGCCGGGTGGCGGTCCCTCCGGATGACGCCAGAAGTTCTGGATCAGGTCGCAGCCATGCTGGCGTTCCGCGACGACGCAGACCACATTCGTACCGGGCTGGAGGAATTGGGGCTGGCGCCGCCAACCTTGGCCGCACTGTTGCGCGGTGTCGAGAACGGCAAATTTGGCGGATTCAAAAAAGCTGGGCATATATCGGCCAAGGCCTGTCGAGCACTGATCCCGTACTTGATGCAAGGCCTGGTTTACTCCGAGGCATGCAAAGCCGCCGGATACGATCATTCCCGACAAACCGAAACGGACCTTGAAGCGATTGCCAATCCCATCGCTCGGAAGTCGTTGACTGAGGCAATCAAGCAAATCCGCGCCATCGTGAATGCTTACCGCAAGCCAACACATATTCATGTCGAACTGGCACGCGACGTCGGAAAGAGCCTGGAAGAGCGCCTCGAAATCGAAGCCGGCATTGAAAAGCGCAACAAAGACAAGGACCGTTTGCGTCTGCAATTCGTAGAGACCGTCGGCCGAGAGGCAGCCGGCCCGGAGGATCTGTTGCGCTTCGAGTTATGGAAGGAACAGAACGGCCGCTGCCTCTATACCGACGAGGCAATTCCTCCTGACGCCATCGCGTCTACGGACAACCGAATACAGATCGACCACATCTTGCCGTGGAGCCGATCAGGCGACGACTCCTTCGTCAACAAGACCTTATCCTGGGCCAAGGCCAATCAAGACAAGAAAGGTCGAACGCCTTTCGAATGGTTCGGTGATGATGACAAACGCTGGGAGGCATTCACGGACGCCGTTGAGGGCTGCCGGTCCATGAAAGGGCGAAAAAAACGCAACTTTCTTTTGAAGAATGCCGGCGTATTGGATGAGAAATTTCGTAGTCGAAATATCAACGATACGCGCTTTGCCTCACGCTTGCTGCTCAACATATTGAAAGCGACTTATCCGGGCGTCACCGTTGCCGCTCGACCAGGCCCGCTGACTGACCGACTGCGCCGTGCATGGGGAATTCAGAGCCTGAAAAAGACGTCCGATGGCAAACGTCTGGACGACGATCGTCACCATGCCCTCGACGCCGTGATCGTCGCGCTCACCAGCCAGTCCGTCCTACAACGCTTGACCAAGCTCTTTCAGGAAGCGGAACGTCGGGGGTTGCCGACCAATTGGCATGGCATTGGCCACCTTGCGCAGATGTTCCGCGAGACGGGCGGATTGCCGGCCGATTTCATTGCATTGGAGCAGCCTTGGCCCGGGTTCCGCACCGAAGTTGCCGATGCCTTGCAAAAGGTAACCGTTTCACGGGCAGAACGCTGTCGCGCCAGAGGGGAGGCCCACGCGGCCACCATACGTCAGGTCAGGGAACGCGCGGAACAGAACGTCGTGTATGAACGTAAGCCGGTCGACAGCCTCACCGAGAAGGACCTTGGCCGCATCAAGGATGCCGAGCGAAATGCCGCCGTGGTCACCGCCCTTCGCGAGTGGGTTGCAAAAGGAAAGCCGAAGGACGCGCCGCCATTGTCGCCCAAGGGCGACCTAATCCGTAAAGTCCGGCTTATGACGAACAAGAAGGTCGACGTCGAAGTGCGCGGTGGAGCGGCCGAACGCGGTGAAATGACCCGAGTCGACGTGTTCCGCAAACACAACATGAAGGGAAAAGCTGAATACTTTCTGGTACCGATTTATCCGCATCAGGTCTTCAATCAGAAGGACTGGCTGCAGCCGCCAAATCAGGCGGTTGTAGCATACAAATCCGAGGATGAGTGGCCTATGTTAGACTCCAGTTATGAATTTATGTGGAGTGTTCATCCTTTTTCCTGGATCGAAGTCGAAAAGTCTAACGGCACCTTCATTGACGGATATTTCCGAGGGATGGACCGGTCGACAGGCGCCATACTTATCTCACCTCACCACAGCAAGACTATTGTGGTGAAAGGTATCGGGACAAAAACGCTCGCCTCATTCCGAAAATTCACCATGGATCGCCTCGGTAATCGATTCGAGATCGTCAAGGAAACCCGGACATGGCGTGGCGCGGCCTGCACCTGAGTCAGGCCGCGCGACTGTCGCTGGCCGATGCGCAGATCGTGGTCGAACAGGCCGACGGCGCCGTTAGACTGCCCATCGAGGACTTGGCTTGGCTCGTTCTTGATACGCCGCAGGCAACGCTAAGTGCAGCACTTTTGTCGGCCTGCATGGAAGGCGGGGTCGTAATCATATCCACTGATGCAACTCATCTTCCCAATGGCGCAATGCTTCCCTTTCATGGCCATCATCGGCAGGCAGATGTCGCCTGGCGGCAAGTGGCGATGGGAGAGCCTTTCAAGAAACGCGCATGGCAAGCCATCGTCCGCCGCAAGATAGCTAATCAGGCAGCCGTATTAGCTGCACGGGGCCACGACGGAGCGAACACGCTGGCAGAGATGACGCGTCATGTTGCATCGGGAGACCCGGGCAACACTGAAGCCCGCGCCGCTCGCCATTATTGGCAATGTCTATTTCAACAGTTTCGTCGCGAAGACGAAGCGGACCGTCGAAACAAGCTTCTGAACTACGGCTACGCCGTCATACGCTCCGCAATCGGCCGGGCACTGGTGGCCAACGGATTGCTTCCCGCCTTCGGCTTGCATCATGCGAGCGTCAGCAACGCTTTCAATTTGGCCGACGATCTGCTCGAACCATTCCGCCCATTCATCGACATGCTGGCCTGCGCCCAGACTGAGGGCAACAACCAAGGCGACCTGACGCTGAGCGACCGACGCGCGATGGCCGGTGCATTGCTGATCGATGCTCGCATGGACGACGAAACGACTACTCTCTTGGCCGCTGCCGAATTGGCGTCGTCCACCTTGGTTCGCGCCATCACCGCCAACGATGCCGCCGCCATGGTCCTGCCCTCATTGCCCCCATGAAATCGGCGGAGGTGCGCGTCTTGTGGCTGTTCGTCCTCTTCGATCTGCCGGTCGGAACAAAGGCTGAGCGTCGCGCCGCCACCCGTTTTCGGAACTTCCTGAAGGACGATGGCTATATGATGCTGCAGTTGTCAGTCTACGCTCGGGTCTGCCGCGGCGAGGACGCGGCCGAAAAGCATATCGCCCGCGTGTGCAAGAACCTTCCAACAAGCGGCAGTATTCGGGCCCTGCAAGTGACGGACAAACAATACGCCCGGATGCGATTGCTGCTGGGCAAGGCGGAAAAAAATGAAAAGATCGGCGCCACTCAACTCGTTCTCCTCTGATTTCGGCCTGGCAAAACAGGCGGAAATCAGAGGATTTTCAACGGGTTCCCGCAGATGGAGCCTACCATGGGGGAGTCGGTAGGGAAACCACGGCCCAAGTTCTCGACTTGGCGGCCGAGATTATAGCCTACCATGGGGGAGTCGGTAGGGAAACCACGGCTAGAAGCAAGAACAGGCCAACCAATGACCAAGCCTACCATGGGGGAGTCGGTAGGGAAACCACGGCCTCGTAGGAGACCTCGCGCTCGCTCCCGGGAGCCTACCATGGGGGAGTCGGTAGGGAAACCACGGCCGATGTGCAGCATCAGCCAGCCCACAAGGGGCTAACTAATGCCGCAGCGCTCCGCGCGGATGCAACCAAAAGGGAGGGGCCAGGCATGACGATCGCCGCGCCTTCCCATTCCATCACAGTCAGCCGGCTTATCGCGGGTTGCGTCCTCGGCCCGCATCTCCGCTTGGCCCGTTGGCACTTCCATCGGGCGGAATGGTGGTTGGAGCACTGCCGCCAGAGGTGACCCGCTCGCCCGATCTGCGGAAAACCTCAAGCCCCGTCAGCGATGGCGGGGCTTTTCCCTCCCAACTATCGGCCGCATCGAAATAGATCCAAGATCGCCCGTACCGGAACGATGCACTTATTCTGGTGCCCCAACATCAAGCATTGCGTCGATTCCCCTGACAGCCTCGATACAAAGAGCTATCGCGGACCGGATCCGATCCTGCGACAGCCTCACCGCTTCCATATAGTCGAATTCAATGCCAGGTGGGGCACCCTCCAGCGGAACCAACAAATCTCGGTTGGCCCTCAGAACCCCGAGGAGAAGCGTTAGCAAGCCCCCAACCTCGCCCATTTTCCAAAACTCGCCGACGCTATCCTCCAGCGAACGAGGCGGCCCAACGCTGAGGTGTTCAAGTGCTCTCTGCGGAAGGGCGCGCTCCAAAGTCCCTTGGAGAACGCGTAAATCATGCACCACCAGGATTCCGACCGCTTGAGCTTGGAGGTGGCGGTCCCTGAGTTCGTCGGCCCGTTCAAGTTGGCGCTGTCGCCACGGCACATAAATTGCCGTCGCTATGCCAATCAAGGAGCCAATTGCCTGAATCCAGCCTGGCCACTCATTGAAGTCGCTGCAGATCCTGGAGACACCCCATGAGGCACCGACTACGAGACCGAGCAAAGCACCGAACAATAGTGCTGCTCCGGGATCCAAGCCGCCTCCTTTCGCAGTCCCGTCATCCATGACCGCCCCTAGCTCAGCCCTCGCCGCAGCATCTCAGGCGCCGCCTCATCGGCCTTCTTGGCCAAGTCGACCACCTCCATTGCCCCGCGGTTGGCAGCCTCCCGCTCGATCGCGGCCAGCAAGGCGCGCATCTTCAGCAGCAGGTCGGCGCGGGTGGGGATGTCGGAGACGTCAGTCATCGCCGTTCAGGGGCGCCCCAGTCGTCGGGGTAACGAGTCGCGACATTGGGGTAACGCCCGCATCCAAGGCCGGATTTTGTTACCCGAGATGTTACCCAGACGCCTCCCGAGCAACGATCAAAGATATGCCTTTGACCGATAACCCATTGAAATCGTTGGCGCGCCCTACAGGACTTGAACCTGTGACCTACCGCTTAGAAGGCGGTTGCTCTATCCAGCTGAGCTAAGGGCGCATTCAACCAGGACAAGTGTGTCCGGAAACAACGGCGTCAGTTCCGAACCAACGGCAAGCCTGCGCGCTTGGCGCGCGACTGGTAGCATTTGCCGGCAAAGCCCGGCAGGCCGGCTTCCGCGCCGCGGCAGACGCGGGCGCGTCCACCATGACCAAAAGCCTCGATGCCCGATCAAGCCACCCGGTCGAAGCGGAAATTATCGGCGTAGTTCTTCGGCCTCGGCGCCTTTGCCGGCTTGTCCTCGATCACGACATAGACATAGCCTTCGCGCTCGGCATGGGCGATGGCCTGCTCCTGCGTGTCGAAACGCAGCCGCACCTGGCTTTGGGTGTCGCGCGAACCGTTCCAGCCCATCAGGGAATCGGGCTCCTTGCGGTCGGACGGCTCGAACTCAAGGATCCAGCGACGGGTGTTGGCGCGCCCCGACTGCATGGCGTTCTTGGCCGGACGGTAGATGCGGACCTGCTGCGGCATGCCGAAACTCCTTCGAACTTATTCGCCTCGACGGCGGTTCAATGGGGTATCACACCCCTGCTCGAGCTTCAACGCAAGTTTGGCGCTCAGACCAGGGATTGCCCTGGATCGCAGTTCTTACATATCTTTGCTTTATGCACGGTTGCTTAACAGATACCGATACGTACCTCTGAATTGCGTTCTCGGGCATTCCACGCGGAGTAAAGTATGCACATCGACGACGACCGGGAACTGCGAAGCCAAGTCAAGCTGTTCGGCAATCTCCTCGGCAACGTGCTGCACGAGCAGGAACCGCACCAGGTCCTGGATACCGTGGAAGTCCTGCGCAAAGGCTTCATCGAGTTGCGGCAGAACGAGGACCCGGCGAAACGGCGCGAACTGATGCGCCTCATCGGCCGACTCGATCCGCAAACCCTGACCCACGTGGTGCGTGCCTTCAGCACCTATTTCCTGCTGGCCAACATCGTCGAGGCCGACCATGCGCATCAGGAGCGCCGCCAGCATGTCGAGCGCGGCGAGCGGCTGTGGCACGGCTCGTTCGACGACAGCCTGAGGGAACTCCGCGATCAGGGCATGACCGTCGCACAGCTGCAGGACCTGCTCGACCGCCTGCTCTACCAGCCGGTCTTCACCGCCCATCCGACCGAGGCCAAGCGCCGCACCCTGCTGGAAGCGCAGCGCCGGCTCGCCATCCTGGCCCGGCAGATCAACAATCCGGCGCTCGGCCACGTGTCGCGGCGTCGCATCGAACAGGAGATCCTCAACCAGATCCAGACCTTGTGGAAGACCGATGAGGTCCGCGTCCACAAGCCGCAGGTAGAGGACGAGATCAAGAACGGACTGTTCTATTTCCGCGAGGCCTTGTTCGATGCCGTGCCCACGCTCTACCGCAATCTCGAGCGCGCCGTGGTCAATCTCTACGGCGACGATGCGGCCAATCTGCGGGTGCCGCCATTCCTTCGCTTCGGCTCGTGGATCGGCGGCGACCGCGACGGCAACCCGTTCGTCACCCACGACATGACCCGCCTGGCGGTGCGCCTGCAGGCGCGCGAGGTGCTGAAGGTCTACCGCCGCCACATCGCCGAGCTGCAACTGTTGCTGACCCATTCGTCGACGCTGGTACGCCCTTCCCCGGCCTTCGACGATTCGCTGGCGGCCGACGACGACATCGCCGCCGAAGTCTTCGCTGACAACCCGAACCGCTTCAGCCATGAGCCTTACCGGCGCAAGCTCTACCTGATGCACCACCGGTTGGGGAAACAGCTCGCCCGCCTCGACGCCCTGGTGGCCGGCCATGCCGACCCAGGCCTTGATGGAGGCTATCCGAACGAAGAGAGCTTCATGGCGGATCTTCTGGTCATCCGCTCGTCGCTCTACAGCCATGGCGACGGCAATCTGGCCGAGGCCGAGCTGAAGGACGTGATCAGGCTGGCCGAAACCTTTGGCTTCTTCCTTGCCGAGCTAGACATCCGGCAGGATTCCGGCCGCCATACCGAGGCGGTGACCGAGCTGTTCCGCCTGGCTCCCAATCTGCCGGACTATGCCGCGCTGGACGAAGAGGCACGCCGCCGGGTGCTGGGCGATCTGCTGTCCCACGGCGGAACACCGCTGCTTTACGCGCGCGAGCTGTCCCTCGACACCCGCGAGGTCCTCGAGGTGATGCACACCATCGCCGAGATGCGTCGCGAAATCAGTCCGCGGGCCATAGGCGCCTATGTGATTTCCATGGCGCACCAGGCCAGCCAGGTGCTGGAAGTGCTGTTCCTCGCCAGCTTCGCCGGGCTATGCGGCCGCCGCGAGGATGGGACGTGGTATTGCGACATTCGGGTCAGCCCGCTGTTCGAGACGATCGACGACCTGTCGCGGGTCAAGCCTGTGCTCGACAGCCTGCTCGACCTGCCGGCCTATCGGGCGCTGCTGGCGGCCAGCGGCGACGTCCAGGAAGTCATGCTGGGCTATTCCGATTCCTGCAAGGACGGCGGAATCCTGGCCTCCAGCTGGAACCTTTACCAGGCACAGAAGCTGATCGTGCAGGCCACCAGCCAGCGCGGTCTGTCCTGCCGGCTGTTCCATGGCCGCGGCGGCACGGTGGGGCGCGGCGGCGGTCCCACCCACGACGCCATCCTGGCCCAGCCGCCCGGCACCCTGTCGGGCGAGATCAAATTCACTGAACAAGGCGAAGTCCTGTCGGCCAAATATTCCAACGCCGAGACCGCCGTTTACGAGCTGACGATGGGGGCCAGCGGCCTGCTGAAGGCGGCGCGCTGCATGCTGGTCGCTTGCACGCCCGACCGGCCCGAATTCATGGCGGTGATGGAAGAATTGGCAAAGCGGGGCGAGGCGTCCTATCGGGCGCTGACCGACAACACGCCGCATTTCATCGACTATTTCTACGAAGCGACCCCGGTCTCCGAAATCGGCCTGCTGAACATCGGCTCGCGCCCCTCGCACCGCAGCAAGGCCGACCGCTCGAAATACTCGGTCAGGGCCATTCCCTGGGTCTTCGGCTGGGGGCAGTCGCGCCAGACGCTGCCCGGCTGGTATGGCATCGGCAGTGCCATCGAGTCCTGGCACGACAATGCTCCCGACCGCCTGGAAACCCTGAAAACCATGTACCGCGAGTGGCCATTCTTCCAGTCGCTGCTGTCCAACAGCGAGATGTCACTGGCCAAGTCGGACATGTCCATCGCCCGGGAATACGCCCAACTCTGCCGCGACCCCGAGGTCGCCGACGAGATCTTCCGGCGCGTCGCCGACGAGTACCGCTGCACCCTCGACCAGGTGCTGACGGTGTCCGAACACGACGACCTGCTGGCCGACAACCCGCGGCTGGCGCTGTCGCTGGCGCGGCGGATGCCGTATCTCGATCCTTTGAACCATATCCAGGTGGTGACCATCAGGCGCTATCGCGAGGCTCCCGATACGGATGCCTATGAACGCGGTCGCTGGCTGACGCCGCTGTTGCGCTCGATCAACGCCCTGGCTACCGGCCTGCGCAATACCGGATAAACTCTACCGCGGAGGTGAGCCATGGCGGCCTCCATCCAAGGATTGGGCCAGCGCATCGCACAGGGTGCCGGCCGCTGCATGCCGGACCTGGTGCTGGCCGGAGGCAGGGTGTTCAATCTGGTGACAGGCGATCTTGCCCCGGCCGACGTGGCGATCGGCGGCAACACCATCGTCGCCGTCGGCCCCGGCCTGCCGGGTGCGGCTACCCTGGACTGCCGCAACCGCATCGTCGTTCCCGGCTTCGTCGACGCCCATCTGCATGTGGAAAGTTCGCTGCTGACACCCTGGGAATTCGCCCGCTGCGTCCTGCCGCGGGGCACCACCACGGCCATCTGCGACCCGCATGAGATCGCCAATGTGCTGGGAGCCCGGGGGATCCACTATTTCCTCGCCTGCTCGCAAGCCCTGCCGCTCGATCTGAAGGTCATGCTGCCCAGCTGCGTGCCGGCCACCCGGCTGGAGACCTCCGGCGCTCGGCTGGATGCCGCTGATCTGATGGCCCTCCGCGGACACCCCGCGGTTCTCGGCCTGGCCGAGATGATGAACTTCCCCGGAGTGCTGGCGGGCGACCCCGAGGTGCTGGCCAAGCTGCAAGCCTTCGCCGGCGGCCATTTGGACGGCCATGCGCCGCTGCTCCGCGGTCGCCGGCTGGACGGCTATCTGGCGGCCGGCATCCGCACCTGCCATGAATCCACCAGCTTGGCGGAGGCCGCCGAGAAGCTGGTCAAAGGCATGGTGGTGCTGCTGCGCGAAGGCGGTGTCGCCAAGAACCTGCGAGCGCTGGCCCCGCTGTTGAACGAAAGGACCTCGCCGTTCATCGGCCTGTGCAGCGACGACCGCTCGGTCCGCGACATTCTGCGCGAGGGCCATATCGACCACGCCGTCCGCCTGGCCATCGCCCAGGGCGTGCCGCCGTTAGCCGCCTACCGCGCCGCCTCATGGAGCGCGGCCAACGCCTTCCGCCTGCACGACCGCGGCCTGGTCGCCCCAGGCTGGCGGGCCGACCTGGCAATTCTCGACGACCTCGACGAATGCCGCGTCAGTGACGTCGTGGCCAACGGCAAGCCACTGGGTTCCGACAGTTTTGCCGAGGGCGACCCGGTGGCCCCGGCCGGCCTCGGCTCGGTGCGTCTGCCCGCTGTCGACTCGGCCGTCTTCGCCATTCCAGCCGCAGGCACGACCGGGCCCGTCATCGGCGTCAGCGAAGGCAGCCTGATCACCGAATACCTGACCCTGCCGATCCCGCACCGGGATGGCCAGTGGCGGCCCGACTCCATGGCGGACCTGCAGAAGGCAGCCGTGCTGTGCCGCCATGGCGTCGCCTCGGTCGGCCGCGGCTTCGTCCGCGGCTTCAACCTGTCCCGGGGAGCGCTGGCCTCCAGCGTCGGGCATGACAGCCACAACGTCACCGCCCTCGGAATGGATGACGCCGACATGGCAGTGGCGGTGAACCGCCTGATTGCCCTTGGCGGCGGCTTCGTTGCCGTGCGGGACGGCCGCGTGCTGGCCGAATTGGCCTTGCCGGTGGCCGGACTGATGTCCGCCCGCCGCTACCACGAAGTGGACCGCGACCTGGAAGCGGTGGAGGCCGCCGCGCACGACCTGGGCTGCCGGTTCGCCTCACCGTTCCTGCAATTGGCCTTCCTGGCCCTGCCGGTGATTCCTCATCTGAAGCTGACCGACAAGGGGCTGGTGGACGTCGACCGGCAGGAACTGGTCTCCGGCTCGATCCGCTGATGCCGGGTTACCGGATGCCGGGCGAACGCGACCCCGGGCCATTGGCGGCGCTCTGGATTGCGTCGCCTATGGCTCGTAATGAGAGGGCACGGTCAAGTCGGCGATCGTGAAATCAATCCACCGCCGCAACATCGCGCAGTTCCCGCCAGCGCTCGGCACAGTCGATGCCGTAACCGACGACGAAGCGATCGGGGATGGTGAACCCCACATGGTCGGCCGCCAAGTCCACCACGCGGCGTGCCGGCTTGTCGAGCAGGACACACAAACGCACCGCCTTGGCGCCCGCCCGGGTCAATGCCTCGGCCGCGTAGGCCAGCGATCGGCCGGTATCGAGAACGTCATCGACAACCAGAACCCGTTCGCCGGCCACCGTCGGCATCTCGCTCAGCCGCCTTATGTCGCCGCTGCTCTCGGTCGCCGTTCCATAACTGGAAAGCTGCAGGAACTCGACTCGCGGCTGGGCCCCGGCTTGTCCGAGGGCCCGGAGAAGGTCGGCGGCAAACACGAAGGCCCCTTTCAACAGGACCACCATGACGAACTCCCGGCCGAACACGCGAACGATGTCCGAGGCCAGCTCGGCATTGCGCCTTCCGATGGCCTCGGCGGTGATCAGTGGCTGAGGGGGCCCGCCTGGATGCATGACGATGACGAATGGAGATGACGGCTCATCGGCTCGGCCGGCCGCCCGGCCATCACCTGTGCGTCTGCGCCGGCGATCTCGAACAGCCTGCTTGGCGCCAGGATGCGAAACACACCGTTTCCGTACTCGATGACCCCCTTTTGCCGTAACAGCCCGAGCATGCGATTGACATGAACTGCGGTTAAGCCGACGGCATCGGCGATATGGGTCTGGGTCAGGGGAATTTGCAGAGTCTCCCCGCGGGATAACGGAACCCGGCGGCGCAGCCGGTAGAACAGCTCCAGCAGGAGAGTGGCCACCCGCTCGAGAGCGGTCTTGCGACCGATCGACGTCAGACGCTCATACGCCTCGGCGCCGTCGTCGTAAAGCATGCAGGCCAAGCGAAACGCCAAACCCGCATTGGCCTGCGCCGCCTCGACCAGGCGCGAGCGCGATATGGGGCACAGGCAGACCTGGCTCAGGGCCTGTGCTCCGAACGGCGAACTGCGGCTGTCGGGCCGGAACCCAACGATATCTCCCGGCAGGGCGAAATGCAGGATCTGCCGCCGCCCGTCCTCCAGAAGCTCATAAAGGCACACCCAGCCGTCCAGGATCATGAAGACCTGCCGGCAGGGCTCGCCCTGGGAGAACAGGTCCTGGCCCGCAGCCATCACCTGTACCGGGGCCGGTGCGAGAGTGATTTCCGGTGTCGGCAGGTCGCCGCAGACGCCTTGCAGTCGAACCGGGCAGAATCGGCAGGTATCGATATTCATGCCCACCCCACGAGCAAGGCACAGGCCGCCACGGCCAACGCCCACCATAAGCTGCGATGCCGCCGCGCCCGCCGATGGGTCGGGAGGCTGGATATGCCGAGATGGCCGATCGGACTTGCCAACATGTCGATCGCTCCCAAAAAGGTTGGAAGGAATTCAGACAGCCGCGAGGACGATGATCTTGCCTGTTGCCCCCAGCGAACAAGTCGCCGCCAGATCAACAATGGTAGAAAGAAACAACAGATGAAAACGCCTGGGATACGCGGAGAAATAACTGGCCAGGCACCAGAATATATTAAGTCGCTCCAGACACTCTGGCCAGGCCGATGCATGAGGTAAGACGCCCATTTCATTGGACTCAATACGGCATGATTGTAACTGCGAACTGTAATTCATGACGCCCCCATACTTGTATGAACAAGTATTTGCGATCGTCTGAAATTACGCCTGGACCATCACAATCCCCGGTTTCATAACAAGGGATGACGTTTGATTCTGCCGATAGACTACGCCGTTGTCAAGACGGTGGAGGCGACAGACGGTGGAGGCCGCGACAGACGGTGGAGGCCGCGTCCATGGCGCGCCGATGGACGGTGATGAGCGGAAAACAGTCCGCCATCTTGATCCAAGTTAATGAGACCGATGCGGGCCTGCGCTCCAATGCCGCCTTTACCGAGCATCCTCCTCTTCTAGTTGTATGAAAAAAAGATTTTCCACAAGAGCCGACGTAACTAGAACCTAGAACAAAACCAGACGTCCGGGCCCCGTCGCCAAGTCGGCGTCGTTACGTTGGCTCTGTCACCGGCGCCGCCTCCACCCCGGAAGAGGCGGCGCCGGCAGGCAACAACGGAGTGAGCAATGACCAGCATGTCAGCAAAGCAAGGCAAGACGGACGGCGGATGGATGGCGGGCTATGGGCCGTTCGCCGCCATGAACTCCACCATGAACATGGAGACCGCGGAAGCCTGGGTCCAAGGCAGCCGCTCGTTGCTGGAAGGTGCGCTTGCCATCTCCGAAGAGCTGGGGCATTTCACCCAACGCCGGCTGCAGGACGATATGGAAACGTTCCGCGGCATGCTGGCCTGCGGAAACGTTCTCGACGCCCTCGAATGCCAGCGCCAGTTCGCTCAGCGGATGACCGCCCAGTACGCCGAGGAGGCCGGCAAGCTGGCCAACATGATGGCCGGCATGGCCAACGGCGGCTCGCCGGGGGGTGCGGCGGAATAGGCGCATACGCGACGAAACACAAGGCTGCCAACTGTCACCATAGTTTCTTGGTGACGAAATAAAACTGACCCGGCTGCACGTTATAACCGATAGGCAATTCCGATCACTGCAAGTCTGCGATTGGAAATTCCTATCGGAGCGGCCAGCCATGATCACCCTGAGCGGTGTCTCCGTGACCTATCCGGGAGGAGCCACGGCCCTCCACCCGACGACTCTGAGCCTTTCCGCCGGCCAGTTCGTGGTGCTGCTGGGCCCCTCCGGGGCCGGCAAATCGACCTTGCTGCGCACGCTTAACGGCCTCGTCCGGCCGACGGCAGGTCGGGTCGAACTGGACGGGCTGGGCGCTCTGGACTGCCCGCGCCGCCTGCGCGAGCATCGCAAGCGCACGGCCACGATCTTTCAACAGCACCAGTTGATCGGCCATATCTCCGTGCTCTCCAACGTCATGCTGGGGCGCCTCGGCTACCATTCGACCTGGCGCAGTCTGCTTCCCCTGCCGCGCCGCGACCACCTGATCTCCCTCGAATGCCTGGAAAAGGTCGGCTTGGCCGATCGGGCGCTGGATCGCGCCGACGCCTTGAGCGGCGGTCAGCAGCAGCGCGTCGGCCTAGCTCGGGCCCTTGCCCAGCATCCCGGACTGGTTCTGGCCGACGAGCCGGTCGCCAGCCTGGATCCGGCGACGGCCCGCCGCGCCCTGCTGCTTCTGCACGACATCTGCAAGGGTGAGGGCATCACGGCGGTGGTCAGCCTGCACCAGGTCGACCTGGCCCGCCAGTTCGCCGACCGGGTCATCGGAATTTCCGCCGGGCGCGTGGTCTTCGACGGCCCCCCGCGGGAACTGACCGAGGTGGAGCTGCGCCGCCTTTACGAACACGCCGCGCCCTCGGTCCGCCAGCCTCCAGGCGCAGCCGCCTTCTCCCTTCCCCCCACTACCGCGGAGGTCCGAGCATGACGTTGATCCGATCCCTATTGGCCGCCCTGGCGCTGTGCCTTGCAACGGGCACCGCCATGGCCGCAGACGCCAATCCGTCGACGCTCAAGGTGGCGCTGCTGCCCGATGAGAATGCCGCAACGGTCATCAAGAACAACCAAGGCCTCAAAACCTATCTGGAAGGTCGCCTCCACCGGAACATCGAACTGGTGGTCACCACTGACTATTCATCGATGATCGAGGCTATGCGTTTCGGCCGCATCGACGTCGCATATTTCGGCCCGCTGTCCTATACCATGGCGAAATCGAAGGCCGCGATCGAACCTTTCGCCGCCCTGCAGAAGAAGGGCAAGGCCACATACGAGGCGGTGGTCATCGCCAATACCGCGGCCGGCATCAACAGCCTGGCCGACATCCGGGGCAAGCAGGTCGTATTCGGCGACAAGGCCTCGACCTCCAGCCACCTGATCCCCAAATCGATGCTGCTGCAGCAAGGGCTGACCGCCGGGCAGGATTACCAGGAGCATTTCGTCGGCGCTCACGATGCCGTCGCCATGGCGGTGCAGAACGGCCACGCCCAGGCCGGCGGCCTGTCTCGCCCGATCTTCGAAAGCCTGGTGGAACGCGGCATCGTGTCGCCCGAGAAGGTGAAGGTCCTTGCCGTGTCCCAACCCTTTCCCGAATACCCGTGGACCATGCGCTCGAACCTGGCGCCCCAGATCAAGGAGCAAATCCGCACGGCGTTCTATGAACTCAAGGACCCCGAGGTGCTGAAGCAGTTCAAGGCCGACGGATTCCTGCCTGTCACCGATGCCGACTACGACGTGGTGCGTGAACTGGCGCACATTCTCAACCTCGACCTGTCGAAGAGCTGAGGCGACTGGGATCAATGACCGCAATCACCGGCCGCTTCGACGACATCCTGGCCCGGCAGCAGGCGCGGCGGCTGAAAGCCGCCGCCCTCCTCGCCGTCATCCTTGGGCTAGTGGCCGCCTGCGGCGCCTACGCGCAGCTGTTCGATCTGGGCCGCCTGCGCGACGGCCTGCCCGCCCTTGGCACCCTGGCCGGAGACATGTTGCCGCCGGATTTCCACAACATGCGCAATTGGCTGCACCCGTTGCTGGACACCCTGGCCATGAGCGTTGCCGGCACGGCACTCGCCGTCATCCTTTCGTTGCCGCTGGGCCTGGCGGCCGCCCGCAACACGACGCCGCACCCCGTTGTGTACCAGTTGGCCCGTGCCGCGCTCAACGCCCTGCGCGCCCTGCCGGAATTGATCGCCGGGATCATCTTCGTCGCTGCGGTGGGCTTCGGCGCCTTGCCGGGCGTCCTGGCCCTCGGCCTGCATTCAGTCGGCATGATCGGCAAATTCTTCGCCGAGGCCATCGAGCATTGCGACGACAAACCAGTGGAGGCGGCGCGTGCCACCGGCGCAACCGCGCTGCAGGTCATCGTCCACGCGGTTCTTCCGCAGGTCGCGCCGAAGCTGGCCGATATCGCTCTTTACCGCTGGGAATACAATTTCCGCGCCTCGACGGTGATGGGCATGGTCGGTGCCGGCGGCATCGGCTTCGAACTGATGGGATCGCTGCGGTTGATGCAGTACCAGGAAGTATCCGCCCTGCTGCTGGTCATCCTGGGGATGGTCACCGTGGTCGACCTGTTTGGCGCCCGACTACGCGAGCGGCTGCGCTAGTGGTCCGCCCCAGACGCTTGGTCCCCAAGCGCCTGGATCAGGCGGCCCACCAACCAATTGAATTGTGGTGAAAATTCGACGGCTGGTGGCGGTACCATCCGTCGGATTTTCACCACTAGCCGTGAGACTCTGACGGATGGTCTCCGCGCCACGCGTCAGGATCGAACCACTGGCTTTGGTTCTTGCCCCTCGCCCGGCCAGGCCATATTCGGAACGAAAGGATGGGAACTTGACACCCAAGATTGTCGTCGCCAACTGGATCCACCCGGAAGTGATGGAAGTGCTGCGTCCTCACGGGAATGTCGAGGTCAACCTCGAACGCGAGCCGTGGCCGCGCGATGAACTGATTCGGCGCTGCCAAGGGGCCACCGCCCTGATGTCGTTCATGACCGAGTGGGTGGACGAACCCTTCCTTGCCGCCTGCCCGGATCTTCGCATGATCGCCTGCGCGCTCAAGGGATATGACAACTACGATATCGAAGCCTGCCGGCGTCGCCGTGTGTGCCTCAGCATCGTTCCCGACCTGCTGACCGATCCCACGGCCGAATTGACGGTCGGCCTGATGATCGCCCTGGGCCGGCGGATCCTTGCCGCGGACCGGTTCCTGCGCAGCGGGGCGTTTCACGGCTGGAAGCCACATTTCTATGGCACCGGGCTGGCCGGCAGCCTTGTCGGCATCCTGGGCATGGGAGCGGTGGGCAAAGCGGTCGCCACCCGGCTGCAAGGCTTCGGCTGCCGGATTTGTTACCACGATGCCAAGCCGCCGACGGAAACGATGGACGCATTGCCGAGTGCCCGGCCGATGCCCTTGGGCGAACTTCTGGCCGCCGCCGATTATGTGGTGGTCTGCCTGCCCATCGCCCCGGGCACGGTTCACCTGATCACGGCCGAGGCGCTGGCCCGCATGAAAAGTGGCGCCCTGCTGGTCAATACCGGCCGCGGATCGGTGGTCGACGAAGAGGCGGTGGCCGCCGCGCTGGCCGCCGGCCATCTGGGCGGCTATGCGGCCGACGTGTTCGAGATGGAAGACTGGGCGCGGCCCGACCGCCGCCACGACATTCCCCCGGGCCTGCTGGCACAGGCTGACCGCACCATCCTGACCGCGCATATCGGTTCGGCGGTGGATGTGGTGCGCCGCGAGATCGCCATGGAAGCCGCCCGCAACATCGTCCAGTTTCTGTCGGGCCAGCGGCCGCAGGGCGCCTTGGTGGCGGCGTAACCGGCATGCTTAATCTCCTCTACGTGGAGTCCCTGGTCGCCGTACTGGCCACCGGCAGTTTCCGGGCCGCGGCGAAACGGCTCGGCCGACCGCAACCCACAGTCAGCCAGCAGATCCAGAAGCTGGAAGCGGACCTGGGCGCCAAGCTGATCTCCCGCAACGCCGCCGGCTGCACGCCAACCAGGGAAGGCACCATCTTCCTTCCTTATGCCCAGGCCCTGCTGCGCACCGTCGATCGTGCCGCCGAGGCAATGCGCGGCGGGCGCATCGCCATAGGTGCCAGCGGCAACATCGGCACCTATATGCTGCAGCCGGTGGTCGGCCGCTTCGCCGCACAGGGACATCCACTTCCAGTGGTGACCATTGCCCCCAATCCCGCGGTCGCCGATATGCTTTTCCGCGGCGAGATCGACCTGGCGGCGATGGAATGGTGGGACGGCAGGCCGGGATTCACTGCGATCCGATGGCGCAGCGAGGAGCTGGTGGTGATCGTTCCCCCCGACCATCTCTGGGCGGGGCAGGAATCCGTCCCCGCCGAGGAACTGGCCCGCCATCCGATGATCGGCGGCGAGCCAGGTAGCGGCACCGGACGGATTCTGATTCAGGCCTTGGCCAATGCCGGCGGCGACTTTTCGGTTTCCCTGATGCTCGGCAGCACCGAGGCCGTAAAGAATGCTGTCCAGGCCGGGCTGGGCATTTCGGTGGTGCTGGCCAGCGCCGTCGCCCGTGAAGCCGCCGCCGGCTTGTTGCACCTCGTGCGGGTGCAGGGCGCCGAGCTGCGCAAGGATCTGTTCGCCGTCCATGCGGCGGACCTGCCCGCCGCTTCGGCCGTGCACGACTTCACTCGATTGCTCGCGATGGCTTGAGAGGGCCAGCCGCCGTCTGCCAGGGAGCGCCCATGGCCTTGACCACGGTGAAGGCGATGAAGGCGTCCACCCCAACATTTAGGGCACGATGGCGAAGGGCCGGCCCTGGATGCCTCGCTCCGCCCGCAATGACGCTCAACCCCGCGGAATGCCCATCACGGCCTGATTTCCACTGCCGTCCCGTCGGCGACCACGTCCCAGATCTCCTCGATGGCGTGGTTGCCCACCGAGATGCAACCGTTGGTCCAGTCGACGAAGAAACGGACCGGGTCGGTCCGCCCGAAGCGGGCCGGCATGCCGTGGATGAAGATCGCCCCGCCCAGCGCGCGGCCACCGGCGCGGGCGCGGTCGGCGGCGTTGGGATAGGACAGATGCAGGGCCAGATGGTAAGGCGTGACGCGGGTCCGGCCATCGATCAGATAGACACCTTCCGGCGTGCGGCCGTCTCCCTTTTCGCGTTTTGCTCCTTTCCAATGCCGCCCCAGAGCGATGGGGTAGGATTTCAGCACATCGCCCCGGTATTCGAGCCGCAAGACACGCTCATGCTTGATCACGACGATCCGGTCCGGATCGGGGAACCATGCCGCGCTGCAGGGGTCCACCCATGTTATCATGACGGCAACGAGCAACGGCAAGCTGGCCGAGCGAGGCGAATACATGGGGTGGTCATCCTTGCGAATGGGCATGGTGCTGCTGGCCGCTCTTGTCTGGCCGGGCCGGGCCATGTCAGGTTCCGACGGGGCGCTCGGCATCCCCATGACCTATGTGGTCCAGCCCGAAGACACGTTGCTCGACATCGCCCGCGGGCATGACCTGGGCTATGTCGAGATCCGAGCTGCCAATCCCGGCGTCGATCCCTGGCTGCCCGAGCCCGGTCGAACGGTAACCTTGCCGACCCGTCACATCCTTCCCGATGCGCCGCATCGCGGCATCGTCATCAATCTTCCCGAACTGCGCCTCTATTATTTCCCGCCGGGCGGCGGCCAGGCAATGAGCTTCCCGCTTGGCATCGGCGGCGAAGGCAAGGAAACGCCGGTGGGAGCCACTCTTGTGGTGCGCAAGCGCATTCACCCGGAATGGATTCCCACGGCTTCGGAGCACGCGGAAAACCCCGACCTGCCGGAAGTGATTCCGGCGGGACCGGACAATCCCATGGGCGATTTGGCCCTCTATCTGGGATGGAAGGGCTATGCAATCCACGGCACCAACAAGCCCTACAGCATCGGCCGCCGGGACAGCCACGGCTGCATCCGCATGTACCCCGAAGACATCGAGACCCTGTACCATCTGGTTCCGGTCGGCACGCCGGTCAGGGTCGTCGACCAGCCAGCGAAGGTCGGCTGGTCGGGCGGGCAGCTTTATCTGGAGATCCACCCCGAACAGGTCGACGCCGATTCGCTTGAGGAAATCGGTCGTCCCCGCTCGGTGGGAGAAGTGGATGCCGACGCCCTGGTGCTCAAGGCGGCGGGGCGGGCAGCCGGCGATCTCAACTGGTATGCGATCCATTTGGCCGAAGGACAAAGGAACGGCGTCGCAGTCCCCGTGCTGAAAGTTCCCCAAGCCGATCAATGACATACCTCCATTGATCCAGATTAAGAACCCCTGCCCGGAGTTGGCTTAGCATGGATCCGCTCTCTCCGGGATGCGGCCGGCGTTACCTGTCGCCGCTCCCGCTTCAAAGACGGAGATCACCATGACCATCACCAGCCGAATCCTGACCGTGCTTCTGCCTGTCGTCCTGCTGGGAGCTTGCGCCAGCCTCAGCGATGAGGACAAGGCGGCCATCGCGGCGGCCAACCACAAGGCCGACCAGGCTTTGGCGACCGCGCAGCAGGCGTTGGATACCGCCAAGAGCGCCCAGACCAGCGCCGCCCAGGCGGCCAATGCGGCGGCTGACGCGGCCGCCAACGCCAAGGCTGCCAACGAGAAGGCCGACCGGATGTTCCAGCGCTCCCTGCGCAAGTAGCCGGAAGACAGGATCCGCCCCCTCGGGACGCGGTCGCGGCAGCGGCCGCGGGGGGCGGGTTTTCGCGCCTGAAAACTACCCGTCCTCCCACGTCCCGTCCGCCCGTGTCATGCGGCCGCGGTCGAGCGGACTCAAGCTTCGTGCGTTTCGTTGACGGCTCGTCTTGGGCGCACCGCACCCACCCGACCGGGTTGGTTTTCTCCTACCCATACGACTGATACGCCCCCTCCCTCCGGGTGTTCCGCCCGCTATGGCCATCGGCAATTCTTCAGGAAAGAGCATGCACCGCGATTGCCGTTGCGGGGGCTCACATAAGGGAGAAGGAGGAACAACGATGAGGAAGTCCATTCGACGAAGCGCTCATGTAACCTATACGGGCAAAGGACTTTCCGCCGAGGCGTTGGCTTACATGTCCACCACGCCGCTCAAGCGCGGAACGACTTATACCGTCGCGGAATTCATTCCGGGGAACGGCAGCGAAGACCTGATCTATGTGCAGGAGCACCCGGAAGTCCGGTGCTACGCCGCTGGCTTCCATGTCAATCCCTGGCATTCCGAGCACGTTCTTGAATAGGACCTTACCATCGTCTTTGCGCTGACAGCGCAGATCCGGCTACGACGACCTTCAAGTTCCCTGCGGAAGGCGTCAACTAGGGCGGAGGCATCTTACGGCGAGTTTCATGCCTCCGCCCGTTTTTTTCCCTGATCACGCATCCCATCATGCCTGGAGCACTGCCCGCGCGGCAGAAATCCGACAAATCGCCCTCCCCGGCGTTACAGATTTCGCTGCAGCTGGGATCGCGGCTTCCCGCCTATCCACCAGCCGGGTGGGTTTCCTGTAGCCGAACCGTCGCCCCAAGCGGCCACGGCGCTGCACGACATGCCCACCCTGACGAAGACGAAGCGATCTTCGTTCTGAGCGGCCTCGTATTCGTCGAAGCCGAGGGCTGCGGGGGCACGCGCAGCCTGGGACCAGGGGCATTCGCCTTGGTGCCGCGCGGAAAAGCCCACGCCCTGTACAACCCAGGTGGCAACAAGGCACATCTGCTGGTTTTCTCGGCGCAGCAGCCCCGGCTGGAGCTCTTGTTCGTCGACCTCCATAAGGCGATGGTCCTTGCCGGAGGGGTCCCCGCCCCCGGCCTGCTGGATCAAATCGCCGCACACCACGGTACGGCGATTCGCTTCCTGGCATCATGAAACGAAGCTGCACAACGACGCGGTAGTCCGGGTATCCATGTTGCGACCGCGATTCATATGGTCGTCGATCTCTCCGGCGCAGCCGATCATCCGGCCGAACAGGAAGGCAGTGAAGGCTGCCATTTCCAACGCCTGCTCGGAGAAATCGCCCGAGCGGTAGCGGGGCCACAGCAACTTCAGCAGTAATGCGGCGATGACCGCGTCGATGTTGACACAGAAGACATTGGGTGTAGCCCCGGTATCGTACAAAGCCTGCACCAGCGCGCTGTAGAAGTCGTGGAAGACGTTGATCTCGCCCCGCTCGCGGAAAATCTGCGACAGGTAGACTTCCCGAGGATCCTTGTTGACCAGTTGCCCTTTGAACACCGGGTGGTTGACCCCGGGAATGTTGCGTACGGTTTCGCCAACACTCTTGCGCGCCGCTTTTTCCACGGCAAAGGCCTCGGCGAAGCGGACGCCCATGGCCTTGAGGTCCAGGCCGTGATTCGGATCCGCCGCGTCTTCGAGGTCGGTACCGCCGAATTGTTCGATGAGGAACTGCATCCCCTCGAAGCCGTTGCCGCCATGGGCGAAACCGGTATGGGTGAGGAAGCCCATCATCGCCTTGTTGATCTGCACCCGCTCGGGCGTTTCCGGGCCGTCGGCCGAAACGGCGCCTTTGCCGCCCTGCGCCGAAATGGTGCCGACGCCGTTCGAGATGATCAGCCCCAGCAACACCTGGAATGGGAACAGCTTTTCCGGGCTCGGCCGCTCGCCCAGCAGCGACAGGTAGGCGATCCCGGTGGCCGACCATTCCCCCAGCAGCTCGGTCATCGGCACGCCGCAAAAGCTGTCAATCTCGTGCCGGGAACCGGGCACCGAGGCGCCGATGATGACGGCGCACAAGCGGGTGTACCAGGGCAGGCTGCGCGCCGTCTGCCGGGAGATCTTCTTGCGCATCAGGGCACCCCAGCAGATGGTGCAGGTGATGGCAGCCAGCGCGGCGTCGGCGGTGGGATACCCCTCAAGCGACGTCAGATAGTCGACGAAGGCCGATTTGACCCGACGAGCCTTCAGGCCGGCCAGCATGGCCTCGGCCTTGGCATCGGGCCGCTCGCCCAGCAGCAAGCTGCGCTGCAGGGCGTCGGCGTGGATCACCGAGGGGTCGAAGCCCGCTTCGTCACATTTGTGAAGCCCCGAACGGCCGAACAGGTCGATCAGCAGGTCGGCCGCCGCACAAGCGGGCGCGGCGCGTTGCGGGCCGATCACCGCGCAGGCGGCGGCCAGCACGGCGTTGGGCGCGTTGCCGGCGGCCCGTACCGCATCGGCCACGGCGATCGCCGCATCACCGCGCAGGTTGACCTCCGAAGCAATGGCCGTGTTGAACAACGCATTGTCGTTGGCGTCGTTGATCTCGCGGACCAGCGCCAGACAGAAATTGGATTCCAACGGGTATTTGGCAGTATCGAGGATCGACACGCCGCTGACCTTGGTGACCTGCGTCTTGGGATCCATCACCGAACTGCCCGAGCGGTCCTTCATCACCTCGCGCGGGAAGATGGCGCCGAGTTGCTTGCTCAGTTCGGCGATCTGGTCACGATAGGGCTGGAGCGGTTCGACCAGCGGAATGTCCAATTCGGGCGGCAGCGGCAGCCCCTGATTGTCGCCGAACCATGGCTTCAGCGTCAGGTCGCCCTGGGGCGCGAAGTCGCGTTCGACGCCATTGAGCCGCATCACCGCCGTCAACGCCGCCGGGAGGTGGGCGATGTTGGTCACCACCGCGCCGGCCTGCGAGACGATGGGGTTGTCCGGCGTGTAGATGCCGTTCACCTTGAGAATGTGCTGGAACCAGTTTTCCTTGGCCTCGGCGCCATCGCCGCTGCCGGCGATGGCGCCGGCATGACCGACGGCCCGTGTCAGCTTGGCCTTCCAACGGCCAACCACGCAGGCTACCACCGGTTTGGTGAATTCCAGGTTCTCTTCGTAATAGCCGCCCGGCTCGATATACATGACGGCGGCACGGCTGCGCGCGTCGTTGTCGAAGGCGTTGGCGAACTCCGCCGGTGCGAAATGAATGTAGAGATCCTTGCCCGACGAAATGCTGGTGGTGGTTCCCCAGCCCTCGGCGGCCAGATAGGTCGCCATGGTGGTGGTGAAATTGCCCGAATTGGAATAGACGGCGACCGACCCCTTGCGCAGCGATTCTTCGGGATTGTCGCCGCCCAGCGCCCCGCCGATGCGGATATGGTTCCAGGCATCGGCGATGCCGAGGCAGTTGGCGCCGAACACATCGACGCTGCGCTGTTGCGCCATCGCCCGGATCTCGCGGGCATCATGCACCGAGACCTTTTCGGTGAGGATGATGATCTTGCGGATGGCGCGGTTGACCCGGATCAGTTCGAACACCCCGTCGCGCACCGCCGCTGGCGGCAGATACACCACACCGGTGTTGAACCGGTGGCCGGCCTCCATGCCCTCGCGCACATTGTTGTACACCGGTATCGGACCCGCAGGCGTCTCAAGCACCTCGCCACGCCGGCCGGGCGAGGTGCCGAACGCCACGTTGCCGCCGGAATAGGCATGGCTCACCGGCGTCACCGCACGCGACTCGTTGCCGAGGATATTGAGCACGCAGACCGTGTCCTTGCAGGTGGCGACCTCGGCCAATGACTTGATGCCGACAAAATATTTGAAGTTGTCGCTCATGCCGCCACTCCCAGCCTGCGGGCCACGGCCTCGCGCCCGCCCGCCTTCATCCAGCGGTCGGCCGCCTGGGCGTAATACACCACGTCGGTCATCGCCGAATCATAGGCGAAGATGCGATAGGGCAGCCCCAGTGCATCGACCACGTCCTTGAACGCCAGGAAGCCGCGCGACAGGTTCGGCCCGCCGCGGCCGATCACCACATAGACCGGCGTCGGCCCGTGATCGCTGAAATATTCCCTGAGCGCATCGGCCATGGCGCGAAAGGTGACGAAGATGTCCGTGTTATTGGCTTTGCCGCCGATGACGAACAGCACGTTGGTCTGCTTCAGCCAGTGCTTGAGGCAGATGCGCATCACCTCGCGCATTTTCTCATAGGGCGGATTGCCGCCGAAATCCGACGAGATGATGGCATCATCGCCCAGGACTTCGGTGACCAGCGAGTTGGCGCCGCCGCCGAAGGTCGGCGCCAGGATGGTGCCCTTCGGGTTGATCACGGTGACGTCCGACTGCCCCTGATAGGTCCTGAGCTGGTTGATCTCCTGCTCGAAGTCCGAAAAGTCACTGGCGAAGAGCTCGGCCGGCAGGTTGAGCCGTTTGACCCGATGGTCGTCGCGGTCGAAGCCGCATTTGAAGTCGCAGGCGACCGGGGTCAGCACCCCGGGGCGGAGCTGGCTCATGCGGATGGGGTTCAGCTCCAGCGTGGTCATGCCGTATTGGTGAAACAGGTCCCACAGCTTCGGCAGGTTCTGCGCCAGGGGCGAGACGATCTCCTTCGGCGCCTTCAAGTCGGAAAGCGCATTGGTGATGACGAACGACTTGAGGCCGGTCAGCGGATCAAACGGAATCTCGGCGATCTGGTCCCGCCCAAGCTCCTCGATGTCCATTCCCCCGTGGTGGGTGATGGTGATGGTCGGTGCCCGGTAGCGGGTGGAATCGGCGATCGAGAAATAGACCTCGTGCTCGGCGGGGACAGCTCCTTCGAAGGTGACCCCGTTGGCCTTGGCCGCCTGATTGCCGACCTTGTGCTCGACGAAGTAGAGGCGCTCTTTTTCCTTGAGCGCCGTGGTCAGGTCCCAGGCTCGGCCGATCAGTCCCGACTTGCCCTTCTTGCCGACGCCCCCTTTGAAGATCGGCTTGATGAAGATTTCGTCGCAAAGGGCAATAAGGTCCTTGATGTCCTTTTCGCTGGCTTCCGGCCCCAACACCTCGGCCGTTGGGAAGTCGACCATCCTCAACAGCTTCGCTCCGTAGAGCATCCCCGTCATCTGCATCTGGCTACCCCCTGTTTCGTGGCAGAGTTCCCCCGGCGGCGCCACCCTGTCCATGATCTTTGCCGGCTGCCCCATCCCCCCGCCAAGGCGGCCCATGACTTGATTATACATCAACCTTAGGTTTTGTGGTGCGCGGCGTATCGGGTTGCCTCAACGGTTGGAGGGTTATAAGACAAAATCTGCCTACCGGTTTATTCGGTTTACATAATATAATGCCCGCAAAATAGGCATGGAAAAATCCAGCCGGACCGGAGGAAGAACAAGATGTGCGAGCATTCGAGCCGCGCAATCGGCGTCGCCATCGCCGAAAAAAACCCTCTGCTGCAGTCAGGCTTAGCGACGCTGCTCCAGGGAAACGAACGACTGCGGGTCGTGGCGACCGTCGATAACGGCAACCGCTTTCTGGAACTGATCGGTCAGGTGCCGTTCGACGTCGGCCTGATCGGTTGGGAAATGCCCGAACTGGATGGAGCGGGTGTGCTGAGAAGCCTGCGCGGGCGTACCGACGTCCCGCGGATCATCGTCTATACCGGCAGCCCCAATGCGGACCTGCCCCGCCAGGCGATGGCACTCGGCGCCGCCGGCTTCGCTTCGAAGCGCGAAGCGCCGGAGCACCTCGTCGAGACCATCCTGGCGGTGGCCGCCGGCCGGATGGTGTTTCCGTTCGTCGATGTGAACAAGCTGTCGGCCGATCCCCTGGCTGGCTTGACCCGGCGCGAATGCGAACTGTTGGTGGCGCTGTCCGGAGGCTTGACCAACCGGCAGATCGCGCGGCAAAGCAACATCTCTCTCAACACCGTGAAGTTCCACCTTAAGCATCTGTACGACAAGCTGGGGCTGGGCAACCGCGCGCAGGCGGTGGCGTTCTACCTCAACAACCGGTGACGTCACAGCCGCTGGATGCCTGCCGGCGCAGCAGGTCCGCCATCTTGGCGGCCTCCATCGGCCGGCCCAGATGATAGCCCTGGGCTTCGTCGCAGTGGCATGCGGCCAGGAACGAGAGGGTCTCCTCGTCCTCCACGCCTTCGGCGATGGTCTCGAGGTTCAGGCTTTTGGCGATCTGGATGATGGTTCGCACGATGGCCGCATCTTCGGGATCACCGGCCGCGTCGCAGACGAACGAACGGTCAATCTTCAGCTTGTCGACTTTCAGGCGCTTGAGATAGGCCAGACTGGAATAGCCGGTACCGAAGTCGTCGATGGACAGCCTGAGGCCGATATGCCTCAGCTTCTCCACAGTGGCGAGCACCCGCGGGACATCGCTGATCAACGCCGATTCGGTCAGTTCCAACTCCAGCAACCGCGGCTCCAGCCCCGAGCGCTTCAAGGCGTCGAGGACGATCTGCTCGAGGTTTCCCCGTTTGAATTGCAGCGCCGACAGGTTGACCGCCATCACGACGACCGGCAGCCCGGCCGTCCGCCACGCCATCGCCTGCCGGCAGGCTTCGCCGATGACCCACGCGCCAATCTGCACGATCGACCCGATTTCCTCGGCGATCGGGATGAACCGGCCGGGCGGCAGCAGGCCCAGGGTCGGGTGGTTCCAGCGGATCAACGCCTCGGCGCCGATCACCCGGCGGGTTGCGAGGCTGTACTGGGGTTGATAATGCAGAATGAATTCACCGTTGACCAGCGCCTGGCGCAGGCCATTCTGAATGAACAGCAGCTCATTTGACCTGGCGTTCAGTTCTTCATTGTAAAAACAATAGGTATTACGCCCGGACTCTTTGGCCTTGTACATGGCCAGATCAGCCTTCTTGAGCAGGACATCAAAGTTTTTGCCGTCATCTGGAAACACGGCAATTCCGATCGACATGGAGGTCAAATGAATATTGCCATCTATGTCGAAAGGGGCTTCGAGACGCTGCAGGATCTTTTCGGCGATCAGGGTGATGGCGCCGTTGTCGCGAAGGTCGGCCAGCAGGACCAGGAATTCGTCGCCGCCGTGGCGGCTGACCGTGTCGGTGTCGCGGACGCACTCCCCCACCCGGCCGGCGATCCCCTTGAGCAGGGAGTCACCGAATGCATGGCCCAGCGAGTCATTGGCCACCTTGAAATGGTCCAGGTCGAGAAACAGCATCGCCACCTTGGTGCCCGCCCGGTCGGCATGCGCCATCGCCTGGATGAAGCGGTCCCGGGCCAGGCGCCGGTTGGGCAAGCCGGTCAGCCCGTCGCGGTAAGCCAGGAACTCGATCCGATCCTGCGCCAGGCGGTACTGCCGCAGGAAGCGGTATGTGAGCACGCCGGCCAGAATCGTCACCGCCAGGGCAATCCCGCAAAGCACCAGCGTTTCGCGCCACCACGGACGCAGCACGTCATCGACGCGGGCGGTCACCGCGACAATTATTGGGTATCCTTTCAACCGGCTGAAGCTGATGACCCGTTCGGCACCGTCGTAGGCGCCCCGGATGCGATAAATGCCGCGTTCGGCCACCGAGAAATGCTGGATGAAATCGGGAGACGCGGCGATGCCCTTTCCGACTGCCCCCTCGATGGCAGGGGCGCGGAACAGGGTCGTCCCGTCGGCCCGGATGACGGTGATCGAACCACCCGGCCCCATGCGCTGCGGCTCGAAGAGCTTGCCGACCCGGCCCAGTTCGATGACCCCGCCGATCACGGCCACGGTGTTTCCCTGAGCCCGGGCCGTCACCGGGACGATCCACCTGGCGCTCGCCCGGCTAAATACGGGGCGCCCGATAAAGATACCGCCTCCGTGGGTGAGGAACTGAATGCTTACGTCCTCGTGGCCGGCAACATTGGCTATCGGCTGACGAGTTCGCGAGGGCACTAGATGCAGGCCGCCATCGGCATCGATGGTCCGGATGTCGAGCAGCCCGTCGGACAGTCGGCGCTGACGGTCGACCAGACTGATGAAAGCTGGATCATCGTTGGGGTAGGTGTCGGGATGGGCCGCCAGCCAGTCATTCACCACCAGCAGCGATATCTCCGCCGTTTTGAACAACCTGAGCGTCTGCTCTGTGAGGTGGACCCCGTCGGCTGGACAGGAAAGACGGGTCGCTTAAGTGGGGCCGATCCCGGTGTTGATGCCAATTATGCCGTCTGATCTTTCACAGTCAATGGTTGTGCGCGTGGCGGGTTGTCCAGG
>JAJYTF010000030.1 GCA_021793155.1 Pseudomonadota bacterium | reverse complement strand
GCGCCGGAGAAATGGGCAGCGCTGGCGGCTGGCGAGGGATCGAAAGGCTTGCGATTCTATGACTGGGCGCGGATTCCGCTTTCATGGACACGGCCACCCGAGTTCGAGCGCTGGCTGTTGATCCGGCGGAAGGTCTGGGTCCCCCCAATGCCCAAATGGAGCGTGCGATCTGACGCGCTGTCCTCGCCGGGCTCGGCCACGCAGGCGCGTCATCTTCGTCGTCGTTCCCGTCTCGTCGATAAAGACAAGTCGGTGCGGCTCCTGGCGCATGCGCGGCTGTCGGTGCGCTCGCCAGACCCGGCGGTCACTCGCTATTTCGGCGCGACCGGCCTCGGACGCCACCAGTGTTTTTTTTGACGGTAAAGCCCTGCTTGATGAGAAAACGCGACAACGATGCCGGGTGAGCCGTGACGCCATGCTTCTCTTCCAGCTTGGCCGCCAACTCCGGCATCGTGATGTCCTCGGTCGCGTCCACCCAGCCAATCAAATCCGTCGCGTAGAGCGCCAACTTACCGCTGCCCGCCGGTCGTCCCATGCGGGCTGGTTCGACCGATCCGGTCAACTCCTTGCGTTTGGCAATCCGAACACCCGTGCTCGCGCTGACATTAAAGCGCCGCGCAGCAGCCCGGCGCGATTGACCAGCTTCAACCTCTCCCCGCAACGCGTTCGCGAAGATCTAATGAGTAGCTTCTTGCCATGATCCACCTCCAAAGAGGTTGAATCCCCTTTCGATTCAGCGTTTCAGCACGAGGCTCTAGCCGATACGGCGGAACCGGAAGCGACGCCGCCGGCGGCGGCAAGCCAGCAGCAGAGCCACGCCCACCGGCGCGATCACCGCCCAGGCCGGCCACGCCAACAGGATCGAGCCGATGGATGGGGGAAAGGCACCCCGTTCAGGCGCTCGGCCCGCCAGCAAAATCCAAACGTCACCGGTCACGATTCCCACATGGTCGCCGGGCCCCAGTGCCAGCACGGCATCCCCCGATGCCATGAGCATGGCCAAGCCAAGCAGCGCCCACCCCAATAGGCGGCCGAAAAGCATGTGTCCCCCAGGTATTCCGACGTCGAATGGCTGTTTCGACTATGGTCCTAAGGTAATTGCCACAAATGCGATCGGTTTTCAACTGGGGACGATGATGGGAATGGTTGCAAACACCGGTTGGCTCGTCTATTTTTCGCCGGCCGTTGGCGCCCCGTCCGGGGCGCCCGCGACGGAGGGATGGCCGAGCGGTCGAAGGCGCACGCCTGGAAAGTGTGTATACGTCAAAAGCGTATCGTGGGTTCGAATCCCACTCCCTCCGCCAATTTTCTAATGTCCTGATTTCCCGGCCTGAATCGACCGTCGCGCGCCTATCCATTCGATGAGATGGGCAGGGAAGCTGCGGCTTCCAGGTCCCTAAAGGGGTATTTGCCAAAGGGATGTCGGAGCGTCCAGCGCGATTCTCTGCCACTTTTGGCCGAAAGGTCTTTCATCGACGAAATCCACACCTGCGATGTCTAATGTGTCGCAGACACAACAGTGCCTGTCGCCCCTTCACGGCGGTAGTAGTGGTTCGAATCCCTCGAACAGGGGCGGACCGAGGTAGAGGTCGGCCAATCGGCCAACCCCGCCGTGAGAGCGGCGGAACGCTTCCGACCGCGTCCAGTCTTCGAAGTGCTGGCGTGACGCCCAGACCGTATGGGAAGCGAACAGGGTATGCTCCTCGGTTGACGGGCCGTGCAGCAGGTGGAAGGCGATGAACCCGGGCACCCCCGGCAGATTGGTCTCCCGCTCCCTCCAGAAGCGGGTGCACTCATCCTCCTTCCCCAGGGCGATGCGGAAGCGGTTCATGGCGATGAACATGTCGGGCGAGCACATCCAGGCCCTGGTCGACCGCAAGCGGCGGGGTCGTCGCCACCGGGCCACCGACCACCTGGCGCAAGCCGCCCCGGCCAGCCGGGACCTGCTGATGCGGGCCGCCGAGCGCGGCGACAACCTCGGCGCCATCACCTCGGCCCTGAGCAATCTGCTCGACCGCTACGGCGCCGCCGAACTGCAGGCCGCCATTATCGACGCGCTGGCCAAGGGCGTGCCGCACCACAATGCCGTCCGCCAAGTCCTCGAACGCCGTCGCGACGACCGCGGCCGGGCGCCGCCGGTCGCCGTCATCCTGCCAGCCCATGTGCAGGCCCGCGACAGGGTGGTGCGGACGGGATCCCTCGATGTTTACGACAAGCTGGTGGAGGCGAGCCATGACGAGCCATGACGATCTGCAAGCTCGGGCCAAGGCATTGCACCTCTATGGCCTGCTGGCCCACTGGCCGGACGCCGGTGGCTGGGCTGAGGCGCTGATCGCCTGGGAAGAGGAGGAGCGCGCCCGGCGCAGCCTGGACCGTCGGCTCCAAGCCTCCAGGATCGGCCGCTTCAAGCCCCTGTGCGACTTCGAATGGGACTGGCCCGCCGCCGTCGACCGGGCCACCTTCGAATCCCTGATGACCCTCGACTTCGTCAAGGACGCCACCAATGCCGTCTTCGTCGGCGGCAACGGCCTCGGCAAATCGACATTGGCTCGCAATCTCGCCCACGAGGCGCTGATCCATGGCCACACCGTGCTGTTCACCACGGCCGGCCAGCTGCTCGGCGAACTGGCTTCCCTCGACAACGATGCCACACTCCGCCGGCGGCTCCGGCATTACGTCGCGCCCGCCGTCCTCGTCATCGACGAGATCGGCTACCTGTCCTACTCGAACCGCCATGCCGATCTGCTGTTCGAGCTGATCAGTCGCCGCTACGAGCAAAAGAGCACCGTGGTCACCACCAATCGCGCCTTCCGCGACTGGGGCGAGGTGTTCCCCAACGCCGCCTGCGTCGTCTCGATGGTCGACCGCCTGATGCACAGGGCCGAGGTCATCTCCATCGAGGGCGAATCCTACCGCGCCAAGGAGGCCGCCGAGCGCGCCGCGAAAAAGGCCAAGCAGCGCCGCGGAGGAAAACCATGACCAATCGCAAACGCGCCAAACAGCGGCGCAATGCCTGCCCGATCTGCGGTGCGCCGCGGCGTGAACCCGGCCTCCCACTCACCGTGCCGTTCGGCATCCCGACCACCTGGTCGCCCGGCGAAGCCCTCGCCATCTTCGAGCTTATCGACGAGATGCGCGACCTCATCGCCAACATCTACGGGCCAACGCTCACCGAAGCCGCCCGCGAGCAATACCAGTCGCCGCCGGCCAAGCCGGGCGTCATATCCGAGGACGAACTGCCGTTCTGATCGCCAGCACAACGACGGGGCCAACCGGCCCCGTCACATACCCGCACACTGACCACCAGATTTACGCGCTTCTACGCCACCGGCAACATCACAGCCTATCGCATTGACATAGCAAAGAAAAATCGTCACTAATGACGTATGGTCGACAGTGCGGAACGGATGCGGCGGCTGCGCGAGCGGCGCTATAAGGAGGGACGGCGCCAGTTGGTATTTTGGGTGCCTGAGCATCTCACTGGCGTAGTGCAGGAGACGGTGTCCCTCCTGCTTTCGAACGCGGAAGCAGACAATGTCCGGCAATCGGACGAAGCCGCCCTGCCGGTCGGTCCGATCGTCGACTTCGAAATCGGCCCGTTATCTGCCCCCACATCGGACATGATGCACGAGGGTGTCCGTAACAATGCGAAATACAAGGACGGCCTTCATTGGAAGGGGCGGATCAAGCTGGGACGCTTGCTGGCGCTCCTCGTGAAAGAACTGGGCGTCGGCGCGCCACCGGCGGCAAAGGACGCGGCTGCGTCCTCAACATCGTCTGGAAATAAGCCAGCCACACAGCTTTCGATGTTTGGAGAGGGCTGAGGCCGCATCAGAGGCGACTTGATTTCATGTCGGTTCGCCGATGTCCTCTTCTCTCTCACGGACCGCTAAGGATAACTCTGGTCAATCATCTTTGATGACGACAGTTCAGGCCGTGTCTAGAGAAGACAGGCTTATGGGGCTGGCGGGCACCGGCGCGACCGGAGGATCACTCTTGAGGCGTCGAATGAGGGTGAACCGTCGGGATGATCGTGAAGTCTCTCACCGGAATGGCCTTCGCAATCCCTCGCGCGATATCCTCGGCGCGGGCGGCCATCGGTGTTTCGGTTTCGTTGACAAACAGATGTCCCGGCAGCTCGATGGGCGCAGCCTCGTCGCAATATTCTGCCGCCAAGTCCAATGCCGGTTCCAGGACTTGTCTGACCTCCGTCCGCGTGAGGGTGTGGCCTCGCTCCATGCGCACTGACCGGATCTCCTCGTCGGAATAGCCGAAGGCAATGTCTCGGATCGCGCGGATGGCACGCGGCGGGGTCAGGTTGGCATCTTTGCCGCTGAGAGCCCAAACCAACGGGCCCAAAGGTGCATAATTTTGGACGATGGTGGTAAGGTCGACGGCGTCGCGGGCGGCGGACCGTCGACGTGCCGCGCAGAGAACCTTGTTGACGGCCAGGTCCGCCTGGTGCAGGCGGAAGCCCAATTCGTCGTCGTCGAGAGCGGGAAAGAAGCGCCGGCAGGTCTCCGGCTCATCCAGCCATTGGACCTTTGTCTCGAAACCGTAGTACCGGAGAATGACCTCGACCATCCATTCGGTGTCGGTGGTCACTTCGATGGAAAGGCCGGCTTGCCGTAGGGCATCGAGTTCCGGCTGGATATTGTGCGGAAGATGGCCCCGATAATCGCGGAAGATGTCCATGTCATCGGACAGTCGTGCCCATTGTCGATTGAGTGCTGCGCCACCGGCGACATAGTCGTGCGGCGTGCGAAACGGTTTCAAGATCGCCACGACACGGCGTTGGATGTCGGTGAGCGGCATTATTTAATCAGGTCGCGAATCTGTCGACCGAGCTTGTAGGCTTCGGCCTGACCACGATGCATCAGCGCTGCGGCGACGATGGCGGCGTCGCTGAAGTCGGCATTGGCCGGGTCGATGGTGATATTGTCGAGGCAACTGGCGTGGAAATTTTGGTAGGCCTTCGCCACCAACTGGCGGAGCACCAGCAACTTCTCGGATTGCGTTCCTTCCCGCAATTGGGCCGCATAGGCTCGCAAAAGGTCGATCTTGTCGGCCGGAACGAGAACCTCGACGCGCTGAAGCCCGGCCTGGCGTCGGCGCTCGCGCGAGAGGTGGACTCGTTCACGGACGGACAGATGGTTGACGGACATGGCATCCTCTTTCGCTACCGGAAACATTAGGCGCTTTTATTGCCGGTAACAAGCCTTAGATTGTTTCCGGTAACTTGGTTTGGCTTGTTACCGGAATCGGATTGGCGGCATGGGACGGGCGCCGCCAGACCCTTGATGGTGATAGTGGTTCTGGCGCTCACTCTGTTCCGGCATCTCACCTAATACGGTGCCCGCAGCGGCGGCGGAGAACCGGGCCCGTGGGCTTCACGCCGTACTCGCCCTTTTGGGGCGCGAAAGGCTTGTTGATCTCGGGGTGCTCTATCCCTCCCGGCTGAGGTGGGGCAATTCCCCAGGGCGACGTCCAATCCCGGCCGACCGTCAGCAATTTGTGGCCCATGCTGTCAGCAGCGCGCCCATGGCGGTCGATCCGAGGGTCGGCGGCGATTCCGGATTGCGGACCTTGCCCAAATTCTCTGCACAGGCGGTCGCGGGTCGGTATGAAAGGTCAGCGCGGCCTTCTTGAGCAGACCTTCGATGGCGGACCGGTACCATCTCCTGATCAACAAATCTCCGCGACAAGCCCTAGCGGCAAAATTTTGGGATGTATGGTGCAAGGTTCTGACTTACCTTCACGGAAGGGGGACAAAGGGGAGAGTATTGATATGAGAAAAATAGCTACAGTTCTAATAGCGCTTGTGGTCGGGGCCTGTGCCTATAAACATCAGCCGATTTACAATGTGGATAGATCGATGCCGGCGGGCGCAGCGACGCTGCCGATGGGCCGCATCGAGGAAGTCATCGTCAGCGCAGGGCAAATACATAATTGGAAATTCCAGCACATCGACACTGGACATCTTATCGCCACACAGTCAGATGTAAAACATTCAGCTGAAGTTGATATTTTATTTGACCAGAAATCCTGGCGCATTATTCATAGGTCCACCACAGGAATGGCGGATGAAGGTGGCACCATTCATTCACATTACAATGTCTGGATTCGCAATCTTGAGAAAGACATCGACACCAGACTAACGAACGTTGCGCTCATCGCCAAGTGACGCAACAGGCAGACTCTGGCTTAGAGTGCCGCCGGTTGGGGTGTCCGGCGGCACTACTTATATCTTGGGGGTGGCAGGCGGCAGTCGAAAAGGCTCTCGATGATGAGCAAGCTCTTTGGCGCAATCGCCGTGGTGTTTTTGCTGGCCTCCGCCGCCCATGCTCAGCGTGACAACACTGCCCTTTTGCCTCCGGTTGCCGGACGGATCGAAGGGAATTTATACATCACCTCTGACGGCCTCTCCCTACCCCTCTCGATATGGCAAGCAGATGGCCTAGCAAAGGCCGTGGTCGTCGCCGTTCACGGCATGAACGATTACCGTTTGGCTTGGGCATCGCCCGCCGCCGCATGGACGAAACGGGGCATAATCACCTATGCCTACGATCAGCCTGGATTTGGCGGTGGCGGAGAACGCGGCCGGTGGTACGGAGCCGAGCCCATGGCGGCGTATTTGGCCGATTTTGTTCGTCTTGTCGCCGCACGCCATCCCGGGGTGCCGATCTTTCTGATGGGGGAAAGCTTGGGCGGCGCGGTTGTCTTGCTGACCGCCACCCGGCCGGACGCCCCACCGGTGGCCGGCGTGGTGCTGGCGGCCCCCGCCCTCTGGCCGCAATCGGTGAAAGGCGCGTTGATGCATGAACTATCGCGTGCCGGCCGTCTGCTGGCGCCTGACTGGACTTTCCCTTCCTCCAGGCAGCGATCGCCGGCCTCGGATGATCCGGCGGTGCTAGCCCAACTGCATGCCGATCCCATGGTCATCCACGAGACCCGCCTCGACACCCTGGCGGGGATCGTCGAACTGATGGATATGGCGTCTCGCCGCGGCCCGCAACTGCGTCGGCCGGTGCTGCTATTGTTTGGCGACAACGACAGGCTAGTCGACCGCAAAGCGATTGCCCGGCTGGCAGAAACTTTGCCATCCGCCAGCCTAGGGCTATATCCGAGGGGGCGCCATTTGCTGTTTCGTAGCCTCGATGCCGCGGACCCGACCAGTGACGTTGCTGCCTGGGTTCTCGCCCCTAACCGGCCGTTAACTTCGGAAGCGGGCAGGCGCGGACGGTTGTGCAGGGATTACATCGCCAACCCGAAAAAATGCCGCGCAGCGATGCAAAAACCGGTCAACCGGCCTTGAGTGAAACCGGTCGCAGGGTGAGGCGGTGTCGGCCGCCGCCCAGCAACGCCACCGCTAGGCTGTACCCCTGCTGCGGAGCGAGATGGGCCAGCCACCACTCACCACAGGACCAAATTCCGTATTCGTCGCCTCCGGCAACCCGATCGCGGCGGTCGACTGCAAGGGCAAGGCCGTCACCCGTTGCCTTGCCCATGGCTTCGCGCAGGCTCCAGATGCGAAAAAAGGCGCCCGCGCCGCCGGCCCGCACCAATGCCTGTTCAGTAGGGCCGAAGGCGTAACCGGCCAAGGCTTGGACGTCGCGCTTGCGATGAGCCTCAACATCGACGCCCAGTCTTGTCTCCGCCGAACTCAATGCCACCGCCACCAACCCGCCGCCGTGGGAGAGTGAAACCGCCGGGCCCGGCTGGTCTGCCGGGTCGACCGCCAGCGGCTTACCGCGCGGATCGGCGATCAACCTCCAATCTGCGCGGCCTGTTTCTTCGGCGAGCAAGGCACGGAGGGCGGCGCGGGCCAACAGGGAGGTGTTGCGCGCGGGTCCCGTCGGGCGCCGCGCTGCGGCCTGGTGATCCACGTCAGTCGCCCAACGCGCAGTTAGCCGATCGGTAACGGCGCTGTTGCTACACAGCCAGGACAAGACAACGTTCATCGGCTGAGGTTAGCCTCCACAAACTTATAGGACTATGTTAGTTTGCCGTTTCGCCGATTGCGAGCCGAGGGGGAGGTTCAAATCGGAGAGCGGGGCCAAACAAAAGCGGGAAATGCTCAGCACGACGGCATCCCGGCGGGGGTCATGAGTACACTTACCTTTCGCATCGGCACATGGGCGGCCTGGGCGCCCGGCCGGGAAACTGAAGATGACTGGCGAGTCTGGGCTGGCGGTGGGACGCCGAAGGCACAGCTCGATCGGCCAGTTCCTGCCGTGCCTACGCTATTGCGCCGACGGGTCAGCCCTCTCGGCCAGCAGGCGTCGCGTGTCGCCTGGAATCTACCACGGGCGGCGGCGGCTCGGTTGGTGTTAGCCTCGCGGCACGGTGAATTCGGCCGCACCAAGTCGATGATGGACGGCCTTATCCGGGGCGAGAGCGTATCGCCGGCGGACTTCACCTTGTCAGTCCATCATGCGCTGGCCGGACTGCTGTCCATCGCCCAGAACAATCGTCGCGGCCATGTTGCAGTGGCGGCCGGCGGCGAAACCTTCTTTTGTGGCCTCATGGAGGCAGCCGCCTGTCTGGCAGCAGATGCGGGTGACCCGGTGGTATTGGTGTATTACGATGAACCATTGTGCGACCCCTTTGACGAATTCGATGAACCGGATGCCGAAACCTTGGCATTGGCACTCACGCTGGAGGCCCACGAAGCCGGAGCGGGAGTCCGCCTGTCGGCTACGCCGGCGCCGGCCGGCGCGGTGACGGCCTCCCGGCCCGGCGAAGCTTTTCTGCGCTTCCTTCTGACCGGTGTGGCAGAAACCACACTCGTGGGCGAGCGCCAAGCCTGGCGGCTGGTGAAGACCGATGCGCCGGCGTCTTGACTACACTTGGCGGCTGGTCGCAACGGGGGGCGCCTTCGCCTTCATTTTCTTCGGCGGCGGATTGCTCGCGGTCACCGTCTTGCCGCTCCTTGCCCTGTTTCCTCGGTACCGGCGCGAGCGAGCCCAATTGCTCATCCATCTCGCTTTCCGTTTCTACGTCGAAGCGCTGCAGCGTCTCGGCCTAATCCGACTGCAGGTCGACGGTGCCGAAAAACTGAACCAGTGCGGTGGACGGCTCGTTGTCGCAAACCACCCCTCGCTGCTCGACGTCGTTATGTTGATGGCAATGGTGCCGCGGGCCCAATGTATCGTCAAACACGAGCTGTGGGCCCACCCCCTGCTTGGGCCGCTGATGCGCCGCGCCGGATACATCCGCAACGACCTCGAGGCCGAGGAGTTGATCGCCGCCTGCCAAGCCGCGCTCGCCGCCGGCAACATCCTGATCGTCTTTCCGGAAGGGACACGCAGCCGGCCCGGCAAGCCCCCCCGTTTCCGTCGCGGCTTCGCCAATCTCGCCACGCTGACCGGCGCACCGATCCAGTTGGTGGTCATCACCTGCGATCCACCGACCTTGGTGAAGGGTGAGCCATGGTGGCGAATCCCGTCGCGCCCCCCGCTATTCCGGCTAATGATCGGCGAATGCCTGGACGCAGATCGTTACCTGAAATATTCGTACCGCAGTGTCGCAGCCCGAAGACTGGTGCAATCCCTAGAACAGTATTACGCGGAAAAACTGGCCAATGCCTGAGCTTGAAATGGATATCAAACGACTGATCGTCGATGCGCTGAAACTGGAGGATATTTCTGCGGAAGACATCGACAGTAATGAACCTTTGTTTGGCCAGGGACTGGGATTGGATTCGATTGACGCTTTGGAGCTGGGCGTGGCGATCCGCCAGCGTTATGGCATCAGAATCGAATCCGTGAGCGACGAGGTGAAGGCCCATTTCGCCAACGTTCGCAGTCTCGCCCGTTTCATCGCCGCGCAGCAGGGAAACCAGTGATGTTGTCCCGCCTCGAAATTCTGGAGAAGCTAACTGACTATCTCGAAGAGCTGTTCGAGATTCCGCGGGACAAAGTGACCCTGGAAGCGAAGTTGTTCGAGGAGTTGGATCTCGACAGCATCGACGCGGTCGACCTGGTGGTCAAGCTGCAGGAACTCACCGGCCAGCGCGTCAAGCCGGATGAATTCAAGTCCGTCCGCACGGTCGACGATGTCATCGGCTGTGTAGAGAAGCTGCTGGCGGCGAATGAGACGGCCGGCTGTTAGCGGGTGGCTGGCGCTGGCGCTGGCCGGTGGACTCGCCTATCCTTTCCTCGTTTATTTCGGCTTAGCGGTGGTGCGCCCCGCCGTTTTGCTGCTGCTCGCCCTGGGGTTGATGGCGCTGCGGATGCTGGGTTTTCGCCGGCATGCGGATGGACGCCGCTGGCTTGCCGCCTTCATGGTGGCTGCTCTGGGGCTGGCGGCCTTGTCGCTGCTGTCCCAGCAGACCGCGGTGAAGGCCTATCCGATTGCAGTCAGCTTGGCGGCCGCCGCCGTTTTCGGGCTGTCCCTGCGCTATCCACCGACGGTGATCGAACGGTTCGCCCGTACGGCCGAGCCTGATCTCAGCCCGGAAGGGATCGCTTATACGCGCAAGGTCACCTGGGTTTGGCTGGCCTTCCTTCTAGCTAACGCCGCAATTTCGGCGGCGACTGCCCTGTGGGGTTCGCCCGAGCAATGGACCTTATGGAACGGGCTGCTGTCATACCTAGCCATGGGGCTGCTGTTCGGCGCCGAATTCCTGGTGCGCCTGGCGGTCCGCCGGCGCCATACTCGGGCCTTGCCGTGATTTGGCGAACTCTGTCCGGTCTGATGGCCGAAGGGCGGCCAGACAGCCATCCGGTTTCCCTATGCGACGGCCAGACTATCCCGTTCGCCCGTTTCCGCGCTGAGGTCGCCTGCGCCGCCTTCCGCCTGCGCGACTGTCGCCGCGGTGCTCTGTTGTGCCGAGATAGCCATGCCTTCGCTGTCGGATTATTCGGCCTGCTGCATGCCGGCGCCGAGGTGGTGCTGCCGCCCAACGGCCAGCCCGGCACACTGGCGTGTCTGGCCGGCATGTTCGATCGGATCGTCGACGACGAACTGCTCGGCCCCCCAGCGGAACATGGGCTGCCACTGTCTCCCATCGAGCCCGAGCAGGCACGGATCACCTTTTTCACCTCGGGAACCACGGGTGTACCGAAGCAGGTGACCCGTACGCTGGGCATGCTGGAGCGAGAACTGGCCACTCTTGATGGAGCCTGGGGCGGGGAGCTTGGCAGCGGACCGGTGCTGGCAACGGTGACCCATCAGCATCTTTATGGCTTGACGTTCAAACTGCTGTGGCCGCTCGCTGCTGGGCGGCCGTTCGATACCGGCACCCATGAGGTATGGGAAACCCTGTTGGCGGCTCTGTCGCCGGGCGCCGTAGTGATCACCAGCCCGGCCCACCTCACCCGGACCGGCGGTCTTCCGGCTTTGCGCGAGGCGCACCGGCCGAGCGCGGTATTCTCGGCCGGTGCGCCGCTACCGGCCGCCGCCGCCGCCGAGGCGCACCAAGTCCTCGGCCGTCTTCCCATCGAGATCTTCGGCAGCACCGAAACCGGAGCCTTCGCCACGCGCCGCCAGGCGCGCGGCGACGAAGACTGGACCCTGCTCCCCGGCAATCTTCTGCGCGCCGACGCCGAGGGCCGACTCGCTCTGTCCTCGCCTTACGTGCCCGGCTGGACGGAAACCGCCGACCTGGTCGAGCCCCGCCAGGGCGGGTTCCGGTTCCTCGGGCGGTCTGACCGGGTGGTGAAGATTGAGGGCAAGCGCGTCGGCTTGGCCGAGATCGAGGCGGTGCTCGCTGCCCTGCCCTGGATCGCCGCCGCCGCCGCCGTGCTGCTCCCCGGCCGGCCGGGCCGACTGGCCGCGGCGGTGGTGCTGACCGATGAGGGGCGGGAACGGCTGGCGGCGCTGGGCGGGTTCCGCTTCGGCCGGCTGCTGTGCAGCGCTATGAGCGCGCGTTGCGAACCGGCGGGCAGGCCCAAGCGGTGGCGCTTTGTCGAACATCTGCCAGCCCGCGCGATGGGTAAGTGTATCGACCGCGATGTGGCGGCGCTGTTCACCGAGGACACAGCATGATCTCGCCAAAGCTGCTGGCGGTTCATCAGCCGCAGGCCGACGAGGCGGTGCTGGAGCTGGGCCTGCCGACCGACCACCCGGCGTTCGCCGGCCATTTCCCCGATCAGCCGATCCTGCCCGGCGTCGTGCAGGTCGACTGGGCGGTCCGGTTGGCCGCCGAACTGCTGGGAACCGAGCGCCTTGCCGCTACCGACTTACAGGTCAAGTTCCGCCGCGTCATCCAGCCGCTGAAGCCGCTCAGCCTAACGCTCCGCGTCGATCGCAGCAAAGGCACGTTGTCCTTCGAATACCGGTGCGATGGCGAGATCGCTTCGACGGGCCGGATCAAGCTGGAGGAAGCATCATGAGGGTCTGTGCCGTCATTCCCTCCTACAACCATTGGAAAGCCATCAATCAAGTTGTCGCTCGCCTGCAGCAAGCCGGCCTGCCGGTATTCGTCGTCGATGACGGCAGTACCGAGCCGGCCGCATCGGTTATCGCCGGCCTCCATGACCCGGCCGCAAGCGTGGTGGTGTATCGCTTGGCGGCCAATCAGGGCAAGGGCGGCGCCGTGATCGAAGGGTTCCGGCTGGCCGAACGCGCGGGGTTCACTCACGCCCTGCAGGTAGATGCCGACGGCCAGCACGATCTGAACGCGCTCCCCGCCATGCTGGCCCTTGCCGAAGCGCATCCCGATGCCCTCGTCACCGGGCAGCCGCAATACGACTGCTCAGTTCCCGCCGGCCGCAAGATCGGGCGCTGGATCACCCATTTCTGGGTGGCGATCGAAACGCTCAATCTGCGGATCATCGACAGCATGTGCGGCTTTCGCGTCTATCCGCTGGTGGCCGTGCGGGCGTTGCTGGAGGCGGAAAACGTTGGCCGGCGCATGGATTTTGACACCGATGTCTTGGTCCGCCTGATGTGGCGAGGCACGGCGGTAGTGACGCTGCCGGTCAAGGTGATCTATCCGCCGGATAACAGCTCTAATTTCGACCTGTGGCACGACAACTTGCGGATCAGCTGGATGCATACGCGGTTGGTGGTCGAGATGCTGTGGCGCCTCGCAGGCCGCGCAGCCGCCCGGCCGCCGGTACCGGCCGAGCCGCCGCACCATTGGGCGAACCTAGCGGAACGTGGGGCCTATTGGGGTCTGCGTTTTTGCGCGCTGGCGTACCGGCTGTTGGGGCGGCAAGGCTGCATGGCGGTCATGGCTCCTATCGTCGCCTGGTTTTTCCTGACTGGTCGCGAGCAGCGCGAAGCATCGCGCGTCTTTCTCGGGCGCGCATTCGGCCGCCCGGCTACGCTCCTGGAAGGCTACCGGCACTTCCTCGGCTTCGCCGGCCGGGTGCTCGACACCTTCATCGCTTGGTCCGGCGGCGGTGCCCGCAGCGCGGTCGTGGTGGACACACCGGAAACGCTCGAGGCGGCCGCCAAGGACGGCCGCGGAGCGCTGCTCGTGGTCGCTCATCTGGGAAATGCCGACTTGGCCCGGGCGACCCTCGACGAGGCGACGAGAGCCCGCCTGACCGTGCTCGTGCACACCCGCCATGCCGCCAACTACAACCGGGTGCTGTCCGAGTTCAACCCCGAATCAGCGATGACCCTGGTGGAAGTGACCAATATCGGTCCCGACACCGCCATCGCCCTGAAGGAACGCGTCGAGCACGGCGACTGGGTGGTCATCGCCGGCGACCGAATTCCGGTGGGCAGCACCGGCCGGGTTGGCCTAGCCCGGTTCCTCGGGGCCGCCGCGCCGTTCTCCCACGGTCCGTGGATCCTCGCGGCGCTCCTCGGCTGCCCGGTCTATCTGCTTTTTTGCCTGAAGGATGGCGACCGGTGGCGCCTCGCCCTGGAGCCCTTCGCAGAGCGGGTCGCCTTGCCGCGCGCCCGTCGGGAAGCCGCCTTGCAGCAGTGCGTCGGCCGTTACGCCGAGCAGCTGGAGGGCTATGTTCGCAAGGCGCCTTACCAGTGGTTCAACTTCTTCGATTTCTGGGCATGCTGAGAGGTCCGATGCTTTCCGCCCAAGTGGTCATCCAAGTGCAGTTTTACGACGTCGACCCGATGCACGTGGTGTGGCACGGCAATTATGCGCGCTATCTCGAACAGGCGCGCTGCGCTCTGCTCGACTGCATCGGTTACAATTATCGGCAGATGGGCGAATCGGGCTTTGCCTGGCCCATCGTCGACTTGCGGATCAAATATGTGCGTCCGGTCCGCTTCGGCCAGGAGATTCAAGTCACCGCCACCCTGGCGGAGTTCGAAAACCGACTGCGGATCGACTACCGTATTTTCGACCGCGCCTCCGGCGAAGTCCTGACCAAGGCGACGACGGTACAAGTGGCGGTGCGCCTCGACACCGGAGAAATGTTGCTGGAAAGCCCGCCGGCGTTGACCGGTCGGCTGCGAGAGATCGCGTAATGCGGCGCTTCCTGCTGGCGCTGCTTTGCCTTTTTCCCTTGGCTACCCAGGCGGCGGGCCCAAACGGTGTGCTGGAAACCGGCCAAGTGCTGCGCGGCCGCTTCGTGCAGCAAAGGCATCTGAAGGGCTTTTCCGCTCCTTTGCGCTCGGAAGGCCGCTTCGTCCTAGCGCCGGGCAAGGGACTGATCTGGCGCGCCGAGACCCCATTCGCCGTAACCACGGTGATCACCGCCGCCGGACTGGTGCAGAATGTGGGCGAGACGGAGACGATACGCCTGCCGTCAGCCCGCCTGCCGTTCCTGGCGCGGCTGTACGATATGCTCGGGGGGGCCCTCGCCGGCGACTGGCGAGCCCTGGCCGGCGACTTTGAAGTGACCCGCTCGGGCGACGACGAGGCATGGCGGGTTGTCCTCAGCCCCCGCCGGCGCGATGACGCGGGCATCCCATTCCGCAGCATCATTGCCAAGGGTGCCCGGTATGTCGAGACGGTGGACATCGCCAAAGCTGACGGCGACAGCGAAGACCTGGCGTTCCTCGACCAAGCGCTGTCCGCCGGGCCACTGTCCGCCGACGAGGCGCGAGCCCTCGGCACTCTGGCCAAATGAGCCGGGTCTTCGCCCTCCTGTGGCTGGCGGTAGTGATCGTTGCCGGCGCATATCTGGCTTGGCGGGTTGACCACGGCCTGGCCTTCCGCACCGACCTGATGGCCTTGCTGCCGCGCGAGGAACAGGATCCGGGGTTCGATCGGGCCACCGGCATGGTCAGCCGCGCCCTGTCGCAGAGACTGGTGCTGCTGGTCGGCCATACCAACCGCGCCCGGGCCCGCGCCGCTGCCGCCGAGTTGACCCGGCGGCTGGAATCGTCGGGGTTGGCGGAGATCACGACTGCGGGGTTGGACGAGGATCACCTGCATAAGCTGGGGGCCCTTTATTTCCCGTACCGCAGCGGCCTCTTGTCCGACGACGACCGTCGCCGCCTGCAACAGGGCAAAGGCCGTGAGCTGGCGTTGCGCGCCCTGTCGCAGGCCTACGGTTTCTTCGGCCTGGCCGACGCGCAGTTGCTGCGCAACGACCCGTTCCTGCTGATGCCGCCGTTCTTTTCCGGCCTGCCCATGCCGCTGTCCAAACTGGCTCTGGACGACGGCATGCTTTCGGTGAGCGATGAGGGGGCCACCTGGGTGCTAGTGGCCGCGCGGCTGACCGGAGAACCTTACGCCCTCGACCTGCAGCGGCGATTGACCGCCGCTCTCGATCTCGAGGGGCTGCGAACAGCCGACCCCGGGCTCAAGCTGCGGCGGCTCGGGGCGGTGTTCTTCGCCCAGGCCGGGGCCGAGGAGGCGATGGGAGAGACCTCCACCATCGGCATTCTGTCCACGCTCGGCACTGTATTGCTGATCCTGGCCGCATACCGAGCGCTCGCGCCCTTGGGGCTGAGCCTGCTGGTCATCGCCGTCGGTGTGGGAACGGCATTGGCCGCCAGCCTGTGGGCTTTTGGCGAGCTGCATGTCGGCGCGTTGCTGTTCGGCGTCAGCCTGATCGGCGTGGCGGTAGACTATTCGCTGCAATACTGCACCGAAATCTTCGCAGCCGAGGCGCCGCCGGCGGCGCGACTCAGGCGGGTGTTCATAGGGATCGGCCTGGGCACCGCGACGACGGTGATCGGCTATCTCACCTTGTTCCTCGCTCCGTTCCCCGGCTTGCATCAGATCGCCGCATTTTCGGCGGTGGGGCTGGTGGCCGCCTGGTTGACCGTGGTGTTGTGGCTGCCCCGCCTCGATCATGGCCGGCGGCCCCGTCACGGTGTCGGCATGCTGGAACTAGCCGGCTCCGTCCTGTCGTTCTGGCAGCACCCTCGGTGGCATCGCCTGCGCCTCGGCCTGCTCGGCGTGGCTGTCCTCCTCGGGATCGCCGGATATGGCCGCATGCAGACCGACGACGAGGTGCGGCGGATGCAGGCGCTGTCTCCCCATCTGGTGGCCGAGCAGGAGCAGATCCAGCGGCTGATCGGGGCCGCGGCAAGCAGCCAGTTCTTCCTCGTTCAGGCGAATGACGACGAAGCGGCGCTGATCGAGGAAGAGGCCTTGGCCGAGAAGCTGCGCCCCCTGGTGGCGGCCGGGGCTCTCGCCGGGTTTCAGGCGCCTGCTCAGTATGTCCCGTCGGCGGTGCGGCAGCACGACAATCGCCGGCTCGTCGCCGAACAGCTTGCGCCCTTGCTGGCCGAGCACGCTGCCCGCCTTGGCCTCGCCGAGCCGCCGCCGGTAGCCGACCAGGACGGACCGGCGCTCACCCTGGCCGAGGTGGCGAAGCGGAACGGGGCGCTGCCGTTCCTGTCGCTGCTGGTGCTTGCGCCGGGCCTGCATGTCGTGACGCTGGACGGCGTCGCCCGCCCGGAAACGGTGGAGGCAGCCGCCGACGGCCTGGCAGGCGTGCGGTTTGTGGATCCAGCCAGGCAGTTCAGCCTCCTGCTGGGTAAATATCGACTTCGCGCCGCCGGGTTGCTTGCGCTCTCCGCACTCCTGATGGCACCGCTGCTGGCCTGGCGCTATGGCATCGCCGAAGGCATGCGGGTCATGCTGCCGCCCGCTCTGGCGGTGTCCTTGGCGCCGGCGCTGCGGGCCCTGGGCGGCGCGCCCTTCACCTTTTTCGACGCGATGGCACTGGTCCTGGTGCTGTCCATCGGCGTCGATTATGCGGTGTTCTGTGCGGAAACCTCGGAAGAACGAAAGCGGGTCACCATGCTAGCAGTGGCCCTTGCCGCCTGTACGGCGCTGATGTCCTTCGGTCTTTTGGCCCTGAGCCGGGTCGCGGCGGTCCATGCCTTCGGCGCCACCATGCTGGTCGGCATCCTGCTGTGCTTCCTGCTGGCTCCGATGGCGCGCCGGAAAGAATAATCGTTGTGGCTATTTACCCGCAATGGATGGTGTATTCTCGGACGCCCGATGACGAAGGGGGGTAAGTTCTTGTCACCGAGGGTCCTTATCGCCGCCGTGATCGCCCTGGCCGTTGTCGCTTGTACCGCCGAGCGGCCGGCGGAGACCCCGCCGTCGAAGGCCATCCGCATCGCTCCCGGCCTAGCCCTCGCCCTGCCCAAACCGTCGGAGCTGGGGCGCAGCCTCGAAGCGTCGCAGCTGGTGACCGCCCATTACGGCGGGCAGACATTCGCTTTCGAGGGTCATGTAAGCGCGACGCCGGAACGGGTTCTGCTGGTTGGACTCGACACTATGGGGCGACGGGCGGTGACGGTGGAATGGACCGAGCAGGGGTTCCGTGCCGAGCGCGCGCCCTGGCTGCCGGAACAATTGCGGCCGGAAAACATGCTGGCCGACATGGTGATTCTCTATTGGCCGGAAGCGATCCTGCGGCGGGCTCTCGGCCCCTCCGGCGGGGGATTGGCGGCGGGTGCGCGTTTTCGCTCGATCTCGGCGGACGGCAAGGAGGTGATCCGCGCCGACTACTCCGCCGCCGATCCGTGGAACGGGAAGCTTACCTTCAGCAATTTCGCGTGGGACTACGAACTCGATGTCCAGTCGGTGGAGACCCACCGATGAGGCTTTTCGTAAACGACTGCGGCGTCATCTGTCCGCTTGGGAATAATCGCGCCGAGGTTGCGGACAGCCTTGCCGGCGGCCGGGCGATGTTCGTCAAACGTTCCGACCTAATCCACGGCCGCACCTTGCTCGTCGGCGCGGTCGAAGCCGATCTTCCCGCGCCGCCGCCGGAGGCCGCTGGCTTGGATTGCCGCAACAACCGGCTGATGCTGGCGGCGCTCCGGCAAATCGCTCCGGCTATCGCCGCTGCCGCCGACCATTATGGCCGCCACCGCGTCGCCGTCGTGCTGGGGACCAGCACCTCCGGCATAGCCGACGGCGAAGCGGCTTTGGCGGCCAGACGCCACGACGGCGCCTGGCCGGCGGCGTTTCACTATCGGCAACAGGAAACCGGCAGCATCGGTATGTTCGCGGCCCGCGTCCTCGGCTTATCCGGCCCTGCCTACACGGTGGCCACCGCCTGCTCGTCGAGCGCTAAGGTGTTCGCCGCCGCACGGCGCCTGATCCGCGCCGGATTGGCCGACGCCGCGGTGGTCGGCGGCGCGGACACATTGTGCCGTTTGACACTGAACGGTTTCGGCGCCTTGGAAGCCTTGTCCAAAGGGCGATGCAACCCCTTCAGCGCGCATCGCGACGGGATCACCATCGGCGAAGGAGCGGCAGCCTTCCTTCTGTCGACCGACCCCGGTCCGGTGGTCTTACTGGGGATTGGCGAAACCTCGGATGCTCATCATCCCACCGCCCCCAATCCGGAAGGCGCCGGCGCCCGCGACACCATGGCCCAGGCACTGGCCGATGCCGCCCTTCGGCCCGATGACATCGCCTATGTCAATCTCCACGGCACGGGGACGCCATTGAACGACGCCATGGAAAGCAAGGCTGTGGCAAGCCTGTTTCCGCCCGCCGTACCGTGCAGCTCCACCAAGGGTATGACCGGCCACATGCTAGGGGCGACCGGTGGCGTGGAGGCGGCCTTCTTGTGGTTGGCTTTGGCCCAGGACCAGGGTCTTGGCGTATTGCCGCCGCATCTGTGGGATGGATGTGCGGATCCGCTACTTCCGCGTCTCGCCCTGGTCCGACCCGGCATGCCGCTGCCGGAACGGCCCAATCTTGCTATGTTGAGTAACTCCTTCGGCTTTGGCGGCAGCAACGTCTCCCTGATCCTGGGGCGTGGATGATGCGGGCCGGCTCCTGTTCGCCCGAAAATCTTCTCCCGCACGATCCGCCGATGGTGCTGCTCGACGAAGTGCTGAATGGAAACGACAAAGCGGTTTCGGCGGCGTTGACGGTGAGGCCCGAAGACCGCTTCTTCGTTCCGGGCCGAGGCATTCCGGCCCATCTCGGACTCGAATGGATGGCCCAGGCTTGCGGCCTGTACGCCGGGCTCCAAGCCTATGCTGCCGGCCGGCCGGCGGCTCTCGGCTTCCTGCTAGGCACCCGCCGCTACCGGGCGACTCGCGCCTGGTTTACCGAGGGTGAGCGCCTGCAGATCGGAGCGACGCTGGTGTTCCGCGAGGGCGGGATGGCGGTTTTCGACTGTGTGATTCGGGCCGAGGACGGCGAGGAACTGGCGGTCGCCCAATTGACCACCTATCAACCCGAGGATCCGGCGGCGGTCCTCTCCAACCAAGCAATGGGGTAACGACCTTGGACAAGACCATTTTGGTCACCGGGGCCAGCAAGGGTATCGGCAGCGCCGCAGCGGCGCGGTTGGCCCGCGACGGCTTTCGTATCGCGGTGCATTACGGATCGGACCGCGACGGTGCCGAGGCCACCTTAGCCGCGGTTCGCGCCGCCGGCGCGGAAGGCCGAGTTCTGGCCTGCGACGTTTCCGACCGCGAGAGCTGCCGGATGGCCCTGGAGGCCGACATGGCCGCCAACGGCCCCTATTATGGGGTAGTGCTGAATGCCGGCATTGCCCGCGACGCGGCCTTTCCGGCGCTGGCGGACGAAGATTGGGATGCCGTGCTGGACACCAATCTGGGCGGCTTCTACAACGTGTTGCGCCCCGTCGTCATGCCCATGGTGTCGGCCCGCAAAGGCGGGCGCATCGTCACCCTCTCCTCGGTGGCCGGCCTAGCCGGCAACCGAGGCCAAGTCAATTACAGTGCCGCCAAGGCGGGGATCATCGGGGCGACCAAGGCGCTGGCCATCGAGTTGGCCAAGCGGGCCATTACCGTCAACTGCGTGGCGCCGGGTGTCATCGAGACCGCGATGATCGAGGAGCTGCCGTTGGAGGAAATCACCAAGATCGTGCCGATGCGGCGCCTCGGCCGAGCCGAGGAGGTGGCGGCGGTGGTCGCCTTCCTCTGCTCGGACGAGGCAAGCTACATCACCCGCCAGGTCATTTCGGTGAACGGGGGGATGATCTAATGAACCGGCGAGTCGTGGTCACCGGCATGGCGGGGGTCACCGCCTTGGGCGAGGACTGGCCAACCATTCGCGCGGCCTTTGCCGAGGGGCGGACGGGCGTGCGCTTCATGAAGGAATGGAATCGGTTCACCGAACTCAACACCCGCCTTGCTGTTCCCGTACAGGGCTTCAGCATCGTCGATCGCTATCCCCGTAAGCGAACCCGAACGATGGGAAGAGTATCTCAGATGGCTGTCTATGCCACGGAACGGGCTCTAGCCTATGCCGGTTTGCTCGACGACCCGGTGGTGCGGAACGGCCGGACGGGGATTGCCTACGGCTCGTCTTTCGGCAGCCCGGATGCCGTCTTGGGCTTCTTCGAGCTGAAAAAGGATGGTGCTTCGCGGCATCTCAACGCCACCAGTTACATCCAGATGATGAGCCACACTGCGGCGGTCAACATCGGTCTCTTCTTCGGTATGACGGGGCGCATCATTCCAACTTCCAGCGCCTGCACCTCGGGCAGCCAGGCGATCGGCTACGCCGCCGAGGCGATACGATGGGGTAAGGCCGAGGTGATGGTCGCCGGTGGGGCCGAGGAACTCGACGTCACCGACTCGGCGGTGTTCGACACGCTTTACGCTACCAGCACACTGAACGATCGCCCGGACGAGACGCCACGCCCTTATGACCGCGACCGCGACGGCCTAGTCATCGGCGAAGGGGCGGGGACCGTTATCCTCGAAGAATACGAGCATGCCCGGGCTCGAGGCGCCAGGATCTACGCCGAAGTCGTCGGATTCGCCTGCAATTCGGACGGAAATCACGTCACTCAGCCGCAAGCCGAGACTATGGCGGCGGCACTGCGCCTCGCCCTCGACGATGCTGGTCTCCCAGCGGAAGCGATCGGTTTCGTCTCCGGCCATGGCACGGCCACCGAATGGGGCGACCTTGCGGAGACCGCCGCCACCAACGCCGTACTGGGCGCAAGAGCGCCCATTCACTCGCTGAAAGGTCATTTCGGGCACAGCCTTGGCGCCTGTGGCGCCATTGAGACGTGGTTGAGCATCGAAATGATGCGGGAAGGATGGTTCTGCCCTACCGCCAATCTCGCGAATGTGGACGAACGTTGCGCCGAGCTCGATTACCTCATGGGCCAACCAAGACAGCTGGAAATCGAGTATTTGATGAGTAATAATTTTGCTTTCGGTGGAATAAACACTTCCATCATCCTCAGGCGACCGTGACTGTGGTCACTCTGCCCGACTTGACAGAGCAAATGAAGCGGCGCGACTCGGCCCAAATCTTGGCCGCAGTGGCGACCTCGGCTGTTAATCCAACACGCCCTCGCGAAAAAAATTGTCCCCCAACTCGGAATATGGCTGCACTTCGAGATCGGAGGCCGGCAACGTGATTGGACGGATGTGGATCCCTTCCGCCTCCTGCTCCGCTGGCTGAGGCTTCTTTTGCGCCTCATTCTGGAACTGGCGCTCTCGGCAACCGGGGGCAATCACCCAATGGCCGCCCCGACCTGACGGCCGGCAACGGCTATTTCACGGGCGACGAGGAAAGACAAGGACGATGCCCTCCCCAATGCACAACGGTACGGCGAACAAGCGAGGCGTATTCCGCCTATTGCATAGCTCGGGGCCCGACGACGACCATCCGGGAGGTCGGCGCAGTGCCGACCGTTTTACTTAGCGGCGCGCGCACGCGCCAGCAATGCATCCGCCAAGTTCGTCGATGTCTGGCTTAGGCCTTTAGTAGCGATGTTTTTCCAATCCTCCTCAAAGACCGCCATCAACTCCTCCGTCACATCGGAGTGGACGGTGAGGCCATTACCGAGTTCTGGCAATGGCCCACTTAAATCTACCTCGGCCCTGTTATTTATAGAAACACTGAAGAAACCTGGAGAGAACCAGCACCAATATTGCTTTATCTGTGCAGATATTGGGACTGCCTGATCGTATCCCGAGTCTCCCGGCGCCAGAACCTGATATCCAGCACCGCGGAATCCGTCGGTCAGCGCCTGCTGCATAAGCGCCGCGACTGTTTGTCCCTCGGGCAACAAGACATCGCCAAGAGCCTTTCCGAAGCCACCCCGCTTCCTGGCGATAGCGCGCGTGGTAATTGTCGTATTATTGATGTCCTGGTCCGAAAGCGAGGGTGTGCTCGCCTGCCGGGGATCGACCTCGAAATGGCGGATATCCTCGATCTTTGCGATCTTAATGGCCGTGCCTTGGGAGGGATTGCTGAGCGATGCGGATGGCGAGACGCTTACTTCGCTTCGTCCCAGAGCGCAGCCACTTACCAACACGGTCGCCACGATGACCAAGAACAAAGGCCGGATGACAGCAATCATAGCTGCTCCCTCACTGATTGATCATTATAGACTTTGTACGCCTAGGGCGCCAGGTCGATCAACCAAGCATTGACTGGTCATCCGGAGATGCTGCTGGCCGCTGGGAAAATGGATTCCTTAGGAAGCCTCGCTGTGCAGTGATGCGAACCCTACTCTTTCTGTTAAACGGGCAGACCGCATTTCCGGAGCCGGAGCCTGAGTCCGAGTCCGAGTAGGTTAATTACTGCCGAAGCACCCGCCCAGCAGCGGCGTCCGCTTCACCCGTTCCTCATCCGACATCCGCCGTTCCGCAAACGGCCCAACTTGGTCGTGCCGGATCGCGCGTCGATTCGCCAGGTGGCCCAAGGCTGACGTGGAGCCAATACCTCATTTCGACGCTCGTGGAGCCGGAGGAAAACGCCGCTCAACATCGGATACCAAAGCCTCAGCCTCGGCGACAAACATCCACCAATTGTAGGAGCCGTCGATATCCACCTCCGCGATCCCGACGACACGGCAAAGGATGCGGGCGATGAGCTCGACAGCCCGGTCGTGGATGGATGCGTCGGTCATGGCAGGGCGTCTCGAAGCTGTGCGAGGATGGCTGGCCACTCGTCCCTCGCCACGCCCCAAGCCATGAAAAATTCCCGCAGTCGGTCGCCGGCGTCGGGAATTGGCAGCGGTCCGTCGAGGCTTTCGCAGAAATAGAACCGGTTGCGCGTGCGCAGACGGGCTTGCGGCCGACCACCTGTTCGAACAGGCGGGCGGCGGCCTGGAGCTGGTGGGCCGTCTTATCGCTGGGGGCCAGCTCGGCCAGGTATTTGGCCATCAGGGCGCTGACCGACAGGTCGGCGTCGGGATGCAGTCCGGCCGGCCGGTCGCCGGGGATCGGCATCGGCGCGTCCTGGGGAGGATCCGACTCTCCGGCGGGCAAGGACGCCGGCCGGGGTGGACGATGATCGCAAAGACCGTCGGGATCGAGCATGGCGGGGCCTCCGAAACGGCCGCCCGCGGGGCGCGGGCGGCCGGGGTCAACATCACGAATCCGGCGCGGTCCGGCGCGATGTTGCGGAAGCCAAAGATTTCAGGGCCTTAGGGCGGAAATGGCGGAAAATCCCACTCCCTCCGCCAAATTTTCTGCTTCGCTCCGCACGCTCTGATCCGATGCCGGCGCCTTCGGCGACGGCGGGCTCGAACGTTGGTCTAAAACACCACCAGCGAGCGGATATATACGTCGCCAGGCCAGCTGCGGCCCAAAGTCTGCTCGGCGGCCAGGTGGACGCATTCCTTGGCCAGGCGGGGGCCGGATCTGGCGCCTTGCAGCTGGTCGGCCGGCTTGGTGTTGAGGGTCTTGCCGACCGCCCGGGCGATCTGCGCTTTCAGCAGCTGCATCTGGGCGACCGTGGCAGTGTCGGTCGGTGCCAAATAGGCTGCCACCAGAACATTCTTCCAGCGGCCGGTCTCACGCTCCTGCACCGGGGCGACCACGGTGGGCAAGGCGACGACGTTCTTCGGCAATTCGGCGGTCGGCGCGTGCCGGCTGATGCTCCCTACCTGGTCTTGCCGGTTGCCACCCAGATTGATGTCTCGAGCCGACGCAAGATCCACCGACCCCATCAGGCCGAGTGCCAAGCCCGCCAGAATGATGATGTATTTCGAGGATGGAGTGGCCATGGGCCAGGCCCCGTAAATTTCACTGAATAACAACATTAGTACTACGGTTTAAATACTGCAACATAATCAAGTATACGTGAAATTGTGTTGTATTTTACGCAAATGCTTTCCTCGGCTCCAGTGCCGCGGATCAGCTTGCCGTCTTGAGCTGATCGAGCTTGCCTCGCATGACGGCCAGCAGTGAATCGACCCGTCCGCCGTTCGACTGTATGGCGGCCGTGTAATCCGACCGATAGGTGATGGCCATGCTGACGCCCTCGACGATGATGTCGACGATACGGAAGGACCCGTCTTCAGCCTGGCGGATGCGCCACTGCACCGGAATCGGCGGAGCCTGCACGCGCATGATGCGCGAATCGACGATCCAGCCGCGGTCGCCGTCCTTGGTGGTGCCCAGCGTCTCGACCGTCTCACCGTGATAATCCTTGAACCGCTGCGCCCAGGTCAGGACGTTGATGTCCTCGAACAGCTTGAGGAAGTCCTGCTGCTGGTCCGGCGTCGCCGTGCGCCAATAGCGCGCCAGCACGAAGCGGCCGATTTCCGGAATGTCGAAGGATGAGACGAACAGCCGGCGGAAATGGTCCTCACGCTCGGCATCCGAGAGTTGACTGTCGGCCATGGCGGCAATGGCGCCCTGGGCCAGGGTGCGAATGACGATCTGGGGTTGGGGATCTTGTCCCGGTTCCGCACGGCCGGCCGCCGGCCAGATGGCGAATGCGACGCCGAGCGCGACGGCGACCGGCAGGTCGAGCAGAACCTGACGTTTGCGCCGCGCCATCCCTTCGGTCGCCATACCGGTCCGGCCGTGGCGGCAAAGGATATCTAGGATGACCGCCATCGGAAAGATCGTCTTCACCAAAATACTCATCACAAGATTATGCATTTCACGAGACCTTCCAGAATGACACCGCAGGAATAGCAAGGCCGTATTTCGCCGCGATTGCCGATTTCGGCCGCCTTGGTAACAATCTGTTTCAAACGGCGCGGAAACGGGGCGCCTGCCGGTTGCGGCGGCAGAGCAGGTGCTTGAATTTCCTGTCGATCAAGGCCAGATGAAACTCAACCGAGTGGATGCCGTCTCTTTCGGATCGGCGTTAAACAAGCAGCCGCAGCAACCGAGCGCGTTCTTGATCATCGTCAAGGCAGCGCGACGCCGGCGGCGAGCATGCTCGCTCAACTGGAAATTGATCCGAGGAAGCCATGGTCGATACAGATAAGGAAGGTTACCTCATCAATCCCGAGGACTGGACGGAACAGGTGGCCGAGGAATTGGCCGGGCGCGAAGGTATCACCCTGACCGATGAGCATTGGCGGGTCTTGCGGTTCATGCGGACCTATCTCGAGGACCGCCAGATCGCACCCGACGCCCGCCATGTGATCAAGCATCTGGCCGAAACCGCCGGAGCCCACCGCAACAAGCTGTTCGAGCTGTTCCCCTACGGATATGTGCAGCAAGCCTGCAAGATTGCCGGCATGCGTCGGCCGCGGGCCTGGAGCACCGGCTGACCGAATTTCATGCCGGCATGGCCTTTCGGTCATTCCGGAGCATCGGAAAGTCGGCAACTTTGTGTTAGCCTGAACAACCGGGGGTGACCCTGGACGCGGAACCCCGATGCGAAGCACGCGGACGCTGGGCGAACGATTTGCCGAAATCGCGGCCGCGGGGCCGGGCGGATGCCGCCTGGCTTTGCGGCTTGCCGCCCTTGCCGCGAGAAGTCGCCGCCATCGCCTTTCACTGCCGCAGCGGCTGGCGCAGCTGCCGACAACAGGGCTTCCCGTCGCCGAACCGGTCACTGTGCGGTGGAGCCCTCGACACATTCCCTTCATCGAAGCGGCGAGCGACCATGACCTGAGCGTCGGGTTAGGGGCGGTGCACGCCCATTTGCGCTTGGCTCAGATGGAAATGATGCGGCGGGTCGCCCAGGGTCGCCTGGCCGAACTGCTGGGGCCGCCCGCCGTTCCGATCGACCGCGGCTTGCGCCTCCTGGACCTTACGCGCGCCATTCCGGCCGTCGCGGCGGCGTTGCCCGAGGCAACGCGGGCCTGGCTCGAAGGCTTCGTCGCCGGTATCAATCACGTGGTGGAGCGGGCTCCGCAGCCGCCCGACCTGGCGGCCCTCGGTGCGCCCCGCCAGCCGTGGAGCCTGCCAGATGTTCTCGGCCTCGGCCGCCTGGTGGCTGTCGATATGAACTGGAAAATGCTGCTCGGCGCCCTGAAGCTGTACGGTACTGCCGATTGGCCGGAGGTATGGGCGCAACTGGTCGAAGGCGTCGAACTGCCCGACGCCGAGGAGCTGACGGATCTTGCCACCGGTTTTATCCATTCCGGCAGCAACGCCGTCGCCGTCGCCGGCCGTCGGACCGGCGACAAGGGAGCCCTTCTGGCCGCCGATCCGCATCTCGACCTGGTCCTGCCGAACTTCTGGCTGCTCGGCGGTCTCCGCTCGCCGTCGTTCGAGGCCGTAGGCCTGATGATTCCCGGCTTGCCGTTCATCGCGCTGGGCCGTAATCGCTGGATCGGTTGGACGGGGACCAGCCTGCAGGCGGCGTCGACCGATCTGTTCGATGCCGAAGGGGAACAGGTATCGGTGCGCGAGGAGTCGGTGGTGATCCGATGGATGGGCCCACGGCGGATCGCCCTGCGGGAGACCCGTTTGGGCCCGCTGATCTCCGACGTCCTGTCGATGCCCGGGTGGGGCAAGCCGGTTGCACTGCATTGGATGGGGCATCTGCCCAGCGACGAATTCACGGCCATGCTGCGGCTGAACCGCGCCCGCAACTGGAAAGAGTTCGTCGATGCCGCGGCCGGCTTCGCCGTTCCTGGCGAAAGCTTTCTCTATGGTGATGCCGAAGGCCATATCGGTGGCTGCCTGGCGGTGGCGCTTCCGTTGCGGCCGCCGGGCTCGCAAGGCGATCTGCTTTCGCCGCCCGCGGATCTGCGTTATTGGGATCACTTCATCCGGGCCAAGGAGTTGCCCCGCGATTACGATCCGCCCGAAGGCTTCCTGGTATCGGCCAATCTGCCGCCGGCAGGAGCGCCGGTCGCCGTCACCCATTTCCACTCGCCGAACTACCGCCACCGGCGGCTGGCCGAGCTGCTGCGGGCCAGGGACTGGGTGACGGTCGACGACCTGGCCCGCCTGCAACAGGACGTCTTGGCCGCGCCTGATCTGGAAATGAGAGATTGGCTGTTGTTGCTGCTCGGCAGGTGTGGGGGCGGCGGGAGAGGCCGCTGTCAGTGGCTGTTGCGGACGCTAAGCGGCTGGGACGGTCGCTATGACATCGACTCGGTCGGCGCGGCGGCATATGAAATCCTCATATTCCACCTGCTGCGGTTGCTCGAAGGCGGTGCGATGCGGCGGCGGCTGGCCGCCACCTGGGATCCCCCAGCCATCATCCGCGGGCGGCTGCGCGGCATGAAGCGCGCCGAAGCCGCGCGCCTGGTCGGGAAGGCCTTCACCCGCACCGCCCGCAGCCTGCGGCGGCCGCAGCCTTGGGGTCGCTTGCACCATCTGCGGCTGCCGCACCTGCTGGGCAGCCTGCCGATTGTCGGCCGGCTGTTCCATTACGCGGACATCCCCTGGCCGGGCGGCAACGAGACCGTAATGAAGTCGTCGCACGGAGCCGCGGGCGGGCGCCATCATCCGCACTACGGCACGAACGCACGCCTTATCACGGACCTGTCTGACCTCGATTCGACCCATGCCATCCTGGCCGGCGGCCAGGACGGCTGGTTGGGCAGCAGCACTTTCCTCGACCAGCTCGATCTTTGGCGAAGCAACCATTATGTGCAGCTGCCGCTGCGGCCGGACAGCGTGGCGCGGCTGTTTCCGCTGGTTACCATCTTCACGGCCGGGGCCTGACGATGTTGGACGCCACGCCGCTGCTCGCCGTCTATGCCGCATGGAGGCGCCGCCAACTGGCGGCGCAGGATCCGCGGGCGGTGCAGGAGCGTCAGTTGATGGCGTTGCTGGCCAAGGCGGCAGCGACCAGCTTCGGCCGCCGGCACCGGTTCGATGGGATCCACAGTGTCGCGCAGTTCCAGCAGCGAGTGCCGCTGCGGCGCTTCCGCCAACTCGACGAAGACTATTGGCGCGCCGGCTATCCTCGCCTGATCGACTGCACCTGGCCGGGGAGGATCCCCTATTTCGCGGTAACCTCGGGGACCGGTTCCGGTGTCTCGAAGCATATTCCGGTCAGCCGCGAGATGGTCGCCTCCAACCGGCGTGCCGCCCTCGACGTACTGGTCCACCATCTGGCCGCCCGTCCGCGGAGTCGCGTATTCGGCGGCAAGACGCTGATGCTTGGCGGCAGCACCGATCTGGTGGCCGAGCCCGGCGGCACCTGTCGCGGCGACCTGAGCGGCATCGCCTTCCGCGAAGTGCCCTGGTGGGCGCGGCCCTTTTCCTATCCGTCCCGGCAAATCGCGCTGATGACCGACTGGGACCGCAAGACAGAGATCATGGCGCGGGAATCGCTCGAGCAGGACATCCGCGGGGTCAGCGGCACCGCCAACTGGCTTCAGTTGTTCCTCGACAAGGTGATGGCGAACGATCCCTTCCGCGGCTCACGGCTCTCGGCGTTCTATCCGCGGCTCGAGCTGATCGTCCACGGCGGTGTGGATTTCCGCCCCTACCGCGGGCATTTCAGGCGCATTCTGGAGGGCAGTCCGGCCGACCTGCGGGAAGTTTACGCCGCCAGCGAAGGGTTCATCGCCATCGCCGATCGCGACTATGGGGAGGGCATGCGTCTGATCCTGGACAACGGCCTGTTCTTCGAGTTCGTCCCGGTGGAGGAACTGCAGGCGGCACGGCCCACCCGTCATTGGGTCGGCACCATCGAGACTGGCGTCGACTATGTGGTGGTGCTCAGCACCTGCGCCGGCCTGTGGGGCTACATCCTGGACGACACGGTGCGGTTCGTCGAGCGAAGTTGGCCGCGCCTGCTGATCACCGGCCGTACCTCCTATTTCCTTTCCGCGTTCGGCGAACATCTGAGCGGCGAGCAAATTGATGACGCGGTCACCGGGGCGGCCGATGCCCTGCACGTCGGACTCACCGATTTCGCTCTTGGTCCGCTGTTTCCCGGGCCAGGCCAACGGGCCGGCCGGCACCTGCTGATCGTCGAACTGTCGGACGCGGTACCGGGCCGTTCCTCCTTTCCGGCCGACTTCGCCGCCGAAGTGGATGGACGGCTGCAGCAGGCCAATCTCGACTATCGCGATCTGCGTGCCGGCGACTTCGGGCTTCTGGCCCCCGAGGCGCGGTTGATCCCGGCCGGCACCTTCAGCCGCTGGATGCGCCGGCGCGGGCGCCTGGGCGGGCAGAACAAGGTGCCCCGGGTGATACTCGACCCGGAGCTGCTGGCCGGTCTGCGTACCTTCTGCGACAGCCCCTGAGCGCCGGGAACGGTCGATGCCGGCAGTTGTTAACCGGACCTAACCGGGAGACTCCAGTTCACGACTCCAGGAGGCAGGTCACCATGCAGGTAAGAGAAGTCATGTCTCGCGACGTCGCCATCGTCAATCCGGACACTACCTTACGGGAAGCCGCGGTCCTCATGCGCGACACCGACTCCGGCTTCCTGCCGGTGGGCGAAAACGATCGCTTGGTGGGCGCCGTCACCGACCGGGACATCACCATGCGGGCCGTCGCCGACGGCAAGGATCCCAATTCCGCCAAGGTGCGGGAAGCCATGTCGTCCCATATCGCCTATTGTTTCGAGGACCAGGACACCAAGGAGGCATGCACCCTGATGGGGGAGAAACAGGTCCGCCGGCTGCCGGTGCTGAACCGCGACAAGCGTCTGGTCGGCGTGGTCACTCTGGGCGACCTAGCCACTCGCGCGCAACACAAGCCGCAGACCGGCGAGGCGCTTGGCAAGGTGTCCCAGCAGACGGGGCAGCCGCGCAACATGTGACGGGAGCGGAGCCGGCGCGATCGCTTGAGTGCGCGATCTCTGCGCGTTCAAGCGATTGTCCTGGGGGCGGGGCTAGCGGTTTGTCGCGCCGTGCCCTACCATGGCCGGCATGGGACGACCGCTTCGCCGCCTGATCATCTGCGCCGACGACTACGGCATATCGCCGGGGGTAAGCCTGGGGATTCGCCAACTGGCGGAAGCGGGGCGGATCTCCGCCACCGGCGCCATGACCTGCATGCCCGCTTGGCCCGAGGAAGCACCCTTGCTGCGGCCCCTGGCCGAGCAGGTTGCCGTGGGCCTGCACTTCACCCTGACCGACCAGCAGCCGCTGGGGGGCATGCCGAAGACGGCGCCGCAGGGCCGGCTGCCGGGAATCGGCGCGCTTTTGAAGGACAGCATCTCGGGCCGGCTGGCAATGGCGGAGGTGGCGGCCGAACTGGACCGCCAGCTTGATGCCTTCGAGGCGCATTTCGGACGCCCGCCCGATTTCGTCGATGGCCACCAGCATGTGCATCTTCTGCCAGGCGTGCGTGGGCTGGTGTTGTCGGTGTTCGGTCGCCGGCTCGATCCCGCCCACTGCTGGCTGCGCGACTGCTCCGACCGGGCGGCGGCGCTGATCGGCCGCGGGCAGTGGGCCAAGGCCGGCTTCATCGCTCTGCTGGGCCGTGGCCTGCGGAAAGCCGCGGCGGCGCGAGGAATTGCCACCAATCACGGTTTCTCGGGATTCTACGATTCCCGGCGCGGGGGGCTGGGACCCGCCTTGCCGCGGCTGTTGGCCGGGGCGGGCGATGGTCATCTGCTGATGGTCCATCCCGGCCATGTCGATGCTGCGCTGATGGCCTGCGACAGTCTGACCACCCCGCGGGAGGTGGAGTGGACCGCGCTGATGGGGCCGGCCTTCCTGCCGTTCCTGGCCTCCCGCGGCTTAAAGATTGCGGCGCGCGGGTTTCCGAGGTAAATCGCGGCGCGATGAAGGTTGATGTATTCGATTTCGATCTGCCGCGCGAGCTGATCGCCGACCGCCCGGCCGAGCCCAGGGATGCGGCCCGGCTGCTCCATGTCCTGCCCGACCGCCTGGAAGACCTGGGTGTGCGCGACCTGCCCGGCCTGCTGGCGCCGGGGGATTTGATGGTGTTCAACGATACCAAGGTGATTCCGGCACGCCTGCGGGGAAAACGGGGCGAGGCGGGGATCGAGATCACTCTGCACCAGGCCGTCGCTTCCGATTGCTGGCGGGCTTTCGCCCGCCCGGCGAAAAAACTGCAGCCCGGCGACCGGCTGATGTTCGCCGCCGACTTCACCGCCCTGGTCGCGGAAAAAGGGCAGGGGGGCGAAGTCGTCCTGTCTTTCGACCGGGGCGGCGCCGAACTGATTGCCGCGCTGGAAGTGTACGGCGAGATGCCGTTGCCGCCCTATATCAAGCGGGCGGCGGGCGGTGACGAGCGTGACCGCAACGACTACCAGACGATGTTTGCCGATCGGCCGGGGGCTGTCGCCGCACCGACCGCCGGGCTGCACTTCACTCCACCGCTGCTCGACGAACTGGACCGCTGCGGCATCGGCCGGGTGACCGTGACCTTGCATGTCGGCGCGGGCACGTTCCTGCCGGTGAAGGTCGAGGACACCCAAGACCATCGTATGCATGCCGAAACCGGCCAGGTTTCCAGCGCCGCGGCCGAGCGGGTGAACGCCACCAAGGCGGCCGGCGGGCGGATCGTTGCCGTCGGATCGACTTCGCTGCGGCTGCTGGAGTCCGCCTCCGACGCGGGCGGCCGGGTGTGGCCGTTCGACGGCAGCACCGACATCTTCATTACGCCAGGCTATCGCTTTCGCTGCGTCGATTTGATGATGACCAACTTCCATCTGCCGCGATCCACATTGTTCATGCTGGTCGCCGCTTTCGCCGGGCTGGACCGGATGAAGTTGGCCTACGACCACGCGAAGGCGGCCGGCTACAGATTTTATTCCTATGGCGACGCCTCGTTGCTGCACCGCGCGGATTCTGTTTCATGACCAATTTCGCTTACCGCCTGCTGGGCGGCGACGGCAAGGCCCGCCTAGGCCTGCTGGAAACCGCCCACGGCGCCGTTCATACCCCTGCCTTCATGCCGGTCGGTACTGCCGGCACGGTGAAGGCGATGATGCCCGAGTCGGTTTCGGCCACCGGAGCCGAGATCGTTCTCGGCAATACCTATCACCTGATGCTGCGGCCGGGGGCCGAACGGGTTCATCGTCATGGCGGCCTGCACCGTTTCATGAACTGGCCAGGGCCGATCCTCACCGATTCCGGCGGCTTCCAGGTCATGAGCCTGGCCAAGCTGCGGAAACTGACGGAACAGGGGGTGACCTTCCAGTCCCATCTGGACGGCAGCACGCATCTTCTCACGCCGGAACGCTCGATGGAGATCCAGCGCATGCTGGACGCCGACGTCACCATGGCCTTCGACGAATGCACGCCCTTCCCCGCCACCGAGGCGGAGGCGGCGGCCTCCATGCATCTGTCCATGCGCTGGGCCCGCCGCTCGCGCGAGGCCTTCGTCGACCGGCAAGGCTATGGGTTGTTTGGCATCGTCCAGGGCAGCGTCTATCCGGAATTGCGGGCGGAGTCGGCTGCGGCGCTGCTGGATGTCGGCTTTGATGGCTATGCGGTCGGCGGCCTGGCGGTGGGCGAGGGACAGGAGGAGATGTTCCGCATCCTCGACGTTACCGTTCCCCATCTGCCGGTGGAGCGGCCCCGTTACCTGATGGGGGTGGGCAAGCCAGCCGACATCGTCGGCGCGGTGATACGCGGCGTCGACATGTTCGACTGCGTGATGCCGACCCGTTCCGGCCGTACCGGTCAGGCCTTCACTCGCCGCGGCACGGTCAATATCCGAAATGCGCGGCATCAGGACGATCCCAGACCACTGGACGAGGCCTGTTCCTGCCCGGCCTGCCGCAACTACAGCCGCGCCTATCTGCATCATCTGGCCAAGGCCGAGGAAGTGCTGGGGCTGATGCTGCTGACCTGGCACAATCTGCATTACTATCAGGATCTCATGCGCGAACTGCGCGCCGCCATCGGCGAGGGGCGTGTGACCCATTACGCCGCCGAATTTGCCGCCCTGCAGGCCCTGGGCGACATCGAGCCGCTGTAGGAGAATCCTCATGGCCGAGACCATTTACGACAGCCTGACCCAGCTGGGCGGCCGCGCCGAGATTCCCGTTTCGCCTGACCAGGCGGTTCTGGAGACCGTGAGCAATCCGCATCCGGGCACCCAGTACCTGGTACGGTTCTCCGCGCCCGAGTTCACGTCGCTCTGCCCGATCACCGGCCAGCCCGATTTCGCCCATCTGGTGATCGACTATGTGCCGGACGAATTGCTGGTCGAGAGCAAGTCGTTGAAGCTGTTCCTCGCCAGCTTCCGCAACCATGGCGCCTTCCACGAGGACTGCACGCTGTCCATCGCCAAGCGCCTGGTCGATGCCCTGTCGCCGGTGTGGCTGCGTATCGGCGGCTATTGGTATCCGCGTGGTGGCATTCCCATCGACGTGTTCTGGCAAACCGACCCGCCGCCACCCGGCCTGTGGCTTCCCGACCAGGGGGTGCCGGCCTATCGCGGCCGCTAATGCCGATGAACAGGCCGCTTTCCCGTCATTCCCGCGAAAGCGGGGAGCCAGCCGGCGGCCTGGATACCCGCCTGCGCGAGGGAAATGCGCGGGAGACGTTGTCGGTCCGAGCGGCAATCCGAAACAAGGCTCTCGAACTCGGCTTTGCCGAGTGCCGCTTCACCACCGCCGAGACGGTCCCGTCGGTCGCGGCGGATCTTGCCGCCTATCTCGCCGACGGGCGCCATGGGACCATGACCTGGATGGCCGAGACGGCCGAGCGCCGGGCCTCGCCGCGGGCCCTGTGGCCGGAGGTCGGAACCGTCATCGTGGTCGGCGAGAATTATGGGCCGGGAGCGACGCCGCTGGCCACGCTGGCCCACCCCGGACGTGGCCATGTCAGTGTCTATGCCCGCGGGCGGGATTACCACGACATCCTGAAGAAGCGCCTCAAGGCGCTGGCGCGCTGGCTGGTGGAACGCCATGGCGCCGAGGTGAAGGTGTTCACCGACACGGCGCCGGTGATGGAAAAGCCGCTGGCGGCGCGCAGCGGCATGGGCTGGCAGGGGCGGCACACCAATCTGGTGTCGCGGCGTTTCGGCTCCTGGCTGTTTCTGGGAGAGGTTTTCACCACTCTCGATCTGCCGGCGGACCCGCCCGAGGCGGACCATTGCGGCTCCTGCCGGGCCTGCGAGGCCGTCTGTCCGACCAGAGCCCTCGCCGATGGGCGGATTGAGCCCCGGCGCTGCATTTCCTACCTGACCATCGAGAACCATGGTCCTATTCCGGCCGAGTTGCGACCGCTCATCGGCAACCGGATCTACGGCTGCGACGACTGCTTGGCGGTCTGTCCGTGGAACAAGTTCGCCCGGCCGACCGGCGAGGCCGACTATCTTCCGCGGGCCGAATTGCTGGCGCCGCGTCTGGCCGACTTGGCGCAACTCGATGACGCTACCTTTCGCACGGTCTTTGCCGGATCGCCGATCAAGCGCATCGGCCGTGACCGCCTGCTCCGCAATGTGCTCGTGGCCATCGGCAATAGTGGCGAGGGCGAGCTGGCCACGGTGGCGGAAGCCTTGCTGGACGATGCGGCGCCGGTCGTCCGCGGTGCGGCTGCCTGGGCCCTGCGGCGCCTGTTGCCCGAGCAGCGCTGGCGGGAACTGGCTCTGCGACACCGTCAAGGCGAGAGGGATGCCGAGGTCCTCGCCGAATGGGCGTGACCCTGGCTAACCCACAAAGTTTATGCTACTATTTGTCATGGTCCATCTGACACGAATTTCGCGCAGCCACAGCGAACGGCGGAAGGAAATCGTCGATGCGGCGCAAAGCCTTGCCGCGGCGGAGGGGTGGCCCTCCGTAACGGTGCGCGCCATCGCCGCGCGCATCGGATGCAGCGCTCCCGCCATCTATCAGTATTTCCAGGACAAGGAAGCCATTCTGGCCGTGCTCGCGGCAGAGGGCGAGGCGACCCTGACGGCAGCCATGGAGGCTGCCGTGGAGCCGCTGACCGGGCCGGCCAAACGCATGCGCGCCGCTCTGCGCGCGTTCTGGGATTTCGCGCTGGCCAATCCCGAACTCTACGTGGTGATGTTCGGCTTGCATTCTCTTGCTGCACGCCGCAGCGGCGCCTCTGCGTCCGTCGCGCCCCAGGTCTTGCAGAGGGTCGCCGGCGAACTGGTGGAAAAACGCCATTCCGAGGAATCCGCCCAAGACCTCGCCACGCGCGTCGCGGCAACCGCCCATGGGTTCATTTCGCTTACCCTGGCAGGCGGGATTGACGGAGGCCCCGACAGGGCCATCGGCCTTTTCCAACGGACGCTTGAGGCCGTGATCAAGACGGTCGAACGGGGCTAATAAGCCCTGCGCCAGACGTTGGTACAGAAAATCTGCATCGTCCACCCGTCCCGCGCAAGCGGGACCCCGGCCTGAAGCCTGAATCCCCGCTTACCGGGGGAGAGAGGTGAAAAGGCGTTCCGGTTCTGGCCGGCGCCTTACCGTTCTTCGCTTGCCAGCGCACGAGCCAACTGGCTCAGCGCCTCCTGGTGGCGTTCGTTGGCGATGCTGGAAAAATTGCGCGCCAATTCCAGGCACATACGCTGCCGGGCGGAAAGCTCGGGGCTGCGGTGATTGTCCAATCCCTCGAAAAAGTATCCGACCGGTACGCCGAGCACCTGGGCGATCTCGTAAAGTCGCCCCGCCGAAATGCGGTTGATGCCCCGCTCGTATTTGTGTGCCTGCTGATATGTAACGCCGATCAGGTCGGCCATTTGTTGTTGGCTGAAACCCAACATGATGCGCCGTTCCCTGATGCGGGCGCCCACGTGGCGGTCAGTGTCATTGGCTCGGTTCAGCGGTTTCACCGCCCTCGTATCGTTGTTGCTTGGCATGATCCTTAGCTGATCGCTCTGTGTTCCCTCGAAGGGAGGGTCTTCTGAAGTGTCGTTCATGGTGGCGTCGTCCCTAGCTGATTATTCGCATTCCAAGCTTCAAGCAACCGAATAATTTAGCCAGTTCCATGATCGTTACGTCAATTAAACTGGGATATAGGATTACCTGCGATGTTTATCGCGGATGTAAACATTAGCACTTGTGCATATTATGCGTTTATTACAGGTGTAACGTGCACCAGCGCTGCGCCTTCGGTATCCTACGGGCGCCGTCGCCCATCGGATGGGCTTCAGTTCCTAATGTTGCCTCATATGGGTATGGCGAAGCGTGGCGTCCACCGCTTTTTTCGCCTTTGCGGCGCCTAGACCTGCGTTAAATCTGACGCAGGTTGCGGCCAGCGGCCGTTAAGACCGCGGCCAAGCGTGCGGAGGTGTGCGCCCGGCGAGGGCAAATCCAAGAGTTTAGATCGAGGTGCGGCTGTTCTGCATCGCGATCTCGTGTCGGCGAGCCGCCGGCAAGACGGGGCGGCGGCACATGGCTGAACCCGCATAAGGACCCGTTCAGGAATAGCGCAGTCATTTCTGAGCAAACGCCAAGGAGGCAAATCTGCCACCAACGGAGCAATGCCTCCGGCGCCGCATCGGCGTCCTGCGGCAAGCCGGGGCTGGGCGCGGCAGTGGAGCGGTGCCGCCGATGGGGGGCTATTTCTTCTGCTTGCTCAGGCTGTCGAGTTGCTCTTGCATCGCATTGAGGCGCCCTTGCAGCTCGTTCAACGCGGCCTCGGCCGGCTGGCCCGGGGCGCCAGGGGGAGTGGGGGCGCCGGGTGCTCCATAGAATGGAGAGAACATTTTGATCGCGCTCTCAAAAAGAGCGGCATTCTGTTTGTTTATTTCTTCAAGAGGATTGAAGGGGAACAACCCGTCCAGTGCATGTTGCATATACTGGCGCATCTGCTGTTCGTTGCGCAGAAACGCCTGCATGCTGTATTCCAGGTAGCGGGGCACGAGACCACCGAGCGAATCGCCGTAGAAACTGATGAGTTGTCGCAGGAAGGAGATGGGAAGAAGGTTTTGCCCTCCTTTGCCCTCTTCTTCGACGATGATCTGTGTCAAGACGGACCGCGTAATGTCCTCGCCGGTCTTTGCGTCATAGACCACGAAATCTTCGTTGTCCTTCACCATCTGACACAGATGGTCCAAAGTCACGTAGCTGCTCGTCGCCGTATTATACAGGCGGCGATTCGCGTACTTCTTGATGGTGATCGGATTGGGAGAGTTCGACATCGGGCCTTCAGGTCGCTGCTGCATTGCGGCATCAGTCTAGCAGATTTTTTCGGGATTATAATGCCTTGCGGGAATCTTTTTTGGCTCTCTTGAGGCAGTGGCGGAGCTTTTTCGTGACGAAGGCCAAGGTTCCGGCATGTTGTCGCATGACCGCGCCGGGCGAAGGTCGGTGATGGGCCCATTACATGGCGACATCTGAATGTATCGGTGCGCCGGGCTGGCCAAGGCGGAGCCAACTGGGGTATAGTCCGCGCCATGAAAGACGCGCCGGATTACGAAGACCTCGCGCGCCGCTACCTCGACCTCTGGCAGGATCAAGTGGCTGCGGTGGTCTGCGATCCGGCCCTCGCCGAAGCTCTGGCCGCGGCCTACTCTGCGATGACCAAAGGGGCTGCTGCCTTTGCCAGCGCCCTTGGCATGCCGGCGGCAGCCGCAACAACGGGGGCGCATGGATCGACCGCCACAACAACCTCTTCCCCGCCGCGACCTGCCTCACCGGCTGGGCCCGCGGCCGCTGCAGCTTCACCTTCTGGCGCAGGCCTCGACGCTGTTCAGCTCGCGCGCCGCGTTGCCGAGCTGGAAGAGCGGATCCTTCGTCTGGAAGCCGCATCTGCAATCGGCGGCCGAGCAGCTCAGGAGCCAAATCGACGGCGTCGATGCTGAGGTTTTCGCCCGTGCCCTGACGGTCGAAGCGAGGCGGCGGATCGATGGATTCCTCCGGGGTGTCGAGGCCTATCGCCGACACCCGTACCAGCGTGATCTGCCCGCTCCGCCCGCTGTATGGGAGGAGGGCACCACTCGCCTGATCGATTACGCCTCGGCTGGGACTGCCGGCGGGCCCGTCCTGGTCGTGCCCTCACTCGTCAACCGGGCCTATATCCTGGATCTGGCCACCAAGCGCAGCTTCTTACGTTACCTGGCGGCCAAGGGATTGCGGCCGTTCCTCGTCGATTGGGGTGCGCCTGGCGCCGCCGAGAAGGGGTTTTCACTGGACGACTACGTGGTGGGCCGCCTCGGTCGCGCCTTGGACCAGGTGCTCCGCCTGGGCGGGCGTCCGGTGGTGCTCGGCTATTGCATGGGCGGTCTGCTGGCAACGGGCCTGGCAGGATTGCGGCAGCCGGATGTCAAAGGCCTGGTGACCTTGGCCACACCGTGGGACTTTCATGCGCCGACGCCGCTGCAAGGACGGCTGGTGGCGGCGATGCGCCAGCCCCTCGAGGACGCGTTGGCGGTCCATGGGGAAATTCCGGTGGACCTGCTGCAGGCGCTGTTCGCCATGGTCGATCCCGGGGCCATCGAACGCAAATTCCGCGCCTTCTCGGCCTTGAACGCCAGGAGCGCCAGGGCGCGCGACTTCGTTGCCCTGGAGGACTGGGTGAACGATGGCGTGCCGCTTCCCGGCCCAACAGCCCGTCAATGCCTGTTCGGCTGGTACGTGGACAACCAACCGGCAAAGGGCGTGTGGCGACTGGGCGGCGAGCTGGTCCGGCCCCGCGCTTTCGAAAAGCCGGCCTTGACGATCGTGCCGGCCAAGGACCGCATCGTTCCGCCCCAGTCCGCGCTGGCCTTGGCCGACCTCTTGCCTCACGCACGTCGTCGCATAGTCGACTCCGGCCATATCGGAATGCTTACGGGCGCCCGGGCTAAGACTGAGGTTTATGCTTATGTTGCAAAATGGTTATCACTTGTGTTGAGGCATTAGGGTTCTTGCCTCGGCAATGACCCTTCCTATAGAAAACAGACCGGCAATACCAAAAACCCCACAATTCACATCGCTTTCTGCCAAGGAGGACTCTCTAATGTCCGATATCGTCATCGTTGCCGCGACACGCACTCCCATCGGCGCTTTTTCGGGAAGCCTGAGTTCCTACTCGGCCAGCGGGCTCGGTGAAATCATCATTCGCGAGGTGCTGAAGCGGGCCGGCGTCGAGGCCGGAGACGTCTCGGAAGTGATCATGGGTCAGGTATTGACCGCCGGTATCGGACAGAACGGTGCGCGCCAGTCGTCGATCGCCGCCGGCCTGCCCAGCGAGGTTCCGGCCTACACGATCAACCAGGTCTGCGGCTCGGGTCTGCGTACCGTGGCCCTGGGAGCCCAGGCCATCCGCACCGGCGACGCTTCCGTCGTGGTCGCCGGCGGCCAGGAAAGCATGAGCAACTCGCCCCATGTCGTCTATCTGCGCTCGGGCACCAAGATGGGCAACACCGAGCTGGTGGACACCATGATCAAGGACGGCCTGTGGGATATCTTCAACGGCTACCACATGGGGGTGACCGCGGAGAACGTGGCCACCAAGTGGCAGATTACGCGCGACGAGCAGGACCGCTTTGCCCTCGCTTCACAGCAGAAGGCTGAAGCGGCGATCAAGGCCGGCAAGTTCAAGGATGAAATCACTCCGGTGAAGATCGTCGTAAAGAAAGAAGAAAAGCTGTTCGACACCGACGAGCATCCGCGATCGACGACCGCCGAGGCCCTGGCCAAGTTGAGGCCGGCTTTCACCAAGGACGGGACGGTCACGGCCGGCAATGCGTCGGGGATCAACGACGGTGCCGCCGCGGTGGTGCTCATGACCGCGGCAGAAGCAGCGAAACGAGGCCTGAAGCCGCTGGGCCGGGTCGCCTCGTGGGCCCAGGCCGGTGTCGATCCGGCCATCATGGGCTCGGGCCCGATCCCGGCGGCCAAGGCGGCACTGAAGAAGGCCGGCTGGAATGCGCAGGATCTGGACCTGATCGAGGCGAACGAGGCGTTCGCCGCCCAAGCCATCGCCGTCAACCGCGATCTGGGATGGGACACCGGCAAGGTCAACGTAAACGGCGGTGCCATCGCGCTGGGTCACCCCATCGGCGCGTCCGGCACCCGCATCCTGGTCTCGCTGCTCCACGAAATGGCGAAGCGCGACGCGAAGAAGGGCCTGGCCACGCTGTGCATCGGCGGCGGCATGGGAATCGCGCTCACCATCGAGCGCTGAACGGATTGAGGCACGGTCCGGATGTTCCTCCGGGCCGATTCCCAGAACGGGCCGTCGTCGCACCCGGGCGCGGCGGCCTCCCGACGGCAGGGCATCGCCGTCGGAGTATATACAACCGGGGCTTGCACCTTACTCTTGACGTTTACCAGGGAGGGTAAATCTCATGGATCGAGTTGCTCTTGTCACCGGCGGTACGCGCGGCATCGGCAAGGCCATTTCGTTGGCCCTGAAAAATGCCGGCTATCGCGTGGCGGCCAACTATTTCGGCAATGTGGAAGCCGCCAAGCAGTTCACCGAGGAAACGGGCATTCCCGCTTATCGGTTCGACGTATCCAGCTTTGCCGAGTGCGAAGCGGCGATACAGAAGATCGCGGCTGAGTTGGGACCTGTCGAAATCCTCGTCAACAACGCCGGCATTACCCGCGACGCCACCTTGCATCGTATGACCTACGAGCAGTGGGAGGACGTCATTCATACCAATCTCACCTCCTGCTTCAACATGGCGCGTTGCGTGATCGAGTCCATGCGCGACCGCGGCTTCGGCCGTATCGTCAATGTCGGTTCGATCAACGGGCAGGCAGGCCAGTACGGCCAAGTGAACTACGCCGCGGCGAAATCGGGCATTCACGGTTTCACCAAGGCGCTGGCCCAGGAAGGGGCGGCAAAGGGCATTACGGTCAACGCCATCGCCCCGGGCTATGTCGATACCGACATGGTGCGCGCCGTACCCCATGCGGTGCTGGAAAAGATCATCGCACGCATCCCCGCCGGCCGTCTCGGCCGGGCCGAGGACATCGCCCGCGGCGTGCTGTTCCTGGTAGCCGATGACGCGGACTTCATCACCGGCGCCACCATTTCGATCAACGGCGGCCAGCATATGTACTGAGTGCCGATACCGGCCGGCCACGGAGCAACCGGACACTCCCGCCAGGTGCCTGGCCCTGGCGGGGGCTATCCAGCGGGAATGCCGAGAATGGCCGACAGCCTGGTCTTGAACCTTTCCCACCCGATCTGCGGCTTGGCCCACGGCTCGAGCGAAATTCCCACCGAGGTAATCTTGCCGTCCCTCATGTCGCGGACGATGAGGTCCACCGGCCCGAGTTGCAGCCGATCGCCGAGTTCTATGTCCGTGCGGAACTCGCGGCGGAACAGTTCGCTCAAAGGCACCCGATCGTCCACATCGGACAACGGCAGATCATAGGCCTCGCGCAACGAGCCCAGCGGGATTTCCGGGCCGACGGCAAAGTCGCCGTACAGCGCCGTATCGGTATCGCCGGTTCCACGGCTGCGTCCGAAAAGGGTGTCGAGCAGCGATACCTGCACGCGGGGTACCATCAGGTAGACGCGGTCGCCGGCTAGCAACTGGCGGGGCGAACTCAACACTCTTTGCCCACGTCTGACCAGTAACGGCCGGGCCCATCGCGGCAACGAGCGCCCCTGGGCGACGCCGCTGTCGGGATGCAGCACATAGGCCACCAGTTCCCGGTCGGCCAGTCCCGGCAGGTCGATTTCCATGCGGTCCGCCGGTCCGCTGCGTTCGGGCACGATCAGGCCGAGCCAGCGTGCAAGGGGCCGCACCGTCCAGCCCTGGACCACCAGCGAGGCCACGACCACCAGGAATGAGATATCAAAGAAGATCTCGCCGCCTGGAATGCCGCCCAGCATGGGAAGCAGGCCGAGCAGAATCGATACGGCGCCGCGCAGGCCGACCCAGGCGATGAAGAAGCGTTCGCGCTTGGAGAAATGGAAGGGCGCCAAACAGATGTAGACGGCAATCGGCCGGGCGATGAAGATCAGAGCTACGGCGGCCAACGCCCCTGGCGCGGCGAGCGCGAAAAAGTGGCTGGGCGTCGCCAGCAGCCCCAATGTTACGAACATGGCGATTTGCGCGAGCCAGGTGATTCCCTCCTGGAAGCGGCGCAAGGCGCCGGCCCATTGCAGGCGCGCATTGCCGGCCACCAACCCGGCCAGATAGGCGGCGAGGAAGCCGCTGCCGCCGACCAGATTGGTCAGCGCGAAGATCAGGATCGCCAGGCTCATCACTACCACCGGATAGAGCCCGGGCTCGAGCTTCAGGCGGTTCACCACCAGGACGATGGCGGTGCCACCGGCAAGGCCGAACAGCGCGCCGCCCCCCATTTCCGCGGCGAAGCGGGGAGCCAGGCCGACCCAGTGGATGTCACCGCCGGCCAGCAACCCCACCGCCGTCATGGTAAGGGCGGCGGCGACAGGATCGTTGGTTCCCGACTCGACCTCCAGGGTCGACCGGACGCGGTCGCGGATGGTGATGCCGCCGACCCGCAGCAGGAAGAACAACGCCGCCGCGTCGGTGGAACTGAGGACGGTGCCGAGCAGCAGCGCCTGCGGCCAGGTGAGATCGAGCAGGCTGTGGCCGGCCAGGGCAACCACCGCGGCGGTGATGGCAACGCCAAAGGTGGCGAGCAGGATGGCCGGTGCGGCAGCTTGGCGATAGCTCTTGAAGCCGGTATGGAAGCCGCTGTCGAACAGGATGACGGCGAGGGCGGCGCTGCCAATGAGGAAGGCCGCGCGGGCATCGGTGAAGACGATGCCTCCTGGTCCGTTTCGGCCGGCCAGCAGGCCGATGGCCAGGAACAGGAGCAGCAGCGGAGCGCCGGCCCGGAATGCGATGACGCTGGTGAATACGCTGGCGACCGCCAGGCCGGCACAGATCAGAATGATCAGGTTGATACTGTTCATGCCAGCCCCGCGTTCCTACGCGCCCGCACCGTTGGTACGGAGACAAATGCAGGCCAACCATGGTGCGTACGCGCCGGTGCCAGCGTCAACAGGCCCGTCGCCTGTCGGAAAATGGCGGTAGTGGCGAAGTGGCTCCGAGGCCGGTCAGTCTTCCACTTTCGTCGGCCCGGCCACCGCCTTGATCAACTCCATCAGCTCCTTGCGGACGCGGGGATCGGAGATCCGGCAATAGGCGTGAATCAGTTTCAGGCTTTCGCGCTTGATCGTGACATCCATGTCTTCGGCCGCGGAGGATGCCTCGGTCATTCCCCGTCCCACGCGGCTCGGCGTCATCTCCCGGACGTCTTCCGACATCTCCTCGAAAAAGAACGAGACGGGAACCCTGAGGATGTTGGCAAGATCGAACAGGCGCGAGCTGCCGACGCGATTGGCGCCCCGTTCATATTTTTGGATTTGCTGAAAGGATAGGCCCAGGGCCTTTCCCAGCTGCTCCTGGCTCATGCCCAGAACCATGCGGCGCTGAAGGACACGCGCGCCGACGTGTACGTCGATCGGATTCGGTTGACCGGACGGGAGACGCCCCCGATTGCCATGTCTTGCCATTACGTTTGATTTTCCCTGCATTGCTCGGCTCATCAAGAGTTGGCTGCGCAATTTCCTGATCGGCGTGTCGAGAGGTAATACATAGGTTGTCCTGAATTTGAAAGGGCCACATTAATCCTTTAATCATGGGGCATAGTGGCCTGGACCGACGGCCGGTTCTTTTTCATCGCATACCAGTGGGCCAAACGTGGGCGGGCTTTCCGCCAGTCGTCCTCGGGCCAGCGGAAATCGAGGTAACCAAGGGCGCAGACCATGGCGACGGCGCCGATATTGAAGTCCTCGCCCAGTTGTGGCACCTCGACCTCCGCGGCATCGAGGCCGCGGCCGATTGCCGCTTCCTGGCGGGCGAGCCAGGCCGGCCAGCGGTACTCCGCCGGCCGCATCACGGTCTCCAGGCGCAAGGTTACCGCGGCATCGAGAATGCCGTCGCCCAGTGCCTGCAGGCGAAGAGCCGCCCAGCGGGCCGCGCCCGAGGCCGGGAACAGCTTGCGGCCCAGGTTCAGGCTATCCAGGTACTCGCAGATCACCGGCGAATCGTAGAGATGCGCGCCGTCGTCGGTGATCAGCGCCGGCACCTTGCCCAACGGGTTGTCCTGGGGCACGTCGGTATCCGACACCCAAGGGTTGCCCGGAACGATCTGCAGGCGTTCGGCGATCCCGATTTCATGGGCGACGATCATCACTTTGCGGACATAGGGCGAGGTCGAGCTGTAGCGTAGTTTCATTTCTGTCCCCTGTCGTCATTCACATCCTGAGTGCTGCTCAGAACACATCCTTGCGCCGGCGAAGCTCGGCAAAAACCTTGGCCGGCTCGGCGCCAGGCAGGCCGACACCGCGTTTCACACTCTCGACATCGGCCCGCAGGAAGGGATTGGTCGCCCGCTCCAGAGCCAGCGGCGTCGGTACCGTTGGCAGCTTGCGTCCGCGCCGCGCGTCGATGTCGGCGATGCGCGCCGCGAGGTCAGGGTTGTCGCGTTCGACCGTGCGGGCGAACCGCGCATTGGACTGGGTGTATTCGTGCGCGCAATAGACCAGGGTGTCGTCCGGCAGGCCACGCAGTTTCAGCAGCGATTGCCACATCTGCTCGGGAGATCCCTCGAAAAGCCGGCCGCAGCCCATGGCAAACAAGGTATCCCCGCAGAACAGCGCCCGGCTTTCGGGAAACCAGTAGGCGATATGCCCCGCCGTATGCCCGGGGACTTCCATCACCATGGCCGCCGCCTTGCCGACCAGAAACGACTCGCCGTCACCGACCATCTGGTCGATTCCCGGAATGCGGTCGGCGTCGCGTCGGCTGCCGACCACCTTCGCGCCGGTGGCCCGCTTCAGCGCCAGGTTGCCGCCCACATGGTCGTCATGGTGATGGGTATTCAGAATATGCGTCAGCCTCCAGCCCAATGCCGCAAGGCGTTCTTCTACCGGTTCGGCGACGGCCGGATCGACCACGGCGGTAGCGCCGCTGTCCGGCTCGTGCAGCAGGTAGACATAGTTGTCCCGCAGAACCGGGATCTGTTCGACCCGCAGCTTCGTCATGGTTGAATCTCCACCCTGGGACTCCGGCCCTCGTCAACCATAGCGCCGGCCAGGGCGTTTGTCCGGCGTTAACTGCGGAGTTTCCGAAGGGGCCCGTACGCGCGCCGAGGTGGATTTCCCTTGCCGCTCCCGCCGTGGCGTTTCATTGATGGGGTATGTGGAACGACGTCATCGATCTCAGGGATTTCTACGATACCAGCCTTGGGCAGACGGCGCGCCGGATGATTCGGCGGCAGATCCGCGCTATCTGGCCCGACGCCCATCAATGCCGGGTTCTCGGGCTGGGGTTCGCCACGCCCTATTTGCGGCCGTTCCGCGAAGAGAGCGAACGGGTTGTGGCGGTCATGCCGGCCTCGCAGGGGGTGTTGCCCTGGCCGCCGGAAGGGCCGGGCCTGGTCTGCCTGGCCGATGAGACCGACTTGCCGTTGCCCGACCGTTCGATGGACCGGGTATTGCTGGTCCATGCGCTGGAATCGACCGAGCAGGTGCGGGCCTCTCTGCGCGAGGTATGGCGGGTGCTGACCGACAGCGGGCGGTTGTTGGTGATTGCGCCCAATCGCCGCGGCATCTGGGCACGGCTGGACCGCACGCCGTTCGGCCAAGGCCGCCCCTACACGCCATCCCAGCTGACCCGGCTGTTGCGCGACAACATGTACACGCCGCTGCAGACCGCCGCCGCCTTGTACATGCCGCCGTTCAAGTCCCGCTTCGTGCTGCGCTCGGCGCCGGCCTGGGAACAGGTGGGGGCCCGCTGGTTCCAGGGTTTTGCCGGAGTGCTGCTGGTCGAGGCGGCCAAGCAGATCTATGCCGGCAGCGCCTTGCGCGATAAACCGGAGCGCAAGCGTGGCTATGTTGTGATGCCGCAGGGTTTCCGCAACGTCCGGCCGTTGGGGTAGGCCTTCGTCATCGCGAGCGGAGCGATGCGATCCAGGGCCGTACTGCCGGCTTGCGGATTGCTTCGCCTTCGGCTCGCAATGACGAAATGAGCTTTGGCGTGTGGTATTCGGACCTACTCCCGCCGCAGCAGGAACACTGCCTGCTCGCCCAGCCAGTTGGCCAGCCGGCCACCCGCGTCATAACGGGTCCGCCCCCGCGAATCCAGCGAGATGGCCCGTTCCACCGCGATTCCCAGCCTGGCGCATAGGTCGGTGAAGTCACGAATGGTGCAGAGGTGGATATTGGGAGTGTCATACCAGTCGTAGGTCAGGGTCTCGGTCATCGGCATCCGCCCGTGCCACAGCAGTGACACGCGCACGCGCCAATGGCCGAAATTGGGGAAGGACACGATGGCCCGCCGGCCGATGCGCAGCATCTGTTCGAGGACATCCTTCGGATTGCGGGTGGCCTGCAGGGTCTGGCTGAGGATCACGTAGTCGAAAGCGCCGGTGGGATAGTCCTTGAGATCGGTATCGGCGTCGCCCTGGATTACCGACAGACCGTGTGCCACGGCAGCCCGCACCCCGGCCATCGATAGCTCCATGCCACGGCCGTCCGCCTGCTTGAAGCCGTTCAGGTAATCCAGCAACACCCCTTCGCCGCAGCCGATATCGAGAACGCGGGAGCCCGGTTCCACCATGTCGGCAATCATCTGCAGGTCGACGCGGATGGCGCTGCCGTTACCATTGGCGCTGCCAGTGGCGCCTGTTCGCCGGGCCTGGATGGTCATCGCGGAGCTCCGCGGGGCAGGCCGCGATGTTCGGCGGCGCCGTCAAGGAAGCCCGACAGGGTGGCGTGGAATTCCGGCTCATCGAGCAGGAAGGCGTCGTGGCCCTTGTCGGACTCCACTTCAACGAAGCTGACATTGGCCGCCACCGAATTCAGCGCGTGCACGATGGCGCGGCTCTCGGCGGTGGGGAACAGCCAGTCGCTGGTGAATGAGATGACGCAGAAGCGCACCTTCGTCCCGCGAAAGGCGTTGGCCAGGACTCCGCCGTGGTCGGCCGCCAGGTCGAAATAGTCCATGGCCCGCGTGATGTAGAGGTAGCTGTTGGCGTCGAAGCGCTCGACGAAGGTGCTGCCCTGGTGCCGCAGGTAACTCTCCACCTGGAAGTCGGCGTTGAAGCCCCAGCTCAGCTCGGGGCCTTGCAGGTTCCGTCCGAACTTGCGGTGCAGGGCTGCTTCCGACAGATAGGTTATATGGGCGGCCATGCGCGCCACCGCCAATCCTCCTTGCGGCTTCCTGCCGTGCAATGGATAGTCGCCGCCGCACCAGTCGGGGTCGGCCATGATGGCCTGCCGCCCCACCTCGGCAAAGGCGATGTTCTGGGCCGAGTGGCGGGCCGCGGTGGCGATGGGGATCGCGGCGAACACCCGCTGCGGGTGGCGAGCCGCCCATTCCAGCACCTGCATGCCGCCCATGGAGCCGCCGATCACGCAGAACAGCTGGTCGATCCCCAGATGGTCGATAAGCCGAAGCTGGGCGCGCACCATGTCGCCGATGGTGATCACCGGGAACGATTGACACCACGGCTGGCCGGTGGCCTCGTTGGTCGAGGCCGGGCCGGTGGTGCCCATGCAGCCGCCCAGCACGTTGGCGCAGATCAGGAAATAGCGCTCGGTATCGAGGATGCGCCCGGGCCCGACCAGCGCTTCCCACCAACCCGGCTTGCCGGTCACCGGATGGGTCTCGGCCACATACTGGTCGCCGGTCAGGGCGTGGCAGATCAGGATGGCGTTGGACTTGTCGGCATTCAGTTGGCCGTAGGTCTGATAGGCGATGGTGAGCGGCGCCAGCTCGACGCCGCAGTCAAGCCTGAGCGGCGCGTCGGGCCCCAACTCCAGCCGATGGCCGGGCAACAGCAGGCTCATCTCAGACCGCCAAATCCTCGCCGGCCAGCGCCCGCCGGATCAGGGCGACGGTCTCGCCGATGCCGTAAAGCGCGATGAACGAGCCCATGCGCGGCCCCTGGTCCTGCCCCAGCAGGATTTCGTACAGCGCCTGGAACCAGGCTTTCAGCTCGGCGAACGCCGGGTGGCGTTTGCCCACTTCGTACACGACCGTCTGAATGGCTTCGGCGTCGGAACCCGCCGGCAGGGCGGCGAGTTCGGCGGCCAGGTCGGAGAGGGCCTTCGCCTCGTCGGCGGTGGGCAGGCGGTAACGCTTGCCGGGTTTGACGAAGTCTTTGTAATAGGCGACCGCATAGTCGACCAGCCGGTCGAGGATCGGTGCGCTGACCGGCGTCGCTCCGGGCACGTAGCGGCTGATGAAATGCCACAGCACCGCACGGTCCTCGGCATGGCAGACCGATGCCAGGTTCAGCAGAATATTGTAGGACAGCCCGGTTTCCGGCTGCGGCGGCTTGCCGTGATGGATGTGCCAGACCGGGTTGTTCAGCCGTTTGGCGTCGTCTTCCGCCGGGAATTTATCGAGGAATGTCAGGTATTCGTCGACGGTGCGCGGAATGACATCGAAATAAAGCCGCTTGGCCGCCTTCGGCTTCTGGAACATGAACAGCGCCAGGCTTTCCGGCGGCGCATAGCACAGCCAGTCCTCGACCGCCAGGCCATTGCCCTTCGACTTCGAGATCTTCTGCCCTTTTTCGTCGAGGAACAGCTCGTAGGAGAGGTTCATCGGCGGTGTGCCGCCCATGATCCGGCAGATGCGGCTGGCCAGCTGGTAGCTGGGGATCAGGTCCTTGCCCGACATCTCGTAGTCGACACCCAACACGAACCAGCGCATGGCCCAGTCGGCCTTCCATTGCAGTTTGACCCGTCCGCCGGTGACCGGAGCCTCGACGAAGCTGCCGTCTTCGTCCTTGTAGACGATGGTTCCGGCTTCGACGTTGCGTTCGACCACCGGCACCTGCAGCACCTTGCCGGTCTTCGGGCAGACCGGCAGGAACGGGCTGTAGGTCTGCTGGCGCTCTTCGCCCAGGGTCGGCAGCATGACCTCCATGATGGGATCGTAATGGCGCAGCACCTGCAGGCAGCCCTCATCGAACCGACCCGAGGTATACCAGTCGGTGGCGCTTTGGAACTCGTACTCGAAGCCGAAAGAATCGAGGAACCCGCGCAGCCGGGCGTTGTTGTGGTGGCCGAAGCTTTCGTGAGTGCCGAACGGGTCGGGAATGGCGGTCAGCGGCTTGCCCAGATGCTGCGTCACCATCTCCTTGTTGGGGATGTTGTCGGGCACCTTGCGCAAGCCGTCGCGGTCGTCGGAAAAGGCGAACAGCCTGGTAGGGATACCGGGCGCCAGCAGCTCGAAGGCGCGGCGCACCATGGTGGTGCGCGCCACTTCGCCGAAGGTACCGATATGGGGCAGCCCCGACGGCCCATAGCCGGTTTCGAACAGGACGAACCCTTTGGCCGGCGCCTGCCCCTTCAGCCGCTCGTCGAGCAGGCCGCGCGCTTCCTGGAAAGGCCAGGCGCTGGCGTTACGGGCAAGGTCACGAAGGTCCGACATGGCGAGAGATCACAGCCTGAAGAGTAAAGAAGGCAAGCTATGCCGGCCATGTCCTCACGTCAATTATTGCCTCACTGCCTGCCGCAGTCCGAACTCCATGGCCAGGCTATCCCGAACCCCGGCCCACCGCGCAGCCTGACGGGAACCCAGCAGATGTTGCGCGGGTCGCCCGGAGCGAAGTGTCCCTGGGCGACCGGTGCGGCGGATGGCGGTGGAGCCGCGGGGGCGGGCGGATAGGCGGGGCCGTAGCCTGGTGAGAAGTCCGGCCGTAGATTGGCGGCGATCAGGTAGCCGCTGCCATCGGACAGGGCGTCGAACAGCTCGCGGTTCCAGCCGCGCAGGAACTCGTCATGGGTCAGCCGCCCGTTCTTGTGCCGATCGAGCCGGGCGAACTCGGCGGCGCGCATGCCATCGTGGCCGGCCAGGAATTCCCTGCGCTCGATCACGCCGTCGCCGTTGCGGTCCAGTGCGCTGAACAGGCGCCCGGCGAACGGGCGGCCGCGCATAAAGTCATCCAGGGTGACATAGCCTTTGCCGCTGGCGTCGAGCAAATTCATCGCCGCCTGCAGCCGCTGCGCCGCCCGATCCGGTGCGCGAAGCTGTGCGGCCGGGGCCGGTGCGGCGATCACCAACGCAATTAAGAGGGATGCGGCCAAACGGACCATCTTTTGTCTCCGTTCTCCGTGAGGGCGAACGAGATCACTCGTATTCGTCCGGAACGACAATTCGCGTCGTCCCCGATAACACCCTCGGGAAACAATTGTTCGAACGGCGAGCCCGCCCTGGTTTTGGCGGGGAGCCCTCCCTATACTCCCGGCGATGCGCTGCGCTGCCGATTCGCCTCGTCTTGTCCTGCCCGCCGCTCCGGCTTTGGTCGTTCATCTTCGCGGCGCCGTCTGGCTGACACCGGACGGCGAAATCGAGGCAGTGACGGCCGCCGAGGCCCTGCGGCGGGGGCGGGAGACGCCGCCGCTGGTCTGCCACCGCCTAGCCGTGGCGGCGCGCCTCGGCCTGAAGGGCGATCCCCTGGCCGCCTTCGATCTTCTGGAATTGTTTGCCTTCGTCGAGCCGGCCTGCTTCGCCGTCCCCACCATCCGCGGCCTGGCAGAGGTCTTGGGGCTGCCGCTGCCCGACAGCCACGAGGACGAGGCCGCTACGCTGGTTCTTGCCGCGCGGGCGCTGCTTGACCGGTTGGCTCGCCGCTTGCCGGCCGAGCCGCCGGCCCGTCAGGCCGACGCCAAGAGCATCGCCTGGGTGATGGCGCGGGGCGGCTGGGCCTGGGGCCCCTCGGTGCTGGCCGCCCTGGGCGCCGCCCAGGACGAGGGGCACGGCGCGGCCGGGCTGAAGGTGTGGGATCGCCTTGGCGAATGGAGCGAGCATGCGCCCGAGCCGCCGCCCGGCAGCATTGCGGTGGAACCAACCGAGGCGCGGCAGCGCCTTGCCGCCATGCTGGGCGAGGGGGCGGAGCAGCGGCCCAGCCAGGCCGACTACGCCTCGGCGGCGGCGCTGGCCTTCGCCCCGCGCCTGGCGCCGGGCGCGCCCCGGCTGGTGCTGGCCGAGGCGGGCACCGGCACCGGCAAGACCCTGGGCTATATCGCCCCGGCCAGCCTGTGGGCGGAGAAGAACCAGGGGCCGGTGTGGGTCAGTACCTTCACCCGCAACCTGCAGCGCCAGCTCGACGGTGAACTCGACCGGCTTTATCCGGACGCCGCGCTGAAGGCCCGCAAGGTGGTAATCCGCAAGGGGCGGGAGAACTATCTGTGCCTGTTGAACCTGGAGGAGGCGGTGCAGCGTCTTGCGCCGCCGGGATTGATGCATCGGGGCGCTGCCGTCCCGCAGAGTGGTGAGGCGGTGTCCCTCGGCCTGATGGCCCGCTGGGCGCTGGCCAGCCGCGACGGCGACATGGTGGGTGGCGACCTGCCCGGCTGGCTGGTGGAACTGCTGGGCAAGGCGCGGACCCTGGGCTTGGCCGACCGCCGCGGCGAATGCATCTATGCGGCTTGTCCGCATTTCCGCAAATGCTTCATCGAGCGAACGGTGCGCCGTGCCCGCCGAGCCGATATCGTGGTGGCCAACCATGCCCTGGTGATGATGCAGGCGGCGCTGGGCGGATTGGACGACGGCGTGCTGCCCAGCCGTTATGTTTTCGACGAGGGCCATCACCTGTTCGACGCCGCGGACAGTGCCTTTTCGGCGGCCCTGTCAGGGTTCGAGACCGCGGAACTGCGCCGCTGGCTGCTGGGCGCCGAGGCGGAAGGGCAGCGCACGCGCGCCCGCGGTCTGAAACGGCGCTGCGAGGACCTGGTGGCGGGCAGCCCGGAGGCCGCCGAAGCCCTGGACGAAGCTTTGCGGGCGGCGTGTGCGCTGCCGGCTCCGGGATGGCAGCAAAGGGTGGCCGAGGGGCGCGGCCAGGGCGATTGCGAATCGTTTCTCGGCCTGGTGCGCCAGCAGGTCTATGCGCGCTCGGCCGGTCAGGACGGCCCCTACAGCCTGGAATGCGACCCGCGGCCGGCATCGCCCGGCCTGGCCGAAGCGGCCGTAGCATTGGCTTCGGCATTTGGGGAGCTGATACGGCCGTTGCGCAGCCTGGCCAAGCTGCTGGCGGCGCTTCTGGGTGACGAGGCGGCGGAACTGGACATCTCCACCCGCCAACGCATCGAGGCGATCACCCGCAGCATCGATCGGCGGGCATTGATCCCGCTGGCCGCCTGGAAGGATATGCTGGCGGGGCTGGGCGACGAGGCGAAGCCAGAATTCGTCGAATGGCTGGGGGTCGAACGCATCGACGGACGCGACGTCGACCTCGGCTTTCACCGCCATTGGGTCGACCCAATGCAGCCTTTCGCCCGCAGCATCGCCGCTTCGGCCCACGGCCTGCTGATCACCTCGGCGACACTGCGCGACGGCTCGGGCGAGGTGGAGGCCGATTGGGCGGCGGCCGAGCGGCGCACCGGTGCGCCGCAATTTCCGGCGCCACCGGTGCGGGCGGCGATGCCTTCGCCCTTCGATTACGAAACCTGCACCCGGGTTCTGGTGGTTACCGATGTCCGCAAGGATGACTTCGAGCAGGTGGCCTCCGCCTACCGCGAACTGTTCAAGGCTGCCGGCGGCGGCGGACTGGGCCTGTTCACCGCGGTAAGCCGCCTGAGGGAGGTTTGGAAGCGCGTCGCCGGGCCTCTGGACGCGGCGGGCATCCGTCTGCTGGCCCAGCATGTGGAGGGTATGGACAACGGCACCCTGGTGGACATCTTCCGGGCCGAGCACGACGCCTGCCTGCTGGGCACCGACGCCATGCGCGATGGCGTCGACGTGCCCGGGCAGTCGTTACGACTGATCGTCTTCGACCGGGTGCCCTGGCCGCGACCGGATCTTTTGCACAAGGCGCGCCGTGCCGCATTTGGCGGCAAAGCCTACGACGACATGATCACCCGCCTGCGGCTGAAGCAGGCCTTCGGCCGGCTGGTGCGGCGGGCCGGCGACGTCGGCGTGTTCGTCTTGCTGGATCCAATGATGCCGTCCCGACTGGCCGGCGCTTTTCCGCCCGGCGTCATCCCCCGCCGCGTCGGCCTGGCCGAAGCGGTCAGGGAAACAGCCGAATTCCTGAAGGAAATGCGAACCTGAGAATCAGGAGCGGGCGCCGCCCGCGACTAGCGCATTGAGCGCGCCGCAGCGAGCCCCGAAAGGGGCGAGCCGAGGACAGCCAAGCCCCGCGGATGCGTGGCGTCCGGCGCCTGAGGTGCAGCTAGATTACTGGCTTACCCAGACGATACGGGCCAGCGAGATAATGCTGTCGCCGCGCAGGCTGACCTCATCGCCGGTTTCTGCCAGCGATTGCAGATCGATGCGTTTCGCGGTGCGGCGCAGCAGTCGGCGGATCAGCACGTCGCCGCTGGCCGTGCGGACGAAGACGCGGTCGCCGCGGCGCGGCGCGGCGGAGGGCGAGACGATCAGGATGTCGCCGTCGTGATAGACCGGCTCCAGTCCTTTCTCGGTCACCTCGACGGCGAAGGCGTGGGGATCGGCCACCTCGGGAAGGGAAATCTCATCCCAGTGGTCGCCAACCGGATGGCCGCTGGCATCGAAATGCAGACCGCGGATTTCCTTCAGGCTGGCCAAGGGAACGGTGCGCCGGGCGGGAGATGGCTGCTCGGGGCGCATCAGGGCGACGAAGCGACCGACGCTGGTGGCCGTCGCGTCGAGGATCTTGGCGATGCTTTCGGTGCTTGGCCAGCGCGGCTTGCCTTCGCGCGTTACGCGCTTGCTGCGGTTGAAGGTCGTAGGATCCAATCCCGCGCGTCTGGCCAGACCGGAAGCGGTGAGGCCATTTTCCTGTGCGAGGCGGTCGATCGCCGACCAGATATCAGCATGCTTCAACATAGGACCAATATCGCATATTGGGGGTGGTGGCGCGACAGGAAAATGTCGAAAACTTCCGGAAAAATCACCCCCAGGTTGATTCTGTGATGGCCCTGACCATGACTGCAAGTTGTTGTAATAAAATGATAAATTCATCCAGAGCGAGGGGTCGGGTAATATTGGGCGGAATCTTCCCCCGGCAAGGCCGCGTGGTAGGGATCCGTCCCGACGAAAGGCGTAACAAAAACTCCATGGAGGGTCCGATTGCCAAGGAAACCGTTCCAGCGTATTGAGGGCCAGATGCGGCAGCCACCGGCTGCCGTCTGAGGCCTGCCGGGGAGGGGACGTTGCGGCCGTCGATCATTCCAGCCACTATCAGCTTCGCCCCGGAAATTCGGCCCAATGCGTGGGATCTGGTGGCTCTGCCGCTGGTGCTGGCGGTCTTGTGGTTGCTCGCTTTCGGCGGCGCCCAGATGACCACGCCTTACAATATCGGCGACGCGCTGCCTCTGTCGCTCGACCCGTCGCATCTTCCCTATTACCTGCTGCGTTCGGGTATGCGTATGGGAGCGGGGATGATCTGCTCCCTGCTTTTTACCCTGGTCTACGCGACGCTGGCGGCGAAAAGCCGTTACGCCGAAAAGATTCTTATCCCCATTCTGGACGTCCTGCAGTCGATTCCCATCCTGGGTTTCCTGTCTATCACGGTGACCGGCTTTATCGCCTTGTTCCCGGGCAATCTTCTGGGTGTGGAATGCGCGGCGATTTTCGCCATCTTCACCTCGCAGGCCTGGAACATGACGTTCAGTTTCTACCAGTCGCTGCGCACCGTTCCCTTCGACCTGCAAGAGGCGGCGGACATGTTCCATCTGTCGCCCTGGCAGCGCTTCTGGCGGCTCGAGCTGCCCTTCGCCATGCCGCCGCTGATCTGGAATATGATGATGTCGGTGTCCGGCGGCTGGTTCTTCGTCGTGGCCTCCGAGGCAATCACCGTATCAGGGCAGCAAATCCTGCTGCCCGGCATCGGCTCCTATATTTCTTTGGCCATCAGCAACAAGAACCTGGCGGCCATCGGCTGGGCCATCCTGACCATGCTGGTGGGCATCATCCTTTACGACCAACTGCTGTTTCGCCCCCTGGTGGCCTGGGCCGACAAGTTCAAGTTCGAGACCACGCCGGGCGAGGAAATCCCCACCTCCAGGCTGCTGACCGTCCTGCAGCGCAGCCGGCTGATGGGTTATCTGGGCGGTGTTCCCAGGCTGCTGTGGAACTGGTCGCTGCCTCTGCTGCGGCGGCGCGACGACAATCTGGGGAGGCCGCCGGCGCGGCGCCGCGAATTCGGATGGGTCGACAAGGCCTGGAACACCTTGTTGGCGCTGGTGGCGGCCTATGCGCTGATCCGGGTTGCTGAATTCGTCAAGACCGAGGTCCCACTAGACGAGGTGTGGCGCGTCTTCCTGATGGCGCTGGCGACCGCCACCCGGGTTCTTGTATTGATCGTTGTTGCCTCGGTCATCTGGGTGCCGATCGGCGTGTGGATCGGGCTGCGTCCCCGCTGGGCGCAGACGGTGCAGCCGATCGCCCAGTTCATGGCGGCCTTTCCGGCCAACCTGATGTTTCCCGTGGCGGTGATTCTGATCCTGAAATACCACCTTTCAGTGGAAATCTGGACCAGCCCCCTGATGATCCTCGGCACCCAGTGGTATATCCTGTTCAACGTCATTGCCGGAGCCTCGGCCATCCCCACCGACTTCAAGGATGCCGGAGGCAATTTCGGGCTCAAAGGTTGGCTGAAATGGAAGCGCCTGATCCTGCCGGCGATCTTCTCGTCCTATGTCACCGGAGCCATCACCGCTTCCGGCGGATCGTGGAACGCCAGCATCGTCTCGGAACTGGTGAGCTGGGGGAACGACACCCTGACCGCTACAGGCATCGGCTCCTACATCGCGGATGCCACGGCCAAGGGCGATTTCCCGCGGATTGCGCTGGGCATCTGCGTGATGTGCCTGTTCGTGATGCTGTTCAACCGCCAGCTCTGGCGGCGTCTCTACCGCCTTGCCGAAGAGCGCTGGCGCATCGACTAGACGGAAACTGCATTGCTATGAGGAGCTGACAATGACCAAGGGCGAACTGCTCATCAACCTGGCCGGCGTCCGCAAGTCGTTCCGAGCGCCTGACCGGTCGGACCGGGTGGTCCTCGAAGGCGTGAATTTCCGCCTCGAGGAAGGCGAGATCGTCGCCCTCCTCGGCAAGTCGGGGTCGGGCAAGTCGACCCTGCTCAGAATCATCGCCGGCCTGATCAAGCCCAATGGCGGCGACGTCCTGTATCGCGGCAAGACCATCAACGGGCCGGCCTACGGCATTTCCATGGTCTTCCAATCGTTCGCCCTGTTCCCTTGGCTGACGGTACAGCAGAACGTCGAACTGGGTCTCGAGGCCATGGCGGTGCCGGCGCCCGAGCGCGAGCGGAGGGCGCTGGACGTGATCGACCTGATCGGGCTGGGGGGATTCGAGTCGGCCTTCCCGCGCGAGTTGTCGGGCGGCATGCGCCAACGCGTCGGCTTTGCCCGCGCCCTGGTCATGCGCCCCGACGTGCTGCTGATGGACGAGCCGTTCTCGGCGCTCGACGTGCTGACGGCCGAGACGTTGCGCAACGATCTGCTGGAGTTGTGGCTGGAACGGACGATTCCCACCAAGGGCATCCTGTTCGTCTCCCACAATATCGAGGAGGCGGTCACCATGGCCGACCGGATTCTCATCTTCTCGTCGGATCCCGGACGGGTGAAGGCGGAGATTCCGGTCAATCTGCCGCATCCGCGCGACACTGAGTCCGCGGCCTTCAAGCAGATCGTCGACGAAGTCTATGCCACCATGACGCAGCAGCCGACCCGCGCCATCGGCGCCGCGCCGGAACCGCTGTCGCTGGGTTACCGCCTTCCCGAGGCCTCGCCCTACAAGATCGAGGGCATGCTGGAAACGCTGGTCGAACCTCCTCTCAACGGCAAGGCCGACTTGCCGCAACTGGCGGAAATCCTGGAATTGCCCGACGAGACCTTGTTCCACCTGCTGGAAGCTGGCCGGCTGTTCAATTTCATCAAGGTCGAGCATGGCGACGTCAGCCTCTTGCCTTCGGGGCTCGCCTATGTCGAGGCCAACGCCGCGCAGCGCAAGGAAATCTTCGCCGAGCACCTGCTCAACCACATCTCGCTGGCCAGCCACATCCGCCGCATCCTCGACGAGCGGCGCGACCACCGCGCGCCCGAGGATCGCTTCCTGCAGGAGCTGGAAGACTATCTGACCGACGACGAGGCCGAGCGTGTCCTGGAACAGGTGATCGCCTGGGGCCGCTATGCGGAGATCTTCGACTACGACTATACCTCGGGCGTGCTCAGCCTTCCGGAAGAGGACGAAGAAAAGTCGGAGACTCCACCGGCACCCAGCGAGACCGCGGCGGCTGAATAGCAGAGGCTGGTCTCCCGCGGCTTGGCCTTCGCAAGCCTCGGGCAAGTCGATCGCCACCACGCCGCCGAAGCGGGGATCGCCCTCAGAAGGTGATGGTTGTGCGGGCGCCGAAGACGGTGGCGTTGGGAATGCGCTGGCTGGGTGCGGCGGTCGGGATATAGGTGTCGAGCACCTGGCCATAGCCCGGATGGATGATGTACTGGAAGT
>JAJYTF010000001.1 GCA_021793155.1 Pseudomonadota bacterium | reverse complement strand
AATGGTCGGACAAGCTGGGCGTGCCCCGTCTCTCCTGACCTCAACTCCTCGAACCGCCCGGTGCGGACCCGCATGCCGGGTGGTGTGGCAGGGGAGCGATCCGTCAGGATCGCCCCCTATGCCGATCTGGCCCCTGGTCCTTGCAGAGACTTTGCCTGCTTACCCTAGCCAAATCCGGGTGCGGGATAAGCAGGAGTAAGCATTTCACAATGCTCTGCTTCCCCAATCAGACACGCGCACGAGAAGGAACGATCGTTCCGTTCTTGTAAACCGGAACGAATGTTCCTATATTCGTGATCGGAACGTACGTTCCGGGAGAATGCCGATGCTCGTTCGCTCGCCAACTGATCTTGGCGCCGCAATCCGCGATGGCCGCAAGCGACGCGGGTGGACTCAAGATGACTTGGCCAAACGGGCGGGCGTGACCGCGCGTTGGCTCCGCGACGTCGAGCATGGAAAGTCCACCGCAGAGATCGGGCTGGTTTTCCGGGTGCTCTCGCATCTGGGGATCGAACTGGACCTCGCCGATCTCTCCAATGGACCGCGTCTCAAGCCACGGGCGCCGTCTAACGACGAGGATTTCCCCGACATCGACGACATCGTCAGGGAGCCGAAGTCATGACCAGGAAGCTGCCGCATGATCTCGTCATTCTAATGGCTGGCCGGGTGGTCGGCCGGGTGCAGCGGGATGGCTCAAAGCTTCAGTTCATTTATGACGATGCCTGGCGCCACTCTGGTCCCGGCATTCCGTTGTCACTGTCGATGCCGCTCACGGAAGCCGTGCACAGGGATGATCGCATCACAGCCTGGATGTGGGGACTGTTGCCCGACAATGACCGGACGCTTCAGCGAATCGGCAACGAGCACGGCGTCTCCTCGCGCAATCCGTTCGGACTCTTGTGGGCGATCGGTCAGGACTGCCCTGGGGCGGTTCAGTTCGTCGAAGAGGCTCGTATTGACGAGGTGACGCAGGCAGGCGACACCAGATGGCTCGACGAGGCCGAAATCGCCGCCCGGCTGGCGAGTCTCCGCCGGGAGGCGTCGACAGGGCGGCTCCCGAACGAAGGCCAATTCAGTCTGCCGGGCGCGCAGCCGAAGACGGCGCTGTGCCTGGTCGACGGCAAATGGGGCGTCCCGAGCGGACGCACTCCGACCACGCATATCTTCAAGCCACCGTCCACCGACCTCCAAGGCCACCTGCAGAACGAGCACTTTTGCCTGCGGCTAGCCGGCAAACTGGGGTTGGTCGCGGCCCAATCGCAAGTACTCAAGTTTGGCGACGAGATCGCCATCGTCGTCGAACGGTATGACCGTCGGCAAGTCTCCGGCCGGATACTGAGAGCGCACCAGGAGGACATGTGCCAGGCGATGGGTGTTCACCCCGAGCGGAAATACGAATTCGAAGGCGGCCCGGGGATCAAGGCCATCATGGACATCCTCCACGCATCAACCGATCCGGTAACCGACCGCCGGCGCTTCATGGAGGCGGAGGTCTTCAATTTCCTGATCGGCGGCACTGACGCCCACGGCAAGAACTACTCGGTCCTTCTCGGTCGAAACCAGGTTCGCTTGGCGCCGCTGTACGATGTCGCTTCCTTCCTGCCGTACGCCGAGCGCTGGCAGAGCGTGAAGATGCCGATGAAGATCGACAAATATTACTTGTACACCGACGTTCAGCTCCATCATTGGGAACGCCTGGCGAAGAGCGTGGGCTTTCCGGCCGACGAACTGCGGGAGACGCTCGACCGAATGGCCCATGCCATTCCCGCCGCCGCTCAAGAGGTGGCGATCGCCATCCGTACGGACGGCGTTGACCATCCCGTCCTCGACGACTTGGTTGGGCGCATTGGCGACTGGGCCGAAGAAACACGGAAGCGATTTAGGGTACCGGTGAATCCCCGTAGGTAAGGCGGCGGGCGGGAGGGCTCGCCATTTTGCCAAGGTTGGGGTCGAGGGTTCGAATCCCTTCGCCCGCTCCAATTCAAGTTCCACAGAAGTCCATGGACTTCCATAAGAGCTTGAAATCAGAGGAAAATCCCTCTGATGGTGTTCCAGCGGCTTCCGCCGCGAGCCACCCACAGATGGACCGATTTGGTCCATTTTTCGGTCCATTTAGGCGGGTGGCGCGGAGTCCGGATTGTTGCTCGAACCGGTGCGGGTAACGGGATGAAGGTTTGGCTTCCAGCGTAGCCTGGGAGCACCGCATGCCTCTTACCGACGTCGCCATCCGGCAGGCCAAGGCCACCGGCAAGGACTACACCCTGGGCGATTTTGACGGTCTCTCCCTCGGCATTTCGGCCGAGGGCGGCAAGTCGTGGCATTTCCGCTACAGTTGGCAGGGCCAGCGAAAGCGTATGTCGCTGGGGACCTATCCGGAGGTCAGCCTCCGGGAAGCCCGCGCCTTGCGCGACGAGGCCCACGCGCTGCTGGCCAAGGGCATCAACCCGCACATCGACCGCAAGCAGAAGCGATTTGCCGCCAAGCTCGCTGACGAAAACAGCTTCGAGGCTGTCTTCAAGATGTGGCATGCCCACCGCAGCCTGACCCTGAAAAAGGGGCGCCAGACGGCGTTGTCCCAGGTCGAACGAATCTTCGCCAAGGATGTGTTTCCGACCCTCGGCAAACGCTCGATCTACGATATCAAGCGCCACGACCTGGTCGACGTACTGGCCAAGGTCGAACGCCGCAAGGCCCTCAGCATGGCCAAGAAGATCCGGTGCTGGTTCAACCAGATGTTCCGCTACGCGCTGGTCAAGGTACCGGGGCTGGAACAGAACCCGGCGTCGGACCTCGACGTGGTGGCGCTGCCGGCACCGCCGGTGCGCAACAATCCTTTCCTGCGGATGCCCGACCTGCCGGAGTTCCTCAAGGCGCTGCGCAACTATCAGGGCCGGCTGCAGACCCAGCTCGGGTTGCGGCTGCTGCTGCTGACCGGCGTGCGGACCGGCGAGTTGCGGCTGGCGACCCCCGATCAGTTTCATCTCGATCAGGGTCTGTGGATCATCCCTGCCGAGATCGTCAAGCAGTTGCAGCTTCAGTTGCGCAGGCAAGGCAAGCGGCCGCAGGACATTCCGCCCTACATCGTGCCGCTCCCCGTTCAGGCGACCGAAATCGTCCGCCACCTGCTGGAGCAGAAGTTGCCGGCCCAGCACTATCTGTTCCGTCACGACTGGAATCTCAAGAAGCGCATGAGCGAGAACACGCTCAATCAGGCGCTCAAGCGGATGGGGTATGAGAACCTGCTGACCGGTCACGGTGTCCGCGGCACGATCTCCACGGCGCTCAACGAGATCGGCTACCCGAAGGTCTGGGTGGAGGCGCAGCTTTCGCATGTCGATCCGGACGCGACGAGTGCCGCCTACAACCATGCCGAATATGTCGAACCGCGGCGCCGGATGATGCAGGACTGGGCCGATCGGCTCGATCTGTTCGAGCAGGGTGAAGTCGAACGGGCGAGCCAGCACTTGTCGGTCAGTTTGGAGGGACTGCCGATGGGCGAGAACGCCGGAAATACGCTTTCGGTGACCGCACCTTCGCCAACCCTGGTGGTGTCCAATCCGAAGCATACGGGGCTGGCCGCGGCGAGTGTCGCCGGCCGCCTACCGGCAGTTCGCCTGCCCGTGGCGGCCTTGCAGCCGGCGCTGTCAGACGCTCAGCGCAAGCATTTGCAGCGCAAAGAGGTCTTCAACTCGCCGCATAGTTTGCCGGCAGTAGTGTTCGCCCAAGCGGTCGGGAAATCCCGCCGGTGGATCAGTTACGAAGTCCAGGAGCGGAAACTGCTAGCCTTGACCATGGGCAACCTCGGCTATCGCATTCCGGACTGGCACCTCGATCCGCTCAAACACAAGCTGATCCAGGCCGTGCTCAAGTTCGCCCGGGAGAGGGACCCGTGGGACGTGCACAGCGTGCTGTCGCGTCCGCACGAGATGCTGGACGGGCACGCCCCGATCGAGGCGGTGACCTCCGCCAATTTCCATGAAGCGGTCATGGCCGCGTGCTTCGCCTTGAAGGAAAGCGGCGAGTCATCCCGCCAGTCGGCATGACGAGCGCTGACAAACGACGATCCGATGATCCAACATCTCGCCCCATCGCCGCGGGGCATGGTTGAGCCGGCGGAAAAACGTATCGAATGGGTGACGTTATGTGCGCTGTTCCTTCGCACGGCACGTTAAGACGAGGAAGCTGAGAAAACTCGCCAGCGTGGCGGCGGGATTGTAGAGCGTCGCCAGCGCTAGGAGCCCATCACGCAACCTTAAGACCGAGGCTACTGAGCAGAATAGCCGCCTGCTGCTGGGAAATGATCGCGCCCTTGAACCTGGATGCATCCGAGAGCCTCAGTGTACCCAGATCGGCACCGCGCAAGTCGGCTCCTTCGAAGCGGGCGCCCGTTACGTTCGCGTCTCGCAGGTCGCATTGCGTCAGCACTGCTTCCCTGAAGTCCACCTCGGTCAGATCCGCACCCTGGAAGTCGATGCTTTTCAATTCCGCTCGACGGAACGACAGGCCATGGAGCTGTGCGCTGACCAGCAGGCATCTCTCGAACATGAGCCCGAGCGTACGGGCGTCCACGATCTGAATGCCAGTCAGCTTGCAATCCTGGAATATGGCAGCGGACAACGTGGCGCGGCGCCAATTTGCGTTGTTGAAGTCGCAGGCGTTGAACCGGGCATCGGTCATGTCACAGGATGAAAAATCGGCACGTCCTCCGCGGCAGCGCGCGAACTCGCACCCGTGGAAGTCCAGCCCCTTCAACGACAGATCGGTCAGATCCCACCCGATAAACCGAACGAGCGAAGCATGCTGCTGCAGCATCGCCTCGACATCTCGGCGGCTGGCAATTCCATCCGGCGCGGACGCCTCAACCAGCGTGGCTCTCATAGGGAATGTTCCTCGGACTTGCATTCGCTGTTGTCTCGGGTCATCGCGCATCCTCCCGAGGTTAGGTGTAACAGCTTGCAGCCATCCAGTGTCCGCGACCAGCCTTGATCGTTGACCCATATCGACCAGGAGCCGTCCAGGTCGCCCTTCAATGGATGCAGCCTGTAGCCAGGATAGCTCCACCTCCGCCGGCGACGGGGCCGCATCGAGCGCCGCGAGAATGCGATTCAACTTGGTCGCGTGCGCTGTCTGCACGCCGCGAGTCGAGCCGGTGCGATAGAGAACTTCGAGCCCTCTGTGCCGGAGGCTGATGATCATGAACATAGTGTAGCGCGCAACAAACGGCGGGCCCCTCCCCATGAAAGCACAGGCATCGAGAACAATCGGCGGACTATCGCGTTGCCCCGTCCATAGATGAGGAGGCAATGATGCATAGGTTGTTGCTCTGCGCTGTCGGATTGGCCTTAATCGCGCCTGCCGCCCAGGCTGCCCAGGACCTGCATTCCGCCAGACGCGAAGTGCGGGTCGACATAATGGAAGGAGGCCGTATCAGGGACATCACTCTGCAGGCCGGCGTTCCGGTGACCCTCGTCTTGCGAAGCGTCGCCCAATCGCCGGGCGACATCTTTTCCCCGGAATTGATGCGGCTCGCCCATCGTTCGGCTGTGCCAATCCGGCTGGCGGCGACCGACAGCATCGAGATCACCCTGACGCCGGAGCGACCGGGCCGCATCGACCTGGCGATGCTGGGGTTCACTTTTGTTCACCCGCCCGGACCGCCTGTGAGGTCGATCTACGTCGTCGGCTGAGTCTGAAGCCCGGCTGTGGCGCCGGATCGGTCGGTGTCCGGTTGCGGCAAGGTCGGCGACGGGCGAAAAAGCTTCACGCAGAGGCGGTGGTGGTGATGGCCGCCTTCGTCTTCATCATGCTGCCCCATGAGGGAAATGCAGTGACGCCTTGCCACTCATTTTTCCTCTTGCCGTCGCGCCTCGTCGATGGTCATGAAATCGGTAACCGAAATCCGCTTTCGATCAGGCTCCATTTCCGTCAGTGGGCGAGTGGCTTTGAAACTGCGCAAGCAACGTCGCGTCAGCTCCTGGTAGATCTTGGTTCCGTCGCTCTTCCAGGAAATTTCGGCGTCCGAAAGCGGTCTTACCACCTTTGCAGGGATACCGGCCACCAACGTCCGAGCCGGCACCTCCATGCGAGCCTTGACAAAGGCCAGGGCCGCGACAATCGAGGATTCGCCGATCACGGCCCCATCCATGATGACCGCACCCATGCCCACCAAAGCGTTGGCTTTGATGCGACAGCCATGAAGGATGGCGCCATGGCCAATATGGCCATCGGCCTCGATGACGGTGTCATCGGTTGGCAAGGTGTGCAGGACACAATTATCCTGCACATTACTCCCCTCTTCTATAATGATGCGACCGAAATCACCGCGCAATGAAGCACCAGGGCCAACAAAGACGCCTGGACCAATAATGACATCGCCAATCAATACGGCAGATGGATCGACAAATGCTGTCGGATGAACGACCGGTGTGATGCCATCAATTTCATAGACAGTCAGCATATTCTTTTCCACTTGTCACGAATGGTTCCGATAACCGATGCATGCCCCCTAGGAGCGGCCTGGAGAGACATATGATCAGGAGTTTAGCGCGAGTCGTTGACCAACGCCGCCCCACACATTAAGCTGAATGATATTCAATATCTAGAACGACATGAAATCCCATGATTGAACTCTCGAGGCGTGGCCGGGTTGCCGTATTGACGCTGAACCGTCCCCCGGTGAATGCGATCAACGATGCCATGATCGATGCCATCCACAGCGCTCTGCATGAGCTCGCCGGACATACCGATTGGTCCGTACTGCACGTCCGCAGTACCCAGAAGATATTTGCGGCGGGAGCGGATCTCGATCTTGTTCAATCCTGGACGGATGCGCCGACGCCCAGTCTCGCTTTTTCAGCCTATATCGACCGCCTTCAAGCTCTGTACCAACGTCTCGTTCGCCTGCCACAGGTGACGTTCTGCGAAATCGGTGGAGCGGCCATGGGGGGCGGGTTCGAGCTTGCCCTGTCGTGCGACCTGCGCATGGCAGCCGCCGATGTCAAGATTGGCCTGCCGGAAGTGGGACTGGGCCTGATCCCCGCCGCCGGCGGCACTCAACGCTTGACGCGATTATGTGGCCGCGGCGTCGCTTCCCGGATCATCCTCGGGGGCGAAGCAATCGATGGTCGGACCGCAGAGACGCTCGGCATGGTTGAATGGTCGGTGCCCCGGCCGGAGATCGAAGAAAGGGCGCGCACGGTCACCGACCATATCGCCACGTTACCGGCCGCTGCGTTACAAGCGGTGAAGCAATGCATTCTGGCTGCGACCGACGACAGCGACCGAGGATATCACTTGGAACGAGATCTTGGAGGCGCGCTCCTGAATGGCGCGGAAACACAAGAACTCATTTCGGCGTTCTTGGCGAAAAACTCCAAGCCTCGGCAGGAAAAACATTGATCGACTATCATGCCGTCAAAAACTGGCCGTTTGGTGATATCGCCCAGATTTACACTCAGCGCGATACCATTTTGTATGCATTGGGCATTGGACTAGGCTCCAATCCGATCGACGAAGGCGAGTTGCGCTTTGTGTTTGAACGGAACCTGCAAACCGTTCCCACCATGGCGGCGGTGCTTGGTTCACCTGGTTTCTGGTGGAGTGATCCCAGAACGGGTGCGGACTGGGTCAAGCTGGTGCAGGGCGAACAGCGAATCAGATTGTTCCATCCCTTACCTATTGGGGGGAGTATCGTCGCCAGGAATTTTGTCGCTTCCATCACTGACAAAGGACCGGGCAAAGGAGCCATTGCCGTAACTCAGCGCGATATTTTCGACCAGGAAAGCGGCACGCTGCTGGCAAGCAACCGGAATATTTCCTTCCTGCGCGGTGACGGCGGCTTCAGCGAGCATTCCGGCGCGAGCGACACGGGCCCGGAGCCTTTGGCACCGGTACCCGACCGTCTCCCAGACATTGAGGTGTGTCTGTCGTCGCTGGAACAGGCGGCGCTCATTTACCGCCTCAGTGGAGACTACAATCCTCTGCACGCGGATCCTGAGGTTGCCAAGGCAGCCGGATTCCACCGACCGATTCTCCAAGGCCTTTGCACCTTTGGCATGGCAGCGCACGCAGTTCTGAAAAGCTGTTGCGACTACGATGCGTCACTTTTCAAAAGCATAGCTATACGCTTCACTTCTCCGGTCTTCCCGGGTGAGAAAGTGCGCTTCCAGATTTGGCGCGAATCGGATCGTCGCCTACGCCTGCGCGCGCACGTCGATGCGCGCGACGCGGTCGTGCTCAACAATGGCGTCGTCGAGCTTGCGTGAGCAAGCAGACCCGGGCCGACTAAGAGTTCGGTGGACCGGAGCGACAGAATGAAAAGAAAGCAATTCTCCGGAGCGGGGGTGATGTTGGCGGCCGACGTCGGGGGCGACCCGGCCGCGCCACCGGTGATCCTGATGCACGGCGGCGGTCAGACCCGCTGGTCTTGGGGAAGCGTCGCCGAGGAACTGGTCGAGGACGGTCATCACGTCGTCTCGCTGGACTTGCGCGGACATGGGGAAAGCGATTGGGCGCCCGACGGCAATTACCATCTGGACGCGTTCGTCGCCGACCTGCTTGAGGTCATCGCCACCTTGCCGCAGCCTCCGGCCATCGTCGGCGCCTCGCTCGGCGGCATCATCGGCCTCACCGCGATCGGTGAACGCGACAGCGCCGTTGCCTCGGCGCTGATCCTGGTGGACGTGTCGCCGACCGTCGATCCGAACGGCACGGAGGCCATCATCAGCTTCATGGAAGCCGCCCCCGACGGGTTCGCCTCGATGGAGGAGGCGGCCGACGCCATCAGCGCCTATCTTCCTCACCGCCCGCGGCCCAGCGTCACCGATGGCCTGGCGAGAAACCTGCGGAGGCGCGACGACGGACGATATCGCTGGCACTGGGATCCTCGGTTGATCGCCTCGATCCGGCGCGAACCCATCCATGATCGTCGGCGCCTGACGGCAGCGGCCAGGCGCCTAGGAACCCCGACGCTGCTCATTCGCGGCGGCTTTAGCGAAATCGTCACCCTCGAAGCGGTCGACGAATTCCGCCGATTAGTGCCGACGTCGGAATACGTCGAAGTCACCGCCCGGCACATGGTGGCCGGCGACAGCAACGCTTCGTTCTCGGCCGTCGTCAGGGACTTCCTCCGCAGGCATGCGCCGTAGGACACGCAAACAAGCCATCTCCGTTGAGGCATGAGCGTCCACGTTGCTCGGTAACTCGGCGCATCACATATTGGGGTAGTTTGGCCCGCCGCCGCCTTCCGGCACCACCCAATTGATGTTTTGGGTGGGATCCTTGATGTCGCAGGTTTTGCAATGGATACAGTTCTGGGCGTTGATCTGCAGACGGGATTGTCCGTGGTCGTTGGTTGCGATCTCGTAAACGCCGGCCGGACAATAGCGCTGCTCAGGGGCATCGTACAGCGGTAGGTTTATGGCAATGGGCACCTCCGGATCCTTCAACTGAAGGTGAACCGGCTGGTTTTCCTCATGGTTGGTGTTGGAGATGAACACCGAAGACAGGCGATCGAAGGTCAGCTTGCCGTCCGGCTTGAGATAGGCGACCGGCTTCGATTGGGCGGCCGGCCGCAGTTGGTCGTGGTCGGCATGGTTGCGCAGCGTCCACGGGGCGCGGCCGTGAAATATATATGTATCGATGGCCGAATAGGCGATCCCGCCCCACAGGCCCCAATGGAACGAGGGACGGATATTGCGGGCGCTGTAAAGTTCGTCGGCCAGCCAGGAGGCCTTGATCTTGGCCGGATAGGCGGTGGCTTCGAGCGGCCCGGCGCCGTCCCCGGACAGCGTCTCGAACACTGCCTCGGCGGCCAGCATTCCCGACTTCATGGCGGTATGCGATCCCTTGATCTTCGGCATGTTGAGGAAACCGGCGGTATCGCCGACCAGCAAACCGCCGGGGAAGGTCAGCCGCGGAATCGACTGCCAGCCGCCCTCGGACAGGGCGCGGGCGCCATAGGCCAGGCGGCGGCCGCCTTCGAAGGTCGGGCGAATCGCCGGATGGGTCTTGAAGCGCTGGAATTCCTCGAACGGCGAAAGATAGGGGTTCTTGTAGTCGAGGCCGACTACCAAGCCGACCGCCACCTGGTTGTTCTCCAGGTGGTAGACGAACGAGCCACCGTAGGTCTCGGCATCCAGCGGCCAGCCGACGGAATGCAGCACCAGGCCGGCCTGGTGCTTGGCCGGATCGACCTCCCACAGTTCCTTGATGCCGATGCCGTAGGTCTGCGGATCGGCATCCTTCCTGAGGTCGTAACGGGCCGCCAGGATCTTGGTCAGGGAACCGCGGCAGCCTTCGGCAAAAATCGTTTGCCGGGCCAGCAGTTCCACGCCGGCTGTGTAATTGGCGGTCGGCTGTCCATCCTTGCCGACGCCCATGTCGCCGGTGGCGACGCCCTTGACCGCGCCGGTCTCGTCATAAAGCACCTCGGCGGCGGCGAAGCCGGGGAAAATCTCGACTCCCAGCGCTTCGGCTTGGGCGCCCAACCAGCGCACCACATTGCCAAGGCTGACGACGTAATTGCCTTGATTGTGCATCTGCGGCGGCGTCGGAAGACGGATCATCCGGTTTTCGGTGAGGAAACTGAAACGGTCAGCCGCAACCGGCGTGTTGAGCGGTGCCTGCTTTTCCCGCCACTCGGGGATCAGTTCGCTCAAAGCGCGCGGGTCGAGCACGGCGCCGGAAAGGATGTGCGCCCCCAGCTCCGAACCCTTGTCGATCAGGCAGACCGACAGCTCGCGGCCGTGTTGCCCGGCCAATTGGCGCAGGTGAATCGCCGCAGCTAGGCCGGACGGCCCGCCACCGACGATCACCACGTCGAATTCCATGGATTCACGAGTGCTTTCCAACAGATCCTCCAAAAAAATGGGGCCAGACAAAGACGGCTGCCTGGCCCCAAGGTTTGGCTCAGGGGAGGAGCCGGGTCCTTCGCAAAGGACTTCACGTCCACTGAGAGCCAGCCAGCGGACTACCCGGTCGCGAGATACCACGCAACACCTTGAATTCGGCACGGACTTGCGTTCAGCAGCCTAAACAAGGGGATTATTCGTATATATGAATATCGTTCAAGCTTTGTAGCGACACAGACCTCCTCTGTCAAGCGGTACACTGAGGCTCCCTGAGGGCCTGAGCTTGACTCGCACCGCCGCTTTCGTTCAATTTATCGTATATCGTTCTATTTTTTGCAGGCTCGGGCAACGCCTCGATCGAGCACGCATATGGACTGGAGAATGTGATGGGACAAATGGTTAAGGATAAAGTCGTGGTAATTACCGGCGGAGGAACCGGAATTGGCCGCGAGCTCGCGCGCGGATTTGCCGAGAACGGCGCCATTGTCGTCGTCAACGATCTCGCCCGGGATAAGGACACGGGCCAATCCGCCGCCCAACAGGTTGCCGACGAAATCGCGCAAAATGGCGGCAAGGCTTTGGCCAATACCGACAGCGTCGCCGAATGGGAGTCGGCCAATCGAGTCATCCAGGCAGCAATCGATACGTTCGGCCGGATCGATTGCGTCGTCAACAATGCCGGCATAACAAGAGACCGCATCTTTTTCAACATGAGCCCCGACGAGTGGCGGGCCGTCGTCGACGTTCATCTCAATGGTTCATTCTACATCGCGCGAGCGGCAGCGCCGCACTTCAAGAAGCAGAATTCCGGCAGCTACGTCCACATGACGTCCACTTCGGGCCTGATTGGAAATGTCGGCCAGGCGAACTATTCAGCCGCGAAGATGGGAATCGTCGGGTTGTCGAAATCGATCGCTCTCGACATGGCACGCTACAATGTTCGCTCGAATTGCATCGCGCCCTGGGCATGGACCGCAATGACAGCCAACATCCCCGCTGATTCCCCTGAAAACATCGCTCGCATCGAGAAATTCAAAAAGATGGAAGCACGGAAGATCGCCCCGGTGGCGGTGTTTCTCGCCAGCGACAAGGCGGCGACGGTATCCGGCCAGATATTCGGTGTTCGCGCCAACGAGATCTACTTCTTCAACCAGATCCGCATGATCCGGTCGGTCCACCGTAGCGACGGCTGGACTCCGGAAGCCGTCGCCGAACATGCCATTCCGGCCATGGAACCGAGCTTTTTCCCGAACGTTCCGTCGATCACCCAAACACCCTGGGACCCTATCTGAACCGCAGTCCAGCCGCGACGGATCCCTGGACCGCCGTCACCGAACGAAATCGGCCACGGCGGGCCAGGAAGTCGGTCTATTTCCTGAACTTGCGGAAGTTCGGCTTGCGTTTCTCGCGATAAGCATTGCCGCCTTCGGCCGATTCATCGCTCTCGTAAAAGAGCTTGAGCGCATGCATCGACAACGCGCCGATGCCACGAATAAGTTCGCTGTCGATGTTGAAGGACTTTTTCGCCAAGGCAATCGCCGTTGGGCTCTTCTCGACGATCTCGTCGCACCACTTGCGCACCTCGGCGTCCAATTGGTCATGGGGCACGACCACATTGACGAGCCCCATCTGCAGCGCCTCCTCAGCAGAGTAGCGGCGACAGAGGTACCAGATTTCGCGTGCCTTCTTTTCGCCGACGACTCTGGCGAGAAACGCCGTGCCGAAACCGGCGTCCACGGAGCCGACGCGCGGACCCGCCTGGCCGAACTGGGCCTTGTCCGAGGCGATGGCAAGGTCGCAGATCGTCACGAGAACATTTCCCCCGCCAATCGCAAATCCATTTACCCGGGCAACGACGGGCTTGGAAATGTCGCGGATCACGCTCTGCATTTCCTCAATCGGCAAGCCAATTGTACCGCGCCCTCCGTAGCCGCCTTCATGCGTGCCAAGATCACCGCCGGTGCAAAAGGCCTTGTCGCCGGCGCCGGTGAGAACGACGACGCCGATATCTTTATCGAAGTCGGCATCCTGAAAGGCCCGAATGATTTCTTCGCAGGTGTTCGCCGTAAAGGCGTTATACGCCTTTGGCCGATTGATCGTGATCGTCGCGATACCGTCGGCCTTAGCATACAGAATATCCTGATATTCCATTAGATTATCCCTCATTGGACAGGTCGGCGCAGCAGGTTTCAAAGTTCATATATTATATCATAATTCGTATTTTGGAACACCCGTCCACCGGGGCGGCAGCCGGAAGCACCGCCGCAGCGATCGCCCCGCGCAAATTCTGGCAGCATCGGCAAAAGGCCTATATAGTGAAGGCCGTTCACGTTGTTGCACGCCACCTTCTCGACAATCGAAGAGAGGGAATGGTCGAAAGCAATTTTTCGGCAGAGGAACCACAGGATGAGAAAAGCAGCAATCGTTTCCCCGTTGCGCACCGCGGTGGGCACCTTCGGCGGCAGCCTGCGCCCGGTATCCGGAGGCGAATTGGCCGCGGCCGTTATCAAGGCCATCCTGGAACGGACCGGCATTGACCCCTCGCTGATCGAAGATGTCGTTTTTTCCCAATCTTACGCCAACGGAGAAACGCCCTGCGTCGGCCGCTGGGCAGCCCTGGATGCGGGGCTGCCGATCGAAGTCCCCGGAATGCAACTGGATCGTCGCTGCGGTGGCGGCCTACAGGCGATCATAACCGGCGTCATGATGGTTCAGAGCGGAGTCAACGACGTCGTGCTGGTCGGCGGCGTGGAGAGCATGAGCAACATTGAGTATTACACCACCGATATGCGTTGGGGGGCCCGCGCCGGGTCAGTCAAACTGCATGATCGCCTCGAGCGCGGCCGTGAACGTTCCCAGCCGGAAGACCGCTTTGGACGTATTTCCGGTTTGATCGAAACCGCCGAAAACCTGGCCAAGGAATACGACATCTCGCGGTTCGAAGCCGACGAATTCTCCATGCGCAGTCACTTGCGCGCCGCCGAGGCATGGAAGTCCGGCCGGTTCGACGACGAGGTCGTTCCGATCACCGTTCCGCAGCGCAAGGGAGACCCGCTGGTCTTCGCCAAGGACGAAGGCATCAGATCCGATACGAACATGGAGACCCTCGGCAAACTCAAGCCGCTGATGAAGGGCGGCACAGTCACCGCCGGAAATTCCAGCCAGCAAAACGACGCAGCGGCCGCCTGCCTGATTGTCGCCGAGGATAAACTCAAGGAACTCAAGCTTGAGCCAATGGGTTATCTGGTTTCTTGGGCAGCAACGGGATGCCACCCGGCCACCATGGGAATCGGACCGGTGCCGGCGGTGCAGAAGCTTTTCCACAAGACCGGCCTGTCTTTCGACCGGATGGACCTGGTCGAACTCAACGAAGCGTTCGCCTGCCAGGTCCTGTCGGTCCTCAAGGGCTGGGGCTGGAACGATCCTGACCGGCTGAACGTCAATGGATCAGGCATCTCGCTCGGCCACCCGATTGGCGCCACGGGTGCGCGTATCCTGGCAACCTTGATGCACGAGCTCAAACGACGCGGCGGACGCTACGGCCTTGAGACGATGTGCGTCGGCGGCGGCCAGGGAATAGCCGCAATCTTCGAGCGGGCGTAAGCAATCCTCGTACCCTCACGGCGTTCGATTCTCCCCGCATCGGACGCCGTGCCGCGATCCGCTACTTCGGACCGCGGAAGTGATCCGGATAAAGGGTCTTGACGATTTCGCCATCCGCCGCGTAGGCGTGGCAGCTGTCGATCAAGGCAGGATGATCGGCTCCGCCGGGGCGCCCAAAGACCGCGTCGAGGCCCACCCCCCGCGCCCGCGCAATCTGGCTGCTCAGCGTCTGCAAAGCAACCCGCGACACGCATTGCACCAGCCAGTCGAGATGCGAGCACCCCTCGACGTGGCCGACAAGTCGATGCAATCGTGCGGTAAATCCTGGGCTGATCTCCTCCCCGACCAATCTCTGATAATTCGAGCCCATCTCGGGACAGACGGAAAACGGATGTGCATCCACGGCCACTTCGATGGCGCGAATGACACGGTCGTCGCCGATAGTCATACGCACCTTCATATCGTGAATGGGGTCGCCCGGCTCTCGGCGTTGTCGAAGCGGGTTTTCGCTCGGACAGTTCTTGACGTCGCAAAGCACCCCTTCAATGTCCCAAGCCCCGTCGGCGCGCAGGAACCCTTCACAGCGGTATCGCGGACGTGAATGAGTTCGCGGTCTACTGGCTGTGATAGCGGCATTTCCTCTCCACTTTCGACCATCGAACCGGTCGCCCCGGACCTTGACGCCGGACCGGTATATCATTTACATTATTGAATATTGTTCAATATTTCAACGAAACAAACGGCGCAGGACGAACATGGAAACGGTTGGACTTGGCTTTCATTTCGAAGATCTTCCGGTCGGCCGGCAGTTCAGGACCGTGGGTCGCACGGTCACGGAAACCGACATCGTTAATTTCATCAACACGATTGGGATGACAGAAGTCCTGTTCACCAACATCGAGTACCTCAAACATGAGTCGGACATCAAGGGCCGGCTGGCACCTGGGTCACTGGTCTATTGTTTTGCGGAGGGATTGCTTGTCCAGGCGACCTTGCAGACGACCGGTGCTGCCTTTCTAAACATGGAATTGGATGTCAAGGGCCCCGTCTTCGCCGGAGACACCATCCATGTCGAGTGCCTCGTGATCGAAGCACGCCCATCCGGTAGCCGCCCCGGTCGCGGCCTGGTTCGCACGCGAAATCGCGTCGTGAAACAGGATGGCACGGTCGCACTGGAATACACGCCGCTTCGCATGATCAAGTGCCGCAACATCGAGAACACTTAACCGACACCGCTGAAGCGCGGATTCCGGGAGGGTCGGGCGGAATCCGCGCGCAAAGATCACCGACCTCCTCGCCCAGGGCAAACGACAGCCTAGGCGGCAGACCACGCCTTTCGCCGAAGCCGGTCACAACAGGCTGCGGAATTCCCCGCTGACCTCGTCGAGTTCCTGAAGCTCCCCCTGTTCGATGTCGAAATACCAGCCGTGCAAGGACAATACGCCGGACAGCGTGCGTTGGCGGATCCAAGGGAAACTGCGGAGATTGGCCAAAGAGATCTTCAGCGTCTCGTGCTCGCAAAGCCGCTGCTGAATCTCCGGACTTTGGTCGCTGGCGGTGGCCATGACGAACTGCCGGGCCGCCTCGGCGATGTTCATCCAAGGTCCGATGAACTCGCCCTCATGCGAGCCCATCAAGGCCCGGACTCCGCCGCAGCGGGCATGGCCGAGCACGATGACGTGCTCGACCTCCAATGTTCGGACGGCGAATTCGATGGCGGCGCTGGTCCCGTGGTAATGGTTGTCCGGCGAGAACGGCGGCACCAGATTGGCGATGTTGCGCAAGGTGAAAACCTCACCCGGTTGGGTATTGAAGATCAACCCGGGATCGACCCTTGAATCGCAACACGAGATGACCATCGTCTTGGGCGCTTGGCCCTGCGCCAGAAGGCCGAACATGCCCCGATGCCGCTCGAAATAGGTACGGCGGAACATGCGATAGCCTTCGATCAAACGATGCATGGAATCCCGAACGGTAGCGGCTGATGTTACGCCTATATCTGCGAAGCGCCCTCCGGGCAACCTCGGTTCACTTTTTTTGTTTTTGGATATAGTCGATCAAGGCGTGCACTTGCCCCGAATCAAGATAACCTCCGGCGCGAATTGACATGAGGCTATGGGTGCCGCCATTAAGCACCCCGACAAGATGACTCTCGGTCGATTTCGCGGGATCATTGGCGATAGCCTCGAAACTTGGAGCGCCCTCCACGGCTTTCAGACTGGCCTTGCCTGACGCGATATCATGACAGTCTACGCAATAACGCGCAGCTAGTCTGCTGCCATCTTCGGATGTTGATCGCGCCATGGCCGATCCAATTAGCATATATGCCGCCACCACTCCGAGAACAGGAACGAATCTGGCAACAGGCTTATTTATATATTTGCGAAGCATGATGGCCTTTCCCTTCCTAGCAGATCAAAAACATTGCGATTATTACTAATAGGTGTCGCAGGTTGATCTACGCCGCCATAGCGCGCGAGAAAGCCGGCGACTCTTTCGCGCCCTCCCTCAGCGCGCCAGCCCTGAGCCATTGACCCGGGCACCGTGCTACAATAAATTGAACATCGTTTGCTTTTCTGAATCAAGGGGGAATGACACCCACCCTGAGATCGCCCTGTGTTCTTTGGTTGGTGCACATCTTAATCGGAAGGTGATCCGTGTCATGAATATGAATACGATGAATGAAAGTCATGTTGACCGAGACGACGAAAGACGTTTGCTTAAGGATAGCGTCAGAGCATTCGTCGAACGGACTGGCGGCGCCTCTCGCGCCCGCGCCCTCCGCAGGTGCTCCCCGGGTTTCGATCGATCTGTTTGGCGTGAATTCGCCGACCTCGGGTGGCTGGCGGTAACCTTGCCGGAGGCCTACGGCGGCCTCAATCTGTCCCTTGCCGAGATGGCGATTATTGCCGAGGGGCTGGGCGGGGCAGTTGCTCCGGAACCGGTCATAGAGGCCGTGTCGCTCGCCGCCGGAGTGCTGAGCCACGCCGGCGGACCCTTGGCCGAAGCAATCTTGCCGCAGGTCATCGCCGGCACGCTTATTCCTGCCCTTGCCTGGCAGGAATCCACAGGCTCCTATTCCCCTGACGCCGTTGCAACGAAGGTCCAAACCGATTCGCAAGGTGGATTGTCCCTGCATGGTGTCAAGGCCTTCGTTCCCTACGCCGAGGCCTCGGACGGGTTTGTCGTGAGCGCCACAGACGCCTGCGGTCTCGTCCTTTTTTGGGTCCCGGCAAGCGCGGCGGGCGTCACATTGACGCATCACCGCCTCGCCACCGGAGCGTCGGTCGGTCGGGTAACGTTCGATCACGTGCCCGTCACGGAAGACAACCGGGTCGCCAGTGCAGACACCGCGGCGCGCGCATTGGGATTGGCGATCGAAGAAGCCACCGTCCTGGCCAGCGCCGCACTGGTTGGTCTGATGAGCAGAGTCTTGGACATCACCGTGGAGTATCTCAAAGTCCGCGTACAGTTCGGCAGACCTATCGGCAGCTTCCAGGCTTTGCAACATCGCGCTGTCGATCTTTACATTCAGCGCGAATTGTCCAACGCCGCGCTCGCCGACGCGATCAAGGAACTTTCGGCCAACGGCAATTCATCGAGCGCCCACGGCGCCGTAAGTCGGGCAAAGGCGCGCTGCTCGGATGCGGCTCTATTGATTTGCCGCGAAGCCGTTCAAATGCACGGCGCAATCGGCTTTACCGACGAGTACGACCTCGGCCTTTATCTAAATCGGGCACTCGTCTACTCGGCGTGGCTCGGTAATTCTGACCATCATCGTCGTCGTTACGCAACGTATTGGAAAGATCGCGCTCAGGGAGTGGCCGCATGACCGACTGGAATGCCATGGATGACGAAGACTTTCGCCAGGATGTCAGGCGCTTCTTCGAACAGAAATATCCCGAGCAATTGCGCTACCCGCTGCAACGACTGCGGTGGGCCGAGATCAAGGGGTGGTACTTGACGCTTGCCGAGAAAGGATGGCTCGCGCCGAATTGGCCGGTGGAGTATGGCGGCATGGGCCTGTCGCCCGCGAAGTTCCTCATTTTCCTGGAAGAGCAGGAGCGTTGGGGCGTCGCCCGAACGCCCGACATGGGCATGACCATGGTCGGTCCGCTCTTGATCAAGCACGGAACAGACGAGCAGAAGGCGTATTATCTGCCGCGAATTCTACGGGGTGAGCACATATGGTGCCAAGGCTACTCCGAGCCCAACGCCGGATCGGATTTGGCCAGCCTCAAGACATCGGCGATCATTGACGGCGACGAATTCGTCATCAATGGACAGAAGACGTGGACCACATTGGCTCAGGACGCAACCCACATTTTCATGTTGGTTCGCACCGACCCACAATCGCGGAAGAAACAGGAGGGAATAAGCTTCCTGCTGGTCGACTGCGCATCACCAGGCATCACCGTAAGGCCAATTGCGAATATTGCGGGACACGAAGAATTCTGCGAGGTCTTCTTCGACAACGTTCGCGTTCCAAAAGAAAATATCGTCGGCGAAATCAACCAAGGTTGGTCGATCGCCAAGGCGATGCTGAGCTTTGAACGCATCACTCTTGGCAGCCCGAAACAATCCCAATATGCCTTGGGACGATTGGAATTGCTTGCACACCAGCGCGGAATTCTCGAAGACCCTGTATTTCTCGACAAATTCACCGCGTTGCAACTCGACGTGGCGGACCTGGCTTCGGCCTACGCACGATTCGCCGATGTCGTGAGACGCGGTGAAGCGCTTGGACCGGACGTGTCATTGCTGAAAATCTGGGCCACCGAGACCTATGCGAGAATCAGCAATCTGATGGTCGAAGCCGCCGGCGCCGCCGGGGCAATGGGTGGAAAGATCGATTTTGGCGCGGCGCAGATCGATGTTCTCGGGAATTTCTATTACGCACGACCAGCGCCAATCTATGGCGGAACCAACGAGATTCAACGCAACATCATTGCAAAGAACGTACTCGGCTTACCCAGCTGAAGGGAATGAAGCAATGCGTTTTCTTCTCATCGGGCTCGCAATCTTCCTCGGGATGCATTCCGTGCGTATCTTCGCGGAACCGTGGCGCGCAAGACAAGTGGAACGGTTGGGAGAGTGGGGCTGGAAGGGACTCTATTCGGTCGTTTCCTTGGCGGGCTTCCTGACGATCGTCCATGGCATGCGTGTCGCCCAAGCCAATCCGACGGAATTGTGGTCGCCGCCGGAATGGGCCGCCGAGCTGACGGCCGTTCTCGCCCTCGCGTCCTTGGTGCTCGTCGCCGCCGCGTACATCCCTGGCAGCCGCATCAAGGCCACCCTCGGTCACCCCATGGTCCTCGGCGTGGCCTTATTGTCTTTCGGCCACCTACTGGCTGACAGCCGCATGCATGCCGTGGTGCTGTTCGGCGCACTACTCCTGTGGGCTCTGATCGATTTCTTTTCTGCCCGTGGCCGCGACGGTGAGGTAGGCATCGCCTACGCCTCAGGCCGCGCGGCGCGGGACATCATCGTCGTCGCCGTTGCGCTTGCCGCCTGGGCGTTGATTTTCTTCACCCTACACGACAGGCTGTTCGGCATCGCGGCCACTTAAGCGGCGCTCCCGCTTGGCTCAACCGACACGGCGCAAATGCGGCACGAGTTTGCGGGGGCCCCTGACAGCACCGTGCCGGCCTGAGGGCCGGCACGGTCATTTCACGGACGACACACTCGGTCTATTCGTTCTCCCTTTTGAACCAGATTGCCTTGTGCTCATCCATCTCGACGTAGCGCCCGGGAGGCACGGGGAGCGTCGTCATCGGATGCTCGATGAGAGCCGGCCCAAATATCCGATTTCCCGGCTCCATCAGTTCCATGTTCCACACGTCGCACTTCCTCCAGTGCCCATCCCAATAGGCTTCTCGCTCCCCCTTCTTGGCCGCCGCCACGGGCTTCTCGCCGTTGATGGGGTGCGCCACCAGTTTGGGCTGAATCTTCGGCACAACGGCCTCGAGATAGACACTGGTGATCAGGTACCCTGCTTCCGGGAAGCGTGAGGCCGTGGGATAGATCCGCGTATAGGTCTTTTCGAACGAGTTGCAGATCATCTCCACATCTTCGAGGGTATCGACATTCCCTCTCACGACCGGAGCCTCCCAGCTAGAGAAGAGCTGTCCGACGTAACGGGCGGCGATACCGTACCGGAAGGAAACCTTGTCTCGGGAGAATCCTTCCTGCTCCAATTCGCGGTACGCCTGCTGCTCAAGAACGCGCCACGCGTCGTTCATCGGCTTGCAGATCTCCAACTTGGTCTCGGCCGACAGCGACGGCAGAATGGAGCAGGTCAGGCTCTTTTCGTAACGGTGATAGTACTCGGCAGCAGCAATTCCGAAAGCCGAAAAAGCCGCCGCCCAGGGGACGGTGAACATTCCGCCGAGTTTCAGGCCTTTCTCGATGCCCCACAGATGCAACGGGCCGCTACCGCCATAGACGATCATGGTGAATTCGTGCGGATCCATTCCCCTGGAAAGCAACGTATCGTTGACGTGATCCTGCAGGCCCGAGTGCATCAGGTCCAAAACCCCGGCACATGCCTCGAAAACGTCCATGCCCAGCGGCTTGGCCAATCTTTCCGTCAATTCGTGAATGGCTTTTTCCCGATCGAGTTTGACTTTTCCTCCCAGGAAATTGTCGGGAGAAAGATAGCCAAGCGCGACGTTGATATCGCTCAGTGTGATTTCGGGATAATTGAAACAGATGCCGACGCGAGAACCGGCACACTCCGGCCCAAGGATGACACGCTTGGCGTCAGGATCGACGTGGATCGCGGTTCCCGTACCGTTGCCGATCGAGTCCGTGGCCAGCATCGTCATGTTCAAGCGGTGGCCGGCGAAATTGGGCTCCCGGTTCAAGCTTTGCTGCCCGCCGACGATGACGCCCGCTTCAAAGCTTGTGCCACCCAGGTCGGCGCAAAGCAGGTTCTTGATGCCCTTGAGGTCGGCCATCACTTTGCCGCCAAGCATCCCGCCGGTGGGGCCTGAAACGATGCTTTCATACAGGCGCGGGTAGCGGATATTCGCCACACCCCCGAAGGCCAGCAGCGTCTGGAGGTCGAACTTGTACCCATCGGTCTTCGCCGAATCTTCCACGTCTTTCAGCCGCGACCTCGCGCCCTCGCACGCGAAACACTCGACGAGCACCGTCTTCATCCGCGCGCTTTCCTTGATCATCGGGCATATGTCGCTGGACAAAATGACATTGATCTTGGCAGAGCGTTTCTTGATGACGTCACGCGCGATTTCGGCCGCCCGCTTTTCGTGCTGCGGATTCGCATACGAGCACAGGAAGCAAATACCGATGACCTCGACACCGTTGTCGATGAGCCTTTCCACACCCTTGCGCACGTCCTCCTCATGCATCGGGATGATGACGTGGCCAGCCTCGTGATGGCTACCCGGCGGGAAGTAGTTGCCGCCCGAAATACGCTCGGTCACCTCGACGATGTTCTTTCGCTCGATCATCGGCCGCGTATGTTCGTGCAGCTGAAGCTTCCACTTTTCCGCCGGCGGCCGGCCAAGCCAAGTCAACGCGCGCTCGAGGAACGGGGTATCGGCTTGGCCTCGCGTCACCAACAGACCCGCCTTTTTTCCATCCCCGGTGATGAGGATGTTCAACATGATCGTGCCGGTATAGATCGACGTGTCCGTATTGGAATGAATGTCGCCTGACGTCAAGCCGAGCTGGTGCGCCGCGTCACCGACAGAACCCATGTAACTGATTGATTCGTTCCCATAATTCGTAAGAAATTTCCCCAGGCTGAAATTACCGTCTTCGTCCACCAGGAAGGTGTCCGTCATGGTCCCACCGGCATCGAGCGCCACCAGGTACTTTTTGTTTTTGTCCGGGCTCATTTCCCTTCCTCCTTCGCCCATTTTTCCGTTTGAGTTGCCGTCAGGTCCACGTACCACTCCTTACTAGCGCTTTTCAGGGGCCGGCCTTCCCACTCGTAGAGAGTGTCGATATCCGGGAGCACTTCAAACAGGAACGGGTATCCCGAAGGCACAGCTTCAACGCCAAGCTGAGCCATACAGCCCGGACAGTAGAACTCACGGATCTCGACAAACTCCGGATTCGGCTTGTTCGGTGTTGTAAATATCTCGTCGAATTCTTCGGCCGTCTTGCGGGCGTATACCAAGCTACTCAGCTTCCAGTTGATGCGGTAATCGCCGAATTCCTGGCCGCAGTCGCACTTGACGATCCGCTCCGCGCCCTTCTCGACGACATACAGGTGTTCGGAGACGCGAACCAGAATTCTCTCTTTCCAGCTGACCCTCTCCTGAAGAACTTCAAGATATTTCCAGAATCGGTCGTGGTCCTTGACCGGCATGCGCAAGAGCGCATGAATGTCCTCTAATGGGAGCTTTCCGTCGACCAGCAGTCGCAGCTTGTTTTTGGGAAGAATTTGTTCACTTTGTTCAGACATGTCTTACCTCCTTGGACCCGGAGCACCGTGTATCGATCCGGACGAAGAGGATTGCGCGCCTTGGCACGCCATCTTTCCATCGTCCCACGCAACGTTCCTCGCCGACGAATATCAAATCTTATAATCGTCGCTCAGCTGCCAGAATCCGTGGAACTCGGCGTGCCACTTTTTATACTGCAGCGTGTCTTGATACATGTTGGCAACATCGACGTGGGAAAACTTCTTTTCGATCACTTTTGACCGTTCGCGCTTCCAGAATTCCCTAGCGCTTACCGCTCTCATCTTCCGTTTATCGCGAATATTCTGCCGAGCAGCGGCACTGGCATCCCGATCGACATGGCATTCGCCATGCTCGGTCTGCGTCACCACGGCGCCGTAGACCTTCCGGGCCGTCTCGGCGGACATCCAACCGCGCTCGACATCGGATTTGATCAAGTCGAGATCGCGATCCAAAGGCTCGCCCCAGGCGCTGCCGGCCTGCAGACCCTGGAAGACCAGATCGCCGTGCTTGAGCTGGGTCACTGGCGATTCGTTGCCGTACATTTCCACGGTGCCGACTTTGAGCTTGCCTTCATTGATCATCCGGCAGGCCTCGACAAAATCAGTCGGCAAGGTCTCGCCCTGTTCCAGCAGCTCGTAGGCGTTGGTGTCGTGCAGATACATGACCAGGCCGTTGAGCATCGGGTAGCCGCCGCACACCCCGACGGCGCAACCAAGCATATCGGTGCCGCTGATCCCCATCGTGTTCATCGTCAGAAACTGACCGGGGTCACTGATCAGATGGGCGGCCGACATCCCAATGCTGCCCCGGTGCTTGCCATGAGCACACATGTCCGGCACCAGTTTTCGACTCAGCGAGGTCAGGGCCGGCTCAACGAATTCCCATTCTTCGACTTCGCCGAAATCGGCTTCGGGATTTCCGGATCCCACCATGCATGCCTCGCCGTCACGCCACGGTGACGGCCCGCGGGGACTGCTGCCGACATAACCGAAGTCCGTCATTCCCCAGGGAATGCCGTTCTTCAACACGCCGCCGGTGCCGAAAACCGAATACACGTATTCACACAGGTAGGATTCCTCCAGAAAACCTCGAAGGAAATATGACCAGGCAAAGACATGATTGGGCAAAAGTGACACCATGGTGCCGACGACATTCGGCGCACAAGTGCTGACGTCGGTCCGCGTCGGACTGATGATGGAGCCGGGAGCCCCTTCCACGTCGATCATCTTGAGCAACGATGTATTGACAAGGGGGCTTTGCACCAGGACAGCCATCGAATGCCATCCCATTCCCAGCAAAATTCCGCCACGATGTCCGTTTGCCCAGAAATAATCCTGGCTTGTACTGCCATCGCAATCAACTCTTATAAATGAGGTGGGTTCGATGGTGATTGTTTCGTTGATTTGGACCACCCAATCCTTGTCCGCTTCACGATAGAGGTGGCCCATCATTCCCTTTTGTCGAACTGGCCGGAATAGGGCTTGGCGAAATGCGCCAGGCACCATCTGCGTTCGCACCCGGCGCTCGATGGCCCGCCGTTCCCGCTCCAGAATTTCCCTTGTGGCTTTCTTGAAATATTCCAAGCCAAATTCGTCGATGAGTTCCATCACCCTGCCGCGCAGCATGATCGCTCCGGTCAGGCGCATTTTTTCATCGAGGATATTCAGCGTCCCGGTTCTTGTGCGGCGCATCCACATCCGCTCGAACCATTTATACTCGATAAGATCCTCACCGATCTTCATTGGTCCATAGGTGAAACCATCGCAGTAGGTTGTCGGGGAGTGGGCTGGAACACCGCCAGGGCAGATGGAGTGGCCGGTGTCGGCGATATGATTGACGCCGGCGGCCCAGGCGATCAACTCGCCGTCATAGAAGATCGGAAGATAGGTATAGCAGTCGGACTGGTGGGGCCCGCCCGACAAGGGATCGTTCGTTCCCCAAATGTCGCCGTCTCTGAACCCGGGGTTTTCTTCCAATCCCGTCTCGGCCATATGCCTGACGATAAGGGGAAAACTCATGACGTGGCCGGTCAACCCAAAAGATGAAGCGACCACTTCGCCCTCGGGCAGGGCCAGCAGATGCAACAGTTCTCCCATCCCGACCCCGGCCGGAGACCCCGAAACGTGTTTGGACGTTTCCCGGGCGGCGCTGACGGCGGCGATCAGCCGCGTCTGGAACTTGTCGAACTTGAGCGGATCATCTTCGAGCAATTCCAAATATTTCAGGCCAAAGATGTGCCCCGTTTCCCGATACGACTTGTCGGCCTCACCAATTCTTTCCAACAGCCCGATATGCTCTCCCTTCAACGTAGTCCTCAGCATCGTGTGGTGTGAACTCATGGTTCCTCCTCGCTATTCTGGGTCTATCGCACCGGGTCTGGTGCGTTCCGCTTGCCTCGCGCTCAGGACGACGCAGGGATAAACCTTCTGCCTTTGACATCCAATAATTGAACGTCGTTCGCATATTGATATTCCCGACAGGAAATCCTGTCAAGGTTTAGTTCATCGACCGACCGAGTTCCGTCGACGACCGTCCCTCGCTCGGATAGGGTCGCTTGTGTTGATCTCTGGCATGCCAGGATTCACGCCGCTCTTTGGAGGACTAAGCGGCAGCCGACGAAGTCTATTTCATTCGCCAGTGCTGTTCAGAGGGCGGTAGAGCCGCCGTCTATCACAAATTCGCCGCCAGTGACGAATTTTGCCTCATCCGAACAGAGATAGAGCGAAGCGTAGGCGATATCCTCGGGGCTTCCACGCCGCCCCATTGGGATGGCCTCCTCGAGCGCCCTCAACGCTTCTTCGGGGACATCGCCCAGCATCGGCGTCTTGATGACACCGGGGAATACCGTGTTCACGCGAACCCCGCGGCGAGCGTACTCCAGCGCGGCGGATTTACCCATGACCCGGATCGCCCCTTTCGTCGCATGATAGGCGATCGCCCCTGGGCTTCCGATAATTCCATAAATTGACGCGATATTGACGATCGCCGCGTTCCCGGACTTCAGCAATTCCGGCATTGCGGTCTTCATGCCCAACCACACGCCGGTCTGGTTGACCGCCACCAGGCGGGCCCATCCCTCGTCGGTTTCCACCTCGACGCCACCAGCGCTGAAGGCCCCCGCGTTGTTGACGAGGGTGGTCAGCGTTCCATAACGGCGGACAGCATCCGCCACCGCCGCTTTCCAATGGTCCTCACAGGCGACATCAAGACGAAAGAACTCTGCCTCGCCGCCATTGCGCCTGATTTCCTCGGCGACGGTGTGGCCCAATTCCTCCTGCAGGTCACACACCAGCACCTTGGCGCCGGCCCCTGCGAAAAGTTGCGCATGAGCTGCCCCGATACCGCTGGCTCCACCCGTTACGAGCGCCACCTTGTTCAGCAACCGCCCACCCATTCCGGATCTCCTCATCGTCGGATCAAGCATTAGCGTCCCTCGGCATCGGCCATCGGCAACAATGCCGAGCCACGAGTTTCCGTTCGCAACAAGAACGCCGCCAGGCTGGGGACGAGGATGAGAGCGCCAAGCATATTCCAGAGGAACATGAAGGCGAGAAGCAGTCCCATATTGGCCTGAAACTTAATCGGCGACCAGGCCCAAGTAATGACCGCAGCCGATAAGGTAACACCGATGAGGGCGACCACCTTCCCGGTAAACATGAGGGCGCCGCGATACGCTTCAGAAACCGAAAGACCTTGGCGCTGGTGGGCCAGGTGCACACTCAGCAAATACAGCGAGTAATCGACACCGATTCCGACGCCAAGCGCGGTGACAGGCAAGGTGGCAACCTTGACCCCGATGCCCAACAACACCATCAAGGCCTCGCCAAAGATCGACGTGACCATCAACGGCACCACCGCGACAATCACCGCGCGCCAGCTGCGGAATGTTATGAGGCACAACAAGACCACCGCGGAATAGACGTACAGGAGCATGGTGCGGTTCGCACTGCTCACCGCGATATTCGTCGCCGCCTCGATTCCCGAGGATCCTGCCGCGAGCAGAAACTTATGTCGCTCCGTGTTGTGCTCGGCGGCAAAGCTCTCGACGGCATTCACCACCCTATCCAGGGTTTCCGCCTTGTGGTCGGCCAGGAACGCAATGACCGGAGCGACGGAGCGCTGATCGTTGAACATTTCCGGGTTGGAATCGTAGACGTAATTGAGCGCATCCGAAACCACATAGCTGTCGCGGTTCAGGGTGACCCACTTGGGCGAGCCCTCGAAACTGGCCGCAGTATAACTTCGCGCCAGACTGGCTGCCGAAACCGTGGTCTGTACGCCGGGAAGATCGCGCAGAACTTCTTCAAGTCGGTCCATTTCGAGCAAGGTCTCGTAGTCCACCAACCCATTTTTCTGGGTCGTGACGATGACGGCGAATTGGTCGCTTGACAGCCTGTAGTGGTCGGTGATGTACGCATTGTCCCGATTGTAGGGCGAATTGGGGCGCAACTCCGGCGCCCCGGAATCCAGGTCGCCGATCTTGACGTCGGAGCCGATCACCAGGGCCACGACGGAAAGTCCAGCCATGATACCGATGACGCCGACAGCCCAACGGGGCGTGGTAAATCGCCCCAACCAGCGGGTCAGCGGATGATCCCCGAGACTGGCCCTCAGGCTGCGTGCTGCCGCGGCTTTGCTTACACCCGTATAGGACAAGAGGATGGGCAGAAGAATGAGATTGGTGAAGATCAGAACACCAACGCCGATACTGGAAGCGATGGCAAGACCGCGGATGACCGGGATGTCAATAATCGCCAGAACGGCAAAGCCGACGGCATCGGCCAACAATGCGGTGAGACCGGCAAGAAAGAGGCGCCGAAATGTATATCGGGCAGCGATGTAGCGGTGGGTGCCCCGCCCGACATCTTGCATGATGCCGTTCATCTTCTGGGCACCATGGGAAACACCGATGGCGAAGATCAAGAATGGCACTAAAATCGAATAGGGATCTAAAATAAAGCCAAACAGGCGCATCAAACCGAGTTGCCACGAAACCGCTATGACGGAACAAAACGTTACCAATACCGTGCTTCGGATGCACCGCGTGTACAATAAAATAAAGCATGCGCAAATCAATGCTGCGTAAGAGAAGTACGTAAACACCTCTATCACGCCATGAATCAGGTCTCCTACAAGCTGGGCAAAACCTATGACATGGATCTTGACGCCATCTTTCTCGTATTCTTTACGTATCGTATCGACCGCGTCACGGAAAACTCGATAATCCAACGCCTTACCGGCGGCATCTCGATCAAGCAGTGGAACGAACAGCATGCTCGAACGCTCGTCGTTCGCCACCAGAGAGCCTATGATCCCCGAGCGATGCACATTCTTGCGCAAATCCTCGATGCTCTCGATGGAACCGTTATAGGTGTCCGGCATAACGGATCCGGCTTTGTAACCTTCTTCGGTAATTTCCGTCCAGCGAACCACCGGCATCCACAACGATTTCATGAATGCTCGATCAACCCCGGAAATAAGAAATACTTTATCATTTATATCGCGCAATATTTCCAGGTAATGAGAATTATAGATGTCGCCTTGCGAATTCTCGACAACAATCCGAACAGAATTCCCCAAACCACGCAATGACTCTTTATTCTCCAGATAATTTTTGATGAACGGATGCGACCGAGGCATCATCTTTTCAAAGCTGGCATTTATTTCCAGTCGAATTGCTTGGGAACTCAAGAAGGCGGTAAGAAGCGTACAGACAAGGACTATGACCAGACGATTGTTGAAGATGATGCGTTCCAACACATTGCCGGAGCAGGCGTCAAAACTATCCCGATCAGCAACGACCTGCATTCCATCCAGCGGATTATCGATAGAAGTGGCCATGATATTTTGAGTTCCCTAAGGAGTCTTTGACCCCGAAATCGGCGCGTTATTCATAATTTCGATCTGGACACCATCCAGACCCGTGATGGCGTACGTCTCGACATCAACTGGGGCAATTCCCGTCGCGCGCGTCGGCCTCTTCGGTTGCATGGCCCGGAATTCCTTGCCGGATTTATCCCCAAGCAACATTTGGCCTGCTACGTTGACGAGGACAAAACCTTCGCCATCACTCCGCGAGACCCCGGCCGTGATCGTCTGGTCGGCGGGCATGGTTAAGGCTTCCCACCGCATTCCGCCATCAACGCTGCGATAAGCGACACCGCGGAGGCCGAAAGCGATCAAGGCTTCGCCATTGCCCGCGATGCCAAAAAAGCTTCCGGTGTAACCTGTGTCAGTCTTGGTAAAGCGACCGACAGATCGATCGAGCCTGTAGACCTCGCCTTTCTCCCCGGCGATGTACAGATGGCCTTCGATATCACGGATGGCGTTGAAGTTGAGCCCCTGGCTGTTATCGATGCGATGCAACCACGGCTCCCAGGTCTTGCCGCCATCGGTGGTCGCCGCAATCATACCGAACGACCCGACGACAAAGCCTTCGTGTGTATTTTCGAACCATACGTCAAGGAAAGGAAGCGGCGCGAAACCATCCTTGCAGTTTTGTTCAAGTTGAGCGACGGCATTTTGGAGCGCACCCAGTGCGTCGGGTCGGGAGGTTCTCTCGTAGTATTCCCGGAAGGCAGTGCACAGCATTCGGCCATCCAACTGCTTCGCCCAAGTGACGCCTCCGTCGGTACTGTGCAGCACCACCCCATCGTGGCCGACCGCCCAGCCTTCGTCCGGGGTTGGAAAATGGACGGCCAGCAGGTCGCTCTGCACAGGAACCTTGGCTTGCGTCCAGGTTTGTCCCCGATCGGCTGATCGGATCACCAGGCCGCGGGAACCGACCGCCACCAAATCCTGCCCAGCCCGTGCTATCGCAATTAAAGGTCGGCCAGAAACGGCCACGCGTGCATCCGCCGGAGTATCCAGAGGGTCGCGGAATTTCACGTCTGCATGCGCCGGGGCCAAATACAGGAATGCCAACAGGCACACCGCGACTCGTCCCCACCGGGCACGTCGGACAGGCGTTGACTTGTGACTCATTTGCCGACCGGAGCCCCAGAAATTGACAAATACCGAGGAAACAGGATCGCTTTCACCAGCGACGACCGGCACAGCGAAGGCCGGTCGTCGCCCGAAAAATGATTAGCGTACCCCGCCTGAGGCAACAGACTGCGGAGTGAGCTTGATCGCCAATCCTTCCACAGAATTATAATGGTGAATGGAATTTCCGGGTTCGCGGTGGCCGGTATTCACCGTGAAATAACTACCCTTGATCAGGTCATAGGTCGTCCAGGCATCAACATTGATCCCTCCCGTATCATAGGAAGGAAAGTTGTTGATCTGATGGACACGCCAGATCGCCCCGGCATTGTCATAAGCCTCCGAGGTCGTGATGCACCAGCAATCCTCGTCGACGTAGAAGGTCCGACGGCTGTAAGCGTGGCGTGCCTCAGGCTTGCGCACCGAGTCGACGACCCAGACGCGATGCTTCTCCCAGCGCAGTGCCGCCGGGTTGACAAATTTCGGCCCGATAAAGTCCTTGGCCATGAACGTATTCGTCACGCCAAATACGTTGTACGGCACGAGCATTTCTTTTCTGCCGACGAGCTTGAAGTCGAAGCGGTCCATGCGGCCGACAAAGCCGTAAATCTCGTCCCAGAAAATTACGCCGCCGTAGGCCGCAAGCGGAACGTCGTAGGCAAATTCAGGGGCCCGCCGAACCCGACGCTGGCCGGGAGTGTAAAACCATACACGCTGTCCATCCTCGGCTGCATTTGGACCGTAATAGTTCAGGAAATGGCCGCCTGCCGAGGACGGCGGGGACGTCATGGTCGATGACAGGCCAAACACGGAATTGAACACTTTGTCACGCAGTTTGCCACTCGTGTCGTACCACGGGTGAATAAAATATTCGTCTACCGAAGGCAGATCTGTAATGCCGCCCGATGAATCGATCAGCCAACCGGAGCCGACATTGTGACTGACCACGGCAGAAAAGCGCAGGGCATTGTTCCACATTACCTCGTAGCCATTCTTCGGGATCGGGAACGGGATCCCCGGGTAAGGCAGATTGTTCGCATCCGCGCCCTCTATGGCATCACCCTCGACCTGGCCAGCAAGTTTGGCCGTCGTGGCATTTTTTACAGTGTTCTGCAGAACCCATGGAACGTACCGGAAGCTACGATGGCTTGGATAAACATCAATCCGGTAATCCGAGAACTTCTTCATCAGGGCCTTGGTACCCTCGGTCAAGACCGAGTCGTATTGCGCCATATTCTTGGCGTCGATCGAATACAACGGCTTTTCGCTGGCGAACGGATCCACGTACTGGGCAGATGTTTGAGGATCATAGCCGGGAACCTTCTCGATGCCACCCGTATAGGCCGGAATCGAACCATCGGCATTCGCCGCTTTTACCGCACCGAACTCGGTCAACGTATTGCCCAGTTCTTTTGCTTCTTCAGCCGTCGCGCCAGCCAGAGCGGACTGGGCAAACAAGGCGAACGCACCGGCCAGCAGCCCGGTAATCTCATATTTTCTCATTGTCGCTTCTCCCTTCGGCCGACGGTGTCAGAATGAAGTCTTGAGCTGTAGTTGAACCCAGCCGCGATCGTTGAGAGCGACGGCACCATCGTAGGTTGCCCAAGTCGTTCCGTTGGCAATACCTGCGCCTTGGCTGTTGGGCTGCCAATGATACCCTGTATAGGTTAAGGCCAAGGTTGTGGCGGCATGGTAGGTCGCTCTGATGCCAACCGAATAAATCTGCGAGTTCTGGGCGTAGAAGGATCCGGCCGCGTAGGCGGGATTGCCGGCGATGCCCCAGGTCAGCGACATCGGCGCATCCAAATCGATGCCGGGAATCACCTGCAGCCATTGCGGATCGAACAATACGGCAACGGCCAAGGCGTTCTTGGTAGCGCAGCCGTTCTTGATGCCCTGGCTGTCGCAGCCAGCGTAACCGGAGCCGACGCCGTTATACCACTGCTGATTGCTGGTGACCGAGTCCAGATGGGTGAAACTGAACTCACCCAGCAAAATTCCAGTATCCCATAGCGGCGTACCGCCTAGTTGCAAAAACCCGTTGGCGATGACGTTGTCAAGATCGCCCTTCACGCCGACATCGGTGCCACCGACGCCCAGTCCGGAGAAGCCGCCGGTGCTCAGAGCGGTATGAATACGCCGGTTGACCTCCAAGCCGGTGCTCAGTTCGCCGAAAGCTCTTTCATAACTGAACCCTAATAGGGTGACACCCTGAGCGAAGGGATCCTGCAGAACATTGTCCTTGTTCACCAGGAACATCCACGGCATCACCTCGTCAAAGCGGCGATAATAGAAGCCCATGTCTCCAGCCGCCCAGTCCGGCGACCAGTTCACCTTCACGCCAAAATTATTGTTGACGTTCTTAGGCCTAACCATACCGGCGATCCCCGTTATGCCGTAGTTAGCCAGATATCCGGGCTGGTTCGGCCCCTTGAAAAGAAAGTCATTGAAGCCCAGGTAGGTCCCTGCCTCGGGGAACAGATCCGGCTCGTACTCAAAAAAATACTGAGCCGACACCGACAGATTGGGCGTTAATTCGGTGGACACCGAAACCTGGGTCCGCGGCAGGAAAAGCTCCTTGACCTCTGACCCCGGTTGGGCAAAAGCCTTGGCAAAATCGATGGGTTGCTGCGAATAGGCAATGTTGGAGAACCCAAAGAAGAGGGCATTACCCCAATACTCGGACAGCCGTCCAGCCTTAAGGTAGGTCGGCTTGTCCGCTACCTCCGTGTTCGTAAATACAAACGCGTCGAGCAGTTCGCCGCCCTGTTGGTAGTAAGTTGACGCATAGTCATTATACTTATTACCCAAATACGAGGTCGACCCTGTGTAGGCAGGGTTGGTCTCGATCTTGCTGCTGTCATAGGCGAAATCCTTCCAAAGACTTCCGGAAAGGCGCGCGCCCATTCTGCCTTGATAAATGGCCTGAAGTTCGACCAGATCCGACACCTGATTGGTAACGATGTCACCCGCCTTGGGGAATTTGTACTCCCCCTCTTGCCAGAACGGGCTGTTTTGGATGTTCGCGTTCGGACCCTGGGCACGCATTCCCAGATCGTATTGGAGGGTATTGTCGAAATTGAGTTTCCAATCCTCGCTCGGCGTGAACTCGTATGCATGCGCGAGTCCCGCAAAGCAACACACGGACCCGGCCAGCGTAGCCGCCACTCTCGATGGCAGACTTGTCATTGCTACGTTTCCTTCCCTTGGCCGTTAAACGGCACTCATATTCTCGAACGCCATTTATATCGTGAGCACTGAGTGCAGTCAACTATGTGAATGCCGTTCTACATGATGCCAGATAGGCGGCATCATGCTCTGTGATATTTTTGTCACGCAAAACGAGGCGCAACGCCGCCGATGCCGGACCGGGCATCGGCGGCGTCGGCAATTCTGACCCTCTTTTCCTAGAAGGAACGAGGTAGGCCGAGCACGTGCTCGGCCACGTAGGACAGGATCATGTTGGTGGAAATTGGCGCCACCTGGTAAAGGCGCGTTTCTCTGAATTTCCGCTCCACGTCGTACTCGCAAGCGAAGCCGAACCCCCCATGGAACTGCAGGCAAGCGTTCGCCGCCTCCCAGGAGGCCTTTGCGGCAAGATACTTCGCCATGTTCGCTTGGGCGCCGCACTCTTGATGGGCGTCAAACCGGCGACATGCCTCGAACCGCATCAGGTTGGCAGCCTCGATCTCGATGTGAGCCTCGGCAATGGGAAATTGCACGCCCTGATTTTGGCCAATCGGACGGCCGAACACGATCCGCTCGCCGGCATACTTTACCACCTTGTCGATAAACCAATAGCCGTCACCGATGCACTCGGCGGCAATCAGAGTTCGTTCAGCATTGAGCCCATCGAGGATATATTTGAATCCCTTGCCTTCCTCGCCAATAAGATTTTCGACGGGGATTTCCAAGTCGTCAAAAAACAGTTCGTTGGTCTCGTGATTGACCATATTCGAGATCGGTCGAATGCTTAATCCCCGGCCGATAGCGCTGCGTAGGTCGACCACAAAAATCGACATGCCCTCCGACTTTTTCCTAACTTCCGCAAGTGACGTGGTGCGCGCCAGCAAGATCATCAGATCAGAGTGCTGAACACGGGAGATCCAGACTTTCTGTCCATTGACGATGTAACGGTCGCCTCGCCTGACCGCCATCGTCTTGATCTTGGTGGTATCGGTGCCGGTGGTCGGCTCGGTAACGCCCATGGCCTGCAGGCTCAGTTCCCCGGAGGCGATCTTCGGCAAATAGGCGCGTTTCTGTTCTTCCGATCCATGGCGGAGGAGCGTCCCCATGTTGTACATCTGACCATGGCACGCACCAGAATTGCCACCTGCCCGATTGATCTCCTCCATGATGATTGAGGCCTCGGTCAACCCCAGCCCCGATCCCCCATATTCTTCGGGGATCAGCGCGGCAAGCCATCCCGCCTTGGTCAACGCATCGACGAATTCTTCGGGATAGGTGCGCTGCTCGTCAATCCTGCGGAAATATTCCGCAGGAAACTGTGCGCAAAGATCACGAACCCCGTCGCGAATGTCCTGATATCGATCGCCAGTCATGATCCCACCCTAACGCCGAACGACAGTGCCGCGCTGATCGAGCAGACGTCGCGGCTTGCCTTCCCTGCCCACATTGGTCTCCGGGAGTTGGCCTTCCGCAACGAGAAGCACCGGCGTCTTGATGCCGAGATCTTCCTTCAGACGGCGCTCGAGATGCTCCTGCAACCCGTCCCAGGAACCGGCATCCGCCCTCACCTCGACCTTCACCAGCATCTCTTCGCGCAACACGCCTTCTTGCTCGATTCGCTGGGGGATGCAGATCCATTCTCCGGTGGTCCGTCCGTCGCTGCGAATGGCGCTCAGGCATGCCATCGGATAGATGTTCACTCCGCGAATCTTGACCATCTGGTCGCTTCGTCCGAGAAATTTGTCCATTCGGCGGAAATTGCTGCCCGACGGCCCTCGGCCCTCGTGCTTAATTCTGCCGAGGTCGCGCAAGTTGTACCGAATCAACGGTGGAATCTGGCGCTGCAAGTGGGTGAAAATGATGTCGCCGGCTTCGCCGGTCGGTACCGGCCGCAAGGACTCGGGATCGAGGAATTCCATGTAGCAAAGATCTTCCATAATATATAGGCCATCTTGGTCCTCGCCCTCGAAGGCACATACGTTCGTTTCATGCGTCCCGTAATTGTCATAGACCGGACAGCCCCACAGTTCCTCAAGATGCTGACGCAACGAGTTATCCAGATCCGGCCCGAGGTAAGAGACGAGCATTTTCGTCTTGAGGTCTCGCACGCTTCGGCCGAGTTCTGTCTCCGATACGCGAGCCAGTTGGGTGAAATATTCGGGAAACGAAGCCCAGATATTCGTTCCCAATGCAAACGCGTATTCCAGTTGTTTACGCGTCGGCGTGACAACGCCGCTGCCCGTTGTCAACGGCAGCATGCCGAGGTAGTGATGCGCCGCCTGATAATATGCCCAACCGAAGTTGGCAAATGACAGCGTTGCACAGGCCTGAAGAACATCGCCTGGGCGGCCGCCCTGAACGTACAAATGGCGGGCCGTCGTCAATCCGTTGAGTTCCCAGTCGGCGGGACCGAACAGGGTGGGACGAGGAACACCGGTCGTCCCGCCACTCGTTCCCAGTCTGAGCGGCACCTTGCGGATATAATCCATCGGTTCGATGCCGCAGACTTCGCCGAACGGCGGATGGTCTTCGATGCTCTTCTTCACGTCCTCCGAATTGAAGATGGGAAGTTTCCCGAGATCGTCGAGACCACGAATGTCGCCGGGCTCGATGCCGGCATCGCCCCACAGCCGCTGGTAGAAACGGTTTGTCCAGCCAAGTTTCATCACCTCAAGAAAGCGCCGTTCCTGATATGAACGGATCTCATCCTTTGACCACTTCAGGAAAACGTGCTCGTACCAGACATCAGGCGGCGGGTTTTCCGAAAAAAATTGGTCCCAATTGAGAGATTTATAGTACAATGGAAGCGTTGACTGCGGTAATTGCCCATTCATTTCCCGTTCCTCGTCATTTTTTTACAATTCTTACGGCCTACTTTCGCCAGCGGCTGAAATCCGGCTTCCTCTTTTCAAGAAACGCATTCGCCCCTTCAAGCTGCTCTCCGGTTAGGTAATAGTCAGGTGCTACCTTGGCTATTACATCATCCATGGCAGTCAGATCGACTTGCGAGTTGAATGAATATTTCAAGATTTTCAGGCAGGTCGGACTTTTCTCAAGGAGTTCGCCGCACCATCTGTCGACCTCGGCATCAAGTTCCGCGTAGGGAACGACCGCGTTGACCAGTCCCCACTCCAGCATCTGATGCGCCGTGTACTGCCGGGTGAGCATCCACATTTCCCGGGCGCGCTTGTGCCCGATAATATCGATCAGATGCGTGACGTAATGCCCTGCGGCGGGCGAACCCACCCTCGGGCCGGTCTGCCCAAAGGTCGCATGCTCCGCGGCGATCGTGAAATCGCAGAAATAGGCGAGGTGGTTCCCGCTGCCGATGGCGTAGCCATTCACTCGTGCAATGACTGGTTTTGGGCAATGCAACACCAAGCGGTTGAGACGAAAGTTGAGATCAACAAGCCCCCCGTCCGCCTCCCATTTGACATCCCCACCAGAGCAAAATGCCTTTTCCCCGACCCCCGTGAGGACGACCACACCAACGCTCGAGTCGAGACTGGCTCGCCGTATTGCGTGGTCGAGTTCCTTAATCGTTTGCCCGTTCACCGCATTGAGTGTTCGGGGACGGTTAATTGTTATCCGTGCGACAGCGCCGTTTATTTCATAGAAAATATCTCCGTATTCCATGGGCTCCAATTCCATCGCCTAATCCTTTCTCTCTAGATCTGCCATAAGCGTTAAACAAAAGACATTTTCTTCAATAAGCGCCTTAAGCACGGATTTTTTCTAGCCAATACTATGTACGGCGAACAGCCCCTCATTTCTGGGACCACCGCTCCATTGTCGCGGTCGCCTTCGACTCAACAAATACCGGTTCCATCTCAGCCCGCCCCACACCAACTCTCGTTCCGGGCACGACCGATCATCCGCTTGATCTGTCCAAAAAACGCAATGCCAACCGTCTTCCCAATCGAATTATTATGAACGGCATTCGAGAATATAAACGACAGGTCGACGATCTGTCAACAAACACGGCTGGAACCCAAGGTTCCGTGACCATGGCTTGCGGAGGTCGTTTCTCTGTTGGTCCGGAGTCCCCTCAACCGCCGGCGCCCCCTCGGACAAAATTTGGCGGCCTAAATTGGAGGCGGCCTCCAAGAGGTAAGGAAAGGGGAATTGACGATCACATGGCGGTAAGGATTTTATCCCGTATTCTCCGCAGAGAGCCGCCATGCATCACGTGGCCAGGAAGCGGGTGCCCGACGATCTCTTCGGCGAGCAATGCCGATTCAATAAGCCTTTCCAAATTGATGCCAGTATCGATACCCATTTCCTCGCACATGAACACCAAATCTTCCGTGCACACATTGCCGGCGGCGCCACGGTGGCCGGCGAAAGGACAGCCACCAAGCCCAGCCACCGACGCATCGAATATCGACACCCCCATTTCGAGCCCGGCATATACATTGGCGATGCCCATGCCGCGCGTGTCATGAAGGTGCAGAGCAATCTCAAGATCAGGGTATTTGGTGCGCACCGCCCCCACCACACGCCGAATCGATGCCGGCGTGGCCCAAGCCATGGTGTCTCCGAGCGACAACACGTTCACTGCGAATTCGTGCTGCGCACCGATATCGAGAATTTGCTGGATCAACTCGAGCACCAGCGAGATCGGAACGTCACCCGCAAAATTGCACCCGAACGCGGCCATGATGCTGGCCCGCTCGATCGGAACGTTATGGTCCTTGAACAGCGTGACCATCGCGTGCTGCGCTTCCAAATTCTGCTTGAACGTTCGGTTTTGGTTGAGTTGCAGGAACGGTTCCGAGGCAGTGAGGGAAAGGCTCCCCTTGACATCCACCTTGCCGCTGGCCAGCGCCCGCCGCAGGCCCTTCTCGTTGAGCCATATGCCCGTATAGCTAATCCCAGGACACCGATTGAACCCTTTGACCACCTCGTCGGCATCGGCCCACCCCGGCACGTTCTTTGGCGGCACGAACGATGCGACCTGGATCTGTTTCAAACCAGTTTTCGAAAGACTGTCGATGAGCGCGATCTTGCGCTCGGTAGGGATCAACCGTTGTTCAAACTGGAACCCCTCGCGCGGGCCTTCTTCATTAATGCGAACAAACTTCGGAAGATCTGACATGGCGGCTCTCCCTACGGGCATGCCGGGCCAACCTCGAAGGCCGTGGCCGATAAAAACGTATATATGAACATCATTCAAAAAATACGGTCTATTTCGCCGGTGTCAAGCGAAGCTGTTCCCGCTTGGCCACGTCCTGACCAGGCGTTCGCCGCAGCGTTCAGGATCGCTTCACGCGTGTTGGCATTCGACACCCGCCATCACATCGAAAAAAAGCGAAGCCAAGCGTTTTCCATCAGGACGGATCCTTGGGGAAATGTCCCTCCAGACGATCGATAAGGACCCGCAAAGCCCTAACCATCAGTTCCCGTGAAACCTCTTTTTGTTCCTGTACCACCTGCTTCCCTTTTTCCTCCATATCCCTTGCCCCCGCCTGAACATGGCCGCCGAACCTGGTCACGATCTCGTCGATCTGCCCGGCGAATTGCGCCACCGCCATCCGGACATGTTGGGCGAGATCATGCACCGAGTTCTCAGCGAAGACACCACCCGTCGAAGCGTCCTCCACCAGCACATCTCCCAGCAATAACTTCAAAGCCCTGAGCGCTTCGGCCACTCTATGAAGTTCGTCCTGGAAAAATTCCGCCGCATGTCCTTGCGCTTCTTCAATGGCGAGTCGGCAGGCTTCGGCAAGATCGGACAAAGCGTTCTCTAGTCCTTCGATGGCTCCCCGCCAAGCCTCGGGGTTCCGCCCGGCAATTTGCAATGCTCCTTGCTCGGCTCCCGTGATGACGGCAAGACCGACGCTTCTTAGCCGGTCCCCACCCAGCAGACCATTCGCGAAGGCACGCAAGGTGAACAGCCGCACCTCGCGCGACACATTCGCCGAACCGGCCGATACCAAATTCCTGATGGACTGCAGAATGTCACTATCGCACAGGTCGGAATGCCGCAATGTCGCATCGACCTCGGCTTCGGCCTCCAGCCAGTCCGCAAGCTCGTGTCCGGCTGAGAAGCCGCGTCTTTCCGCCCGGAAGTATGCCGCTTCGGCGATCATCCGATAGCGCTCCTGAGGCGACGGATGAACGGGAGTCGTCTTGTCGGAAGGTTTCAGCGTGCCGCCATTGGAGGCCGAAGCAGAGGAAGACGTCATACCACACCTCTGAGAAAGCATATCCTGAACGATCGTTCAGTAAGTTAGCTGAGCCGAATATCCAATCTTTGGTCAAACCAACAGCCGACAGTTTGTCCGCAGCACATGATGTGACCGATCCGAGTCGCACACGGCCTGGCCGATCCTGAAAGCCTTCCAAAGAGGAAGGTCCGATGGGTCGGACACCCTGTCTTACTAGGTCTCTCCTCGCCGCAATGACGTCGGAAAAGGGCTAGAGGAGCGGGTTGACAGAGGGCGGACGGTATGTTTGTATTGTTGAACGCTATTCAATATATGTGACATTCAAGCCATGATCAACAAGGTCGTTGAATCCCTGCATAAAGCTGTTGCCGGCATCCGGGACGGCGCTACGGTAATGGTCGGCGGTTTCGGAGGCCCCGGAATCCCGAACGAGTTGATCGACGCACTGATCGAACAGGGAGCGCGTGATCTCACGATCGTTACCAACAATGCCGGCAGCGGAGAAACCGGCCTTGCGGCATTGTTGAAAGCCCGGCGCGTGCGCAAACTGATGTGCTCGTTTCCACGTCAAGCGAACTCGCACATCTTCGATGGATTGTACCGCGCCGGCGAGATCGAACTGGAATTGATACCACAGGGCAACTTGGCCGAGCGCATTCGAGCCGCCGGCGCCGGAATTGGAGCGTTCTACACACGCACCGGCTACAACACCGAACTCGCCAGAGGCAAGGAGACGCGGCTAATCGATGGCGATCACTATGTGCTCGAGTACCCGATCCATGCAGACGTGGCATTGGTCAAAGCAGAAAAGGGGGACCGCTGGGGCAACCTGGTGTACCGCAAGGCAGCGCGCAACTTCGGGCCAGTAATGGCGACCGCCGCCAGATGCACAATCGCCCAAGTTTATCAGATCGTGGAATTGGGGGCGCTTGATCCCGAAGCCGTAGTAACACCGGGGATCTTCGTCACGCGTGTGGTGCGAATTACGCGACAGGCCGAGGGAGAAGCAGCATGAGTTACATCAAGCGCACCCGCGAACAGATGGCCGCGCGCGTGGCGCAGGATATTGCGGAAGGGTCGTATGTGAATCTTGGGATTGGCGTGCCCACCTTGGTGGGCGATCACCTCCCCAAGGACCGGGAAATCGTCCTGCACAGCGAAAATGGCATTCTTGGCATGGGTCCCGCGCCGGCCGACGATGCGGTCGATCCGGATCTGATCAATGCCGGCAAGCAGCCGGTGACGTTACTTCCCGGAGGGGTTTTCTTTCATCATGGGGATTCGTTTGCCATGATGCGTGGTGGCCATCTCGACATTTGCGTCATCGGCGCATTCCAGGTGTCGATTACCGGTGATCTGGCGAATTGGAGCACTGGAGCACCGGATGCAATTCCCGCGGTTGGCGGCGCAATGGACTTAGCCGTTGGCGCAAAAAACGTCTGGGTGATGATGGAGCACCTCACCCGTGACGGCAAATCGAAAATCGTCCCGCAGTGCACCTACCCGCTTACCGGCGAGAAAGTGGTGAAGCGCATCTATACAGATCTCGCGGTCATTGACATCACGAAGGACGGCTTGGAAGTACGTGAGATCATTGCAGGGCTCGACTTCGAAGAACTGCAGCGCATGACCGGCGTCGCCATGATTTTAGCGTCGTAGGTGCCGAGACGGTTCGTTGACACCTCTTGTCTGACATCATTTATTCCTGGAATGCAGGTGGTGAAACGTCGACTAAGCCCATAGGAAGTCTCCGGTGGAGGCCGTCTGCAAACGGGGCTTGGAATCTTACCTGATTTGGGAGTGTCTCAATTCCCAATCATTCACAAATTCACCTCAGCACCAGCAGCAGGTCCTTGGTTTCGACCTGCTGCCCGACATGGGCCACCAGGCGCTCCACCACCCCGTCGCGTTCGGCGTTCACCGTGGTTTCCATCTTCATGGCCTCCAGGGCCATCAGCGGCTCGCCGCGCTGCACCTTCTGGCCGGCGACCACGTCGACCTTGACCACCAGCCCGGGCATGGGCGCCGCCACATGGGCCGGGTTGCCGTCCTCGGCCTTGGGATGGGGCGGCCGCGAGGGGGCGATGACCTTGTCCGCCACCTTGACGGTGCGCGGCTGCCCGTTCAGCTCGAAGAACACCGTACGGCGGCCGGTCTCGTCGGGATCGCCCATCGCCAGGAAGCGGATGATCAGGGTCTTGCCCGGCTCGATGTCCACGGCAATCTCATCGCCCCGCTGCATGCCGTAGAAGAAGGTGGTGGTGGGCAGGCCGGAGAGGTCGCCGAAATGCCGGCGATGCTCGGCGAAGCCGGTGAAGACCTTGGGATACATCAGCCAGGAGGCCAGGTCGAAGTCGTCCAGCTTGCGACCCGCCTTCTTCTCGGCCTCGGCCCGTTCCGCCTCCAGATCGGCGGGGGGCATGGCCTCGCCCGGCCGCACGGTGAGCGGAGCCGCGCCCTTCAGCACCTTCGTTCGCAGACCGGCGGGGAGCCCGCCGGGCGGCTGGCCCAACTCGCCCTTGAACAGGGACACCACCGATTCGGGGAAGGCCACCGGACGGTCAGGGTCGAGGACCTGTTCCCGCGTCAGGTCGCTGGTCACCATCATCAGCGCCATGTCGCCGACCACCTTGGAGGTGGGGGTGACCTTGACGATGTCGCCGAACATCTGGTTGACCTCGGCATAGGCGCGGGCCACCTCGCCCCAGCGGTGGTCTTCGATACCCAGCGAGCGGGCCTGCTCGCGCAGATTGGTGTACTGCCCGCCCGGCATTTCATGGGCATAGACGTCGGCCGTGCCCGAGCGGATGTCGCTTTCGAAGCCGATATAGTTGCGCCGCACTTCCTCCCAGTAATGGGAAAGGTCGGTCAACGCCCGCAGATCCAGGCCCGGATCGCGGGGCCCATGGCGCAATGCGGCGCAGATGGAGCCCAGCGGCGGCTGCGAGGTGAGCCCGGAGAAGGCGTCCATGGCCCCGTCCACCGCGTCCACGCCGGCCTCCACCGCCGCCAGCACCGAGGCCGAGGAGATGCCGCTGGTGTCGTGGGTGTGGAAATGGATGGGCAGGCCCACCTCGTCACGCAGCGTCGCCACCAGCGTCCTGGCGGCTGCCGGCTTGCACAAGCCGGCCATGTCCTTGATGCCGAGGATATGGGCGCCCGCCGCCTCCAGCTGCTTGGCCAGGCGCACATAGTATTTCAGGTCGTACTTGCTGCGCTGCGGATCCAGCAGGTCGCCGGTGTAACAGACGGCCGCCTCGCACAGGGCGCCGGTCTCGCGCACGGCGTCGATGGACAGGCGCAGGTTGTCGACCCAGTTCAGCGAGTCGAACACCCGGAACAGGTCGACGCCGCCGGCCGCCGCCTGGCGGATGAAGAAGCGCACCACATTGTCCGGATAGTTGGCGTAGCCCACCGCATTGGCCGAGCGCAGCAGCATCTGCAGGAGCAGGTTGGGCAGCGCCTGGCGGAGCCGGTCCAGACGCTCCCACGGATCCTCCTTGAGGAAGCGCATGGCCACGTCGAAGGTGGCCCCGCCCCAGCATTCCACCGACAGCAGTTGCGGCAGCAGGCGGGCATAGGCCGGCGCCACCGCCATCATGTCGGCGGTGCGCAGACGGGTGGCCAGCAGCGACTGGTGGGCGTCGCGGAAGGTGGTGTCGGTGACCAGCAACCGGGTCTGCTCGCGCATCCAGCGGGCGAAGCCCTCAGCCCCCAGTTCGTCGAGCCGTTGCTTGCTGCCGGGAGGCACCGGCAAGTCGGCCGTCGCCGGCGCGCGGACCACCTTGGGGCGGGCCGGCAGGGCGCGGCCCTTGACCTCGGGATTGCCGTTGACCACCACGTCGGCGATGAAGGACAGCAGCTTGGTGGCGCGGTCACGCCGCGGCGTGTGCTTGAACAGCTCCGGCGTGGTGTCGATGAAGCGGGTGGTGTACTGGCAGTCGCGGAACTGCGGATGGCCGATCACCGCTTCCAGGAAGGTCAGGTTGGTGGCCACCCCGCGGATGCGGAACTCGCGCAGCGCCCGGTCCATGCGGGCGATGGCCTCCTCCGGCGTCGGCGCCCAGGCGGTGACCTTTTCCAGCAAGGAATCGTAGAAGCGGGTAATGATGGCGCCGGAGAAGGCGGTGCCGCCGTCGAGGCGGATGCCGAAGCCGGTGGCACCGCGATAGGCGTCGATATGGCCGTAGTCGGGAATGAAGTTGTTGCCGGGGTCCTCGGTGGTGATGCGGCACTGGATGGCATGCCCGTTGAGCCGGATCTGCTCCTGGGCGGGCACCCCCGAGGCGGCGTCGCCGATGGCCGCCCCCTGGGCGATGCGCAGCTGCGCCTTGACGATGTCGATGCCGGTCACCGTCTCGGTGACCGTGTGCTCCACCTGCACCCGCGGATTGACCTCGATGAAGTAGAACCGGTCGGACTCGGCGTCCAGCAGGAATTCCACGGTGCCGGCATTGACGTATCCGACCTTGCGGGCCAGGCGCAGGGCGGCGTCGCAGAAGGCCTGGCGCAAGGGCTCGGCTAGATAGGGGGCCGGAGCCCGCTCCACCACCTTCTGGTTGCGCCGCTGTACCGAGCAGTCGCGCTCGAACAGATGCACGATGGTCCCGTGGCCGTCACCGAGGATCTGCACTTCCACATGGCGCGCCCGGCGGACCAACTTCTCCAGATAGACCTCGTCATTGCCGAAGGCGGCCTTGGCCTCGCGCCGCGCCACCGGCAGCAGCGAACGGAGGTCGGCGTCGCTTTCGATGATGCGCATGCCGCGCCCGCCGCCACCCCAGCTGGCCTTGAGCATCAGCGGATAGCCGATGCCCGCCGCCACCCGCAGGGCGGCATCGAGGTCCGCCGGCAGGGGTCCGCTGGCCGGCATCACCGGCACGCCGGCCGCCTCCGCCAGGGCGCGGGCCTCCACCTTGTTGCCCAGCTGGCGCATCACCCGCGGCGAGGGACCGACGAAGAGGATGCCGGCGGCGGCGCAGGCCTCGGCGAATTCGGGATTTTCCGAAAGGAAGCCGTAGCCGGGGTGGATGGCGTCGGCGCCGCACGCCTTGGCCGCCCGGATGATCCCGGGGATGTCCAGATAGGCTTCGATGGGCCCGCGCCCGACGCCGACCAGATAGCTTTCGTCGGCCTTGAAGCGATGGAGCGCGAAGCGGTCTTCCTGCGAATAGACCGCCACCGTGGTGATCCCCAGCTCGGTCGCCGCGCGAAACACGCGGATGGCGATTTCGCCGCGGTTGGCCACCAGCAGCTTGCGGATGATGGGACGGAGGGGCATGGCGATATCTAACGTCAGTCCCCCTCGCCTCCTGTCGCTGACGCAATAGGCGTAACACGCACCATCGTCTTGCCTGCGGTCACCTGCTCGCGCGCTGAGCACAGGACCTCGGCAACCGTCCCGTCGAAAGGTGCGACCAGCGCGTGTTCCATTTTCATCGATTCGAGGACGACCAGGGTCTTCCCCTTGGTGACGGAGTCGCCCGCGTGAACGTGCACGGCGACCACCTGGCCGGCGAACATGGCGCGCAACGTTCCTCCATCGGCCGCGTTCCCCTGCGCTCCTTCGGCTCGCGCGTGTAACACGTCATAGAGCAGGTATTGTTTGCCCTCGTAATGAATCCATAGTCCATCGTCGGTGGCTCGGGCGAAACGCAGCCGATGCCGCAGGGAGCCGAGTTCGAAGGACAGGGCATCCACGCCCTGCTCGGCATTGAGGGCGCACAACGTCCACGCCCCTTCCTCGGACGCTGGCGAACATGGCGACACCTCGATCGTACCGTCACGCTGAACCTTGACGCGCAGCAAGCGGACATCCGAGCCGTCTTGTGGCGCCAGTTCCACCAGGCCGTAGAGTCCCTGTGCGTTGGTCCAGGCCTGTCCCGAAACGGAACGGCCGAAAATTATTGCCGCACCGACGATGACTGCTTGTGGCAGCTCGCCGCACTTGCGCAGATCAGCCGGAAAATTGCGAGCAATGAACGAAGTGTTTGCCTCCCCTGAGACAAACTCGGGGTGCCGAAGGCAATCACGTAGGAAACCAAGGTTGTGGCGCACGCCGAGAAAGATTATCCGACCGCACGCTGAGGCCAAGCGCGCCAAGGCCTTTTCCCGCGTGTCCCCATGCGCCATGACTTTTGCCGCCATTGAATCGTAGAAGGGGGGAATGGCGGCCCCCTCGACCAGAGCGGTATCAACACGCACGTCTTCACACGGCTCCCACAGCAGGACGTCCCCGCTCTGGGGGAGAAATTCATTTTCCGGATCCTCGGCACATAAGCGGATTTCGATCGCATGGCCGTTCAGTTCCACCTCTTGCTGGGTCAGCGGGAGCGCTTCACCTGCAGCCACACGGAACTGCCATTCAACCAGATCGAGGCCGGTGATCAGTTCGGTGACTCCATGCTCGACCTGAAGGCGGGTATTCATTTCCATGAAGTAGAACTCGCCGCCGGCATCGAGGAGAAACTCGATCGTACCCGCGCCGCGATAGTCGATACTGCGTGCAGCCTGCACCGCGGCTGCCCCGAGTTTTTCGCGCAGGGCAGGCGACACCGCCGGCGAGGGCGATTCCTCGATCAGTTTTTGATGCCGACGCTGCACCGAGCAATCGCGCTCGCCCATGTGCACGACGTTGCCGAAGGCATCCGCAAATACCTGCACTTCGATGTGGCGCGCCTCGCCAATCGCTCTCTCCAGGATGAGTTCGCCGGAACCAAATGCCGCCAGCGCTTCGGAGCGTGCCGAAGCGAGCGCCGCCTGAAGCTGCGCCGCGTCATGAACCAGGCGCATGCCGCGACCTCCCCCGCCGGCGGCTGACTTCACCATCAACGGACAACCAAGCTCTGCGGCAGCTCTGGCAAACGCGGCGTCGTCCTGGGCCTTCCCTTGATATCCCGGAATACAGGGGACACCCGCCTTCTGCATGAGCGTTTTTGCCGCGGCCTTGTTGCCCATCAGCCTGATCGCCTCGGGCGACGGACCAATAAACACCAGACCGGCTGCCTCGACGGCCGCGGCAAAGTCGGCGTTCTCGGCGAGAAAGCCGTATCCCGGATGGACGGCCTGAGCCCCGCTCGATTTGGCCGCTGCAAGGATACGCTCGATGGCTAGATAGGAATCGCGAGACGCGGATTCGCCGATCCAACACGCGCGCTCGGCGTAGGCAACATGAGGGCTGTGGCGATCGGCCGACGAAAATGCGGCGACGGTACGCAGCCCCAAGCGTCGAGCGGTACGCATAATGCGCAGGGCGATCTCGCCGCGGTTGGCGACAAAAACAGTATCGAAGGGGCGCGACTTCATTACGCACTCTGTCCGCTGAGCGTCGTGCGCTTGGGAAGGATACCCATGTGCTTACAAATGATTTGCAGCATGATTTCATCGGCGCCCCCTCCGATTGAAACGATGCGCAGGTCGCGGTAGGCGCGCGAAACTGGATTCTCCAGCGTGAAGCCCATTCCGCCCCAGTATTGCAGGCAGGAGTCGGTGACTTCACGGCATAGCCGCCCCACCTTGAGCTTGGCCATCGACGCAAGCTCGGTCATGTCCTGGCCAGCCATGTGCAGGTCCCCGGCACGGTAAATCAGCGCCCGCAATGCCTCGATTTCCGTCTTCAATTCAGCCAGGCGGAAATGAACGACTTGATTGTCCAGGATAGGCTTTCCGAAGACCATCCGATTACGAGTATATTCGATGGTATCCTCGATGACTTGGCTGAGAACCGTGAGGCGGCGAGTGGCCGCCGTCAGACGTTCTTCCTGAAATTGCAGCATCTGGTAAGTAAAGCCCTTACCCTCTTCACCGATGCGATTGCGCTGTGGCACCCGCACATCATCGAAGAAAATCTGAGCCGTATCGGAGGACCACATACCGATTTTCTCGATCTTCTGCATGCTCACACCAGGAACCAATTTCCCGTCTTGGCGCAACCGCACGCAGATCAGGGACTTGTTGCGGTGGGGCACACCATCGCTGGTATTGGCGAGGAGACAGATCCAGTCGGCCTGCGTACCGTTAGTGATCCACATTTTGCTGCCGTTGATCACGTAGTCGTCGCCGTCCTGGCGGGCCCTCGTCTTCAGCGTCGCCACGTCGGAACCAGCGCCGGTCTCGGAAACTCCGATGCACGCAACGTACTCACCGGTAACCGAAGGCACGAGAAATTCACGCCGCAATTCATCGGACCCGAAGCGAGCGAGCGCTGGAGTCGCCATATCGGTCTGCACATTGAAGGCTGTGGCCACACCCTGTGCGGCAATGCTCCCGATTGCCTCGCAGTAAGCGATCTCGTATGAGAAGTCGAGTGCCAGACCACCATACTCGACGGGCTTGGTAATACCCAAGAACCCCATTTCGCCTGCTTTGCGAAACAGTTCATGCGCGGGAAAGATCCCCGCCTTCTCCCACTCGTCGATGTACGGATTGATTTCTCTGGCCACGAACTGCTTAATACTATCTTGCAGCGCGACGTGTTCACCCGTGAAGTGCATTCCGCTCTCCGTAATTACTCATTGTTGGCATAGCATTGCCACGCATATCTGCCTCAGCCATTTGGCGCAAAAGGCTAGTACACATCATAAATATTCATACGCGCCAAAAATAAAACACTCTACGGCACATGAATATTTGGCATGACTAGAGGCGGGCCACGCCGTATTGAACTGGCCGCAGTTGCTTTCCCTCTCCCTCCCGGCACGTCGCCAGCGCTATTGCAAGAACGCGGCGCGTGTCGCGAGGATCGATCACGCCATCATCGAGCAGCAGGCTACTGGTGTGGACGGCACCCATCTGACGTTCGAATGTTTCAACAATTCCTCGCTTCTCTTCCTCGATCCGGTCTCGATCGAGTGGCCTCCCGTTACGTTTGGCGCTTTCTTCGGCGACGATCGCCATGGTGTTTGCCGCTTGTTCGCCACCCATCACGCCCGTCTTTGCGTTGGGCCACGAAAAGACGAACCGCGGCGCAAAAGCTCGACCGCACATACCGTAATTCCCGGCACCGAAAGAGGCTCCGCACATGACGGTGATCTGTGGCACCCGGGCATTGCTGAGCGCCTGAATCAGCTTCGCTCCGTGTTTGATCATCCCCGCTTCTTCCGAGGCTCGCCCAACGATGAAACCGGTGATGTTTTGCAAATAGACGATAGGAATTCCGCCCTGGTCACACAGCTGAATGAATTGCGCCACCTTGGTCGACCCCTGCGGATCAAGAGGACCGTTGTTGGTGATAAATCCCGTCGCGTGACCTTCGATGAAACCGGTGCCGCAGACCGTCGGCGCACCATAAGTCGGGCGAAAGTCACTGAATTGTGACGCGTCGGCGATACGTCCGATGACTTCACGCATATCGACCGGTTTGCGGTAATCCAGCGGCACTATTCCCGGGATGTCATCCGGATCGAGCAGCGGCTCGGGGCCATGGCGCCTCACCGAGGAGGCGCGATTCCAGTCGAGACCATGGACCACGTCACGGGCAATGGAAATCGCGTCGGCGTCGCTTTCGGCGACATAGTCGCCGAGTCCCGACACGCGGGCGTGCATGTCGGCACCGCCCAGTTCTTCTTCCGTCGCGATTTCGCCGGTCGCTGCCTTGAGCAACGGCGGACCTGCAAGGAAGGCGCGGGCACGCCCGCGCACCATGATGACGTAGTCCGAAAGCCCGGGAAGATACGCGCCGCCCGCTGTGGACGACCCGTGCACGACGGCAATCACCGGAAGGCCGGCCGCCGATAGTCGCGCCAGATTGCGGAACATGCCACCGCCGACAATGAACCGTTCGACGAGGTAACTGCCGCGCAGATTGCCCCCCGCGCTTTCCACAAGCTGAATGTAGGGCAGATTGTTCTCTAGCGCGATTTCCTGACACCGCATGACCTTGCGGCCGGAATAGTTCTGCATCGCCCCGGCGTTGATCCCCGAGTCATTCACCACCACCATTACTCGGGTGCCGCTCACGAAGCCGATGCCCGCTATGATGGCGCTACCCGGAATGCTCGTTTCCGGATCTGGGTTTTCAACCCCGCAGTACCCGGCAAGAGCCGCCAATTCCAGAAACGGGCTACCGGGATCGAGCAGTCGGGCAAGCCTCTCGCGCGGCAGAATTTGCCCACGCTTGGCAAAACGCTGTGCGGATTTTTCCGAAGCACTCACCGCTCGCGCCTCGAGTGCCCGCACTTCGGCGATCAGATCCAGCATTCCCGCGCGATTTTGCCGGTAGCTTTCGCCGTCACGGTCCACAAGAGATTCTATAACCCGCATCTTCAACCCGCATCTTCGAAGCCGATATATTTGAACGTCGTTCGGAAATATATATAGCAGACTTTTTCCAAGGGTCAAAGCATGACGAGCCGGGAGCAGGCCAACAGGGCACTAGGCGGGGGCCGGTTCATATGCTATCCAATGCGACAATTGGAGAACGAAGGCGCATGGCAAACTCGCAGGAAGAGACAACCATCGAGGTCGAACGGGACGTCACCGGCCCGCGCTCGCTGACCCGGCTGCTCGGGCTGTTTGGCGTCCTATCGCGGGCACCCGAAGGGATGTCGCTGGCAGAACTCAACATTGCTTTGGACACGCCGAAGAGCAGTCTTTTGAACTTGCTGAGACCGCTGGTCGCCGATGCCTATCTCCTCCACGGAAATGGTACCTATCGGCTGGGGCCAACCATGTTCAGGCTGTCAGCCGAGGTGCTGGCGGCGTGGGATTTCCCGAAGATGATCCGCCCGTTCATGGAAGAGTTGTGTCGCCGTACCGAGGAGACGGTTCTGCTTGGGGTACCGGACTGGGCCGGGGAAGTTATTTCCTATGTCGAGGTCATGAACAGTCCCCACCCTGTCCGTTACCAGATTCCGGTTGGCACGACACGACCGCTGTACGTCACCACTGGTGGCCGACTCCTGCTCGCATTCGCCGACAAGAAGCGACAGGCCGATTACCTCTCAACGGTTTCCTTCAAGCTGAAGACCGTCATACCGATCACGCGCAAGTCACTCAAGAAGGACATTGCACGGATCCATGACGAAGGGCTGTCGTACTCGCTGGACGTCAGCATGAAGGGCCTGTCGGCCGTGGCGGCACCAGTCTTTGACAGCGGCCGTCGTTGTGTCGCCGCACTCAGCATTGCCGGCCCGACCGACCGCTTCAGCCGAGAACTCGAATCGCTTAAGACGATTGTCAAGGAAGTGGCCAACAGAGCTTCCGGGATTACGGATTTGAGCGGCTCTCAATAAAGAACAACGATTACCGCTCAAGAAACTTCAGCTTATCTTTGACCAATAGCCATTCGTCGGCATCGACGGGTGGCGTCTTTCGCTGAGTAATCACTGGCCATGATTTTGCCAATTCGGCATTGAGAGCGATGAAATGCTTTAGCTCCTCCGGCAGCGCGTCGTCACGTTCAATCGCCTTTGCCGGGCATTCTGCGGAACACTGTGAACAGTCTATGCACCATTTCGGATCGATGACGAGGAAGTTCGGCCCTTCGCGAAAAGCGTCCGTCGGACAGACTTCGACACAGGCGGTAAATTTGCATTTGATGCACGATTCGGTCACGACATAAGTCACCGCAACTCTCCTTTGTCATGGTGCCAGGGCTATTCGTCCACCGCCTCGAAGATTTATTGGATTGCCCCACCCGCGGCTGGTCGCGACTGTCAGTGGGACATCAAAGTGAGTATCTTCGCCTCAGTCAGAACTTGGTCACTCGTGCCACCCAAAAGGGCTTCCCTTACCCTGGACCGGCCGTAAGCCCCCATTACGATTAGATCGGCCCGCTGTTCGAGTGCCCGGGCCAGGATCAGCCCTCCGACACCAACAGCAGCTTGATCCGCCACGACCGTGCCGGTTGCGCCGATACCGTGTTCGGCCAAGTGAGCGCAGATCTTGACTCCCTGAGGCTGCGTGGCTGGTTCTACTTGAGTCGCTGAAATCATAAGGACCTCAACGAATTCAGCACGCTGCAGAATGGGAATTGCATCACTGACCGCTCGAACCGCCTCACGACTTCCGTTCCAGGCGATGACAACCCGCTCGAACTTCGGCGCAGTCGAGTAACCTTCAGGCACCACAATGATCGGCTGGCCTGAACTGAGGACCAGGTGGTTACTCAATTGTGTCCTGGTGTCCTGCTCAGCCCGTCCAGAACGGGCGATTGCCCCACGATTACGAGGTCGGTGTAGCGAGCCTGCTTCACAAGCGATTCGACAACATTGCCCGACACGTCAACCCATTCGGCCGGGACCTTGGGATCAACGAGAGAACGGAATTTCTCATGCAGACCGTGGGCCTGCCGCTCTGCCCCTTGGCGCAGGCTCTCAACCAATTCCCGTCCACCCACGGAATCGGCGATGCGAGGGACTTCCAAGATCGGACGAACATAGAGACCCGTCACGCAAGCGCCATGAACCGTAGCCAGGGCAGTCGCGACTCCCATTCTCGTGACGAATGCCTCGGTGTTGTCCACATACACAAGTATATTTTTTAGTGCCATCGCCGCATTCCCTTCGGGTTCCGCAAGAGACCCACTTTCATCGTCTTAACAAGAAGAAGCAATTATGCGATATATGCGCAATTGCACAGTCGATACATCACTTAATTATTATGCAGCACGGACACCGGACAAAAATATTTCGACTTCGGATTGTAACAGCTCGGCAGCGCGAGAAAGTTTGCCTGCTGTTTCGAGAACGTTGTTGGCAAGACCTCCAGTTTCTCCGACCGCCCGGTGCGCGGCCGTGACGTTGCCTGAGACCCGCTGGGCGCCCTCTGCCGCTTGTTCTATGCTCGATGCGATTTCACGGGTCGCCGCACCCTGTTCCTCGACAGCCGCAGCAACCATGGTTGCGACCTGGTTCATCCGCGTCACGGTGCCGGCGATGCCCTCGATGGCCGAGACAGCCACTACCGTCATCGACTGGATTTCAGCCACCGTCGTCTGAATTTCCTCCGTCGCTTTACCAGTTTGGGTGGCCAATGACTTTACCTCCGACGCAACTACGGCAAATCCTTTGCCCGCCTCGCCCGCACGGGCCGCCTCGATGGTTGCGTTCAGCGCAAGCAGATTGGTCTGGGCGGCGATGCCGTTGATCAGCGCCACGATGTCGCCAACCCGCTTGGCCGAGTCCGAGAGCGCTTTCATGGCGGAACCGACACGGTCAACCTCCGAGACGGCGTCGGCCGCGACTTGTGAGGAGTGGGCTACTTGGTGGCCGATCTCTTGGATCGAAGAAGAAAGCTCCTCGGTTGCAGAGGCCACGGCTCCAACATTGGCACTTGTCTGCTCCGCCGCCACAGCCGCCCTCGCGGTATCGTCGTCGGCCGTAGAGGCTGCCGCCATCATTGCGTTGGCGGAGGCTTCCATCTCGCCAGCGGAAGATGCCATCCCATCGATCATGCATTTGACCGAAACTTCGAACTCAGCCGCCAATCTCTGCATCGCCCCCTGCCGTTCCTGCGCCGCCTCGGCTTTGAGACGGTCCTGTTCAGAGGCCAATCGCACTGCCTCGGCCGACCTTTGTTTCAGCACGTCGATTGCTTTCGCAAGAGTTCCGATCTCGTCTCTGCGCTGCAATCCCGGAATGGCGACCAAGTGGTCGCCTTCAGCGAGGCTACGCGTGACGTTCTCGATTTTCAGAATCGGCCCCGTGATGCGCCGAACAAGCCAAAACATGATCAGCAAGCTCATGAGCACACCTCCGCCAGCAAGCACCAGAATATGCCGCCGCACGATTCCCGATGTGTCATTTAGAGAAGCTAGTTTTCCATCCGCGTATTTGACGGCTATGTTGAGGGTGCCGTAAACGCCATTGCGATGAGCGAGATACAGTCTGGTCAGTTCGGCCGCGATTTGCCGTACCTGCTTGTTGTCACCATGCTCCACGGCCCTGACAAAATCGCCCTGAACCAGCGTCCAGAACTCGTCAGCCCACCGTTTTTGCTCCCCAAGCAATTCCTTCTTGACGATGGGATCAAGCGGTTCCTGCGCCCAGAACGCATTCCTTTCATCGTAATCGCTCTTTAATTCAGCGAGCTTCGCCAGCAGCGCCGCCACCTCGTCCGACTGCGCATCCTGCAGTTGTAAGACCGTTAGCTCAGCCTCGATAACTGTCAGTGGCGGCGACTGAATGTCGGACACAACATCCTTCCCTCGCCCCATGTCGTTTGCCGCTACCGACATCCCCTCCACTGAAACCCAAATTACTCCGCTAAATGCAACAATCAACCCAACAATACATAATAGTATGAATGCGATCTGTGATCTCATACTTATATTCATTGTCATAACCACCCTCCCTAGGGCATTTCTTGTTTACCTATTTTTTTGCAAGACCACTTATTTCGAGATGACAGGCCCGACGCAACAGCTCCTGAGCCCTCATCACGACCGGCGGGTCGATCATTTTTCCTCTATATTCTGCGGCGCCACGCCCTTGTTTCAACGCTTGCTCATAGGCGGAGACAAGTCCGCGCGCATGCTCGATTTCATTTGGCGTCGGCGCGAATTCCTCGTTCAGGACGGCGACCTGTGACGGATGAATGCAGAAGGCGCCGACAAAGCCCAATTGACGCGCCAACTTTATCGTCGCGCGAAAGTCCCCGATCTCGGCATAGTCGGCGATCGACGCAGGGAATCCAAATGGCAGAATGCCGGCACGCCGACACGCGAAGACGATCGACTGATTGGGAGCAAACAACGCGGCGGGAATCGGTTCCATGCCGACCGATGCCGAAAAGTCTTCCGAACCCAGCGTCATGCCCATCAATCGCGAGGAACTTGCGGCGATCTCGTCAAGCCGTGCCAGGGCGTCAACGTCCTCGATCTGCGCTATCAACAAAGTGTGGCCTGCGGCAACGTCCCGCTCCGCCTCGAGCGAATCGATCTCTTGCGCCACGGCGCGAACGTAGTCAGGACAATTGACTTTCGGCAGGACGATGGCACGCACTCCTCGACCGACGACCGCCGCCAAGTCTCGTTGGCTGACCGTCCAGGGCTGGTTGATGCGGACAAGGACGGCCGCGCCCGACCGCGATACCTGCCGCGCATCGGCGACGATCATGGACCGTGCCACGTCCTTCCGGCTGGCGGGCACGCTGTCTTCCAGGTCGAGGATGTAGGCATCGGCCCCACGGGTGTGTGCTTTGGCGACAAATTTCTCGATTTGCGCCGGAACGAACAACATAGAACGCCAAATCGGGAATATTCCTGGCATAGCAGGCCCTCACACCAAGACACACGTCGCCGATGTGGCGATAAATCCTTGGGGATCGACTGCCCAAAGCTTCACCTGGTTGCCGTGGCGCTTGCCACGCAACTGGAACGGGGCAAGATCGAAAATCGGCCGGACGGCACGGAAGTTAAATTCCCTGATCTGCTTGTCAGAACAGTTGGTGGTGGCAAGATCCAGCAGCAGGGTCGCAAGCAAAGGGCCGTGGACGACGAGTCCAGGATAATGTTCCTTCTGCGTCGCGTAGTCCCTATCGTAATGAATACGATGCCCGTTGTAGGTCAGCGCTGAAAATCGAAATAAAAAAACAGGATCAGGCGTGACGGTCTTGGCCCAATCCCAGTCGTTCGGCGCAATCTCCCCAGGCGGCAACGGTGTCGGACCGTCAGGCATCTCCCGGTAAACAATACTTTGTTCCTCAGATATGCAGAGTCGCTCATTCTGATAAATCAGATGGTCAACATTAACAAACACCAGTGGGCCGGATTTTCCTTCCTTGAAATCAATCGAACGAATCTTGGACCGTTTATAGGCTGCAGTACCAAGGATGAGTGAATTTTCGACGTGGAGGCTGCCCGCCGCCCACATGCGACGCGCCAAGGGAACGGGTGGCAGAGAATCGCCCTTTTTCGGGTGGCCGTCGGGACCTGTCGCATTGGCCATCGGCACATCGAGAAAATATAACCAATGCCAAGGCAGCGGCAGGCGGTCGCCCTTCCCAGGCGTGACGTCGCGATCAAGAGCGGCGGCGAGTGCCCGTGTCGGGAACACGCAGAGATCATCGGCAATCTGGCTTTCCTTGCCGACCCAGGTCCTCAGATGATCCAAATCGACCTTGGTCATGCCCGCCGTCGCCCCTCCTTCGGCCTCATCTCAAACGCTTTCCAACCCGACGATCGAGATGGAACAAACGTTCTGAGAAGGCTGGCCCCCGAGATTGTGCGTCAGGCCGAGCTTCGGATTGGCCAGTTGGCGTGGTCCTGCACGCCCTTGCAGTTGCAAATAGATTTCGTAAAGCATGCGAATTCCGCTCGCGCCGATGGGGTGACCGAAGCATTTTAGGCCGCCGTCGATCTGGCAAGGGATCTTGCCGTCCGCATCGTAGAAGCCATCCATGACATCCTTCACGGCGTTGCCTTCCAACGATAGGAACAAGTCTTCCATCGTCACCAATTCGGTGATCGAGAAGCAGTCGTGCACTTCCAATATGCTTAGTTCCTCGCGTGGATTGGCGACCCCGGCTTCCTCATAGGCGCGTTTGGCAGCGATGCGCGCCGTATGGCAGTAGCTTCCATCCCACTGATTGGAATGCATCTCCCAACCGTTCGAAACGGAGACCTGTAATGCTTTGACGGTAACGAGATTCTTCTTGCCCAGCCCACGGGCGATGTCCGGCGTGGTCACCACGACTGCCGCGGCACCATCAGAGACCCCGCAGCAATCATAGAGACCAAGCGGCTCGGCGATGATCGGCGCGTTGAGCACCTGCTCTTCGGTAACGGTATTTTGGAGATGCGCCTTCGGATTTCTTGCGCCATTGGCATGGCTTTTCACCGAAACGTGGGCGATGGCCCGCTTCAATGTTGCGGCATCCATCCGGTGCTTGCGTCGGTAGGCCGTTGCCAGCTGCGCAAAGTTGGCCGGCCCCACGGCATTGGGATACCATTGCGGAACGAGCGTCCCGACCGTCGCCGCAGGCAGCCCGCCGTAACCGGTGTCCTTGAGCTTTTCAACCCCAAGCGCCAACGCGATGTCGCACGCCCCGGCAGCCACCGCGTAGACAGCCGCCCGAACGGCTTCCGATCCGCCGGCGCAGAAGTTCTCCACGCGGGTGACACCGATATTCGGCAGGCGCAGTGCGATCCCCATCGGCATGCCGCCGCGACCGGTCCCGATATCTTCCATATGTGTTGAGAACCAGGCGGCGCCCAGTTGTTCCGGGCCGATGCCGGCATCGGCCATCGCCTCTCCATAGGCCTCGACCATGAGATCTTCGGGGCTTGCGTTCCAGCGCTCACCAAACTTGGTGCAGCCCATTCCGAGGATGGCGACCTTGTCCTTGATACCACTGGCCATGACCTACTCCGCAGCTTTCATCTCGTCCGCCGACGGCAGGGGACGCACCGGCGTAGCCTTCCAGAAGTAACGATTGAATCCACGGAGTTCGTCGACGTCTTTGATGCGAAACACCATTTCCATCTTTGTTCCCGATTCGACATCACCGCGAGAAATGTCGGTGAATTCCATAAGGATCCGGCCACCACCATCGAAGTCGATCTGCCCGTAATGATGCGGAGGCGCCATGTTGAATGAGAGATATTCAGCCGACCAACTCAGGACCTCGCCGATCCGCTCCGCGAGCTTGTAGGGCCGCTGTGTATCCAACGCCGGGCAGCCAGGCGTGTAGCTGAGGCGGGACGGTGGAAAATGGACTTCGCCAGTGATTTCGCAGCGACCGGCAACGAGGCCGAGAATCGTTTCGCGGTGGCGATATAGGGTGGTCAATGCGGTTTTCTTGTCCTGCTCTCCCCGCATGCCGCGTTCCAGCCTGAGTTGGCCTTTGAAGGACAGGAATTTCGTATAGTTGGCTTCTTCCATACCGCGCGCCAACCATCCGGACACGCCGGTCCTCGGACGGAAGGATGCGCTGGCCTCGGTGACGCGGAAGACAAAAGCCTGTGCGCCGCTGCCAAACTGGGCCAGGAGGATGGTTTGCCCGGGTTGTGCGCGTTCGAGGACATGAGCCAGCAAGAGCAGCGCGTGCGGCGTGCCGGTGTCCCCGATCCTGCTCATGAGGCCGTCGACGATGGCTCCATCACGGATGCCGCATTTCCTCGCCAGTTGCGCCTCCATTTTCTGGAAGCATGTCGGGAAGATGAAATGGTCGATTTGCCCGGCAGCGATTCCACTGTTTTCCAATGCGGCCGCGATCGCTTCCGGCACGAGTTTGCTGACGCCCTCATCGCGGATCCAACGCTCTTCCCAGGCGTAATCGATCTCTTCGCCGGCAATGCGGAAGTGGTCGACAAAATCCTCCGATATGGTCGCAGAGCCCAAGTACTCGGCCAACACGTTGGTTCGGCCGATCATCAGCGCCGCGGCGCCGTCGCCAAAATCGAGTTCGGCCGCGCTGGCGGCTCGGGTCTTGCGGTTATCAGCCGCCAGAACCAGGGTTTCGCCGGCCCCGGCCTGCGCCCGGAACACCGCGTCGGACAATGCCGACAGCGCGGCCCTCTGGGAGCCGGTGAAATCCATCACTTCGACATTCCGACCCAATGTAAGCGCCTCACGCACCACGCCGGCATTCTGCCGCTCGGCGAACGGCAACGTGCTGGACGCCAGGGATAGTGCGGCGACACCACTTCTGTCCTCACACGGACCGAGACAGTCGCGGGCGGCCGCCACCGCCATGGTGATACTGTCCTCGTCCCAATTGGCCATCGAACGCGTCCCTTTGGCCTTGCCGGCGAAATGCGGGGCGAACCAGGAATTGGCCTCGACGACCGCCTTCCTGCTCAGGCGCAACCGGGGCACGTAGCCGCCATATCCGACAATTCCAACCATTTCTTGCCCCATCTCCGCTCACCTTTGAAGGTCGGCTCGACACCCGCTACCATTCCGCCAGAACGCGACGATCGAACGCCACCCGCCAGGCGGGATCGCGTTTGTCACGCGCCGAGCGCACGCCCTGTGCCCCCTCGCCGCGCAACTGCGCCGCAAAGTCGCGCGCCCCTTCATCCAGCAGGCGCGACAGAGCGTCGCCGGTTGCGGACCCGCTCGCCGCACACTGTTGAGTCAACCGCTTGGTCCGAGCCAGCGCTTGCGGGGCGCAGCGACCAATGTGATCAAGTTCTTCGCTCAATCGTTCGCGGAGCGCCTGCATGTCCGGCACGACCGCGTCGACCACTCCCAGATGCATGGCTTCGTCGGCATCAAAACGGTGCGCCGTCAACATCAGCCGCCGGGCCCGTTGCGAACCAATGCGGGCAACGACGAATGGGAGAATCTGGGCCGGCACCAAACCGAGGCTGGTTTCAGTGAACGAGAAGCGCGTCCCCCGACAGGCGAGCGCGATATCCGCCGCACAGACCAGTCCTGCCCCGCCGCCCATCGCCGCGCCATGGGCGGCCACCACCACCGGCTTGGGAAGCCTGGCCAGTCGCTCAAGAAACACACCGAACCGCCGATTGCTGATCGCTATCGGATCGCCGCCATCAGCATTGAGCGGCATCGCGAGACGCTCTTCGAAATTGCCGAGGCTGCCGCCGGCGCTGAACACCGGGCCGGCGCCGCGAAATGCAATGGCGCGAACTTCAGCAGCCGATTCCGCTAGCGTCAACGCCTCCTCAAGAAGGCCCACCACCTCGGGACTGAGCGGATTGCGCATGTCCGGCTGGTTGAAGGTGATCAGTTGGAAAGCGCCGACTTGCTCGACTTTAACCGGCATTTTTCTCTCGCATGGCGAAATCCCGCAAAACGGCACCAATCAACGTGGCTGGCGCTTAACTCGACCAAGCACGCTGTCGGCAATGATATTGCGTTGGATCTGATTTGTTCCCTCGATGATCTGCACGACCTTGGCGTCACGGAAGTAACGGTTGATCGGATATTCCGCTGAAATGCCCGCGGCACCGAACATCTGCACGGCGTCGGTGGCAACCTGCATTGCCACGTCGGAGGCAAAGCATTTGGCCATTGCCGCCATCTGCGCCATTTCCCTGCCGGTTGTACCGGCATCCGCCATCGAAGCCGCACGGTAGACCATCTGGCGGGCCGCCTCGGTCTTCATGACCATATCGGCGAGCATCCACCGCATGCCCTGGAACTCGCTGACCTTCTGACCGAACGCGACCCGATTCTGGATGAACTCGATCGCGTGATCGATGGCCCCCTGGGCAAGGCCAACGGCGCGTGCAGCGACGATCGGGCGGCTGGAGTTCAGTGCCTCCATCGTAATCTTGAAACCCTCGCCGGACTCTGGGCCGAGCCGATCGCCGGCCGGTACGAAGACGTCGTCAAGAAACAGGGGGCACGATGGGACGCCGCGCGCCCCCAGCTTGTCCTCCTCGCGCCCGACGGTCAGCCCTTTGGCGTGGCGTCCAACGATGAACAGATTGATACCGAGGAACGTATTTGCCTCGTCGAGGGTACGTGCCGCGACAAGCACGAAGTCGGCGACGTGGGCGTTGGTGCACCAGATCTTCGCCCCGTTGAGCACGTAGCCATCGGCGCCGCGCCGCGCCGTAGTCTTGATGCCCGAGACATCGGAGCCGCTCTGCGGCTCGGTGATCGATAGCGCTCCACGCAGGTCGCCGCTAGACAAACCCGGCAACCATCGCGCCTGTTGCGCCCCGCTGCCACCGGCAAGGATGGCCCCGAAGGGAATCCATTGCACGACGAGAAGGTAGCCGGTGTTGTAACAGACGCGCCCCAGTTCCTCCACGGCGACACAGGCGGAGAGGAGGCTGCCGGTTCCCCCGTACTCCGCCGGAAAGGGCACCGTAAAGAGCCCCAACGCCTTGAGCAGATCGAACATGTCCTGGGGATACTCGCCGGTGCGGTCGATCTCCGCCGCTCGCGGAGCGACCTTCTCTCTCGCCACACGCCGGACAAGATCCTGAATCTGACGCTGGTCTTCGTTGAGCTCGTAACTCACGTAGCGGGCCCCCGCTGCTCATGACAATGCGTATAATTGAATATCGTTCATACTTTAGTGTCGGTGTCGATGCCTGTCAAGACGCGTGCGCCACATGACGTGTGCGCCACATGATATTTTGGTCGGATGCCTGCCGCGGCCTCGACGCTCCAACGGTGATCGGAACAAACCCCGTGCCGAACCTGGGGACGGCGCCAACCGCTCGATTCAAGATTTACATTATAGAACGTCGTTCTTATAATTGACTGATGCGACGGCTGGACATTTGCCGGGCACACCCCGACCGGCGGCGCATCATTTCAAGAACAGCTCACACCGGAGGCGAGCCGTGGATTTGGATTTGAAAGGAAAATCGGTCGTCGTGACGGGCGGCGGATCTAACATCGGACGAGCGATCGTAATGGCATTCGCACAGGAGGGCGCAAACATTACGATCGCCGACATCGATGCCGAGCAGGCCTGTAAAGTCGCTGATTTGGCCGTGGCGAAAGGGGCTTCTGACGCTCAGGTCGTTCGCACCGACGTAACGAGCTTTGACGACGTCACATCGATGTTTTCATCGGCAAAAACAAAATTCGGCTCGGTTGATGTCCTCGTCAACAATGTTGGCTGGGACAAACTCATGTATTTCACACAAACAACGCCCGATTTTTGGCAAAAGCTCATTCAGATAAATTACGTCGGCGTTTTGAATTGCACCAAAGCCGCTCTCGACATCATGATTCCGCAAAAATCCGGAGCGATCGTGTCCATGAGTTCGGATGCCAGCCGCCAGGGTGAACCGAGGGAAGCCGTGTACGGGGGGCTGAAAGCTGCCGTAAATGCCTTCATGAAGACCATTGCCAGGGAGAACGGCCGCTACGGCATTCGCTGCAACGTCGTATGCCCTGGCGTAACCGTCCCGGAAAGCGCCGAAGAAGTCAGTGGCACAAGCATGTGGTTCACCCCCGGCGCCATGTTCACCGACGACCAACTGGAAAAAGTCGCGCAGATATTGCCACTGAAAAAGATCGGTCGCCCGGCGGATGTCGCTGGTGCGGTGGTGTTCCTGTCGTCCGGCGCGGCGCGGTATATCACCGGCCAAGTCCTGTCGGCATCCGGTGGCTACAGCATGGTGGGCTGACACCGATGGTTCCGGCGCGACCAACGGAACACGGCGAGATTGATTTTCTGGCTTGCCGTTGTTATATGTGAACTGCGTTCGCATTGTTGCGTTATGGACCATGCACTTTTTTGGGCCTTTTACAACCCATGTGACTGATCGTATCGCATAGTATCGATCGAACCTTAAAGGCAGGACCCAGGAGGAAACGAAATGGCTTGGCTAACTTTGGACCAGGAAATCTACCATAAGGCGGGACTACTCGTCGACGGCGCGAATATAGACCCGGCCGCTTGTGAAGGGGTCGGTGAAACAATCATGGAAAAGGTCTGGTGGCTCTTTGTCTACGACCTCCAGAAGCAGAGCGGCTTAAAGAACATCCCGGACTACGTCATATTTCCAAAGGGAACCATTGTCGATTTCAGGTGGAATCCTCATTCGCCGTACTGGATCAGGAAGAACGACGGGATTCTCTATTTGGAGAAGAACGGGAAGTTCGTCTGCCCTATCGAGTTCGTCGAACGCCCTGCCTATTATTCCAAGACGACCAGTAGCGGCACGCCGATGAAGAACATCGGCACGTTGAGAGGCAAGCACGGGCTGATGGTCTGTTCCCCCCTCTTTTGCTCGAACTGGGTCGAAGACGGCGCGTGCCGATATTGCAACATGAATCCGGGCATGGACGAGTACGAAAACAAGGCCGTGACCAAGAAGCAGGGCGACGAGGTTGGCGAGGTTGCCGCCGCGATGTTGGCCGAAGGAATCGATTTCCATCTGGTGACCAGCGCCGGACAGCCGCCGAAAGGAAAAACGACGGTCACCGACCACGTCGAGATTCTTGAGGGCATCAAGAGGAAAACCGGGCTGGAAAAGATTCCGGGCACCGCGAACATGTCACCGCCTGAGGATCTGGAAGACCTCGAGAGACTGAAGAATACCGGCATTCAGTGCCTGTTCACCAACATCGAGGTCTGGGATCCCGACCTCTTCAAATATATGTGCCCGGGAAAAGCCAACCGATATGGCCAGGAGTTCTTCAAGACCGCCTGCGATCGAGCAGTTCAACACTGGGGTCGGGGAAACTCGTGGGCCGCGATGGTCGCCGGGCTCGAACACAAGGAAAGCCTTCTCGAAGGCTGCAAAGTCATGGCGGAACGAGGCACCGCCATGCTGATGATTCCTTGGGTCCCGATGGTCGCGTCCGAACTTGAAGGGCACAGATCCCCTGAAGCTGGCTGGCATGTGGAAGTGCAGCACAAGGCGCTGGAAATTTACGAAACATATCTGCCCGAAGTGGGCGGTGCACAGGCCTATTGGGATCAATATGGCTGCCCTTCCTGCGTCACCATCAGCACCCATCATGACGTTCATCGGCTCCGGCAGAACATCGATACGGCGTTCCCGCAGCCGCATGGCCCGAAGGGGAAGTTGAAGGGCGAAAAGAAGGGAGGGCTGGCTGCCGACCTCAAGGAACTTGATCCCTTCCGGAATGGGCACTCGGAGGTTCTCTCCTTGTAAGGAAGGGCTTTTTTCCCCGGCGCCATCCTCGGCGCACCTCCAAAAAAACCCCCGGGGCGCCCCCCGGGGGTTATTTGATTTCGTTGTTGCGGCACATAGCGCTCACCGCCGCCAAAAGGCGGCTGATATCTACCTTGGGTCTCCATTCTTGAAATTGGTCGGCCCTGCCTGGTCAGCACAGGATTTTTGCTCCATGCGCAGGGCGATGCGCTCAAGACTGGCCGTAATGTGGAGAGGTGACTTACTTAATACACGAGCCAGCCTCGCCCCCTCAATGGCATCTACCGGTTGGCCATCAATTTCTGCTAGCAAGATCGCCATCAATCGATCCAGCCGTGCAATCACATCGACATCCCAATTCTCGCCATCGCCCCCCTGCCTGCTGGCCGCCATGGTATCCCTTTCAAAATGTCACGAGGTCTATTGGGGGGCTCACCGGTTCAATTCACTCTCCATCTCGGGCAACGCCAGAAAGAGGTCTGCGACCAAGCCATAGTCGGCAACCTGGAAGATCGGCGCTTCCTCGTCCTTGTTGACAGCCACGATGATCTTGCTGTCCTTCATGCCGGCTAGGTGCTGGATGGCTCCGGAAATTCCCACCGCAATGTAAAGGTCCGGAGCGACGATCTTGCCGGTCTGGCCCACCTGCAAATCGTTTGGCGCAAACCCTGCGTCGACCGCTGCGCGTGAGGCCCCGACAGCCGCGCTCAAGCGGTCTGCTACGGCTTCGATCAATTTGAAATTCTCGCCCGAGCCCATGCCACGGCCACCCGACACGATAATGCGGGCGGCGGTCAATTCCGGACGTTCCGACTTCGACAGTTGCTGTCCGACGAAAATGGAGCCTCCGGGATTCCCCGCTCCGGCAACAGCCTCGATGGTGGCCGAGCCCCCCTCTGTCTTGGCCGCTTCGAAGGCGGTGCCTCGCACGGTGATGACTTTGACGGGGTCGTTGCTCCGCACGGTGGCCAGAGCATTGCCGGCATAGATCGGGCGAACGAAGGTGTCCGGCGAGACAATCCCGCAGATGTCGGAGATCTGCTGGACGTCCAATAAGGCGGCAACCCGCGGAGCGATGTTCTTACCAAACGAAGTGGCCGGCAGAAGGATAGCGGCATAGCTCTTGCCTAGGCTGGCCAACAGGAGCGACATTGGCTCGGCCAAGCCATGGGCGTAGGAATCGTCCTCCGCCAACAGCACCTTGGCCACGCCGGCAATCTTCGCGGCCATCTCAGCGATGCCCCGCGCCCCTCGCCCGGCCACCAACAAATGCAGCTCACCACCCAGCAACGCCGCCGCGCTCAACGAGTTCAATGTGGCGGCTTTCAGGGCAACACCGTCGTGTTCAGCAAGCACAAGGATATTGGTCATATCTCAGCCTCTTTAGCGGAAAGCGCGCGTTCCACGGCCAATTCCGAAGAACCTCCGCGGAACGCGCCAAGGTTATCGAGCCGTCACCGAATAGGGAGCGCAGGGATCGGCGGGCCCGAGGGTGCGCCTGTCGGCGCGGCATTCGGCCGCAAGGAGCGTCCGGCCGAAATCAATGACGTCAGATCACCTTCGCTTCGTTCTTCAGACGGTCGACCAGTTCGGCTACCGAGCCTACCTTGATGCCCGACTTGCGCTTGGGCGGTTCCTCCACCTTCAGGGTGACCAGCCGGGGCGTCACGTCGACTCCCAACTCGGCCGGGGTCAGGGTGTCGATGGGTTTCTTCTTCGCCTTCATGATGTTGGGCAACGACGCATAACGCGGCTCGTTGAGGCGCAGGTCGGTGGTCACCACCGCCGGCAGGGTCAGCGCCACCATCTCCAGGCCGCCGTCGACCTCGCGGGTCACTTCGGCCGTGTCGCTGTGCAGCACCACCTTCGAGGCGAAGGTGCCCTGCGGCCAGCCCAACAGCGCCGCCAGCATCTGGCCAGTCTGGTTGGCATCGTCATCGATCGCCTGCTTGCCAAGGATCACCAGCTTCGGGGCTTCCCGCTCAACGATCGCCTTCAACAGCTTGGCAACGGCTAATGGCTGCAGTTCCTCGTCGCTGGTCACAAGGATACCGCGGTCGGCCCCCATGGCCAGCGCCGTGCGGATGGTCTCATGGGCAATCGCCGGCCCCATCGACACCGCCACGATCTCAGAGGCCTTGCCGGCTTCCTTCAGACGCACCGCCTCTTCGACAGCGATCTCGTCGAACGGGTTCATCGAGAATTTCACATTGCCGGTGTCGATCCCGGAGCCATCCGCTTTGACCCGGATCTTCACATTGTAATCGACCACCCGTTTAACAGCGACCAAGACCTTCATTATTGTCCTCGCGGTCTCATTATTAACTCATGATCTAACTAGCACGATTGTCTGCGTCTTTGTTTGAAGCGCAATTATTTGACGGCGCCCCAAGCCAAGCCGCCCAACAATTTGGCCATAAATACGCACATCGTTCTATTATATAAACGACAAACCTCGCGGTTGTCAACTTCACGGTGATCGTTTCAGGTCAACGGCTTAACGCGAAGGTGGGGGGAAATCACAAAACGAACGGAATGTGATTCATAGGGGGCTTCGTTGAAGCCCGTCGGACACTGGTCATGCGAACGTCCTGCCCGATTATCGCATGAACCGGACAAACCGAAATCGAGACCGCAGATTTCGGGAAACGCCGCCTGCGAGCGAGTTCGTCTCGAACATTTGGAAAGACCGGCGAAGCATGCAACAATACATCGTGTGTTTGGCTGAAGGGACGACAATCATGATCAGGCTGACGGCAAAGCTTGTCTCGGCTTATGTCGCGAAGAATGAAGTTACAGTCGGCGAGCTGCCCGATTTGGTTCGGGCTGCTTTTGCGGCGTTGGCCGGGGCTTCGACGCCCGAGCCGTCGGCATTGCAATCCCTTCCCCCCGCCATACCGGTGAAAAAATCGGTGACTCCGACAGCCATCTACTGCCTGGAATGCGGCAGACCCCAGAAGATGCTGAAGCGCCATGTCAGCGCCGGCCATGGCCTGTCCGTGGATGAATATCGTGCCAAATGGGGTTTGGCCTCGACTTACCCGGTGGTCGCCCCCGATTACACGGCACATCGCTCATCCTTGGCCAAGGCCGCTGGACTCGGCCGAAAGAAGAAGGCTGAACCGGTTCCGCCGCCCGTGGAAAAGCCCAGGCGGACGCGCCGAAAGACCGCCGCGCAATAGGCTCGCTATGCTGCCTGGCCGAAGGCCGCCAGATCTCCGACAAGATCGTCGATGAGAGGGAGGAGCGGTGGTTCCTCCAGGGGATCGGCTGCCACGGCGCGGTTCGGTTCTGGTCTCGCCCCACGGCCGTCACAACGGAAAGTGCACCCGGCTATTTCCGCAAGCTTTCCAGGCGGGGTCGCCACGCCACTTACGCCGCGTCTGGAGCGAGCAGCCGTTCCACCGCGGTGAGGATGCGCAAGGCCAGGGCGTGCTCGGGCCAATTCCCCTGCCGCTCAAACTCCGCCACCCGCGCCGTGGCCTCATCCCTGGCGGCAGGGCCGCGCCGGGCAATCAGTTCCCGCGCCGCCACCAGTATCGCTTCCTCGCTCAAATTTGCCATGGTCGTCATGTGAAGACGTTCGCTCCTTTTCGACCATGCTTATCACGACAGCGGCGAAGATGCTCCCGAAGATGCTGAAGGCGGTAAATCCAGGCGGTGGCGACCGCACCCGACCTGCGGCTTGGATGCTCAGGAGGTCGGAGAAATCGATAGATACGGATTGTTCGGTGGCACCTCATCAAACAGGTGCTGAGGGTCCTCAAGCAAATATCCGTGCAGGCGGCGCGACTTGCGCGGGCCGGTGACCTCTACCGTCCAGATGTTCAGCCCGTTGTCCTGCTTGCGGTGCAGGCCCAGCTTCTCGAAGCGTTTCTGCACCCACTGCCAGTCCTGCAGCTTGTCCTGCTTCGCCAGAAAAGCCACCTGCGGGTGTTCCTGCGCATACCGCTGAAACACGCCGGGGCTCACCAGGTAGGCGGTGTCGGCGGTGGTGTGCACCAGCGCCTTGGCGTCGTTGATGATGAGCGTGCGGCTCTGGATGCCGCGCTTGAGCCAGGCCACGAAGTGCTCGCCACCGGGCGCATCATCCTGTTGGGGTTCTGAAGCGGCCGGCGTTGCCGCAACGGACGCGGGCGGGACGGTCGCCTGGGGCAGTTCGGCGGCCGGTACCGGTGCAGTCGGCGGCTCGACATCCGGAGTGCCGAACAACTGCAACAGCGCATCGATGCCATCGGCCGCGTTGGTTGGCACGGTTGGAACCGCCCCAGTCCACGTCGAGGGATCGGGAGGCTGCTGCGGCCCGGTCCCTACGGCGGTCGTCTGCGCGTCGTCGGGCGGCATGCCGGTCTCGCCAGCGGCGGCCTCCGTGTCCTGCACGACCTCCACCGTCCCTGCGAAGGGGGCGGGGCGCTCGCCGCTCTCCCAGATCAGGGCCGGCGCCAGGCGCAGCAGCGTGAACGTGTGCGACCAGCCCGTGTCGCTGGTGACCGCCGCTTTCCAGATCGCCTTGCCGTCCGGCGTCGGCACCAGCATGCCGTGGTCCTGCAGCACGTTGAAGATTGCGGTGTTGTTGGCCGGCACGCCTTCGATACCCTGCGTCAGCAGATGGGCGCGCAGCTTGTCCGAGGCCGTCTTGCTGACCAGCCAGAGTGCCTCCTGCGTCAGCCAGCCGTCCGAGCCCTGGGGCTGGTTCAGCTTGAACTCCTCCTTCAGCAGATAGCGCAGCCCTTCGAGCAATTTGCGTTGCAGCGCATGCTTCGGGGCCGCCAATGCCTTGGCCGGGTTGCCGCCCAGATCCTGAGCGACCGAAGCCTGATCGGCCTGCATCACCAATTCGCCCAGCATACCCGCATGCTCCATCTGGCCGGCCAGGGTGTAGAGCAAGGCGGACCAGGCCACCGGATACCCGCTGAGCCAGTCGAAGATAGCCTGGTCGAGCAACCGATTGTACAGCAGCCCGGCCGCCGCACCATGGAGCCGGTACTCGCGGTCGGCGCGGTAGCGGAAGCGGTAGGGGTGCCGCAGCGGCCCGTGCCACGGGTGCCAGACCGTACCGTCCGCATACTCCACGTGCAGATCGACGGCGACCTTGCCGACATCGTGCAGCAGTGCCGCATAGGCCGTGGCGGCGGTCCAGGCTTCGGCCTGCGCGGCCTGGTCCTCGGGCGTCGCCCCGGCGGGCAGCAGATGGGACTGTCGCAGCTTGAGCGCATAGGCGACGATCTCCAGGCCGTGGTCGAGCATGCCGCCGGGATAGGCGTGGTGGTGGCTCTCCGAGGCCGGGAATTGCTGGACCAGCGCGGCGTACCGCTCCAGCGGGGTGCCGTACAGGGTACCGAACTGGCGGCGGGAGAGCGAGGTGCGCTCCCAGATGTATTCCAGCAGCTTCTGCCGGCGCGGGGTGTCCAGCAGCGCGGCGGCCGGCTGCGGCTGCAGCAGCCCTTTTTCCTTTTCGGGAGACGCCATCGGGGGCGGCGCGGCCGGCACAGCGCGTTTGCGGTGGAACAGCGACAGCATGTGAGCACCTGTGGCCATGGCAGGCAGGAGAGCCTTTTCCTTTTCCAGGTAGGCCCATTCCCCTTGGTCCCCTTTCCCTTGCCCCTTCCTGCCCTTTCGCCTTTGGGTGTATCGCGCGTGGGCCAGCGCCGGCGACCATGAATGCGGCAAGCGTGCGGTTCCGGTTATCGCTCGAGCTGCCCAGAGATCTGGCCTCTCGTGCAGATAATAAAGCGGAATCCATCCTCGGGTCGGCTGGCCGATCTCAGCGTTCGTTGAGCTTGGCTTCCAGCGCGTCGGCTTGGGCTGCGAAGTCATCGGGGCGACGCCTGCCGAAGATTTGCAGGTTCTGCAGCTTCCAGCGCAAGGCGGGCAATTCGGCCGCGTGCGGGCACTGGAGCAACGACCAATCGGGGCGTGCGCGGGCCAGGCCAGCCAGGAATTGTTTGTGCGCCAGGCTCAGTCTGGTCGACAGTTCGCGTCGAAGGCGTGTGCGGGTCTGTAGCAGGATATCCAGGGAGCACGGATCTGCGGTCATGCCCACGAAGCCCCGTTCGTACTCAGCGCTGATGTCCTTGTCGTTGCCGAACAGGACTTCGTGCGTTGGACGGTTGTGTCCAGCCAGGTAGACCACGAAGCACTCGACCATGGCATCGGTGATGCCGCCGGACTGGTAAAGCTGCCACACGTCGAACAGGTCGCGGGGGTGCTGGCGATCCAGCGCGGCTACCAGCTTGCCAGCGTAGAGTTCGTCGGTGGCAAGGATAGGCAGATCGAATTCGACGCCGAAAAGGTCGCGGGCGCGGGGACTCAGCGGCCTGCGCTGTGCGGGGAGTACGGTGCCGCGGAAGACGACGTTCACCTCTACCTTCACTTGGCTGACGTCGTTTTCAACGATCAGCTTGGTATCCCCTAAGTCTTTGCTGCGGATCGTCCGCGAGGCGATACCGAGTGGCTTGAGGCGCTGTCCGATAGCGGCGAGTTCCTGGTTGATGGCTTGCAGGGCCTCGTCGCGCGGGATTTGCCAGGGCAGGTACACCACGTCGATGTCGACCGAGAGGCGGGGCATGTCCTGTACGAAGAGGTTGATCGCCGTGCCGCCCTTCATGGCGAAGATATCGTTGGCGAATACCTCTGGCGCGACGGCCAAAAGCAGGCGAACTGTGTCGGCGTAGGTTTTATCCATGAGGCTTCAGGCTCAGTAAGGTGCCGTCGTCGAGGCGGCTGATCCAGCGTTTGGTGCTTCCGGTGCGCACCGGATAGCTCGCCAGGAGGGCATCGACGTCTACGACGGAAGTCTCGCGCGCCCAGGTGAGAAACAGCCGGACAGCCTTGATACTGGTGCAGCAGGCCAGCAACTTGCCGAGGACATCCTGGCGCGGGGAACGCAGGCCATCGAACAGGTTGCGGGCCTCCTCCAGGCTTTGCTTGACGCCGACGTCGTAGAGCATTTCCAGGACGGCGCGTTCGGAGACGGACACCTGCAGTCGGTCCGGCAGGCCGGGCGGGGTTGTCAGCGTCTTCCCAGCTAGGGTGGTATCCTGCCAGTCGAACAGGCGGGCGTTGACGTAGCGGGCGGGGAATCGCGACGTGAACCAAGGCGGCAGCGCGAAACGGGTCTCCCCCCACAGCACCAGGGAGTCTCGGGTGCCAAGGTTGTGTCTCACCCCCTGCGTCGCCAGGGCGCTTTTCCCCCCCAGATGCAGGCCGGGGACACGGCTCTGCAGGAACAGGATCGCTCCATGGGCGCTGAATTCATCGTTCGGGAAGGCATAGACGCCCTGCCCCAGGCGCACGAGCCATCCTCCTTCGGCGTATCGTGCGGCAAGCTGGGCCGACACGCCGAACCTGTCGAGGATGGCGAGATCGAAGGGCGCTCCCCTCGGTTGATCGGCCTGCAAGCGCTTGATTATGTCATGTCGAGAATTTAGCTTCATGGGTGAAAATTAGCGCAAAATCCAAGCGGGGGGAAGAGGGGCGGAAGATAGCTGATTGGATTATGCAAAAATTTTATCCTCATAGTGAATTTCTGATGTAAAATCCAATCATGTGAGTTGGACGCCAGTGCCAGCGATATTGAGCCGATCCTGAATTGAGGAGGCATATCCATGGCAACGCGCAGTCGTTCCCCCCGCCGAGCCTATTGGTTGGGCCGCGTGGTGCGCCGTGCATGGCAGGGCTATGAACGAGTGGAGCGGCGTGTGATCGGCCGGCTGGCGGCAAAGGGTTGGCCGGTCGGCGGTGCCAGAGCCTTGCTGTGGATCGCCAAGCTCGGCGTGCTTGCCATCTTGCTCTATGCCGCGGTCTGGATGGCTTTTGTGCTGATTCTGGTGGTGGCGTGCCTCTGGATGGTCGCACATGCTGATCTGGAGCAGGACGATCCTCAGCCGAAATGGCGAGATGGATTGCTCGGGTTTGGTCTCTACCACCCTGATGGATCGAGGATTGACCCTCACGACCCTGACGAAGAAGTTTAATTACCAAGCAAGCTATCTCTTCGCCGCTTTCATCAGCATATCGCTACCTTTTCCCCCAGCGGTTTGTGCGTCCTTGGTGCCATTCACAAGGCCTTGAGCGACGCCGCCGGCACGGATGCCGGACCAAGTCAGTGCAGTTACCCAGAACCCAGGCAGCACCAAAAACATCATCGCCATGACGAAGTTGAGGATCATGTCGCCGAAGGCGTTGTTGAGGCCCATGAGCGGGTCGAAGTTGGCGTGTGGCCGGTTGTAACTCCAGCCGGAGCCGTAGAGCGCATCGAGGATCGTGCTATCGATCCAGCGGGCGAGCTGGAACCAGAAATCGGTGAAAAACAGCGCGAACTGGACGCAACTGGTGGTGACCAGCGTCTTGAGGTCGTAGGTGCCCATCAGCAGCACGAGCGGGATGCAGATGACCAGGCCCATCTTGAGCAGCGCGAGCACCATGGGCAGGGCCTGACGCATCGCGTCCATGGCGGGGAAGAACCCTATTGCACCGAGGGCCATCCCGACGTCGCTGGCGGCACGGCTGGCGATGTTGGGCAGGGTCATGTCGATCTGCCCGCCGTAGTCCGTGTAGACGGCGCCCTGGTTGAGCTTCTGCTGGCGGGGCGAGGCGATGGCGCGGATCACCGAATCGTCCAGCTCCGTCTGCGAGATGAAGCCCGCCCAGTTGCCCAGGCGCGTCAACAGGTCGGCATCGACCTGGGCCAGCAGGCGGGCACGCAGACCATTGCTGGCGTCGGACCACCATTGGGCACAGGTCGGGTAGCCGCCGCCGCTGGGCACCTGGGCCAAGCCCGCGTCGCGGGTGGCGTCGTAGGGCCAGGCGGTGCGCGGCGTGCTGGAATGGTAGGTATCGTAATAGCCGGCGGTATCGAGGAAGAACGAGGAGCCGATCCAGGTCACGTCGTACATCTGCTGTTCGCTGAGGGTGGGGCGGCTCATGAACAGCTTGGCGCGGGCCGGGCCATAGCAGTCATGGCTGAAATCCGCCACTTCCTGGGCCAGCACCGGGTCGGCGATGCGGGTGGCGTCGATGTCCATGCGCAACTGACGCAGGTCGGTGCCGCATGGGATGGCGGCGACGGCCGCGCCGGTCACGGCGCGGGAGATGGCGTGCATGAAGAACCACCAGATCGGCACCTTGGCCGACTGGTTGTTGAGGGTGGTGAAGGACTGCGACCAGCCGGTTGCCGAGGGCGTGGGCATATTGACCTGGCATTGGGTCGAGCGTGAGGTGTCGAAGCTGATGGTGGAAAGGTCGACGTCGATGAACGGGATGCCGGCGAACATAATGACGACGATGGCGACGAACACCCGGTTCTCGATGCGTATGGACGAGAGCACGCCCTTGTTGCCCTCGTCGGCACCTTCGCTCCGTGCCCGGAGCCACTCGTGGATGACGATGGCGAGGAAGGGAATCGCGAACACGCCACTGGCGACGAGCACCTCCCAGATGCCGTTGTTGACGATCCAAGCGACCAGCGTCAGGTAGTAGTCCAGATAGTCGGCGGTATAGAGCGTCATCGCGGTCTCCGGCTCACGGCCACAGCAGGCTGGCTTCGAGGGCGACGAGAGCGAGGCCGGCGGCGATCTCGACGCGGACGAGGCGCCGGTGCGCGGCGCCATCCGGTTCGCGTTGGCGCAGGCGCCGATGCATCCGCCACCAGCCATAGGCGGTGCCGGCGTAGAGCAGCAGGCGCCAGGCGAAAAAATAGCCGGCGTGGTCGGCCATCCAGCGCTGCCAGTTGTCGAGGTTGCCGACCATGCGGATGCCGATCACGTTGACGGTGATCGCCGCGGCGAGCAACGCCGCCGCCCAGATCAGCCGGCGGCCGGTGTTACGGGTGAGCCAGCGCCGGGGGCGTAGCCGTTCCAAGATCATGGCGTGCCCCCGTTCGACGGCTGTTGCAGCTTGTCCAAACGGTCGGGCACGGGATCGCCCTGGTAGATGCCCCGCGATCCGGCGGCGCGCGTGTCGTGGCGCTCGATGATGGTCATTGGCGAATTGCCGGCCAGTTCATGGCGCAACTCCAGCTCGGTCTTGAGATTGTTGATTTCCCGTTCGAGGGTGTCGTTCTCCTGGTTGACGGCCTGGACGGCGAGTTGGTTGGCGGCGATGTTCGGCTCCTGCTTGCCGGTGAGCAGGGTGCGCTGGAGCAGGAGGGCTTTTTCCAGCACGCTGGAAAGCGCCACCTCGGAGGCCAGGCGCTTGCCGAGCAGGTCCTGATCGGGCTCTTCGCGCAGCGCTTCGATCACGCCGCGGGTGACCGGCAGCGAATCGCTGCCGGCGGCGGCAAGGTTGTCCGAGGTCGTCGGCTTGGCGCCGGTCACCAGGTCCTGCAACACCTGCAGTTTCGCTTCATACTCTTCCTGGATCAGCGGCGTCAGGCCGACACCGGGTGTCGTCTGCGTCTTCGTGCAACTCTCGCATGTCTGCTGCTCGCGCTCGCCCAGCACCCGCGTGGCCCACGCCGAGGCGGCATCGGGCGACGACCAAGTTTGGCAAGTGAGCCCGTTGTTGCAGGTGTCGGAGGCGATCGACGAGGTATCGGTCACGTCGCGGCCGTTGAGCAGGTTGTAGCCGGCGCGGGTGGTATCGCTGACGACCTTGATCGGGTTTTGGCCGCTGCCGCCGGCATTGCCGCCGCCGACCCACGGCACGCCGTTGTTGCCCTTGCTGGACTCCGCCTGCTGGACAGCGGCAACGGCGTCTTGACTGCCGCCAACGGACTGTTTCAGCGCCATGCCCTCGGCGATCTGGTCCAAGCCGGTTTGGCCGCCCGCCAGATCCGCCAGGCGGTTGGCAATGGCACGGCAGGTCATCTTCGAGCGATCGAAGTCCAGCCGGGCCTGCAGAATGCCGTTGGTGAGCAGATTGTACAGGCCCGGATCGGCACGCTGGATGATCAGCGCCGGCAGCGAGGCGACGGCAGCGGTGGCGTTCTGGATCACGCTGCTCATGATCGACTGGAAGCCGTTGGTGACGCCGTTGAGCTGGTTCTGCAGCGTCGTGGCGAGATCCATGTTGCCGCAGATCAGGTTGCTGTTCCAACCGAGCCCGACGCCGATGCTCTGCATGTTGCCGGTCGGCCCCATGGACACGGCGTGGCCGCCGCCAATGCTGTAGAGCAGGTTGTCACCGATGACGCTGCCGCTGGTGCTGACGCCGTTGCCATTGATAATGGTCTGGGCATGGGCGGTGGTGACGGCGACAAGGACAGCCAGCACCGTGACCGCCAGCCGGATACGTTGGAATGGGCCGCGCGCCTTCATGACGTGCCTCACTGAATATCGGTGCTGCCGAGAAACACCTGCCCCCGGCGCTGGCAGCAGGCATAGGGCCGCCACAGCGCCCAGGCGTAGTCGCCCTGCTGGGCCTGGACCTGGGCGTTGTCGTGGGGGAAGACCTCGCAGGTGTGGGAGAGCGTCGGCGTGAGTTCCTGCCACTTGCCGGTGGAAGCATCGCCCTCGACCAAGGCACCGGCCGCCCAGTAGCCGTCGCGGGCGTTGGCGAGGAGCGGTTGGTAGACGTGGACCTGCCCCCGGCGCGTGACGATATCGCCGGCACGCTGGGCGATCACCGCGCCGGCCTTGTAGTCGTCCGTCCCGTGCAGGAAGCCGCCACGGGGGTAGACATTGCCCCACAGGTCGAGGGACGTGCGGCTTCCGATTTCACGCTGGCCGGGGATCAACGCCTCGGGGTAGGCCAGTTCCGGGATGTTGTAGCGCCAGGCGACGGTGTCGAGGGTGCTGAGCAGGTAGGGCATGAACGGCGTGCCGGCCCCGGCGCAGGCATAGCCGGACGAACTGAGAAAGCTGTTGAAGGCGGCACCGCCCGGGTGGCCGATCACGTCGGCGTTCTTGAACTTGGCGAGCGCATTCTCGCCGTCATGGTTGGTCGTGGCGTCGCCGCCGGCTTGCGCGGTGGGATTGGGCATGCCGAGGGGACTCACTTCGATCCATGGATTCGCGCCGGTGTTGGAGTAGGCCGACACCACGGCATCGGGCACGTAGTGGCGGACCTTGACCGACGTGCGCACCGAACAGCCGAAGAAGCCGCAGTTGAGCCAGTAGCAGATGCCGACGACACGGTAGGCAAGGCAATCCGGCGAAAGCGAAGCGGCGGCGATGGTGGCGGTATCCAGCGCAAAGGCCGGGCCGGCGGCGCTCAGCAGCAGCGATGCGGCAAGAAACCGGCGGCGCCGATTCCGGACTGCGGACGGGTTCATGGCCGATGGTCCTGGAAGGCTTTGATACGGGCGACAGCGCGGACGACATCCGGCTCGCCATAGATGACGTAGCGTCGGTCCACGACCACGGCGGGGAGTTTGGTGACACCCAGGCTCCAGGCGTCCGCCACGTCTTGCCATGCCTGGGCGAGGCGCTGCTGCAGGGCGTCTCCGCCGGCACGCAGGCGCTGCTGGACGACGGCCGATGCGGCATCGGGGGTGTTGGGCAGGCCGATGGCCAGGTCGGCTTCCAGGCGGGCGGCGCGATCCAGCTCCACAACACGCACGCCGGCCGGGGCCTGGACGGGGTGCTGGTTGTCGGTCACGACCAGAACGTCGGCGGCGGCACTCATGCTGACCAGCAGCACGGTGCCCAGGACGGCCATCGCCGCGATCGTCGGTGGCTGGAAGTGAAGAAGGGATGAGGCAGGCATACGCAGGTCCCCGTGTCGGTGGAAGGGGGCCATTCGATGCTCAATGCAGGTTCGCTGGCGACGAACAAACCGCATGGGCGCGTGCCCGGTTTCTCTGCGGGGGCACGGCCGGAAAGAAATGCGGGAGCCGTAGCTCCCGCGGGGATCATGATGTTGCCACCGCCGCGATCGCGTTGGGGCGTGCTCGCGCCAGAACGGATCGACCAGCCGGGCTTCGATACGACGGGCCCGCCAACGCAGGCTGGCGGCCGTGCTGAAGTTGTCCCAGCCTGCTTCGAAGCTTGCCTCGGAGCGGACAGGTCCGGGGAGGACCATGGAGATCACACCGGGTTCAAAAGACCGGCCGCGGAGAAGGAGTACGGCTCGCCTTTCCCGACGATCAGGTGGTCGAGGACGCGGACGTCGATGGCGTCCAGCGCCGTCTGGAGTCGGCGGGTCATCGCACGATCGGCCAACGACGGCTCGATGGAGCCGGAAGGATGCTGGTGGGCCAGGATGACCGAGGCGGCGTTGTGGGCCAGCGTGCGCTGGATCACCAGGCGGGGATAGATGTTGACCCCATTGACGGTGCCTTGGAACAGCGGTTCGTAGGCGAGAAGTCGGCTCCTGTTGTTGAGGAACAGGACGGCGAAGACTTCATTGGGCTCGGCGGCGAGTTGCAAGCGAAGGTAGTCCTGAACTGCGGATAGGTTGGGCAGCACGGGGCCGGCGTGAAAGAGGCGCTGTTCGAGCAATGCGATGGCGTTCTGGATGATCTGGTCCTCATGCGTTGATGAGGCTGGAACAATGGATCCGGCCCTGGGGACGATAGAGCGTGGAAGCATGGCGTGTCTCCTGATCGATAAGGAGGACACGCCCCTGGAGGGCATGCCCTCCAAGGGGATAGATGGACAACGGAGAAGGAAGCATCCGCCACCGATGGAACGGTGGCTGCTCGCGGCGAAGGGATGCGAAGCGAGCGGCGGATCAATGCGGCAGTGCCGCATCGTAGCCTTGAAGATCCTGGCTACCTGGGCATGTCGCCGACACCGTCGGCGGACATTGGGAATGTTTCTGCCGGTGCTGCCGCGGCAGGCGCCGCCAGCAGGTCGATCGCCGAAAGCAAGGCGTCGTCTTCGACAGGGCCGCTGACCAGCAACGTTCTTCCGGTCTTGCGATCCAGCAGCCGCAGGGTCGGCGTCGCGGCGATGTTGTCGCGCCCGGCCTGGTCGGTCTGTGCTTGAACGGCGGCGGCGGGCCGGCCGCTGTCGAGGCACTGCTGGACGGCGGCGGTGAGGCCGGGATAGCGCGCGGCACGCGGCAGTCCTTGGCCGTCCCCGCGGGTGTTGTCGTAGATCCAGGCCACCGCTTGCCAGAACGCAGCGTGTCCCCCGGTCAAGCCTGCGCATTCGGCCAGGCGTGCCTCGTCGGTGGCGGCGGGATCGTGCATCGGTAGGGGCAGGTGGTGCCACCGCCAGTTTACGTCCGGATTGGCGTCGATCCAGCGCTTAAGGTTGGGGAAGTAGGCCCGGCAGAACGGGCATTCCAAATCGGCGTACTCGATCACGGTATAGCGCGCGTCGGGCCGGCCGTAGATCCAGGGCGGACCGGCCGGCACCGCTTTCGCGTTCAGCGGTCGGGAAGCCGGGGTGGTTTTCTGATGAAACAGCACCCCACCCGCGGCAGCCATCCCGAACACGACCGACCCAACGACGAGGGTGAAACGGATCGGTCTGAGCCGGAGAAAAGGTGGCGTGCGCGCGTTGTGTTCATGCTGGTCCAGGCCGGCGCGATCGCGCTGTTTCATCCCGGGCTTCCTCTCCGTGAGAAAGACTGAGCTTTCGAGGGTCGAAAGCTGCCGGGACGAATCGATCACATCACGCCAGTGACGGGACTCGACAATTCGACAAGACCGCCGCCCGCTTTCCCGCGGCGGTCATCGCTGCTGATGGATTGGCCTTCAGGCCAACCAGTTTTCGACCTGCAACGCACGGATGCGCGTGAACTCGTCGGTATTGGCCGTCACCAGAACCGCCCCGAGGGCATAGGCATGGGCGGCGATGAACAGGTCGTTCGGCCCGATGGGCTTGCCTGCAGCCTCCAGTTCGGCCCGGATGCCGCCATATTCGGTATCGGCGGGCACATCGAACGCGATCACCTGCACACTCTCCAGGATCGCCTCGATCTGCGCCAACAACTTCGGCGATCCTTTTTTGGCGCAGCCATAGCGCAGCTCGGCCGCCGTGATGATGCTGACGCAGATCGCGTCCGGCCCGACCTCGGCAATACGCCTGACGACGGCGCCATGCGGGTTGCGCGCCAGCTCGGACACGATGTTGGTGTCCAGCATGTAGAGCTTGCTCACAGGTCGATCGCTTTCGCCGGCAGCAGGGTGTCGTCAATCTCGGGGAACTGATCCTCCGGCCCGAGGGGTTCCAGTCCGGCAAGCACTTCCAGCAGGTTTTTGCGCTGCACCGGCTCGATGATGAGCCGATCACCATCCCGGTGGATCATCACCCGGTCGCCGGGAAACTCGAAGTCGGCCGGGATGCGCACGGCCTGGCTCTTGTTGTTGCGGAAGAGCTTGACTTCCCGAGGTGGCGCGGGGTCTTGGCGTCGAGGTTGAGGCATGTCGACCTCCCTTGCATATGTTCTTGCATATACAATTCGAAAGAACCGATTTCAAGCGACTCCCAACTGCGGGACAGGCCCAGCCCTACCCCGCTGCCCTGGATAGGCGCCATCCGGCGATCAGCAGAAATCCCGCGAAGAGGCGGTCAGGGCCTGGCCGTCGGGGGTCAGCCCGCACAGGAGCGCGGATAGGTCGGTAAGGCGCTCGGCCACCACATGGATCACCGCGCCTTCGCGCTGTAGGCGGCCATCCACCCGCAGCAGGCGGCTGCCCAGCACGACCGGACGGTGGGCCTCGAAGGTGGCCGGCCAGACGACGACGTTGGCCACCCCGGTCTCGTCCTCGATGGTCATGAAGATGACGCCGCTGGCGCTGCCCGGCCGCTGGCGCACCAGCACCAGCCCGGCCACGGCGATACGGCCGCCGTGGCGCTGCTGCAGACGGGCGGCGGGAGCGATTCCCAGGCGGGCCAACCGGTCACGCAGCAGGGCAAGCGGATGCGCCTTCAGCGACAGGCGCAGGCGGGCATAGTCCTCGACCACCTCCTCGCCCAGGCTCATGGCCGGCAGGGCGACCGGCGGCCCGGCGGCCGGCGCCTCGACCCCGGCGGCGGCGAACAGGGGCGGCGGTTCGGCGGTGAAGGCGCGCACCGCCCACAGGGCCTCCCGCCGCCGCAGCCCCAGCGAGCCGAAGGCATCGGCCTCGGCCAGGGCTTCCAGCGCCGCGCGATCCAGCCCGGCCCGCCGCCACAGGGCATGGGGCGAGTCATAGCCGGCCCCACGCGCCGCCACCAGCGCCTCGGCGTGGCGGCGGGCCAGGCCGCCAACCTGGCGGAAGCCGAGGCGCAGGGCGGGACGGCCGTCCCCGGCCGGCTCCAGGCTGTTGTCCCAGTCGCTGGCATTGACGTCCACCGGACGGATGGCCACGCCATGCTGGGCGGCGTCGCGGACGATTTGGGCCGGGGCGTAGAAGCCCATCGGCTGGCTGTTCAGCAAGGCGCAGGCGAAGGCCTCGGGATGGTGGCATTTGAGCCAGGCCGAGACGTAGACCAGAAGGGCGAAGCTGGCGGCATGGCTTTCCGGGAAGCCGTAATTGCCGAAGCCCTCGATCTGCTGGAACACCCGCTGGGCGAACTCACGGTCGTAGCCCCGCGCCGCCATGCCCTCGATCAGCTTGTCGCGGAAGACGGCCACCGTGCCGGTGTGGCGGAAGGTGGCCATGGCGCGGCGCAACTGGTCGGCTTCGGCCGGGGTGAAGCCGCCGGCGACGATGGCCAGCTTCATCGCCTGTTCCTGGAACAGCGGCACGCCCAGGGTCTTGCCCAGCACCGCCTCCAGTTCGGGGGTCGGATAGGTGACCGGCTCCTTGCCCTCGCGCCGCCGCAGGTAGGGATGCACCATGTCGCCCTGGATCGGGCCGGGGCGGACGATCGCCACCTCGATCACCAGGTCGTAGAAGCAGCGGGGCTTCAAGCGCGGCAGCATGGTCATCTGGGCGCGACTTTCCACCTGGAACACGCCGATGGAATCGGCCCGGCTCAGCATGTCGTAGACGGCCGGGTCCTCCTTGGGCACCGTCGCCAGGTCGAGGACCAGGCCCTTGTGCCCAGCCAGCAGGGCGAAGGCCTTGCGGATGCAGGTCAGCATGCCGAGCGCCAGCACGTCGACCTTCAACAGCCCCAGGGTGTCGAGGTCGTCCTTGTCCCACTCGATGACGGTGCGGTTCTCCATTGCCGCGTTCTCGATGGGCACCAGGTCGTCCAGCCGGCCGCGGCTCATCACGAAGCCGCCCACATGCTGCGACAGGTGGCGGGGGAAGCCGGTCAGCTCGGCCGCCAGCGCCACCGCCAGGGACAGGGTGCGGTCGGCCGGGCCGAGGCCGGCGGCCTCCAGATCGGCGGCACCCAGGGGGGCGCGGCTCCATTCCCCCTGGGTGCGGGCCAGGGCGGTGACAACGTCGGCCGACAGGCCGAACGCCTTGCCGACGTCGCGCAGCGCCGAGCGCGGCCGGTAATGGATGACGGTGGCGGTCAGCCCGGCCCGCTCGCGGCCGTATTTGGCATAGATGTACTGGATCACCTCTTCGCGTCGCTCATGCTCGAAATCCACGTCGATATCGGGCGGCTCGTTGCGTTCGGCGGAAATGAAGCGCTCGAACAGCAGGTCGATCTGCAGCGGGTCGACGGCGGTGACGCCCAGGCAGTAGCACACCGCCGAATTGGCCGCCGAACCCCGTCCCTGGCACAGGATGCCGCGGCTTTCGGCGAAGTGAACGAGGTCGTGGACGGTGAGGAAATAAGGCGCGTAGTCCAGTTCGGCGATCAGCGCCAGTTCGTGGCGGAGAGCTCCCGCCACCTTGTCCGGCAGGCCCTGTGGATAGCGGCGCGCCGCCCCCTCCCAGGTCAGGGCCTCGAGGCGCTGCTGGGGCGGGCGGCCGTCTTCGCCGTCCTCGACGGGGTATTCGTAGGCCAACTCATCGAGGGAGAAGCGGCAACGCCCGGCGATCTCGACGGTGCGCGTCACTGCCTCGGGATAGGCGGCGAACAGGCGGGCCATCTCGGCCGGGGCCTTCAGGTGGCGCTCGGCATTGGCGGTCAGGCGCCAGCCGGCCTCGGCGACGGTGCAGCCCTCGCGGATGCAAGTCAGTACGTCCTGCAGCGGCCGGCGCTCCGGGCTGTGGTAATGGACGTCGTTGGTGGCCATCAGTGGCGCGCCAGCCGCCGCGGCGAGGGCGGCCAGACCAGCTAACCGATGGCCGTCGGCGTCGTCGAAGCGCCGCTGGGCGGCCAGATAGACCTGCCCGGGGAAGCCCTGCCGCCAGGTGGACACCTGTTCGGCGAAAGCCGCGTCGACGGCGCTGGCCGGCCCGTCAGGCGGTAGCACCACCAGGATCTGCCCCGCCCCGTGGGCCGCCACATCGGCCCGGCTGATGTGGCATTGCCCCTTGGCCGCCCGCCGCTTGCCCAGGCTGAGCAGACGGGTCAGCCGGCCATAGGCGGCGCGGTCGGTGGGCAGGCACAGCAGGCTGGCTCCGTCGGTGAGGTCGAGGCGGGCCCCCACCACCAGGCGCAGCCCCAGCTTGCGCGCCGCCTCGTGGGCGCGCACCACGCCGGCTAGGCTGTTGCGGTCGGTGACCGCGATGGCCGCCAGGCCCAAGGCGGCTGCGGCCACCACCAGTTCGTCGGGATGGGAGGCGCCCCGCAAGAAGCTGTAATTGCTGGTGACCTGCAGTTCGGCGTAGGCCGGGGCGGCGCTCATGGAAACAGCCCATGAATGAACCAGCGCGGCGCCGCCGCGCCGCCGTAGAGCCCTTCACGGAACAGCCAGAAGCGGCGGCCCGCCTCGTCCTCGACGCAATAGTAATCGCGATCCTGCGCGTCCTGGCGCCACCATTCGGCCGACAGCCGCTCCGGTCCCTCGGCGCGGGCGACGCGGTGGGTGCGCCGACGCCAGCGGAACAGCAAGGGCGGTGCATCCGGCACCGGCGCCATGGCCTCCACCGGCTCCGGGCGGGCGAACAGGCGGACGGGACGCCGCCGCTCGGACCAGGACTCGGCGGCGGGAACAGCCTCGGGCGGCAGGCGGCGGACCGCCCGTTCGGGCAGATGGCTCTGGCGCGGAACGAGGCGCGCCATCCGGTCGAACCCCAGGCGATTGCCCAGGCTGTCCAGCAGCCCAGCGAGGTCGTCAGACAGCGAGGTGCCGACGAAACCGGCTTGCTCGGCCGACTGCTCGCCCACTTCCAGGGCGGACAGGCGCAGCATCTCGATGCCGAAACCGGCCTCCAGCCCGGACAGCGGCTCGGCCAGCAGGCGTAAAAGATGGCGCGGGTCGCGGCTGGGCCGGCTGGTGCCGATGACCAGACGCTGCGCCGAGGCGTCGAGGCGGAACGCCGCCAATTCCAGACGCCGCACCCCCAGCCGCTCGCGCTCCAGCCGGCCCGCCAGCCGCTCCAACAGGTGGCGAGTGGCAACCGTGACGTCCTCGGTCCGGGCGATGGGTTCGGTGAAGGCCAGATGCACCCGATGGGCCACCGGCGGCTGCTTGGGGGAGATCGGCTCGTCGACCGTCCCCAGGGCCTGGTCGAGGCGCGCCGTCACCAGCGGGCCGAAGCGGGCGGCCAGGGCCGGACGCGGTATTGCCATCACCTCGCCGACGACGCGCAGGCCGAGCCGCACCAGGGTGGCGGCGACGGCGGGCGGCAGGCGCAGGGCCGGTACCGGCAGCCCCGCCAGGGCCGCCCGTTGGGTGTTCGGCGGCAGGATGGGCGAGGCGCGGTCGCCGAAACGCGTCCAGGCCCAGGCGGCGCCGGGCGTGTCGGCGACGGCGGCGCGAACGGCGAAACCGCACCGGGCCACCCGCCGCACCAGATCGGCAAGCAACTTGTCCTCGCCGCCGAACAGGTGGGCACAGCCGGTGATGTCGAGCCACAGCCCCCCGCCTTCGATGCCGTCGGCCCAGCGGTCGGCGCAGGTCCAGGGGGTATAGCGGATGGCCCATTCGGCCCAATGTTCGAGCAGCAGGGCATCGCCCGCCGGGTCGGCCGGGACGGTGCGCAGGGCCGGCGCCATCGCCTGGGCATCGGCCGCCGTCATCCCCGGGCGCAGGCCCAAGGCCCGGGCGGCACGGTTGACCGCCAGCACCCGATGCGCCCCGCCGCCGGGGGCGATGGTGGCGAGCGGACTATCCCGCCCGGCGGGATCGTTGCGGCTCAGCCGGTCGGTCGCCAGATGGGGCAACCACACCGAGACGATGCGCTTCATCGGACCATTCCATCAGCCAGACACACCCGTCCTCGCCGAAACCACGCCCCCGGCAGCGGGACAGTTCCACCCGCCAGCGCCACGATCCGAGGCCGCCGGCCAGCGGGGCGGCACTGGAGACCGCCTGGATCCGCCAGCGGGTCACCGCCGTCCGCGCCGCCGCGCCCCGGTTCAGCAGCAGGGCCGGGACGCCGGAGGCCTGGGCGGCCAGTTGCAGCCGCCGGCCGGCGGTGAGGTCGACGCCCCAGGTCTCGCCCAGGACTCCGGCCAAGGCGGGACAGTGCAGCCCTTCTTCCATCGCCCACAGGATCTGTGCCGCCTTGGCCGGGCGGACCACCAGCAGGTGGGCCGGGGTCAGGCCGAAGGCGGCCAGGCCGGGAGCGTAAGGCGGCCCGCTCGCCGCCACCCACAGCACCGGCTTGCCCGCCCTCTCCGCCAGCCGGGCCAGGGCCAGGGCGGCGAAGCCCTCCGCCGCGCCGTCCTCGACACCGTCCGGCAGGACGACCGGGGCGATCTCGTGCAGACACCCCAAAGGCAGGCCGCCCCACGGCAGAACGCCGTCGATCTCCGCCACCCCGAGCGGTGCTACGGCGGCATGCTCCGCAGGCCGAATCCCTTCCAGGGCGGCAACGCGGGCACGCAGTTCGGCGAGCGAGGGTGGCGGCATGGTGTGAACTCAGGGAAACAATGTTCTCTATTCGTTCTAGTCAGCGCCGCCGCTGGAGTCAATGCCCGGAACGGGGTACCGCGGATACCGGCGTTCAGCGGCCGGCCAGAGGCAACGGTCTGCTATAGCCGGGACACCGGATCGATCTTTTTGTGGCGGCACCCGGCTCTAAATGCCCTTGCATTCTCGTCGCTTGTCGGCCAAATCTAGTTCGCATCTTTCTAATCAGAAAATCTGTTTGACATATGACGTTGGCTCTCACGGGTCGTTCGATCCTGAAGTCCTTGCAAGAACATGGCGGGACAACAACTTTCACGAAATTAACATCGTCGCTGAACGCCGACGCAGAGGCCGTCGAACGACTGCTGCTGTCTCTTTTGGCGGCGAAGCTGGTGTGCCGAACGAGTGACGATCTTTCCCTCAGCGCCAGCGGCAGGAGTTGGTGCGCAGCAGAGTTCAAGCCTCGTGACCGCGGAAACGAGGCATCCGCCCCCTCGTTCTCAGCGGACAAACCAGATAAACAGCCGCCCGCGATATCCATGACTAGAAGTAGCCCCAAACCCGCGCCTCGGAAATCAGATCGGATGCACGGCGTGCAAGTGGTGCGCGCGGCAGGGCGAATCGGGCAGCTCACCTGCGCAGCCCCAGTACCAGTCGTTAGTAAGTCTCCGTCCGTTGAGCCGCGCGAGCGCGAACCAACCTCACCCGCCGTAACGGCAGGCGAAACAGCGGCAACGACACCGAGCGAAGATCAACGCCGCAACGAATCTCCTTCAAAGCAGGTTGTCGTTGATCGGCGCGGCTTTGTGACACACATCAACGGGCGAAAGATTTATTAGGTTCCGCCGACAGGCTCAGCGGGCAGTTCTATGTTTACGCCATCCAGAAGACAGAAAGCCTCAGCCGAGCGCTCTCATTGTGAGATCTCGATAGCAAGGTCGCCATTCACGATGCGACTATGAATTCGACCAGGATTAGGATTAGCGTTACTGACCACCACGGTTTCCGGCGCGTTGTGTCCGCTTGAAATAATCACAGTAGCGTCGTACGCCCAGGTTATGTTCGTTGCATCAGGCGGTGTTGGGCCATAGTGAAAAAGGAATGATAGTTGTGATCCATCCGAAGAATCCCAGGAAAAGGGAACTTTTGGAAGTGGCGCCGTATCGATCTCGTGGCCGTGAAGTACGATGCTGTAGGTAAGCCAGCCGCGGCCATTGCAATTCCTGACGCTACCGAACGGCGTGGGAACACTGATGCTGTAACCTTTTCCAGCGATATGGGCGGCGACAAACAAGCACCGGTCTCCGCTTCGGGTTGCGCCCCGTATACCGGTGTCATTACCGTTCTGGGACGAAACAGACGGGCCAGTCCAATTATCGAGCACGCGACCTGCTTTCATGCAGTAGTTCTTATCAGCTTCAAAACTCGCATCACAATTGTCTCCTGTCCCGTTGTCGAAAGAATAGGTTTCGTCGACGACTTTCGGTATATCTGCGGTACCATGGATCGTTCCACTGATTTTGATCGACACTTTTGGTCGCAACACTGTAGCGACCGACAGCGGGTGGCCCAAGGCCTTCTGCGACGAATAGCAGTATAGCCAGAGATTTGTACGTCGTAATGCGTACAGTGTAGCACTCACTGCTACTGATTTCTCGACCTCGATCCCGTCGAGGATCGTTTGCGGGATCTGCACAAGCATTTCGTTATCGCTGCGCGCAATGATTTTTGTTGGTACGTCGGCTACACTCACCCGAGGTTCATCGCCAATGGAAAGGAAATTCCCGCGCACCCTTATTTCGGGCCTATCAGCACCTACCCGAATGGCTTCCGGTTGCGCGTAAACGAAGCGAGGTGTTTGATCGCGACAGGGAAGGCTATACGACGTGTTGTACGCCGTAATATCGGCTTCGGCGATGGCAGAACGCGCCTGGTAGCCGGAATTAATGATAACGCTCTTTGTGGCATCATTGATTTGTTTTGTTAGAAGCTGGGCATCAGCTATAAGTTGCTGTTCCTGCTTGTCTAATTTATCAAATGTTAAATTTAGTTTTGACCCAAGTGTTTGGTTAATATCCGTTATTACATTCTGGGCGTTAGCCTGAAGCGAGTCTCCTGCGCTTTTCACCTCTCCTCCGGCAGTCTTCATCGTATTGTTAAGCCCGTCCAGGGCCTGCTGGAGAAGGTCGCGGACTACCGAAACGGTTGCCACTTCGCCAACTTGAGCTGCGGCCGGTGTGAAGTTCGAGCCCCAAACGCCCAAGAGGAAGGCTAAAAGGAACATTGACTTCTTCATCGTCGCCCCCTGAAGGTCTCATCCGAGAAGCTATCCTACAATTTGTGACAATACTGCACGACAGTTCTCTCGTAATAAGAGAACTGTCCGTTGCACCTGCACTTTGTCGGGGGCAGTCCTTGACCCGTGGCAAACAACAGCTAAAACTAATATAGAGTCTGTCGCTGGAAGACCCTGTCCCAAAAACTGCTGTTTTGGGCATGGAGCGGAAACTCCATTGACCGCCGTCGCCGTCGTGGGAGCGAATGGATTGGGAGGGCCGGCTCACCGCTCCGGCCCATCGAGATCGTCCAGCGGCAGGGATTCGATACCGCGTGCCTGGTCGATCCGCTCGGCGATCTTGAATGCCGCCTCCAGCTCGCTGATGCCGTACTGCTGCATCAACTGGTAGCGATCGGCCTTCTCCTCCGGCTCGGTCTGGGCCAGTGCGAGGTAAAGGCTGGGCGGCACGGCCCGGAACAACAGCTCCATGGCGCGCGACAGGATGACCCCCTCGGTGAACTTGCCCGCTTCCTTGCGCGCCGAGAGCATCAGCGCCTTCTGCGCGGGGCTCAGTTCGCGGAACCGGGCGATCTTCTCCACCTCGTCGGGCGGCATGGACAGGCAGATCCACCACTCGATCATGTTGAGCATCGGCTCGGCCGCCTTGGGCAGGTCGTCGACGTTTTGCGTCGCCAGCCAGTACCAGGCCCCGAGCTTGCGCCACATCTTGGTGATCTTGACCACGTAGGGGGCGAGCAGCGGGTTCTTGGTGATGATGTGGCCCTCGTCGGTGACGTTGATGATGGGCCGGCCGAGGAACTGGTCGCGTTCGGCGATGTTGTTGACGGTATTGATCAGCGAGATGTAGGCGATCGAGAGTTGGGCGTTGTAGCCCTCGCGGGCGAAGGTCGCCAGATCGACGATGGTGATGTCGGCCTCGGGCCAGGGTGTGCCGGGACGATCGAACATCTCGCCGTCGACGCCCTGGCAGAACATGTCCATGGCGTCGGCCATCTCCAGCAACCGGGCGCGCCGCGTCTCCGGCAGCGTCGGGTCGGCGCCGCGTTCGCGCAGCGCGTCGCGCACGTCGCGGGTCAGCACCGTGCGCTTCTCGGCCACGCAACGATGGGCAGCATCGAGAATGCACTGACGGATCAGGCTGCGGTCGGCGCGGGTCATCCGCGCCTCTTCCTTGTCCTCGCCACCAGTGATCATCAGCCGGGCGGTGATCTCCAGTTCGCCCAGCACGTCGCGCTGCTCGTCGCCGACCGCCGTTGTCTCATCGGCAGAGGAATCCTCGTCCAGGGCATCGGCGTCGAGCGTGCTGACCTGGCTCGGGGTATCCACCAGACGCCAGGCATCGGCGAACGGGGCAAGGCTGACGCCGGCGCCGGGCGCGAGCCTGACGCGGTGGACCGAGAGTCCCAGCTTGGCGGCGAAGTCGCCGAACAGGCCGAACGAGTTGCCGGCCTCGACGATGAACAGGCGGGGGCGGTAGATCGCGGTGACCTGGTTGAGGATGTTGTTGAGCGTGGCCGATTTGCCGGAACCGGTCGGGCCGAACAGGAACAGGTGGGCGTTCATTTGCCGGTCGAGGCGGTTCAACGGGTCGAAGGTGATCGGACTGCCGCCGCGGTTGAAGAAGGTGATGCCCGGATGGCCGGTCCCCTGGTTGCGGCCCCACATCGGCGCCAGGTTGGCGGCGTGCTGGACGAACATCAGTTGCGTGTACCACTGGCGCTTGTCCGCCGCCGGATCGAACACGCAGGGCAGCCAGCGCAGATAGGTGTTGAGCGGCGCCACCTCGTCTTCCTCGCGCACCGGCTGCAGGCCGGCGTTGAGCAGGACGTTGGACAGGTGCACGCCGCGGGCGTCGAGCTGGTCGAGATCCCGGCCGCGCAGGTAGAAGGCCAAGGCGCCGCGGTAGAGCTTGTGGGCGCTGCCGATCAGGCCGCGCGCCTGCTGCACGTCCTGCCGGGTCTGCTCGGAGGCCAGAGTGTCGCCGACCGCCTTCTTGGCAAGATGGTTGAGGTGGGATTCCAGCACGTCCTGCGGTGTGGCGACCAGCGTTAGGCACATCACGGTGTCTTCGGGCATCTGGTCGAACAGCGCATTGATCGCGTCGCCGCCCTTGCGCGTCTCGCCGGTGAGGTGGCCGGTCTGCGGCGGCATGCGCAAGCGGTCCATGACGATCACCCGATGCGGCATGCCGTCGAAGGACCAGGTGCCGCTTTCCAGGTCCGAGCGGGGCTGGCCGAAGAACAGGCGCTGGGCGAAATCGCCGCTGGCCAGTTCGATCTCGCCGGGCTCGGTCTCCTCCGGATAGCGGGTCAGGACGTAGAAGCGTTCGCGGTCCTCGGCACTTGGACCGAGCAAGGTCGGATGCGGATTGAACCAGCGCAGCAGCCAGTCGTGGATGTCGGCCGCCACCAGGCGCCGGGCCTTGACGCCGGCATTGCCCAGGCCGCCGACCAGGCGGTCGCAGATCGTGGTCAGCGCCTGCTCCGGCGACTGGCCGCGACGGGCTGAGGCGCCGGGAGGCGTACGCCGGTAAACCACCATGCGCACGCGGCGCAGTTGGCCGCGCCAGGACAGGTGCGTCACGGCGGTGTCCTCGAACAATCCGCCAGGCTTGGCAATCGCCCGCAGGTGATGGGCGAGGAAGCGCAGATAGAAGGTGCTGAAAGCGCTGCCCCGCGCTCGCGGCTGGAGGTAATCCTCGAGGGCGTGCAGATAACCGTCCCAATCCGCTTCGTCCTGCACATAGAGCTGGACCACCCAGGGGTTTTCGTCGAGTTCGTCGAACGAATCCTGCAAGGCGTTTTCCAGGGCGTCCCGGACCTGCCACAGCCAAGCCGTCTCGCGGCCCTCGGTGCCGATCGGCAGGAGCTCGAAGAAGGCGGCGACCGACTGGCCGTCCTCAAGGAGAAGGCATTTGGAGTCGGGCAGGTATTCAACCCACGGCAACAGGTCGGTGAACGAAGGGGCGACGTCGTAGAGGGCCTGGGCATCGACCTCCGTGGCCGGACGGCGCGGATCGAGCACCTGGCCGGGCGCGGGGATGCCACGAGCCGCCAGCGTCGCCAGGTGTCGGTACCACGCCTCGCCAGCGGTGGATCCCTCCTGTTGAGGGGTGGCGCGGTGGTGCCACAGCCATGGCCACGCCATCAGTAGTCCTCCGTGCGCTCGCCGGGCAGGGCGTATTGCACCCGCTGGTACAAGGGGAAAACCGTGGTGTATCCGGGCACCGGCGCCGGGTCGGTGCCGGCCAGGTGCGGAAACACGTACATGACGAGGTCGGGATTGGGCAGCCGGTGGAACTGGCTGTGGACCTCGTTCGCCGCCGTGCGGGTGTAGCCGGCGTTGGCGGCCGGGGCTGCCTGCAGGTCGGCCTCGGTCAAGGGGCGACGCAGAGACTGCCGGGCGTCGAGCAACTGGCGCGCGGCTTGGCTGCTACCGGCGCTGCCGCCAGTCTGCTGGTCCCAGATATCGAGCATGGTGTTGTCGCCGTGCGGCAGCACCTCGTCCTTGCTGGTCGCGCAACCGGCCAGCATCGCCGCCATGAATACGGTCGCAACCGCTTCAATCCAGATCCGACGCATGGGCTTCTCCGAGGCGATGATCGACGCGACGTCCCTTCGGGTCGTAGTCGATGGTGAGGGGTTGATCGATATGGACGGCGACCTTGGCGCCGGGCGGCACATAAATGGCGGCAAAGGCCTGGCCGTACAGCTTGTTGACCCACTGCGACATCTCCTGCACGCCGCCGGCCAGGATGCGGCCCATGGCTTCGTTGCCGGAGATGCCGACCGTGCCCAGCGAGCCGTTGCCGTTGCTGATGTAGGATACGGAGCCGCTGTCGGACTTGATGAGCGAGGCGGCGCCGGCTCCGGCCGCGGTGATCAATAGCTGTGAGCCGAGATACTGCTGGGCGTTGCTGCGCTGCTCGCCGGCAACGCAGGGGATGCCGTAGGGATCGCTGATCCAGCCCAGCCCGCCCTGGGTCGTGCCGGCGCCGCTCCCGCTGGCATTGCCGCCGGTGTTGGCTGTGCCCCCGTTGGCGTTGCCGGAGGATTGGGGCAAGGTCCGGATGGTGCCGTCGTTGAAGACGAAGGTGACGCTGCGGACCTGCCCGCGCACACAGGAGAGCGTCCAGTCGCCCGACGCCGTGCCGCTGACGACGGCGCCGGCGACGTCGGGAATGTCGATGCCGTTGGCGGTCAGATTGTCGGGGCCGATCAGCACCTTGAAGGGGTACGGGTCGTTGACGGTGCCGTCGATCGGCACGCGGCCGATCAGCGCGGTCATCGCTACCGAGCCGATCAACGTGGCGTTGGTGGGGACGGTATAGACGGGCTTGGCGCTGGGACCGGCGCGCGATCCGGTATCGGTAGTGGATGCGGCGGCATTCTGGAGAGGGTTTTGCCCGCTGAAGCTGGTGGCGAAGCTGTTTCCGGTACCGCCGGCCTTGGCGTCGGGTTTGACGTCGGCCGGGCCGACCCAGCGCACACCGCCGCTGAAGGTCTTGCCGTCGCCCTCCTCCAGCCCCAGCCCGACCGGCAGGTCGGTGTTGTTGGGCTTGCCGGCCAGGCCGTCGAGGCGGTGTTGCAACTCCTGCAGCAGCCCTTGGGTCTGCTGCCGGTCGCCGGCGACCTGATCGCGTTCCTGCTGCAGGCGGCTGCGCTCGCCGTCGAGGGCGGTCTGGATGCGCTGGTCGATCGAGCTTTCGCGGGCGCGCAGCCGCTCGTTCTCGGTCTTCTGGTTTTTGTTGTCGTTGAGCGCGCTCTGAAGCTCGTTGCGCAACTGTTTGACCTGGGCCACCAAGGTGGCGACGGTATCGCGCGGCGTGTCGCCGCCGATGCCGAGTGCCTTCATCTCTTCCGGCGTAAGCCGGCCGGCGGTGTCCGGCGGCGAGGACGGAGCGCCGGAGTGGCCGGAGAACAGCCTGATGCCGATGAGCGCCACGACCAGGACAACCGGGATCAGCAGCCATCTGAGCAGCGGATTACTTTTCATCGGCAGAGCCCCCTTCCCGCTGGCCGGCCGCTGCGGCGGCCGGCAGGTTCCCCGCGGCATCGATCGCCGAAACCGCCGGCAGCAGCGACTCGGCCAGGCCATGGCCGCGCGTGACCAGGTAGACCACGGTGGTGTCCGTCGAAGCGCCGGCCGGGCCGAGGGTCGGGTGCTGGAAGGCGGCCGCGACGAATTCGCCTTGCAGCGCCCGCGGGTCCAGGACGATCCACTGGGCGGTGGTGTTGGCGAGCCGCACCGCCGTCACCCAGTGATCTTCCAGCCGCCAGGCGGCGAGCGCGCGGGCGCGTACCGGCAAGGTCGGCAGCAGGGTATCCAGCGCCAGCCCACCGCGCAGGTTCGCCCGCGCGATGCCGGCGACAGGCTCGACGGTCCGCAGCGGCGCGTAGAGGTTCTGCGCCGCATAGCGCGTCAGCACCACCGGCAGGGGTGTTTCCCGACGCGGGGTGTCTTGTGCCGGCGTGTCCGGGACGGTCTTGTCCACGGTGCCGTTGCCGGACTGTATGGCGGGCACCTCGCCTTGGACGATCCGGACCGGTTCCAGCGGCGCCTGGCCGGCCGTGGCCGGGGTGGCGACGATGTCGAGCAGGATGATCTCGCCCGAGACCATGTCCTGCAGTTGCAGCCGCGTCGGCGGGATCGGCCCGCTGGCGCGCAGGTAGACGGCACCGCCGGCACTCTGCACGCGCAGTTGATCGTTCAGGCTCGCCGGCACGCCGACGCGCACGTTGCGATCGACGAAGACGACACGCTCCTGTCCAACGACGAGCGGCACGGCCAGGGGCAGGCGCTCCCAGCGCAGGATTTCCACGGCCTGGCCGGAGGAGGAAGCCGCCAGGCCTAGCGCCAGGCCGAACAGGGTGGATGGGACAAGGCGAGTCATTGGGTCTCTCCCGAAGGGCGCGCGCCCAGTGGCGACGGTGTGTGCGTCTCGGCGTTCACGGCCGGAGGCTCGATGCGCTCGGGCGTGCTGGCGTAGCAGTCCAGCGCCAGGCCGAAAGGATTGTGCTCGGGGTCCACGTCAAGCCGGGTGACCCGCAGCGGGTAGCGCAGCAGGGCGCGCTTGACCTGTTCGGCGCCGACATACTCGTCAGCACTGACATCCAGCATCACGATCCAGTCACGGTCGGAGACCACGCGGACGCGGGCGGCCGGATCGTCGCCGTAACCGCGGCCGGGAATCTCATAGAGACCGCGCACGCGCTGACGCAGTTCGCCGTTGTCCCGGCGGTACTCGTAATCCTTCTGGAGCAACGCCCGGCAACCCGGTGTCAGGTAAGACGCCAGGGCGCGCAGGTTGCGCGGATAGTCGTCTTCGCCGTTGGTCGGCCAGCGGTTGAGCTGCTGGAAGATGTAGAAGGCGAAGGCGTAGACGCTTTCCGGCGGCACCTCCCACCACTTGCGGGTACTGCCGGAGCGCAGGTCCGGAGGCACGTGGATGGTGAGGCTCCTCGGCGCGCTCCACCAGCCAAGACCGAGCAGCAGCATGCCGACGCACGAGGCGCCAACGACGAGGCGCAGCGTTTTCACATGCGCTTGCAGGTGAAGCACCTCGTTCTTGAAGCGGCTCATGACATGCTCCCGCGAGCTGTGTGGGGCGCCGTGCGGCGCGTGGTCCAGACGCCCGAACGGGTGATGAGGCGGCGCCCGCCGACATGAACGGCCAGCGAGGGGGCGCGCAGCGCCAGTTGCCATTGCATTTGCCGGTACAGCCAGGTGTCCGGCCGGCCACGTTTCTGCCGCCGCAGGAAGCCGCCACCGGCGAAGACACCCAGGGCGATACCGGCGACGATCAGCGTGGGCAGCATGGCGATGCTGTGGGCCAGCCACGCCAGCGGTACTCCGGCCACGAGTCCGCAGACCGCCGACAGGCCACCGCAGACCCACAATTCGTCGGCGGTCAGCCCGCGCACGACCACGGGCTGGCGGTTGAGCCGGTGCGGAAGAAAGGTGACCAATTCCTCCCGCGAGGCTTCCGAAGCGGCGGCCATGGGCATCACAGGACGCCCGTGGCCTGGGTGAGCAGCCAGATGCCGACCACCAGCAGGATGGCGCCGACCGCGACGGTCATGCCGAACTGGCCCCAGGTCGCCCGGCCGGTGTGGATCTCCGCATAGCGGGTATAGGCGTGGTAGCAGACGCCGATGAACATGGCGGAAATGACGATCAGCGCGACCAGCATCACGATGTCGTAGGCGTAGTTTTGCAGCGTCTGCATCAGGCCGCTGCCCGCCCCACGCGAAGGGTCTTCCATGGTGGGCAGGCCGGCAGCGAAGGCCGATGCCGGTGCGGTGGCGCTCACCACCAACGAAGCGGCAAGCCGGAGGCGAATCGGAGGGCGGGAGAGAAACATGTTCATGGGAGCGCCTTTCAGGGTGGTCACGACAACAGGAAGAAGCTCAGCACCAGGTACAGTGCGAGGAACCGCACGATGACCATCAGGAACTGGCGTTGGGACAGGTGATGGTCGGCCCAGCCGGTATAGGCGGTGCGCATGGCCCACACCCCCCACAACAGCAGCACGGCGAAGCCGATGCCGAGCACGGCGGTCGACACGGCCGCCGGCGTGAAGCCGCCATTGGCCTGGAATGCCGTGGTCTGGGCGGCGGTCATCGTCATGGCGCGTCCTTGCCGCCGCGCCGGCCGCCGCTGCCCTCCTCGCCTGTGTAATCGCCGTTCAGCGGCACGGGGTCGCGCGGCTGGGCGCGTTGCGGGACGAGGTAGTCCCGCATCCCGGTACGGACGCTTTTCAGGTCGGCGTGCAGGCGCAGGTAGTCGAAGTGATAGCGGGCGCGCTCCTCCGGTGCGGTGTGCTCCGCCTGCTCGGCGAGCCGGTCAGCCAAGTCCAGTTGACGCAAAATTGCGGCAAGCTGCTCGTGCTCGGCGGCAATGTCAGCGGCCGATGCCGGTGGCGTGCCGGCCAGCACCAGCCCCAGCAGGGTAAGGAAAAGGCGTCCGGGTGGTGCCGGGCGGGAAGCGGATGCCATCAGGATCTCCGAGGGTTCGGAATCGGGTGGCGGGATGCTGGCGCGATCGCCGATCGCGCGCCGCAAACAATCGGATGCGCGGTGTCCCCTGTTTGATGATGGCGGGGCAGCCCTTTGCCGCGGCCAGGGCCGTGTCGAAGGCGCCTTGCCTGCGGTCAGAGGTATTTTTTAAAGGTGCTTGCGGCGATGCCGGTGGCGAGCCCGAGCAGCATCGCGCAAGGCAGCAGGACCAGCAGGGGATGGATGCTGACGGGCAATGCCAGGTAGGTCACCCATGGCAGCACTGCCAGCGGCATCAGGCTGGCCTTGGCGCGGTGATAGATGAATCCGGATTCCCGGCCGGCGCCGAAGCGTCGGACATCCCGGCGAACAAGTCCGTCGATGAACCCGACGAAACCGGCCAGCAAGAACAGGGGCAGCGTCAGGATCAGCACCAGCAGGCGCACCAGGAAGACCAGGACGGTGTAGAGGGCGGCGATCAGGTCCTCTTCCAGGGTGACGTAGACTTGCCCCAGGTAATGGCGGAAGTCGTGCGTGCCCCGGCTGGCGCCCGCCCTCGATTGGGCCGCAGCGTCGCGGATCCAGTCCAGCAGTCCGCTACGGACAAACAGCCAGTCGTAAGCCCTCTCGACCAGCAGGTGGGCGGTACGGCCGGGCTCATGGACGACGACGCTGCGGGTGAAGTGGCCGGATAGTTGGGCCAGCTCGTAATGCAGCATGCCCTGAGCATGGTGCCAGCCTTGGTCGGGCCAGAAAAGGTGCAGGCCGATGCACTCGATCACCACGCTGAGCAGCAGCGAGCCGAACATCACGCCGATGAACTGGAACGGGAGCAGGACCAGGCCGGCGACCAGGCTCTGCTGCCGAACCTGCTGCTGCCGGGCCGCACCGACCGGGGCGTTCATCAGGCCTCTCCGACGCCGGTTTCGGGTGCTGCCTGCTGATCGTCAACGAGGTCCGTCGGCAATTCGGGAAGCGAGGGGGCGCTCTGGGCATTCCACCACTCGCCGGCGTCGGCGTAGCGCTGGCGCATGGCGCCGGCCAGCGCCCGCAGGTCCGCGGGCATGGCCTCGTCGGGATCGGGCGCCGGCAGCGGCATGCGGATCTTCCACAGGTTGCCCCCTTCGATCAGCGCGAAGCATTGCCCTTTCGGCAGCGCCACGACATGCGCCGGCTCGATCAACGGCACGCTGGTGCTGCTGATGCGGTCCTGAGTATTGCTGGTAAAGGCGGTCGGTCCATGCGGATCGGAGCTGTCGGTGGTGCCGCTCATCAGCGCGGTGGCGTAGACCTCGACCTTGGGCAGTTGGCGCGTCAGCAGTTCGGCGGTGGCGGTCTCGCGCACGCGCAGCATGAACAAGTTGTTGAAATTGCCGACCACCTGGCCGGCTTTGGCGCGGTTGCCGATGCGGGCCTCGATGTCCGAAAGGGTCTGGGTATAGGCGGTGACCTGGATGCCGGCGCCGCCACCCTTGTTGACCATCGGGATGAACTCGTCCCCCATCAGTTCGTTGAATTCGTCGGCGTGGACGTTGATCGGCAGCTTGGTGCCGGACGCCGCGCCCGGCAGGCCGTCGTCGATGCCGAACTTGTAGATGTGGCCGGCAACCGACACCAGATCGGAGAACATGGAGTTGCCCACCGCCGCGGCGACTTCGGCGTCGGAGAGGGCGTCCAGGCCGACATAGACGATGGCGCGTTTGCGGATGATCTGCATCCAGTCGAAAATCGGACGCGGGTCGGCAAGGTCCGAGTAGTTGGGAGCCAGGAGTTGGGCGATCTTGCCGGTGGTGAGCTTTTCCAGCAGTGGCAGCAGAGAGGCGACGATCTTGTCGAAATAGGTACGGTCGTAACGGACGGCGCTGCGCAGGCCGTCGAGCACCGGATCGTAGACGCGGACCTGCGACAGGTATTGCTCCAGCGCCACCACCCGCTTCTCGCGGCCGACCATGTGGCGGGGGGTGTTCTTCTCGTTGAGCCGGCCCTCGATCTGAACGATGACCTCCCAGGCCTTGGGCTCGGTCTTGGCGAAAAATTGCTGGGCGTACTCGATGAACAGCGCATCGATGTTGACGACGTGGCGCTGGATCAGCAGATAGTCGGGGCGCTGTCCCAGCTCGACCAGGGCTCGGGCGATGATGTTGACGAAGCGCCAGGCAAACTCCCGGAAGGCGGCGCTGTTGCCTTCGCCCGAAAGCTGGCCGGCGATGCGGGTGGCGACCTCGCTGATGCGCCCGAACCGACCCACCGCGTTGTAGCGGGCGCTGAGGTCCGGCCAGCCGAGATGGAAGACATAGAACTCACCTTCCCGTCCGGCCCGTTTTGCCTCGACATACATCCGTTTCAACAAGTCGGCGTCACCCTTGGGATCGAAGGCGATGACGACCTCGAACTCGCCGGCCGCGTTGCGCCGCCGGATGTCCTGGGTGATGAACAGCTCGGCCAGTCGGGTCTTGCCCACGCGCGTGGTGCCGAGCACCAGGCTGTGCCCGACGCGCTCGCCGAGCGGCAGAGTGACGTCGACCTCGTCCGGTTCGATGCCGTGCAGGCGCGGCAGTCCGCCGACCGGCGGCAATGGACGCACGGGGTTGAACGGACTGTCCCAGGAGAGCGCACTGGTCAGCCGGGATAATGGGAACGGCGCGAACTCCAGCCGTTTCTCCAGCCGCCGGGCGAGCAGGTAGGTCGGGGTTGGCTCGACATAGCGGCGAAACTCCGGCCGGTAGGTCTGCATCAGGCGATGGGTGTGCCGCTGTTCCCAACGGAAGCCACGGCCGATGAACAGGTGCTGCCGGCTCACCGGTACATCGCGGCTGGTCATCACGTAACGCGGCAAACGACGGATGTTGCGCCGGTAGCGCAGGGTCACCCAGGCATCGCGCAGGCGCAGCGCGCCGAAGGCGAGAAAGGCCAGCGCAAACACCAGTCCGAGCAAAGGGTTCAGTGCGAGCGCCCATGGTGCCACCAGGCACAGAAGCGCGGCGGCGGCGCAGACCGCCACGGTGTACAGCTCCACCGCTGGCCTGAGCAGAACCTCGATCGCATGGGATTGGGCCATCGACGCCTCACGGCTCGATGCCCGTGGCGCTGATCAGCACGGGATAGGAATGCAGGCCCAGGCGTTCGGCCAGATCGTCGGCGGAGACCGGCACAAGCGTCAGGCCCGGGGCCAGGCTGCGTAGCGTGGCCAGCGCGTCGGCCGTCTCGACGTTGACCACCAACCCCCTCGCGTGGAGCTCGCGGAGGCGCGGGGCATGCGCACGCAGCCAGGCGCGGGAACGGTCGTCGTCGCCGACCAGAAACAACGGCGTCAGGCCGGGCGCCTGGATCGCCCGGGGCTGTACCTCGCCGGGCGCCAGGCGCGCCGAGCGGACGGGCAGCATGTCGGCTTCGCTGAAGCGGCGCGGCGGGGGCCGCGGTGCCTCGGTCAGAGGCGTCTGGGGTGTGGTGGCCGGCTGCAGGTCCAGCGCCTCATAGTAGGGCAGCGCCGATACGCCGCCGTGGTCCTCGACCACGATCAGCGGCGGCGACTGCTGCGCGGAACTGGGGAAACCGGCGAGCAGGCAGGTCACTGCGGCCATGACCGAGACAACGAGAAGGCGTCTCATGGTGTGTCCCTCGCGTCTGCCGGCCACGCGGGAAGCCGGCTGTCGGCCAGGACCCGCGCGAGGTGCCGGCTGACGCTGCGGCGATAGCGCACGGCCGGCGCGCCGCCCGCCGGGCGGTGGTAGCGCCCGATCGCCAGCAGCCAGTCCTCGCCGGCCGCGTGTTGCTCGCGCAGGATCTGCGCGGCGATGGCGAGGTTGGCATAGGGGTCGAGCAGGTCGCAGGGGGCGGCGTAACGGTTGGCCTGGTAGCCGAGGTTGATCTGTGCCAGCCCGACGTCGATCCGGCTGGCCGGCACCGATGCCAGCGCCCGGTGGATGCCGATGCAGGCCTCGCCGCGCGTGGCGTAGCGTTCGGAGCGGTCCGCGACGTTGAGCGTCCACGGCCAGGGGATGAGACGGCCGCGCAACCGGATGCCGCTTTCCTGCAAGGCCACGGCGAACAGGACCGGCGACGGCACGCCGGCCTGCTGCGCGGCGATCTGGTAGGCCGGAGGCGGCATCTCGCCGGCATGGGCGTGCACCGGACCGAGACCGGCGGCGATCAGCCAGGTCAGTGCCGCTTGGACCCGGCGCCGCGGGGTTATCGCCGCTGCCATTGGCCGTCGACCTTCTGCACGACGGCGGGCAGATCGCCGGCCAGGCCGAGCGAGAGCCAGCGCCCGGCATCGTGGTTGAGGGTGATGGTGCGGGCGCGCACCTTGGCCGGATCGATGCCGGCCTGTCTGGCCCAACTGCGGATGCGGTCGTCATCCTGACGGCTGCCGACCATGTAGAGGTCGAAGGCCGCGCCTTCGGCTTGCAGTTGCCGCACACGCTGTTCGCAAGGAGCGCAATCGGCCTTGACGAACACCGCCAGCCGGCCCGAGCCGGCATTGGTGGACGGTTGGTCACCGGGCAAGGTGACACGCGGCTGGCCGGGGAAGATGCGCTGCCAGGCCGCATCGTAGGCCCGCTGATAGGCCAGGGTCTTCTCCACGCGCCGCGCCTCGAAGCGCACCTGAAGCTCGGCATAGCGGGCGCGCTCGGCATCGCTGCGGGCCTCGATGCCGAGTGCGGTGAGCGGGTCCAGGTTGGGCGAGAGCACGCCCAGCGGTCCCCGCATCAGCTCGCGGTAGCGCGCCCAGTCCTCCGGCGGCAGGCCCCAGTCGCGCGCCTGGCGCTCGTCGCTGAGTGCCGTGGTGGCGGACTGCTCGCGGGCGGGGGCAATCGAGGAGGCCGCAGCCGGCGCGCTCTGAGCCGCCGCCGGGGGAAGTGTCGCTCCCATCAATGCTGCGGCCATGGCGAGGGCGGTGAGCGTGCGCGTCATCCGGCCTTCCTATGGCACGTCCACGCGGCGCACCTGGGTGCTGCCGTTGCGCAGGACGGCGGTGCGCCCTTCGATCGCCTCCAACCGCCAGCCGGCTTCGGTCTCGCCGGGATGCAGCACCCCAATCGCCGTAGCCGACGACGGGACGGTGGGGGCGATCGAGAGGAAGGATTCGCCGCCGCGCAGCTCGAGGCCGACAATGGTGAAGGGAAGCGCCGCGGGTATGGGCTTCGCCGCGCTGCGGCGGGACCGCGCCGAGGCGGGCCTGGCCGGGGCGTTGGCCAAACGGGTTTCGATCTTATCCAGCCGCTCGCGCAGCGGCGTCAGGTCACTTTCGGTCAGCCGCTCGCCGAGCGTCCGCTCGATCGATGCCAGCCGTTGCTCCAGCGCCTGTTGCGCGGACTCGAAACGGGCCTGCGGCAGCGAAGGCGGTTGTTTCTGCCATCCCTCGACCTGCTGGCTCAACTTGGCGAGCCGCGTTTCCAGAGCGGACACTTTCGCGCTCGACGCGCTGGCATCGGAACGGTGGGTCAGCGTGGAAAGGTTGATGAGGTTGGCGACGGTGGCAGTACTGACCAGCGCCGCCCAGACAAGGATGCCCAGGCGCACCAGCTTTGCGCGCGTTGGGCGGAAGGAGATGGGAGGGTTCGTCATGGCTGTGAGGGCTCCGGGAGCGGATACCGCTCGATGGTGTCGATGCCGGCCGGGGCAGCTTGCGCGGCGGACGGGGCGGGCGAAGGCGCGGTGGCGCGGGCGAAGCAGACGCGGCGTGCGCTGTCATCGACCTGGAGCTCCCAGGCCGGGCCGGCCAGCGTCAGCAGCGCATCACGTAGCGGGACCGGTCCCAAGCGGTAGTGGGCGGCGGGTAACGGCAGGGTGCTCAGAGGCGCGATGTCGGGACTGGCGCACAGCTGATAGCCGGAGCGGTCCAGCACGTGGCGCAACGCGTCCCCGACCGTGGCCGCCCGCGTGTTGGGGATCGTCACGTCGATGACCTGTTGCAGCAGGTCCCGCTGGGCCGAGGTCGGCGCGAGTTCGACCAGCGTGTAGCGCCCGTAGCGCACGACGGGGACGTATTCGGGTCGCGGGGCCGCCGCGGGACTTCCAACCGCCGTGTCGGTCGGCGGAGGCGGAAGACGGGCCGTCGATGGGGTGCAGCTCGTCGCGGAGACGGCGGCGACGAGTGCGCCGCAGGTCGCGGACAAACGGGAAAGATGACGGATCGTGGGCATCGGCCGGCTCTCCAGAGGCGGGAGCCGGCACCATCGCCGGGTTGCGTCGGCGCATCAGCAAACAATGGGGACTGTCGGGTGACCGCGATTGTGGGCTTTGCGACCTTACGATGCTGACACATCGGACTACCCAGGCTATAAAGACCTGGGGCGTCACGCGCGCCCTGGGGCGTGGAAACCCCGAGTACACCGGCTTGGTGTCTGCCGTCAGGGCACCGGAATCCTCGATCCTTTGGTCGGGGAGCCTGTGACGTATGTCCAGGCACCCCCGGTGCTAAAGGTCACAGGGACCGGGTGTACTCGGTTTTCCAACTCCCCGACTGTGGGTTCAGGAGGCTGTTTGCGGGGGCGCCCGCAGACACAGCCTGCCGATACGGTCAGCCATCCGCGGAGCGTTTCACTCTGAGGCGGGATACCCGTCCGAGAGGGAAGGCTCGGCCGAAGGGGAGTATCGATGAATAAAGCGATATCGACGAAACCGTTGCCTCGGAAAGGCCGCCGCGCCACCTCGCGGGAAGGCCCCGACCCCGTCGACGTTCATGTCGGCGGGCGCATCCGCCTGCGCCGCAAGCTTTTGGGGGTGAGCCAGGGCGAATTGGGCAAAGCTTTGGGGCTGACCTTTCAGCAAGTACAAAAATACGAGCGCGGCGCCAATCGGGTGTCCGCCTCTGCTCTGTACCGGCTGTCTAGCGCTCTCGACGTGCCGGTTTCCTTTTTCTTTGACGATATGGACGGTCCACTGCTCCCGTCGACTGATCTTGATCCCCGCTTTACCAGCCGGGAAAGCCGCGTGCTGCTCAAAAACTACTTTGCTCTCCCCGCAACCATCAGAAAGCAGGTCTATGAGTTACTTTCGGCATTGAACGAGTGAGGAAGGAATTGCCGTGCGAGCCATAGCGACGATGCCGGGGACTGCGGCAATATTCTGGGAGTGGAAAAACATATGCCGGAGAGCAAGCATGTCCTGGTCGTGGACGATGAGCCGCAGGTCGTCTTCGCATTTCGCCTCTTCTTCGAGAGCCGGGGTTTGCGTGTTTCGACCGCCTCGGACGGAGACGAAGCGCTTCATCAGCTTGCCGTCACGTCCTTCGATGCCGTGGTCACTGATCTGCATATGCCCAACTGCGGAGGCACCGAACTGATCGCCGAGATGCGCCGGCATACGGGCGAACCTCCGGTCATCGTGATCACCTCGGATGACGATGCGGAACGATTGCTGACGAGATTCGACAACATCCAGATTCTGCACAAACCGGTCCATGCCGACAAAATTCTTAAGGCTCTTTCCCTCGCGCTGCGATGTCCGCCGGCGACGCCTCAATGAGAGGGGGGCGTGCCCAGCCCGGATCACAAGCTGGTGTGAAATCGCCAGCACTAACTACATGGCGGCCAGATCGACACCACGCTTGACGGCGACTTGGCCGCCATCCTGCAGTGGATAGCCGAAAGCCTCTCCGGCCGATCCGGTCGGCCAACACCTCTGCGGACCGGTTGGTCGCGTTGAACCCTGGCAAAATCGTGCTTGATGCGCTATGTATTACCTGTTTCAAACAGGTAATACCGAGGGCAAAATGGCGACCATGGTTACCAGCAAGGGCCAAGTCACCATCCCGAAGCCGGTGCGCGACCGGCTTGGGATCAAGCCTGGCAGCGCCGTCGAATTTGAACTGACCGAGGACGGGCGCGTGGTTCTGGTCAAGGTCGATGCCGCCCGGCTGCCGAGCCGGTTCCAGGCGTTGCGCGGCCGTGCCGGCAAAGGCCTCACCACCGACGAGATCATGGCGCTGACCCGCGGCGAGGGATGACGTGCCCCTGGTCGATACGAACGTCCTTTTGGATGTGGTCACCGACGATCCGGTTTGGGCGGAGTGGTCGATCCGGCAACTGGACGCAGCCTCGCTCAAAGGCGATCTCACCATCAATGATGTCGTCTATGCCGAACTGTCGGTTCGGTTCGAGCGGATCGAAGACCTCGATGAGGTCCTGGACGAGGCCGGCATCACGCTGGCGCCAATGCCGCGCCCGGCGCTGTTCCTGGCCGGCAAAGTCTTCCAGCGTTATCGGGCAGCGGGCGGCACCCGCAGCGGCGTGCTGCCTGATTTTTTCATCGGAGCGCATGCGGCCGTTTCCGGCTTGCCGCTCCTGACGCGCGATATCCAACGCTACCGGACTTATTTCCCGTCCGTCAGCCTGATTGCCCCGCAGACGTAAGGACCACCATCTGCTACGCCCCTGGCCCTCCCCCTTGCTTGCTGATCCGATGATCCCGCCTGCCGGACGTCGCGCCGCTTGCACGTGGTGTGCTAAAAGCATACCGTATGAAGTGCATAATGAGGGTTCACGCCATGGCGAACGTGGAAAAGATGACGATCGCGCTGACCCAGGAGATGGCCGGGTTCGTGCGCAGTGCCGTGGATGCGGGTGAGTATGCCTCCACGAGCGAGGTCATTCGGGAGGCGGTGCGCGAATGGAAGGAGCGCCGGGACCTGCTTGGCTACACCGTGGATGATCTGCGCGGGCTCGTCCAGGAGGGCATCGAAAGCGGCAGGAGTACCCGGACGATGGCGGATGTGAAGTCCGAAGCCCGCCGCCGCTTGGCGGCCGGTCGACCGGGCTGATGGTGCTCGCGATCGTTCGTAGCAACCGTGCCGACGAAGACCTGATCGAAATCTGGCTTGAGATCGCGAAGGACAGTCCGGTCGCCGCAGATCGGGTTCTGGATGCGATCGAACTGCGCTGGCAGCAACTCGCGCGGTACCCGTATTCCGGCATGGCGCGCGACGATATCGCCGAGGGTATCCGTCATCTGGTAATAGGCGGCTACCTTACCTTGTATCGCATTGTCGGAAACGGCATTGAGATCGTCCGTGTGCTCCACGGCCGCCGCAAGATGGATCCCGGCCTTGTGTCCTGAAAGCCGGACCTTGCACCAGGCGTATTTCCGAGCCGTTCACGGGGAGGGAGTGCTTCCACAACGTGACGGGAGGCGGACGAAAAGAAACGGCCCCGAAGGGCCGTTTGAAGTCTGCATTGATCCTCAGACGGCGACAAGTTGCCTTGCCAGCGCCACTTCCACCGAGTCGCCGTCCTGGTTCAGGACGTCCAGCCCGGATTCGGGCACATCGCCCGAGGTGCTCTGCGACACCATGATCTTCTTGGCCATCAGGCCCAGGCAGGTCATCTGCGAGGAGGCGGCGTAGCCCAGATAGATCACGCGCACCGGCTGTTTCTGCCCGATGCGCCACGAACGCCGTGCCGCCTGCTGGAGCGAATACACATTATAACCCGACTGCATGAACACGATGGTCGGGAACTCCAGCAAATCCAGGCCGGTTTTCACCAGCTCGGGATTGGTGATCAGCACGTCGATGCCGCGGTCCAACTGCTCGGCGATCCAGTCCTCGCGGCGGGAGGCATCCACGCTCGCGCGCAGTACCGCCACCTTGAAGCCTTCCTGCTCCAGCAGCACCTTCAGGCGCGACGTGGTATCGCGCGTGCCGGTATAGACCGAATAGACCAGGGTCTTGCGACCTTCGGCCTTCTCCTGCTTGCAGATCGCGATCAGCTCGCGTTCCTTGGGCATGACCTCCAGTTCGTTGAACTGAGAGGGCGCGAACGCCAGGGTGTTGCGCGTGCGCGGATGCACCACCACCTCTGACCGGAAGCACGTGTCCGGCCAGGCCAGCAGCACATTGAGGACCACGCCGAGCAGCGTCGTGTCACGCTTCGCCAAGGCCTGTTTCAGCTCCGCTGTCAGACGACCGGCCAGTTCGCGGTAGGCGGCGGCCTGCGCCGTGTCCATCGCGACCTCGCGGAACTCCTCGTCATACGGCGGCAGGACGTTGCCGCCGATGTCCTTGAGCTTGAGGAAGACGGTGAACGGCAGGATGCACCGCAGGACGCCCTTCGGCCCGAAGCCCGGCGCCTTGACGGTCCGGACCGAGATTTTCGAGCCCTTCGCCGTCTTGTGCGCCGTGCCGGTGCTTTCGGAATAAATGTCCTTGAGCACGCCGTGATCACGCATGAACGCCATCGCGGCCGACGTCATGCTGCCGCTCTTGGTCGGCCGGTAGCCGTCTTCGATCATCCGCCCCGGCAGGGCACGGAACAGCAGGTGGAACAGATCGTCGCCGTAGCCACCCATCAGCGTGCCGGTGAGCAGCAAGGCCTTGCGCGACTTCGCCGCCAGCACGCCCATGGCCTGGCCTTGGGCACTTCCGCCGTTTTTGTACTCGTGCGCCTCGTCGGCGATGAGCAGGTCGAAGGTGCCTTGCGGCAACTGCCGCTTGATGAACTCGGACGGCTGGTAGCCGCCCTCGCCGAAGCCGAACTCCATGTTGGCCATCGCACGTTCCATGCGATGGGCCTGCCGGTCCGAGAAGACCAACTCACCCCGGTCGTCCATCAGGTTGATGAACTCGTGGATGTTGTCGCCCAGCATCGAGGCCAGGAAGGCATCGCCGAACTTCCGCATCAGCTTCTGTGCGGTGACTTCGCCGATCGTGGGAATGCGCTTCATCGCCTTCAGCACGGCGGAGGACTGGTCGCTGGCGGACAGGCTCCGGGGGCGGATCAATGTCCACAGGGGCATAGCGCACTGGCTGCACTTCCTGCGGTACTCCTCGGCATGGAGTTCGATCGGATTGATCGGCTCGCCGTCGAGGTCGGTGATGACATGGCCGCAGTCCGGGCAGGTCCCCACGTCGCCGTTGCGGGTCCGCTGCTGGACGAAGGCGGGCTTCCAGTGGAAGCCCATTCGCATCCGCACGCGGCCCAGGACGAAGAACTCCTGGCCCTGCGCCGGTACGCCCAACTGCTCACGCAGCTTCAGCAGCTTGACCAGCGTGTCCGGGCCGTTGAGCACCCAGACCTTGGCACCGGCCACCGTCTCCTGGATCTCGCGCCGCCACTTGTAGACCAGGTGGGGTGGCGACAGGACCAGGGTGCGGCGGTAGCCTTCGGCATTGAGCACGGCGGCCGTGGCGATACCCACGCAGGTCTTCCCGCATCCCATCTCACCGTTGACGATCGCGGCGCGTTCGCCACGGTCGATCAGCAGCTCGGCGGCGGTGTGGACCACCTCGGCCTGGGCGTCGAACAGGCGACGCTTCAGGCCGGCCAGGACATGCTGGCGATGTGCCCGCGGCCGGCCGATGTAGACCGGCGGGTTGGCGCGGTTGAGCGAGTCGAGCAGTTGGTCACCGAACTCGGTGATGAAGTCCTGAAGGCTCAGGGTGAGAGGCGACGATGCCGCGTCGAGCAGGTCGCCCTGCACGGGCACGACCTCGGTGGAGGCTGGAACAGTTTCAAGTTCGAGGGACATGGTGATGCTCCAAAGCGATGGGGCATGCACCTCCCCCGCGGGGCGATGACATGCCCCGGAGTGGGAAGAAACGAGCGGCGTGGCCGCCGTGCGTAGATGTGGATCAGTACTCGTCGGGCAGCAGCAGCGTGGTGACGCTGCGGTCCCATTCGGTGATGATCCAGAGCTTCAGGTCGGGCGTGACCTGGTAGGACGAGAACAGGCGATTCTCGCCGGACGTCAGCGCGGCGTCATTCTGCCGGCGATCGCTGTCGTCGAGGTCGCCCAGTCGCCGCTCAGGTGGCGGCGCAGGTATGAGATCGGATTGAACCGGCCCTGCTGGACCAGTTCATTGACGCCGATGGTCATGACCACCTGGCCGGGCGAGAAGCGCCAGTTTGGGGCCAGGCTGATGAGAAGTGACAGTGATTCGATTGCCATGGATAACTCCTTGGTGATGGAAGGGCCACGGCACCCCATCTGGGCAACGCGACCCCGGTGGGTGGATGAGAACGACGGCAGGCCGTCAGGGAAACAGCGATCAGCGGATGGTCAGCACCTCGCCCCGCGTGGCGGAGCCTGGCGTCATGTCCCAGGCGCGAATGACCGGTACGAACTTGTCGGTCAGGATGCGCGTCTCGGCCACGGAGCCGTCGTCGCGCTCGGTGTATTCCGTGTGGAGGGTCTTTTCCTTGTGGGTGTCCCCCTTCACGACGAGAATCCGCCCGCCCTTGGACCTCACCACGCCGGAGATCGCGCCCGCGGCCAGGGCCAGGGCGAGATGCCAGTGCGACAAGGCCCGCGCCGGTGGCCGCAGCGACTGCTGCGCGGCGCCGAGATGCGTGTCCAGCATCGGCCAGAGTCCCTGCAGCCGGCCGACCTCATCGGCGAACTGCTGAGGTTCCATCGTCACGCGATAGAAATGCTCCGGTTCCGCCGGGCTGGCGGGGACGACGTAGGGTGAAAACGGCCAATCCTGCGGCAATTCCTCGGCCTCGGCATCGCCTTGACCGATCTGTAGCAGCAATCCGCGGGTGGCCTTGACCGACTCCGTTGCCTGGTCGCGCTGGCGAACCCGGCGGCCGAACACCACGATTTGCCGGAACTGCGTCTCCACCGCACGGTAGATGCGCAGGTCGGCGAAGTGGCGGGTCAGCCACCCGACCAGTTCGGCGTCGAGCACGTAGAAAGGCACGATGAAGATCAGCACGCCGCCGTACTGCAGCAGTGGCAGTGCGCGCTGATAGAACAGCTTCTCCAGCCGGGCGCGGCCCTGGCCCTGGTAGCCGATGTTGCCGTTGGCGTCCTTCGACAGGTCGCCGTAGGGCGGGTTGAGCCACAGCAGGCCGAAGGATTGCCTGGAGATGATCGTGTCCATCAAATCACCGTGGATGCAGTGATCGACCAGACCGCGGGCATGGTGCGCCCGCTCCGCATCGTACTCGACGGCGAACGCCCGGGCCTGCCGGCGCCCGAGGGCGTGGGCGGCTTCGGCGATCGCCACACCTTCGCCGGCGCAGGGATCGAGAATGGACATGGGACCGTTGGCCGGCGCCAGCGCGGACAGTGCCCGTTCCAGCGTGGGCTCATCGGTCGGGAAGTAACCGTTCTTGACGAAATTGTGCGCGAGGCGCGGGAACATGAGAGCCATAACGTTCTCCTGGTTTTCGAGGAAGGAAGACGGGCATGCGCGCGGGCACATGCCCTTGGTGATGGCTCAGGCGACGCGCCGCAGAGGCACGGGCGAGGCCGGTTCGTCGTCGGAGACGTCAAGCGTTCCGTCACGGATCAGATCGCCGAGCACCTGGGTCAGCGCCGGCACGTCGATGGCGAGCTGATGACCTTCCAGCGGCCCGAGGGCGAACGGAAGGCGGCTCAACATCCGCTGGGTTTGCAGCAGGTCCAGCACGGTGTCGCGCCAGTGATCGAGCAGCGGCAGCGGGCAGGTTTCCCGCACCAGCATCCACAACCGGTCGAGCCGATGGGCGCTGTCGCGGGGCAGCAGCGCCAGGGCGCTGGCATTGGCCTTGTCGGGGCGGATGCAGCGTTTGTCGAACAGCCACACGTTGGAGAGCGATCCGAACAGTGTGCGCCGAAAGATGCGTGTGGCGCGCTTTTCCAGGCGGTCGACGCTATCGATGAACATCGGCGACGAGCCCCCGTCGGCGGCGACGAGATGGAACTGGTCCAGTCCCCGCTCGTCGCGCCCGAGGGTGAGCCGAGCCAGGAACTCCTGGACGGCGGTGTCGCGTGCCCAGATGGACAGGAAGATCAGATTGCCCCGCTCGTCGCCGACACAGGCGTCGGTCATCAGGTCAGGGCACTCGTCGATACGGTACAGCGTCTTGGATGATTCGACGGGCATGGTGATGTCCTCGGTCAAGGGGAACACCATCGCCCGTCAGGGCAGGTGCTGCCCCATGGGGTGGAGAAGGAAACGCTATGGGCATCCAGGTCCCCAATGGCAGGGACGAAGACGCCGGGAGCGCCATGACGAAGAGAGCCGGAGCCTTCCCCCGGTGGGGAAGAACCCCGGTGGGTGGTGGAACATCGCTCCAGCAACGGAGGAATCAGGCCTGGGCGAGGTGCCAGTCCTGAGACATGGGGGCGAATTCGTAGCCCAGGACACCGAGACGGTCGCGCTGCTGACGCAGGATGCGGCGTTCCACGGTGGCATCGAGCTTGACGACCTCGCCCAGCGGCCAGAGCGCCCCGAACAGCGCCATATCGTCCGCGTCGGCCGAGGCATCGGGAGGTGTGACGGCCGGCTCGGAACCGAACGGCGTGGTGTCGACCAGGGGATCGCGCCGGTTGCGGGACTTCGCCTTGGTCGTCGCCTTGGGCGGGGCCGGTGCGGGGGCCTGCGTTTCCTCGTCGATCGGATCGACTTCCTGCGGACTCAGCCGGCGGGCTTCGTCGCGGCTCAGGGCATCGATATTGGACAGCGTCATACCGCCCAGCAGGGCGCGGATTTCGATGACCATGCGGCCGTTGGCGGCGTACGAGGAAGGGCGGATCTCGGCGATGGCGAAATCGCCCTCGTACTTGCCTTCGGCATACTGATCCAGTTCGGGGTTCTTGACGACGAATTCGCCGATGGATGTCGCCAGACGGCCGACATTGAAGTCGCCGTTACGACCATGGATGGTCTTGATGGCCAATTGGCCGGGGAGCGTGATCATAGGGGGCTCCTGCTGACATAAGGAACGGCCACCTGGCATCGGCAGGCGGCTCTTGGGAAGAAAGGCAAGGCCCCGGAGAACGGGGCCTTGCGGATCAGGAATCAGAACGAGTCGGCGAGAGCCGGTGCAGGGGCCTCGGCAGTCTCGGCGGCCGTTTCGACAGCAGGCTTCGGGGTGGAAGCCTTCTGCGGCGGTTCGGCGGGCGCCGGGATGTCCGTTTCGGACTCGTCGGCATCCGTCGGCTTGGGCTCGGCCTTGTAGACGAGCTTGCCGTCGACCTTGACCCAACCGATGAACAGCAGGCGAGCCTTGAAGCTCACCCCCTGCTCACCGGCGTGCTTGCCCTTGGAATAGGTGAAGGTATCGGCCCACAGGTCGCCCAGGCGGAAGCTGATCAGCACCTTCTTCTCGGCCTCAACGGCCGCGATGCAACGGCGGACCAGATGCTGGGCCTCCGAACCCGATACGCGCGTGTCGAAACGCACATACGATACGTCGTCGCTGGGACCATTGAGCGCTGCGATGTCGCAGGCCAGGAAGGGGGCGCCTTTCTTCGGCTTGACCTCGCGGATGCGGTTCAGGTAGCCGAGACCGGTGATGTGCAGATCGAAGTAGGTCTTTTCGTCGGACGTGGTCATGGTGAATCTCCATAGGACGAGAGTCGCGGAGACACACCGACCCGGGAGGGAGGTGTGTAACCCCCGCGCGGGTTGATGGATGAAGAGATTGGCATCGCCACCAAGGGCCGTTCGCCGAGGATGCCGGTGCGAACTGGATGATCCACACGGTCGGAACCGCGCCGTAGCCTTAAGGATCGTGGCTACCTGGGCATGTTGCCGACCGAGGTCAGCGGAACATGGCATGAAGCGTGACGGTCGAATTCCCTTTGCGCCATGGGAAATCGACAACGGAACGCATCCCCATTTTTGGGAAGCCATAAAAGCCCCCCGGAAAACCGGGGGGTCGGACGCGATGATCAACGTGACGATGATGTTGGTTTGACAGGATAGAGCGTCAGGTGGGTCGGTGAGGCCGAGAGCACCAGATCGTCCTCGGTGTTCAGGATATGCTGGAACGTGTTTTCGTTCGGGTCGAAGTATTCGCCAAAGTCATCGCCCCCGAGTTCGACGCGGGCGAGATCCCACCAGTCGTCGAAATCATCGACATCGGGATTGCAGCCGACCGCGTAAGCCAGGAGTTTCTGATGTCCTTCCGGCGTGCGCTCGCCGAACTCGGCAAGAAAGTAGACGCCTTGGTCCTTGGCGAGGATGAGGCGGCCTTTGGTCGCAATGGCTTCCACCAGTACGGGACGCAGTTCCATACCTTTGAATCGCAACATGGCATGTCTCCTGTGATCCGAAAAAGAACCGCTTCCCGCTGATGGGCAGGAAGCGGTCTTGGAGCAGAAACAGTGGGGTGAGCATCAGTGACGGGTGGGTCTGCGTCCGTTCGACAGGACTTCCACCTGGATTTGTTGCCAGCGTCCGTCATCGATCAGCTGCGCCAGGACTTTGCCGAGGTCATCGAAGTACACGTCGGCCCGGCGTTGCACGAGTTCGTCGCCATGGTGAAGTTCCACGGCATAGACATCGCCGCCGCGATCGTAGAGCAAGGTGACGCGCCCTTCGAACTTCAGGGTTGCGACGATGAAGCTGATCGCCGGGGGAGTCTCGATGATCTTGTCGGGCGATGGATCGACCCAGGTGAAGTCCCGTGCCCCGGCATCCACCAGCAAGTGGGTGATGCGGCGGAAGCCATCCGGCGCCGGCAGTTGCTCCAACTGTTCGACGAGATCTCGCAGTTCAGGGCAACGTGGCTCGGGGATCGGCAGCTTGGCCGGGGCAGAGCCCAGGATATGCGTTCTGACCACATATGACTTCCCGTCCGGGGTCGTTTCGGTCCGTTCGTCGAGCGTGTCCGCTCGCAGGCCATCGAAGCGACGGCGTGCGTAGGGCGTGACCAGCACCTTGGCCCCTTCGCCGGGATCCTCGGTGACCAGGCCGCGATCCAGGACGGCAAACGCGGCGCGTCCGGTCTTCACGACGATGGCGTGGTCGGTCTTCGCGATCACGGTGCCTTCAAAGGGTTCGGGATCGACATGGAAACCCAACATCGATTCCTGGGGGCAACCGTCGAAGATGCGATACTTGATCGTGCGAACATTGCCGGGCACGTAGCCGGAGACCAGCTTCGGCAATTGCTCGCGGATTGCGGAATGATCCATGGGAGGCTCCTTGGGGTGGGAAGGGACCCTCCCCCACAAGGGACGAGGCCCCTTGTGGGTGACGTGGACGGACGCGGCATGCGTCCGGCGAAGAGAAAGACCGGTGCATTACGCACCCGCAGCCTTGAAGGTCTGGCTGCCTGGGCATGCTGCCGGCGTCGCCGACGAACATGGGGTCAGGATGGGCTGAGAGCGGGACGCTCACCATCCGGTGTAGTGAAGGATCAGATCGGCGACGACCTGGCGGCGTTGCAGATCGAGGCCGCCAAGGTCGGCGAGCCCTTCGAAGCCGCAGCGCCTGAGCAGGGCGCCACCCTCGTGGCTGTTGTAGAAACTCACCATGGCCGAGAGGAACATGCGCTCGCCGCTGCTCAGCACGCCGAGCGCATCGGAGAGACGAAACGTGTCCGGCCGCAGGTCCCACTTGTTGGTGGCACGCCGCAGGCCTTCGACGCTGCCGTCGCCGAACCAGGTGGCGCCGCTGATCTGGGCGCCGCGGTGCCAGGCTTCGAAGAACGCTTGCGGTGCTCGGGCGAAGTGGGCGTCTTCGCGGGAGATCTGGGCCAGCATCTCGGGAGGAATTGACTGGATCATCGGAAGCTCCGGGGAATAAGGGTCGGGGATGGAAGGAACGTGCATCGGGCACCCGGAGGGTGCGCGTCCGCGGCGATCGATGCGAAGCGGACTGGCATGGTGCCGACAGCGTCAGCAGCGCATGCGGGGAAGCATCGGGCGGCCCATGAGCAGATGTCATGCCGCAATCGGAAAGCGCCGCCACCCGTCTTGATGGATGACCGGACGACGAGCACCGGAGAGTTCATCATCGAGCTTGCAGCAGCCGCTTGCCGATCCAGGCGACGCAGGGAACCGCCATCGAATTTCCGATGGCCCGGTAGCGTGGCGCGTCGGAGGCGGGCTTGCCGCGGTAGGGCACCAGCGTGTAGTGGTCGGGCATCCCTTGCAGCCGCTCGCACTCGACCGGCATGAGACGGCGCACGCACCATCCCGCCCACGCCGACCATCCGGTCTCCCCGATGGGAGGCAGTTGGCCGACGAAATGCTCTTCGATCGAATCGATCGGGGTATGGGCTTTGTCATTGCCGCCGGCACCGGCCCGCAGGGCGTTGGCGATCTCTTCGCCCAGTTCGACGGTAGTGCCATTGTCACGGCCGACAGAGCGGACGACGAGATTGGCGGCGCTGCCGGCGCAGAGGCCGGGCTCGGTCCTGGCGACGATCGCCGGCATCACCCCGGCATTGGCATGACTGGCGGCATGGTTGCCCGAACGCAGGGTCGGAGCGAGATTTTCGAGGTGATCGGCACCGTCGTCCTTGGCCGTGAAGGCCAGGATCGGGAGTGGCGCTGGGTTGCCCGCCGTCTGTTCGTCGGCGGGACGTGAGCGGCAGACGATCGTCGGCCGCCCGTATCCGGGCTTGCCGCCGCCGGTCGAGAGCGCACCGGCAAGGTGTCCGTCGCCGGCCTCCAGGCGGACTTCGCCACGGCTGTTCTGGGCGAAGGCGGTGACGGTGGTTTGGATGGGATGGGCGACGACAGGGACGCCCCGGCCGGTGCCATCCTCGCTGCAGCCCTTGCCGTTGTTGGCGGTGCCGAGCGTATGGCTGATCGCTCCGGTCGTGGACTGCACCACGAAGGTCTCGACGTCGAAATCGTGCTTGGCCCCGGGGGCTGCCGTCAGGCAGGCGGCCACGTCGATGGGACCGAGGGTATTGCCGCCCCCGAAGCCGAAGGAAACCGTCACCGGCCCGTAGGGACTCCGCAAGTCGGCACAGCCGCCTGGATCGTCAGCACCGCATGCAGCAGCGGTGGCAACGTCCTGCCACGGCGCGTAGCCCGGCGAAGGATCCCGGCACACGCTGTCGGACTCAAAAAGTACCGCGGCGGGATCGAGGTCGTCTCGACCACTTGCCACAAGAAACACGCGGCGGCGGCGTTGGGCGAGGCCGAAATATTGAGCGTCGAGCACGCGCCAGGCGACGCGGCGGCGGGGGCCAGACACACAACCTGCGTGCGTCCATTGCCCCCCTGGCGGTTCGAGCGCACGGCATTCTCCGGCCAGTGCGCCCAGGAAGTGGCCGAAGGCATTGGTGCGGTCGCTGAGGACGCCGGGGACGTTTTCCCAGACGATGGTGGCTGGCGAGCGGCGGGTTTCGGCGCGGGCTTGATCGATGGCATCGGCGAGTTCCACATAGCTGAGGGTCAAGACTCCACGCGGATCGTCCAGCCCGCGGCGTGCGCCGGCGACGCTGAACGATTGGCAGGGCGTGCCGCCGACCAGGATGTCGGGGGCGGATACCGTCCCGGCGCGCACCCGGCTGGCGATCCGGGTCATGTCGCCGAGATTGGGGATGCTGGGGTAGTGATGCGCCAGGACCGCATTCGCGAACGGATCGATCTCGGCGAACCAGGCGGGTTCCAGACCGAGCGGGCGCCAGGCGAGGCTGACGGCTTCGATACCGCTGCAGATGCTGCCGTACCGCAGGGCGGGGGGATGTCGGGGGGACATGGGGGTTCTCCTGTTCTGGTGACGGGAAGGCAGGAGAAAGGCGCCGAAGACCGGACGGACTTCGGCTGTGGAGCAAGAGACCACCTGTGGGCTGGTACAGCGCGTGGCCGTCGGTGGAGCCGTTCGCTGGCGCAGCATTCGCACTCGGCCCGTGTCGTGGTTGGGGCCGACATCCTTCGGCACGCATCCGCGCACAAAAGGAACCCGTTGTTTCACCGGTGGGCGCCGGCACTGAATACCGATCGACCCGACGGGTCTCCTGGCGGCTCGTCGGAACAAGGCGTCAGGGGACCCGTCGAGGGAACGGGACATACACCGAGCAGAACGTCTGCGGAGGCAGGCGGTGGACGACGGTCACCTTCTCGTCGGGCCGGGGAATGCCGGACGTGCACACATTGCAGAAGGGTGGAGCGTGCTGGGGTGCCTCGCCCGGGAGCGAGGCTGGCGCATCGAACGTGGACGATGCGAGGGAGTGCGGTGAGCCGACTATGAAGACGGGCGGCGGGACTTGCGTGCCGCACCGGGGGCGTTGGCGTGGCGTCCCTTGCCGGACTCGATGGGAGCGGTGCCCTTGCACTCGGGATAACGGCTGCACGACCAGAAGGCACCGTTCTTACCGGTGCGCTGGCGTGTGGTCGCGCCACAGAGCGGACAGGCCGGCCCCTCGGGCAGCTTGATGGAGAGGGTGATGCCGCGGTACTGCTGCACGAGCTGCGCGACCCAGACCGATTGGCGTTCGACGAAGGACTCCAGTGTCATCTGGCCGGCCTCGATCATGTCGAGCGCCTGTTCCCAGATGGCCGTCGTGCCCGGATCGGCGATGGCCGCCGGTACCGCGTCGATGAGGGTGAAGGCCGCCTCCGAGGCCCGGATGGCGCGTCCCTTCTTGAGCAGATAACCGCGATCGAGCAGGCCGCCGATGATGCCGGCGCGCGTCGCCTCGGTACCGATACCCGTCGTTTCCTTCAGCTTCTGCTTCAGGCGTGGATCGGTGACCAGCCTGGCGACGCCCTTCATCGCCTTGATCAACTCGCCCTGCGTGAAGGGCTTGGGCGGCAGGGTCTTGAGCGCCTTCAGATCGACCTTGCCGACCTGACAAGCCAGTCCTTCGCGTAGCGGCGGGAGGGTCTGGCTACGCGATCCCTCGTCACCCTCCGCATCATCCGGCTCGGACGCGGCCAGCACCTGGTGCCAGCCGGTAACGACCACCTGCTTGCCGATGGCCTGCAGATCCTGGCCGCCGGCGGTCAGCCGGGCGGTGGTACGATCGAACTCGTGATGGGGGAGGAACTGCGCCAGGTAATGCGCGCGGATCAGGCGATAGACCGCCTGCTCCTTCTCGTTCATGGCGGCGAGATTGGCCGGTTCCAGCGTGGGGATGATGCCGTGGTGGGCCGTGACCTTGGCGTCGTTCCAGGCGCGCGAGCGCTGGCTGCGGTCGAGTTGGGCGACCAGCGGGCGCAAGGCCGGATCGGTCTTGACCAGGCTGTCGAGGACGGTCGGGACTTCGGCGAACATGCTCTCGGGCAGGTAGCCCGAGTCCGAGCGAGGATAGGTCGTGGCCTTGTGCGTCTCGTACAGCGCCTGCGCGATGTCGAGCGTTTCCTGCACGTCGAGGCCCAACTGCCGGGAGCACACCTCCTGCAGCGTGCCCAAATCGAACGGCAGCGGCGGCCCTTCGCGCACGCGCTCGGTCTCGACTGCGGTGACCTGGGCCGTGCCCGAGGCGCGGATGCGCTCGGCGGCTTGCTGCGCCACCGGCTGTTGCAGGCAGCGGTCGGCATCGTCGGTGCAGCCCCGCGGCGGAATCCAGGTGGCGACGAAGGACTGCCCGCCAGCCGACAAGGTGACGTCGACGGCCCAGAACGGCACGGAGACGAACCGGGCGATCTCGCGGTCGCGATCGACCACCAGCTTCAGCGTCGGCGTCTGCACGCGCCCGACCGAAAGCACGCCGTCATAGCCGGCCTGGCGCCCCAGCAGGGTAAAGAGCCGGCTGAGGTTCATGCCGATCAGCCAGTCGGCCCGCGAGCGAGCCAGTGCCGAGTGGTAGAGCGGCAGCGTTTCGGAAGAGGGCTTGAGGGCGCCGAGCGCCTTGCGGATCGACGCATCGTTGAGCGCCGACAGCCACAGCCGCTGGATCGGACCGCGATAGCCGCAATAGTCGATGAGCTCGCGGGCGATCATTTCGCCCTCGCGGTCGGCATCGGTGGCGATCACCAACTCCGATGCCTGGCCGAGCAACTGCTTGACGATCTTGAACTGCGTGGCGGTGGAGGCTTTGACCTCCACCTGCCAGCGCTGGGGAATGATGGGCAGCGGCTCGAGCGACCATCGCTTGAACTGCTCGCCGTAGGCCTCCGGTGGGGCGGTTTCGAGCAGGTGCCCGATGCCCCAGGTCACGCTGATGCCAGCGCCGGTGTAGCAGCCGCTACCGCGCTGCTTCGCACCGAGGATGCGGGCGATGTCCTTGCCTTGAGAGGGCTTTTCGCAAAGGTAGAGCTGCATGCCGCCCCCCTGTCACCCACGATCTGCGTTGGGTCAGCAGCATGTCGGCCGGGGGATATGACTGGCAGCAAAGTAGGCGGACTGGGCGGCAACCGCCTTCCATCCGCACCATCCGGGGCCGTCGACCGCAGGCCCCTGCCCGAACCAGAGGCCTGCGGCGATAGCTACGGAATGGAGCTATTACAGATCGATTTCCTGTGGCTTGGGGCTGCACGTCACCGTCGCGATCCGGTAGGGCAGCATGCCCACACTGCGGGCGTTGATCTTCCAGGTCTCGCGGGGCTTGCCCTCGTTGTCCGTCCAGGGGTCTTTTTCCATGCGGCCGATGACGAGCACCCGCATGCCCTTCTGGTAGAGGCCGGCCCAGTGCTCGGCATCGCGGTGCCAGAGTTCGACGGGCGCCCAGAAGCCGCCGCGGTCATCGAACGTGCCGTCATTCGTCGGCACGGGATTGTCGAAATAGACGTTCAGGCGCAGCAACCGGGTCGGCTCCTCGTTCCCCTTCGGGAACTCCCGAAATTCCGGTGCAGAACCGATGTTGCCTTCACCGCTGAAATGGGTGCTCATGGTGCTCACTCCTTGTTGGGGATTGGGGGAAGGGCCTGCACCGGTCCCTACCGATGCAGGTGTTCGAGCGTGGGAAACGCGGGATTCAACTCGCAGCCGATGTAGTGGCGTCGCAGCCGCCTGGCCGTGACGGCGGTTCTGCCGCTGCCCATGAACGGATCGAGCACGATGTCGCCCTCCCGCGAGCCGGCGAGGATGCAGGGCGTCACCAGGCCGTCGGGAAACACGGCGAAATGTCCGCCGTGAAAGGGGCTGCTGGCGATCGTCCAGACATCGCGCTTCTGGCGGGTATCGCTGGCGCCGATCATGTGCAGACTACCGCGCTGGTGGCCGTTCGTGCCGGTGATGCGCTGTCCCGGCGGGAGGCGCACGGGATGGGTGTTGCCGGGTGCGCGCGGACGCGAGACTGTTTCCCGGATGGCCGTCTGATCGAAGTAGTACCGGTTGCTTTTGGCGAGAAGGAACAGGTACTCGTGCGATCGGGTGCAGCGATCCCTGACGGATTCGGGCATCGGGTTGGGTTTGGCCCACACGATGTCCTGGCGCAGATACCAGCCGTCCTGGCGCAGCGCGAAGGCAAGCAACCACGGAATGCCGATCAGGTCCTTGGCTTTGAGCCCATCGTTGACCTGCATGGCGCCGGCATTGCCCTGCGCGCTCGAATGCTTGGGATGGCCTTTGCTGCTGGGCGCCTGCCAGCTACGGCGGGCGGCATAGGTGTCGCCGATCACCAGCCACAGTGTGCCGTCATGGCTGAGAATGTCGCGCACGGCGCGGAACACCTCGACCAGCGCGGCGATATAGTCCGAGGGCGCGATCTCGCGGCCGACCTCCCGCGGTTTATCGGGATGGGCGTCCGGCAGATAGCTGCGCAGCCTGAAATAAGGCGGGCTGGTCACGCACATCTGCACCAGCACGCCGTCATCGGCCATCTGGCGCAGCAGCCGGCGGCAGTCGCCGACGTGGGTGCGATCGAGCCAGCAGTCGGAGGGAGCCGTGTTCATCTCGGCCCCTCACCCGTCCTCCGGTGGCAGGCGATCTCAGCCGCTCCCAGCTTGCTGGCGCAGGCCAAGGCCTGGCGTGCGATCATGTGCAGCAGGCTGATCTGCATGTTCAGCACCACCCGCTGTTCCTCGATCGCATGGAGATCACCGATGAGGGAGACCGGCGTGGCGGGGTTCGCGACCAGGTGCTCCCACAGGGCCACCCCCATCTTCGATCGGTCGAGGTTGCGCCAGCGCAGGAAGGTTGTGCCTGCGCCAGTGACCTGTTGGGCCAGTTGCACGTCGAGCAGGTTGAAGGGATGGCTGCGGGCCTGCGCCAGGATTCGGCGCTGCGCCAGCACGATGAGATCGTCCCGTAGCGCGGCACATTCGCTGGCCCAGGCTTCCAGACTCCCCTTACCTTTAAAAGGCTTCAAAAGGCCTTTTAGGTAGGCTGCGTGTTCCAGCCTCTGGAAATCCGCCTGTTCCAGGGGCGCGAAGCGACTCGGACGGTTCATGCCGGCTCGTCCTCGTCGCCCGCCGCTGGCGCATCGGAGGGGGCGTCCGCGCTGGACGAGTCCTCCGACGGCGCGGGTGCCGCCACCGCGCGCGATGCCGAGGGCGCCGGTGACGAGCGCCGGACGATCGGCGGCGCGAAGCGCGAGCGGCGCGTGCCTTCCAGTACGTCCTGCGGCAGTTCGCCGTATTTCTCGATCGCCGCCCTGGCTGCGGCATTTTTCGCCGCGAAGTCGTCGCGCGTGCAGCCCGAGTAGCGGTACTGCTGCGCCAGCGAGAACAGGCTGCGCAACGCATGCGCGCCGTCGTTGAGCCAGCGTTCCAGCGTGCTGCGGTCGATCAGGGCCGTGTGATGGGCCAGGATCAGCTTGCGGGCCAGTTCGTCGTACTCGGCCAGCAGATAGACCGCCATGAACCCGAGTTGGGAAGAGATGAACAGCGGCAGCTTGACCGGCTGGACGTTGAGGTTCTCGCCGATGCTGAGCGCGGGCGGGAGTCCGGCGAGGGCTTGCTCCACCTGCTCGCGGACTACCCGAAGCTGCTCCTTGGCAACGCTGAGCTTGTCCTCGATCCGCAGCATCCACCAATCGCTGTAGGGATCGTCCTGCTCCGCCCCGCGCCGCATCTTGTTCATCACGGACACGTAGCCGTTGAGGCCGACGATGCCGGGTTTCCCGTCGGAGGGCGCCCGGCCATGCCAGATGCGCGAAGCGTGGTGCGTATGCAGCGTCAACGTCATCGCGCTGCGCAGCGATCCGAGATTCAACTGCAGGGGTTCTGATGGATTGGCCATGGTGGCGACAGCTCGCGCTGTGAGGACGAGAGCGCCAGGATCGATTCCGCCGGGAAGGCTGTCAGTCATCAAACCGCATCGCCTGGCAGCCTGTTTTACCGGCGCCATAGCGACGCTCGCCGGTCTGGGCACCTGCCATCGGCGGGGCGCCGCGCCGGGAAGGCCGCGTGTACTGCTATACCCTGGGTATAGACGGCCTTGGTCTTCCGTGGACTCAGCGAGCAGTGTGCCGGGCACCGGCTCGGGTCATGGCTTGCGACCAGAGGAGGGTTGTCCCGACGAGTGGAGCATGGCCTGGAGCTGGTCGATGTGGTCCTGCGCGGTCGCCGGGTCCGCAAGCCGCCGAGGCGCCGAAGGCCGTGGGATCACCGCGGTCCATCCATGCTCAGACCAGCCCTTCATCGATCCATCCACGTATCGCATTCCAGATCACGGAGAGCGGCAAGCCCGTGCACTCGGCCAGATCGGCGGCGATGGCGAGCATCGCCGTCTCGTTGTCCAGGTTGATGTTGCGTTCCTTGACCTCCGCCGACCAGCGGGTCCACAGGTCGGCGTCCTGTTCCTCGGTCAGGACCGGATGCCGACCCTTGCGCTTGGGCAGGCCGATGATCGAACGCCGCAAGGCGATCTCCTGATGCGTCAATCCGTGGAACTTGCTGATCAGTTCCGTGCTGGCGCCAAGCCGCAGCAGGCGATCGATGACCTCGATCTCCTTCGCCACATCGTCCACCTGACGCAGGAGTCGGCGCAGCACCTCGCGGTTGACCGAGACCGAACACCAGGAGACGATGGAGTTGGCCAGCACGCTGGCCATGGCCGGATTCTTGAGCGCATCCAGGTCCGCATCGTCGAAGCCCATGGACTTCGCTCGCCGCAGTTGGCCGTTGCGCAAATCATGCAGCGCCTGCGCAATCACGGCTTGGTTGAGCGGATGCGGCCCGGACATGGCGGCCACCTACGCTTCGGAAGGGGGGCCGTCGTCTCCGGCCTCTCCCGCCTCCAGTTCCAGCAGGCGACGGGCGAGCCGGATCAGGCGGAACAGCTTCACCAGCCCGGCATCGCTGAGGCGGGACATCTGCAGGTGCACGACCGTCTCCGCCTGTCCGCGCCCCAGTAGCAGCGCCCCGAGATCGCTAATGGGCTCGCGGTCATTCAGGCGGGATGGGGCAGACAGCGCCTGTAACAAGGCCAGAAGCGTGCGAGGAACCAGCTCCTGGGTGAGCCCGCTATCGGCGCCCTCGGAACGGCACTCGAAACCGATGCCCTCCTCGCTGGGCATGATGGCACCAGGATCGAAATGGGCCTCGCTGGCAATCTCCACGGCCAGTTGCCCGATATGCAGCCGCAGCCGGCCGGGATCGTCCAGAGTGGGTACGATGTACCAGACATCGGAGATCGGGTAGAGGCCGCCGGCCTGCACCGGGATCGCGTGCACGACATTGCGCGCAAAGTCGGGCGCGTCCTCCTCGCCCGTGTGGTCGGCGACGAGCCGCTGGATCGACTGTGGGCGCTCAGGGGTTTCGGCCGGCGTCACGATATGCTCGCGCAGTAGATCGTCCCGCGCGTCGTCCGGATTGTCCGCTCCCGCATCCTTGTCGGCCGGCGCTCCGGAGGTAGGCGGAGCCGGTGACGGCGCGTCTTTCCTCTGCGTCTCGCGTGGCACCGGCGCTACCGACATGGGCGCGGGGGCCGCGGGCGGTGCCGCAGGTACGGCGAGCGGCGGTAGGGGCGAGGTGGCGGGCGCGGCAGACGCGGGCTCGGAACCGAGGGTTTGCCAGCGCTTTTCGGAGTCGGCGATTTCAAGGGCGAGCGTGTCGTAGTTCACGCCGAGCAGGTCGGCCATCTGGCCGATCAACTCGTCCTGAACCCGCTGAACCGAGAACCCGCCCGGATTGCCGTCGAAGGTCGCCAGCACGTCCTGGAACAGCGTGGGGAACTCGATGCCCGGCGGCCCGCCGCCCGAACGGCCGTCCCAGACGTTCTGGCCGGCGCGGCGCAGGGCCGTCAGTTGCTCGACCTGATGGCGCCCCAGTCCGGCATAGAGCACGTTCGGGATGGCTGGGAGCAGGTACTGGATGGCCTCCTGCATCCGGCTGATGTGTGGTTGGGGCACCGGATAGCCATCCGCCTTGAGCCGGCGCGCCAGTTCCGACTGCGACAGCGGCTTGCCGGCTTCCGCTTCGTAAAGCTCGCGCGCCTTCGCCACGCCCAGGGCGCGCTCGATGAAGGTGAGCCCGCCGTGCAGCTCGTTCTCGGCCAGGTGGCCGGTCAGCGCGATGATCTCACCGCGCTCGGGCCAAGGTCGGAACAGGCACGGGATCCGGTAGAACCGCTCCTCCCGGGTCTCCGTCCACAACTCGCGCAGGATCGCGAGCCGGGTATTACCGCCGTTGCGGATGATGTAGTGGCCCGCCCCCGGTCGCCGCGTAATCGGCGGCGGCGCATCCAATCCGCGCTCGCGGATCGACGCCTTGATCTCGTCGTAGAGCGGGTTGCGCGTCAGCCGCGGGTCGAGTTCGTAGGGGCGGAGCTCATCGAGCGTCACCACCATCGGCGTGTCGGCGATCGGGTCGCTCACGGTGCCGGTGGCCGGACCGGGCCGGCTGAAGCCCTCGCTCAGCAGCTTGGCCGCCATCTCCTGGACCGACATTTCAGCCATGCCCGTCTCCCGCCACCTGGCGCTGCGTGCGGCGCAACATCGCGTGGGCGTTTCGGATGGCCCGATGGTCGCTGGCGGTCGCGCTCGTGTAGATCAGCGGCAGGCCGGGTTTGACGAACTTGAGATGGCCGCCTTGCGTGCGCAGGACCTCCCAGCCCTCGCCCAGCGCGTATTCGATCAGCGGCAGCAGCCGCTTGTGCCCGCGGGCCAAGTCATGGGCGCTCGACATGAGGAATCCTTCCTCCGGTCCTGCCGCCGACCGAGGCAAAGCGCTCGCCCCACTGCGGGCAAATCTCCTCCGCCAGGCTGCGCACGATGTCGAGCGCCGCCGGCGCTACCCGTCCACTGGGCCGACGGTATTCGGCGCGGTGGGCGGGAATCCCTTGCGTCGCCGCCCGCGGGAACGCCTCGATCGCCGGCACCTCCGTCCGCAGCACCTGCACGCCGGGATGCTCCAGGAAGATCAGCCGCAAGGTCTGCTGGATCAGCCGCGCATTGGCGGAGATCGCGGGGACCCGGTTGATCAGCAGATGCAGGGGCGGAGGCTGGATGCCCAGGTGACGATAGGGCGCGATCTCGTCCACCAACTGGAGGGTGCCGCGCCGCAGCTCGCGCGCCGCCAGGATTTCGGGTGTGACCGGAGAGATGGCGAGATCGGAGGCGAGTACGGCCATTTCCAGCAGGACGCTGCGGGCGCCCTGCGTGTCGATCAGCGCCAGGTCGTAGTGCGGGCGGAACACCGGCAGCAGATTGCGCAGCCGCAGCCGGCCGTCTGGCGCATGCAGCAGCAGCGTACCCAACTGGCCGCGCTCGTCGTTGGACAGCACCACATCCAGACCTTCGATCACCGTGTGGGATGCGAGGCGGGTGATGTCGCGCTCGTTGTAGGCCAGCAGTTCGTAGATGCCGCCGGGCGCGCGGCTGGCCAGCGCGTAGTAGGAGGACAGCGTGGGCTGCACGTCGATGTCGAGCAACAGCACGCGCAGACCGGCATCGGCGATGTAACCGCCCAGATTGGCGGCGATGGTCGTCTTGCCGACGCCGCCCTTGGTGGAAATAACGGAAATAACCTGCATGGCGTGCTCCTGTTCGGCGGGAAAGGGAGCAGCATCAGGTCCGCTCTTTAAGACGCTCGGTAATCCATTGATCGATTTCAGCGGAATCCCAGCCCACGGCACGCACCCCCAGCCGCATGGCCTTGGGAAACTTGCCCTCTTTCATGAGGCTATAGATGTGAGCTCGTTTGAAGCCCGTCTTGGCTTCCACTTCCGCCCGGCGGAGAATGCGCCGCTCGGAGGCTGGCGCGGCATTCTGCTGTACCATGGTGATCACTCCTTGATGCTCGTTGGCGCTTGGAGGATGGCCCCAATAAACCGGCGCTCACGCTCGCGGACATCAATCAATGCGATCATCCTGGCCGCCGTATATTGAAAGGGGCCGGCGGGACCCCCTGTCGCGCCAACGGCGGAGTCGGTGCCGGCCCAGCTTTCCGACGCGCAACTATGAGAGGAGTGTTGTCGCTATAAAGCCCCTATGCTGACGATCTTTTTCAGCCAGCGGTGCAACCCACAAAAACCGCTCTTTTTCGCCGTTCAGTGAACCGGAAATGAGCGTTCCTCTGATGAGCACCTGGTCTAGTCTTTGTGCAATGGACACACGAAATAGCTGTCAAAGACGGACGGTATGGCGGCCTACAGCGAATGGAAGGCTTGGCAGCCCAACCTGAAGTTTCTGCTCTACCAGGGATAACGAGGCGGCACCTTCGAGGCCCGATTCGGTGGCCCTCTCGGTCGCTACGATGCTTGAGAACGGGGCTGGGCTGCGGCAACTGGCGGTGCAATGGATACGGAACGGCGATTCGTCCCGGCTCAGAACCGACATTTTCCGTCATCTATCGGACGAAAAATGTCACCGAAGCATCACAAAACCTTCATGGACGGCGATAGGTCACGTTGTCCACCAATATCGCGTGCCCGCTCGATAAAACGAACCAATTCGGGGGAAGGCGGTTCCTCCGGGAAAATGATGAATGTTTCGGCCAGGGAAACGCCTTCCACCGCGGGCCGGACGATCACCTCGGGATGGTTATAGAGCGATACCTGCGATTCCAAGCCAATCCCTATTCCGTAACCGGCCGCGACCAGCATCAACATCGATTCGTGACCGGAAACGAATTCAGCGGGAACCGGCAAGGTCAGCGCGCTTTCCGAGAACCAGCGGCGGATCATGTCGTGACCGCTGGCGCATGTTTCCGGATGGCAAAGGATCAATGGGTAGGGCAGCATGTCCCGGAAGGAGATTTTCTCCAGTGCCAGCAGCGGATGGCGCCGGGGCAGCGCAATGGCGGGGTGTTCGGACCACACGCGCTCTTTGCGATAGGGCCCAGCCGCTTCACCGGCTACAGTAAAACCCGCGTCGATCTGGCCTCGTCCAAGCGCCCGAAGCATCTCATTGAGCGTCATCTCGACAATGCGGATTTCGGTGAGGGGCTCCTCCTCGCGGCAACGAGCGAGCAGTTGGGCCATGCGCGGCTGAGCCAGACTGTCGGCCAGACCAATCCGAAGCCGCCCGCGGTAGCCTTTTGAGGCCGATACCGTGCGCGACTTGGCGTCCTCGATGAAAGACAGTATCCGGCGTGCTTCTTCCTGGAATACCTCACCGGCCCACGTCAGTCGAATGCGGCCTTTACGGCGGTGGAGCAAGGAGACACCGAGTTGGGCCTCCAGTTCCTTGATGGCCCTTGATAACGGGGAAGGTTCGATGTTGAGCCTTGCCGAGGCGCGCGAAAAACTCAGCTCTTCAGCAACGACCAAAAAATAGCGAAGATAGCGTATCCTCATGTGGAACCCCTTTGGGCTATTGTATTTCCCCTCCTATAGCGCGGCGACCGCTTTCGGGCGGATCGGCGAGGAATTTTTGAACACTGTGCCGATTTTTGATCACAGGCAGTGATCGCGTGCATCCACTGCCGCGAGGTCGGCGGCCTCACCGATCTCGACGATGAGGCCGCCGCGCACGCCTTCGATCTTGGGGTTGAGCGGTCGGCGATGATTGCTTTTCTCGCCGGTTATGGGGCAGCCCAGGCGGTACCCGGCCCGCTGATATGCACGTCAAAAAAGTTCAGGGGTTGGCAGCCGGTGAAAGTTGGTCCAAAATTGCGTCCATCAGCGTAGGAGCGCTGATGGAATCGCGTTTTGGATCAATGGGCTGGTTGTTAACTTCGATTCCCTTCACCCGCTCCAAATTGCGAATTCACGGACGATATTGAAAGCTGAACGCCGCCGCAAAGGCGGCTTTTTCCGCCAAACCGACGGAGAAACGGTTTCAGAGCCGCACCCTGAGGGTAAGAGGCTGGCCCGGTTTGCTGATGGCACCGGCGCAGGCTGCCGCCTTTCTGGTCATCCCCTCGCTGCTGACCAACCTCTGGCAGTTCCTGTCGGGAGGGCATCGCCTCCCGCTGCTGCGCCGGGCATGGTCGGCATGGCACTGGGCCAGATGATCCGCGCCAAGGTAGATGCGGCGACATTCCGCCTGTTGTTCCTTTTCGGCCGGTGTGCTCTTTGCGCGGACCGCATGGCGCGCTCGCTGCTCTGACCGACTGCAGCATTGGCGAGCAATTCGAATCGACAGTGCAGTGGAAACATCCGCCGGCAAACTTAAGTCTTATGAAGACCTGCCAAATGTCGTGTGAGGGCCCGTCGGCCCGGCGGCGTCCGGCAGGAACTGCAGGCGCGGGAGGCTTCCATGTCTCGAACGTTCCTCGCCATATCCTTGGCCCTGCTGCTTGGCGCATGCGCCGAATTTGGCAACACGCCCGTCAATTACCTCTCCTCGGTAAACCAGGGTTTCGCCGACGACAATCCGCCGGCTGGCCCGCGGAGCATGCAGTGGCGCTCGCCGACTGGGGAGTACCCCGTGGACTGGCGTTCAGGTCCGGGTGGCCCCTGACTGAATTTCCCGCCGGTGCCGAATCGGCGAATTGGGAATAATTCGAATCAGCAGGCCATTGGAAATGATTATACTCGATCTTACGTATTAGGTATTCTCGCCAGGCGTCTGATCGGGGCTTTTCGCCCCGGTTCCGCCCGGTCGAAACCGCGGCTGCGGGAGGTTTTCATGTCTCGAAAATTCCTCGCCATGGCGTTGGTCGCATTGCTCGGCGCGTGCGCACAGTCCCCGTATGGGAGAACCCCCGTCAACTACGTATCCGCCGCCAACAGCGGCTTCGCCGATGCCGTACCGCCGGCCGGGCCGAGAGCCCTGCAGTGGTTATCGCCGACGGGCGGTACCCCGATGAATTGGCAATCCGGCGGCAGCTGGTAACCTTCAGCCCGCCAGCGGTCCGCACCACCCCGGCAGGTAGTCGGCCTCAGTGCCTTTGGCCAGGCGTAACGCCTCCTCCAGCGCTCCGTCGAAGTCCGCTTCGACATGTTTGCGCTTCAGGCGGCGGCGAAAGAAATCGGCCCACAGGAACTCGCTGAACGGCGTGGTATCCTTGGCGAACCCACCGGCACGGCGCACTTCGCCGGCAAGTGAGCGAAACGGGTCGTCCACCAGGCCGTTCACCGCTTTCGGCAGGTCCTGGTGGCTCCGCCGCTTGCCATCGTCGTCGAAGGGATGCATCCAGTTGCGCTGGTCGAGGACGAACCAGAAAGCATCCGGGTCCAGGCGCCGCAGGTCGGCGACGACCATGATCAGCACATCCTTCACGCCTTCGTCGCCCAGCGCGCGGACGAGATGATGATGGTCGATGACAAAGGCGCGGTCCTTTGGCCCCAGGACTACCGGGATCATGTGCCGGCCAAGGAATTCGGCCTCTTTGTCGCCGTCCTTGGTGCGCCACGCCTTGCGTTTCTCCGCCACCTCGCGCATGCCGACGGTGATCTGGGTCGGCCGCAGATCGTCGATCGCGACCGGATGCAGGATGGGCTCGCGGACATGGACCAAGGGAATGCCCTCCACAATTTCGACAAGGATGGCGCAGTCAAATAGACTTATGCAAATTTGACTTATCGGCAAAAGGGATGAGGCGACGGATGGCCACTTCGATCTCGGACGACAGGAAACCGCCATCATCCCGGACCTGGCCGGTGTTCACCTCGCTTTCCGGCTATGCTCCGCGCGACCTGCGACGGGATATCGTGGCGGGCCTCACCCTGGCGGCCATCGCCATACCCGAGCAGATGGCGACGGCGCGCCTCGGCGGATTTCCGCCCGATATCGGCTTCTTCGCCTTCATCGCCGGTACCATTGCTTTTGCCGTGCTGGGGGGCAATCGCTTTCTGTCGGCGGGCGCAGACTCCACGATCACTCCGATCTTTGCCGGCGCCCTCCTCATGGCGACGGCGTCGGGCGCGCCGAGTCACACCGCACTGGCGGCGGCGCTGGCGCTGGTCGTCGGCATCACCGTGATCGCCAGCGGATTGTTGCGCCTGGGCTGGGTTGCCGATCTGTTGTCGGTTCCGGTCACCACCGGCTTCCTCGCCGGCATTTCGGTGCATATCGTCGTCTCCCAGCTTCCCGCCCTGCTCGGCATTTTGGCGCCCGACGGCAGCCCGGCGCATCGTATCGCCGCCATGGTCTCGCAGTTCGGACAGATCAATCCCTATTCCGTCACCATCGGCCTTGCCGTGTTCGGCCTGATCCTGATCGCCGAGCGGATCAGCGCCCGTATTCCGGCGGCGCTGATCGGCCTTCTCGCGGCCACCGCCGCCGTCGCCCTGCTTGGACTCGACCGACGCGGCGTGGCCGTCCTGGGGGTGGTTCCGGGTGGGTTGCCGCATCTTTCGCTGCCGGCGGTGAAACTTGATGAAATCATCCATGTGGTGCCGCTGGCGCTGGTAGTCGCAGTGGTGGTCATTCTGCAAACCGCTGCCACGACGCGCTCGTTCGTCTCCGATCCCGACAAGCCGCCGGCGGTGGACCGCGATTTCATCGGCGTCGGCGCCGGCAGCATCCTGGCCGGCCTTTTTGGCGCCTTTCCGGTGAACGCCAGTCCGCCCCGGACGGCGATCGTCGCCGAAACCGGCGGGCGCTCGCAGATTGCCGGCCTGTTGGCGGCGGTGCTGATCCTGGCTCTGGTTGCCTTCGGGGCACGGCTGCTGGCCGATGTGCCGCTGGCCGCACTGGCCGGCGTGCTGATGTTCATCGGCTTACGCATCTTCCGCATCCCGCAGATGCTCGATGTCTACCGTCGAAGCTTCGAGGAATTCGCGCTCATCATTATCACCATGGTCTCCATCGTCGTTCTACCGATCGAGAACGGGGTCGGCATCGGCATCGTCGTGTCGCTGCTCCATGGCATGTGGACAACGACGCGCGCGCGGCCGATCGAGTTTGAGAAGGTGCCGGACACCTCCATCTGGTGGGCGCCAAGCCCCAAGCTCAAGGGCGAGACGCTTCCGGCCGTGGTGGTCGTGGCGTTCCAGGCGCCGTTGTCCTTTCTCAATGCCTACAGCTTCAAGCAGGGCGTGCTGGGGGTCATCGAAGGCCGCCCGCAACCGCCCGGACTGGTGGTGCTGGAAGCGGGAAGCATCGTCGCCATCGACTTCACGGCCGCGCAAATTCTGGCCGAAGTCATCCGGTATTGCCGCGACTCAGGCGTCTCCTTCGCCGTGGCGCGCCTTGAATCCGTGCGTGCCCAGGAAGCCTTCTCGCGCTTCGGCATTACCGACCTGCTCGGCGAGGACCACATCTTCCACAGTGTCGACCAGGCTATTGGCGCACTCACCGGGCCGCAGCCGGTGGCGCCCGGCCAAATCCCGGGATAGCGCGACAAGCTCGACCCGAGAGAACATACCGGCCTTCAAACGAAGGCCGGAAACGTTCCTGCCGGTTGTTACCCTTCTTGTTCAGGTGGTTATTGACTTCGGCCCGGCGCGGGTGATTCTGGTTTTATTGGCTTCGGGCCGATGGCGGCGGCGATTCGTGTTCGAGCCATGGGAGCCGGAAGGACTATTCGTGGCATCGGACGGACGGCAGGCCGCATTTCCATCGGAGTTCACCCATCGGCCCGACATCGGGCCGGCTTTCCTGTTGGCCTGGCGCAACCTGGCCTTTGACCGTTCGCGCTTTGCCATCACTATGGTCGGCATCGTCTTCGCCGTGGTGCTGACCGCCGTACAGATCGGCCTGTTCTTCGGTTTCACCGCCACCACCACCGCAGTCATCGAGCACACGCGAGCCGACCTGTGGGTGGTAGTGCACGGCCTGCGCAATTTCGAAATCGCCATGCCGCAGCTGGAACGGCACCGCAACATCGTCATGGAGGTGCCGGGCATCGCCCGCGCCGAAGCGCTCCTGGTGTTCTTTTCGGCCTGGCAGAAACCGCAGGGCGGCGACGAGAGCGTGCTGATCGTCGGCTTCGATCCAAACAGCGGCATGGCCGGGCCATGGAACCTGGTGGAGGGAGATCCCGCCGATCTGCGCCAACCCGATACCGTGGTGGTGGACGATCTCAACAAGGCCAAGCTAGGCATTTCCGGAATCGGCGACAGGGTGGAAATCAACGGGCACCGGGCCCGCGTGGTGGGTTTCACCCACGGCATCCGCTCGTTCACCACCTCTCCCTATGTTTTTGCCACCTACCGCAACGCCATTGAGTACGGCTATCTGCGCGATAACCAGGCGCAATACGTCATCGCCAAGCTGGCCCCCGGTGCCGACCCGGCGGCGGTGAAGCAGGCGCTGCACCGCCGCCTGCCCAGCGTCGACCTGATGACCCGCGAGGAATTCGCCGACCTGACCGAGACCTACTGGATGTTCACCACCGGTGCCGGCACCGCCATCCTGGTGGCGGCGGCCCTCGGACTGGTCGTCGGCATGGTCATCGTCGCCCAGGTGCTCTACGCCACCACCGTCGACCATCTGGCCGAATTCGGCACGCTCAGGGCCATGGGCGCGCCGCAAGGCTTCATCCTCAGGGTGATCCTGTGGCAGGCGACCATCGCCGCGGTGCTCGGCCACGGTATCGGCATCGTCATCGCCATGGCCATCGCCCATGGCAGCCAGTACGGCACTGCGCTGATCATCATTCCGGCCGGCCTGGCGGTCGGCCTGTTCGCCGTCACCTTCCTGATGTGTGCCAGCGCGTCGCTGGTTTCCATCCGGAAGGCGATGACCATCGATCCCGCCATGGTCTTCCAAAGGTAACGGAATGGACGATCGGGGTCATGCGGTGACGGTCGAGGGCGTGTCTCTGGTCTACGGCAGCGGAGCGGTCGCCGTCCAGGCGCTCGACCGGGTCGATCTCGCCGTCCGTCGCGGCGAGATGCTGGCGCTGATGGGTCCGTCGGGCAGCGGCAAGACCACCCTGCTGATGATCATGGGCTGTCTGCTGCGTCCTACCAGCGGGCTGGTCCGCTTGCTCGGCCACAGCATCTCGGACTTCGACCAGGCCGGAATGGCGCGGCTGCGGCTGGCCCATGTCGGCTTTATTTTCCAGTCCTACAACCTGTTCCCGGCGCTCTCGGCGGTCGAGACGCTGCGCATGACCCTGCAGCTCAAGGGCTGGCCGGCCGAGCGGGCGCGGGCCGAGGCGCCCAGGTTGCTGGCGCAGGTCGGCCTGGCGGACAAGCTGGACAGCATGCCGGCCCAACTGTCCGGCGGCCAGAAACAGCGGGTGGCCATCGCCCGGGCGCTGGCCGGTGATCCGGAAATCATTCTGGGGGACGAACCCACGGCGGCGCTGGACTGGCGTACCGGCCGCGGCATCATGGAACTGCTGCACGATCTGGCCCGCAAGCGCGACCGGTCGGTGGTGGTGGTCACCCATGACCCGCGTGTCGCCGAATTGGCCGATCGCATCGTCACCATCGCCGACGGGCGGATCGCGCCGAAGGAAGAGGTGCCGTCATGACAAGAGGGCGGATTTTGGCTGCCGCGGCAGCAGTAGCGGTGGCCTTCGCCGCCGCGCTTACCCTGGGGCCGAAAAGTGGCAGCCAGCCGGGGCAAATGCCGGCGCCGCTGCCCAACCCGGTAATTGCCGCCGCCGGCAAGGTCGAACCGCTGTCCGAGGAGATCCGGCTCGGCGCCTCCATCACCGGCAAGCTGGATGAGGTGCTGGTCGACGAAGGTGACCCGGTGGTTGCCGGCCAACTGGTGGCGCGCCTGGAAAACGCCGACTGGCGAGCCCGCCTGGCTGAAGCCGACGCCACCGTCAAGATCCGCGAGGCCGAGCTGCTTCGCCTGTTGAACGGCGCCCGCCCCGAGGAGCGGCGCGAGGCGGAGGCGGCGGTACGCCAGCAGGAGGCGGTGGTGCCGCAGACCGAACGGGAGCTGGCCCGCGCCTTACGTGGCCGCGAGGGCTGGGTGTCGCCGCAGGACGTGGAGCGGGCGCGGCGCGACCATGACGTCGCCGTCGCCCGGCTGGCCGAGCTGCGGCAGCATCTGGCGGTAGTGGCAGCCAAGGCCCGCGATGACGAGCGGGCCCGTGCCGAGGCGGAACTGGAGCTGGCCCGCGCCCAGCGCGACGAGGCGGCAGCCATGCTGGCCAAGACCGAGATCCGCAGCCCCATCTCCGGTGTGGTATTGCGCAAGCATCGGCGGATCGGCGAGATGATCTCGGAAGCGCAGGACATGCCGATCCTGTCGGTCGGCGATACCTCGGTGCTGCGCGTGCGGGCCGAAGTGGACGAGACCGATATCGCCCGCCTGTCGGTGGGCCAATCCGCCTGGGTTCATGCCGACGCCTTTGGCGATACGCGGTTTACCGGGAGGGTGGTGCGCATCGGCGCCATGGTCGGGCGCAAGCGTATCCACACCGATCAGCCGGACGAGAAGCTCGACGACAAGGTTCTGGAGGCGCTGATTGAATTGGACGGTCATCCGCCCTTGCCAGTGGGCCTCAGGGTGGATGCGTTCATCAGGGTCAGTCCGGAAGGCGCGCCGAAGAGCGCCAAGACCCAATAAATCTCTTAATGGTTGAGGTGTATTCCACGCCTGTCAACGCTTGACAACAGTCAAGGCTCAGAACTCTCCCCTTGGGCTAGGACCAGCGGCGGCGCCCTGACCTGCGGGGAGGATATGCGCGTGATCTCGTCTTGTCGTCGCTCGTTTGCCGGCCTTCTGGCGATATTCCTTTGCTTCCTGTTCTACCTGCCCGGGCCTGATGCCCAGGCCGCCGGTTTCGGCGCCTATCTGGCGGACGTCAAACCGTCCGAGGTGTTTCCCGGAGCGGATCGCTTGGGTCCTCTCGAAGGGAACCCGCCGGCCATGGCCGCCTACAAAGGCGACAAGCTGCTCGGCTATGTGTTCGAGACCAGCGATATCGGTTATTCCGGTAAGCCGATCAAGGTCATGGTCGGCTTGAATACCGACGGCGTCATCGTCGGCGCCAAGGTCGCCGAGCATCACGAGCCCATCCTGCTGGTCGGCATTCCCGGCCAGAAGCTGTTCGATTTCGTCAACGGCTATGTGGGCAAGCGCATCATCGAGGTGACCGCACCGGGGGCCAAGCGCCCGGTGGTCGATATCATCGCCGGTGCCACGGTGACCGCCATGGTGGTGGACGACGGTCTGTTGCGCACCGCCCTCAAGGTTGCCCGGTCACGCGGCATTGCCGGTTTTGCGCCGGTGGCGGCCAACGGCAAGGCGACCCTTCGCCAGGTTCCCTTCGCCCATCGCAGCTGGACCGACCTGCTGGGCGACGGATCTGTCCGCCGACTGTCGTTGACCAATGGCGAGGTCGACGAAGCGTTCAAGAAGCTGGGCGTGACTAAGGAGGCCAGCTATGCGGCGCCCACCGATCCCAAGGACAGCTTCATCGATCTATACGTCGCCATGGTCTCGCCCGAGATCATCGGCCGCAACCTGCTGGGCGACGCCGGGTATGACCAGCTTCGCCGGCAGCTGACGCCGGGGCAATCGGCCATCGTCATCGCCGCCAACGGCGCCTATTCCTTCCGCGGTTCGGGATATGTGCGCGGCGGCATCTTCGACCGGATTCAGCTGATCCAGGAAGGCGTCAGCGTCCGTTTCACCGACAAGGTCTACCGCCGGCTGGGCGATCTGGGGGCGGGCGCGCCGGAATTCGCCGAGATCGGGCTTTTCCTCATTCCGCAGGACGTCGATTTCGACCCGGCTAAGCCCTGGCGCCTCGACCTTCTCGCCCAACGGGCCACCGGTGCCCGCGAAAAGGCTTTCACCAGCTTTGCCATTGATTACACGCTGCCGCCCGCCCTGGTCGAGCCGGCCGCCCCCGCGGCCAAGGCGGTGGCGGCGGCCAATGCCACCCCGGCATCCGGCCCGGCAGCCGCAGTTGCGCAGAATGCCGAAGATGACGACGACGGTCCGGCACTGTGGGTCGGCATCTGGCAGAAGCGGGCTATCGATATCGCCGTGCTGTCGCTGGCGCTGGGCGTCCTGACGCTGATCTTCTTCTTCCAGGACTGGCTGGTGAAGCGGCCCAAGCTGTTCCGCCGTCTGCGCCTCGGCTTCCTGGCCTACACCGTGGTGTGGATCGGCGGCTATGCCGAGGCCCAGCTGTCGGTGGTCAATGTCCTGACCTTCACCCATTCGCTGATGACGCAATTCCGCTGGGACTTCTTTCTGGTGGATCCGCTGATCTTCATTCTGTGGTGCGCCACCGCCGTGTCGCTGCTGTTCTGGGGTCGCGGCGTCTATTGCGGTTGGCTGTGCCCGATGGGCGCCCTTCAAGAAATTCTGTCGACCATCGCCAAGCGGTTGGGAATCCGCCAGGTGACGCTGAAATTCGCCGCTCATGAGCGGTTGTGGGCTTTCAAGTACGTGTTTTTCCTCGGACTGTTCGCTCTGTCGCTGAAATCGGTGGCCACCGCCGAGCGCTTCGCCGAGATCGAACCGTTCAAGACGGTGTGGCTGCTGCATTTCGCCCGCCACTGGCCGTTCGTGCTCTACGCGGTGGCCGCCCTGGCCGCCGGCCTGTTCATCGAGCGCGCCTATTGCCGCTATGTGTGCCCGCTGGGCGCGGCGCTGGCCATTCCCGGCCGCGGGCGTCTGTTCGAATGGCTGAAGCGCCGGCGCCAATGCGGCTTCGAATGCTCGAAATGCGCCCGCGAGTGCATGGTCCAATCGATCCATCCCAACGGCGCGATCAACCCTAACGAGTGCCTCTACTGCATGCACTGCCAGGTCGTCTATTTCGACCACGACAGCTGCACGCCCCTGGTGTTGCGGCGCCAGGGCAAGGGCAAGAAACCGGCAGCGGCGCCGGCCGGAGAAGACGTCAAGGCGAAAAGCCCTGTACCGGAAACCCAGTCGGCCGAATGACGGACGGCCGCGGGGGGGAAAAACCATCCGTCCGTGCTTTCAACGACTTCTAGGAGTACACAGGGATGTCTTCGGATAACGAACAAAAGAACATGTCGCGCCGCGACCTGTTCGGCACCACGGCGAAGTTGGCGACGCTGGCCGGCGCCGCGACCCTCGGCGGCGGCGTGGGAACGCTGATCGGGGCCAGCCGTGGCGAGGCGGCGACCGCTCCGCACAACTCGACCGAGGTGGCCCCCGGTCAACTCGACGAATATTACGGCTTCTGGTCCGGTGGGCAGACGGGCGAGCTGCGCATTATCGGCTTGCCGTCCATGCGCGAGCTGACGCGCATCCCGGTGTTCAACCGCTGCGGCGCCACCGGATGGGGCCGCACCAATGAAAGCCTGAAGATCCTCAACGAGGGCTTGCTGCCGGAAAGCAAGGAATTCCTGAAAAAGCAGGGGCTGCTGACCTTCGAGAACGGCGACACCCACCATGCGCGCCCGTCCTACACCAACGGCACCTATGACGGCCGCTACCTTTACGTGAACGACAAGACCAACGGCCGGATCGCCCGTGTGCGCCTCGACATCATGCGGGTCGACAAGATCGTGCAGATTCCGCATGCCCTCGGCATCCATGGTCTGCGCCTGCAGCGCTATCCGAAAACCGGCTATGTGTTCTGCAACAGCGAGTTTCGCGCGCCGATCCCCAACGACGGCAAGATCCTCGACGACTATCACAACTATCGCTGCGTCTACACCGCGGTGGACGGCGAGACCATGAAGGTGGCGTGGCAGGTGCTGGTGGACGGCAACCTGGACAACACCGACTGCGACTATGCCGGCAAGTACTCCGCCGCCACCTGCTACAACTCGCCCGAAGGCGTCACCCTCGAGCAGATGACCGACAAGGAACGCGATTGGGCGGTGGTGTTCAACCTCAAGGCCATCGAGGAAGCAGTGAAGGCCGGCAAGGCCACCATGATCAGCGGTGTGCCGGTGCTTGACGGCCGCAAGAAGGCGAACAGCAACTTCACCCGCTACATCCCGGTGCCGACCAGCCCGCATGGCTGCAACGCCACACCTGACGGCAAGTATTTCGTCGCCAACGGCAAGCTTTCGCCGACCGTCACCATCGTCGAATGGGCGAAGCTCGACGACCTGTTCGCCGGCAAGATCAAGGAAGAGGACTGCATCGTCGGGCAGCTGGAAGTGGGCTTGGGTCCGCTGCACACTACCTTTGACGGCCGTGGCAACGCCTACACCACGCTGTTCCTCGACAGCCAGATCTGCAAATGGAACGTCGAAGAGGCCATTCGCGCCTATAAGGGCGACAAGTCGGTCAAGCCGATCAAGCAGAAGCTGGATGTGCAGTATCAGCCCGGTCACAACAACGCCACCATGGCCGAAACCAAGGAGGCCGACGGCAAGTGGCTGGTGTCGCTCAATAAGTTCTCGAAGGATCGTTTCCTCAACGTCGGCCCGATGAAGCCGAACAACGACCAGCTGATCGACATCTCGGGCGACGAGATGGTGCTGGTGAAGGACGACTCGGCCTTCCAGGAACCGCATGACGCCACTATCGTCCGTCGCTCGCTGATCAACCCGATCGAAATCTACAAGCGCGACGATCCGATGTTCGCCGACGCGGTGGCGCAGGCCAAGAAGGACGGCGTCGATCTGACCAACGACAACAAGGTCGTCCGCCAGGGCAAGAAGGTCCGGGTCTACATGACCTCGATGGCACCGAAGTTCGGCCTGTCGGACTTCAAGGTGAAGCATGGCGACGAGGTGACGGTCTATGTCACCAATATCGACGATGTCGTCAACCTGACCCACGGCTTCAACATGACCGGCTACGGCCTGTCCATGGAGATTTCGCCGCAGGCGACGGCGTCGATCACCTTCAAGGCCGACCAAGTCGGTGTCTATTACTACTACTGCCACCAGTTCTGCCATGCCCTCCACATGGAGATGCAGGGCCGGATGCTGGTCGAGGCGTAAGGCCGTAGCGATGGGCCGCCGGGCGACTGTCATTCTGAACGCAGCGAAGGATCTCGCAGGCTCCAACAGATCCTTGCGCCCTGCGGTCATCAGGATGACAAGAATGGTCTCCTGGCGGCTCGTCGGCATTCTTTCGGCCCTGGCGCTGGCGGGCCCCGCTCAGGCCGCCACAGTTAGAGTCGAAGCCAAGCCCGGCGCGCTGGGCGCGGCCATCGCCAAGGCCGCGCCCGGGGACCGGCTGGTTCTGGCGCCGGGTCGTTACGATGGCCCGGCGATCCTGTCGAAGCCCATCACTCTCGAAGGCCAGCCCGGTGCCGAGGTGACGGGCTCGGGGACGGGCAGCGTGATCAAGGTGCTGGCGTCCGGCGTGACGGTGCGCGGGCTGAGCGTGCGCGGCTCGGGGCGGCGGGCCATGGATTTCGACGCGGCGATCTACGTGGCGGAAGGGGCTGACCATTTCGTCGGCGAGGACAACCGTCTCGAAGGCAATGAATTCGGCATCGTCCTGCGGCACGTCAGGAATGCGACGGTTTCCCGCAACACCATCCGCAACCGCACCGATGCCTACGAGACTGACCTCGGTGACGGCATTTTCCTGACGGGGGTCCACGATACCGTTGTCGAGGGAAACCGCCTGAGCGGTGGCCGCGATGGCATTTTTTCGGAAGTCAGCGACAAGCTGCTGATCAAGGACAACCGTATCGAGGGCGTCCGCTTCGCCGTTCATTACATGTACACCAACGACACCCGCATCCTGGGCAATCTGTCGATGCACAACCGCCTCGGTTATGCGCTGATGTATTCGAACCGCATCGACGTGGAACGGAACACCTCGATCGGCGACGAGCGATACGGGTTGATGCTGCACACCACCTATCACTCGGTGGTCGCCGACAACTGGCTGCGCGGCACCAAGGAAAAATGCGTCTTCGTCTACACGGCAGCAAAGAATGTGATCCGCGGCAACCGGATCGAGGACTGTCCGTTGGGCCTGCATTTCACTGGCGGATCGGAAGACAACGCCGTTTTCGACAATGCCCTGATCAACAACCAGACCCAGGTAAAGTATACTGGGACGGTTTATTATGAGTGGTCAAAGGACGGCCGCGGCAATTATTGGAGCGACAATCCGGCTTTCGACCTGAAGGGCAACGGCATCGCCGCCACCGCCTATCGCCCCAATTCCGTCATGGACCGCCTGGTCTGGCGCTATCCCCTGGCCAAGCTGCTGGTCTCCAGCCCGGTGATGGAGGCCCTGAAAGTGGCCCAAAGCCAGTTCCCCGCCCTGATGCCCGGGGGAGTGATCGACAGCCATCCGCTGATGACGCCGCCGGCCCTGCCGGTTGATCTCCCGCAACCCGATGAGGGCCGCTCATGAACGCCATTGCCATCGATCGGCTGACCAAGCGCTACGGTACCCAGGCCGCCCTCGACGAGGTTAATTTCGCCCTGCCGGAAGGCGCACTGCTCGCTCTGCTCGGCCATAACGGTGCCGGCAAGACCACGCTGATGAAGCTGATGCTGGGCTTGATCCGCCCCAGCCAGGGCCGGGTCGAGGTTCTGGGCTGCGATCCGGCCGGCGCCGCCCTGGCCTTCCGCCGCCAGCTCGGGTTTCTGCCGGAAAACGTCGCCTTCCATGACGAGATGACCGGGCGTGCCACCCTGCGCTTCCTCGCCCGCCTGAAGCACGAGGATCTGCACGCCTGCGACGGCCTGCTCGAGCGGGTGGGCCTGGCCCATGCCGCCGATCGCCGGGTGAAGACCTATTCGAAGGGCATGCGCCAGCGCCTCGGCCTGGCCCAGGCGCTGCTCGGCAATCCGCGCATCCTGCTGCTGGACGAGCCGACCACCGGCCTTGATCCCGTGCTCCGCCAGGAATTCTTCGCCATTTTGAGCGAGCTGCGGCAAGGCGGCACCACGGTGGTGCTGTCCTCGCACATCCTGACCGAGTTGGAGGCCCGCACCGAACTGGTGGCGATCATGCGCCAGGGCCGCCTGGCGGCCTGGGGCTCGTTGCCGGAATTGCGCAAGGCCGCCAGTCTGCCGATCCGCATCCGCCTGTCGACTCCGGGCGCGGCGCGAGGGGTCGCCGAACGGCTGGGCGGCCTCGACATCGCCCATGTCAACGACAACAGCGTCGAACTGGTCTGCCCGTTGGAGGACAAGATGACGGTGCTGCGCCACCTCGCCGGCCTCGGCGGCGCGGTGACCGACATGGACCTGCATCTGCCCAGCCTGGACGATCTCTACGTCCATTTCGGCCATGGCGCCGACCGGAAGGAGGTATCGCCATGAGCCCGATCCTGGTCATCGCCGGCAAGGAGATCGCCGACGGCCTGCGCAACCGCTGGATCGTCGGCGCCACCCTGGTGCTGGCCCTGTTGGCCTGCGCCCTGGCCCTACTCGGCTCGGCGCCCACCGGCAGCCTGGGGGTCAAGCCGCTGGCGGTGACCGTGGTCAGCCTGGCCAGCCTGACCATCTTTCTTGTGCCGCTGATCGCCCTGTTGCTGTCCTATGACTCCATCGTCGGCGAGGTCGAGCGCGGCACCATGCTGCTGCTGCTGACCTATCCGATCACCCGCGCCGACCTGCTGATCGGCAAGGTCCTCGGCCACTGCTGCATCCTTGCCATCGCCACGGTGGTCGGCTACGGCGGCGCCGGACTGGCGGTGGGGCTGGGGCAGGGCAGCGACCCGCAAAGCTGGGCGGCTTTCGGCCTGCTGCTGGTCACCTCGGTGATGCTGGGCGGAGCCTTCGTCGCCTTGGCCACGCTGGTCAGCCTGCTGGTCCGCGAACGCGGCACCGCCGCGGGCGTCGCCGTGGCCCTTTGGCTGGCTTTCGTCGTCCTGTTCGACCTAGCGGTGCTGGGGCTGCTGGTCGCCGGGCAGGGGGTGATCGACCCCAGACTGTTCCCCTGGTTGCTGCTGGCCAATCCGGCGGACGTGTTCCGCCTGGCCAATCTGACCGGCTTCGATAATGTCCGGATGTTCTCCGGCATGGCCGGGCTGGCCGCCGACATCCGGTTCGGACCAGGCCTGTTGTTGGGTGTCCTCGGCGCCTGGGTGATCGGCCCGCTCGCCGCCGCCCTGCTGGTCTTCCGGAGGCGCGAGCTATGAGAATACCCGGCTGGGCCGTCGCCCTGGCCCTCGTCTCGGTGCTGGCCGCCTGCAATCCCGACCAGAAGGCCGCCCTGCCGCAGCCGCAGGAACCTGGATCCGACGCCGTCGGGACCATTTGCGGGATGAACCTGAACGAGCACCACGGCCCCAAGGGGCAGGTCTTCGTGTCGGACGGCGATCAGCCGTTCTGGTTCTCGTCCGTGCGCGACGCCTTCACCTGGCTGCTGGTGGACGATGGCCTCGGCAAGACGGTGGCGGCCATCTACGTCAACGATATGGGTAAAGCCACCGATTGGGCCAATCCGCAGCCGGGTACCTGGGTAGAGGCCCGGCACGCCTGGTTCGTCGTCGCCAGCGACCGCGTCGGCGGCATGGGCGGCGCGGAGCTGGTCCCCTTCGGCGAACGTGCTCAGGCGGATCACTTCGCCGCCCAGCACGGCGGTCGGGTCCTGGCGTTCCAACAGATCAATTCGTCCGTCCTGAATGAGGAAGCCCATCATGACTGACTTGCGGATCAGCCGGCGTCGCCTGCTGACGGTGACCGCAGCCGCGGTGCTGCTCCCTTGGGCCGCCCACGGCAAGGCCGCAACGCCGGCAGCGGCCGAACCGAAACTGGTCCGCTGGACCGGACGGGCACTGGGTGCCGATTCGGAAATCCGCCTCTATCACACCGACCAGGCGGCAGCCAACGAAGCCATCGCAGCCTCGGTGGCGGAACTGGAGCGACTGGAGAAAATTTTCAACCTGTTCCACCCCGATTCCGTGCTGTCGAAGCTGAACCGGACCGGTCAGGTCGACGATCCACCCCTCGACTTGGTGCGGGCGCTAGAGGAATCCAACGCGGTGGCGGAGGCGACCGACGGGGCCTTCGACGTAACGGTGCAGCCGCTCTGGGCGCTTTACTCGGAGACTTTGACGCACACCGGCCGGGCTCCGAGCGAAGCGGAGCTTGCCCGCCTGCGTCCCCTGATCGGCTGGCGGCAGATCGAAGTGGGACCTGAGCGCATCCGCTTTGCCCGGCCAGGGATGGCCGTCACCCTGAACGGCATGGGGCAGGGCTACATCACCGACCGTGTCGCCGAATTATTGGTTCGCCATGGGTTTCCCCATGTTCTGGTGGACTTGGGCGAGTTGCGGGCGCCGGCAGGCCTGCCAGACGGCTCGCCGTGGTCGGTGGCGGTGCGCGATCCAAACGACTGGAAGCGGGAACTTCGGCGCCTGTCGCTGGCCGAGGGTGGGCTGGCGACGTCTGAGGCTTATGGATCTTCGTTCCGCCAGGGCGGCCATGACGGCCATATTCTTGACCCGGACACCCTGCGTCCCGCCTTGTCGGTGGCCAGCGTCACCGTGCGCGCAGCGACCGCGACGCGGGCCGACCTACTGTCGACGGCCATCGCGGTGGCAGGACCGGCACGGGCCGAAGCGATCCTTCGGGCCGGCGGTGGCGAGGCCGCCCTGCTGCTGGATGAGGGAGGCCGCATCGCCAGCCTGTGATGCGGTGGCACGAAGGCCCGACTTAGTAGACGCCCCTGCTGTTCAGGAAGATCCCGACGTCGCGGTCCTCGACCAGGACGTGGTTGATCGCCCATTTGTGCAGGAATGTCAGCAGTTCGGTGTCGGCGATTCGGCCGGCATGGTAGTCTTCGGCCACATGCCGCATTTCCTTCAGCAGTTCCTGGTGTCTGGCGGCATGGGCAGAGGTGTGGCCGAAGCCCGATCCCCGCAGCAGCCGTTCCTCTTCGGCGAAATGCTCCTCGCTGCGGTGGAACAGAATATCGAGGGCCTGGCCGACGCCGTCGCCGCTGGCCTCCCCGGCAATCGCTTTCACCAGTCCGTTCGCGGCCTCCAGCAAGGCTTTGTGCTGCTTATCGAGGACGGCCACGTTGATCCGGTAGTCCTCGTCCCAGTGCAGCAGGATCTTCGCCGACAGAGAAGTGGCAATCCGCATATGAGTGCGCCGGTCGAAGCTCTCGAACAGCTTCCAGCGAACATTGGGAATGGCTTGCAGGATGTCGGCCGGGATGAACAGCACCTCGGTGTCGTCGGTGGCGACCAGCGCGGTCAATTCCGGGGTGCCGAAGACCGCGACTTCCTCGCCGAAGAAATCCCCCGGCCCAAGGGTCTCGACCCGCGCCCCGGCCAGGCGGCGCTCGAGGGCCCCCGTCTTGACCATGCCGATGGCGCGGTGATGCGCCTTGACCTGGGTTCCCATCGGCAGTTCCTGGACCGTCATCGCCTTGCCGATGGCGTTCAGCGTGCCGTTCGACATGATGCCGCTGCACAGCCAGGTATCGCGCAGGAACAGGCGCCGCTCGGTCAGGCGCGAGATTTCCGGCAGCAGGTCGTGGCGCCGGACGAAGGCCAGGTACAGGTCACAGGGAATCTCCAGCGCCTGGACGAAGCTGACGGCACGGTAGGTGGACTGCCCCGCGGTGTCGAGCAGGCCGGTGATCTCGCCGATGATCGCGCCGGCGGACAGGACGCGGGGGAAGGCGGCGTCCACCGTCAGCATCTCCACGGCCCCGGTCAGCAGCAGATAGACTGCATCGTGGGTCTGACCCTCTTTCAGCAAGATGGTCTCGGGGTTGAAGCTGCGGATCGGGCCGTTCATCAGCGCATGGATGTACTCGCTGGGCACCGTGGAAAAATATGACTGCAGGAAGGTGAAGGCAGACCGCCAGACGAAGTCGCGATGGCTGGGCACCAGGACATCCACCGAACCGAACGAGGTCCCCGAGCCGATCGCCTTCTGTTCATCGGTGAGCTTCTGCGCCGTGTGGGCCAGGATGATCTTGTCCGACGGGTCATCCCGGAAATCCATCGCATCGCCGTGAATCAGCCCTCCGCCGATGTCCACCTTCTTCAGGTCCGCCGGCTCGAGATAGGCTTCCCGAACATGCTCGAACAAGCTGCGGCTCAATCCCGGCTGGGCGGGATCGGCGGTCACCATGCCCTCCAAGGTGCGCAAGCCGACGATGTCGGCCAGATGGGCATAGGAATGCCAGCCGCCGCCGGCCATGGTGCGGAAGAAGAACACCGTGGTTTCCACCGGATGCGGCGAGATCACCGGACGCACCTCCAGCCCGTCGATGTCATTCCATTTTTCGATCTCGAGGTCGACCACGTCGAAATATTCAAAGAAATCGCGCTCTTCCAGGCCAAGCAGGGCTGAAAATTTCTTCATCACCGCCGAGCGGACCAGCGGAGCGGCGAAATACTTGATCCGATGGTCGGCCTGGATCAGCGTGGTCAGGCCGGCGAAATGGTCGTCATGGGAATGGGTTTGGAAAATCCCCTCGATCTCGTTCACGCCGATACCCAGCGCGGTCAGCGCGGAGGCCAGGTTGGGCCCGGCATCCACCAGATAGATGCGTCCCTGGTAGACGACGATCGAGCCCATGGTGGGTCGGCGGATGTCCCAGCCATCGCCTTCGCCCGAATGAACGACGGCGAAGTATTCCCGGCGGAATTGGAAGGCGCCCAGCGGGTAGGGGCATTCGTGCACTTCGAAGGGCGGTAGATTGAGGTCGACGGAAGTCTGTTCGCCCTCATAGGAAAATTCGAACCGATTGAGCCCGGTCCGGCGCACGGCAACGCCTGACCTTAGTTCTACCGGCCCGCCGTTATCGCCGAGGACGACGCTGTCCAGCAGTTCGCGGGGGTCCTGGATGCGGCCGAAAGCGAAACGCAGCTTGAGCCGCATCAATTCGCCTGCCTGGGCCGCATCGATGCCGGCGGCCATCAGTTCCTCTTCCGAGAGCAGGCCATAGTTGCCGCGATGGATGTACCGCATCTGCGTCGTCACCACATCGCGGCGGCCGATGAGCAAGGGTTTCCTGCCGACATTGTTGGGGTGCCCGGGCAGGATCATGCCCTGCCGGTACAGCATCTGCAGTACCGGAAATTCGGCCAGGTTGCAGAATGTCCCGTTCTGCACGGCGACCTCGGACAGCAGGATGGCGTTGGGTCCGCTCTCGCAGGCGACACCGTTCACCTCGGCCGGGGCGATCAGCCCACGGCGCATCAGATGCTTGACGCTGTCGGCCGGACAGCCGCAAAGGATGCGCAGATCGGCTTCCGGAATCTCCACCCAGGAAACGCCCGATGTTACTTCGACTTTAGTCAGCCGTTTCTTCATACAAGCATGATGGGAGTATTTTTTTCGCTCTGGCAATCGCGTTTTCTTCCCATCGCCGCCATAGAGGATGCGGATGGCCTGGGCCGAGCATCAATCTGCGGGGTGCTTCCCACCGCCCCAAACTCCGCAGGTTTCGCAGTCGTACGGAACAGCCCGTCGCGCGGGTTTTCGCGGCCCTGCCCTTCAAACGAGCGCCGGAGCCGTTCTAATAGGCCAACATTTCGCGGATCAGCACATCGCCTTTCCACGGATGTCCCAGCGACTGCTCGGTAGCCTCGGCGATGACCTGCTTGGCCACGGCCGATCCTTCATGGGCCGAGCGCAGGGATTCGAACGGGCGCTTCGGGATGCCCGCCTTCGCTTTAAGCGAGATGGCGGTCTTCAAATCGTCGAGTTTTTTCGCCGTCGCATCGTCTTCGGCCGCCAGCCAGGCGTCGATCCTGACGTGGTGCCAGCCGCCGTCATCTTTGCGGATCGCCACGTCGATCATGGGCAGCTTGACCACATTGGGCGGCAAGGCTTCTTGCTGGCCGCTCTTCTGCCCACCCAGACGGATGTCGCGAGCCGTGGCCGGAAGCGCCAGCAGGCCGGCCGCAAGGAAGGCGGCCAGCGCCAGACCGAGAGGATGGTTGAAAGATATGCGCCCCGTCATCGGCCAAATCGCCCATAGAGGTAAATAAAGTAACAATTATAAAGGCTGCATTTCCAGCGGACAACAGCCGTCGAATTGGCGTATCCTTTCGCCCAGATCGACAAGAGAAGATACACCCTCACGAGGAACGAATGAAACACCGCGTGGTGTTCGCGGCGGCCTTGCTGGCCTTGTTGTCGACTGGTGCCGAGGCCAAGCAGAAGCAGGATTCGGACCCGCCGCTGCCGAAAAACGAAATCCAGGCCAGGGTGCCCTCCAACTATCTGGCTCTGACCCGCATTCATCTGCCGGTGCAGGTGGACTCCAACCGACAGTACCGCGCCCTCGATCTGGAGGTGTGGCTGCTGCCCAAGGACGAGGAAAACCTGGCCGTCGCCCGTTCAGCCAAGAAGGCGATCATGGAGGGGCTGAGGGATGACTTGGCGTCCTTTCGCTGGGAGGCGTTCGAAGACGCCAAACAAGGTCCCGAGATCGCCAAGAAACTGGTGATGGAAAGTGTCGAGCGGTCGTCGGGCGCCAAGATCGACGACGTGATGATCAAGACGCTGATCCTGAAATGACGCTCTTTGCGTCCTCCCCGCGCAAACGGGGATCCAGACCGGCAAGTGGACTCCCGCTTGCACGGCAGTGACGGGCTCCGACTTGCTTACCCGATGCGCACCGTATCCTTGGTGCGGAAGCCGTATTTGGGTACCACCAGGTTCTTCGGCGCCGGCCCGTGGCGCACACGTCCCGAAATATCGTATTGCGAGCCGTGGCAGGGGCAGAACCAGCCGCCCCATTCGCCCCGGTTCGAGCCGGGAGCCTGGCCTTGCGGAATGCACCCCAAATGGGTGCAGATGCCGATGACGATCAGCCATTGCGGCTTCTGCACCCGGTCTTCGTCGCGCTGAGGATCGAGCAGCCCGGGAGAATTGTCGTCGGCTTCGGCCTGACGGACCTGGTCGGGCGTGCGGTGGACGATGAATATCGGCTTGCCTTGCCAGCTTACGGTGATCCGCTGGCCGAGCGCAACCGGCGCCAGGTCGACCTCGGTGCTGGCCAGCGCCAGGGTATCCTGGGCCGGGTTCATGAAACTGATGAACGGCCACAGGGCCAAACCGGTACCGACCGCCCCGGTGGCAACCGTGGCGTAGGTAAGGAAGTCACGTCGCGTCGCGCCGTCCTCGTCCATGACCCATCCTCCCGACAGGAGCGCGGGAAATGCAGGCCTTTCAGGTGAGCACGCCGTTCGCGCCGATCAAGGCGATCCCCTTGTAAAATCGGCACGACACCTTAGCCTGTATTTGTCACTTCCAAGCCGTCGGCGCGGATGTGACGACCTAAAAGGGCAAAGCCATAAACCCACGGCGGGGAAGCGGAAACCGAAATGGCCCAACGTATCGATCATCTGAAGGACAGTTTCGTCGAGAAGGCGGTGGCACTGGCCCATCAGCGCGTGGAACCGGCCCTGCGCGGCGCCGCCGAGCGCCTGTTGCGGGCTTATTACGCCAATGTCGCGCCCGAGGATATCCTGCGCCGCGAACCCGAGGCCCTGTACGGGGCCGCAATGGCGTTGCTGTCGTTCGCCAGGCACCGCTCCCCGGGCATGCCCAAGCTTCGCATATACCAGCCACATGCCGACGAGGGCGGCTGGGACTGCCCGCACAGCGTGATCGAGATCATCAACGACGACATGCCGTTCCTGGTGGACTCGGTGACGGCTGTCCTGCACCGCCACGAGATCGGTATCCATCTCATCGTCCATCCGATCCTGCCGGTTTTGCGTGACGAGACCGGCAAATTGCTCGATCTGGCCGAGCAACCGGGCGAGGCGACCCGGGCCGAAAGCTTCATGCACATCGAGATCGATCGCCAGCCGCAGGGCGGCGAGACCGATCTGCTCGGCCAGGAAGTGGCCCGCGTCCTGGCCGATGTGCGGACTGCCGTCGAATCCTGGGCACCGATGCGGCGGACCGTTCTCGACCTGATCGCCGGGCTGGAGCGGCCGCAGCCCGGAGTGGATCCGGCCGAACAGACCGAAGCCCAGGAGTTCCTGCGCTGGATCCATGACGATCACTTCACCATCCTCGGCACCTGCCGGTTCCGCTTCGACCAGGGCGGCGGCATCGAGGTCGAGCCCGAGAGCGGCCTGGGCCTGATGCAGGGCGGCGGCCTCAAGCTCTTCGACAATGGCCGCCTTACCGGCGCCATGCCGCCGGAAGTGCAGGTGTTCCTGTCGCGGCCCTATCTGGTGATGCTGGCCAAGGCCGACCGCATCTCCACGGTGCACCGGGCGGTGCCGCTCGACATCATCGGGGTCAAATGTTTCGATGAAGCGGGCAAGGTGGTGGGTATGCACGGCATCATCGGCCTGTTCACCCACGCCGCCTATACGTTGAGTCCGTTAATGATTCCGCTGCTGCGCCGCAAGGTGCAACACATCATCGGACGTGCCGGCTTGCCGGCGGCCAGCCACGACGGGAAGGCCCTGCTGGCAATCCTCGAGAACTATCCGCGCGACGAGCTATTGCAGATCGGGAAGGACGTCCTGTTCGATACGGCGATGGGCATCCTGCGCCTGCAGGAGCGGCAGAAAGTGGCCGTATTCCTGCGCCGCGACGAATTCAAACGCTTCATTTCGGCGCTGGTATTCATCCCGCGCGACCGCTACGACACGCGCTTGCGCGAGCAGATCCAGGACATCCTGGAAGAGGCTTGCGCCGGCCGGGTTGCCAACTGGTACACCCAGGTCGGCGACAGCGCGCTGGCCCGGGTGCATATCATCATCAAGACCGATCCCGAAAGCCTGCCGGATATCGACGGCCAGGCGTTGGAGGCCAGGGTGGCCGAGGCGGCCCGTTCGTGGAACGACCGGTTGCAGGAGGCGCTGGTCGAGACCCATGGCGAAGATCGCGGCCTGGCGCTCTACCGCCGCTGGGGGAACAGTTTCCCGCTATCGTTCCGCGAGGTGACGGCGCCGCGCGGTACCCTGCTCGACATCGACCGTATCGAGGCGGCGGCCGGCGGGCTGGGCCTGCATCTCTACCGGCCGGTCGAAGCGCCCGAGGACGAGTTGCGCTTTAAGATATACCGAACCGGCCAGCCGGTCGCCCTGTCGGACGTGCTGCCTCTGTTCGAACACATGGGTTTCCGGGCCATCTCGGAACTGCCGCATGAACTGCGGCGAGATGGCGAACCCAGCCTGTGGATCCACGATTTCACCATGGCCAGCCTGAACCGCGAGGCCATCGAGGTCGACCGCTTGCGCGACCGTTTCGAGGACGCCTTCCGCGCGCTGTGGCAGGGGGATGCGGAAGACGATGGGTTCAACCGGCTGGTGGTCAATGCCGGCCTGACCTGGCGGCAGGTGACGCTGCTCAGGGCCTATTCAAAGTACCTGCGCCAGGCCGGTTCGACCTTCAGCCAGAGCTATGTGGAACGCAGCGTCGCTGCCAATCCCAAGGTCGCCACCCTGCTGGTCCAGCTGTTCGAGACCCGTTTCGACCCCCATGCCCCGAGCGACGGCCCAGAGCTGCTGGCGGCCATCGACCTGGCGCTCGAGGCGGTCACCAGCGCCGATGACGATCGGATCCTGCGCCGATTCCTCAACCTGGTGGAGTGCACGGTCCGCACCAACTACTTCCAGACCGGCACCGACGGTGGACCTAAGCCCTATCTGTCGCTGAAACTGGACAGCCGGCGGATCCAGGGGTTGCCGCTGCCCCGCCCGATGATGGAGATCTTCGTCTACGCGCCGCGCATGGAAGGCATCCATCTGCGCGGCGGCAAAGTGGCGCGCGGCGGCATCCGCTGGTCCGATCGGCCCGAGGACTTCCGCACCGAGATCCTGGGGCTGATGAAGGCGCAGATGGTGAAGAACGCCGTCATCGTGCCGGTGGGATCGAAGGGTGGCTTCGTCGTCAAGCGGCCACCGAAGGACGGCGGCCGCGAAGCGCTGCTAGAAGAGGGCATCGCCTGCTACCGGACGCTAATGCGCGGGCTGCTCGACCTGACCGACAACCTGGCCGGCGGCCAGGTGCGTCCGCCGCCCCAGGTGGTGCGCCGCGACGGCGACGATCCTTATTTGGTGGTCGCCGCCGACAAGGGGACGGCGGCCTTTTCCGACATCGCCAACGGTGTCGCGGCGGAATATGGCTTCTGGCTAGGTGACGCTTTCGCCTCGGGCGGCAGTCGCGGCTATGATCATAAAGCCATGGCCATCACCGCGCGCGGCGCCTGGGAATCGGTGGAACGGCATTTCCGCGAGATGGGCCGCGACGTACAAAGCGAAGAGTTCACCGTGGTCGGCGTCGGCGACATGTCGGGCGACGTTTTCGGCAACGGTATGCTGCGTTCGCCGAAAATCAGGCTGATCGCGGCTTTCGACCACCGGCACATCTTCCTCGATCCCGATCCCGATGCGCGCGTCTCGCTCGTCGAGCGACGGCGCCTGTTCGAACTGCCGCGGTCGAGCTGGGCCGACTACGACCCGGCGAAGATTTCCGAAGGCGGTGGGGTGTTTCCCCGCGACGCTAAGACCATCCTCCTGTCGGCTCGCATACGGGATCAGTTTGGTATCGAAACGGACAGAATGGCGCCCGCCGACCTGATTCGCTGCCTGCTGGCGGCGCCGGTGGATCTCCTGTGGTTCGGCGGCATCGGCACCTATGTGAAGGCCGGTGCCGAGACCAACGCCGAGGTCGGGGACCGCAGCAACGATGCCTTGCGCATCGACGGCGCTGCCTTGCGCTGCCGGGTGGTGGGCGAGGGGGCCAACCTGGCGGTGACCCAGCGCGGCCGCATCGAGGCGGCGCTGGCCGGCGTGCGGCTCAACACCGACGCCATCGACAACTCGGCCGGTGTCGACTGCTCGGACCACGAAGTGAACATCAAGATCCTGGTGGATGCGGCGGTGGCGGAAGGCGACCTGACCGCCAAGCAGCGGAACGAGCTGCTGGTGGCGATGACCGACGAGGTCGCCGGTCTGGTGCTTCGCGACAACTACCTGCAGACCCAGGCCATCTCCATCTTCGAAGCACAGGCGCCGGAAATGCTGGACGAGCAGGATCGCTTCATGCGCATGCTCGAACGGGCCGGCCGTCTCGACCGTGAGGTGGAATTCCTGCCCTCGGACCAGGAGCTGGCGCGCCGGGCCCATGCCGGCATCGGCCTGACCCGGCCGGAGATTTCGGTACTGCTGGCCTATGCCAAGCTGTGGCTCTACGATTCCATTCTGGAATCCGACCTTCCCGACGACCCGTTGCTGCTCGACGATCTGATCCGCTATTTTCCGACCGCCCTGCAGACGGCCGAGTGGAGGTCGCGCATGGACCGCCATCGGCTGCGGCGCGAGATCATCGCCACCTCGGCCACCAACAGCATGGTCAATCGGATCGGCGGCAGTTTCGTCGCGCGCATCGCCGAGCGCACCGGCAGTTCGCCGGCCGAGGTGGCGCGCGCCTATCTGATCGTGCGCGACGGCTTCGGCCTGCGTGACATTTGGCAGCAGATCGAGGCCCTGGACGCCAAAGTGCCGGCGGCCGTGCAGACGGCCATGTACATCGAGGCCAACCGCCTGATCGAACGCGGCGTCGGCTGGGTGCTGACCCACGCATCGCGGCCGCTCGACATCGGTCGCCTGCGGGCCGAACTGGCGCCGGGAACCGCCATGCTGCTGGAACAGCTGGACAACGTGCTGCCGGCCGACACGATCGCCGCTCTGGCAGCGCGGGCCGAGGAGTACCGGACGGCCGGCGTGCCGGACGAACTGGCACGGCGTGTGGCCGGACTGATCGTGCTGGCTTCGGCGAACGACATCAGCAGTATCGCCACCCGCGTCGGCCGGCCGGTGGACACGGTGGGGCGGCTCTATTTCCTGATCGCCGCCCGCTTCGGCCTGGGTTGGCTGCGGGCCGCCGCTGAAAATTTGCCGGGCGGGAGTCACTGGCAGAAGCTGGCCATCGATGCGGTGATCGACGACCTCTACGCCCGACAGGCGGCGCTCACCGCCAATGTCGCCGCGGCGAACGGCGACGACCTGCCGGCGGAGGAGGTGCTGGCCGCCTGGATCGACAATCGGCGCGCCGCGGTTGAGCGGGCCGAGCAGCTATTGGGCGAATTGAAAACCGCCGGCAAGCTGGATCTCGCCACCCTCGTTGTCGCCAGCCACCAGTTCCGCGGCTTGAGCGAGGGATAGGGCCGTCAATCGCCGAGGGTCGCGGCGATCCAGCGGCGCAATTCCCCGCCCGACAGGGCGCCGCTGAGGCGGGCCAGCTCGCGGCCGTCGCGGAACAGGATCAGTGTCGGGATGGCCTGGATGGCATGGCGCGCAGCCAGGCTCGACTCGGCTTCCGTATCCACCTTGCCAAATCGCAAGCGCGGCTCCAGCTCGTGTGCGGCGGCCTCGAACACCGGAGCCATGGCCCGGCAGGGGCCGCACCAGGCGGCCCAGAAATCCACCAGCAGCGGCAGCTCGGCTCCGGCATGACGCTGGAATCGCCGGGCGTCGAGGGTAATGGGGTGGCCGGTGAACAGCCGTTGGCCGCAGCTGCCGCATTTGCCGCCGTCGCCCAGCCGGCTGACCGGCACGCGGTTCAAGGTATCGCAGTGGGGACAGGGAATGACGATCTTGCCGTCCATCTGGGGGGCCCGAGCGAAGTTGGTGGTCTTCCTATATAAGGCGGTTTCGCCAGCCGGGAAGCGAATGAACCGGCAATGGCGCGATTGGTGGTTTCTTGGATTTGCTCTCGCCGGGCGCGCCTCCGCGCACATGGCTGCGGCCTCAACGGCCGCTGGTTGCAACCAGCGTCGAATTTAACGCAGGTTGCCCCGCCGCCCCATCCGGGTGAACCGGGCCAGCAGGGCGGCGACCACCATGGCCGCCAGGATCACGGCCGGCCAGGGGTGGTGGCCGGCCCACAGGGTCAGCAGGACCAGCAGGATGTTGGTGGCCAGGATCAGCCTGACCACGTCGGCATGGCTGGCGCCGCCGCCCAGCGCCCGCTGGTAGAAGTGCTGGCGATGGGCCTGCCACACTTTCTCGCCCTTGAGCGCCCGCTTGCCCAGGGTCAGGGTGGCGTCGGCCAGGTAATAGGCGGGCAGGATCATCGCTGCCCCCCATTGGCCCTGGGCTGCGGCCGACAGCAGCAGCCAGCCCAGCAGATAGCCAAGTGGAACGCTGCCCGAATCGCCCAGGAAGAGCTTCGCCGGATGCCAGTTCCACACCAGGAAGCCGAGGCCGGCGGCGGCGATGGCGGCTGCTGCCGGGGCGCCGGCAGCCTGCCCGGCAGTCAGGTCGACCAGCATCAGTCCAAGGCCGATGGCAGCCGTCTCGACGCCGGTGATGCCGTCGATGCCGTCCATGAAATTGTAGAGATTGACGAACCAGACCCAGGCCAGCACTGCCGCCGCCCGGTCCAGCCAGAACGGCAGCAGACCCTGGAAGACCGCCTGTTCGGCCGGCAGCCCGGCGATGCCCGCGACCGCCGCCGCGACATGTACCGCCAGTCGCAGATGGGGCGGCAGCGAACGCCGGTCGTCCCGCCAGGACAACGCCAGAAGGACCGCCGCTCCGCCCAGGACCGGCCAGACGCCCGGTTGGCTTGTGCCGGTCAGGGCCAGGCAGGCCCAGGCCAGCAGCGCCACCGGCGTCACCGCCAGGCCGCCGCCCCGCGGCGTTGGCCGGCTGTGACTCGACCGTTCGTTGGGATGGTCCAGGATCTGGCGGTGGCGTAGCCATCCCAGGACGGCGCGGGTCGCCAAAATTGCGGCGGCAAGGGTCAGGAAGAATGCCAGCCCGACGTTCATTACGAGAGCGGTTCAACTCGCAGCAGGCCGTGCCATGGCAGGTTGCTGCGGCTGCTGAACAGGATCATGGTCAACGGCTGTTCATCACCCTTGACCGTCCACCGGCGGAACGGCCGCAATCCCGCCGGCGCCTCGCCGCTGACGCGGAAATCCCGGGGGCCGCGGATGACCGGTGTGGCGCTGTCGTCCATGACCACCGGCCAGGGCGTGATCAGTCGCCGTTCGACCCGTTGACGGCCGGTGCCGAGGATCACATCCTCGATGGCGAGCTTGCCGCCGTCGAACCGCCAGCGGCGGCTGCAGCCGCGTGGTCCCCCTAATCGGTCGAACCCGGAATACTGCAGCGACACCCCGTCGAACTCGGCGCGCAAGCTGGGGGGCGGGCCGCCGACGGCCTGGCGGAAGGCGTCGGAATAGACCGGGCGATCCTGCGGATAGGGGTCGGCGCCGTCCAGTGTCAAGCCGTTGTGCGCGCTGGCCGAGCGATAGGCGGCGGCCAGCCGCGCCGGACATGTCGGGGGCGGCGAGCCAGGATCGACGAAAATCGCCATGCCTTCGTAATGAAGTACGGAACTGCCGAGATCCTGGTGGCCATGCCCGGAGAAGGAGGGCCAGCCGGCGGGCGCCGCATGCCAGAGGCCGCTCCACGGCCCGAAGTCGCTGCGCAGCCAGCCGTCGGCCCGTAGCAGCTCCAGATCATGCAGCCGTTCCGTATCGCGCAGCGCCACCAGAGAATCCCGCTCCGCCGCCGTCAGGGAGCCCAGCCAACCGCCGTTCACCGGTCCGCCGGGCAGAAGGCCGGCCAGGAGGGCGGGCGGCGGATCCGCCGGAACCTCGCCGATCTCCGGCAGGCCGCCAGGCAGGGCCAAGGCGGACAGGGCCGCCAGCAGGCGGCGCAGGATGGCCTCCAGCCGGCTTGTCTCGCCGCGGCAATGGCGCCGCGCCGCCAGCCAGGCCTCGGCATAGCCGTGGGTCAGCCGCAGATGATAGGCCGTCGAATCCTCCCGCAGCACGCCGGAGGGGCCGATCAGGCGGTCGGCTTCGGCAAACAGGACGGCAAGATTGGCGGCGGCGGCCTGGTCGTCGCCGCGGTCGACGGCGAGGCAATAATGGGTGCGCGCCTGCAGAGCGACCGCACTGTCGGCCGGCGCCGGCGCCTCGGCAGCCGTCCAACGACCGAGCAAACGATCCAGCCGCCAGCGGCGAAGAACAGGATCGCGCAGCGTTCGGCCGAAGGTTGAGAGAAGAGACGGCGTCATGCGAGGCAGGTATAGGAACATACTGATTTGGCCGTCAAGGTCTTACCTGATTGCCGGTCGCCCCTCGATCGCCGGCCAGGCCAGCGCGTCAGCATCTCGTTCGGTCTCGCATCAGAGCGCGCGTTCGGGCGTTCGCCATCTGAGGTCTCTGCCGGATTGGACTTCCGCCAAGGGCTGGGCTAACGTTCCGGCCGATGATCGACCGACCTCGCCTCAATCGCGGCCATATCGCCTTCGTTCACGATCTGGTGATGGCCGCCCTGTCGTTTCTGCTGTCGCTGTGGCTGCGCCTCGGCGACAATCTGACGGCCACCTGGGACGGCCAACGGCTGGCTTTGGCAACCGGGCTATTCACTCTGGTCGCCGCCGCGGTCTTCCTGTCGCAGCGGATGTATCGCGGCATCTGGCGCTACGCCTCGACGCGCGACCTGATGACCATCGTGCGGGCGGTGACTGTCACCATCCTGGTCTTCCTGGCGCTTCTGTTCTTTTTCACTCGCCTCGCCGATTTGCCGCGGTCGGCCCTGCTGATCAACTGGTTCGCCCTGCTGGCCCTGCTTGGCGGGCCCCGATTCGTCTACCGCATGGTCAAGGACCGGCACCTGGGCCTGCCGCGGGACGGCGAGGGGGCCCGGCGCATTCCGGTGCTGCTGGTGGGCGCCGGTGATGCCGCCGACCTCTTCCTGCGCGCCACCCTGCGCGGCGACGCCCACTACCAGGCGGTGGGCATGCTGACCACAGTCGCCGGCCGCGTCGGCCGCGGCATTCACGGTGTCGAGGTGCTGGGGACGGTCGACCGGCTCGAGGCCGTTACAGCCACCCTGAAGGCCCGCGGCCATGCTCCTGAGCGGCTGATCCTGACCGAGGAATCCTTGTCCGGGGCGGTGGTCCGCGACCTGCTCGACAAAGCGGACGGTCTGGGCATGACCCTGGCCCGGCTGCCCAAGCTGACCGACCTGAAGAGCGGGGTATCCGACCGGGTCGAGATCAAGCCGATCGCCGTCGAGGATCTGTTGGGCCGGCCGCAGGCGGTACTCGACCGCCAGGCCATGCGCTCGCTGATCGAAGGCCGGCGAGTGCTGGTAACTGGCGCTGGCGGCAGCATTGGCGGCGAGCTGGTACGGCAGATCGCCGATGCGGGGCCGGCTGCTGTGACCCTGGTGGAAAGCAGCGAATACGCGCTTTACACAATCGACCTCGAGATGGCCGAACGACATCCGGCACTGACGCGCGCGGCGGTCGTCGCGGATGTTCGCGACCGCCAGCGCATCGCCCAGGTCATGGCTGAACGGCGGCCTGAGCTGGTGTTCCACGCCGCCGCGCTGAAGCATGTGCCGATGGTCGAAGCCAATCCCCTGGAGGGGGCGCTGACCAATGCGGTGGGCACGCGCATCCTGGCCGATGCCTGCCTGGCCCATGGGGTCGGGTTGATGGTGCTGATCTCCACCGACAAGGCGGTCAACCCGACCAATGTGATGGGTGCCACCAAGCGCCTGGCCGAGACCTATTGCCAGGCCCTGGATCAGGCCAATGACTCGCACGGTACGCGCTTCGTCACCGTGCGGTTCGGCAATGTGCTGGGCTCAACCGGCTCTGTGGTGCCGCTGTTCCGGCGCCAATTGGCGGCCGGAGGGCCGATCACCGTCACCGATCCCGAGATGACCCGCTATTTCATGACCATCCGCGAGGCGGTCGAGCTGGTCCTGCAGGCTTCGGCGTTCGGATTCTCCAACCCGACCAAATACCAGGGCCGCATCTTCGTCCTCGACATGGGCGAGCCGGTGAAGATCCTGCATCTGGCCCGCCAGATGATCCGCCTGGCGGGCCTGCAGCCCGACCACGACGTCAAGATCCAGATCACCGGCCTGCGGCCCGGCGAAAAACTGTTTGAAGAGATATTCCACGGCGCCGAGGCTCCGGTGCCGACCGAGATGGACGGCGTACTGCTGGCTTCGGTACGGGCCGGCGACACCGATGCCGTGGCTAAGGCGTTCGACGACCTGGAGGCGGCCTGCCGCCGCCTGGACCTGGACGGGATGATGGCCATCATCCGCCGGCTGGTGCCGGAATACAGCGGCAGCGTGGGAATTCCGGCGGAAGCCTGAAAAAAGGCATAACAGGGGCTGCCCGCTCACGGCGGATCGTGCTATAGAGCCGCCGAATTTCCCATCACCGCTTATTCCGGGGGCTGCAATCATGGTCGAACCCGTCATCCGCCGTGCGCTCATCTCTGTTTCCGACAAGACCGGCCTGGTCGAGTTCGCCACCTTTCTGGCCGGCGGCGGCGTTGAGCTGTTGTCCACCGGTGGGTCGGCCAAGGCGTTGCGCGATGCCGGCCTGGCGGTGAAAGAGGTGTCGGACCACACGGGCTTTCCGGAAATGCTGGATGGCCGGGTGAAGACCCTGCATCCCAAGGTTCATGGCGGCATCCTGGCCATCCGCGGCAACGCGGCGCACGAGAAGGCGTTGCGCGACCACGACATCGCCCCAATCGACCTCGTGGTGGTGAACCTTTATCCCTTCGAAGGCACAGTGGCCAAGGGTGCCGCCTTCGAAGAATGCATTGAGAACATCGACATCGGCGGGCCCTCGATGATCCGCGGTGCGGCGAAGAACCACGACCATGTGGCGGTGGTGGTCGATCCCGAGGATTACCGCGCGGTGATGGACGAGATGACCGCCAACGGCGGGGCCACTACCAAGGCCCTGCGCCGTCGCCTGGCCGCCGCCGCTTACGCACGGACCGGCGCCTATGACGCCGCCATCTCCGGTTGGTTCGCCGGCCAGCTGGGCGAGGCCTTCCCGCGGCGCATCGCGGTCGGTGCCGAACTGAAGCAGATGCTGCGCTATGGCGAGAACCCGCACCAGCAGGCCGCCCTCTACCTGTCGGGCAAGGCCCGGCCGGGCGTCGCCACCGCTCGCCAGTTGCAGGGCAAGGAGCTGTCCTTCAACAACATCAACGACACCGACGCCGCCTTCGAGCTGGTGGCGGAATTTGAGCAACCGGCCGTGGCGATCATCAAGCATGCCAACCCCTGCGGTGTGGCCACCGGCAACGATATGCGGGAGGCCTACGGCAAGGCCCTGACCTGCGACCCGGTGAGTGCCTTCGGTGGCATCGTCGCACTCAATCGCCCGCTCGACGGCCCGACGGCGGAGGAAATCGCTAAGCTGTTCACCGAAGTGGTCATCGCGCCGGCGGCTGATGATGCCGCCCGTTCCGTATTTGCAACGAAAAAGAACCTGCGCCTGCTGGTGACCGACGGCCTGCCCGACCCGGCCGAGCTGTCGATGACGCTACGCACCATCGCCGGAGGTTATCTGCTGCAAAGCCGTGATTTCGGCCGCATCGGTGCCGGCGACCTGAAGGTGGTCACCAAGCGCACACCCACCGAGCAGGAGCTGGCCGACCTGCTGTTCGCCTTCCGCATCTGCAAACATGTGAAGTCCAACGCCATCGTCTACGCCAAGCAGGGCGCCACGGTCGGCATTGGCGCCGGCCAGATGAGCCGTGTCGATTCGTCGCGCATCGCCGCCTGGAAATCGCGGGAAGCGGCCGAGGCGGCCGGGCTCAAGCAGCCCGGCACCATCGGCTCGGTGGTCGCGTCGGATGCCTTCTTCCCCTTTGCCGACGGTCTGTTGGCCGCGGCGGAAGCCGGTGCCACAGCGGTGATCCAGCCCGGCGGCTCGATGCGCGATGCCGAGGTGATCGCCGCCGCCGACGAAAAAGGCTTGGCCATGGTGTTCACCGGGATGCGTCACTTCCGGCACTGACGGGCGTTTTTTCGGACGGCGCGTTCTCCTTGGAGGGGGCGGCGCGCCGGTCCGGAGGCTGGGTGGCGGGTTTCGCTGCGGGGCTGAGGCTGGAGGGGCCGGTCACGACATCGAAATCGAACATGGTTTGCTCTCCTCGAAACTTGAGGAGACGCCCCGGTCGAGATTTGCGGCCTTCCTTGAAAATCTAGCGCAGGATACGCAAAAGCCGCCTCGGTGGGGGCGGCTCCGGTATGCTGTCTTGCTGCAGAAACCCTACGCCGCCGGTGAATACCAGCGGTACCAAAATCGGCTCGTGAGGGGGCGTGCGCTCAACATGATGGTGGGATCATAGTCGGGTCGCACCGTGCAGGCAAGGCCTGCGTTGGTGGCCTGCGTTGGTGGGTCCGGCCGGTTGAGAGGTCGATAAACCACCAGGCGCACGAAGCGAATTGAGCGGCGGCAAGGCCAAGGAATAAATGCATATCACCTAAGCGATAGGAGCGCTTCTTCGTCTGGCCGATGAACTGGCCGAACAGCTTTTCAGATGAAATCCGGAAGTTGATTTCCTCAGCCTATCCTGCCGGGGAAAAGACGAGATTCCAGTGCGTCCGACAAGGCGCCGATCTCCTGGATGTGGGTGCGGTAACGCTCGGACAGCCAGATCAGCATGGCGATGGCGAAGTCGGGCTGCTCGTGCAGCAGGCGGTGGACCGCGTCCACCGGGAGTTCGAGAACACTGGAAGACGACAGGGCGACGCCGCTCAGCAGATAGGGCTTGCGGGTAAGCGCCGCGGCCAGCAGGAACACGCCACCGGTGTCGATCACTTCGGCGATGACCTCTTTGCCCGTGGCGTCGGACTGGTAAAGACCGACCTGTCCGCTCAGCAGGAAATGCAGTCCTTGCGGCATTTCACCGCGGTGAAACAGGCGCTCTCCCTCGGCCAGGATCAGCGTCCTCGCCGAATCGCAGATCTTGCGGCGGGTTGCCGCATCCATGCCGTCGAACAGCGAAAGCGAAAGGGCTTCCTCGTCGAGGCGGGGGGAAACTCGCTCCGTTTCGTCTTTCATCCAGCCGCTCCATGCAGGCAGGCGCTCGTCCGTCCGTACAATTGGCGGGCGGCAGTCATCACCGCATCAACGGTCAGGCTGCCCATCAATGTGTCGCCGCGGCGGTGGTCAAAGGCGGGATTGTCGGTGACCAGCGCGTCGTAGCTTTCCACCGTGCGCACCACCGCGGCCCGTTCGCCCCAGGGCCCATAGCGCCATTCGGGGCTGGGCCCGAACAAGCCCAATGTGGGGATGCCGGCCGCCGCCGCCATATGCATCATGCCAGAATCGTTGCCGAAGTAAAACGAGCACCGGCGCAAAAGGGCGAAGGCATCCAGTAGATCGGGCGTGCCGATGCAGTCGATGCGACGGTCCTCGGGCACCGCCTCCAGCACCGGCTTGGCCTGCTCGCGTTCGGCGGCGGCGCCGAAGATCGCCACCCGGCCGCCCGGCAGGATGCCGTCGGGGTCGGTCAGGCGGGTCACCGCCTCGGCGAAGCGCTCGGCCGGCCATTGTTTGGCGCCCCAGTTGGCGCTGGGTCCCACCGCCAGGACCGGCGGCCCGTTACCTAAGCGGGTGTCCGCAACCCGTTGCCGCTGCTCCGACACCCATAGCCGGGGCGCCGGCAGAGAGGGCAGGGACAATTGGCGGGCCAATTCCTCGATGCGGTGCTCGCGCCGTTTCTCGGCCCGGCAGATCAGACGGCGGTCTGCCCGTACGGACCAGGCGAACAGCGATCCGCGCAGATCGATCACGGCCGACCAGCGTCTTTCGGCACTGGCCCGCCACAGCTGCCACCAGTGGCCGGTGCGGCCCGAACGGACCATCGGATGCAACCGCTCGAGTTGCGGCAGGTCGGCGAACAGCGGTGCCGCCAAAGGGCCGCAGGCGACCGTCACCCGTCCCTTCGGATGGGCGTCCACCCACTGGGCCAGGACGCCGCTCGACAGTACGGCGTCGCCGATGCGGCTCGAAGTGATGAACAGCAGCTGTGGAAAACCGTCCGCCGTCAAAGCTGCCACAGCTTGAGACCGTCGGGCAGGGGGGTGCCGCGCCAGATACCCTTGATATCGGCCACCAGCCCGCCGGGCCGCAGCAGCGCGGTGAAGGTTTCAGGGGTGAATTCGGTGTAGGGCCGGTGCGGCACGGCACCGACCACGCAGTCGTATCCGCCGGCATCGAAGCGCGGCAGCAGGGCCAGGCCATACTCGCGCAACGCTTCATCGCGGTCGGCGAAGGCGTCGTGGACGTCGACGCTGTGGCCGCGCCCCTTGAGGCCGGCCACCACGTCGACGACCTTGGTGTTGCGCAGGTCCGGCACGTTCTCCTTGAAGGTGAGGCCCAGCACCAGGATGCGCGACGGCCGCCCGTCCAGGGCCTGATGGATCTGGCCGGCGACGAAGGCCCCCATGCCGTCATTGATCCGCCGCCCGGCCAAGATGACTTCCGGGTGGTGCCCCAGCGCCAGGGCGCACTCGGCCAGGTAGAACGGGTCGACGCCGATGCAATGTCCGCCCACCAGGCCGGGGCGGAACGGCAGAAAGTTCCATTTGGTGCCGGCGGTTTCCAGCACGTCCTGCACCGACAGGCCGAGCCGCTGGCAGATCATCGTCACTTCGTTGATGAACGCGATGTTGATGTCGCGCTGGGCATTTTCGATGACCTTGGCGGCTTCGGCCACCTTGATGGCGGCTGCGCGAAATACGCCGCCCTTGGTGACACTGCCGTAAATGGCCGCCAGGGTGTCGGTGACCTGCCGGGTCTGGCCGGCGACCACCTTGACGATGCGGTCCACCGTGTGTTCGCGGTCACCGGGATTGATCCGCTCGGGGCTGTAGCCCAGGAAGAAATCCTTGCCGCATACCAGTCCCGAGGCGCGCTCCAGCTCGGGTCCGCAGATGTCCTCGGTGACGCCGGGATAAACCGTGCTCTCAAAGACCACGATGGCGCCGGGGGCCATCACCTTGCCGACCGATCGGCAGGCCTTCAGCAGGGGCGACAGTTCGGGCTTGTTGTGGGCGTCAACCGGGGTTGGCACGGTGACGATGAACACGTCCGAACCTTTCATCGCCTCCGGATCGCAGGTCAGCCGCAACGTGCTGCTTTTCAGCGCCGTCGGCTCGACTTCGCCGGTACGGTCGATGCCTGACGACAGCTCGGCGATGCGACCCGGATGGATGTCAAAACCGGTGGTGGAGAAATGGCGTGCGATGGCCACGGCCAAGGGTAGGCCGACATAGCCCAGCCCGATGACCGCGATGCGAGGATGCGACATGGTAACGCCAGCCCAAGGCTAGAAATGAATCCGGTCCGCACTTTCCCGTTCCGCGGCAGGCCTGTCAAGGAACGCCCTGCTGCCGGGGCGATCGTCTGCACGCGATCACCCTTGGTGCAGCCACTCCTCGATCAGCCGCCGGGCGATCGAATCCTCTCCCGGCAACCTGCGGCCCTGTTCGCCGAATGCGGCAATATCGGCGCGGGAAAACCAGGCTGCGGCCTCCAGTTCGTGGGGGTCGACCCGCGGCGGTACGATATGTTCTGCTTCCGCAATGAATCCGAGCATGAGAGACGCCGGGAACGGCCATGGCTGCGAGGAGTGGTAGCGGGTTCGGGCCACGCGAACGCCGGTCTCCTCCATCACCTCACGCGCCACCGTCTCTTCCAGACTTTCGCCCGGCTCGACGAAGCCGGCCAGCGTCGAGAACATCCCCGCCGTCCAACGCGCTTGGCGGCCGAGCAGGCAACGGTCTCCGGCGGTGACCAGGACGATGATCGCCGGGTCGGTGCGGGGAAAATGTTCGGTGCCGCAGGCCGGGTCGGTGCAGGCCAGCACATGGCCGCCCTGGCGACTTTCGGTCGGCCGGCCGCAGCGGCCACAGAATAGCTGGCTGCGGTGCCAATGGGTAAGGCCGCGGGCATAGGCCAGCAGCGCCGCTTCGCCGGCCGGCAGCACGGCGCCCACTCCGCGCAGTTCAGCGAACTCGCCGAATCGTTCGAGTTCCGGCGGGGCCGCTGCCTCGGGCAGCTGCGTCAGGTCGAGCGCGAAATGTGCCTCGTCCCCCACCATGCCAAGGAACAACGGTGCTCCGCACCGCTCGGCCAGGCCGGCAACCTCGCCCCGCCGCGGCAGCGCGGCGCGAACTAGAGAGTTCGCCCGTCGCACCAGCGCCCGGGTGCCGTGCATCGGCACCAACCGGCAGCGGGGATCGGCATAGCGGGCCAGCAACCAATTCTCGTCGCGCCGCATGAACGCAGCCCGGTCGATGTCGCCGCCGGAATAGACATTGGGTTTCATCGTCGCCCAGCCTGACACATGCCTTTCGGCAGGACAACGCCGGTCGCCATCAGCGCCGCCCGGTGTACTTACATTTCCAGTGTCGGGCGGCGGTTGCTGCTGGTAGGGGCCAAGCGCCTCGTTCCCACCGGCTGCGCCTTGCCCTTCCCTTTACAGAAGGCGGCAACTGCTCTATTCCCCGGCATTATGCCAAAGATCATGTTCTTCATCACCGAAGACTGGGCCTTTCTGTCGCACCGGCTGGTGTTGGGCCAGGCCTGCCGTGACGCCGGGTGGGAGGTGGTGATCGCCACCAACGTCACCGACCATGGGCCGGAGATCCAGCGCCACGGCTTCACCCTGCAGCCCCTGCCGCTCAACCGGCGGGGCGCCAATCCGTTCGGCGAGCTGCGAACGGTGCTGGCGGTGGCCGCCGCCCTGCGACGGCACCGCCCGGACATTCTGCACTGCGTCGCCCTGAAGCCGGTGTTGTACGGCAACCTGGCGGCCATCTGCTGCGGGCAGCGGCGGACCGTCAGCGCCCTGGCCGGCATGGGCTATGCCTTCACCGGCACGTCCCCAAAGGTGCGGGCCCTGCGCAGCCTTCTGGTGGCCGGACTGCGGTTGCTCTTGCGGCGGCCGGGAAACCAGGTGATTGTGCAGAACGACGATGACCGCGCCCTGCTGCTGCGCCACGGCATTGCCGTCGAACGGCGGCTGACCCTGATCCGCGGCTCGGGCGTCGATCTGGCTGCGCTGCCGGCCACGCCGCCGCCGCCGGCCAACCAACCGATCATTTTCGCCCTGGTCGCCCGCATGCTGGCCGACAAGGGCATCGCCGAGGCGGTGGAGGCCATGCGCCAGCTGCATCGGCGCGGCGTCGCCTGCCGCCTGTGGCTGGTCGGCAAGCTGGACCCGCATAACCCCAGCGCCTTCAGCGAATCCCAGTTGCGCGCCTGGGAGGCCGAGAGCGCCGCGGAATGGCTGGGCCACCGCGAGGATATCGCGGAGATCTGGCGTCAGGCCCATGTGGCGCTGCTGCCGTCCTATCGCGAAGGCATGCCCAAGGCGCTGCTGGAGGCCGCCGCCTGCGGGCGGCCGATCATCACCACCGACGTGATTGGCTGCCGCGAGGTGATCGAAGACGGCATCGAGGGTATCCTGGTGCCGGCGCGGGAATCGGAGGGGCTGGCGAACGCCATGCAGCGCCTGGCCGAGGACCAATCGCTGCGCCTGACCATGGGCCGCGCGGCGCGCTTGCGGGCGGAACGGCATTTCGGCGAGGAGCGGGTGGTGGCGCAGCATTTCGAACTGTATCGCCGCTGCCTGGAGGGCTCGGGGCCATGTGCGGCATAGCCGGATTCCTCGACCGCCGGGCTGCCACCGACCAGGGGACGGCGACCGGCCTGGTGACCGCCATGGGCGACAGCCTCACTCATCGCGGGCCGGATAGCGGCGGGGTGTGGGTGGATGCGCAAGGCTGCATCGCGCTCGCCCATCGCCGGCTCTCTATCCTGGATCTATCGGCGGCCGGCCACCAGCCCATGGTCTCGGCCGATGGGCGCTTCGTCATCTCCTACAATGGCGAGGTCTACAACGCCCCGGAACTGAAACGCGACCTGGAACCGCGTGGCCAGCCCTGGCGCGGCCATTCCGATACCGAAATCATCCTCGAGGCCTTCGCCGCCTGGGGGGTCCGCGCCACGGCCTGCCGCCTGATCGGCATGTTCGCCATCGCCCTTTGGGATCGGCGCGAGCGACGGCTTTGGCTGCTGCGCGACCGCCTGGGGATAAAGCCGCTGTACTGGGGTCGGTTCGGCGAACTGCTGCTGTTCGGCTCGGAGTTGAAGGCCCTCGAGGCCCATCCCGGGTGGGTGCCGGAAATCGACCGGCGGGCGCTGGCCGCCTATGTGCGCACCGCCTACGTGCCGGCGCCGCGCTCGATCTACAAGGACGTCCGCAAGCTGGAGGGCGGCGCCATCCTTTCCATCGGGCCCGAGGGCGAGGAGCGCTTCGAGCGCTTCTGGGATCTGGCCCAGGTGATCGAGACGGGACGGGCCGAACGCGCCCGGCCGTTCGACGCCGGCGTCGTCGACGAGGCCGAGGCCCTGCTGAGGGATGCCGTCGGGCGCCGCATGGTGGCCGACGTGCCGCTGGGCGCCTTCCTTTCCGGCGGCATCGATTCCTCGGCGGTGGCGGCGCTGATGCAGGCGCAAAGCGCCCGGCCGGTGAAGACCTTTTCCATCGGCTTCGCCGAGGCCGGCTATGACGAGGCGCCCTACGCCAGGGCGGTGGCCGCCCATCTGGGCACCGACCACACGGAATTCTACGTGACCGCCCGGGATGCCCTGGACACAATTCCCCAGTTGCCCGTCATCTACGACGAGCCCTTCGCCGATTCCTCGCAGATCCCGACGCTGCTGATCTGCAAGATGGCGCGCCGCCAGGTCACCGTGGCGCTGTCGGGCGATGGCGGCGACGAGGTGTTCGGCGGCTACAACCGCTATGTCCTGGCGCATCGCCTGTGGCGCCGCCTGGGCCTTGTTCCGCACCCGTTACGAACGGCCGCCGCTGCTCTGCTGCAGGGCGTGCCGCCCGGCGCCTGGGACCGTCTGCTGCGGCCGGTGCTGCGGCGCGGCCTGGGCCAGCCGGGCGACAAGCTGCACAAGCTGGCCGGCGTGCTGGCCCTCAAGGACACCGATGCGCTCTATCGCCGGCTGATCAGCCAGTGGACCGAGCCTGAGCGGCTGGTTCTGGCCGCCAGCGGCGAGGCGGCGGCGGAGTGGAGCCGTCTGCCGCAGGGGCTGGGCGACGTCGAGCGGATGCAGGGACTGGACATGTTGACCTATCTGCCCGACGACATCCTGACCAAGGTGGACCGCGCCAGCATGGCGGTCGCCCTCGAGGTGCGGGTGCCCATCCTTGACCATCGGGTGGTGGAATATTCCTGGACCCTGCCGCTCGCCGCCAAGCTGCAGGGCGGCACCGCCAAGTGGCTGCTGCGCCAGGTCCTGTATCGCCATGTGCCGCGTCCGCTGGTGGAGCGGCCGAAAATGGGTTTCGGCGTACCCATCGATTCCTGGCTGCGCGGCCCCTTGCGCGACTGGGCGGAATCGCTGCTGGACCGCCGCGCCATGGCGGAGGAGGGTTTCCTCGACGCCGCGCTGGTCGAGGAAAAATGGCGCCAGCACCTGGCCGGCAGCCGCAACTGGCAGCATCCGCTGTGGGTGGTGCTGATGTTCCAGGCCTGGCTCAGGCGGAAATAGTCTTTTTCCCCCGAGGCTGTCAGAAGCCCTGCAGCTGCAGGGCAATCGCATCGGCGATTTCGGCATGATGGCGATCCAGCGTCGCCACCGGCTGCTTGAGTGCGGAGGTCGGTACCGCGGAGAGGAATTGGGTGGCCATCACCACCGTCATGTCCCCGATGATGAACTCGGGGTTCAGCGCTTTCGCCGGTTTGGGCGCATTGGCGGGCGGCATGAGGGCACGACGATCCGCGTATTCAGGTGCTTCAGCAGGTCGGCTTGGACGTCAAGCAAATAGCCGTTCCCTTCGGGATCCCGATAGACATCGAACCGAGCCATCAGAATTGCCGATATCTGGCGAGCGGGAGGCCCTTCCGTTCCACGTATTCATTGGAACTTCGCAGCGCTTCCTCATTTTCCTGCAACCAGATCTCGGCACGCTTTTCGGCGATTGCCCGAGCGAGGCCCGCTTCGGCGGCGCGCGAGACATTGACCTGCAGCTTCTTGGCATCCGCCAGCAGATCTTCGCTGATCGACACGTTGGTCGGTTTCTTCGGCGCTTAGGATGTGCGGGGTGACGCGATGCGCATGATCTCCTCGATCAATATGCACATCGCATATATGCATGGGAACGCCATGGGTAATGAAGGTTACGCCGCCCTCAGGATGATCGCTTGAACGCGCGATCTTCGCGCGTTCAAGCGATCATCCTGACACCACCCCGTCATCGACCGTCCAGTCGACGGTCAGCGCCGGCACCGAGACGTCGTGGCCGGCTGTATCGGCCATCACCACCGCGTGCTCGGTTACCGTGAAAGGCAGCTCGGCATAGGCCGCCATGCCGTCTTCGCCGCGCAGTTCGACGATCAGGTCGAAGGTGTTGGCCGTGGGGAAGACCACCGGTACGGCACAGCGGAAGCGGTTGCGGCCGGACAGCAGGGCCAACTCGGCCCAGGGCAGCGGTTGTTCACCCTGGGTGCAAACGGCCACCGTCTTGCCCAGGCTGTCGCGGACCGACAATCCCAGGGTGATCTTGGCCGCCGTTCGCGCCTCCAGGACCAGCTGGCAGTCCAACACCTCACCCAGATGGACGTCATCCGAGCGCAGCCGCGCCTCGACGATTTCCACGCTGTCGGAACCGATGGCCGCGGCGTCGCCGCCGGAGTTGACGCCGCCGGCCGAGCTGCGCCGGCGAAGCTCGTCCCGGTAGCGCGCTATGACCTCGGCCGGGCTGCCGTCCATGGTCAGGACGCCGTGGTCGAGCAGCAGGCAGCGGCTGCACAGTCGTTCGATGATCTGCAGGTTGTGGGCGACGATGACGAAGGTGCGGCCGCTGGCGATCAGGCTTTCGATGCGCTGCCAGGTCTTGTGCTGGAAGGCATGGTCGCCCACCGCCCAGATTTCGTCGAGAAAGACCACCTCGGCGTCGAGATGGACCGCCACCGACAGTGCGAGGCGCAGCGCCATGCCCGAGGAATAATGGCCGACCGGCATGTCCATGAAGCCGCGCATTTCGGCGAATTCGACGATGGCGTCGTATTTGTCCAGCGTCTCCTGCCGGCTCATCCCCAGGATGGCGCCGCCGACGATGACATTCTCGCGACCAGTCAAATGGGGATGGAATCCGGTGCCCACCTCCAGCAGCATGCCGACCCTGCCGTTGATCCGGGCCCAACCTTCGGTGGGATTGGTAATGCGGGTCAGCACCTTCAGCAGCGTGCTTTTGCCGGCGCCATTGTGGCCCAGGATGCCGACGACCTCGCCCTTGCGGATGTCGAAGCCGACGTCCTTCAGCGCCCAGAACTGGTTGGGTGCGTCGCCGGGCCGCCCCAGCCGCCGCCAGGCCATGTCGACAAGGCCGGTGACGCCGCCGGTCTCGCGGATCCGATAGCGCTTGCCGAGAGACCGGGCCTGGATGGCGATGTCTTCCATTACAGGGTGTCCACCAGGGTGCCCTGCACCTTCTGGAAGAACACCACGCCGCCGACGAACACCAGGGTGCCGATGACGGCCGCCATGCCCATGCTGCTCAGGGCCGGCAGGTCGCCGGAGCGGTAGATCGCCCAACGGAAGGCCTCGGTCAGGCCGACCATGGGGTTGAGGGAATAGAGCATCCGCCATTGCTCGGGCACATAGGAGGCCGGATACATCACCGGCGTGCAGAACATCCACACCTGCATCAGCAGCGGGATGGCATGGCGCACATCGCGATGGCGCGCGTCCAGCGCCGCCAGGAAGCATCCGCAACCCATCGAAAACATCTGGGTGATCAGCAGCACCGGGATGATCAGCAGCACCGAGAAGCCGATGCTGATCCGATAATAGGCCAGCATCAGGCCCAAGAGCACCGCAGTCACCAGGAAATCGAACACCGCGCCGATGACGATGGAGGCCGGCACGATGATCCGCGGGAAATAGATCTTGTTCAGCATGTAGTCGTAGACGACCAGGCTTCCCGCCGCCAGGCTCAGCGAGCGGCTGAACAATTGCCAAAGAAGCAGGCCGCCATAGGCGAACAGCGGATAGGGCAGGTCGCCGATATAGCGCTTGAACACGCTGCCGAAGAACAGGGTGAAGACGACCATCATGGCCAGCGGCTGCAGCACGTACCAGGCGGCGCCGATGATGGTGTTCTTGTAGCGCACGACGATATCGCGCCAGATGAACAGCCAGATCAGGCGGCGAAAGAACCAGATTTCCTTGAAGAATTCCCGGGACACCGCCGAGGTGGGACGCACCTCGTAGCCCATGCCGCTCGTCATTGGGAAATGCTTACCTTTCCGTTCCCGGCTTATGCCGGATCGCCGGGGAGCTATAGCACAGCAACTTCAGCGACGCCAAGCCGAGGCCGAGTCCCCGCCCTTGACCCCGGGGTTGCCCCCCGCTTAAGTTGGCCGGTCCCGCGAACGGGGCCCATTGCCAACCGATAACGGTCTCCCATGGCGCCTAAGCCGAGTTTTCAATCCCTGATCCTGCGGCTGCAGTCCTTCTGGGCCGAGCAGGGGTGCGTGATCCTTCAGCCCTACGACATGGAAGTGGGCGCCGGCACCTTCCACCCGGCGACGACGTTGCGCGCCCTGGGGCCCGAGCCCTGGAAGACGGCTTACGTGCAGCCGTCGCGCCGGCCGAAGGACGGCCGCTATGGCGAAAATCCGAACCGGCTGCAGCACTATTACCAGTTCCAGGTGATCCTGAAGCCGTCGCCGGCGAACAGCCAGGAGCTTTACCTGGAAAGCCTGAAATGCCTGGGCATCGATCCCCTGGCCCACGACATCCGCTTCGTCGAGGACGACTGGGAAAGCCCGACGCTGGGCGCCTGGGGCCTGGGCTGGGAAGTGTGGTGCGACGGCATGGAGGTGACCCAGTTCACCTATTTCCAGCAGGTCGGCGGCATTGAATGCGACCCGGTGGCGGTGGAGCTAACCTACGGGCTGGAGCGCCTGGCCATGTACATCCAGGGGGTGGAGAACGTCTACGACCTGGATTTCAACGGTGCCGGGGTGCGCTACGGCGACGTCTTCCTGCAGGCCGAACGGGAATACTCGACCCATAATTTCGAGGCCGCCGACACCGAGATGCTGCTGCGCCATTTTCACGACGCCGAGAAGGAATGCCAGGCGCTGCTGGCCGCCAAGCTGGCACTGCCCGCCTATGACCAGTGCATCAAGGCCAGCCACCGGTTCAACCTGCTGGATGCCCGCGGCGTGATCTCGGTGACCGAGCGCCAGGCCTATATCGGCCGCGTCCGCGCCCTGGCCAAGGCCTGCTGCGAAGGCTGGCTGGCCAGCCGGCAACCCGCACCAAGCGCGCGGGCGGAGGGCTGAGCGATGGCTGCTGAACTGCTTCTGGAGCTGCTCTCCGAGGAAATCCCCGCCCGCATGCAGGCCCGCGCCGCCGAGGATCTGGAGCGCATGGTGGCCGAGGGACTGAAGAAGAACGGCCTGACTTATACCGGCTCGCGCTCCTATGTGACGCCACGCCGCCTGGCGCTGGTGGTGGAAGGCCTGCCCACCGCCACCCCGGACGTCGCCGAGGAACGGCGCGGCCCGCGGGTCGGCGCGCCGGCCCAGGCGCTGGACGGCTTCCTGAAAGGAGCCGGGGTGACCGTGGAGCAGTGCGAGCAACGGGACACCGGCAAGGGGGTGTTCTACTTCGCCGTGATCTCCCGCAAGGGCCGGCCGACCGCGGAAGTGATCAAGGACGTGGTCGAGCAGACCATGGCCGACTTCCCCTGGCCCAAGTCGATGCGCTGGGGCAGCCTGCCGATGCGCTGGGTACGGCCGCTGCAGGGCATTGTCTGCCTGTTCGACGGCGCCGTGGTACCGGTCTCCTTCGGGCCGGTCGCCGCCGGCAGCACCACCGCCGGCCATCGCTTCCTCAGCCCGGCCAGTTTCCAGGTTTCCGAATACAGCCACTACGCCAGCCAGCTGGCCGCCGCCAAGGTGGTGCTCGACCCTGTCGAGCGCCGCCACTCCATCCTCCGCCAGGCGGAAGAGGCGGCGGCGCGCGAGGGCCTGACCCTGCGCCGCGACGACGGCCTGCTCGCCGAGGTCACCGGCTTGGTGGAATGGCCGGTGGTGCTGGTGGGCAGCATCGATCCCGCCTTCATGGAGGTGCCGGATGAGGTGCTGATTACCTCGATGCGGGCTCATCAGAAGTATTTTTCGCTGTTGAAGGACGACGGCCGCCTGGCCAACCGCTTCCTGGTGGTCGCCAACATGGAGACGAAGGATGGCGGCAAGGCCATCGTCGCCGGCAACGAGCGGGTGTTGCGGGCCCGACTGTCGGACGCCAAGTTCTTCTGGGACACCGACCGCAAGCTGCGGCTGGAAAACCGCCTGCCGAAGCTGGCCGAGCGCCTGTATTATGCCAAGCTTGGCACCATGGCCGACAAGGTCGAACGGGTGGCCGGCATGGCGCGCCGCATCGCCCGCGCCATCGGCGCCGACGGCGATCTGGCGGGACGGGCAGCCCTTCTCGCCAAGGCCGACCTGTCGTCGGAGATGGTCGGCGAATTCCCCGAACTGCAGGGTGTCATCGGCCGCTATTACGCCCTGAACGACGGCGAGCCGATGGCGGTCGCCGATGCCATCGCCGAGCATTATTCACCCCAGGGACCCAACGACCGCTGCCCCACCGCCCCGGTTTCGGTAGCGGTGGCGCTGGCCGACAAGATGGATGCCCTGGTCGGCTTTTTCGCCATCGACGAAAAACCCACTGGTTCGAAGGATCCGTTCGCGCTGCGCCGCGCCGCGCTGGGCATCATCCGGCTGATTCTGGAGAATGGCCTGCGCCTGCAGCTCCTCGAGCTGTTCCGCGGCGCTTATGGTGAATTCAAGGTGCCGCTCACGGCCACCGTCGAGACGACCGCCGGCGACCTGCTGGATTTCTTCGCCGACCGGCTGAAGGTGCACCTGCGCGAGCAAGGGGTGCGCCACGATCTGATTTCAGCGGTATTCGCCCTGGGCGGCGAAGACGATCTGGTGCGTCTCTTGGCCCGGGTCGAGGCGCTGAAGGACTTCCTGGCCAGTGATGACGGGGCCAATCTTTTGACCGCTTATCGGCGCGCCGCCAACATCGTGCGCATCGAAGAAAAAAAAGATGGCATCTCTTATTCCGGCGGAGTAGATGCGTCGCTGCTGACGGCAGCGGAGGAGAGGGCTTTGCACCACAGTCTGGCCGAGCTTCGCCAGGCGATGGCACCGGCGCTGGGCGCCGAGCGGTTCGCCGAAGCGATGGGCGCTCTGGCCCGTCTGCGCCGCCCCGTGGACCAATTCTTCGACCGGGTAACGGTCAATTGCGACGAGGGGGAGCTGCGAGCCAACAGGTTGCGTCTGTTGTCGCAGATCGAAGCGGCGATGGGAATGATTGCCGACTTCTCAAGGATTGAGGGCTAGGGAGGGCTCTGTTCTATGACCAAGTGGGTGTATGCGTTCGGAGGCGGTACTGCGGAAGGCCGTTCCGAGATGAAGAATTTGCTCGGCGGCAAGGGTGCTAATCTGGCCGAAATGGCCAATCTCGGGCTGCCGGTGCCGCCCGGTTTCACCATCACCACCGAGGTCTGCACCTATTACTACGACAATGGCCAGACCTATCCCGCCGACCTGAAGCCTCAGGTCGAGGCGGCGCTGGCGCAGATCGAGAAGATCATGGGCTCGCGTTTTGGCGACCTGGCCGACCCGCTGCTGGTTTCGGTGCGCTCGGGCGCGCGCGCCTCCATGCCGGGCATGATGGACACGGTGCTCAACCTGGGTCTCAACGACCAGACGGTGGAAGGCCTGGCCAAGCGCAGCAACGACCCGCGCTTTGCCTATGACAGCTATCGTCGGTTCATTCAGATGTATTCCGACGTCGTGCTCGGCGTCGAGCATCATCACTTCGAGGAAATCCTCGAAGCCCACAAGGAAGACCGCGGCTTCAACCTGGACACGCAGCTCGGTGCCGAGGACTGGAAGAAGATCGTCGCCGCCTACAAGGCGAAGGTTCAGGAACAGCTTGGCCGCCCCTTCCCGCAGACGGTGACCGACCAGCTGTGGGGCGCCATCGGCGCCGTGTTCGGATCCTGGATGAACCAGCGGGCCATCACCTATCGCCGTCTGCACGACATTCCGGCCAACTGGGGCACGGCGGTCAACGTTCAGGCCATGGTGTTCGGCAACATGGGTGACGATTGTGCCACCGGCGTCGCCTTCACCCGCAACCCGTCCACCGGGACCAACGAGTTCTATGGCGAATACTTGGTCAACGCCCAGGGCGAAGACGTGGTCGCCGGTATCCGCACGCCGCAATACCTGACCCGCGCGGCCCGTGTCGCCGCGGGCGCCGAGCTGCCGGCTATGGAAGAGGTGATGCCGGCGGTGTTCAACGACCTGAACGACGTCCGCAACAAGCTGGAAGCCCATTTCACCGACATGCAGGATCTGGAGTTCACCGTCCAGAAGGGCAAGCTGTGGATGCTCCAGACCCGCACCGGCAAACGCACCGCCAAGGCGGCGCTGAAGATCGCCGTGGACATGGCGCAAAGCGGGCTGATCTCCAAGGAAAAGGCGGTGCAGCGTATCGAGCCGTCGGGCCTCGACCAGCTGCTTCATCCGACTCTTGATCCCAAGGCGCCGCGCCAACTGTTGGCCCGCGGTCTGCCGGCCTCGCCGGGTGCCGCTTCGGGCCGCGTGGTATTCACCGCCGACGACGCCGAAGCCTGGGCGCAGCGGGGCGACAAGGTCATCCTGGTGCGCATCGAGACCAGCCCCGAGGACATCGGCGGCATGCATGTCAGCCAGGGCATCCTGACCTCACGCGGCGGCATGACCAGCCACGCCGCCGTGGTCGCCCGCGGCATGGGGCGGCCCTGCGTCGCCGGTGCCGGCGACATTCGCATCGACTACCGGGCCAAGACGTTGAAGGCCGGGGGCCAGACGGTGCAGGAAGGCGACGTGATCACCCTCGACGGCTCGACCGGCGAAGTGATGCTGGGCGAAGTTCCCACCGTGCAGCCCGAGCTGACCGGCGACTTCGGCATTCTGATGGGCTGGGTCGACAAGATCCGCACCATGAAGGTGCGGGCCAACGCCGAGACCCCGCTCGACGCCCGCACGGCCCGCAAGTTCGGTGCCGAGGGCATCGGGCTGTGCCGTACCGAGCACATGTTCTTCGATGCGCAGCGTATCATCGCGGTGCGCGAGATGATCCTGGCCTCCGACGAAGCGGGCCGCCGTGCCGCCCTGGCCAAGATCCAGCCCTACCAGAAGAACGACTTCGTCGAGCTGTTCGACATCATGCAGGGCCTGCCGGTGACCATCCGCCTGCTGGATCCGCCGCTGCACGAGTTCCTGCCGAACAGCGAGGCGGAAATGGCCGAAGTAGCCAAGGCTGCCGGTGCCGATGTGGCCGTTCTGAAGGCGCGCAACAGCCAGCTCCACGAAGCCAACCCGATGCTTGGCCATCGCGGCTGCCGCCTCGGCATCACCTATCCGGAAATCTACGAGATGCAGGCCCGCGCCATTTTCGAAGCGGCGGTCGAGGTGTCGAAGAAGACCGGCAGCACGGTGGCGCCCGAGATCATGATCCCGCTGGTCGGTACCAAGAAGGAGCTGGACCTGCTGAAGGACGTGGTGGACGCTGCCGCAGCCGACGTGTTCAAGACCACCGGCACCAAGCTCGACTATCTGGTGGGTACCATGATCGAGCTCCCGCGGGCCGCCCTGGCTGCCGGCAAGATCGCCGAAACGGCGGCCTTCTTCAGCTTCGGCACCAACGACCTGACCCAGACGACGCTCGGCATGTCGCGCGACGATTCGGGTCCGTTCCTCGAGGTCTATCGCCAGAAGGGCATCTACGAACAGGATCCTTTTGCCAGCCTGGACCAGGAAGGCGTGGGCGAGCTGGTCAAGATCGCGGCCGAGCGCGGCCGCAAGACCCGGGCCGGCATCAAGCTTGGCATCTGTGGCGAACATGGCGGTGATCCGGCCTCCATCGGCTTCTGCCAGAAGGTCGGCCTCGATTACGTGTCCTGCTCGCCCTACCGTGTGCCGATCGCCCGCTTGGCGGCGGCTCAGGCGGCCCTGGGCGCGCATTCCGACACCACCGCTTGAGAATGTGAAACACAGATGAACGCAGATGCCGCTCCGGCGGCACACAGATGACACAGATGAGGATCAAATCTCTTATCTGTGCCATCTGTGGAAATCGGTGTTCAACTGTGATCTTTTCCATGGCTGCGCCGGGTTGACCAGAGATCCGATGACCCTTTCCTCAGTCGGTGCCAGCGGCAAGGTGGCGTTGGCGCGGGCATTGGCGCGGATCGAGCAGGCGCCTGACTCGGACGAAGTGGTCGATCTTCTGTCCGAGGCCTATGCGGCGCCGGTGGCCCATGTGGTGGGAATGACCGGACCGCCGGGGGTGGGCAAGTCGACCCTGATGAACGCCCTGATCCGGTCCTGGCGTGCCGATGGCCGGCGGGTGGCGTGTATCGCCGTCGATCCGTCGTCGCGGCGGTCCGGCGGGGCCCTGCTGGGTGATCGCACGCGGCTGTCCACCGATCCAGAGGACCAAGGCATTTTCGTCCGCTCCATGGCCGCCCGCGACCGGCTGGGCGGGCTGGCCGGGCTGACCGTCTCGGCCATGGTGCTGATGCGGGCCCTCTACGACGTGGTGCTGATCGAGACGGTGGGTGTCGGCCAGTCGGAAACCGAGGTGGTCGGCGTGGCCGACACCGTGCTGTTCTGCGTCCAGCCCGGTTCCGGCGACAGCTTGCAGTTCATGAAGGCGGGGATCGCCGAGATCCCCCATGTGGTGGTGGTGACCAAGGCCGATATGGGCGCGGCCGCACGCCGCGCCAGGGCCGACGTCAAAGGGGCGTTGAGTCTGGCCGAGGAGCCGGCCGGCTGGTCCATTCCGGTGCTGATGGTGGCGGCCATGGAACAGCGTGGCGTGGACGAGCTGGTGGCCGCCATTGATGCCCATGCCGCTTATTTGAGCGAAGGCGGACGCCTGGCATCGGAGCGCCAGGCGCAGGCGGGCGCCTGGCTGATCGAGGCCGTGCGCGAACGGTTCGGCCGCGAAGGGGTGCGGCGTGCCGGCGATCTCCGCCTGGCAGCCGATGATTCTCCATTTCGCCGCTTGGCGGAGCTGGCCCAGCGGCTGTAGACATTCCGCCATGATCAGATCGCGGCTCTTCGCCCTGCTTTTCCTTGCCATTGGTGTCGGCTCGGCCTTTTCGGCGAAGGCCGACGCCGATGCGTTCTGGGAATCCTTGGACCAACTCGGCACGATGGACCGGGCTTATGCAGTCGAGGCCCTGGCCTCCAATTTCGGCAACAATCCCAGCCTTTGGCCCGATTGGCTCGACCCTAAGGCCGTGCTGATCCCCGAGGTGCGCCGCCAAGGCGATTTGCTGGTGGTTCGTCAGCCGCTGCACGCACCCTGCGGCCAATTCGGCTTTACCATCTTCGGTCCCGCCACGGCTGAGGGCTGGCGGGCCCGGCTGGGCGGCGATTTCTGCGCGGGCAACCTCGAGGTGGTGCCCACGGCACGCCGGGGCTTACCCGAACTGCGATTCCTCGAAGGCCAAGAGAAGAACCCGGCGACGGGCGAGTGGCAAAGAAAGGATCAGCACGTTCGCTGGACCGGCCAGGACTGGGTGCTGATCAAAGGCTAGCCCCGCCCGGCGGCGTATCAGAGCGTCCGGAGCGAAGCGGAAAACGCTGCAGGACAGAGGGGGACGCCCGCTGCTTCAGCGGGCGGGCGCCCCATCCTGGCGGATCAGTTGCTCTTGCCCGGCACCTTGGTGGCTCCGGTCTTGGCCGACGCGGTCTGCTCGTGTTTGCGGTGATGCTTGTGGGCGATCTTCTCGTGCTTCTTCTCGACGCCGGCCGACTTGGCAGCAGGCGCGGTGGTCGCGGTGCCGGCGGAGGCGCTGGCCACGGGGGTCGAAGTCTGGCCGGCGGGGGCGGTCTTGTCCGCGGCGAAAGCGGTGCCGCTCAACAGGACGGTGGACACTGCCAGGGCCGAAACCACATGCTTGAACATCTTGATGCTCCGTTGTCTCATTCCCTCCGGGACATCCCGGAGACAGGTACGTTTGTACCCATGGCCGATGGCAAGCTTGAGGCAATAAACCGCTGATTAAAGGTATTTTCGCGCCAAGTACGGCAACGGTGCCACAATTGACTAGCCGCCCCCCCCTTGCGAAGGTAAAGATACGTCATGAACGTTCACGGCTGTATCTTCTGCCGGATCATCGCCGGCAACGCGCCCGCCTTCATCCTGTGCGAGGATGAACACAGCCTTGCTTTCATGGATATCAATCCCGTGGCTCCTGGCCACGCGCTGATCATCTCGAAGACTCATGCCGAAACCATTTTCGACTTGCCGGTACCGGACTTGAAAGCGGTGTCGGCGACAGTGAAGAAGGTGGCCCAGGCGGTCAATTCGGCCCTGTTGCCCGACGGCATTTCCATCGTGCAGAGCAATGGCCGGGGCGCGGCGCAGTCAGTCCTGCATTTTCATATGCATGTGGTGCCGCGAAGCATGGACGACGGCCTGCTGCTCAATTGGCCGCTGCGGCCAGGCGAACTCTCGGCCATCGAGGCGACAGCCGAACGCATCCGGGCCTATTTGTAGAGCCGCTCGAACTGTTCCGCCGCATGCCTCCAGGTCCAGCGGCCCTGGCGCTGCAGGGCGACGCGGTGCTGGCGCAGCCATAATTCGTCATCGGTCAGCAGGCGCAAGGCGGCCTCGGCGAAGGCTGCTTCGCCCCTGACGACGAAGCCGGTTTCGCCATCCACCACCCGCTCCTTCATGCAGGCGATGTCCTCGACCACCCCCGGCAGGCCCATGGCCTGCGGTTCGGCGACGGCGTTGCAGAAGGTCTCGCCGATATCGCCGCGATAAAGGAAGGCACGGGCCTGGGCGATTTCGTCGACCAGCTGGCTCTTGGGTACCGGGCCGCGCAGTACCACACCCTTGTCGGCCAGTTGGCGGGCCCGTTCGAGCACGGGTGCCATGCGGTCGGCCTTGGCGGCGCCGGCCGAGCCGTAGATGGCGGCGCCGGCAAAGATATGCAGCTCGGCATCCCTCAGCCGGGGGGCGATGGATGACGCCCAGATCTCCAGCAGCCAGTCCAGCGAACGCAGTGGATTGGACAGGAACACGGCTCGCGGAGGTGGCGCCCGGTGGCGTGGAGCGGCGCCGAGGAACAACGGGGTGATGCCGTAGGGGATTACCACCCGCTCGCCGCCGGCTGCCCAGCCGGGATAGGTCGACAGATGGCTGGCGCCGGAAAAGACGATGGCCGGCCGGCGCAACAACAGTGGCCATTGATAGCGCCATTTCAGCAGGTAGCGGGCCGGGTTGTGGATCCAGAACACCGCGCGGCGCGCCTGGGGGCAGAGACGGACCAGATGATTCGAGCGGTTGGCGATATAAAGATCGGCCTCGCCGGGCAGGCCCATCGACGACGTATCGTCGAGCGGCGTCCAGCGCACGCCGTTCCATTCCAGCGGCCCGGCGCAGCGGTTGTGCACCTCGACTTGATGCCCGCGCGCCGCCAGGGCTTCGGCCAGCTCGGCGAAAGCGGTCTCGGCGCCACCCAGCGGCTGCTGGTCCTTGACCCGGCCATCGAAGACGATGCCGTCATCGGACATGACGATACGGGCCATCAGTGGTTTTCCGTCCCGTATCCTGTGTCGACCGATCGTTCGATCCAGGCGACGGCTGCCGGCAGGTCGTCGACGATGGCGGCCGGCACACATTTTCCTTCCCGCTCGGCCTTGGCGCCCCAGCCGGTGCGCACCAGGATGCCGATGGCGCCAACGGCGCGGGCCAGTTCCACGTCCACCGCCTTGTCACCGATGAGGAAGGCCTGGCCGGGGTCGAAACCCAGTTCGGCCACCGCCTGCTCGACCATGCCGGGCAGCGGCTTGCGACAGGCGCAGTCGTCGTCGGGCCCATGTGGGCAAAGGTAGATTCCGTCCACCGCGACCCCTTCGGCGGCCAGCATTTCGCGCAGGCGGGCATGGACCCGGGCGACCGTTGCCAAATCGAAATAACCTCGGGCGACGCCAGACTGATTGGTCAGCACGACGATACCGAAACCCAATTGGCCCAAGCGGCGCAGCGCCGGGCCGACGCCGGGATAGAGTTCCAGCTGGTTCGGGTCGGAGAGGTAGTTGCGTTCCACGTTGATTGTGCCGTCCCGGTCGAGCAGGACGAAGCGGCGGGCGGCGCTCATGGGGGCTCAGGCTTTCACGATCTCTGCAAGCGGGCTGCGTAGAATGCGTCCATACCACCTTTTTCGGCAAGATGGCAGGGCAAGCTGCGGAGGTCGCCGGCAGGAGTGACCAACTCGCCAAGGCCGCCGACCTCGTCGGCGGTGATGGGGATCCGGCGGAACGGCGCGCCACCGGCCAGCAGGGCGTCGATTCTCCCGGCTCCTTCCTCGGCCTGCAGTGAACAGGTGCAAAAGACCAGCAGTCCGCCCGGCTTGACCATTGTGCTGGCGGCGGCCAGCAGCCGATCCTGCGCGGCGGCCAGCTTGGCCACATCTTCCGGACGCTTCAGCCAGGCGGCGTCGGGATGGCGGCGCAGCGTGCCGGTGGCCGAGCAGGGAGCGTCCAGCAGCACCGCATCGAATGGCTGGGGTGGTTGCCAGGCCGAGGCGTCGGCGGCCTCGATCCGGGCGGCGAGGCCGAGGCGCGCCAGATTGGCCGAAAGCCGTTCGAGCCTTGTGGCAGAACGGTCGAGCGCCGTCACTTCGGCGCCGGCAGCCGCCAGTTGGGCGGTTTTTCCACCCGGCGCGGCGCACAGATCGGCTACCCGGAGGCCCGCCACCGGACCGAGCAGCCTGGCGGGCAGGGCAGCGGCGGCATCCTGCACCCACCAGGCGCCCTCGGCATAGCCGGGGAGGGCCGACACCAGGCCTCCGGCGGGTCGGCGCAGACTGCCGGTGACCAGGAGCTCGGCGCCCAGGCGCTCGGCCCAGCCGGCCGCGTCCGTCTTGACGGACAGGTCCAGCGGCGCTTCCCGCAGGTGGGCCGCGGCGATGGCGCGACAGCCTTCGGCGCCATAGGCTTCTGTCCAGGCCTCCCACAGCCAATCCGGGGTGTTCAGGCGGGGTGCGTCCTGCTGCTCGGCCAGCGCTTTGCCCTCGCCAGCCAGACGCCGCAGCAGCGCGTTGACCAGTTTGACATGGGCGAAAAGGCCGGCGGCCTTGGCCATTTCGACGGCGGTGTCGACGGCGGCATGGGGTGGGGTGTCGAGAAACACCAGTTGCGCCACGCCCAGGCGCAAGAGGTCCTGGACCTTGGCGGCCTTGGCCGGCAACGGATGTTCCAGGCAGCAATCGATCAACCGGTCGATCTGACCCAGCCGGCGGAGGGCGGTGGCGGCCAGCAGGCGGGCAAATGCGCGGTCGCGCTCGTCCAACCCGCCCGCGTCCAGGGCATCGTCGAGGGCGAGGCGGCGGCGCAGCACCTTGGACAGGGCGTCGAGCGCCACCGCGCGGGCCGGCACGCCGGAAGCCGGGTTCATTTCTTGCGTATCCCCGATTGATCGATGGCCGCACATGAATAAGTATGGCCTGCCGGCCGTGCAAGAGGAGATCATCATGTCCGAGGATCCGCAATCGAGGAAGGACGAAGCGGGCCAACCAGCCGAACCGCCCGAGAAATCGCCACCTGCGCCGGCCAAGCCAGCGGAAATCGGCGGGCCGAAAGGTCCTGAACCGACCCGTTACAATGACTGGGAACGAGGCGGCCGCTGCATCGATTTCTGACGCGGTTTCTCTCGCGTCGTGGTCAGGACGACGGAGAAGCTGAGCTGGAACGATGTTGATGATAAATATCAATGACGGAGTTGTCGGCCGTTTTCTAGAAGGGTCCGATCGTTTTCATCCATCGGGTCTTCGAACGGCATGCGTGATATTTCCATGGGATACCTCCGGCAGGAAGGGCACTCCTGCCGATGACCAAGATCACCGTTCTCGGCGCCGGCTTCGCTGCGCTCAGAGTCATCCGCGAACTGCGGCGCCGCAAGGTAGCGGCCGACATCACCGTCGTCGCGCCAGATGACGTCTTCACCTATCTTCCCAGCCTGATCTGGATCCCGGCGGGCCTGCGCACCGGCAGCGAACTTATGGTGCCGCTGGCCGACTTCTTCGCCGACCATCGGGTGACTTTCCGCCGCGCCTCGGTGCGGGGTGTGGCCGACGGCGGGCGGACGGTAGACACCACGGCGGGGATGGAGCACAACGACGCCCTGGTGATCGCATCTGGCGGCCGATTCCTGCGCAAACTGCCGGGGATCGAGAACGCCATCGTACCTTGCGAGGGGATCGACAGCGCGCGGGCGATCGGCGATCGCCTTGCCGCCTTGGAGGGTGGCACCATCGCCGTGGGATTCGCCTCGAACCCCAACGAGCCCTCGGCCATGCGCGGCGGGCCGATGTTCGAGTTCCTGTTCGGCATCGATACCTGGCTCCGCTGGCAGGGGCGGCGCGACCGCTTTCGCCTGCTGTTCTTCAACCCGGCTGCGCAGCCTGGCGCCCGCCTTGGTCCCAAGGCCGTTTCCGGCCTGCTGGGCGAGATGGCCCGCCGGGGCATCGCCACCCATCTTGGTCATAAGCTGCTGCGCTTCGAGACGGACAAGGTGGTCACCGATGGGGGCGAGATTCCGGCCGAGCTGATCCTGTTCATGCCGGGCATGACCGGTCCTGCCTGGCTGGACGACGGCGCTCTTCCACTTTCCCCCGGCGGTTTTGTCCAGGCCGATGAGACGTGCCGCGTCGCAGGGCTCGAGCGGGTCTACGTGGCCGGCGACGCCGGCAGCTTTCCCGGTCCGGACTGGATGCCGAAGCAGGCGCACCAGGCCGATCTGCATGCCCGCGCCGTCGCCGCCAACCTGGCGGCGGAACTGCGGGGCGGCCGGCCCACACGGCGCTTCAAGCCGGAATTGATCTGCATCGTCGATACCCTCGATTCCGGCATGCTGGTCTACCGTAGCCCCAAAGTGAACTTCGTGCTGCCGGGCATGCGAGTGCTCCATTGGCTGAAGCGGGCATTCGAGCGGCATTTTCTCGGCAGCATCAGGAGGTCCAAATGATCATCGCCGTGGCCAGTCAGAATTTCCGTACCGTCACCGCCCATGCCGGCAAGACGCGCCGCTTTTTCCTGTTCGAGGTGAAAGCGGGGCAGGAGCCGGTTGAAGTTGGGCGCCTCGACCTGCCGATGGGAATGGCGTTCCATGATTTTCGCGGCGATGGGCCGCATCCCCTGGATCAGGCGCAGGTAGTCCTGGCTGCCAGCGCCGGCCCCGGTTTCGTTCAGCGGATGTCGGGGCGCGGGATCACCGCCGCGATAACCGCTGAAACCGACCCGGTGGACGCAGTCCGCCAGTTCCTCGCCGGCAAGGCTATTCCCCCGAACCCGGCCGAGCCCTGCGGCTGCGGTCATCATCATGAGCATGACCACTGACGGATCGTTGCTTTTGCCGCCGGTTCGCCCAGGCGGACAGCCTGGGCGGCGCCCATCGCCCGCTGTGGTGCCATTTTTTTCCTCCGTCACGGCGGCGCGGGTGTGAGATATCCCGGTTAACCATTCAGGACCGCGACCGGTCACGATGCATCAGGGCAAGAGTGGCGCGGTCAGGCCGCGGTTTGTCTTGCCTGGGTTCGGCACCGGGCCTGGGCAGGGTTTCCCGGCTGGCCGCGTCCAGCAGTTGGCGGTGCTGGCGCATGGCTTCGGCGATGCCGGGCGCGGTGCCGGATTCGGCCGGTAGCGCGTCGCCTCGACCGGTGGCCGCGCGGGCGACGGCCTTGAACACGGCTGGCGAATCGGCGAGCAGCCGCTTCATTTCGGCCGACGGGGCGATGTCGGCCGCGATGTCGGCCTTGTCGGCCGCGAAGTCGGCTGCTTGCGCGAGGGCCGCTTGGCGCAGCGTGCCGTCCGCCGCCAGAGCCAGACCCAGGCTGTGCATCTGCTCGGTCGATTTGCCGAGAAAATCGACGATTCTGCCCTTCAAGCCGGCCTCGCTCTCCGGAACTTTCAAATGCTCGGGCAGTCGGTCGTAGGCGACTTCATAGGGCCGCCTGTAGTTGTTTCGATAGAACGAGGTCAGGGGCGACGGCCCGCCTTCGTCGGTATAGAGCGCGGCCAGTTTGTCGCGTAGCGTGTCGCGCTCGGTGTTGCGGTTGTCGGCAGCCAGAAGGGCCGCGGCGGCGCGCGGACCGGTCATGGCGATCTCGGGCCCGCCATGACGTTTGATCTCGTCGCGGACCTCGTAGTTGTAGAGCACCGCTTCCGCCTCGTCCCGCAGGTGCCGCATGTAGTTCGCGGTGACGAATTCGGTGCGGGTCAGGCCATGGGGGCGGACCAGCGCTTCCGGATTGGATCGGGCATGTCCCACTTCATGGGCCAGGACGGCGACCAGCTCGGTCGCCGGGGCGCGAGGATCTATGCTGATGCGCCGGTTCTTGACGCCGCGCAGGCATTCGCCCCGCCGCCCGTCCTGTGTCAGCAGGATACCCTGTGTGTCGATGACCCACCCGTCCTCCCTCAAGCTGGCGAGATCCCGCAGCAGCGTCGGCGATATTTCCACAATGGCATCGACTTCGTTTCCCAGACCGGTGATCATGGCATGTCCCGCCGCAAACAGTGGCATTGGCAGTTGACCCAATGCGGCCATGCTATAAGATGGATCAGTCGTTGACAATATGTTCCGTACAGGAAACGCTATGGAAGCACCAAGCTTCGATGATTTGATGTGTCGCCTCTCGGCGCTGTCCGTGCCGTTCACGGTGACGTCGGTTGAGGGCGCCCTGGACCTCGCGTTCATCATGGACGCGGGCATGTCCGGCCCACAGATCGACGTGTGGGTCGGCCGGCCCCGGCGCCCGGGCGGCATCCTGCGGTTGGCGGAACTACGGTTCTTCAAACGGAACGCCGAGGAAGCCGTCCTCGGCCTGCAATTGACCAAAGATGCCGGCATCTCGCTGGACGAGGTCGACCACTGTTTCGGCCAAAGCGACGAGATGGGGGTCGAGGTGGAAGGAACGGCGATCTACTACACCTACCACCGCGACTGGGGCGATCTGGTGTTTGCGTTCACCCCGGACGGCAGTGCTCTCCGCGAAATCGTGTTGAGCACTGAACCCGCGCCGGTCGTCAGGCGGTAAGCCCTCGGCCTATTCCGGTTGCGTCACCGTTGAAATGGCCCCGTCGGCCGCGGTCGCCGGCTGATCATCGTCGAAGCCGTAACGCTCGCGGACGATGAACAGCGGGCGTCCCTTCACCTCGTTGAATACCCGGCCGATGTAGTGGCCGAGAATGCCCAGGGTGATCAACTGCACGCCGCCCAGGAACAGCATGATCACGATGATCGATTCATAGCCCGGCACGTCGATCCCGTACAGCATGGTACGGACCAGGCGGACCACGATGTAGAAGAAGGCGAAGCCCGAGATGATCGACCCGATCAGCGCCCACACCCGCAAGGGGTAATCGGAAAAGGCGACCAGGCCGTCGAAGGCGAAACTCAGGAGCCTCATGAATTGCCAGCGGCTGGTACCGTGTTGGCGTTCCTCCTGTTCGTAGGGTACGCCGGTCTGGCGGAAGCCCACCCAGGCGAAGATGCCTTTCATGAACCGGGTGCGCTCCGGCATGCTGTTGATAACCTCGACCACCTTGCGGTCCAGCAGCCGGAAATCCCCAACCTCGCGCGGCAACGGGACTTCCGAGAGCTTGTCGAACACCCAGTAGAACGCCCGGGCCTGCATGCGGCCGAGCCAGCTTTGCCCGGTGCGCCGTCGGCGCACCGCATAGACCACATCGTAGCCATCGCGCCATTTTGCCAGCATCTCGGGGATGACCTCAGGCGGGTGCTGCAGGTCGGCGTCGATGGGGATCACCGCGTCGCCCCGGGCATGGGCCAGGCCGGCGGACAGGGCGCGTTCCTTGCCGAAGTTGCGTGACAGGCCGATGACCTTTATGCGCGGGTAGCGCTGGCGCAAGCGCAACAGCGCAGCCAGGGTGTCGTCGCGACTGCCGTCATCGACGCAGACCACTTCCCATCGGAGATCAAGGCCGTCCAGCACCGGCACCAGGCGTTGGAAGAAAGCCTCGATGTTCAGCGCTTCATTGTACAGCGGGACGACGACGGATAGGCGCGGAGCTTCGGTCACGTTGATTTCGGCCCTTGCGGGAGGCTGCGGAAAATAAACTTTTCTTGAGTGTAGTCAACGCTCCGCTGCAGGAAAAGCGAGGAATTCCCCGGCCGGATCCTGATCGCGGAAGCGTCGTTTGGCCAGTCCCCTGGAACCGACGGCATAGCAGTAGACGCAGCCGTGCGGGCAGCTGTCGTAATCGCCGATGTCGCGGCTTTCGGCACACAGGCAGCCGGGTCGGTTGCCCTTCAGGCGGGCGGCGAACGGGTGTCCGGCCAAATCGGACAGCCGGGCCACATCGATGCAGCGGGCAGCCGGGATCCGGTCGTCGGCCAAGTCCGGCTGTGTGCATAAGGTCAGCCGCATGCCATGCGGCGCTGCGATTTGGCTCAGCCGATCGATCAGGTGGCGCTTGCGTCCGGCCGCCGGGTCTTCCCAGGCGAAGTGGTGGAGCTTGGCGGCGACTGCCAGGTGGCGCGCCGTCTTGCGATAGATCTGGGCGAAGCTCACCACGACCTCGTCGACCGCGCCCGCCAGTACCGTCGCCAGCCCGGCGAAGTTGTCGAGATGCCACTCCTCGGGGGTCAGGTCGCTGATCAGGATCGGATCGTAGCGCCACACCGCCACCCGCGGTCCCCACTGGTCGGCCAGTCGGCGGATCAATGCCAGCGAGCGCTCGGCCGGGATGACCGAGGGTTCGAAGGGGCGCGGATAATTGGTCACCGTGTATTGGACGACGAAGGGGAGTCCGGCCGCCGTCACCATGGCCAGTGAAGGCAGGAAGGGGCCGATGTTCCTGGTCCAGAAGACGTATCCGTCCACCCCTTCGCGCAAGGCCACGCGGCTGGGCCGGCCGCCGTAAGGGTTGGCCACCATTGCCCAGCCGGCGCGGAACCGGTTGTCAAACCAGGGGCCGTAGAACGCCGGGATGTCAGTCCGATAACTGGCCGAAACGATCATCCTTCCGACCGTCCGAGAAGGTTGCGTCTTGCAGGACCATCCACACTGTGGCACTTCTCTGGCACTCGGCGGGACGGACTGCTAACAGCCCTGTCCCATCGCTTGCGGTGCCTCGGTTGCGGCATTTCCAGCCGCGCCCTATATAACCGCAATGTGATCGAGACCCGGAGCCCCAAAGGGGTATCCACAGGTGACAACCGACGGGGGGCCCAACGGTTGCTGAGAGCAGGACCGTCGGCACCGGCCGTAACATAAGAGGCAGAGATGAGCAAAGTCATTGGCATTGACCTGGGTACGACGAATTCTTGCGTCGCCATCATGGAAGGCAAGTCCGCCAAGGTGATCGAGAACAGCGAAGGCGCCCGTACGACGCCGTCGATGGTCGCCTTCACCGATTCGGGCGAGCGACTGGTTGGCCAGGCAGCCAAGCGCCAGGCGGTGACCAACCCGTCCGACACCTTGTTCGCCATCAAACGCCTCATCGGCCGCCGGTTCAACGATCCGATGACCCAGAAGGACAAGGGCCTCGTTCCCTACCACATCATCGAGGGCGACAACGGCGACGCCTGGGTCGAGTGCGAGGGGAAGAAATACAGCCCCAGCCAGATTTCCGCCTTCATCCTGCAGAAGATGAAGGAGACCGCCGAGAGCTATCTGGGCGAGAAGGTCACCCAGGCGGTGATCACCGTTCCGGCCTATTTCAACGACTCCCAGCGCCAAGCCACCAAGGACGCCGGCAAGATTGCCGGCCTGGAAGTCCTGCGCATCATCAACGAGCCGACCGCCGCGGCGCTCGCCTACGGCATGGAGAAGAAGGGCACCGGCACCGTCGCGGTCTATGACCTGGGCGGTGGCACCTTCGACATCTCGGTCCTCGAGATCGGCGACGGCGTGTTCGAGGTGAAGTCGACCAACGGCGACACCTTCCTGGGTGGCGAAGACTTCGACGCGCGCATCATCGATTACCTAGCCGACGAGTTCAAACGCGAACAGGGTATCGACCTGCGCAAGGACCGCCTGGCCCTGCAGCGGCTCAAGGAAGCCGCCGAAAAGGCCAAGATCGAGCTGTCTTCGTCCATGCAGACCGAGGTGAACCTGCCGTTCATCACCGCCGATGCCGCCGGTCCCAAGCATCTTAATATCAAGCTGACGCGCGCCAAGCTGGAGGCCCTGGTCGAAGACCTGGTGGCCCGCACCGTCGAACCCTGCCGTGCGGCGCTGAAGGATGCCGGGCTGAAGGCCAGCGAGATCGACGAGGTAATTCTGGTCGGCGGCATGACCCGCATGCCGAAGATCGTCGAGACGGTGAAGGATTTCTTCGGCCGTGAGCCCCATAAGGGGGTCAATCCGGACGAGGTGGTGGCGGTCGGCGCGGCCATCCAGGCCGGCGTTCTGAAGGGCGAAGTCAAGGACGTCCTGCTTCTGGATGTCACGCCGCTATCCTTGGGCATCGAAACCCTGGGCGGCGTGTTCACCCGGCTGATCGACCGCAACACCACCATTCCGACCCGCAAGAGCCAGATCTTCTCGACGGCCGAAGACAACCAGACGGCGGTGACCATCCGGGTCTTCCAGGGTGAGCGCGAGATGGCGGCGGACAACAAGCTGCTGGGCCAGTTCGACTTGGTCGGCCTGCCCCCGGCGCCGCGCGGCGTACCTCAGATTGAGGTAACGTTCGACATCGACGCCAACGGAATCGTCTCGGTGTCGGCCAAGGACAAGGCCACGGGCAAGGAGCAGCAGATCCGCATCCAGGCCTCGGGCGGCCTGTCGGACAACGATATCCAGCGGATGGTCAAGGATGCCGAGGCACACGCCGCCGACGACAAGAAGCGCAAGGAGGCGGTCGAGGCCCGCAACCATGCCGATGCGCTGATCCATACCACCGAAAAAAATCTGAGCGAATTTGGCGACAAGGTTCCGGCCGATCAGAAGTCGAAGATCGAAGCCGATCTGAAGGCGTTGAAGGATGTGCTCGAGGCTGGCGACGCCGATACGATCAAGGCCAAGACCGACGCCCTCATGCAATCCTCGATGAAGCTGGGCGAAGCCATGTATAAGGCGCAGCAGGAAGGCCAGCCGGCGGGCGGTGCCTCGGCGGGTGACCAAGGTCATCAGGCCGGGCCGGGTGCCGAAGGTGTGGTGGACGCCGATTTTGAGGAAGTGGACGGCGACAAGAAGGAAAAGTAACTCCTTTTCTGTATTGGTGAGGGTGGTGCCCTTGTCATCCTGGGCCCGGGGGTTCCGCCAAAGGCGGGCCCCATGGGCATGAGATGACGGTAGTCGGGCGGACTCGGGCATCGGATCGATCGGGGCGGCATGAGCAAACGGGACTATTACGAAGTTCTGGGGGTATCGAAAGGGGCTGGCGCGGACGACGTCAAGAAGGCGTACCGCAAGCTGGCGATGCAGTTTCATCCGGACCGCAACCCCGATGACCCGACGGCCGACGAAAAATTCCGCGAGGTCAACGAGGCCTACGACGTCCTCAAGGACGACCAGAAGCGCGCCGCCTATGACCGGTTCGGCCATGCCGCGTTCGAACAGGCGCGCGGCTTCGGTGGCGGTGGCCCCGGCGGCGATTTCCATTTCGCCGCCGGCTTCGCCGATATCTTCGACGAGATGTTCGGCGAGTTCATGGGCGGACGGCGCGGCGGTTTCAACGCCGCGGCACGGGGCGCCGACCTTCGCTACAACATGGAGATCTCGCTGGAGGAAGCTTTCTCCGGCAAGAGCACGCAGATCACCGTCCCAAGTTCGACGGTGTGCGAGGACTGCAAGGGTAGCGGCGGCGCCGGCGGGGCTGCGCCCATCGAATGCACGACCTGTCGAGGGGTCGGCAAGGTGCGGGCGACCCAGGGCTTTTTCACCATCGAGCGGACTTGTCCGACCTGTCACGGCATGGGCAAGGTGATCAAGGATCCCTGCCGCGGCTGCGGGGGTACCGGCCGGGTGCGCAAGGAAAAGACGCTGCAGGTCAATGTGCCGCCGGGCGTCGAGGACGGTACCCGCATCCGCCTGGCGGGCGAGGGTGAACCAGGCATGCGCGGCGCGCCCAGTGGCGATCTTTACATATTCCTGACAGTTCGGCCGCATCGGCTGTTCCTGCGCGAGGGGGCCAACATCCAGTGCCGTGTTCCCATTTCCATGGTGACGGCGACCCTGGGCGGTTCCATCGAGGTGCCGTGCATCGACGGCTCCCGCGCCAAGATCTCCATTCCCACCGGGACCCAGTCTGGCCGCCAGTTCCGGCTGCGCGGCAAGGGCATGAGCGTATTGCGGAGCCCGGCCCGCGGCGACATGTTCGTCGAGGCGGTAGTGGAAACTCCGGTCAACCTCAACAAGCGTCAGGAGGAACTGCTGCGCGAGTTCGAGAAGGCCGGAGGCCACGAGACCAGTCCCGAGTCCACCGGTTTCTTCGCCAAGGTGAAGGAGCTGTGGGAGGATCTGAAGGACTGATCCGTGGCGATCCGTGGTTGGCCACGCAAAGCCGTGTTACCTTTGTTCCGATAGACTGCGGATGAACTTCACAATGACCAAGATCGGAATCGTCGGCTGCGATGGCCGCATGGGGCAGATGCTGGTTCGCGAGGTCCTCGATACCGAGGGCGTGGCGCTGGCCGGTGGCGTCGAGCGGTCGGAGAGCGACGCTGTCGGCCGCGACCTGGGGGAACTGGTGGGCCGTGGCCGCAATGGTCTGGCGGTGGGTCTCGACAGCAAGACCCTGTTCGAGCAGGCGGATGCGGTGATCGACTTCACGGCGCCTGCCGCCGCCATCGAACATGCCCGACTGGCCGCGGAAACGCGAACCGCCCTGGTGGTGGGGACCACCGGCCTGTCCGCCGAGCAGGAAGCCGCCCTGCGCGAAGCGGCGGCACGCACGGCCGTGGTCTGGGCGCCCAACATGAGCGTCGGTGTCAATGTCCTTCTGTCGCTTGTGGAGCAGGTCGCTGCCGCCCTCGATCCGACGACCTACGACATCGAGATTGTCGAGATGCACCACCGCCACAAGGTCGACGCGCCGTCTGGTACGGCGTTGGGCCTCGGCCGGGCCGCGGCACTGGGCCGCGGCGTCAAGCTCGAGGATGTCTGGTGCAAGAGCCGCGACGGCCATACCGGGGCCCGCCCGGCGGGTGAGATCGGTTTTGCCACCTTGCGCGGCGGCGATGTGGTGGGCGACCATACGGTGATTTTCGCCGCCGAGGGTGAGCGCATCGAGATCACCCACAAGGCGTCCTCCCGCCAGATCTTCGCCAAGGGCGCGGTGCGCGCGGCCCGCTGGGCCCACGGCAAGCCGCCGGGCCTCTACAGCATGCGCGACGTGCTGGGATTGGGGTGAGACTGCCGGTTTTTCAGGCGGAAAGAGCTTCGCTTTTTCAAAGCTCAGGCGCGGTTCGGGCTCAAGACGATGATTCGACGTAATCGCATCACGATCTGATGCGTCACTTGTTCGCCAGGCTCTTCGCCGCGGTCAGCAGACCGGCGCCGGCACCGATTACCAGGACGGCCGGCGCATAGGGATATTCCTCGGCAAACGACGGCTCTTCGTCCATCGGTTGGTCGCGCTTGGCCGCCATCGGATCTTGCTGGTGATAGAAGGCCCATAGCCGCCGCGCCGTGACGATGGTCCGTTCGTCATAGGTATAAGCTCCGGCCTTGGTTCCGGTCGGTTCCTCCGCGATGTTCTGGAAGCCGAGGACACCGGCGCGGGCCGGCAGACCCTTCAAGAACTCAATCTTGGCCTGAAAGAACGCGGCATAGCGGCTGCATTCGACGTCGGCCAGCGACTGGCAGTCGGTTTGCAGCTCGGCCCAGGCCGCCGGGTCGCCCGGCCAATGGTCGACCGCGGCCTCGGCCTGGCGGCGGGCTTCGGCCGCGTTGCCGGCCTCGCGGGCGGCCTGCGCGGTGGTCAGTTCGGCCTGCGCCTTCGCTTGGTCGAAACTTCCTGCGGGCAGGGTCGGCGGCTCGACCGGAGCTGGTGAACTGTGCTTCGACGACGTCGGCGCCTTGGCCTGCTGGGTGGCGGATTCCGAGCATCCGGCAAGCAGGGCCAATGCCGCTGTAGCGGCGAAGAATGTTTTCCAGCAACTGGTCGACACCAGGGTCTCCTTACTTTTCCGCCGCGATGCTACCATGTCCGGGACGTTTGGAGATAGCCGCCGTAATGAATCCCGCCACCGTCGACCAACTGTTTGCCCGCTTGGCGGCGCGCAATCCCGAGCCGAAGAGCGAACTGGAATATCACAACCCTTTCACCCTTCTGGTCGCCGTGGTGCTGTCGGCGCAGGCCACCGATGCCGGGGTCAACAAGGCGACGCGTGCGCTGTTTGCCGAGGTCGACACGCCGGCCGCCATGCTGGTGCTGGGAGAGGAGGGCCTCAAGCGGCATATCCGCACAATCGGCCTGTTCAACACCAAAGCGAAGAACATCATCGAGCTGTCGCGCCGGCTGGTGGGGCAGCACGGCGGCCAGGTGCCGGTCGACCGGCAGGCCCTGGAAGCGCTACCCGGGGTGGGACGCAAGACGGCCAATGTAGTGTTGAATGTCGCATTCCACCAGCCGACCATCGCCGTCGACACCCATATCTTCCGCGTCGCCAACCGTACCGGGCTGGCCTGCGGCAAGACTCCGGAAGCGGTGGAACAGGCGCTGGAGCGCGTTACCCCCGACAAGTGGAAGCTGCACGCCCACCATTGGCTGATCCTGCACGGGCGCTATATCTGCAAGGCGAAAAAGCCGAATTGCCCGGCCTGCCCGATCGCCGATCTGTGCGAATATTCTGAGAAGAGTTAACTGCTCTGCTGGCCGCGCCGGCCGCCCAACAGCTGTGATATGCAGGCCGACGCCCCGCTTTGGCCAGCCGACTGGTTGCGCACCTCCACATAGGCGACCCGCTGGGCGCCCTTTTCGTCGTAGAGGAAAAGGTCGAGGACGCAGCCCGGGCCGTAATATTGCCAGACCTCGGCCGGCGCTTCGCGGCGGCGATAATTGGGATCTCCCAGCGCGGCGACCACCTGGCCGGCGGCAAAACCTTTGAGGCGATTCGGATCGGCCGCCAGCTCTCGATCGGTCGGCAGGGGGCCGGACGGGGTGGGACTTTCGTCACCCGGCGCGCCCCGGCCAATGGTGGTGCCTGTCCGGCCAAATGGCCCGTCGCCCGGGGGCATGGCGCAGGCGCCGAGGAGGGCGACCAGGGACAATGCGGCAAAGGGGAGGAGCCGGGAGGGCAGGCGACAGGAGCGGCGAGGCAGCATGGATCGGGCGGGTCCGGTAGAGCCCAAAGCGGTGGTGTGGGCACAGATTGGGCCGGAATTATAAGGCCTTGCGACGTGGGGGCAATTCAAGAATTGCTCTTCGCCCGCAGGTTTTCGAATTCATGCACCATGACCGCGGTACCGATCAGCGGCGCTACCAGGTTGACCACCGGCAGGGTCGAGACAAAGGTGATGGCGACACCGTCCAGCCACAGGCGAACGGCATGGCGCCGCCGCATGGCGTCGGCGGTGGTCGGTTCGACACGCCGCCAGGCGACAAGCTCGAAGTATTCGCGGGCGAGCAGATAGCCGTTAACCGCATAGTAGACGGCCACGCCGATGCCGGCGAACAGCAGGACCAGGGCGAAGGGCAGGGCCACCAGGTTGACCGCCACGGTGACCAGAGCGAAGCGGAGCGCGCCCCAGGTCATCTCGCCCAGCTTTTGCCGCCGGGGCGGCGGCAATCCGGGGTAATACCGGCGTTCCACCGCAGCCGCCACGTCGTCGAGCAGGAAGCCCAGGACCAGGGTGACGACACTGGGGAACATCAGCACGGTCAGCACGAAAATGGCCAGGCTGCCCAGCACCTCGGTCAGCCGGTCGGCCCAGGCGATCCCGAATACCGAAAGCCGGGCCATGCCCCAGCCGATGCCGAGATAGAGCAGGATATATACGAGCACCGTCGCCAAAAGGCCGAGCAGCAGGCTCCGCCGGAACTGCGGATCCGAAAGCTGGGCGACGGCCTTGGTGAACGAAGCGATCATCGGGCGCCATTTAGCACGGCGGGTGCGCCTCGGTGCAACGGTCTTTTCCGTTGTCCGGGTTGGCGCCATGGCTATACTGCGCCGCGACAGCCTTCCGGAGGAACATATGGCGGATTGCGCCTTCGACGTTGCCGGCATCGGCAACGCCATCGTGGATGTTTTGACCCATGCCGACGACGCCCAGTTGCGGGCCCTCGGTCTGGCCAAGGGCGTCATGACGCTGATCGACGCTCAAATGGCCGAGGCCTTGTACGGCCGGATGGGGCCGGGACTGGAATGTTCCGGCGGCTCAGCCGCCAACACCATTGCCGGCCTTGCTGCGCTGGGCGCCCGCGCCGCGTATATGGGTAAGGTCAAGGACGACCAGCTGGGTCAGGTGTTCCGCCACGACCTGCGCAGCCAGGGCGTGGTGTTCGATACCCCGGCTGCGGTCGATGGGCCGTCGACCGCCCGCTGCCTGATTTTCGTAACGCCGGACGCCCAGCGGACCATGCAGACATATCTGGGGGCTTGCATTGAACTGGGTCCGGATGATATCGACGCCGATGTAGTGGGCAATGCGCAGGTGACCTATCTGGAAGGTTATCTGTGGGACCCGCCGGAAGCAAAGGCGGCCTTCCGCAAGGCGGCCGCCATTGCCCACGCGGCCGGACGAAAAGTGGCGTTGTCGCTGTCGGATCCGTTCTGTGTCGAACGCCATCGGGCCGAGTTTCTTGATCTGGTGAACGAGCATATCGACGTTCTGTTCGCCAACGAGGCCGAGATCACTTCGCTGTTCCAGACCGGCTTCGACGATGCCGTCCGGCAGTTGCGCGGCCATGTGGACGTGGCCGTCGTGACGCGCGGCGCCAGGGGTTCGGTGGCTGTTGCCGGCGAGCAGGTGGTAGTGCAGGGCGCAGAAGCGGTGCCCGAGCTGGTCGATACCACCGGTGCCGGGGACCTTTATGCCGCCGGCTTCCTCTACGGCTTCACCCAGGGTCGCGACCTTGGCACATGCGCCCGGCTGGGCGGCTTGTGTGCGGCCGAAATCATCAGCCATTTCGGTGCCCGACCGGCCGCCGATCTTGGCCAACTGGTCGCCCAGGCGGCCTTTGTAACGGTTTAAGTCATGGATCTACGCAACATCGCCATCATCGCCCATGTCGACCACGGCAAGACAACCCTGGTCGACGCCATGCTCCGCCAGTCCGGCACTTTCCGCGAGAACCAGCAGGTGGCGGAACGGGTCATGGACTCCAACGATCTGGAGAAGGAGCGCGGGATCACCATCCTGGCGAAATGCACCTCGGTGCAGTGGAAGAACACCCGCATCAATATCGTCGACACCCCCGGTCACGCCGATTTCGGCGGCGAGGTGGAACGCATCCTGTCCATGGTCGATGGCGTGGTGGTGCTGGTCGACGCGGCCGAGGGCCCTATGCCGCAGACCAAGTTTGTCACCGGCAAGGCGCTGGCACTCGGCCTCAGGCCCATCGTCGTGATCAACAAAGTCGATCGTGGCGACGCCCGGCCGCATCAGGTACACGATGAGGTGTTCGACCTGTTCGCCGCGCTGGACGCCAACGACCGGCAGCTGGACTTCCCCACCCTGTTCGCTGTCGGCCGCGACGGCTGGGCCGACGACAGCCTGGAAGGCCCGCGCAAGGACCTCTCGGCCTTATTCGACCTGATCGTGGCCCATGTGCCAGCGCCCGAGCACGACCTCGACGCGCCGTTCACCATGTTGGCGACGACCCTGGAGGCCGACCCCTATCTGGGCCGTGTGCTGACCGGGCGCATCCATTCGGGTACGGTCAAGCTGAACCAGAACGTCAAATCCCTGGCGCGCGATGGCAGCCTGATCGAGCAGTTCCGCATCGCCAAGATCCTGGCCTATCGCGGCATCGAGCGGACTTCTCTAGACGTCGCCGAGGCCGGCGACATCGTCGCCCTGGCCGGCATGACCAAGACCACCGTGGCCGACACCATCTGCGCCACCGACGTGACCGAGGCCCTGCACGCCCAGCCCATCGACCCGCCCACACTGGCGATGACCTTCTCGGTCAACGACAGCCCGCTGGCCGGGCAGGAAGGCGACAAGGTGACCAGCCGGGTGATCGGTGCCCGGCTGCTGCGCGAAGCCGAGAGCAACGTCGCCATCCGCATCCGCGAGACCGAGACCAAGGACGCCTTCGAAGTTGCCGGGCGCGGCGAGTTGCAGCTCGGCGTGCTGATCGAGACCATGCGCCGCGAAGGCTTCGAGCTGTCCATCTCGCGCCCCAGGGTGCTTTTCAAGGCCGGCGAGGCGAGCGGCGAGCGGCTGGAGCCGATCGAAGAGGTGTTCGTCGACGTCGACGAGGAATTCTCGGGCGTAGTGGTCGAGAAGATGAGCCTGCGCAAGGCCGAGATGACCGGCATGCGGCCTTCGGGCGGCGGGAAGCTCCGCATCACCTTCCTGGCGCCGTCGCGTGGCCTGATCGGCTATCACGGCGAATTCCTTACCGACACCCGCGGCACCGGCCTGATGAACCGTATTTTCCACGGTTACGCCCCCTACAAGGGACCCATCGAAGGGCGGCGCAACGGCGTGCTGATTTCAAATGGCGCCGGTGAAACGGTGGCCTATGCCCTGTGGTATCTGGAAGAGCGCGGGCCGCTGTTCCTGGGCGCCGGGGTGAAGGTCTACGAGGGCATGATCATCGGCGAGCACAGCCGCGGCAACGACCTCGAGGTCAATCCGCTGAAGGGCAAGCAGCTGACCAATATCCGCACCACCAGCAAGGACGAGGCGGTGCGCCTGACCCCGCCGCGCCGCATGAGCCTGGAGCAAGCCATCGCCTATATCGACGACGACGAGCTGGTGGAAGTGACGCCGAAGAACATCCGGCTGCGCAAACGGCTGCTCGACCCCAATGAACGCAAACGGGCCAGCCGGCAGAAAGAGTCCGTTTAACAATGGGTGACACTGTCATCCTGAGCCCTAGGCGAAGGATCTGCGCAGTCCGGCGGGATCCTTCCTCCCTGCGGTCATCGGGATGACAGGAGACCAATGATGAACAGCTGGCGGGACGTATTGCGGGTATACGGCGATCGCCGCCTGCTGGCAATCTTGCTGCTCGGCTTCTCCAGCGGGCTGCCGCTTGCCCTTACCGGGAACACCCTGTCGGTGTGGCTGGCGAAGGACGGAGTCAGCCTGTCCTCCATCGGCCTGTTCGCGTTGATCGGGCTGCCCTATTCGCTCAAACCATTATGGTCGCCGCTGCTCGATCGATTGCCGCCGCCGCTGCCGCTCGGCCGGCGGCGTGGCTGGGCCATCACCATACAATTGCTCCTCATGGTGGCAGTGCTTGCAGTCGGCAGCCTGAGTCCCGAGACGGATCTCGGGTTGATGGCCATCGCGGCCTTGGCCGTGGCTTTTCTTTCGGCTAGCCAAGACATCGTCATCGACGCCTATCGAGTGGAAATCCTCGAGGAATGGCAGCAAGGCGCCGGAGCGGCAACGGTACAGACCGGTTACCAACTCGGCATGCTGGCATCCGGCGCAGGCGCATTCTTCATCGCCGGCTCCTTCGGCTGGTTTACCGCCTATGCGGTCATGGCCGTCCTGCTGGTCGCGGGAATGTTGACGTTGCTGTTCGGCCGCGAACCCGAGCGCTCGGTGTCGGCCCGAAGCTCACCCCTCGAGGGCCGCGTCGCGGCCTTCCTGGAAAGCCGGCCGCATTTGTGCGGCCGGCGGGCGCAGATCCTTGCCTGGCTGTACGGCACCTTCGTCTGTCCCTTCGCGGACTTTATGAGCCGGCGCGGATGGCTTGCCATCCTGCTGGTGGTCTTCGGCTACAAGCTGGGCGAAGCCATGGCCGGGCGCATGGCGGGCCCCCTTTACGTGGCGATGGGATTTTCCCTCGAGGAAATTGGCGCCGTCTCGAAAGTCTTCGGGGTCATTGCCACTCTTCTCGGCGGCTTGATCGGCGGAGTGGTGGTGGCGCGTGTCGGTGTCGTGCGGGCGATGCTGCTGTGTGGGCTGCTGCAATCGCTGGGCAACCTGTTCTATGTCCTGCAGGCCCAGTCCGGGCATCAGATATTCTATCTGGCCCTGTGCGTCCTGGCCGAAAATTTGACCGGCGGCATGGCTGGGGCGGCTCTGGTGGGCTATCTTTCCAGCCTTTGCAGCACGGCCTATACGGCGACCCAATATGCGCTGCTGTCTTCGGTGGCGTCGATCGGCCGCACGATCGTTTCCTCTTCGACCGGCAAACTGGCCAGCAGTTTCGGCTGGGTGAATTTCTTCCTGATGACCACCGTGGTGACGGTGCCCGCCTTGCTGCTGCTGTTATGGATGACCGCCCGACAGCCCCGCCCGGCGGCAGGTTGAAATAATTCCAAACCTGACGCTTGGCGGTATGGTATTGTATTGTGCGATGCAATATGGCCCGTCGAGCCGGCAGTAACTCAACCTAAGGAAGAACGAATACAATGGACATAAAGAAGATTCCGATCGGCAAGAATCCCCCTCACGACGTCAACGTCATCATCGAAATTCCGCTGAGGGGCGAGCCGGTCAAGTACGAGGTGGACAAGGAATCGGGCGCCATGTTCGTTGACCGTTTCATGCACACCGCCATGCATTATCCGGTGAACTACGGCTTCGTTCCCCACACCCTTTCGGAAGACGGCGACCCGGTGGACGTCATGGTCGTCGGGCGGCACAGCATCGCCGTCGGCGCCGTGCTCAGGGCTCGCCCGGTCGGCGTGCTGCTGATGGAGGACGAGGGCGGCAAGGACGAAAAAATCCTGGCCCTGCCCCATCCCAAGCTGCATCCGTTCTATGACGACGTGAAGAACTACACCGATCTGCCGCCCATTCTGATCCAGCAGATCGAGCATTTTTTTGCCCACTACAAGGATCTTGAACAGGGCAAGTGGGTAAAGGTCGCCGGCTGGGGGGATGCCGAGAAGGCCACCCGGCTGATTCAGGAGGCCATCGACCGCGCCGCCGCCAAGGCGAAGACCTGAGCCCAGGCCACAGCGTCATTCCCGCGCAAGCGGCAATGACTGATGGGGATCGGTGCTACGAAGGGCCGGCCGCGGTCGAAGTGTCGCCCTTGGGGCGCACCTCGCCGAGCGGCCGGCCGGTGGCCAGAAAATAGACCATCTCGCCGATATTGGTGGCATGGTCGCCGACCCGCTCGATGTCCTTGGCGATGAACATCAGGTGGCTGCACGAACGAATGTTCTGCGGATCTTCCATCATGTAGGTAATGGTTTCGCGGAACAGTGACGAATAGGCTTCGTCCACTTGACGATCGGCTTTCCATACGGCCAGTGCCCGGGCGGCGTCCCGCTCGCCGTAGGCGCCCAGTACGTCGACCAGCATCGTCGTCACTTCCCTGCCCATACGCACCACCGAACGGAGCGAGGGCAACGGCGGATAGGACAGGGCCTTGGCATTGCGCGCCAGGCTCACCCCGTAGCCGCCGATGCGTTCGAGCGCGGTGGCCACGTGCATGGCGGTCACCACCAGGCGAAGATCGTCGGCCATGGGGGAGCGCAATGCCAAGACGTGAAACACCTGCTCGTTGACTGCCTGGGACAAGCGATCGATTTCGGCGTCCAGGGCGATCACCCCGGCGACCGCTTCATCGGTGGGATCGGTCAGGCAGTCCAGCGAACGGGAAAATTGTGCCGTCGTCATCTGACCCATGGCGATCACGCTTTCGCGCAGCCGGGTCAGTTCGTCGTCGAAGGATTTGACAATGTGGGGCATGGCGGATCAACCGAATCGACCGGTGATGTACCCTTGCGTCAGCGGGTTTTCCGGGTTGGTGAAGATCGCCGCCGTCGGCCCGGTCTCGATCAGGACGCCCAGGTGAAAAAACGCCGTGCGTTGCGAGACGCGGGCCGCCTGCTGCATCGAATGGGTAACGATGACGATGGTGTATTCGGAGCGCAATTCCTCGATCAGTTCCTCGATGCGCGCGGTGGCGATGGGGTCCAAGGCCGAGCACGGCTCATCCATCAGGATCACCTCAGGGCCGACGGCGATGGCGCGCGCGATGCACAGTCGCTGCTGCTGACCGCCGGACAGCCCCGTGCCGGGCTGGTCCATGCGGTCCTTGACCTCGTCGTAGAGGCCGGCGCGCCGCAGGCTATGCACGACGATCTCGTCCATTTCATGCCGATCCTCGGTCAGCCCAAGGATGCGCGGCCCAAAGGCGACATTGTCGTAGATCGACTTGGGGAACGGGTTCGGCTTTTGAAACACCATGCCGACCCGCGCCCGCAATTCCACGACGTCGAGGCCGGTGGTGACGTCGATGCCATCAAGTTCGATGCGGCCGGTGACGCGGCAGTCGGCGATGGTCTCGTTCATCCGGTTCAGGCAGCGCAGGAATGTGGACTTTCCGCAGCCGGAGGGGCCGATCAACGCCGTCACTTCGTTTTCGTTGATATCCAGGTCGATGTCGGTCAGCGCCTGCTTTCCACCATAGAAGACGTCGACACCCCGCACGGTGATCTTCGGGCGGGCACAATCGGACAGCCCGGGAACTGCGGATTCGGCGTGCACGAGTTTTTCTCCAGCGCGGAGCGCGCGACCTTTTTTCGAGTTAGCAGGTATATCGTTCGGGCAAAACTGGCAACAGGAATTACGCCCAATAGCCAGGGAATATATATCTGTGATTGTGGTGTCTCCGGCTGTCATCCCTCTATCGTCGGCAGGCATACGGTGAAGACGCTTCCCTCGCCGAGCGTGCTGTCGATGGTCAGCAAGCCGCGGTGCCGGTTCAGCACATGCTTGACTATGGCAAGGCCCAGGCCGGTGCCGCCCAGCCGGCGCGACCGCGCCGTGTCGACGCGGAAGAAGCGCTCGGTCAGCCGCGGCAGGTGTTCCCGGGCGATTCCCTCGCCGTGGTCGCGCACGGCGATGCAGACCGCACGGGCCGGACACTCGCCACCGCCCGCCGACGGCTCGGGGGTGACTCCCCCCGAGATCTCCACCGAAGTCCCTTCGCGGCCGTATTTCAGGGCATTGTCGATCAAATTCTGGAACACCTGGGCCAGTTCGTCTTCCTGACCGGCCACCAGCGGAAGCGATTCTGGCAGATTGAGGTCGATCCGCATGTTGCGCTGCTCGGCCTGCATTTCGAGGCCGGTGGCGACGCGCCGCAGGACGGTGCTCACATCCGCCCGTCCTTCCGGTCGCGTGTGCTCCTGCAATTCGATACGCGACAGGGTCAGCAGGTCGCCGACCAGCCGCGACATGCGCGTCGCTTGGTCGTACATGATGGCCAGGAAGCGCTCCCGCGCTTCGCTGTCGTCGCGGGCCGGGCCACGCAAGGTCTCGACGAATCCCAGGATGGCAGCCAGCGGAGTGCGCAGCTCGTGGCTGGCATTGGCAACGAAGTCGGCGCGCATCTGCTCCATGCGCTTCAAGGCGGTGACGTCGTGCAGTGAGAGGACCGCCACGGTCCCGTCGACGCCGGCCTGCGGCAACGGTTCGATCATGGCGCGCAAATCGCATTCTACCGGACCTGGCAGGTTGAATTCGACCGTGCTGCCTGGCTCGCCGGCCAGCACCTGATCCACCGCCTCGAGGACGTCGGGATTGCGCAGCACCGCAGCCAGGTCGCGCCCCTGCTGCTGACGACCAAAAATCTTGCGTGCCGCCGCGTTGGCGCGGACAATGCGTCGCTGTCCGTTGAGCAGGAGCAACGGCTCGGGCAGGTTGTCGAACAGAGTTTCGTGGAATGCCAGCAAGGTGGCCATGTCTTCGCTATGGCTGCGCCAGGCGCGACGGAACTGGCCCAAGGCCGCCAGCATGTCCGAGCCGATATCGGTGCGCAGACGGGGTGCCGCGGCCTCACCGCCGCGGATCAGGTCGCGGGCATAGCGGGCCACCTGGGCCAAGTCGGCGACGTAGGGGCGCAGCAGCAGGGCGGTCAGCAGAGCCGTCGCCGCCGTGCCGATGACGGCCGGCCAGAACGCCACTTCGCCGGCGGCCAGCAGAACGACGAATACCGCGACCGTGGGGGTCGACAGGGCGGCGACCGTTGGCAATAGCCGGCGGGTGATCTGTCCGGACGTCATAAATGCTGGTCTCCCCCGTGCACGATTTTGCCGGAAGAATTCGCCGTTCGGCTGCGTTGCGTCAATCGCTTAAGCAACGGAGCAAAGTCATACGAAAGATTTCATAGAGCCGTAGCAATCCGGGAGGCGTGACCGTCCCGGCCTTCTCGCGAAGGCTGGGACGGGTCAAGGCTCAGCGGCTGCGCGAGGCGAAGCGCACCGCATCGTAGCTGGCCAGCACCGCCATATTGACGATGTCGCGGGCCGAGGCGTCCATCGAGGTGATCTGCACCGCCTTGGACAGCCCGGTCAGCACCGGGCCGATGACTGACCCGCCGCCCAGCTTCTGCAGCAGCTTCCAGGCGATATTGGCCGAATACAGCCCGGGCATGACCAGCACATTGGCCGGCCCCGACAGCCGGCAGAACGGATAGAGCTTCAGAAGTTCGGGATCGAGGGCGACGTCGGTGGCCATTTCGCCGTCATATTCGAAGTCGACGTTGCGCTGATCGAGGATCGCTACCGCCTCGTGCACCCGCTCGGAATTCAAATTTGGCGGATTGCCGAAATTGGCATAGGACAGCAGGGCAACACGTGGCTCGTGACCCATCCGCCGGGCGTTGGCCGCAGTCTGGCAGGCAATGTCGGCCAGCTGCCGCGAGGTCGGGGTTTCCAGCACGACGCTGTCCGAGATGAACACGGTGCGCCCGCGCGCCACCAGGATGGTGGTGCCGAAAACCAGCTCGCCGGAGGACGGATCGATCATCCGCTTCACTTCGTCGAAGGCCTGGTAATAGTTGCGCGTAAGACCGGTGACCATGGCATCGGCGTCGCCGGCCGCCACCATTGCGGCGGCGAACACGTTGCGTTCCTGATTCACGGTGCGTTGGGCGTCGCGGTAGAGCGTGCCCTTGCGCTGCGTGCGGGAATACAGCATGTCGGTATAATGTTTGGTGTGGTCCGACAGCCGCGCGTTGACGATCTCGATGCCGTCAAGCACGCCGGCCAGCCCCGCGGATTTCATGGTGGCGCGGATGCGGTCGTCACGGCCCAGCAGGATCGGCGTGCCGTAGCCGGCGTTGCGGAAGGCAACGGCGGCGCGGATGGTCTTTTCCTCTTCGCCTTCGGCGAACACCACGCGTTGCGGGTTGGCCCGCACCGCCTGGAAGATGCCCTGCATCGATGCGGCGGTGGGATCGAGGCGCGCCGACAGCTCGCGCTTGTAGGAGTCCATGTCGATGATGGGTTTGCGGGCGACGCCGGAATCCATGGCCGCCTTGGCCACTGCCGGCGGGATCGACGAGATCAGGCGCGGGTCGAACGGAACCGGGATGATGTATTCCGGCCCATAGCGCAGGCGCCGGCCCGAATAGGCGGCATCCACCTCGTCCGGGACGTCTTCGCGGGCCAGGGCGGCCAGCGCCTGGGCGGCGGCGATCTTCATGGCGTCGTTGATGGTGCTGGCCCGCACGTCCAGCGCGCCGCGGAAGATATAAGGAAAGCCCAGCACGTTGTTGATCTGGTTCGGGTAATCCGAGCGGCCGGTGGCGGTGATGGCGTCAGGCCGCACGGCCTTGACCTCCTCCGGCGTGATCTCGGGGTCGGGGTTGGCCATGGCGAAGATGATCGGCATGGGCGCCATGGTGGTGACCATGTCCTGGGTCACCGCGCCCTTTGCCGACAGGCCGAAGAACACGTCGGCACCCTTCAGCGCCTCGGCCAGCGTCCGTGCCTCGGTCTCGGCGGCGTGGGCCGATTTCCACTGGTTCATGCCTTCGGTGCGGCCCTTGTACACCACTCCCTTGGTGTCGCAGATGATGACGTTGTTGTGCGGCACGCCCATCGACTTGACCAGTTCGACGCAGGCGATGGCGGCGGCCCCGGCGCCGTTGACCACCAGGTGGATCGAGCGGATGTCGCGCCCCGTGAGGTGTAGCGCGTTGATCAGGCCAGCCGAGGCGATGATCGCGGTTCCGTGCTGGTCGTCATGGAACACCGGAATGTTCATCAGCTCGCGCAGGCGGTGCTCGATGATGAAGCATTCAGGGGCCTTGATGTCCTCGAGGTTGATGCCGCCGAAGGTTGGGCCAAGGTAACGTACCGCGTTGACGAAGGCATCGACGTCCTTGGTGTCGACCTCGAGGTCGATGGCGTCCACATCGGCGAAGCGCTTGAACAGCACCGCCTTGCCTTCCATCACCGGCTTGCCGGCGAGCGCCCCCAGGTCGCCCAGGCCCAGCACCGCGGTGCCGTTGGAGATCACCGCCACCAGGTTGCCCTTTGCCGTGTAATCGTAAGCCAGGCTTGGATCCTTGGCGATGTGGAGGCAGGGAAAGGCGACGCCGGGCGAATAGGCCAGAGAAAGGTCGCGCTGCGTACCCATCGGCTTGGTCGGCGTGACTTCGATCTTGCCCGGCCGGCCGGAGGCGTGCAGCAAAAGCGTGTCGCGTTCGAGATCGGTGATTTGTTTGGCACTATCGTCCATGGTGAGACTCCTACCCCTGCGGACTACGCCAAGCGGCGCCACGGTTGACGTCAGTTGTGGCGGACGCCCCCGCGTCCGCCTTGGTTCAAGCGCCGCTCATATGGGAACCGGATGCCGGGAATGGCGCAGTGATTTCCCGGCCTGGCCGGCTCAAGAAGACAGACGCTCGTTGGTGTGGACATTGGCGCCGCCGGCCGCCGACAGGATTTCGGTGGCCTTCCTTTCGCGCCCCGGATCGGCGGCATAGACCCAGAGCAGAATGCCGCCGGCGGCAAGCCCTGCGGCAAATTGTTCGGCATGAGGCCGGGCCGTGATCTCGTCCATCAGTTCCTTTAGAGCGACCCCGCCGACACCGGCGGCGATCAGCCCGGCAATGGCGGCGCCGACAGGTCCGGCAGCGATGGCGATCAGCCCGGCGGTTACCAGCGGACCTTCATATTTCAGCTCGCCCACCAGTCCGATCAGGCGGTCCTTCCAGGACTGGGTGTCCGGATCGGCGGCGTCGATGCTGTCGTGCGAGGCGAGAACGGACAGGTCGCTGTGGGTGAAGCCGGCCTTGAGCAGGGCTTTCAGCGCGGCGTCGAAGTCGGATCGGCGAGTGAACAGGCCGACCACCTCCTTGTACGATGGGCGGGTGTCTTGGCTCACGGCTGTTCTTCCTTGTTTCCGAACGTTCATTTTGCCGGATCGGCTTGCGGATTCCTAGTGCGCTGACCCATTCAGATGGGTCAGCGCACCAAGTCTATCATAGCCCCTTGCCGGTCCGGAGGCGCCGCCCGGCAAGGGGCAAAGGCCTAGGCTAGTGTTCTGATGTAAATTGATTCATCAGTTTACATCGGAGCACTAGGGCTGTCCGGAAATGACGGACCGGTCAGGAGGACGGGGTCATAGCCCTGACTCCGCCACTCGTGATAAGGTGCCGCCCGTTCAAACCACGCCGCATACATCCGTGAACGAAATCCCCACGCCGCCACTCGACGAAGACGCGACACCGATGATGGTCCAATATCTGGCCATCAAGCGGGCCCATCCCGATTGCCTGCTATTCTATCGGATGGGGGATTTTTATGAGATGTTTTTCCACGATGCGGTACAGGCCGCCGCGGCGCTCGACATAACGCTGACCCGGCGTGGACGGCATGCCGGTGAGGACATCCCCATGTGCGGGGTGCCCGTGCACAGCCACGAAGGCTATCTGTCCCGGTTGATCCGCAAGGGTTTCAAGGTGGCGGTCTGCGAGCAGACCGAGGATCCGGCGCTGGCCAAGAAGCGGGGGGCCAAGGCGGTGGTCGAACGGGCGGTGGTGCGCCTGGTCACCCCGGGAACCATCACCGAGGATGCGCTGCTCGATGCCCGGGCACACAACTATCTTGCGGCCTTGGCCGAGGTCCAGGGCCATCTGGGCCTGGCCTGGCTCGACATGTCGACCGGCGACTTCCAGGTCCAGCCGGTGAACGGCAAGTCGGCGGCGGCGGCCGTGGCACGGCTGAATCCGGGCGAACTGCTGGTCTCTGAGCGGCTGCTGCAGCAGGAAGGGCTGTTCGAACTGTTCCGCGACCGACGGGCGGTTCTGACGCCGCTTCCGGCGGCGCGCTTCGATTCCGAGAACGCGCGGCGGCGCCTCGAACAGCTTTATGGCGTGCGGGCCCTGGACGGCTTCGGCAGCTTCGGGCGGGCCGAGCTGGCAGCCGGCGGCGCGCTGGTCGACTATGTGGAGCTGACACAGAAAGGACGCCTGCCCAGGCTTGGTCTTCCCCGCCGGCTGGCCGAAGGCGCGGTGATGGAGATCGACGCCGCCACCCGGCGCAACCTTGAACTGACCGAGACCCTGACCGGCGAACGCCGCGGCAGCCTGCTGTCGGTGATCGACCGCACGGTGACCGGCGCCGGGGCGCGCCGGCTGGCCCTGCATCTGGCGGCGCCGCTGACCGACCCGGCAGCCATCGGCGAGCGTCTCGACATGGTGCAGTTTTTCGCCGAACGGCATTCGCTTCGCGCCGAGTTGCGCGACGCGCTTCGCCGCTGCCCGGACATGGAACGGGCGCTATCGCGCCTCTCTTTGGGCCGCGGCGGGCCGCGTGACCTGGCGACGGTGCGGGATACGCTGGCCGAGGGGCCGGGCTTGCGCAACGCCCTGTTGACCGGCGGTCTCGATGCTCCGCCTCCCGGCATCCGTACCGCTGTCGCCGAACTGGGTGAACATGCGGTGCTGGTCGAGCGGCTGGGGCGGGCGCTGGCAGCCGAGTTGCCACTGCTGACCCGCGACGGCGGCTTCATCGCCGCCAGCTACCACGCCGGCCTCGACGACTTGCGGGGCTTGCGCGACGAAAGCCGCCGGCTGATCGCCGCCCTGCAGGCGCACTATGTCGAGCTGTCGGGGGTAGCTGGGCTGAAAATCAAACACAACAACGTGCTCGGCTATTACATCGAGGTGCCATCCAAACAGGCCGAACGAATGGGCGAGCCGTTCATTCATCGGCAGACCATCGCCTCGGCGGTCCGCTACGCCACGGTGGAACTGGGTGAACTGGAGGACAAAATCCGTAGCGCCGCCGACAAGGCGCAGGCGCTCGAGTTGGAACTGTTCGCCGATCTGGTCGGCGAGGTCCTGAGCCGGGCCGACGAAATTGCCCGTGCGGCGGGCGCCTCGGCGGCGCTCGACGTCGCCGCCGGCCTGGCCGAACTGGCGGTGGACAACCGCTATTGCCGGCCTGAGATCGGCGAGGGTACCGAATTCTCCATCTCCGGCGGCCGCCACCCAGTGGTCGAGGCGGCAATCAGCGAGAGCTTCGTCGCCAACGACTGCGACTTGGCCGATGAACGCCGCCTGTGGCTGATCACCGGCCCCAACATGGCGGGCAAGTCCACCTTTCTGCGGCAAAACGCGCTGATCGCCGTGCTGGCCCAGATGGGCAGCTTCGTCCCCGCCGAGGCCGCCCGCATCGGCATCGTCGACCGCCTGTTCAGCCGGGTGGGCGCGGCCGACGACCTGGCCCGCGGGCGTTCGACCTTCATGGTGGAGATGGTCGAGACGGCGGCGATCCTGAACCAGGCCGGATCGCGCGCACTGGTCATCCTGGACGAGATCGGCCGGGGTACGGCGACGTTTGACGGCCTGTCCATCGCCTGGGCGGTGGTCGAGCATCTGCACGAGGTCAACCGCTGCCGCGCTCTGTTCGCTACTCATTATCACGAACTGACGGCTCTGGCCGCCAAGCTGCCGGCACTCTCCTGCCATTGCATGCGGGTCAAGGAATGGCAGGGTGACGTGGTGTTCCTGCACGAGGTGGGAGCAGGAACCGCCGATCGTTCCTACGGGATCCACGTGGCCCGGCTGGCCGGTCTTCCGCACGCGGTCATCGGACGGGCCGAAGCCATCCTGCACAGCCTGGAAAAAGGCGAGCAATCCTCGGCGGTGGCCAAGCTGGCCGATGACTTGCCGCTGTTCGCGGCAGTGGTGAAGAAAAGCAAAGATGCACCGAAAAGTAATGATTCGAAAATCGTAAAGCTGTTAACGGAAGTCAACCCGGATGACATCACCCCACGCGAAGCCCTGGAGCTGATGTATCAATTAAAGCAATTCCAAAAAGAAGCCGAGTATTTAGATCAACGTTGACCGTTGCAGTATTTCATGAAAACTTAATATTGATGAGGCGGCCCTCTGGATGGTGAGGGGCAGGGGGCTTCCTGTTCGACATTGTCTACTCAGCAATGGAGGGGACCGATGCTGGGGAGCATTTCCATCGCCGCCAAGCTTCGCCTTATCGTCGGGCTGATGGCCCTGGTGGCCATCTTCGTCGGCGCCGTGGCGCTGCATGTGATCGACAAATACGACCGCCGTCTCCACCAAACCGAAAATTTGTCGGCGCGGGCCGTGCTATGCGAGACGGTCAACGGCCTGGTGCTGGCGGTGGTGATGGATTCCCGCGGCATCTACATGTCGCGCGATGTGGCCGAGGTGGAGAAGTTCGGCAAGCCGCTGCTGGCCAATCTGGCACTCATCAAGGACCGGATGGCAGAGTGGGAGAAGCTGGTCCCACCGGCCGAACAGGGCGAGTTCGGGCGGATGGGTAAAACGGTGGATCAGTTCATCGCCTTCCGCACCGAACTGGTGCGGCTGGGCCGCGAGCAGGGCGCCCCGGCCGGCCGCGCCTTCGGCGACAACAACGACAACCGCTCCAACCGACAGGCCCTCAACGACATGCTGGAGGCCCATACCGACCGCTACGCCAAGGAAATCCATGAACGGACCGTCCTCATGGAGAGGTTCTATCGCCAGGCTTTGATCCTCTGCGTCGCCTCCCTGGTGCTGGGCACGCTGTGTGGAGGCGTGTTGGCCGGCGTCGTGGGGCGCCTGGGCATTTCCCACCCCATCGACGGTGTCACCGCTTGCATGGCCAGGCTGCGGGAACGGGATTTCGGCGTCGACATACCGGGTATTCACAGGCGCGACGAAATCGGCCATATGGCGCATGCCCTCGGCGATTTCCGCGATGCATTGCGGCAGAACGCCGAACTGGCGGCGGCACAGGAGCAGGCGCAGCGGGACCGGGAACAGCGAGCCGGGCGGATAGCGGACGTGACCCGCAGCTTCAACCTGACGGTGGCCGGCATCCTCGAATCGGTGGCGACGGCCACCCTGCAACTGTCCCATACGGCGAAGTCCATGTCGGCGGCGGCCGAGGACGCTTCGGGAAAGACCGTCGCGGTGGCCTCGGGGGCGGAAGAGGCGGCCGCGAACGTGCAGACGGTGGCGGCTGCAGCCGAGGAGCTTTCCTCGTCGATCGGCGAGATCGGCCGCCAAACCGCCGACACCCACGGCATCGTCGGCGAAGCGACGGAGCAAAGCGCCGCCGCCAATCACACCATGAATACCCTGTCGGCGGCTACCGAGCGGATCGGCGAGGTGGTGGGGCTGATCAACGACATTGCCAGCCAGACCAATTTGCTGGCGCTGAACGCCACCATCGAGGCGGCGCGGGCCGGTGAGGCTGGCAAAGGCTTTGCCGTGGTGGCCGGCGAGGTCAAGTCGCTGGCCAGCCAGACCGCCAAGGCGACGGAAGAGGTCACAGCCCAGATCGCGGCGGTCCAGTCCTCGACCAGGGAGGCGGCAGGGGCGATCGGCGCCATCGGCGGCACAATCGATCGCCTTGGCGAAATCTCCTCGGCCATTGCCTCGGCCATCGAGGAGCAAAGTGCCGCCACGCAGGAGATCGCCCGCAACGTGCAGCAGGCCTCTGCCGGAACGCGGCAGGTCACCGCGAACGTCGTTGGCGTGCGCGAAGCGGTCGAGGAAACCGACCGCGCCGCAGCCGAGGTCACGCGGGCGGTGGCCGAGCTGGAGAAGCGGTCGAAGGAGTTGCGTGACGTAGTCGGCCATTTTCTGGAAGACGTGCGAACGGCCTGGAAGGCGTCACCGGATCTCCACTCCGGATTCGGACCGGGCTTCGCCAATCACAACTGCAAATTCATATATTACCTTTCATAAGTAATCACTGAGCAAATATTAGCGTGGGGGAGAACACAACACGCGAACAGTAGCATCTCGTATGCACTTTTTTTGACTCTAAAAGACCATATTCAAATTGCGGGAAATCGACTATTTGCTAATATGTACGACCGGGGATGGGTGGGTCGTCCATGGGGGATGCCGGATAGGAGAGGTCATGGAGACAATCCAGACAGACGTCGCCATTATTGGCGCCGGAGGAGCTGGGCTGAGAGCGGCTATCGCTCTCGCCGAAGAAGCACCAAATCTAAAAATCGCCCTGATTTCCAAGGTTTATCCAATGCGCAGCCATACCTGCGCGGCGGAAGGGGGAGCGGCCGGTGTCATCAAGTCGGATGACAGCTTCGAACAGCATTTTCACGACACGGTCGGCGGTGGCGACTGGCTGAGCGACCAGGACGCGGTGGAATACTTCATCCACGAAGCGCCGAAAGAGTTGACGCAGCTGGAGCATTGGGGCTGTCCGTGGAACCGCGAGGCCGATGGATCGGTGGCTGTACGCCCCTTCGGTGGGATGAAAATAAAACGAACCTGGTTTGCCGCTGACAAGTCAGGATTTCACATCCTTCATACATTATTTCAGACGTCTTTGCAGTTTCCGCAAATCATACGCTACGACGAATATTTCGCCACTGACCTGATCGTCGATGAGGGGTGCTGCCGGGGGGTGACCGCCATCGAGATGCGCAGCGGCCAGATGCGCCATTTCAGCGCCAAGGCGGTGATCATCGCCGGCGGGGGCGCCGGACGGATGTTCCGGTTCAATACCAACGGCGCCATCAAGACGGGCGACGGCATGGCCATGGCCTACCGGGCCGGCGCCGCGCTCAAGGACATGGAATTCGTCCAGTATCACCCGACGGGGTTGCCCAATACCGGAACGCTGCTGACCGAGGCATGCCGCGGCGAGGGTGGCGTTCTGCTCAACAAGGACAATTACCGGTTCCTCCAGGACTACGGAATGGGCCCGGAAACGCCGTTGGGCAAGCCGGTCCTGAAGACGATGGAACTCGGCCCGCGGGATCGGGTCAGCCAGAGCATGTGGCACGAATTCCAGAAAGGCCGCGGTGTAAAGACCCCCTGGGGTGATTGCGTGTGGCTGGATATGCGCCACCTTGGCGAAAAGAAAATCAACGAACGCCTGCCCTTCGTCAGAGACATTTCCATCAGTTACCTGGGTATCGACCCCGTGAAGGAAATGGTCCCGATTCGTCCCGTGGTGCACTACATGATGGGCGGCATCCATACGGATACCAAAGCGGCAACATCGATTCCCGGCCTGTTCGCCGCCGGCGAATGCGCCTGCGTCAGCATCAACGGGGCCAACCGGCTCGGCTCCAACTCGCTCGTCGAGATCCTCGTGTTCGGCCGTCGGGCCGGGCTGTCCGCCGCCGCCTATGCCACCGGCGCGAAACCCGGCAACACGGCGGCGCTGGCGGCCAAGGCCGACGAAGCGCAGGCTCGCGTGCGGGAACTGTTCATGCGGAGCAACGGGACGGAATCGGTCGCCGGCCTGCGCAAGGAGATGACCGACACCATGGAAGAGGGGGCGGGGATCTACCGTACCCAGGAAGGAATGGCCAGAACCTCCGACAAGATTTCCGAATTGCGGCGGCGCTATCGGAATGTCGTTTTGACCGACAAGACCAACGTCTACAACACCGACCTGTTCAATACGTTGGAACTGGGCAATCTACTGGATTGCGCCGAGGCCGTGGCGGTGAGCGGACGCGAACGCAAGGAATCGCGTGGGGCGCACCAGCGCCTCGACTTCACTGCCCGGGACGATGTGAATTACTTGAAACACTCCATGGCCTATTACAACGGCCTGGAACCACCGCGCATCGACTATCTGGACGTGGTGATCACTAAGTCCCAGCCCGGCGTCAGGGATTACTCGGGAGCAAAGAAATGATGGACGTTCAATTGGCCGAAAGGCAGGCCGAACTTGAGGTCCTGCGCTACAACCCGGAAATCGCCGGGGAGCCGAAATTTGAGCGCTATAGCGTTCCCTGCAAGACCGAATGGTGCGTCCTCGACGCGCTCAATTACCTCAAGGACAATGTCGACCCGACGTTGACCTATCGCTGGTCCTGCCACATGCAGGTCTGCGGCAGCTGCGGTATGATGATCAACGGCGAACCGAAGCTGGCCTGCAAGGCGATGCTGCGTGACTACCCCGGCGTCATCCGGATCGAGCCGCTGGCCCATTTCCCGGTCGAGCGGGATCTGGTGGCGGTGGCCGACGACTTCATCGCCAAACTCAAGCGCGTCAAGCCTTACCTGATTCCCTCGGACAAGCGCTCATTGGAGGAGGGGGAGTACCGCCAGACGCCGGCGCAGCTCAAGCGGTATCGCCAGTTCGCCATGTGCATCAACTGCATGCTGTGCTACGCCGCCTGCCCCGAATATGGGCTGCACCCGAAATTCATCGGTCCGGCGGCCATCTCTCTGGCGCATCGCTACAACCGGGATTCGCGCGACGGCGGCCGGGACGAGCGGCAGGAGGAGCTCGCCACCAATGAAGGCGTGTGGGAATGCACCTTCGTCGGCGCGTGTTCGGAGGTCTGCCCCAAACATGTCGATCCGGCTGCGGCCCTGCAGCAGGTGAAGGTTGCCAGTACCGTCGACTGGTATCTCGAACACTTCATGTCATGGGTGAAGAAATGAGTCGCAATCCCTACGTTCGCGAAGTTTCGCCCACCACGTGGTTCTTCCGCATGCCGCGCTACATGCGCTACATGGCCCGCGAGGTTACCAGCATCTTCATCGGCATCTTCACCGTGATCATGCTGGTCGGCCTCGCCCGGCTGTCCGAGGGGCAGGTCGAATACGAGAATTTCCTGGCGGCGTTGCGCAGCCCCGTGAGCCTGGTCTTCCTGCTGCTGGCCCTGGCCTTCGCGCTCTACAACAGCTTCACCTGGTTCAACGTCGCGCCCAAGGCCATGCCGATTCAGGTCGGCGAGGAATTGATGCCCGATATGGTCGTCGCCGGCAGCCATTACGTTCTGTGGGTGATTCTGTCGGTCTTCGTGCTGTTCTGGGCGGGAGTGTTCTGACCATGGCCAAATCGAACAAACCCATCATTTGGGGAACCTTCGCCGCCGGAGGTGAAGTCGTTTCCCTGATCACGCCGGTCATCATCGTGTTGATCCTGTTTGCCGCGATCGGGCGTCCTCCGTCGGCCCTGGGCTACGAGCAGCTCCATGCCTTCGCCGCCTGGTGGTTCGGCAAGCTGGTGATCTTCGGGATCGTCTTCCTGTCCCTGTGGAGCCAGGCGCATCGGCTGCGCATCACCTGCTTCGACTTCGGCCTGCGGGCCGACGGACTGGTGGCGACGGTTTTCTACGTTCTGGCCGGCGCGGCCAGCCTTTGGCTGATCCTGATACTGAGCAGCATCTGACGAAACGGCCAGAGGCAGAACCTTGACTTAAGGGCTGCCATCGCGAGCGCGGCGACGCGATCCAGGGGGCAGCGTTCGCCCGGGGATTGCATCGCTTCGCTCGCCGGGACCCAAGACCATTCACTCACGAGCATCGGGCCTTGGGGGCCGGTCCGCTGAGAAATGAAGGCATGTGCCATGTCGTCGTCTGTCCAATCCATCCTCTATGTCCGCTTTCCCTGTTGGAAGATCTACCCGGGCGGCATGATCTATGTCGCCGACTTCATCCATAAGAGCCATCCGGAAATCCAGCAGCACATCCTGGATTTCGCGGTCATCGACAAGCGTGACCGCCGGCGTCGCCTGATCGAGGAGATTCAGGCCCGGCAACCCGACATCGTGGCCTTTTCCTGGCGCAACATGCAGTCCTTCGGTCCGAACCCGGATGACGATGCGCTTGATGTGGTGATGAATTTCGAGCACTCCCGCAAGCCGCACCGGCGCATCAAGGCGGCGTTCGACGGCTTGAACATTCTTCGCGAATATCTGATGAACCGGATCAACAATTTCCGGTACATGCGGCTGGTCCGCCAGATGCTGCCTGAGGCGAAGATCGTCGTCGGCGGCACCGCGGTCTCGGTGTTCGGCAGATATGTCGCGAAGAAGTGCCCGCCCGATACCACCGTCGTAGTGGGCGAAGGCCAGGATACCATGCTGGCGGTCGTGGAAGGGTCGGACGAGCCGGTCGGGGATGTGTTTTACAAGGACCGTTCCGGCAAGCTCCATCGCCACTCGCGCGAGCAGGTATTCGACCTCAGCCAGGAAACGGCGGTCGACTTCCCCTATATCGAATCCATCTTCCCCGATTTTCATAAGCATCTTGACGATTACGTCGGTGTCCACACGAAGCGTGGCTGCCCGTACAAATGTAATTTCTGCCTCTACACCAAGATCGAGGGGGCGAAACAGCGCTACCGCGATCCGGTCGAAGTGGCCGAGGAAGTGGAGATGCTGAACAAGCGCTATGGGGTGAAGAAGATCTGGTTCACCGACGCCCAGTTCTGCTCGACCAAGCCTTCCACCGTCCATATGGAGAAGATCCTCGACGAGCTCCTGGTCCGCAAACTCGACATCCAATGGACGGGCTATGTCCGCCTGAACTACATCACGCCGCAGATCGCGGCGAAGATGGTGGCCAGCGGACTGGCGAGCCTGGATTTGTCGTTCACCGGTTCGCAGGAGGTGATCGACGCCCTGACCCTGGGTTATCGTCTCGACGAACAGATGGAAACCCTGCGGATGTTCCGCGACGCCGGGTATCTCACGCAGAAACTCAAGCTTTATCTACCCTTGAACGCGCCGGGCGAGACGGCCGACACGCTGCGTCAGACGATCCTGAAGATCAAGGTGCTGTATGACTGGTTCGGCCGGGACAATGTGCTGCCGTTCATCTTCTTCATCGGCATCCAGCCGGACACGCCGATCGAAGACAAACTCAAGAAGGAAGGCTATCTTCCGAAAAACTACAATCCGCTGACCTACAACCCCTTCATGATCATGCGGCTGCTTTACAATCCCAGACCCCTCGGCCCGGTCATCGCCAAGGCCTATCTCGAAGCGATGGAGTCACTGGATCCCGCCAGCGAGTACATCGGACGGGCGACATTGGACATCCTCGAACGTGAGCTGTTCCGCCCGGCGGTTGCCTGAGCCGCCGCCGGCCCAGAAAAATCCGGTCGTTTCCGCACGGCGTCGCTATATACTCGTGCACAGCGTCGTGCGGCCCGGATTCTCATGTTCTCGAAGATAAAGAACCAGCGCGCCATCATTGACCGGGCCGACATAGTCGCCCGGCTGGATGCGGTCATTGCCGAGGAACTGCCCAAGCAGAAGCGGCGGGCCAAGGTTCTGGAAATATTCAAGCAGGCTCACCAGGGCGGCTATGCCGAGGTGCGGCGCCGCTTTGAAGAGCACGGCCTGGGCACCGACACGGTGCGTGAGAACTGTTACCTGATCGATCAACTGGTCCGTCTGGTCCACGATTTCGCCACCACCTACGAATATCCGACCGGCGTCGCCACCACCGGCCAGGTCATGAGCGTCGCCGCGGTGGGGGGGTACGGGCGCGGCGAATTGTCTCCGCAGTCCGACATCGACCTCCTGTTTCTGTTGCCCTACAAGCGCACCTCGCATGCCGAGCAGATTGTCGAGTACATGCTCTATCTGCTGTGGGACCTGGGCCTGAAGGTCGGCCACTCGACCCGCTCGGTCGACGAGTGCATCCGCCAGGCCAAAGCCGACATGACCATCCGCACCGCGCTCCTCGAGGCGCGCTGGCTGTGGGGCGACCAGGCGCTGTTCGCCGAGCTGAAAAAACGCTACCGCGCCGAAGTGGTCGCCGGAACAGCCGAGCAGTTCGTCGAATCGAAGCTGGCTGAGCGCGACGAGCGCCATGCCAAGCTGGGTGAGGCGCGCTACGTGCTCGAGCCCAACATCAAGGAGGGGAAAGGGGGCTTGCGCGACCTCCACACCCTCTACTGGATCGCCAAGTATCTCTATGTGATCACCGATGTGCGCGAGCTGGTAGCGCTCGGCGCGCTGTCCGGGGAAACGGTCAACCGATTCACCAAGGCCCAGGCTTTCCTGTGGGCTGTGCGCTGTCATCTGCATTACCTGACCGGTCGCATGGAGGATCGGCTGACTTTCGACGTCCAGCCGGAGATCGCCCGGCGCATGGGTTACACCGACCACGGCGGCACGCTGGGGGTCGAGCGGTTCATGAAGCACTATTTCCTCATCGCCAAGGATGTGGGCGACCTGACGCGGATTTTCTGCGCACTTCTGGAAGAGCAGCATAAGCGCAAGCCGCGCCTGCGCTTTCCGGCGCTGCTGCGGCTGAAGAAGGTCGATGGCTTCCGCCTTGAGGGCAACCGACTCGATGTTCTCGACGAGCGCGACTTCGAGGCCGATCCGGTGAAAATGATTCGCCTGTTCCATCGGGCCCTGGCACTGGATCTCGACATCCACCCGCGGGCGCTGTCGCTGGTGACGCAGAACCTGAAGCGCATTGACAACAAGCTGCGCCAGGATCCGGAGGCCAACCGCCTGTTCATCGAGATGCTGACATCGCGCAGGGATCCCGAGGTGGCGTTGCGCCATATGAACGAGTCGGGCGTGCTGGGCCGCTTCATCCCCGACTTCGGTCGGGTGGTGGCGCAGATGCAGTACGATATGTACCATGTCTACACGGTGGACGAGCATACCATCCAGGCACTGGGCATCCTGCACCGGGTGGAGCAGGGCGCGCTGGCGGAGGAGGTGCCCGCCGCCACCGAGGTGATGAAGGCCCTGCAGTCCCGCCGCGCGCTTTACCTGGCGGCGTTCCTCCACGATATCGCCAAGGGCCGCAAGGGCGACCATTCGATCCTGGGGGCTGAAATCGCCCTCAAGCTGGGACCGCGCCTCGGCCTGTCGGACGAGGAATCCGAGACCACGAGCTGGCTGGTCCGCCACCATCTGCTGATGACCCGCACCGCCTTCAAGCGCGACATCGAGGATCCGCAGACCATTGCCGACTTCGTCGCCGTGGTGCAGAGCCCCGAGCGGCTGAAGCTGCTGCTGGCGCTTACCGTCGCCGATGTGCGTGCCGTCGGTCCGGCGGTGTGGAACAACTGGAAGGCCGGCCTGCTCCGCGAACTCTATTTGCGGGCCCTCGACATGATGTCGGGCGGCATCGGCGTCGAAAAGCGCGAAGCCCGGGTCGAGGCCGCCCAGCAAGCGCTCCGGGCCCAACTGGCCGGAAGCTGGACGCCCGAAGAGATCGAGGCCCATATCGCCCGCGGCTATCCATCCTACTGGGTGTCGTTCGACACCCCCACCCACTTGCGCCATGCCCGCCTGGTGCGCGAAGCCGAGAGCACCAAGGCGCCGTTGACCCTCGACTGGCGCCTCGACAAGGCGCATGACGTGACCGAGGTGACCCTTTACACCGGCGACCATCCGGGCCTGTTTTCACAGATCGCCGGCGCCATGGCGCTGTCGGGCGCCTCGATCGTCGATGCCAAGATCATCACCATGGCCAATGGCATGGCGCTGGATACGTTCGTCATTCAGGACGCGGACGGCGAATCCTTTGATCGGCCGAGCCGCCTGGCCAAGCTCACCACCAACATCGAGCAAGCATTGGCCGGACGGCTGCGAGTCAACCGGGAACTGGCCAAGCGTCGCGAAGCGATGCAGAGCCGCACCCGCGTCTTCAAGGTGCCGCCGCGCGTGCTGGTGGACAACAAGGTCAGCGCCGGCCATACGGTGATCGAAGTCAACGGGCGCGATCGCATCGGCCTGCTCTACGACGTCACCTCGGCAATGACGCGGCTCAACCTGCAGATCGCCTCGGCCCATATCTCGACCTACGGCGAGCGCGTGGTCGACGTCTTCTACGTCAAGAACGTCTTCGGCCTGAAAGTCGAGCACGAGCGCAAGATCAAGGAAATCCGCGACGCCCTGACCGCCGCCCTGAGTGAGACGCCGACCGGCGAGGCCCAGGCTGCGAAGACGCCCCGCGTGACGGCCGCGCAATAGCCGTTCTGCCGCCACGGCAAGTCGAAGGACCATAGATGGACACGGATGTTAACGGATGCACACGGATGAAATAGTAAAATCATTCCGTGTTCATCCGTGCTCTCCTTGCCTGGGTGAGGCAAGAAGGCGCGACAAGCAGGGCTTGCCATCTTCATGAATCTCACCAAAGCCATCGCTACCATCGGCGGCTGGACGGTCCTCAGCCGCATCACCGGCCTGATGCGCGAAATGCTGATCGCACGCTATCTGGGCGCCGGCATGGTGGCCGATGCATTCTTCGTCGCTTTCCGCTTTCCCAACCTGTTCCGCAGCCTGTTCGCCGAAGGGGCCTTCAACGCCGCCTTCGTGCCGCTGTTCGCCGGCAAGCTGGAGGGGGAGGGGCCGGAAGCGGCGCGGTGTTTCGCCGAGCAGTGCCTGGCGGTGCTTGGCTGGAGCGTCCTGGCTTTCGTCGCCGTGATGGAAATGGCCATGCCCTGGGCGATGTACCTGCTGGCGCCGGGTTTTGACGACATGCCCGGCAAGATGGCGCTGGCCGCCGAGCTGTCGCGCATCACCTTTCCCTACCTGCTGTTCATCTCCATGGTGTCGCTGCAGAGCGGCGTGCTCAACTCGCTGGGCCGATTCGCCGCGGCCGCCGGGACGCCGGTCCTGCTCAACCTGACCTCGATGGCCGTGCTGGTGGCCCTGGCACCCTATGTGCCAACTCCCGGCCATGCCATGGCCTGGGGCGTGTTCGCCTCGGGCGTGGCGCAGTTCTGCTGGCTGGTATTTTCGGTGCGTCGCGCCGGCATGGGCCTGCGGCCGGTGCGGCCGAGTCTGACCCCCGAAGTTCGGATGATGCTGAGGCGCGTGGTGCCCGGCGCGGTGGGCGCCGGAGTCTATCAGGTCAACCTGCTGATCAATACGGTGATCGCTTCTCATGTCGCCAACGGCGCGGTCAGCTATCTCAACTACGCCGACCGGGTCAATCAACTGCCGCTGGGTGTGGTCGGCATCGCCATCGGCACGGCGCTGCTGCCTTTGCTATCCCGCCAGCTCAGGGCCGGTGAGACGGAAGCGGCGCTGGCTTCGCAGAACCGCGCCATGGAGCTTGGCCTGCTGCTGACCCTGCCGGCGGCGCTGGCCTTCGTCGCCATCGCCCGGCCCATCATTGCCGTGCTATTCGAGCGCGGGTCGTTCGGCCCCGCGGACAGCCAGGCCGTCGCCGGCGCGTTGATGGCCTTCGCCCTGGGCCTGCCGGCCTATGTCCTGGTCAAGGTACTGACGCCCAGCTTCTTCGCCCGCCACGATACCCGCACGCCGGTCAAGGTGGCGATGGCGACCATGGCGTTGAACGTCGCGCTCAACCTGGCCCTGATGGGGCCGCTGAAACATGTGGGCATGGCATTGTCCACGGCGGTGGCGGCCTGGGTCAATGTCGGCGCGCTGGCGTGGTTGCTGAAGAGCCGTGGCTTCTTCACGGTCGACGTCCGTCTCAAGGCCCGCTTGCCGCGCATCTTCGGGGCCAGCGTGGCGATGGCGGGGGTGTTGTGGGCGGCAGCCCGGCTGATGGCGCCCTGGCTCGACGCCCACGGCACGCGGGCCTTCGCCCTCGTCCTGCTGGTCCTCCTGGGCGGTATGACCTATGCGGTGGCGGCGTTGCTGGCCGGCGCCACGCATCTAGGTGAGCTGAAAGCCATGCTGCGGCGCGGACGAAGCTGAGATGGACCGAACGACGGACGGACGCATCACCCTCGAACTGCTGCGGCACCTGGTCGAAAACAGTACCCTTCCGACCATCGGCGCGGCGCTCGGCACGGCGCTCGTCGCGGCCATCCACTGGCAAACGGCCGACAGGACCTTGCTTCTCGGTTGGGCCCTGGCGGTCTGGGCGATCCTGGTCTTGCGGACCTTCCTCGCCGCGCGGATGCGCCGTCGCCTGGCAAGGGGGGAGGTGGGGCAAGCCGAGGCGCTGCGTTACGGGCTGTCATACGGCATCGGCGGACTGGCCTGGGGCCTGGGCGGCATCCTCGGCGCGACGGCCGAGCCGATGGCGATGATCGTCACCATCACCTGCTTCCAGGCCATGGTGATGGGCGGCGTCGGCACGCTCAGCATCTACATGCCCGCCTATTTGGCCTTTTCGGCCCCGGCCCTTACGCCGATGCTGGCGGCCTTCGCCATGCGCGGCGACCTGAACGGCTGGGTGCTTACCGCCTACACGATGATCTTCTATCTGCTGATGCTGGCTGTTGCCAGGCGGTTCCATGGCTCGATGCGCCGAGCCATCGAATTGACCCTGGAGAAGGAGGCGATGATCGGCGAGCTGACCGAGGCGCATCGCCGCGCGGCAGTTGGAGAGCGGGCCAAGTCGCAATTCCTGGCCACCATGAGTCACGAGATCCGCACGCCGATGAACGGTATCATCGGCCTGACCCATCTGGTGCTGGACCATGCGCTCGATGGGGAGGTTCGCGACATGGTGGGGACGATCCGCGGTTGTGCCGAAGCGCTGCTGACCGTCCTCGACGACATTCTTGATTTCTCGAAGATCGAAGCCGGCAAGCTGTCCCTCGAGGAAATACCGTTCGCGCTGCGTCCCCTGGTCGACGGCATCGCCGCGCTGATGCGCGTGCGAGCCGAGGAAAAGGGCTTGTCTTTCGCCGTTCGCGTCGGGGCATCGGTTCCTACCCATATCCGCGGCGATCCGGCGCGGCTTCGGCAGGTTCTGCTGAACCTGGTGGGGAATGCCATCAAGTTCACCGAAAAGGGCGGGGTGGAACTGGCCGGGGACGCGGCGGGAGGACTGCTGCTGTTTACGGTCGCGGATACCGGCATCGGCATTCCGCGGGACGCCCAGGCTCAGTTGTTCGAGGAATTCGCCCAATTGGACGGCACCATCGCCCGGCGCTTCGGTGGAACCGGGTTGGGCCTGGCCATCTGCCGGCGGCTGGTCGGCCTGATGGGTGGCGCGATCACCGTCGATAGCGAGCCTGGCCGAGGCAGCCGCTTTTCGATTCGCCTGCCGCTGCTTACGGCCGGGGTCGTTGGGCAGGAGCCGGGGGAAACGGGTGAAACCGTGGAGCCGTCGAAACCGCTGACGGTTCTGGTGGCCGAGGACAATCCGGTCAATCAGGAGGTGATCATCCGCTATCTCGAGAAGGGAGGTCACAGCGTCACCCTTGCTGCCAACGGCCGCGAAGCGGTGGCGCTGGCAGCCAAGGGTGGGTTTGATCTGGTCCTGATGGATATGCAGATGCCCGAGATGGACGGCTTGGAAGCGGCACGCGCCATTCGCATGCTGCCCGGCGCCGCGGGCCGGACCCCCATCGTTGCGCTGACCGCCAACGCCATGCAGGGCGACAAAGAGCGCTGCCTGGCGGCCGGCATGGATGGATATGTGGCCAAGCCGATCAATCGGCGCACCCTTTTCACCGCCATGGCCCGGGCGGTCGACGGGCCGCGGGCGGCGATCACCCCTGAATCGGCCGGCTGAAGGCGCGCCTTCCAGCGCGGACGCGGTTGACCGCCGCCGCCGCTTGGAGTACGTCCCACAGCCAAACATGACCCAGGAGCGCGAAAACTCATGAACCGCATTTTCTCCGGCGTCCAGCCCACCGGAAACCTGCATCTCGGCAACTATCTCGGCGCGGTGCGCAACTGGGTCACGCTGCAGAACCAATTCGAGTGCATCTTCTGCATCGTCGACATGCACGCTATCACCCTTTGGCAGGAGCCGACGGCGCTGAAGGCGCATACCCGCGAGGTGGCGGCGGCCATGCTGGCGGCCGGCGTCGATGCCAAGAAGCATATTCTGTTCGTGCAAAGCCAGAACCGCGATCACGCCCAGCTGGCATGGATCTTCAATTGTGTCGCCCGCATCGGCTGGCTCAACCGCATGACCCAATTCAAGGACAAGGCCGGCAAGCACCGCGAGAACGCCAGCGTCGGCCTCTTCGCCTATCCGAACCTGATGAGTGCCGACATCCTGGCCTACAAGGCGACCCACGTGCCGGTGGGCGAAGACCAGAAGCAGCATCTGGAACTGGCACGCGACACCGCCCAGAAGTTCAACAGCGACTACGGCGTCGAGTTCTTCCCCTTGCCTGAACCGTTGATCCTGGGTGCCGCGACCCGCGTCATGTCGCTGCGTGATGGCCAGAAGAAGATGAGCAAGTCGGACGAGTCGGATTATTCCCGGATCAACATGACCGACGACGCCGAGACCATCGAGCTGAAACTGCGCAAGGCCAAGACCGATCCGCTGCCGCTGCCGGAAGCCGTGGCCGAACTGGAGCAGCGACCAGAGGCCGCCAACCTTCTGGGCATCTGGGCGGCATTGTCGGACTCGACCCTGGACGCCGCCGTCGCCCGCTTCGCCGGTCAGCCGTTCTCGACCTTCAAGAAGGAGCTGACCGAAGTCGCCGTGTCGGTTCTGGCGCCGATCAATGCCGAGATGAAGCGCTATCTGGCCGATCCGGCCCAAATCGACGCCATTCTCAGGGATGGCGCCGAGCGGGCGCGGTCCATCTCGGCGCCAATCATCGCCGAAATCGAGGAGATCGTCGGATTCCTGAGGGCTTAGGTGGAGACGATGGTTTTCGCCGGGTGCGGGTCGGAACAGTCCACCGAGGTGGAGGGCTGAGATGGCCGCCGCGCCGGACGAGCCGGCAGCTCCGGCGTCCGAAGGCATGGCCACCGAATCGGTCGCCGTCCGGGCGAGGTCGGCCAGGCCGCCGCCACGCCGCCTGCTGCTGCTTGCCGCACTTGGCGTGCTTCTGGCCCTGCTTCTGTATTATCCGGTGGGAGCGTGGCGGGCCCATGTCATCGACGACGACATCGGCTTCGCGTCGGCGGCGCCGCCAGCCGGCCAAAGCCACGCGGTTACCGTGGCGGCGGCGCTGATCCGCCGGGAAATCGACCAGCACGGCTGGACGCCCAACAAGCCGTTCTTCATGCCGGCGGCGATCCTCGACGACATGCCCGCCTACCAGAAAGGCATTCTTGCCGCCGTCGGTCGCTTCGCCATTGAAATGGACGAGCAGGTCGGGCGCCGGGCCCAGGGCGACTCCGGTGGGCCGGAAGGTGACCCGGACCTGGGCCGCGCCGCGGGCCTGCTGCAATATCCGCCGAATGTATGGATGATCGACCCGGCGGTGCCCTGGGCCACCACCGTATCGACGGAAAAGCAATACCGCAACGCGGCCCGCGCCCTGGAAGCCTATAATCAGCGGCTGGCGGCCGGCCAGGCGGCCTTCTTCCGCCGTCCCGAGGCCTTGGCCGCGCTGCTGGACCGCTTCGCCTGGGACACGGACGCCACCGCCGCCGGCCTTGACCAGGCGGCCGGCAATGGCGGCGGGTGGTTCGCCGGTCACATCGCCGGGCCTTTCTACGGCGCCAAGGGGCGGGCCTATGGGACCTTGCTGGTGCTCAACGCCCTGGGAGACGATTTCTCCAACCTCCTAGTGGAACGGCATCTGGCGGCGGATTGGCACGCCATGCTGGCGGCGCTGCAGGCGGCGGCGACGCCGAGGCCCTGGGTGGTTCTGTCCGGCACCGCCGATTCGACCCTGGTACCCAATCACCCGGCCGTCCTCGGCTACCATCTGTCGCGAGCCGGCAGCCGCATGGCGGCGTTGGCCAAGGCTCTACGGCAATGACGGCGGGAAGCCGGTGCCTGGCCTGCCTGCTGATCGCCGGTGCTCTGTCCGTAGCCGGCATGGAGAAGGCCCAGGCCCAGGCGAATGAACCGCTCGTGGTCGATCTTTCCAACCATCTGGTGGCCATAACAACGGGCTTTGCCGGGGCGACGGTGCTGTTGTTCGGCGCGGTCGACGGCGATGGCGACGTGGTGGTGGTGGTGCGCGGGCCTCTCCGAACCGAGGTCGTTCGCCGGCGCGAGCGGGTGCTGGGGATCTGGGTCAACCGCGCCCAGGCCATGATCGACGACGCACCCGTCTTCTATCGCGTGGCCTCGACCGCTCCGTTGGACCGGATCGCCTCGCCGGCGGTGCTCGAACGCCATCGGATCGGTGTCGGCCACCTGGACCTGCCTGTCAGGCGCAAGGACAAGACGGTGACCGACGCCGATTACCGTGCCGCCCTGCTTCGGTTGAAGGAAACGGCTGGTCTGTACGCCCAGCGGCCGGGGTCGGTCAGTTTCGTCGGCGGACGTCTGTTCCGCACGGAAATGGACTTTCCGGCGAACGTGCCCACCGGCACTTATACCGTCGAGGTCTATCTGCTGCGGAACCACGAAGTGGTCAGCGCGCGGACCACTCCCCTAATTATTTCGAAGACGGGTATCGACGCTGAACTCTTTGACTTCGCCAACGGCCACGCGGCACTCTACGGTCTATTGGCGGTTGTTCTGGCGGCCGGAGCGGGTTGGCTGGGCGCCATTGCCTTCAAGAGAGGGTGAGAAAGCCATGGAGGATCGGCGAAAGCCTCCGAAAAAGACCGGGCGCACTTTCCTGGTCGTCGTCGACAACAGCGAGGAAATGCGCGCCGCCCTTCGCTATGCCTGCCGCCGGGCCCGCACCACCGGCGGCCGCGTCGCCTTGCTGAGGGTGGTCGAGCCGGCCGAGTTCCAGCATTTTGCCGCCATCGGCAACCTGATGCGGGAGGAAGCGCGGCAAGAGGCCGAGGTGCTGCTGCAACGCATGGCGACCGAGGTGAACGAAACCTCGGGCGAGGTGCCGGTACTGTACGTGCGTGAGGGCGAGCCGCGCGACGAACTGTTGAAGCTCATCGACGAGGAGCCCCGCATCTCCATTCTGGTGCTGGCGGCCGGTACCGGTTCCGAGGGGCCCGGCCCCCTGGTTTCGGCCTTGACCGGACGCTATGCGAGCCGATTGCGGATCCCGGTGACCATCGTTCCCGGCAATCTGACCGACCAGGCCATCGACGTCTTGACTTGAGTGTTTGTGCGGAAATTGCGCAGGTGTTTCCGAAGGGGCCCTGGTCCCCGAGAAGGGAGTACCCGACTGCCACACTTGACTGAAGGGCCTACTTGGCCCCATCTACCGACAAAGATTTGTCGCCGGCCCCTTCGGGATGGCCCGCGACCCGAGGAAGGAAAACCATGTTCATTCAGACCGAAGGCACACCAAATCCCAGTACCCTGAAGTTCCTGCCCGGCCGCACGGTGATGGCGCGGGGAACCGCCGACTATGCCAATGCCGAGGCGGCTCAGCGTTCGCCATTGGCAGCCAAGCTGTTCGGCATCGAGGGTGTGACCCGGGTGTTCTACGGCTCGGACTTCATCACCGTGGGCAAAGGTGACGGCGTCGACTGGGCAGTGCTGAAGCCCCAGGTGCTGGCCGCCATCATGGACCATTTCACGTCGCAGGCGCCGTTGCTGGAGGATGAGGGGCCGGCCGAGGTGAGCGACGAGGCCGACAGCGAAGTGGTCGCGCAGATCAAGGAACTGCTGGATACCCGGGTGCGGCCGGCGGTGGCCAACGACGGTGGCGACATCATCTTCCGCGGCTTCGAGGACGGCATCGTCTATCTGCACATGCAGGGTTCGTGCTCGGGTTGTCCCAGCTCGACGGCCACCCTGAAGCACGGCATCGAGAACATGCTTCGGTATTACATACCCGAGGTGCAGTCCGTTCGGGCCGTGGACTAAGGTCAGTGAAGAAGTATGCTGTCCGCCTGCGGCGGAATGAAAATGTTGCGCCGCAGCAAGAGGGGCGGGTAAGGTTTTCGTCGTTCCGGTGAACAATTTCGGCAAACGGGGGTAAGCAGAAGGAAGCGAAGAAGGAATGCATCACATAACTCGGACCTCGTCCCGCGACGGGGCCACGCGGCCGTTGCTGGCCTTGCTGGCTCTTTTCATCGCTGGCCTGTTCGCCCTGGTTTGGAGCGGCCTTCCTTCGCCTCGGTTGCCCGGCGGATCGCCTTCGACCAATGTTGCGGAAAACGCCGTCGCCGACGGTCCCCTCCCTCCTGCCACTTACGCCATCCACCGGGCCGAGACGCGCAGCGCGCTGCTGATGCGAGCGGCGTTCGACCGCATCGGCTACGACCTCGATTCGGTGGCCCAAGGTTATATCTCGGTGCCGCGCGTACTGGTGGGCAGCCTGCCGCCCGATCTCGATCGGCTGGACGCCATGGACGGGCGCAAGAACCTGTTCCTGCGCCTGCTGCTTCCGGTGGTGCTGCAGGTCAACGAACAGATCGGTGCCGATCGCCAGCGGCTCGTGCATTTGTCGGCCAAGCTGGCGGCCGGAACGCCGCTCGCCGCTGCCGAGGTCGGATGGCTGCTGGCGCTGGCCGACACTTACGACCAGCCGGGCGCCGACCCCGATGCATTGCTGAAGAAGGTCGACGTCATCCCGCCGTCGCTGGCGCTGGCCCAAGCCATCGAGGAAAGCGGCTGGGGAACGTCGCGCATCGCACGGCAGAACAACGCGCTGTTCGGCCAGTTCGGCCAATTGGGCGACGGCGAGTGGGATTACCGGCAGTTCGGCAATCTCAGCGATGCCGTGGCGGCCTATGCCCACAACCTGAATACCCATCGGGCCTATCGCGAATTCCGAGAAATGCGCGCCCGCATGCGCCGGCAGTCGGGCGAGATCGACTCCTGGGACCTGGTGACCACCCTGCACCGCTATTCGGAGCGGGGCGACGGGTACGTCCAGACCCTGCGCTCGATCATGCGCGACAACCAGCTGGAAGCCTTCGACGTGGCGCGGCTGAACGGCGACCGCTTCGCCACCATCTTAGCGAGTAACGACTGATGAATACACTCGACCAGGCTGTCTTCGATCTGCTTTTCCATCAGGCCCGCACCCATAACAAATGGCAGGATCGGCCGATCGACGACCACACTTTGCGGGCGCTTTACGACATTGCCCGCTTCGGCCCGACCAGCGCCAACAGCCAGCCCGCCCGGTTCGTCTTCGTCAAGTCGTGGGAGGCCAAGGAAAAACTGCGCCCGGCCCTGATGGAATCCAATGTGGAAAAGACCATGACCGCCCCGGTGGTGGTGATCGTCGGGCACGACCTGGAGTTCTACGAAACACTGCCGAAGACCTTTCCCCATGCCGACGCCCGTTCCTGGTTCGTCGGTAACGAGCCACTGATCGAAACCACGGCATTTCGCAACGGTACCCTGCAGGGCGCCTACCTGATCATGGCGGCGCGGGCGCTCGGCCTGGATTGCGGGCCGATGAGCGGCTTCGACAACGCCATGGTCGATGCCGCCTTCTTTCCCGGAGGCAAGGTCAAGTCGAATTTCCTGATCAACCTCGGCTACGGCGATCCCGCCGGCGTCTTTCCGCGCAACCCGCGCCTTGAGTTCGACGAGGCGTGCAGGATCGTTTGATCCATCATCGGCTCGGGCAACACGCTGTCGCACAATAAGGGGTAGGTAACACTGGCCTGGAACAGCTGGTAGTGCCACCATTCGTTCCGGTAGAAGTCCCACCCGGCCGCGCTCATCAGGCCAAGCAGCAGGTGGCGGTTGCGCTGCGCCTCCACCGACACAGCGATATTGCCGTGGTGCGACAGCGGCGTGAAGGCATCGAACGGCGTGCCCATGTCGAGCGGCCTGCCATCCGGGCCCAGCAGGGTGAGATCGACGGCAACACCCCGTGAATGGGCCGAGCCCTGGCGCGGATCAGCCAGGAATTCCGGATCGGGGTTGTGGTTCCACAGCACCCACTGGGCTTCCTGCGGGCGGAACGTGTCAAAGATGCAGAAGCGCAGGCGCAGCGGCGCCGCCAGGGCGATGGCGCGTTTCAGGGCAGCGGCGGCATCGGCGTGCAGCCAGCAGCCTGGCTGCCGGTAGACCGGCCGGCCGGTGAAGTTGCCGGCGGTGGCATAGGCGATGTCCAGGGCGACGTCGAAGATGGGCGGCGCTATTCGGACCAGGCTCACGGCGGCGAGACCTTTGCAAGGGAATCGAAGAGGCGGCAGTATAGCGGCCGGCTTATTGAGGGACAGGAAAAACCGCCGGTGAACGTTCTCGCCTTCGACTGCAGCACGCAAAGCTGCTCGGCCGCCATTGTCGCCGGCGACCGCCTGCTGGCCCGGCGGAGCGCGCTGATGGCGCGGGGCCAGTCGGAGGCCCTGATGCCGATGGTGCTGGCGGTGCTGGCCGAGGCCGGCTTGGGATGGCCGGACATCGACCTGCTCGGTGTCACCGTCGGTCCGGGCACCTTCACCGGTCTGCGCATCGGCCTGGCGGCGGTCCGCGGGATGGCGTTGGCCGGCGGCCTGCCGGTGGCCGGGGTGACGACGCCCGAGACCATCGCCCACGCCGTTCCCAAGGATGAGCGGCGCGGTCGGACACTGGTGGTAGCCATCGACGGCAAGCGGGCGGACCTGTTCGTCCAGCCATTCGCCGACGACTTGACGCCGCTCGGCCCGCCGATGGCGCTCATGCCAGCGGCGGTCGCCGACCTGGCTGCCGGACCGCTGCTGGTGGCCGGTGACGGCGCCGGCCGTGTGGCGGCAGTCCGGCCGGATGCCACCCTGTCGTCGATCCAAGGTCCGCCCGATCCGGAAGTGCTGGCCCGACTGGCCCTGCGGCGCTACCTCGACGGTGGTGCGCTGCCGCCGGTTCCGCTGTATCTCCGTCCACCGGACGTAACGCTGCCCGAGGCGCGGGTGTGAGCCGCGCCGTCAGCATCATCATCCCGGTCGCCCCCGCGCATGCGCCGTTGCTCGCCGGCATGCACCGCATCTGCTTCACCGAACATTGGGACGAGGCGGCGATGGCGGCGGTCCTCGCGATGCCGGGCAGTTTCGGCCTGCTGGCCGACGGGAATCCGCCGCAAGGCTTCATCCTATGCCGAATCGCCGTCGATGAGGCCGAGGTGCTGACCTTGCTGGTCCTTCCACCGTTTCGCCGCCGGGGTATCGCCGCGGCCCTGCTGGGGGCGGCATTGGCGGCCGCCCGCGCCGCCGGGGTGTCGGCGATGTACCTGGAGGTAGCGGCGAACAATGCGGCCGGGCTCGCCCTCTATTCCGCCCTGGGATTTCAGCAGGTGGGGCGCCGGCCGCGTTATTACGGCGGATCAACCGACGCGCTTGTGCTGAAAGCAGATCTTTAACTGATCCGCATTTGCAAAAACTGGCTGGTTGCTGTTCCTTGTCATGCCGATACGGAAAAGATGTGTGGCTCCATCTTGCGGAAAAGCTGTCTCGGCGGCGGTGACGAGGCGATTCGAGTGCCGTCAGGCCTTGCGCAGGCACATTCGGTGGATGCCGTCCGCCCCTTCTCCTGGTTCAGGATCGAAAGACAGAATGATATGTCCTAGTTCCCGCACCGAGCGGGGAACGTTGCGGATCGGTTCACGCCCTTTAAGTCGCACTTCAAGAGTCTCACCACATTGCATTTTTTCAATGGCTAACTTGGTTTTGACGAAGGTCATCGGGCAAATTTCTGCGGTTATGTCGAGGTAGTAATTTGCGATCTCAGTCACGGGCAGCACCGAAGTTATCAATGTTGACGTTGGATATTGCGATCCGGTCTAAAACAAACTATATAGTCATCCTGATCCTGTAATCAGAGGGCCTTCCTTCAATGACTGACCAATCCAACCAAAATGAACTGCTGGCGCTGACGACGGAGATCGTGGCTGCGCACGTGGCCAACAATTCCGTAGCGGTGGGCGATCTTCCTCAGCTCATTCAGGAGGTGTACCGCACTCTGGCTTCCGTTGGTACTGCCCCCGCCGCTCTTGAGCGTCCCCAGCCGGCAGTTCCGGTCAAGAAGTCGGTCACGCCGGACTACATCATTTGCCTCGAAGACGGCAAGAAGTTGAAGATGTTGAAGCGCCATCTGAAGACGGCCTACAACATGACGCCGGAAGAATACCGCGACCGTTGGGGCCTGTCGGCCGACTATCCGATGGTGGCTCCCAATTACGCCCAGCATCGCAGCTCGCTGGCCAAGAAGATCGGCCTGGGGACCAAGCCGCGTAAGCGTCGGCGGGCCGCGCAGTAATCGACCGCTGAAGCGATCGGGCATCAACCGGTCGGGTTACGGTGCGAACGGCGCCGGGAGACGTGAAGGGGGCTCTCGCGGCACCGCGCCGTTTACCGTTGCAAGGGCTTTAAATTATCGGTTACAACCCGCTTATGATCTCGCGAATCGAACAGCGGTGCATCGACAAGGGGATGAAGATGACGGAGCAGCGCCGGGTCATCGCGCGCGTGCTCTCGGATGCCGACGACCATCCCGATGTCGAGGAAGTGTATCGGCGCGCCACCGCCATCGATTCCAACATCAGCATCGCCACCGTGTACCGGACCGTCCGCCTGTTCGAGGAAGCCGACATCCTTGAACGCCACGACTTTGGTGACGGGCGGGCGCGCTATGAAGAAATGCCCGACGCGCACCACGATCATCTGATCGATCTGCAAAGCGGCCGGGTCATCGAATTCCAGAATACCGAGATCGAGGCCCTGCAGCGCGAGATCGCGCGGCGGTTCGGGTACAAGCTGGTCGGGCACCGGCTTGAGCTTTACGCGGTACCATTGTCGCCGGAAGAGTCCGGCGACGGCAAATGAGCCGGAACAGCGGGCTGGACAAGGTACAATGAACCCCGAGGTGACCGACGTGGAAGAGGCCGGGACCTCCAGCCTGGAAGTGCGGCTGGCGACGTCCTTGGCCGAGGTGGAGGCAGCCCAGCGACTGCGTTACCGTGTCTTCTACGACGAAATGGGGGCCCGGCCGACTCCCGAAATGGCGGCGGCATCCCGCGATTTCGACGAGTTTGACGCCTTGTGCGACCATCTGCTGGTGATCGACCGCAACCATGCCGATGAGTCCCTGGGGGTGGTCGGTACTTACCGACTGCATCGGCGCGAAAGCGAAAAATTCCGCCGTTTCTATTCGGCCGGCGAATACGACATCGGCAAGATTTCCGCCTTCCCCGGCCGCGTATTGGAACTGGGCCGGTCCTGCGTCGATGGCGCATACCGCACCAAGATGACCATGCAAATGCTGTGGCGCGGCATCGCCGGCTATGTCCGCACCCACAACATCGACCTGATGTTCGGTTGTGCCAGCCTGCCCGGGACCGACCCCAAGGCGCTGGCCCTGCCGCTCAGCTATCTCTATCACCATCATCTGGCGCCGGAGGACATCCGCCCCCGGGCATTGCCGGAACTCTATACCGAGATGAACCTTCTGCCGGCATCGGCGATCAACGCAAGGCGGGCCCTCGTCGCGCTGCCGCCGTTGATCAAAGGCTATCTGCGGCTTGGCGGCTTTGTCGGGGATGGGGCGGTCATCGACTGGCAGTTCAACACCACGGATGTCTGTGTCATCGTCAAGACCGACTTGGTGACCGACAAATACTTCCGCCATTACGACCGCACGGCGCCGCGCGATCTATGACAGCCATTCACAGCCCGACGACGGCGCTGCTTCGCCTTCTGGCATTCCTGGCCCTGACGCTGCTGGTTATTCCACCCTACGCCCTGTTGCTGGGTGCCGGCCAGATCAGGCTGTGCCAGCGGATCGGCCGCTATTACTGGCGGGCGGTGCTGTGGGCGATCGGCATCGAGGTGGTGGTGCGCGGCGGCCCCAGCCCGGATCGTCCCACCCTGTTCGTCGCCAACCACGCCTCCTATCTCGACATTGCCGTGCTGGGCAGCCTGATCGAGACCGCCTTCGTCGCCAAGAAGGAGGTCAGCGAATGGCCTGGCTTCGGCTTCCTGGCCAAACTGGGCCGTACGGTGTTCGTCGACCGGCGGCCGCGCAAAAGCCTGGATCAACGCGAAGAGATGAAAAGCCGGCTGAACGGCATGGGCGACTCCCTGGTACTGTTTCCCGAAGGCACCAGCAGCGACGGCAACCGGGTTCTGCCCTTCAAAAGCGCCCTGTTCTCGGTGGCCGAATCGATCGCGCCGGACGGGCGGCACCTGCCGGTTCAGCCGGTCTCGCTGGCCTACACCCGGCTTGACGGAATGCCGATGGGGCGGAGCTGGCGGTCTTTCTTCTCCTGGTACGGCGACATGGAGCTGGTTCCCCATTTGTGGGTCGCTCTCGGGCTCGGCCGGGCCACCGTGGAAGTGCAGTTCCATCCGGTGGTCAGCCTTGACCGCTTCGGTTCGCGCAAGGCTCTGGCCGACCACTGTCACGATGTCGTCCGCAACGGCGTAGTGCGCGCCAATGCGGGACGCCTGCCGCCGCCAACGGCGGCGGCCGAAGGTGTCGCCGTCGGTTAACTTGACTCTCGGGATGCCGATGTTAGTTATCAAGTTCACGGGGTCGCAATTCCGCCCCCGCACTTTCAGTATTGCACCTGGTTAAGCCTTGGCGAAGAAACTATTCATCAGGACCTACGGCTGCCAAATGAACGTCTACGACTCCGCTCGGATGGCGGATGTCCTGGCGCCCCTGGGCTATGCGGAAGCGGCCGCCGCCGACGGCGCCGACATGGTGATCGTCAATACCTGCCACATCCGCGAGCATGCCGCCGAAAAGGTATTTTCCGAGCTTGGGCGACTGCGCCTGCTGAAACAGGCCAAGGCCGAGCGCGGCGGCCATCTGATCATCGCCGTCGCCGGTTGCGTGGCGCAGGCGGAAGGCGAGGAAATCCTTGCCCGGGCTCCGTTCGTCGACATCGTGCTGGGTCCGCAGACCTATCATCGCCTGCCGGAAATGGTGGCGAAGGCCAGCCGGGCCGGTGGGCACGTACTCGACACCGATTTTCCGGCCGAGCCGAAATTCGATCACCTGCCGGCGCCGACCGCGCAGGGGCCGTCGACCTTCCTCTCGGTACAGGAGGGCTGCGACAAGTTCTGCACCTTCTGCGTCGTGCCTTATACCCGCGGGGCCGAATACTCGCGTCCTGCCGCGGCCATCCTGGACGAAGCGCGCGGCCTAGCGGCGGGCGGGGTCCGGGAAATCACTCTGTTGGGGCAGAACGTCAACGGCTATCACGGTGACGGACCCGATGGCGGCGCCTGGGGGCTGGGCCGGCTGGTCCGCGCCCTGGCCGATGTGCCGGGTATCGAGCGCATTCGCTACACTACTTCGCATCCGCGCGACCTCGACGATGAGCTGGTTGCCGCCCATGGCGAGGTGGCGAAGCTGATGCCGTTCCTGCACCTGCCCGTGCAGTCGGGGTCGGACCGCATTCTTGCCGTGATGAATCGCCAGCACACCGCGGAGCATTACCGGCGGCTGGTGGAGCGTTTGCGCACCGCCAGGGCGGATCTGGCCTTGTCCTCCGACTTCATCGTCGGTTTCCCGGGGGAAACCGATGCCGATTTCGAGGCGACGCTGAGGCTCATTCGCGACATCGGCTTCGCCCAGGCCTATTCGTTCAAATACAGTCCGCGCCCCGGTACGCCGGCGGCGGCAATGGCCGAACAGGTCCCGGAAGCGCTCAAGGAGGAGCGGCTGGCCGCCATCCACGAACTGATCGGCGCGCAGGCCAAGGCGTTCAACGGTGGCTGTGTCGGCCGGCGCTTCGACGTCCTGCTCGATCGGCCGGGTCGGCATGCGGGCCAACTTCTCGGTCGCAGCCCCTACATGCAGTCGGTCTATGCGAGCTTGCCCGAGACCATGCTGAACACCGTGCAGAGACTGCGCGTGGTCGAGGCACATGCCAATTCGCTGGCGGCTGTCCTCGATACGGACATGGGGGAAACGGATATCGGGGAGCGAGCCTGCGCGTGACCGGTCAAACGTCATCCGACGACAGCAGGATTACCCGGGAGTTCGACGACAACACCCTGCTGCAGATGCTGTTCGGCCCGCACAACACCCATCTCGACCGCATCGAGCAGCAACTGGGCGTCGCCATGACGTCGCGCGGCAATGCGGTCACCATCAGCGGGCCGCCGGCACGGGTGGATGAGGCCCGCGCGGTACTGGACGGCCTTTATCTTCGCCTGCAACGCGGTTTCCCGGTGGATGCGGCCGATATCGATGCCGCCCTGCGCATGGGCCCGGCGGACGAGAGCGAAACGGAACAGCGCCCGGTCATCGTCACGCGCAAGCGGCATATCCAGCCGCGCTCACCGATGCAGGCGGAATACATGCAGGCGATGGAGCGCCATGAGCTGGTCTTCGGGCTGGGGCCGGCTGGCACCGGCAAGACTTACCTCGCTGTTGCCCGGGCGGTCTCCATGATGATCAAGGGCGAGGTGGACCGCATCATCCTTTCGCGACCGGCGGTCGAGGCGGGAGAGCGCCTGGGGTTCCTGCCGGGGGATCTGCGCGAGAAGGTCGACCCCTATTTGAGGCCGCTTTACGATGCGCTGCACGATATGCTGCCTGGTGACCAGGTCGCCAAGAAACTGGCGGCGGGCGACATCGAGGTGGCGCCGCTGGCCTTCATGCGGGGGCGAACCCTGGGCAGTTCCTTCATCATCCTCGACGAGGCGCAGAACACCACGCCGGTGCAGATGAAAATGTTTCTGACCCGCCTGGGAGAGCATTCCCGCATGGTGGTGACCGGTGACCTGTCGCAAATCGACCTGCCGCCCGGCACCCGGTCGGGCTTGCAGGACGCCCTGGACATCCTGGGCGGCTTGACCGGCATCGGTGTGGTGCGGTTTACCGATCGCGACGTCGTCCGCCACGGCCTGGTGACCCGCATCGTCCGTGCTTACGATGCGCATGACCGCATGCCTCGCGCCGTGAAGCAGAGTGCCGCCGGGCAAGCCACCGGGCGCAAGGAGAAACTTTGACTGGCCCCGAGATCCTCGTCAGCATGGATTGCCCTCTGTGGATGCGCGCTCTGCCCGAGGTCGAGGATCTGTGCCGCCGCGTCGCGGCTATCAGTCTGGGCCTTGCCCGGGATCTGCCGGCGAGTCGGCTGGAAGTCAGCCTGGTTTTGGCTGATGACGCGACGGTACGCGAGCTGAACCGCCAGTACCGCGGCCAGGACAAGCCGACCAACGTGCTGTCCTTCGCCGCCCTTGACGATGGGGCGCCGTTGCCGGCCGAAGGACCGGTCCTGCTGGGTGACGTCGTTTTCGCCTACGAGACCACGGCTGCCGAGGCGGCAGCGGGCGGAAAAACGCTGAGTCAGCATCTATGCCATTTGGTGGTACATGGAATTCTGCATCTGCTGGGCTACGACCACGAGGACGACGCCGAAGCCGAAGAGATGGAGGACCGGGAACGTTCCCTGCTGGCAGTATTAGGCATTCCCGACCCTTACGAGGAGTTGGACGACCCGAGATGAACGACCCTTCCGGCAGTAGAACGCCCCGTGAAAACGGGGCCAACGACGATTCCCTGGCGCACCTCTTGTTCGGCTGGCTGAAGGCTTGGCGCCGCGGCAGGGCGGGCGAGTCCGTCCGCGAAACCCTCGAAGAGCTGTTCGAGCAGCGCGAGGAAGACGAGATCCCCATCGACGAGCACGAACGCCGGCTTCTCTCCAACATTCTTCACCTGCGCGACCTGACCGCCTATGACGTGATGGTGCCGCGCGCCGACATCGCCGCCGTCGGCACCAAGATCAGCCTCGAGGAGCTGCTGGAGATCATCAATGCCAAGGGGCATTCGCGCTATCCGGTGTACCGCGGCACTCTCGACGACGCCATCGGCCTTATTCATATCAAGGACGTACTGATGCTGGTGGCATCCGGAAAGCCCTTCGCTCTGCACCGTATCGTCCGCAAGGTATTGTTCGTCGCACCCTCCATGCGGGTACTCGACCTGCTGCTGGAGATGCGCCTCAAGCGAACCCATATGGCTCTGGTGGTGGACGAATATGGCGGCATCGACGGTCTGGTGACCATCGAGGATCTGGTCGAGCAGATCGTCGGCGAGATCGAGGACGAACACGATCGCGAGGCCGAGCCCGACTACATCGAGCGGCCCGACGGGGTGATCGAGGCCGACGCCCGCATGCCGCTGGAGGAGTTCGAGGCCCGCGTCGGCCCCCTCCTGGACGAGGAAGACCGCGAGGATATCGACACTTTGGGCGGCCTGGTGTTCTTCCTGGCCGGACGGGTCCCCAGCCGGGGCGAGCTGATCGCCCATCCTTCGGGCCTGGAATTCGAGGTGGTCGACGCCGATCCGCGACGGATCAAGCGCCTCAGGGTCCGCAACCTGCCGAAACCGGAGGACCGCGCGGCGTGATTCAGGAATCCGTTCTGCGGCTTGGGATCGCCGCACGCGTCTCGGCCTTGGCCGGCTGGCGGCGGGCGGCTGTGGCCGTCGCCTTGGGTGTCGGGGCGGCACTCGCCTTGCCGCCGGTGCATGTCATTCCACTGCTGTGGCTGGCCTTCCCCGGGCTGGTGTGGTTGATTGACGGGTCAAGCCGCGATCGCGGCGCCTTCGCCGCCGGCTGGTGGTTTGGCTTCGGCCATTTTTCCGCCGGCTTCTACTGGATCGCCCATGCCATGCTGGTCGATCCGGTGCGCTTCGGCTGGATGATTCCCTTTGCCGTGTTCGGGCTGGGCGGCCTGTTCGCGGTGTTTCCCGGCCTGGTGGCCTACGGTGCGCGCCGCCTGGCGCCGCCTGGTGTGGCTCGCGTGCTGTGGCTGGCCGCCGGATGGACCCTGTTCGAATGGGTCAGGAGCTGGTTCCTGACGGGCTTTCCGTGGAACCTCATCGGCTCGGTCTGGATGCCGGTGCTGCCGGTGGTGCAAATTGCTTCCATTGTCGGAACCTACGGCTTGGGCCTGCTGACGGTGTTCGCCGCCGCCATTCCGGCCGTGCTGGTGCGGCCGAGCCCGGCCCGGCGATGGGCGGTTGCGGCCGGCCTGGCCCTGCTCCTCCTGGGTGGCCTGTGGGGGGCATGGCGGCTGCCGGCTGGTCCGACGCCGACGGTGCCGGATCTGCGGTTCCGCCTGGTGCAGGCCAATATTCCCCAGACCCTGAAATGGAAGCCCGAGATGCGTCTGCAGCATCTGCGGGAGAATCTTGCCCTGTCGTTGTCGCCAGGATTCGACCGGGTGACGGACGTCATCTGGCCGGAAACCGCGGCGCCGTCATTTCTCGCCCAGGATGCCGGGGCACGCCAGGCGCTCGCCAGCGCCGTTCCGCCGGGCGGACTGCTGATCGCCGGCACGGCGCGGGGCACCGGACCGGGCGTCGAGCCCTTCCAGATCTGGAACAGCATGCAGGCGGTGGACGGCACGGGCCGGATCGTCGCCACCTACGACAAAGCGCATCTGGTGCCGTTCGGCGAGTATGTGCCGCTGCGCGGCGTGCTGCCCCTGGCCAAGCTGACCGCCGGCGGCATTGATTTCACCGCCGGGAAGGGGCCCGTCACCGTCGAGCTTCCCGGCTTGCCGCCGGTTTCGCCGCTGATCTGCTACGAAGTGATTTTCCCGGGCGCAGTGGTGGATGCGGCGCATCGGCCGGGCTGGCTGGTCAACCTTACCAATGACGGCTGGTTCGGCATGTCCGCCGGGCCCTACCAGCATTTCGCCGCCGCGCGTCTGCGCGCCGTCGAAGAAGGACTGCCACTGATACGTGCGGCTAATACCGGGATCTCTGGGGTAGTAGATCCCTACGGTCGGGTAGTCGCGGAACTGCCTCTCGGCCGGAAAGGCATTGTAGATAGCCAGCTTCCACAGCCTGTTCCTGCGACTCTTTATGCGCGCCTGGGCAACTTGACTGTATTTACATTGCTGGGGGTGGTGATTTTCATCGCAATTTGTTGGCATCGCTTATTGCGCTATGATTGAAACCCTGCACCCGATGGGTCTGTCTACCAGTAAACGATGCAGGTTGACTTATCCGCACTTATCAGTGTGTAATAAGAAGACCTGGTAGCGTTCAATCTTCCGCTCGATAGGAATCCATGGTTGGGCGCTCGCAACACAACGCGTACTTGTGAGATGAATCATGGCACGAGCCGCTAGCACCACCAGACAGCACAAAGTCGAAACCCCTGTTCGCCGCTCGGGCCGTGGCCGTACGCCCTCCGGAAAGCCCAATCCCATCGACGTGCATGTCGGGGCGCGAGTCCGCCTCCGCCGCACGCTGCTGGGAATGAGCCAGGAAAAACTGGGCGAGGCGATCGGCCTGACCTTCCAGCAGGTGCAGAAATACGAACGGGGGGCGAACCGCATCGGCGCATCGCGACTGTTCGACCTGTCGCGCGTCCTCGACGTGCCGGTGTCGTTTTTCTTCGACGACATGTCTGACGACACCTCGCAGCAAAGCCCTCGGATGATGGTTGCCGGCGTGGTCGAAGAGGTTCCGGTGCAGTTCGAGGCCGACCCGATGACCAAGCGCGAGACCCTGGAACTGGTGCGCGCCTATTACCGGATTGTCGATCCTAACCTGCGCAAGCGGATCTTCGAGCTGGCCAAGGCGCTGGCTACCGCGTGCGAAGGCGGGGATACCAAATAATCCGGCGGCAAAGCCTGGTCTTTGGAAGCAAGGCGCCGGCGATATGCCGGCGCCTTGCGCGTTTCCGGCTAGCCCTTGTGATAGTCCTTGAACGGCTCGCCGAAACACGATAACAAACCAAGCCTGATCGGACCCTTGGGTGCCGTCGGGACGTGGAGATTTGACCGCTTGCCGCCACGATAAATCCAAGGCTAAGTGGGTACCGATGGTGTGCCGTCGATGCCCCAGGTCCAGTTACGACCGGATTCAGGAGGATCGACCGTGTCGAAAGCGAATTTTCTTTTTACGAGCGAGTCCGTTTCGGAAGGTCATCCGGACAAAGTCTGTGACCGTATTTCAGACGCCATAGTCGATACTTACCTTACGGCTGACCCATATTCCCGCGTAGCCGTCGAGACGCTGTGCACCACCAACCTGATCGTCCTTGCCGGCGAAGTGCGCGGTCCGGCGGCGATCACCCCCCATACCCTGGAAGACGTGGCTCGCGCTGCGGTGCGCGACATCGGATACGAGCAGCAGGGCTTCCACTGGAAGAACGCCAAGGTCGAAATCCACGTCCATGCCCAGTCGGTCGATATTGCGCAGGGCGTGGATGCGGCGGGTAACAAGGACGAAGGCGCGGGCGACCAGGGCATCATGTTCGGCTATGCCTGCAACGAGACCGATGTGCTGATGCCGGCGCCGATCCATTACGCCCATGCCATCCTGAAATCCCTGGCCGAGGCCCGTCATTCCGGTGCCGAGCCGATGCTCGGCCCCGACGCCAAGAGCCAGGTCACCCTGCAATATGTGAACGGCAGGCCGGTGCGCGCCGCTTCGGTGGTGGTGTCGACCCAGCATGCGGCCGAGATCGATCAGGACGCGGTGCGCGAGATCGTCCGCCCCCATGTGCTGAACGTCTTGCCTGAAGGCTGGATGTGTCCGGAAGATGCATTCTACGTCAACCCGACGGGCCGGTTCGTCATCGGCGGGCCGGACGGCGATTCCGGGTTGACCGGGCGCAAGATCATCGTCGACACCTATGGCGGCGCGGCACCCCACGGCGGCGGCGCATTCTCGGGCAAGGATCCGACCAAGGTGGACCGTTCGGCAGCCTACGCCGCGCGCTATCTGGCGAAGAACGTGGTTGGCGCCGGTCTGGCCGAGAAATGCGTCATCCAGCTGAGCTACGCCATTGGGGTATCGAGGCCACTGTCGGTTTATGTCAACACTTTCGGGACCGCCCAGGTGGACGAGGACAAGCTGTCGGACGTTCTGCAGCAGCTTGTCGACCTGAGCCCGCGCGGCATCCGGACCCATCTCGGCCTCAACAAGCCGATCTATGCGCGGACCGCCGCCTACGGCCATTTCGGCCGCGCGCCCGAACCCGACGGCGGATTCTCGTGGGAACGCCTGGACCTGGTGGACCAGCTGAAATCGGCGTTTGCATAAGGGCGTGATGGAAACGAACCCGTCGTTCCCGCGGAAGCGGGAATCCATTCTGCCGGCTGGTTCCCGGCTTTTGCGGGGATGACGGAAGCGGTCCGGTAACTTGGCAATAGATCCTAGCAGCCACCAGGAAGGGCCTCGGTTTTTCGGACGTCGCCGCGGCAAGCCGTTGCGGCGCACCGGGCGTGGACTGATCGAAAGCCTGTTGCCGCGCCTGGCCGTCGCCGAGCCGCAACCCGGCCAGAGCTTGGACCCCCGCTCGTTGTTCGCCGGTGCCCCGCGCGCCGTCTGGCTGGAAGTGGGGTTCGGCGGTGGCGAGCATCTGGCTTGGCAGGCCGCCCGCCATCCCGATGTGGGAATGATCGGCTGCGAGGTGTTCCTCAACGGTATCGCCAGCCTTCTCGGCCATGTGCAGCGCGAACGGCTGGAGAATGTCCGAATCTTCGCCGAGGACGCGCGGCGCCTGTTTCCCGCTCTGCCGGACGCGTCGATCGAGCGGGTGTTCGTCCTGTTTCCCGATCCCTGGCCGAAAAAGCGCCATGCCGAGCGCCGTTTCATCCACGACAGCAATCTCGATCAGTTGGCGCGGCTGCTGATCGATGGCGGCGAATTGCGTGTCGCCACGGACGACGCGGTGTACAAGGAATGGGCGGTCGAGCAGATGGCGGCGCGGCCCGACTTCCTGAACGTGACCGCCGATCCGGCGGCCAAGGTCGAGGATTGGCCGGCGACGCGGTACGAGGCAAAAGCCAGGGAACAGGGCCGCCAGCCGATCTTCCTGCGCTATCTGCGCCAGCCGCGGGAGTCGCGATAAAACCCTTGCAGCGCGGGCGTTGATGACTATAGTGACCCTTGACACATTCTTGTAGTCCTGCCCGGGAGGTGGGGTTGTGAGGGTGGGCCGTAGGCCCACTTTTTTGTTTTTTTGGGGCAAGGTGATCGAAGGTTAGGCCGCCGGATGGTACTCGAAGAGCGCGTCTCGGCGTTGGTGGCGCCGTCACTGGAGGCCATGGGCTACGACCTGGTGCGGGTATTGCTGCAGGGGCGGCAACACCTCACCTTGCAGATCATGGCCGAGCGCCGGGACCGGGTCCCGATGACCGTGGAGGATTGCGCCGACATCAGCCGTGCGCTGTCCGCTCTGCTGGACGTCGAGGATCCGATCGCCGGCGCTTATACCCTCGAGGTGAGTTCTCCCGGCATCGATCGGCCACTGACCCGGCCGCAGGACTACGAGCGTTTCGCCGGTTTCGACGCCAAGCTCGAAACCGTTCGGCCGGTGGACGGGCGCAAGCGCTTCCGCGGCAAAATGCTTGGCCTCGATGCCGACGGCCAAGTCCGCCTGGTCGTCGAAACCGGCGAGGTATCGATCCCGCTGGCGGACGTCAAGAGTGCCAAGCTGGTCTTGACGGATGAATTGATCGCCGCGGCGATGCACGAACAGGAACACTAGGCTTTCGGCTTTAGCCCGAGATCGGATCATGGAACGAACTGCAGCACTCCCCCGACCCGAACTTCTCCAGGTCGCCGACGCGGTGGCCCGCGACAAAGGCATTGACCGCGACGAGGTGCTCGACGCCATGGAGCAGGCCATCCAGAAGGCTGGACGCTCCAAATACGGCCACGAGCACGACATCCGTGCGCATATCGATCGCAAGACCGGCGAAATCCTGCTGTCGCGGTACATGGAGGTGGTTGAGGCGGTGGAGAACGAGGCCACCCAGTTGACCCTTCCCCAGGCGCGTCGCAAGAAGCCTGATGCCGAACTGGGTGAATTCCTGGTCGACCCGCTGCCGCCCATCGATTTCGGTCGCATCGCCGCCCAGACGGCCAAGCAGGTCATCGTGCAGAAGGTGCGCGATGCCGAGCGTCAGCGCCAGTTCAACGAGTTCAAGGGGCGCACCAGCGAAATCGTCAACGGCCTGGTGAAACGTGTCGAGTTCGGCAATGTGGTGGTCGATTTGGGCCGGGCCGAGGCGCTGCTGCGGCGTGACGAACTGATCCCGCGCGAGACATTCCGCACCGGCGATCGCGTGCGCGCCTTCATCTACGACGTCCGCCAGGAGCAGCGGGGCCCTCAGATCTTCCTGTCGCGCACCCATCCCCAGTTCATGGCCAAGTTGTTCGCTCAGGAAGTACCCGAGATCTACGACGGGATCATCGAGATCAAGGCGGTTGCCCGCGATCCGGGATCCAGGGCGAAGATTGCCGTGATCAGCCGCGACTCCGGCATCGATCCGGTGGGTGCCTGCGTCGGTATGCGGGGCAGCCGCGTGCAGGCAGTGGTGGCCGAGCTGCAGGGCGAAAAGATCGACATCATCCAATGGTCGGGCGATCCCGCCACATTCATCGTCAACGCCCTGGCTCCCGCCGAGGTCGCCAAGGTGGTGCTGGACGAAGAGGCCAACCGCATCGAAGTGGTGGTGCCCGACGATCAACTCAGCCTGGCCATCGGCCGGCGCGGCCAGAATGTGCGTCTTGCCTCGCAGCTCACCGGCTGGGACATCGACATCCTGACCGAGGCCGAGGAGTCGGAGCGGCGCACCGAGGAATTCAAGACTCGCTCTAAGATGTTCATCGACGCCCTGGACGTCGACGACGTCATAGCCCATCTGCTGGTGACCGAAGGCTTCTCTTCCGTGGAAGAGGTGGCGTTCGTGCCGCTCGAGGACCTCACCGACATTGAAGGTTTTGACGAGGGAATCGCCGGAGAATTGCAGCAGCGAGCCCGCACCTTCCTTGAGGAGCAGGACGAACGCAACAGTGTCCGGCGCCGCGAACTGGGTGTGGATGACGCCCTGGCGGAGATCGGCGGACTATCATCAGGCCATCTGGTGACGCTGGGTGAAAAGGGTATCAAGACCCTGGACGATCTGGCTGATCTGGCCGGAGACGAGTTGATCGAGATCCTCGGCAAGGACAGCCTGACATCTGACCAGGCCAATGCCGTGATCATGGCGGCGCGCGCCCATTGGTTCGAAGGAGAGGGCGAAAGGGCCTGAAGGGCGGCTTCAAGGGGCGGCAGATGACGGACGAACAGGCCGCCGGCACGGAGAACGAGACAGGCGCCGACGACGAGGGGAGCGGCCGTGAGCGGCGCTGCATCGTGAGTGGCGCTGTCAAGCCGGTGGAGGAAATGATCCGTTGCGTCGTCGGACCGGACGGCGTAGTGGTTCCCGATATCGAGGCCCGGCTTCCCGGGCGGGGTTTATGGTTGAGCGCCCGGCGGGATGTGGTAAATACGGCCTTGGCGAAAAATCTGTTTGCCAAGGCCGCCCGTCGCCGGGTCGGTGTGCCGGCCGATCTCGCCGACCGCATCGAAAGGCTGCTGGTCAAGCGCTGTCTCGAACTGGTGGGGCTGGCCCGACGCGCAGGCCGGGCCGTTGCGGGGTTCGAGAAGGTCCGCGGCGAATTGAAGGCCGGACGTGGTGCGATTCTCATCGCCGCCGCCGACGGCGCGGCCGATGGTCGGGAGAAGATTCGGGCACTGGCGCCGGGATTGCCGTTGGTCGCCGTGTTGAAGGGCGATGAACTGGGTGCCGCCTTCGGCCGTGATCATGCCGTCCATGCCCTGCTGGCCCCTGGGCGGTTGGCCGAACGCCTGCTGGTCGATGCCGGCAGGCTGGCCGGATTTAGAACTGGTGACGTGACGCCTGCCGGGCGTCCCCTCGAAAGCGAGAGTAAATCGAACCTATGACCGAGTCCAACGACCATGACCGGAAGGCGCCGCTGAAGCTGTCGCCGGGCAAGCTTGAACTCAAGAAGACCGTGGAGACTGGCCAGGTGCGCCAGAGCTTTTCGCACGGCCGCTCCAAGGTGGTGACCGTCGAGGTGCGGAAGAAGCGCACATTCGCCACTGGGGCCGGCGGTGTTCTCCACGAGGTCAAGGATACGCCGCGGCCGCCGGAGTTCGAGGTTCAGCCCGTGGTGCCGGTGCCCACGCCCGAGCTTGAGCCGGCCCATCACCTGCACGACCTGACCAGCGGCGAGAAGGCCGCCAGAGCCCGCGCCCTCCAGGATGCCCTTAAGGCGGAAGACGATGCCCGTCGCCGGGCCATCGAGGACGAGAAGCAGCGCGCCCTGGACGAGGAGCGGCACCGCGCTGAAGAAGAAGCCCGCCGCATCGCCGCCGAGGAAGAAGCCCGGCAGGCCGCCGCGCTCGCGGCAAGCCGCGAGGCCGAGGCCAAGGCGCAAGGCGAGGCGCCGGCCGAGCCTCCGGTTGCCCAGCCGACGGCCGCCGCCGAGGCGAAACCGGCGGTTGCCGCGCCGGCGCAAGCCACGCCCGCCGCCGCCGAGGCGAAGCCGGCCCCGGCCGGTGCGACACCGGCGGCCAAGCCGGCCGCCGAGGAAGAGGAAGAAGAAGACCGCGGCAAGCGGCCGGGAGCCCGGCCGGTACCGCACAAGCCGGTGGTGGCGCCCAAGCGCAACGAGCCGCGCCGCCGCGAAGGCAAGCTCACCATCACCGCCGCTCTGGACGACGATGATCGCGGGCAGCGGGGCCGTTCTCTCGCCGCGGTGAAGCGGGCGCGCGAGCGCGAACGCCTGAAGCAGTTGCAGAAATCGACGGAGAAGGTCATCCGCGACGTCATCATTCCGGAAACCATTTCGGTGCAGGAACTGGCCAACCGTATGGCCGAGCGTGGCGCCGACGTGATCAAATGCCTGATGCGCAACGGCATCATGGCGACGATCAACCAGGTCATCGACGCCGACACGGCGGAACTGGTGGTCAGCGACTTCGGCCACAATCCGAAGCGCGTTGCCGAGTCCGACATTGAAATCGGCCTGACCGGCGTCGCCGATACCGAGGCCAACCTGTCGGCCCGTGCGCCGGTGGTCACCGTCATGGGCCATGTGGACCACGGCAAGACCTCGCTGCTGGATTCCTTGCGGGCGACCGACGTGGTCTCGGGCGAAGCCGGCGGCATCACCCAGCATATCGGCGCCTATCAGGTGGCCCTGCACGGCGGCCAGAAGATCACCTTCATCGACACCCCCGGCCACGAGGCCTTCACCGCGATGCGCGCCCGCGGCGCCAAGGTTACTGACATCGTGGTCCTGGTGGTGGCGGCCGACGACGGCATCATGCCGCAAACGGTCGAAGCGATCCGCCACGCCAAGGCGGCCAAGGTGCCGATCATCGTGGCCATCAACAAGATCGACAAGCCTGACGCCAACCCGCAACGGGTTCGCCAGGAACTTCTGAACCACGAGCTGGTGACCGAGGATCTGGGCGGCGATGTGCTGGCGGTCGAGGTGTCGGCCAAGAAGAAGCTCAACCTGGACAAGCTGGAGGAGGCGATCCTCCTGCAGGCGGAAATCCTCGATTTGAAGGCCAATCCGGACCGTGCCGCTCAGGGCGTGGTGATCGAGGCCAAGATGGAGCGGGGCCGCGGTTCGGTGGCCACCGTGCTGGTGCAAAAGGGCACTCTCAAGGTCGGCGACGTGTTCGTCGCCGGCGCCGAATGGGGCCGGGTGCGGGCACTGGTGGACGATCGCGGCAACAAGATCGAGGAAGCCGGTCCGTCCATGCCGGTCGAAGTCCTGGGTCTGCAGGGAACGCCGGCCGCCGGTGACGAATTCATCACCGTCGAGACGGAAAACCGTGCCCGCGAGGTGGCCGCCTATCGCCAGCGCAAGGAGCGCGAGGCCAAGGCCGCCGCCGGCGCCCGCGGCACACTGGAGCAGATGTTCTCGAGGATCGCCGCGGGCGAGGCAAAGGAACTGCCGGTAGTGATCAAGGGCGACGTGCAGGGATCGGTCGAAGCCATCGTCGCCACGTTGGAGAAGATGGGCACAGACGAGGTCAAGGTACGCGTCCTGCATTCGGCGGTGGGTGGCGTCAACGAATCGGACATCACCCTGGCAAAGGCCTCGGGCGCCCTGGTGGTCGGTTTCAATGTCCGCGCCAACCCGCAGGCCCGCGAAATGGCGCGCCGCGACGCCGTCGAAATCCGCTACTACTCGATCATTTACGACGTGGCCGACGACCTGAGGAAGGCGCTGACCGGCATGCTGGCGCCGACGTTGAAGGAGCGCTTCCTCGGTAATGCCGAGATCCGCGAGGTGTTCAACATTTCGAAGGTCGGCAAGGTGGCGGGCTGCTTCGTCACCGAAGGCATGGTCAAGCGCGGCGCCAAGGTACGCCTGCTGCGTGACAACGTGGTGATCCACGAGGGTGCGCTGGGCCAGCTCAAGCGCTTCAAGGACGACGTCCGCGAGGTTCGCGAAGGCTATGAATGCGGCATGTCATTCGAGAACTACAATGACATCCAGACCGGCGACGTCATCGAGTGCTACGAGATCGAGGAGGTCGCCGCGACACTCTGACGACAGATCGCAGGAGGCTTGCCATGAGCCGAGGGCATAGAGACCCGACCCAACGCCAGTTGCGTGTTGGCGAGGAACTGCGCCACGCCATCGCCCACATCCTGGAGCGAGGCGACGTACGCGATCCGGATGTGTCGGGACGGCCGGTGACCGTGACCGAGGTGACGGTCAGTCCGGATTTGCACAACGCTACCGTGTTCGTCGTTCCCTTGGGGGGCGGCGACAATGCGCCGTTGCTCGCCGGGCTGAAGCGTGTCAGGTCCTATCTCCGCCACGAATTGGCCCGCATGGTGCAATTGCGCGTTGTGCCCGACCTGTCCTTCGTCGCCGACACGTCGTTCGATCAGGCCAGCCGGATCGACGCCCTGTTGCATAGCCCGACTGTCCGCCGCGACGTCGAACCCGGATTCGACGAGGACGACGGGGACCGCTCGGTCGAAGACGCCGAAGGCCGCGACGATGGGGCGTAAGGCGTCCCCCCTCCTCGCGTGGGAGAGAGGGCTATTCTCCAGGATCCCTGAACTTGGCCCGTAAGCGGCGCGGCAAGCCGATCAATGGCTGGATCGCCATCGACAAGCCCTATGCCCTGACCTCGACGGCCGTGGTTGCCGCCGTTCGCCGGCTGACCGGCGCGGCGAAGGTGGGCCACGGCGGCACGCTGGATCCCCTGGCCACCGGCGTCCTGCCCATTGCGCTGGGTGAAGCCACCAAGACCGTGGCCTATGTGATGGACGGCGCCAAGACTTATCGCTGGGCCGTGGCCTGGGGCGAAAACCGCAGCACTGACGACGCCGAGGGCGAGGTGGTGGCGACCAGCGACAGGCGTCCGACGGCGTCCGAGATCGAAGCGGCGCTGCCTGCCTTTACCGGTGAGATCGAGCAGGTTCCGCCGGCCTTTTCCGCCATCAAGATCGAGGGTCGGCGGGCTTATGACCTGGCGCGCGCCGAGCAACCGGTCGAACTGAAGCCGCGGCTGATCCGCATCGATCGTTTTCGCCTGCTCTCGGCCACCGAAGAACAGGCCGAATTCGAGGTGGAATGCGGGAAAGGCGCCTATATCCGGTCGTTGGCCCGCGACCTTGCGGCGAAGCTGGGCACCTGCGGGTATGTCTGTGCCCTGCGCCGTACCCGCTGCGGACCGTTCGACGAGACCTGCACGATTTCCCTGGATATGCTGCAAGAGTTTGGGCATAGTGCCGCCTCTGCAAATTTAGTGCTTCCTGTCGAGACCGCGCTGGACGACATCCCGGCCCTGGCCCTGACGGAAGACGAGGCCCGCCGCCTGCAGAGCGGGCAGCCCGTGTCGATTCTTCGACTGGCTGCGCGCAGTCCTCTACCGTCCATAACCGCCGGTGCAACCGTGCGAGCCATGGCCGAAGGGCGAATGGTGGCTTTGGCCCGTATCGAAGGCGGCGAAATCCGCCCGATACGCGTGTTGAACCTATGACCGACGGAGAATCCGATGTCGATCAGCGCTGAGCGCAAGCAAGAACTCATCAAGGAATTCGCCACCAACGGCTCCGATACCGGTTCGCCGGAAGTGCAGGTGGCCATTCTCTCGGAACGGATCCGCAACCTGACCGAGCACTTCAAGGAACACAAGAAGGATTTCCACTCGCGCCGCGGCCTGTTGATCATGGTCGGCCAGCGTCGGCGCCTGCTGGACTACCTCAAAGCCAAGGACAATACTCGCTACGAGCAGTTGATCGCCCGCCTCGGCCTGCGCAAGTAGGCCGCGCATGGCGGTGCCGAGGCCCATTGGCGAGCCGAGGCTTAGACGACCGGAAATATTCACCCGCGCGGAGATGGCTCCGCGCGGGCGCCGTCACATCGGAACAAGGCGATCGGTGGCGCTGTCAGCGCCGGCAGCCGCGAGGGTGACGCCAGGGACGTGGCAATTCGGCCATGGACCCGTTGGGATAAGGAAAAAGAACGTATGTCAATGTTCAAGACCTACCGCAAAGAGCTGACCTGGGGCGGCCGCAAGCTGGTGATGGAAACCGGCAGGATCGCCCGTCAGGCCGACGGTGCCGTGCTGGTGACGTATGGCGAGACCAAGGTACTGTGCACCGTGGTCGGCGCCAAGTCGGTCAAGCCGGGAATCGACTTCTTTCCGTTGACCGTCAACTACCAGGAAAAGGCTTTTGCCGCAGGCAAGATCCCGGGTGGCTTCTTCAAGCGCGAAGGTCGGCCGAGCGAAAAGGAGACCCTGGTCTCACGCCTGATCGACCGCCCGATCCGTCCCCTGTTCGCCGACGGCTTCCGTAACGAGACGCAGGTCGTCTGCACCGTGCTGTCGCATGACCTGGAAAACGACCCCGATATCGTCGCCCTGGTCGGCACTTCGGCGGCGCTGACCATTTCGGGCATTCCCTTCATGGGCCCGATCGGCGCCGCCCGCGTCGCCTATATCGACGGCCAGTATGTGCTGAACCCGACCAGTGGGCAGAGCGACCAATCGGCGCTCGACCTGGTGGTGGCCGGCACCGTCGAAGGCGTGCTGATGGTCGAGTCCGAAGCGAAGGAACTGCCGGAAGACGTCATGCTGGGCGCCGTGGTGTTCGGCCACGAGCAGTTCCAGCCGGTGATCAAGGCGATCATCGATTTGGCCGAGCAATGTGCCAAGGAGCCGTGGGACCTGGCTCCCCCAGCCCCCGAAGTGGCGGCGGTCCAGCAGAAGCTGGTGGCCGGCGGCATTGTCGACGCCCTGGCTGATGCTTACAAAGTCGTCGTCAAGCAGGAACGCTATGCCAAGGTCGCCGAGGTCAAGCAGAAGGCTGTTGCCCTTCTGGGGGACAACGCCGAAGAACTGGCCGTGGCGTCCGAAGTGCTGAAGCATCTCGAGTCGGACGTGGTCCGCGGCAACATCCTGAAGACCGGCCGGCGTATCGACGGCCGCGACACCAAGACCGTGCGTCCCATCGAAGTCGAGGTCGGCGTGCTGCCGCGGGCCCATGGCTCGGCCCTGTTCACCCGCGGTGAGACCCAAGCGCTGGTGGTTGCCACCCTGGGCACCGGCCAGGACGAGCAGATCATTGACGCGCTGGAAGGCGAATACCGGGAACACTTCATGCTGCACTACAACTTCCCGCCCTATTCGGTCGGTGAAGTCGGGCGCATGGGCTCACCGGGCCGCCGCGAGATCGGCCATGGCAAGCTGGCCTGGCGGTCTCTTCATCCGACTCTTCCGGCGAAGGAATCCTTCCCTTACACCCTGCGCGTGGTGTCCGAGATCACCGAGTCCAATGGGTCGTCCTCGATGGCCACGGTATGCGGGTCGTCACTGGCGCTGATGGATGCGGGCGTGCCGCTGCCCCGCCCCGTCGCCGGCATCGCCATGGGCCTGATCAAGGAAGCCGACGGCTTCGCTGTGCTGTCCGACATCCTTGGTGACGAGGATCACCTGGGCGACATGGACTTCAAGGTGGCAGGCACCGAAGCGGGCGTCACCGCGCTGCAGATGGACATCAAGATCACCTCGATCACCAAGGAGATCATGGAGATCGCGCTGGCCCAGGCGAAGGACGGCCGCATGCACATCCTGAAGGAGATGGGCAAGGCGCTCGACCATGCGCGCGAGGCGGTCAGCGACAACGCGCCGCGCATCACCACCTTCTCGATCCCCAAGGACAAGATCCGCGAGGTCATCGGTACCGGCGGCAAGGTCATTCGCGAGATCTGCGAGCAGACCGGCGCCAAGATCGACATCGAAGACGACGGCACCATCAAGGTGGCGTCGGTGGACGGCAATGCCGCCCAACGCGCCATCGACTGGATCAAGGGCATCGTCGCCGAGCCGGAGATCGGCGTGATCTACAACGGCAAGGTGGTGAAGACCGTCGATTTCGGCGCTTTCGTCAACTTCCTCGGCTCCCGCGACGGCCTCGTCCACGTCTCCGAATTGGCGCCCAGGCGCGTCGAGAAGGTGACCGACGTGGTCAAGCTGGGCGACACCGTCAAGGTCAAGGTCATCGGTTTCGACGACCGCGGCAAGGTCAAGCTGTCAATGAAGCAGGTTGACCAGGCCACCGGTGAAGACCTGACCAAGAAGGAAAAGGACGAGAAGGCCGAGGCGTGACGATTGTCTGGCGTCACTGCGAGCCGCGGGCGAAGCAATCCGGAACATCCGGCATGTGGCTGGGTTGCTTCGCTTGGTTCGCGATGACGCCTTCGGTTGAGTTCGGCCATGGACGGTGTTGATCTGCCACGGGTGATCGGCCATCGCGGCGCTGCCGCGACTGCGCCGGAAAACACCCTGGCGGGTTTTCTCCAAGCTGCGCGCCTGGGCGTGCGGTGGGTTGAACTGGATGTCCAACTGTCGGCCGACGACGTTCCGGTGGTTTTCCACGACGACCGCCTGGAGCGCACCACCGACGGTCATGGACGCCTGGTGGAGACACCGCTGTCGGTGCTGCGGCAACTGGATGCGGGGGCGTGGTTCGACCCGGGCTTTCGCGGCGAGCGGCTGCCGACCCTGGCCGAGGCGCTGACTGCCATCGCCGGAGCAGGATTGGGCCTGTGCCTGGAGGTCAAGGCCGACGAGGCGTGGGGCGAGCGCACCGCACGGATTGCCCTGGCGACCGCCAGGCAGCTCTGGCCAGCCGATCGGCCGCCGCCGATGGTGTCGAGCTTCTCCCGCAGCGCCCTGGCGGCGGCGGCTCGGGTGCAACCCGACTGGCCGCGCGGGTTTCTGGTGGACACGGTGCCGGAAGACTGGGCCGATCAGGTGCGGCGTTACGGGTGCACCAGCCTGCACACCCGCCATGGCGAATTGGCGCCGGCGCGAGTGCGGGCGATGAAAGAGGCTGGCCTTGCAGTGCTGGGATACACTGTCAATGATTGCGAGCTCGCTCAGGCTTTGTGGGGAGCCGGGGTGGATGCGGTGTTCAGTGACTACCCTGAGCGCTTACTAACGATCGCCCGGTAATACCGGGGGGAGTGGCCGCGCTCTTTCAATATACGTGCTACCGATGTAGAGTCGCGGGCCTTCGAGAATAAGCCTTCTGTGGGGAGTGGACGTCGAAGTGAAATCCTTGAAGCCTTTGGTTATTTCCGGGCGCGAGGTCCTGCCCCTGGTGGAAGGCGGCAAGGGCATTGCCGTATCCAACGGGGAAAGCTCCGGCGCCTGGGCGGCGGCCGGTGGGGTGGGGACCTTCTCCGGCGTCAACGCCGATTTTTATGACGAAACGGGCAAGCTCATTCCCGCCGTCTATCACGGGAAGACCCGGCGCGAGCGGCACGAGGAACTGATCGCCTATGGAATCCGCGGCGGTATCGCGCAGGCGCGGATCGCCCATGACCTGGCCCAGGGTCAAGGCCGCATCCATATGAACGTGCTGTGGGAAATGGGTGGCGCCGAACGCATTCTGCACGGGGTCCTGGAGGGGGCGAAAGGCCTGGTGCACGGGGTCACCTGCGGCGCCGGCATGCCGTACCGGGTGGCTGAGATCGCCGCCTCCTACGGCGTTCACTATTATCCCATCGTCTCTTCTGCTCGCGCCTTCAACGCCTTGTGGAAGCGAGCCTATCACAAATACGCCGACCTTTTGGGCGGCGTCGTCTACGAGGATCCGTGGTTGGCCGGCGGTCATAACGGCCTTTCCAATTCTGAGGACCCGCTGGAACCGCAGGCTCCGCTGCCGCGCGTGCGTGCCTTGCGCGCCGCCATGCGGGAATGCGGCGCACCCGAGCGGCCAATTTTCATGGCCGGCGGCGTCTGGTACCTGCGCGAATGGACCGATTGGATGGACAACCCCGAGCTGGGGCCCATTGCTTTCCAGTTCGGCACCAGGCCGCTGTTGACCGAGGAAAGCCCCATTTCGCTGGCCTGGAAACGCCGTCTGGTGGAGTTGCAGCCGGGCGACGTCCTGCTCCACAAGTTCAGTCCGACGGGCTTTTATTCCTCGGCAGTGAAGAACGGCTTCATCGCCGAACTGGTGCAGCGTCTCGATCATCAGATTCCATTCACCGCGGAAGCGATCGGCGAGCATACCGCCGAACTGCCGATCGGCCTGCGCGGCCGTGTGGTCTATGTCACGCCGCACGACAAGCAGCGGGCCGAAACCTGGGCCCGCACCGGGTTCTCAGAACCGCTGCGCACACCCGACTCGACCCTGATCTTCGTTGCGCCCGAGCGGGCCGAGATGATCCGCCGCGACCAGACCGAATGCATGGGCTGTCTTTCGGCCTGCGCTTTCTCCAACTGGTCGCAGGGGGAAACGGGCAGCACGGGCAAGAAGGCCGATCCTCGCTCGTTCTGTATTCAGAAGACCCTGCAGAACATCGTTCATGACGGTAACGTTGACGACGAGCTGATGTTCGCCGGCCACAACGCCCACCGGTTCTCTACCGATCCGTTCTATGCCGGTGGTTTCATTCCGACGGTACGCCAGCTCATCGAGCGGGTTCAAACCGGCGACTGAGGGGTACCACTCCTTCCCGACGCTCCTGGCCGCCGCCCATATGATTGGACGAGGCAGGAGCGGAAGGAGGCGACCATGGCCGAGGCGATCCGGCGGCAGAGCGAATTACGGGAAGCCGTAGGCATCTTTTCCGATGCAAAGGCCGTGGAGCGGGCGGTCCAGGAACTGCTTACCCGCGGCTTCGACCAGGCCGATATCAGCCTGTTGGCCACCGAACGGACGGCTCGTGACAAGCTCGGCGCCTACTCCCAGGACACCCACGCCGCCGAGGATGACCCCCAGGCGCCACGCCAGGACTGGATCAGCCCGGAAGCGCGGACCGAAGGGCGTTCAGCCCTGGCAGGCATGCTCGGCTACCTTGGCGCGCTGACTGTGGCCGGCGTGGTCTTCGCAACCGGCGGTGCGGCGGCGGCCGCGGTGGTCGCCGGCGTGGTCGGAGGCGGCGCCACGGCGGCGGTGGGCGCGACCCTGGGCCGACGGATGGATCGCAAGATCGCCGAAGCCATTGAATACCAGCTGGATCATGGTGGAATCGTGTTATGGGTGCGCCTGCAGCGGGAGAATCAGGTGGCAGATGCGTTGGAAGTCTTGCGCAATCATGGTGCTCAAGACGTCCACATCCACCAATTTTCGATGGCTCCTTGATTCAGACGCATGGCGATTCTAATTGATAAATGAGTCATTTTTTAATATTAAAGGCTTGCAATACGACGTGAGGTCGATCCGCTATGACCATCATCAGTCACCGACCCTTTAGTCAGGCGCTGGATCGGCTGCGCGCCGCAGGCCTGCGACCCACCCGCCAACGTCTGGCCCTTGCCAAGCTGCTGTTCGACGGCTGTGATCGCCACATCTCGGCCGAGCAGCTCCACGGCGAGGCGCTCGCCAGCAACATCCGGGTATCGCTGGCGACGGTGTACAATACGCTTCACCAGTTCACCGCAGCCGGCATGCTTCGCGAAATCGTCGTCGATGCAGGGCGCTCCTATTTCGACACCAATACATCCGATCACCACCACTTCTTCTACGAAAAGTCGGGGCGCCTGGAAGATATTCCCGGCCATCTGGTGGCAGTGAGCAAGGTGCCGCAGGCGCCGGAAGGAACCCTGATCCGGCGCGTCGATGTGATCGTGCGGGTAGACGGCTGAGTACCAATCGGGTAGTTCCGTGGCGCTTCCTGTGGTGAAAACCCTCTTGCGCGCGCCCTTGGTGCTGCTGGGGGTCGTCGTCATCCTGTTTGAGGAAGTTCTGTGGGCCTGGCTGGGCCGGCTGATGGCGTTGATCGGCCGGTACCGCCCGGTCGCCCGGGTGGAAGCCGCGATCCGCCGCCTTCCCCCCTATCCCGCCATGCTGCTCTTCCTGCTTCCCTGGGCCATCATCGTGCCGGTAAAGCTGGTCGCCCTGTGGCTGATCGCCCTGGGCAAGCTGGCCAGCGGGGCCTTCCTTTTCATCAGCGGTGAAATCCTCGGCGTGGCCGTCCTGGCCCGCCTGTATGCCTTGTGCCGGCCATCGCTGCTTAGCCTCGCCTGGTTCCTGCGTGTCGAGGCGGTGATCCTGCGCTGGACTGCCTGGGCACACGGCCTGCTCGACCAGATCCTGCCGTTGCGCTTGGTCAGGACCGCAGCTCGGCGATTGTCGCAGGGCCTGCACGGTGCCGCCAATGCCTCCGGCTGGCTGGCTAGCCGCCTGCGCGCCGCGCGGAGGATGGCCAAGGTCGTATCCTCGCTCTGAGCCCCGCCACAATTCAGCCATTCTTTTCGGCTTGGTTTCTGGTCTTCGCCGGGCCGGAGCCTCCGGCCCGGCGAAGAGCAGAAATGAAGAGCCTGGAGGGCAGGGTGCGGCGTTCCATTGCCATTGGTTTGGCGCTGGCAGCCACCATCGCGGCGCGGGCCGAGGCACATCCCCATGTGTGGGTCGATACGGTGGTCACCGCCCTGTTCGATAAGGGGAGAATCACCGCGTTGCGGCAGGAATGGTGGTTCGACGAGGACTTTACTGCCATGGCCCTGTCGGAAGTGCGCAAGGCCAAGGGTCTGGCGGCTGCCGTGCCGCGGCCGTTGAGCGCCGGCGAGATCGACGGTCTGAAGGCGAAGGCCTTCTCCAACCTGGCCAATTACAATTACTTCACCCATGTCTGGGCCGCCGGAAAGCCGGTCGGCGTGGCCAAGGAGGTGACCGGTTTCGCCGCCCGCATGGACGGCGCGAAGCTGGCCTATGCGTTCACTCTGCCGCTGGCCCAGCCGCTTGATCCCAGGGCCGGCAAGATTCGCATCGGCGTGTGGGACGACACTTATTACGTCGACGTCGGTCCGGCCAAGGGCAACGCGGCGAAGCTGGAAGGCGAAGGTGCGGCGGGCTGCACGGCGCGCATCGTCGACGACAAGGAGCATCTTCTTTATTTCGGTTCGGTTACTCCCAAAGTTGTTGAAATTGGCTGTTGATTTTATGGGTTATCCGCAGATGAAAGCAGATAGGAAAGCCGGCTTTTTCGTCTTCATTTCATCCGCGAGCCGGTGCCGCCGGCATCTGCGCCATCTGCGGATCGTAGTCCTTGGCTTGGCCGTTCTGCTGTCGCTGACCATTGTCTGGCCGGCTCGGGCGGCCGACATGTTCGGGCGCGCCGAGTCACCGCCCGTCGCTGCCGCGGCCCCGGTGCCTGCCGTGACCCTGCCGGCGCCGCTGGGCGCCGCCCTCGGCCGGGTGCTGGCCCTGCAAAGTCGTCTGAATGCCGAATTGCGCGGTCAGCTGCAATTGGCGCGGGAGGGAGTCTCATGGCGCCCTGCCATGGCCATCATCTTCATCTCGTTCCTGTACGGCGTTCTGCATGCGGTCGGGCCGGGCCACGGCAAGGTGGTGGTTGGCAGCTATTTCGTCAGCCGTCGAGCCCGCCTGATGCACGGCATCGCCATGAGCGGCTCGGCAGCCTTGGTGCAATCGGTCTCGGCAGTGCTGCTGGTCGGCCTGCTGGCCGCCGTGCTGCAACTGGGCAGCCGTGAGATCCTGGCCCAGGCCGCTACGCTGGAGACGCTGAGCTATGGCGTGATCACCGGCCTCGGCCTGTGGATGGCCTGGGGCAGTCTGCGCGGCAGGGCCTGCTGCGCCCTGGAGCATGATGCGGAAGATCCGCATCATGCTCAGTCGCCGTTGAGAGGAGAGCCGGACCACCAGCATGGCCCTGCCTGCTGTCACCACCACCACCCGCATGATGAACCGGCGCCGGGGCGTCATGAACTGGCGAAGGTGCTCGCCACCGGGGCGGCCGTGGGCCTGCGGCCGTGCTCCGGGGCGATCCTGGTGCTGCTGTTCACCCTCGCCAATCAGATCTTCGCCGTCGGCGTCGTCGCCACCTTTGCCATGGGTCTCGGCGTGGCGATCACCGTCGCCGCGGTCAGCCTGGCGACACTGGGGGTGCACCGCTCGATTTCGGCGCTGGGCGAAGGCGAGGCCGCTCTGGCCGGACGGTTGCATCGGCTGGCGGCGTTCGGCGGAGCGATGGTGATCACTCTGTTCGGCGCCCTGCAGCTGTTGGGCATCTTGACTGGCGCCATCGTGCCGATGGCGGGATAGGTTCGGTTTTATTTCTTCCCTCAAATCCCTCATGCTGGGCCACGGTGACGCAGGAGGGGTGGATTTGGGCGTGGAACCGATGAACGTCGCCGCAGAGGTCGTGTCCCTGCTTTGCCGGGACGGATACCGCCTGCAGGGCCATCTCTGGCGGTCCCGGAACGGCACCGAGGTGGGAACGGCGATCATCAACCCGGCCACCGGCGTTCTGGCCCGGTACTACCATTATTATGCCCGCTACCTGGCGGCCCACGGCTTCGCCGTTCTGACCTACGACTACCGCGGGGTCGGGCTGTCGCGGCCGGCGCGGCTGCGCGGCACGGCGTTCCGCTGGCGCGATTGGGGCGAGTATGACTTTGAGGCCGCCGTCCATTGGGTACGCCAACGGGACCCCGGCGGCCTGTTGGCGGTGGTCGGCCACAGCATCGGCGGCTTCCTGCCGGGGTTCGCCGCCAATGCCGGCGATGTCGACCGTATGCTGACGGTCGGCGCGCAATACGCCTACTGGCGGGATTATGCGCCGGACCGGCGGTTGCTCCTGTTGTGGAAATGGCATGTCGCGATGCCCGCCCTCACGGCGCTTTGTGGCTATTTTCCCGGCCGGCGTCTGGGCTGGCTGGAAGACCTGCCGGCTGGCGTGGCCCTGGAATGGAGCTTCCGCCGCGCCCGCATGGAAGCCAGCTATCCGGCGGTCGAGCGCGATGCGGTGCTGGGCCGGTTCGCTGCCGTGCGGGCGCCCATCCTGGCGGTTGGCATGGCGGACGATGAATTCGGCACGGTGCAGGCCATTGGCCGCGGGCTCGCCTACTATCGCGGCAGCCCACGCTGCCAGGTGTTGCTGCGGCCGGGCGATCTCGGCGCCGAGGCGGTCGGGCATTTCAACCTGTTTCACACCCGCCACCGCCAGAGCTTCTGGCAGGCGACGCTGCGCTGGCTGTCGGACGGCGTCAATCCCTGGCCCCAGGCGGTGGTCGACGGGCAAGAAGACCGGATGGACGCGCGCTGCGGATCGTGATGCGGAACTGGTGGCGAGGCGATGGCCGGTCGAGGGCCAACCAAGATATCAGTGCGCTGCCGGCCCCGGACCGTGTGGTGTGCCTTTCTTCATCATGAAGACGAAGGGGATGACCGCCAGGAAGATGACGGCCAGCATGCGGAAGTCGTCGATGAAGGCCTGCATCAGCGCCTGTTGCTGGATCAGTTCGTAGACCTGTCCGGTGGCTTTGGTGACGGCCTCGGCCGGGCCGTTGCCCAACCGCTGGAAGCTGCGGGCCAATTGTTCGACGGTGCTTCGATAGGCATGGTCGAATGGCGTGGTGTGGGCCACCAGGAAGGTCTGGTGGACCTGCGAATAGCGCGACAGCGCGGTGGTGACCAGCGAGATGCCGAAACTGCCGCCCAGATTGCGCGACACGTTGATCAGCGACGAGGCGGCGCTGCTCTTGTCCGGCGGCACGCTGAGAAAAGCCGCGGTGTTGATCGGGATGAACAGCAGGGACAGGCCCAGCGCCTGGTAGATGCGGGCCCAGACGAAAGTGCCGTAATCGGTCTGCAGGTCGAACCCGGTCATGCGCAGCAGGGCCATGGCGCAGATAAACAGCCCCGCCGCGATCAGCTTACGCGGGTCGGCGACGGAGACCAGCTTGCCGACCATCGGCATCACCAGGATGATCGACAGGCCGCCGGGCGTGAGCACCAGCCCGGCCAGCGTCGCCGTATAGCCGAACAGCCGCTGTACCAGCTCGGGCAACAGCACGGTGCTGCCCAGCAGGATGAAGCCCAGCAGGAACATCAGAAGGTTGGCGACGCCGAAATTGCGGTCCTGCAGCAGGTGCAGGTCGACGATGGGATCTTCCTGGCCGAACTCCCAGATGACGAAGGCGATCAGCGACAACGCGGAAATGATGCTCAGCCAGAAGATGAACGGCGAAGAGAACCAGTCCTCCTGCTCGCCTTTGTCGAGCACCACCTGCAGCAGGCCGAGCCCGGCGGCGAGCAGCAGGAATCCGATATAGTCGACTTTCAGCCCCTGCCTCAGCTTCTCGGCCCGCGCCTTGGTGAAGCCGGGCGGATCGTCGAGCAGCGAGGTGACCAGAAACGACAGCACCACGCCCACCGGCACGTTCAGCAGGAACACCCAGCGCCAGCTGAAATTATCGGTGATCCAGCCGCCCAGTGTCGGGCCGATGGCTGGCGCGAAAACCACCGCCATGCCGTAGAGGGCAAAGGCCATGCCCCGCTGGCGGGGCGGAAAGGTATCGGCCAGGATGGCTTGCGAGCTGGGCTGCAAACCTCCGCCGGTCAGCCCTTGGATGGCGCGCGCGGCAATCAACAGGCCCAGCGTCGGTGCCAGGCCGCAGGCCAGCGAACTGATGGAAAAACCGATGATGCAGGCGACGAAGAAGCGGGTCCGCCCCATGACCGAGGACAGCCAGCCCGACACCGGAAGGATGATGGCATTGGTGACCAGGTACGAGGTCAGCACCCAGGTGGATTCATCCTGGCCGGCCGACAGATCGCCGGCGATGTGCTGCAGCGAGACATTGGCGATGGAGATGTCGAGCACCTCCATGAAGGCGGCCAGCGCCACCAGCGGCGCCACCAGCCAGGGGTTGATCGTCGGCTTTGCGCTCACTTCCTCTCGCCCGGCCTGGCGGAGACATCGACCTCGGGGATCACCGACATGCCGGGCGCCAGCTGGCGCACCATCTGGTCGGCCGGATCGTCGAAGATGATCTTCACCGGCACCCTTTGGACTACCTTCACATAGTTGCCGGTGGCATTTTCCGGCGGCAGCAGCGAGAACCGCGCGCCGGTTCCCGGCTGAAGGCTGTCGACCCGCCCGTGGAAGACATGGCCGGGAAGGGCGTCCACCTTCACCGAAACCGGCTGTCCGGGCAGCATGCGGGTCAGCTCGGTCTCCTTGAAATTGGCGATCACCCAGGGCGGGTCGACCACCAGCGCGGCCAGCGCTTGGTTCTTCTGGACCACGTCACCGGGGTTGACCGCCCGCTTGGCCATCCGGCCCGCCTGCGGGGCCAGGATACGGGTATAGGACAGGTTCAGTTCCGCGGCCTGCAGCTCGGCCCGGGCCTGCTCCACCTTGGCCGCAGCATTGGCCAGCTGTGCCTGCTTCTGGGCAATCCGCTGCGGCGCCGCCAGGGCGTCGACCAGTTTGGCCTGGGCCTGCGCCTGCTGCGCGTCGGCGGCGGTGCCGCCCAGTTGCGCAGCGCGCCAGCGGGCATTGGTCGCCCGGGCGTCGGCCACTGCCTGCTCGAAGCGCTGCCGCGAAGTTCCGCCGAAATGCAGCAGATCCTCGTACCGCTTGACGTCAGTGGCCGCGCGAACGGCGTCGGCGCTCGCCGCATCGGCTTGCTGGCGTGCCTCCGAGGCCAGGTGCCTGGCCTGGTCCACCGCGTGCCGGGCTTCGTCGATGGCGGCACCAGTGGTCTTCCGGGTCAGGTCGAGGTCCGCCTCCGCCGCCTGTCGGGCAGCCAGCGCGACGGCCAGGTTGGCCCTTGCCGAGGCCAATTGCACCTGATAGTCGCGCGGATCGATTTCGAGCAAAGCCTGGCCGCGCTCGACCCGCTGGTTGTCGGTGAAATGCAGATCGGCCACCACGCCGCCGACCTGAGGAGCGATCTGAACGACGTCGGCATCGATGAAGGCGTCGTCGGTGCTTTCGAGGTTCCGGGTGGCGAACCAGTAGATGCCGCTGCCGACCGCCGCCGCTCCGACCGCCGCGGCCAGAACCTGAAGCTGCTTGCGCCGCCGCCGTCGGGCCTCCGCAGTCTTGCCGCGGGCGGCGACCTGTTCCACCATTTGAGTCATGCCGTCCTCGCACTGCCGACCATACGGTTCAGTCTAGCCTGCTATGGCCGGACTGCAAGGTCGGCGGGAAGACGAAAGCCAAGCCTAGTGGTGAAAATCCGACGGATGGTACCGCCACCAGCCGTCGAATTTTCACCACAATTCAATTGGTTGGTGGGCCGCCTGATCCAGGCGCTTGGGGACCAAGCGTCTGGGGCGGACCACTAGGATGTGCCCGTGTCGTAGAAGCAGTAGGTGCCTCCGCCCCGGGATTTGGCCTGGTAGAGGGCATTGTCGGCATGTTGGAAGATCTGCTCCGACAACGGCTCAGTCTGGTCGACCAGGGCGATGCCGATGCTGGCGCCGATGGTGACGGTGCAGCCCTCGAGGTGATAGGGCGCGCTCAGGGCGGTGATCAGGCGTGCCGCCATGTCGGCCGCGTGACGGCGGGCCTGCGGCCCCAGCTGGACGACGGCAAATTCGTCCCCACCGATGCGGGCAACCTTGTCGGTAGAACGCAGGTTGGCCAGCAGCCGTTCGGCCACCTGCTGCAATAGCGCGTCTCCGGCCTGATGCCCAAGGCTGTCGTTGACCGGCTTGAAGCGATCCAGATCGACGAGCAGGACGGCGGCCTGCCGTTCCTCGCCGATCTGGGAGATCGCCTCTTCCATATGGTCGCTGAACAGCCTGCGGTTGGCCAGCTTGGTCAGTGGATCATGCTGGGCCAGATGGGCGATCTCGACCGAACGTTCCGCCATCCGCATCTGCCGCGAGCGGGCCTCCAGCAGTTCCACGGCCGTGCGCGCCAAGTCCAGCAGGATGCGCCGCTGCTTGGCGTCGAAGCTGCCCGGCTTGGGTCCGAGCAGGCACAGCGTGCCGATATGCGCCCCGCTTGGCACGATCAGCGGCGCTCCGGCATAGAAACGCACATGGGGCGGGCCGGCGACCACCGGCGCGTCGACGAAGCGTGGATCGGCCGCGGCATCGGGCACCACGAAGACCTCATCGCCGCGAATGGTGTAGTTGCAAAACGACAGCTGCCGCGGCATCTCGGTGGCCGCAACGCCATAGCGCGACTTGAACCAGTGACGATCGGCGTCGGCGAAGGCCATGGTGCAGATCGGCTGGTCGAACACTGCCGCCGCGATCGTGGTGATCCGATCGAAATTGGGTTCCGGCGGCGTGTCGAGCACGGCGTACCTGACCAATTCCTTCAGTCGAGCGGCTTCATCCATCCACCCCTCCGATGCCAGCAGCCGCCTGCGCCTCTCGACGGTCACGGCCAATGGGAACATCAGTATAATCGCAAAAGGGGTGTGATGGGGGGAACTATCCCTACGGCTAGTCGGACAATTACCCGTCCGGCACATCTTACCGGCGGCGCGGGCGGCCAAAAATGGCCGAATGCGCCGATTCTGCTTCTCCACCCATGCCGATGATGCTACCCAGTCGGGCTTGGTCCAAGCGCAACGAGGGGACCCAGCGTGCAGCACCTCGGGATTCAGCCGCGAAGCATGGCGAAAGTCAGGGCGCAGGTCTTGACCGTCTTTTCCGTCGTCCTGGCGTTGGTGGTCGCCGCCTTCGTCGTCGCCGCCATTGTTTCCCAGGAACAGGCCAAGCGCGCCGGCGTGGAGCGTGCCGCTCGCAAGGCCGATGACATGCTGCGCCTGCGTCTGGACGAAGAGGCCGCCCTGATGCGCGCCGCCATCGACGCCCTGACGACCCATCCCACCCTGCGCCAGGAGATGGAGGAGGGCGACGCCCAGGCGCTGCACCAGCGGATAGCCCCGTTGTTCGGGCGGCTGGAGAACGAACTGGGGGTCGGCCACCTTTATGTCAGCCGCCCTGACCGTTCGGCCTTCGTCAAGCTGGAAGGAGAGGGGCGCAACGGCCAGGTGGTCGACCGGCTGTCGCTGTTTGAGGCGGCGGAAAACGGCGCTCCGTCTTATGGCCTCGACCTCAGCGCGCTGGGCACGCTGACGCTGCGGGTCGTCGTGCCCTGGCGCGATGCCCAGGGCCGCCTCATCGGCTTCGTCGAATTGGGCAAGGACGTGGCTCCGCTGGTCGATACCGTGCACCGGGTGCTCGACGTCGATCTGCTGGTGCTTGTTCGCAAGGATCTGCTGGACCGCGACAAATGGGAAGAAGGCGAACGCCTGAGCGGCCGGCAGGGAAGCTGGGACGAACTGGTCTCGATGGTGGCCGTGGCGCAGACCCTGCAGTCGATTCCGGCCGCCGTCGGGTTGAGGCTCGAAGACGGCTCCCACGGGCATGAGGCGGTCATTCCGTCGGACAAGGGACGCCGCGTCTACAGCTTGGCCACCCGGCCGCTGCTGGATGTCGGCCAACGCCAGATCGGCACGGTGGTGTTGCTGCGCGACGTCACCGACGCGAACCGAGAGTTCAACCGCGGCATCGTCGCCCTGACGCTGTTCGCCGCTGTCGCGGCCGCGGTGGGTTATTTGCGCTGCCGCGTCCTGCTGGCCGATGTTCCCGAGCCGTCTTCCAGCGAAGAAACCGAAGAAACTATCGATGCCTGATCAGGGGAGTGTTATGGCTCAATTACGATCGGTCCGCAAACTGCTGGTGGCCAATAGGGGCGAGATCGCCATCCGAGTTTGCCGCGCCGCCACCGAACTGGGTATCGCTACGGTGGCGATCTACTCGCAGGAGGACCGTTTCGCCCTTCACCGCTTCAAGGCCGATGAAAGTTACCTGATCGGCCAGGGTCTCGGTCCCGTCGAAGCCTATCTCGACATCCCCGGCATCATCCGCACCGCCAGGGAATGCGGTGCCGACGCCATCCACCCCGGCTATGGCTTCCTGGCGGAAAATCCCAGTTTCGCCGAGGCCTGCGCCAATGCCGGCATCCTGTTCATCGGGCCATCGCCCAAGATCTTGCGCCAGCTGGGCAACAAGGTGGAGGCCCGGGCCCTCGCCTCGGCAGCCGGTGTGCCGGTGATGCCGGCCACCGGCCCCTTGCCGGAAGACAGGGCCGAGGCGGCCCGCCTCGCCGGAGCGATCGGCTATCCATTGATGCTGAAGGCCAGCTGGGGTGGCGGCGGACGCGGCATGAGGGTGGTGGAAACCGAGGCCGACCTGCACGCCTTGCTGCCGGTGGCGAAGCGCGAAGCCAAGGCAGCCTTCGGCAACGACGACGTCTACGTGGAAAAGCTGGTCCGCCGGGCCCGGCATGTCGAGGTGCAGATCCTGGGCGACTGGCGCGGCACCATCGTCCATTTGTTCGAGCGCGACTGCTCGATCCAGCGGCGCAATCAGAAGGTGGTGGAGCGGGCCCCCGCCCCTTATCTGTCCGAAGCCGATCGCCAGACCTTCTGCGACGCGGCGCTCAAGCTGGCGCGCAAGGTGGGGTACGTCAATGCCGGAACGGTGGAATTCCTGCAGGACGCCGACACCGGCAAATTCTATTTCATCGAGGTCAACCCGCGGGTCCAGGTGGAGCATACGGTGACCGAGATGGTCACCGGCATCGATATCGTCAAAGCCCAGATCCGCATTGCCCAGGGCGCTGCCATAGGGAAGCCCGAGTCGGGCGTGCCCGGGCAGGGCGACATCCGGTTGAACGGCCATGCCCTGCAATGCCGGATCACCACCGAGGATCCCAACAACAACTTCATCCCCGACCACGGCCATCTCGGCGCTTATCGCGGCGCCACCGGCTTCGGCATCCGCCTGGACGGCGGCACCGCCTTTGCCGGGGCCATCATCACCCGCTTCTACGACTCGCTGCTGGAAAAGGTCACCGCCTGGGCGCCGACGGCCGACGAAGCCATCGCCCGGATGGGTCGGGCGCTCAAGGAATTCCGCATCATCGGCGTAGCGACCAACCTGACCTTCCTGGCGGCGGTGATCGGCCATCCGGAATTCCGCGCCTGCCGCTACACCACCCGCTTCATCGACAACACGCCCGAGCTGTTCCGCCATCCGGCCCGCCGCGACCGCGCCACCAAGCTGCTGTCCTTCATCGGCGACGTGCTGGTCAACGGCAACCCTGAGGTCAAAGGACGGGCCGTTCCGGCCCGCCCCGTCCAGGCCCATCCGCCGGTCGTCGCCGATTTGGAGGTGAAGCCGGGCAGCAAGCAGCGGCTCGACGATCTGGGCGCGGATGCCTTTGCCCGCTGGATGCGCGAGCAGTCGCAGTTGCTGGTCACCGACACCACCTTCCGCGACGGCCACCAATCGTTGCTGGCGACCCGGCTTCGCACGGCCGACATGCTGGCGGTGGCTCCGGCCTATGCCCGCCTGTTGCCCGAGCTGTTCTCAGTGGAATGCTGGGGTGGTGCCACCTTCGACGTCGCCATGCGCTTCCTCAAGGAAGACCCTTGGGAACGCCTGTTCCGCCTGCGTCAGGCTATCCCCAACATCCTGCTGCAGATGCTGCTGCGTTCGGCCAACGCCGTGGGCTATACCAACTACCCCGACAATGTGGTGCGGCATTTCATTCGCCAGGCGGCCTCCGGCGGCGTCGACCTGTTCCGCATTTTCGACTCGCTCAATTGGGTCGACAACATGCGGCTGTCCATCGACGCGGTCCGAGAGACCGGCAAGCTGGCCGAGGCGGCCATTTGCTACACCGGGGACCTGCTGGACCCAGGGCGCTCCAAGTATGACCTGAAATACTATGTCGGCCTGGCCAAGCAGTTGGAGGCCGCCGGCGCCCACATCCTGGGCATCAAGGACATGGCTGGCCTGTGCAAGCCGGCGGCGGCCCGCCTGCTGATCGGCACCCTGCGGCAGGAAGTGGGGCTGCCGATTCATTTCCACACCCACGACACGAGCGGCATCTCGTCCGCCTCGGTGCTGGCGGCGGCGGAGGCCGGGGTCGATGCCATCGACGCCGCAATGGATTCCTTCTCGGGCCTGACCTCGCAGCCGCCGCTGGGCTCCATCGTCGCCGCCCTGCGCTTCGGCCCGCGGGATTCCGGCCTTGATCCGGCGGCGTTGACCGAGCTGTCCCATTACTGGGAAGAGGTGCGGCGCAACTATTTGGGCTTCGAGAGCGAGATCCGCTCGGGCACGGCCGACGTCTATGCCCACGAGATGCCCGGCGGGCAATACACCAATTTGCGGGAGCAGGCGCGCGCCTTGGGGATTCCGGATCACCGGTGGGGCGAGGTGTCGCGCGCCTATGCGGAGGTCAACCGCATGGTCGGCGATATCGTCAAGGTGACGCCTACCTCCAAGGTGGTGGGCGACATGGCGCTGATGATGGTGACCAGCGAACTCACGGCCGAGCAGGTGCTCGATCCGGATTGCCCGGTGGCCTTCCCGGCCTCGATGGTATCGCTGCTCAGGGGCGAGCTGGGCCAGCCGACCGGCGGTTTCCCGGCCGGGCTGCAAGCAAAGGTGCTGAAGGGGGGCGCCCCGCTTACGGTGCGTCCCGGTGAAGCGATTGCCCCGCTCGACCTGGAAGCCGAGCGGACGGCGGCCGAACACAAGGCTGGCCGCAAGCTGGACGACGACGATTTGGCCTCCTGGCTGATGTATCCCAAGGTCTTTGCCGAATTCGCCGACTGCCGGCGCCGCTATGGCGATCTGTCGACCCTGCCCACCGGTACCTTCTTCTACGGCATGCAGCCTGGCGACGAAATCGCCATCGACCTCGAGCCCGGCAAGACCCTGATCATCCGTTTCCTGACGGTGGGCGATCCCGACGAGGCCGGCCGGCGCACCGTCTTCTTCGAACTGAACGGCCAGCCCCGCACGGTCAAGGTGACAGACCGCGCCATCGCCCCGGCGCGGCCGCCCCATCCCAAGGCGGAAGAGGGTAATCCTGGCCATGTCGGAGCGCCCATGCCCGGTCTGGTGGTGAAGGTGGACGTGAAGCTCGGTCAAAAGGTCCAGCGTGGCGAGCCGCTGTTGGCGCTGGAAGCGATGAAGATGGAGACAACGGTGAACGCCGAGCGTGACGGCACCGTCGAACGTATCGTCGCCACCGTGGGCCAGCAGATGGAGACCAAGGACCTGCTGCTGGTGCTGGGCTGAAAGGTCTTCCTGTCATCTTGGCGACCGACGGGAGGAGGGATCTCGGTGGACCGACCGGATCCCTCGCTTTCGCTCGGCATGAAGGCCAGCGCTAGCCTTCTCTTCCCCGCGCCAGAAGGCGGGTCCAGTCGCGCAAAGCCACCATCAGGTCGCCAACGAATTTTCGCGTCGCCTCGTCGTTCAGCCGGCCGGCCTGATCGAAGCGGGTATGGGCCTGTGAAATCATCACTTCGGGGCGATTCAGCGGCAGCATGTTGAGGTAGACGCAGCTCTGCCGCAGATGATATTGGGCGCGACCGGTTCCCAGCATGCTCGGGCTGGCCCCCATGATCGCCACCGGTTTGCCGTCGAAAGGCTGGTTCGGTGGCCGCGAGGCCCAGTCGATGGCGTTCTTCAGCACGCCGGGCATGGAATAGTTGTATTCCGGTGTGACGATGAGCAGGGCATCGGCGGCGGCGATGCGTTCGCGGAACAGCTGGACCGGCGGCGGGAAGCCCAATTCGCGCACATCCTCATTGTAAAGGGGGATTGGGGCGATGTCGAAAACCTCGAGCGTCATCCCCTCCGGAAGCATCTCTCCCGCAGCGCGCAGCGCCATCTTGTTGTAGGACGCCTGGCGCAGGCTTCCGGCGAAGCCGAGCACCTTGACCACCGGCAGTTCGGACATGGGTCGCCTCCGTTGTTTGTCACACCCTTGGAAATGGTGACGGCCGGTTGGGTGGGTAAGGGTCCGCCTCTTCGGAACAGTGGCAAACGGCCGGCGAAGCATTGCCTTGGGAAACCGGCGGGGGAATACCTCCGGCGTCCGGTCCCATCCGGGAGGATCGATGACCGACCCCCTGCTCGACGACGCGGCTGGTCCCGTCGTCGAGCCATCCAAGCCAAGGCCGCTGATCGCTAGCCAGCGCCCTGGAGACGATGTTGATTTAATCTGGCGGCGTCAGTTCGTCTTGCTCGATGCCGAGGTCGCTGGACCTGATGCCGCGGGGGCCGTGGTGGTTGCCGCCGACACCTTCGCCGCCGGCGCTGCCGGTGATGCAGTCGCGGCCTTGGCTGGCGTCGTCATGTTGGCGACGGCGGCCGGCGCCTTGGCGGCTTCGGCCGTGACCGTCGGCAAATGCAGTCCGGCGGCCGCCACCAGCGCATTGAATTTCGCCGGGGCCAACGCGTGGAGTGCCGCTCCGCCGGCCGCGGTGACGATGATCAGGATGATGACGGCGGATACGACACGGAAACTGGTCTTCACGATAGTTCTCCTTGGGTGGTGGTAGTGAGTTATCGATAGCCCTTCACCGTGGCGGCGACGGCGTCCGCCACATGCTCCTTGGTGATGACGCCCGCCACATTGCCGGTGCGGGGTCGGCCATCGCCCCGCACGACGACGGCGATGGACGCCCGCTTGCGCCATAGGCGGGCGATGACGTCGAACATCACGTCGTCCTGGCGGGCGATGATGAAGTGCCAGCGGGCGACGTCGCCCAGGGTGACGCCGCCCGGCACATCCTCGATGCCGCGGCGCAGCGCGGTATTGACCCGCACCGCCCCGACGATGCGGTCGCCGCGGCTGGCCAGGACATGGACCATGCCGCCGGCGCATTCCGGCCGCCGCAGGAAGTTGGCGAAAGAGGTCTCGGCCGGAAGGATGAGCACGTTGGGGTCCATGACTTCCTTGGCCGGAAGCACCAGGAACATGTTGGCGTGACGCGCCTTCGGCACGGGGTGGCCGCGCCGCATCAGCTTCAAGGTGTAGACGCTTTCGGCTGAAAGCAGGCGGCGCACGCCCAGGCTCAATCCGACCGCGACGATCATCGGCATCACGATGCCGTAGGCGCGGGTCATCTCGAAGATCATGGTGACCGCGGTCATCGCCGCGCCGGTGCCGCCGCCGACCACCGCCCCCATGCCGACCATGGCGAAGGCCGGAATGCTGACCGGGGCGGTCGGCGCCACCGACAGAACCGCCGCGCCGAACGAACTCCCCAGCGTCGCGCCGAGGAACAGCGACGGCGAGAAGATGCCGCCCGATGAGCCTGAGCCGAGACTGATGGCCGTGGCGGCCAGCTTGCAGGCGAAAAGCAGCATCAGGAAGCCGACCAGCCGGTACTGGTCCTGCAGGATGGCCTGGACGGTGGCATAGCCGACGCCTTCGACGAAATAGTGTCCGTAGCTTCGCTGCAGGACATAGATCATCAACCCGACCAGCAGCATGCCGAGCGCATGCCGGCCATAGCGATTACCGACATGGTCGAAATAGTCCTCGCTCCAGTGAAGTCCGCGGATGAACAAAGCGGCTGCCGCGCCGCTGGCGATGCCCAGGGCGGCATAGAGCGCCAGCGATACCAGGCTGAGCCGGATGTTCAGCAGTGGCGCCAGCGGCGGCACCAGGAAGGCCGGCTGGTCGCCAAGGACGTAGCGGGCGAGAAAGGTCGCCGCGCCGGTGGCGATGGCGACCGGCAGAAAGCTGTCGACGCCGATCTCGGGCAGCAGAAGCTCGATGGCGAACATGACGCCGCCAATGGGCGTGTTGAAGGTGGCGGCGATGCCGGCACCGGCGCCCGCCGCCACCAGGGTGATCCGCTGGCCGGCGGTCATCGGAACGATCTGCCCCAGGGTGGAGCCCAGCGCCGAACCGATCTGGATGATCGGGCCTTCGCGGCCCACCGCCGCGCCGCTGCCGATGGCCAGCGCGGACGCCAGCGACTTGACCACCGCAACCACCGGTCGGATGACGCCGGCCTGGTAGTAGATCGCATCCATGACTTCCGGGACGCCGTGGCCTTTCGCTTCGGGGGCGAAGCGGGCGACCAGGAAGGTCACGCCCAACCCGCCGATGACCGGCACCAGGATGATCAGCGGACCCCACGGGCCGGCCGGAGTGAACTGGTTGGCATCGAACCGTGCCGAGAGCTGGCCGAGGAAGAACAGATTGTGGATCACGCCGATCAGCATGCGGAAGACGACGGCCCCGCCTCCGGTGACCAGGCCGACCACCAGGCCGAGCAGCGACAACTGCAGCAGACCGATCCGTTGGTCCGGAGAGAGGCCGGCGCCAGGCAAATTCTCGATTCTCCTGATGGCCCCCGCCAGGCCGACGGCGAGGGAGCGGAAAATAGTCTATCGACTCGCCGCAATGTGATAAGCCAGAAATATATGAATGGATTCTTCGGGAAACATAAACAATGAGGGGTACCGAATTCGCCGAATTGGAGGCCTTTTCGGCCGTCGCCATGCGAGGCAGCTTCGTCAAGGCAGCGGCAGGCCTGGGGGTGTCCACCTCGACCTTGAGCCAAGCCATCCGTTCGCTCGAGGACCGGCTGGGCGTTGCTCTGTTCACCCGCACCACCCGCAGCGTCGCCTTGACCGAAGCCGGCGAGCGCCTGTTCGCCCAGGTCCGTCCGGCGATCGACGGACTTCGTTCGGCAATGGAGATGATCAGCGGCTCGCGCGACCAGCCGCTGGGGACGCTTCGCCTCAGTGTGTCGAACATTCCGGCAACCATGGTGGTGGCGCCGGTCATGGCGGATTTCCTGCAAGAGCATCCGGGCATCACACTGGAGGTGACGGTGGACGATAATCTGGGCGACATCGTCAGCGGCCGTTTCGACGCGGGTATCCGTCACGGCTGGCGCATCGGCCGGCAAGTCGCCGCCGTTCAGGTCACCAGGAAGTTCCGCATGGTGGTGCTGGCGTCGCCGGACTATTTGGCCAGGCATGGGCGGCCACGCGTTCCTCAGGACCTGCAGCAGCACCGCTGTATCCGTTTCCGCATGGCCGACGGGGCGTTCTTCCGCTGGCACTTCGAGAAAGGTGGGAAGAAACTGGAGATTTCGGTCACCGGGCCGCTGATCGTCAACAGCGCCGACCTGATGGTGCGCGCTGCGTTGGATGGTGTCGGCCTGATCCACCTGACCGAAGAATACGCCCAGTCCCTGGTCGACGAAGGCCGCCTGTTGCCCCTGCTCGAAGACTGGTCGCCGCCGCCGTCCAGTTACTTCCTGTACCACGCCCAAAGCCGGAACCCGCCGGTTCCGCTGCGTCTGTTCATCGATTTCCTGAGCCGGCGGCTGGGCCAGGGGTGAGACTGGGTTTCAGGCCGCCGAGCGGTGCTGCGCCTGCGGCCCGAACCCGGGCAACAGCACCGAAAAGACCGATCCTTTGCCGGGGGTGGAGCGCAGTGCGACGACAAGGCCGAGGGCCGCCGCCAGCTGCCGTACGGTTGCCAGCCCCAGGCCGAGGCCGGTGTCGCTCGCTCCGGGCGGCGCCTCGGCCGCCGAGGCGCCGCGGTGGAACGCCTCGAAGATGACCTCCTGCTCATCCTCGGCAATTCCCAGGCCGGTGTCCCAGACTTCGATGCGCACGCCTCGGAGCGCCGGGCGGCAGCCCAGCAGAATGCCGCCGCTTTTGGTGTAGCGGACGGCGTTGGACAGGAGGTTGCGCAGGATGCGGCCCAGCAGTTGGCGGTCGGTGGTCACGGTGAACGAGCCCGGCACGAAGCGGAACCGCAATCCTCGCTGTGCCGCCTGCACCCCGTATTCGTCGGCCAGCTGGGCCAGCAGTTCGGCCGCCGGGAAGGTGGCGATCTCGGGGCGGATCAGCCCGCATTCCACCGCGGTGATGTCGTTGAGGGCGGTCAGCGCGCCGGACATGGCCCGCAGCGCGCCTGTCGTGCGGTCGACCAGGCCTAGGCCGCTGTCGGTGCTCAACTGGCTGCGCAGCACGCCGAGGAACAATTCGGCGGCCTGCAGCGGCTGCCCGAGGTCGTGGCGCACGGCGGCGACGAAGCGGGACTTCGCCAGGTTCGCGTCGTCGGCGCGGCGCTTGGCCTGCGACAGTTCGCTGGCCACGCGGTCGCGTTCGGCGACGGCGCCGATCAATATCAGCAGTGTGCCGCCGACGGCCCCCAGCATGAATTGCAGTTCCAACAGGTCATCGACCAGCGGGTCATGGGTGAACGGCCCGAAACCCGCGGCGGTGAACCAGACGGCGAATGCCGCCATGGCCGCCACCGTCAGGATGGCGCCGCGCGGCGGCAGGCGAAGGGCCGCCCAGACCAGGGCCGGGATGACGAACAGGGCAGGCGACACATGACCCATGCCGAGCCATGCCCAGATCCGGTCGGCCCTGAACGCCACGCCAGTGGCCGCGACGACCAGGATCAACAGCAGCAGCGGCTCGCCCTTGCGGTTATGCCCGGCCTCCGTGGCCTTTTGGCCGAACCAAGCCATGAACAGGGGCGTCACCAGGGTCGCTCCGGAGAAATGGCCCAGCCAGCGAACCAGGGCGGCGGCGGCGAAGCTGTGCCATGGGCTGAGCCCGGCCAGGGAAAGGCTCGACACGCCGATGACGGACGACAGCACTGACGCGGAGGCCGCCGCAGCCATGACCATCACGCCGTCGCGCGGCCTCGTCAATTCGCCCGCCACCTGCCAACGCCGCAGGAGGCGGGCGCCGAGCAACGCACCCAACATATTGCCGACGGCGATCCCCAAAGCCGCCGCCGCGGGGATGCCGGCGTCGCAATTCGCCCAGAATGCGCCGATCACCAAGGCCGGCCAAAAGCGGCCTCCCCACAGTGCAAAGGCGCCCATGGCCAGGCCCGAGCAGATCCACAAGGGGGACAGGGTACCGTGGACCGAGGCCATCATCGAGCCCAGCTTCGCCGTGGCGGCGCAGGCCAGTGTCAGCGAAATGAAGCGCAGCAGGAAACGGCCCGAGGCCATCACCCGATCCATGGCAGAAACACCTCCAGCCGGTTCAGCGGATGGTCGGATCGTAAGGCAAGTACGTCCGAGGTACATCGGTCGGTGAAGGCGCTGCACGCAATCGTCGGCCCGCTGCTTCGAAATCGCGGCGGACGGGGAAAGGTGATTACCGCCTTGCCGGCAGGAAGCCCAGAATCTTGAGCAATTGGGGCATGGTTAGCCCTTGTACCAGGATCGAGAAAGCCACAACGCCGAAGGTCGCCACGACGATCTCGTCGTGCCGCGGCAAGGAGTGCGGCAGCGACAGCGCCAAGGCCAGGCCCAGGGCGCCGCGAAGGCCGCCCCACCACAGGACGTGCTGCTGGGCCAGCGGCACCGTCCGCGCCGACCGGCGGAAGAGCAGACAACACGGATAGATCGAGAGGAACCGGCCGGCGAGCACGGCGCCGATGGCCAGCGCGATCGTCGTATTTCCCGCCCGGGCGAAGGGCAGGCCGGCGAGGGTCAAGCCGATCAGCAGGAAGACGAGGGAATTGGCGATGAAGGCGGCGAATTCCCAGAACTCGATCAGGAAGGTCTGGCTGTGGGAGGACAGCCAACTGCGGCGCTGCCCTTCGGTCGTTCTCAGATTGCCCATCAGCAGCCCGGCGGCGACGGTTGCGAGGACGCCCGACGCATGGAAATGGTCGGCAAGCAGGAACGAGCCATAGGCCGCCGCGGCGCTGATTGCCGTCTCCACCAGGCGGTCGGCGCTGCGTCCTGCTACCGCCATCGCCCCCACGCCGCACAGAAGTCCGATGGCGAAGCCGCCGCCGGCCGACAAGACCAATGCCGTTACGGCGTCAGGCAGGCTAAGGCTTCCCCCTTCGGCCCACAGCAGGACCACTCCGAACAGCACGGCGGCCACGCCGTCATTGAACAGGCTTTCGCTTTCCACCAGAAGGCGCAGGCGGCCGCCCAGGCCGTTGTCCTTGAACATGGCGATGACCGCCACCGGATCGGTGGCGGAGATCAGCACGCCGAAGACCAGGGCGGATCCCACCGGCCAGCCGGCGCCCGCGATCATGGCCGCAGCGACCACGGCGGCCGAGACGATCACACCTGCCACGGTAAGCACGAGCACCGGTGCGAGGTCGCGGCGCAGTTCCGGCCAATGGATGTTCAGCGCCGCCTCGAACAGCAGCGGCGGCAGGATGACCAGGGTGATCAGCGCCGGGGTCAGCGCGACGCCCGATTCGACCCGCAGCAGGGCCAGGCCGAGGCCGGTCATCACCAGGCCGACGGTGTAGGGAAGCCTGCTGCGCCGTGCCGCGATGGCCACCAGCATCGCCACCATCAACAGCGCCACCATCCGCGCCAGGATGACATCCATGCAATCCTGCCTCTCGTTTAGTTGACCTCGGGCGACCCATAAGATACAGCTGCGGACCGCGATGAAACCCAGATTCCTCCGTAGCGCCCGTTATCGGGGCTTTTCATACCAGCAGCAACTGCGCCGCATGGTCTTCTGGACCGGCGCCGTCCTGGTCGCCGCCTCAGCCATATTGTTTGCCAAGGGCAGCTCGGCCGCCATCGAAGTATTCCGCGGGATTACCGCCGAGCATCCCTGGCTGGCGTTGATCATCTGCCCGGCCGGTCTCGCCACCTGTCTGTGGCTGACCCTGCGGGTATTCCCCGGAGCACAGGGCAGCGGCATTCCGCAGACCATCGCCGCGATCCAGGATCCGGCGATCACCACGGAGAGCAGCGTGCTGTCGCTCCGCGTGGCCATCGGCAAGGTCATGATCACCATGCTGGGGCTGGCCTGCGGCGCTGCGGTCGGCCGCGAGGGGCCGTCGGTGCAGGTCGGCGCCGCCCTCATGCACAACCTGGGCAACGTCCTGCGCCTGCCGCAGCACGACCTGCGCCGCGCCCTGATCCTCGCCGGCGGGGCGGCGGGCGTGGCCGGGGCGTTCAACACGCCTTTGGCCGGCATCGTCTTCGCCATCGAGGAACTGAGCCGTTCCTTCGAGGAACGGACCAGCGGGCGGGTCTTTTCGACCGTTATCCTGGCGGGGATCGTCTCCATGGCGGTGCTCGGCAACTACACGTATTTCGGCCACACGGATGCCGTGCTCAATCTGGCCAACGGCTGGCTACCGGTAATCCTCTGCGGAACCGTCGGAGGCCTGCTGGGCGGCCTGTTCGCCCGCATCCTGATCACCTTTGGTCGTGGCCTGCCCGGTGCCGTCGGGGTCTGGATAAAGGCCCATCCGGTCGCCTTCGCCGCCCTGTGCGGCCTGGCCCTGGCCGGCCTCGGCGTGATTTCCGGCGGTGCCACCTACGGCACCGGCTATGACGAAACCCGAGCCTTGCTGGCCGGCAAGGAGACTTCGGCGGTCTGGGGTCTGCTGAAGATGGGGGCCAGCATCATCTCCTACATCAGCGGCATCCCCGGCGGCATCTTTGCGCCGTCGCTGGCCGTGGGGGCCGGGGTGGGCCACGCGCTGACCGGCTGGATGCCGGGCGTGCCGGCCGGGGCCGCCATCATCCTCGGCATGGTGGCCTATTTCACCGGCGCCGTGCAGGCGCCGATCACCGCGGTGGTGATCGTCATGGAGATGACCGACAACCAGAGCATGACCATTCCGTTGATGGCCTGCGCCCTGATTGCCTTCAAGGTGTCGAAGCAGCTTTGCCCCACGCCTCTCTACAAGGCCATGGCCGAAGCCTTCATCAAACGGGAAGCGCCAAAGAGGTGACCGCTGCGGCGATGGCCTCGGCCGCGGCGCGGTGGCCGGCGCGGTTGAGGTGGACTCCGTCGCCGAACAGCCTTTCGCCTCCCGCGGCTACCCGTCGGAAGCCGTGGGCCAAGGCCAGGCAGGGTAGCCCCGCCCGCGCAGCGAAGGCTTCCAGCCGACGCTCGGGGTAGTCGAGGCTTTCGACCTCCAGCATGCGGCAAAGGGCGGGGGCCACGGTCGGGTCCGGATCGCATTGCGGCGCATTGGGGCAGATCGCCAGAAGGAATGCCACCCCCCGCTGCCGGCATCGTGCGGCGAGTTCGGCGATCATCGCTTCGCTCACCTCCCAGGCCTCGATCCAGGCGGGATCGCCAGGGGGCCGGTAGATGCCGTGGTTGAGATCCGGCGCAGGTGCCAGGCCGGGGCGCCGTTTCGCTTTGCGGAACAGCTTCGCCCGCACGCGCATCTCGCGGACCAGTTGCGGAAGTCGCAAGTCGTAGAAACGGGTCCTGAGGGCGTCCTGCCAACGGCGCAGCCCATAACCGGCCGCATCGCCGGGAGTGGACAGCAGCCGCAGGGTGCCGCCGGTCAGGCCGAAATACGGCCGGTCGCGGTTTCCGCCCAACGCCAGCACATTGCCGGTGACGTCGGTTCCGGTGAAAAAGACCTGGATCACCAGGTCGGGTTCGTAATCGAGGGCGACCCGTTCCAGGGTCAGCAGTGATTGGGCGGTGCTGTAGCCGTTGACGCCGAAGTTGAGGACCTCGACCCGGCGCGCCGATCCCGTCGGCAGCATCGTCTCCAGGCGCTTCCAGAAGGTCTCCTCGATCGGCACCTCGCGGGCCTCGACCACCGAATCGCCCAGCACGGCGATGCGCCAGGTTCCGGGCGGCTTGCGGCGCGGATGATCGATATCGCGGAAGCCGGCGGCATTGATGGCGATTTCGGCCGAGCCCTCGCGCTCGTAGTGGAAGCGCAAGCCCGGTCGCGGCCGCCATCCCAGCACAGGATCGAGCCGGTTGACCTTGGGGTGATTCTGCGTAAGGAAGCGGAGAAGAACTTCGGCGGCGGCCAAGCCGCCCACGGCGAGTTCGGAGATCGCTGCCATCATTCGGCGGCTTCCTCCGCCCGCATATCGGTCCGGTTCAAGGGGGTATGACCTTCGTCTGCTACGTCAGCCATGCACGCTTACCATGATTTTTGCAATGGTGTTATGGATTCAAAGCTTGACGTCCCTTCCCCAAAAGGCATGCTGCGGGGCCGCAACCCAGTGCACTGGGTCCATCATAGCCCCTCGCCGGGCGGCGCCATCCGGCCCCTTGGCCGCGCGCCAAACGGGCGCTGTTGCTTATCGGCCGCCATCGAGACGAAGGCGCCGCCCGGCGAGGAGAAAACGACAGAGCCTGGTGCCCCGACGCAAACCGAAACATCAGTTTGCGTCGGGGCACCAGGCGGAATTGCATCGAGGATTTCCATTCCGTGGACACCGGTCGGACGATTTCGGCGCTCGTCGTCGCGCATAATGAAGAGGCGCAGCTTGCCGACTGCCTGAAGCAGCTCCGCTTTGCAGACGAGATCGTCGTCGTCCTCGACCGCTGCACCGACGGCTCGGGCGACATTGCCCGGCGCCTGGCCGACAAGGTTGTCGAAGGATCCTGGGAATCGGAGGCCGATCGGCGCAATACCGGGATCGACGCCTGCGCCGGCGGATGGATCTTCGAGGTCGACGCCGACGAGCGCGTGTCGCCGGAACTGGCGGCGGAGATCCGTCGGGTCACCGCCGAATCGGGCCATGACCGGCATCTCATTCCGGTGGATAACTATATCGGCACCCGGCTGGTGCGCTTTGGCTGGGGCGGCAGCTTCGGCAAGGGGGCGTATCACGGCCTGTTCCGCAAGCATGCCAAACGGTGGGGAGAGGGCCGGGTGCATCCGGCGCTGCAGTTGAGCGGCCGCCAAGGCCCCACGCTGTCCAGACCGCTGGCTCATTACGTCGACCGCAACATCTCCGACATGATCGCGCGGCTCGACCGCTACACCCGCGCCCGTGCCCAGGATCTGCGCGAAAATGGCGATCCCGACTCGACTCTCACCTATATCCGGCGATTCTTCGGCCGTATCTACAAGTGCTACCTTTACCATCACGGCTATCGCGAGGGTGGGTGGGGCCTGTTGATCGCCATCTTCGCCGGGCTCTATCCGCTTCTGTCCCATTTGCGGGCGAAGCTCGAGGACAGTTGAGTTGCGTCTTCTCCAGGTCATGGCCAGCAACAAGCAGGGCGGGGCGGAGTTGTTTTTTTCCCGCCTTTGCCGCGCCCTGGCGACGGCCGGGGTGCAGCAGCAGGTGGCTCTCCGGCACGACGCCGACTGCCGCGCCGAACTGCAGCGAGACGGTATCCCGATCGAAGAGCTGCCGTTCCTATTCAGCGGCGATCCGTTCACCCGCTGGCAAGTTGGCCGCCTGGCCCGCCGCTTCGCGCCCGACGCGGTGCTGAGCTGGATGAGCCGCGGTGCCGCCGCCTGTCCGCGCGGCGCTTTCGTCCATATCGGCCGCCTGGGCGGATATTACGACCTGAAATACTATCGGACCTGCGATCACCTGATCGGTAATACCGAGGACATCGTCCGCTATCTGGTCGACCGCGGCTGGCCGGCCGAGCGGGCGCATTATCTGCCCAATTTCGTCGAGGAGAGTCCGGCCGAGCCGGTGTCCCGGCAAAGCCTGGATACGCCCGAGCGGGTGCCGGTGCTCCTCGCCCTGGGCCGGCTGCATTCCGACAAGGCGTTCGACGTCCTGTTGAACGCCCTGGCCCTGCTTCCCGGTGTCTATCTGTGGCTGGCCGGCGACGGCCCGCTCAAGGACCGGCTGACGGCCCAGAGCGACGCCCTGGGCGTCGCCCCGCGCGTTCGCTTCCTCGGCTGGCGGCCGGACAGCGGAGCGCTGCTGGAGGCCGCCGACATCCTGGTCTGCCCGTCGCGGATCGAGCCGCTCGGCAATGTGGTGCTGGAAGGCTGGGTACACCGCCGCCCCGTCGTCGCTGCCGCATCCTCCGGGCCGAAGGTGCTGATCGAACATGGCCGGAGCGGTCTGGTGGTTCCGATGGAGGATGCCCCGGCTCTGGCCGAGGCCATCCGGGCGGTGCTCAACGACGGCCGCTTGGCGGCATCGCTGGCCCAAGGCGGCTATGATCGCTACCGCTCGCGCTTCAGCCGCGACGCGGTGGTCGGCCGCTACCTCCAATTCTTCGAAAAGGTCACAGGAAAATGTGCGGCATTGCCGGCGTGATGACGGTTGATGGCGCGGCTCCGGCGCCGGGCATCCTGGATCTGTTGGAACGGGCGCTTCGCCATCGCGGCCCGGACGGCGCCGGGCGCTACAGCACCGACGGCGTCGGCCTGGTCCACACCCGACTGGCGATCATCGATCTCGCAGGCGGTGCCCAGCCACTGTTCAGCCCCAGTCGGCGGGCCCTGGTGGCCAACGGCGAGATCTACAACTACATCGAACTGGAAGCCGGAGAGCTGTCCGGGGTGCCCTTCGCCACCTCGTCCGACAGCGAGGTCATTCTCCACCTTTATGAAAAATACGGGATCGATTGCTTGCACCGGCTGCGCGGCATGTTCGCCTTCGGCCTGCACGACCCGCAGGAGAAAACCCTTCTGGTGGCGCGCGATCCGTTCGGCATCAAGCCGCTCTACTATGTCGAGACGCCGAGCTGTTTCGCCTTCGCCTCCGAGGCCCAGGCCCTCGTCGCCGCCGGCCTGGCCGAGGCGCGGCAGGAAAGGCGGCCGGCCGGCGAACTGCTGCAGCTTCAGTTCACCACCGGCCCCGACACCATTTTTGCCGGCGTTCATCGCGTCCTGCCGGGCGAAGCCCTCCTGATCAAGGGCGGCCGCATCATCCGGCGGACCAGGATCGCCGCCCTTCCCGAAGGCGCTCCGCAGCCGATGGCGGAAGTAGAGGCGAAAGCCCGTCTCGACGATGTGTTGATGGATAGCGTGCGCGTGCATCAGCGCAGCGACGTGCCCTATGGGCTGTTCCTGTCCAGCGGCATCGACAGCACCTCGATCCTTGCCTGCATGACGCGCCTTAACGACAAATCCGTGCAGGCCTATACCGCGTCGTTTCCCGGGACCGGGGTTGCCGACGAATTTCCCGAAGCCAATCGGATCGCCGGCCTGTTCGGCGCGAGGCATATCAAGGTCGAGGTGCGACCGAAGGAGTTCTTCGACCTGTTGCCGGAGATCGTCGCGGCGGTGGATGATCCGACGGCCGACTACGCCATCGTGCCCACCTACATCCTGGCCCGCGAAGCGGTGAAGGACCTGAAGGTGATCCTTTGCGGCGAGGGCGGTGACGAACTGTTCGCCGGCTACAGCCGCTACCGCCGGCAAATTCGGCCCTGGTGGCTGGGCGGACGGGTCCGCCGCCGCCGCGGTCCGTTTTCCGCCGCCGGCATTCTGTACGAAGAGCCGGCCGACTGGCGCGACGGCATCGTCGCGGCCGAGCAGGCCAGCGCGACCCAGGGGCGTAGCCGCCTGCAAATCGCCCAGGCCGCCGACTGCGTCGACTACCTGCCGCACAACCTGCTGACCAAGCTGGATCGCTGCCTGATGGCCCATGGCGTCGAGGGGCGCACCCCCTTTCTCGATCCGCGCATCGCCGAGTTCGGCTTCCGCCTGCCGCAGAAACTGCAGCTGAAGGGACCTTGGGGCAAATATCTGCTCCGCCGCTGGCTGGCCGATCAGGCACCGCAGGTCAGGACCTTCGCCCGCAAGAAAGGCTTTACCGTACCCGTGGGCGACTGGATCCGCGGCGAGGGGGCGCGCCTCGGCCCGTTGGTCGCCGCTGATCCGGCGGTGGCGGCCATCTGCGACCCGGCCAAGGTCAAGGCGGTGTTCGCCAGCGATGAAAAGCGCCAATTGGAGGCGGCTTGGCGGCTGCTGTTCTATGCCTTGTGGCATCGCCGGCACATCCGCGGCCTCCGCCCGGACGGCGATGTCTTCCATTGCCTTGCGGGGTAAAGGCTGTTGATGTTGCTCGGCCTGTGGGTGGCGAAGGTTTCAACCGCTCAGTTGCCGGGCTTGGCTATACGCCAACGATGGTATAACGCCCTCAGCTGTGGCCCTGCCCGCGCTCGGCCAGGAAGCGGCCCAACCGGTCGACCGGCATGGGACGGGCCAGGAAATAGCCCTGAACCTCGTCGCAGCCATGCTGCCGCAGCCACTGCAGCGTCGCTTCGTTCTCCACCCCCTCGGCGATGGTCCTGAGCCCCAGGCTCCTGGCCAGGTTGATGATGCCGCGCACGATGGCTTCGCCGTTGGCCTCGCAAAGGATGTCCTGGACGAAGGACTTGTCGATCTTGAGCCGTTCCACGTCGAGGCGTCTCAGATAGGACAGGCTGGAATAGCCGGTGCCGAAATCGTCGATGGACAGCTTTACGCCGAGCGCCTTCAGACGGCGGATGGTCTGCAGGACCGCCTCGGCGTCGTGGATCAGCATGGTTTCGGTCAATTCGAGCTCGAGCAGCGAAGGATCGAGCCCCGACGAATCCAGGGCCGTCTTGACCGTTTCTACCAGGTCGTTGCGCCGGAATTGCGCCGCCGACAGGTTCACTCCGACGACCATCGGCGGATGCCCGGCGCGTTGCCAGGCAGCCGCCTGTCGGCAGGCTTCGTGGATCACCCATGACCCCAGCGCCACCACCAGGCCACTGGTTTCAGCCACCGGGATGAAAGCGGCGGGCGGCAGCAGGCCCCGCTCGGGATGGTTCCAGCGGATCAGGGCTTCGGCCCCGACGATCCGGTCGGTCGCCAATTCCAGTTGCGGCTGGTAATGCAAAACGAATTCGGTCCGGCTCAGCGCCCGCGCCAGGCCGGCGCGCAGCTTCAGGCTTTCCTCGGCATCGACGTTCATCTTGGCGTCGAAAAAGCGGTAGGTGTTGCGCCCCGCCCGCTTGGCATCGTACATGGCGATGTCCGCCTTGCGCAGAAGCGTGTCGAAATCTGCGCCGTCCGAGGGCCAGACCGAGATGCCGATGGAGCCCAGGGTCGGCAATTCGCGTCCGTCGATTTCGATCGGTTCGGACAGGCGGTCGAGGATCTTCAGGGCGATCTCGGCACAGGCTTCACCGTCACGCACATCGGTCAGGACCAGCAGGAATTCGTCACCGCCATGCCGGCTGACGGTGTCGGTTTCCCGCACGCAGTCGACCAGTCGCGCCGCCACCGCTTTCAGCAGTTCGTCGCCGCCGGAATGGCCAAGGGCATCATTGACCGCCTTGAAGTTGTCCAGGTCGAGGAGGGCCAGGCCGACCTGGGTACCCGCACGCTCGGCATAGGCCATCGCCCTGGCCAGGCGGTCGGTCGCCAGGAGGCGGTTCGGCAGCCCGGTCAGCGCGTCGTGGTTGGCCGAGAATTCCAGGCGTGCTTCCGCTTCCTTGCGATCCGAAATGTCCTGCACGATGCCGACGGCGCCGGTGACCTCGCCTCCGGTATCGCGGACCGGTGCGCAGACCATGGATACCCAGACATCTTTGCCGCTTAGCGTCGTCCGGTAGCGACCCTCGAATGCCTCTGTCGTTCCCTGCAAGGCGGCGTGGAGGACCGGTGTCAGGCTGGTGTCCTGCAGCCTGTGCAAATCGAGGCTGAGTACCGCGTCCTTCGGTGCCGTCAGGATCTCGGCGAAACGGTTGTTGCAATAGGTGATGCGCAGGTCGGCGCCATAATGAAAGATGCCCACCGGCGAATTCTGGACGAGGGTGCGGTAACGCTCCTCGCTGTCCTGCAGCCGGGTCTGGGCGGCGGTGTCGGCCTTGACCGCCTGGCGCACCAGACCGTGCAGCAGGAGGCTGGTAATGGCGACAAAAGCCAGGCCCTTGTCCATGGAATAGGCGGACAATCTCTCAATGGAGGGCACCAGCGTGTGGAGCGCCGTGTCGGAGCCGAAGACCCAGGCACCGGACACTGCGGCGTAAATGCCGGCTATCCGGAGCGCAGACCATTGCCGCCAGGCTTTCGTGGCGGTCGGACGCGATTTCCAGCCTGTGGGCAAGGGCGCCTCCCCATATGCCCGCGACAGTGATCGATCATACGGGATAGGTCACTTTAGGCCGACGTTGTAAGTTATCTAATATTTAGTCAAGGGAAATGCGCGGCTGGCGCACCCCCTTTAGGCCCCATTCCCCGATCGGCTGCATCCTGACGGCGGCATGGGCCTTCGCCTTCTGTCTTAGTTGTCCTCTCCTTTCCGGCATGGGCTGGATAAATATAGCCCACCAGACAAGGGCGTATGATGCTGTTCGGACAGGCGTATGCCTATGTCTATTTTCGGAAGAATATTTCCTGGAGGGCGCGGCTGGTGCTAGCGTAAATATCCAATGGCATCTAGGGGAGTCGTTACTGTACTTGGGGAAGTCCCGTCGACTAACGTCTTTTCTGCAAGACAAACTCTGTTGCGTTTACCTGGGGTGGCTGTTGCTGATCACCGAGGTAGCCATCATGCTGTTCAATTCATATGAGTTTCTTATTTTCTTTCTCCCTATCTTCTTGGTTGGCTTCTTCTTTTTCGGGCGGCGCTGGCCGATCGTCGCCGCGGCCTGGATGGCCGTCGTTTCGTTGGTGTTCTATGGATGGTGGGCGCCACGCTTCCTGCTGCTGATCGGTTTTTCGATCGTCTTCAACTACACGGTCGGCATGGGGCTTGGCGGGCGCTGGCGGCTCCCCGATTTTGTCCGGCGCGGCTGGCTGCTGACCTTTGGCATCGCCGTGGACCTCGGCCTGCTCACCTATTTCAAGTACGGCACCTTCATTGTTGCCAATGTTGATGCAATATGCGGTCTCCATATTCAATGGAGTGTCGTTCTTCCGATTGGAATTTCTTTCTATACGTTTACGCAGATCGCGTTCCTGGCCGATGCTTACAGGAATGTCGCTAAGGAATTTAACTTTGTACATTACACGATATTCGTCACATATTTCCCGCATCTGATTGCGGGGCCGATTCTGCATCACAAGGATCTGATGCCGCAGTTCCGAAGACGGGAAATCTATAGGCCATCTGCGGAAAATCTCTCCATCGGCCTGTCATTCTTCGCCATCGGGCTGTTCAAGAAGGTTGTCATCGCCGACGGCCTGGCCCCGCAGGTCGCCACCTATTTCAGCCCGGCCCAGACGGCCTCGCTCAGCTTCGTGGTCAGCTGGGTGGCGGCAATCGCCTATGCCTTGCAGCTTTACTTCGATTTTTCCGGATATTCGGACATGGCTATCGGCCTGTCGCGGCTGGTGGGCGTGGATCTGCCGATCAATTTCAATTCACCCTACAAGTCTCTGGACATCATCGAGTTCTGGCGGCGCTGGCATATGAGCCTGTCCCGCTTCCTGCGCGACTATCTCTACATCCCGCTGGGCGGCAACCGTAATGGACCGGTCCGCCGTTACGCCAATCTGATGATCACCATGCTGCTGGGCGGGCTTTGGCATGGCGCCGGCTGGACCTTTGTCATCTGGGGCGGGCTGCATGGTCTCTACCTGATCTTCAATCACGCTTGGAATGCCGTGACCCGGCGGCTGAAATGGCGCGGTTTCGGCGGCAGCGTGCTCGGCCGCGGCCTCTCTCTCCTGGTCACCTTCGCGGCGGTGACCGTCGCCTGGGTGTTTTTCCGGGCACCCGATCTGCCGACGGCATTGCATATCATCCGGGGAATGGCGGGGTTGAACGGCTTGGGCAGCGTCGAGGTGCCGCCGTGGTTCCTGGGCGGCATGCTGCGCCATGTCTTCCCCGACTCGCTGGTCAGCGAGCCAAACATGCGGGCCGACATCACTCTCGTCCTCAAATGCCTGCTGCTTCTGCTTGGCTGCGTGCTGCTGCCCAATTCGCAAGACATCATGACCCACCGCGGCACCGGCCGCCTGCTCTGGCGTCCCACCTGGCAATGGGGGCTGGCGATGTCGCTGGTTCTCACCATCGGCGTAAGCCTGATCAATCGCACCACCGAGTTCCTCTATTTCGAGTTTTGATCATGAAAAACACACCCTCGTCGCCGTCCCTTCCCGCCGATTTCCCGGCCGGTCAACCCTTGGGCCGGACGGCGCTGCTGGGCGGACGGACCGCCCAGGATCCGGCACAGCGCCGCTTTCTTTGCACTGTCTGCGGCGTTGCGGGGCTGCTGCTCGGCGCCATCGCGGCGGTCAACTTCGTCATCGATCCGCTGGACTGGAACCAAAAGCGCATGGTGCCGCAGATCGAGGCCGGCTTTCCGTCCTATGATCGGGAAGTCCATTTGAACCTCGTCGCGCGTTACCGGCCGCGGGTGCTGATCCTCGGCACCTCGCGGGCGCAGCATGCGTTTGCCGCCGATGATCCGGCCTTCCGGGAGCGTCGCATGTTCAATGCGGCGGTGGGTGGCGGCACCCTGGCCGAAGCCACGGCGATCCTCCGCTATGCCCAGTCGCGGAGCCCGGTGACCGAGACCGTGCTCGGCCTCGACTTCTCCAACACCAGCAATCCCGCCGACGATGCCATCGACTGGCGCCTGGTCAGATCGTCCGGCCTCACGGGATGGCGCGACCATGTGGCGATGCTGCTTTCGGCCGATACGCTTTACGCGTCGCTGCGCGCCGCATTCAAGACGGCGATCGGGTTGCCGCACATGTTTGCCAAGGACGGACGGACCACCCGCCATGCCTTCGTCCGCGAAGTGGCCAAGGCCGGGGGACCGGCTCCGTCGGCCTGGGCCAGGTTGCTTGAAGGCGTGCCGGATGAAAAGCCGGACCTGGTGGAATTTGGCCGGTTGTTCCGCCAGTTCCTGGCCACCGCCTGCCAGGGCAAGACCAACCCCATCATCGTCATTGTGCCCCGGCATGCCGCCTATCTTGAGATGTTGCGCCAAGCCGGCTACTGGGGCGATCTGGAAGCGTGGGAACGGGTGATGGTCCAGGCAGCAAGCCAGGCGGCCTGCAACGCCACCGTCTGGGATTTCACCGGCTACGACGCGCTGACCACCGAGCCGGTGCCGAGGACCAACGCCGATCCGCCGATGCGCTGGTTCTGGGAACTGTCACATTTCAAACCGGAAGTCGGTGCGATGATGGCGGCGCGGATTTACGGCCTGCCGCTTCCCGAGGGCACGCCGGCCGACTTCGGGACGGTGCTTGACGCCAAGGATATGGCGGTTCACCTGGCCGCGTTGCGCCGGCAGAGCGAGCAGTTCGCCCAACGGGATGCTGCCACCGTCGCCTATGCGAGGGCGGCTATCGCCAAACGGCTGGCCGATCTCGGCCACGCTCCGGCTCTGCCTCCAGCGAGTCAGGCTACACGTCGAGGTTGGCCACCTTCAGCGCATTGGCCTGGATAAATTCGCGGCGTGGTTCGACCACGTCGCCCATCAGGGTCGAGAACACCTCCTCGGTCTCCTCGACATGGCTGACCTTGACCTGCAGCAGCGAGCGGGCATTGGGGTCCAGCGTGGTCTCCCACAATTGCTCAGGATTCATTTCACCCAGGCCTTTGTACCGCTGGATGGCGATCCCTTTGCGGCCGGCTTCCATGATGGAATCGAGCAGGGTCACCGGCCCGGTGATCGCCGTCGAGCGTTCCTTGGCCACAAGTTCGGCGGCGCTGCCGTAGATTTCCTGCAGCCGGGGCGCCAGTTCGTCCAGCTTGCGAGCCTCGGCGCTCTTGATTACCGAGGCGTCCACATGGTGCTGCTCGGTAACGCCGCGAAGCGTGCGGGCAAAAAGCAGACCATCGCCCTCCACCGGCCGGCCCTGCCAGCCGCGCTCCAGCGGGTTCTCCAGCTCGTCCAGTCGCCGGGCCACGGCCGCCGCCGCCTCCTCGGCCTTGGCCAGGTCGCCGAGGACCGCTGGTTTGAGGGCGCCGGCGATGGCCATCTGTTCCACCACCTGCATCGGCACCCGGCGGGAAATGTTGCCGAGCAATGACTTCACCGCGCGCGCCTGTTCGGCCAGGTTGCGCAATTCGGCGCCGCCGATCTGTGCACCGGCCGGTGACCCGCTGCCCAGCTTCAGCACGGAATCGGCCAGCCCGCCGTCGATGAGGTAGTTTTCCAGCGCACGGTTGTCCTTGAGATAGACCTCGGAATTGCCGCGCTTGGCGCGGTAGAGCGGCGGCTGGGCGATATACAGATAGCCCCTGTCGATCAGTTCCGGCATTTGCCGGTAGAAGAAGGTCAGGAGCAGGGTGCGGATGTGGCTGCCGTCCACGTCGGCGTCGGTCATGATGATGATCTTGTGGTAGCGCGCCTTGTCGACATTGAAGTCTTCGCGGCCGATGCCGGTGCCCAGAGCGGCGATCAGCGTGCCGATTTCGGCCGAGGACAGCATCTTGTCGAAGCGCGCCCGCTCGACGTTGAGAATCTTGCCGCGCAGCGGCAGAATGGCCTGGAAGGCGCGGTTGCGCCCCTGCTTGGCCGAGCCGCCGGCGGAATCGCCTTCGACGATGAACAGTTCCGAGGCGGCCGGGTCGCGTTCCTGGCAGTCGGCCAGCTTGCCGGGCAGAGTGGCCACGTCCAGCGCACCCTTGCGACGGGTCAGCTCGCGCGCCTTGCGTGCCGCCTCGCGGGCGGCGGCGGCTTCCACCACCTTGCCGATGATCTTGCGCGCTTCCGCCGGATGTTCCTCGAACCACTGGGCCAGTTTTTCGGCCACCACATTCTCCACCACGGGGCGGACTTCCGAGGACACCAGCTTGTCCTTGGTCTGCGATGAGAACTTCGGGTCCGGTACCTTGACCGACAGCACGCAGGTCAGGCCTTCCCGCATGTCGTCGCCCGACAGCGCCACCTTCTCCTTCTTGGCGATGCCCGAGTCGTTCGCATAGTTGTTCACGGTGCGGGTCAGGGCGGCGCGAAAACCGGCCAGATGGGTGCCGCCGTCGCGCTGCGGGATGTTGTTGGTAAAGGTGAGGCAGGTCTCGTGATAGGCGTCGGTCCATTCCATCGCCAGCTCGACGGTAATGCCGTCACGCTCGCCCGCAACCGAGATGGGCGGCGCATGGAGGGGGGTCTTCGACTTGTCGAGATAATTGACGAAGGCCTCGATGCCGCCTTCGTAATGCATGTCGACGCTGGTCTGTTCGACGTGACGGGCGTCGATCAGCCGCAGGTAGACCCCCGAATTGAGGAAGGCCAACTCACGCAGCCGATGTTCCAGGGTGGCGAAATCGAATTCGGTTTTGGTGAAGGTCGCGGTCGACGGCAGAAAGGTCACCTCGGTGCCGGTGCGCGGCCCGCGATCAGGCGTTTCCGGCGCCGCGCCGACCACGGCCAGCGGCTCCACCGCCTCGCCATGGGCGAAGCGCATGTAATGCTCGTGGCCGCCACGCCAGATGCGCAGGTCCAGCGATTCGGACAAGGCGTTGACCACCGAGACGCCGACGCCGTGCAATCCGCCCGACACCTTGTAGGAATTCTGGTCGAATTTGCCGCCGGCATGAAGCTGCGTCATGATCACTTCGGCCGCCGACACCCCTTCTTCCTTGTGGATCTCGGTGGGGATGCCTCGGCCGTTGTCGCGCACGGTGACCGAGCCGTCGCCGTTCAGCAGCACTTCGATGCGGTCGCAATAGCCGGCCAGGGCCTCGTCGATGGCGTTGTCCACGACTTCATAGACCATGTGGTGCAGGCCCGAGCCGTCGTCGGTGTCGCCGATATACATGCCCGGTCGCTTGCGCACCGCCTCCAGGCCGCGCAGCACCTTGATGGAGTCGGCGTCATAGGCCTCGGCCGAGGAGAAGTCATTGTGGGCGGCAGGTGTCGTCGTCATCGACAATTCTTCCTTATGAAATAACCACTTTACGCCCGCGTCACGATGGCGTCGTGCACGCGGAAGAACTGGCCCCGTTGCCCAAGTTCGGCGAACAGGGATTGGTCTGTTCCGGTCAACCAGCTTTGCGCCGGAAGAGCGCACAGCTCGTCGAACAAGGCGGCCCGTCGCGTCTGGTCGAGATGCGCCGTCACCTCGTCCAGCAGCAGGATCGGCGCCCAGCCGCGAAGCGCCGCCTGGATGCGGGCCTGGCCGAGTACGATGGCCACCAGCACCGCCTTCTGTTCGCCGGTTGAACACTGTTCAGCCGGCAGGTTCTTGACCGCATGGCGCACCTTGAGGTCGCTGCGATGCGGTCCCTCGGCGGCGCCGCCGCTCTCGGCATCGTGCCGTCGGGACGCCGCCAGCAGGCCTTGCAGCCGCGCCTCGGCCTGTTGTGCCGACAGCGTGGCAAGGCTGTCCTCGACACTGCCGGCCACTGCCAATTCGGCCGCCGGAAAGGGACCGATACCTTGGCGGCAGGCCTCGTTCAGCCGGGTCACCGTCTCTTTTCGCGCCGCTGCCATGGCCACTCCCTGCCGGGCCATGGTCTCTTCCAGCACGTGCAGCCAGGCGGGTTCGGCGCGACCCTCCTTCAGCAGTCGAGCCCGCTCGCGCAGCGCGTGGTCATAGGCTGCGGCGCGCGCGCCATGGCCAGCGTCGAAGCCTAAGACCAGGCGATCGAGGAAGCGCCGCCGGCCACTTGCCCCCTCGGTAAAGAGCCGGTCCATCGCCGGGGTCAGCCACAACACGCTCAGTACCTCGGCCAGGGCCGATTGCGAACGAGCCGGCTGGCCGTCGATGCGCACCACGCGGCGCTCCGATCCGGCCTCGCGTCCAGTTCCCACCTCCCGGGTCTCGTCCCCCCGTTCGATTCGCGCCGCCACCCCCCAGGGCGCTTCGGCACCGGCCTCGCGCCGGACCACTTCACCCAGCCGGGCCCTGCGCAGACCGCGGCCAGGGGCGAGGAAGGACAGGGCCTCGAGGATGTTGGTCTTTCCAGCCCCGTTGGGACCGGTAAGCACGACCGGCTGCGGCCCGGCATCCATCCTGAGGAAGGAATAGCAGCGGAAATCGCTGAGGGTCAGCCGGCCAACCGCCAGCGCCGCGCCTCCCTCCCGTCTGGTCTGGTCGGTCACACCCGCATCGGCATCAGAACGTAGACGGCACTCGAATCAGTGACTTCGCGCACCACCGTCGGACTTGCGGCGTCGGCCATGGCAAAACGGGCCGCGTCCCCCTCGATCTGCGCCATGATGTCCAGCAGATAGCGCGAATTGAATCCGATCTCGATGGGGCCGGCATCGTAGGCGGCCTCCAGTTCTTCGACGGCGCTGCCGTTTTCCGGCGACGAGGCCGACAGCGTCAGGCTGCCCTTGTCCACCGACAGCTTGATGGCCCGCGACTTCTCGGTCGAAATGGCGGAGACTCGATCGACGGCCTGCGAAAAGGTGCGGCAATCCACCTCGAGGACCTTGTCGTTATCGGCGGGAATGACCCGTTCGTAGTCGGGAAAGGTGCCGTCGATCAGCTTCGAGGTCATCACCGCGTCGTCGAAGGCGAAGCGAATCTTGGTCTCGGACAGCGAAACCGTCACCTCCATGGTGGTCTCGTCCAGCAGCTTGCGCAGTTCGGCCACCGTCTTGCGCGGCACGATGACGCCGGGCATGCCCGCGGCCCCTTCCGGCAAGGGAACCTCGACGCGGGCCAGCCGATGGCCGTCGGTGGCCACCGCACGCAGCACCGGGACGCCGCCGCTGGTCGCCGCATGAACATAAATGCCGTTCAGGTAATAGCGGGTCTCTTCGCTGGAGATGGCGAAGCGCGTGCGGTCGATAAGGCCCTTCATCTCGTCGGCCGCCAGGGTGAAGGTGAACGGCAGGTCGCCGCCCGACATCACCGGATAATCGTCCACCGGCAACGAGGCCAGGGTGAACTTGGACCGGCCGGAGCGCAGAATCAACTGGCTGTCGTCGCCGGTATGTTCGAGTTCGACCTGCGAACCTTCCGGCAGTTTGCGGACGATCTCGTAAAGCGTATGGGCGGGCGCGGTGGTGGCGCCGGGCCGAAGCACATCGGCCGGAACGGCCTCGACGATATCCAGGTCCATGTCGGTGGCGTTCAGGCTGACCTGGCCTTCGCGGCCTTCGATTTTCACATTGGACAGGATGGGAATGGTGTTTCGCCGTTCGACTACGCTCTGGACGTGGTTCAGCGACCTCAGCAGGGCGGCGCGTTCGATCGTCAGTTTCATGGCGTTCCGTTGATGTCTTGCGGCCTATCCGCGGTTTGTACAGGCGCGTCGCCGCACCCCCCCAGCCTGCAGGGCTACAAAGGGCCGACAGTATACCACAAGCCTTTGGTATCAGAAGCGTTTTCCACCCCCAGCGGAGGGGTGCGAATGGGCCGCGCCTGGTCGCCGCTCAGGTCTCCAACATCCGGCGCAGGAGCTCGATATCCTCGTCGAAACTGGAATCGGCGTCGCGCAATTCCTCGACCTTCTTCACCGCGTGCATCACCGTGGTGTGGTCGCGACCGCCGAACTTGCGGCCGATTTCCGGCAGCGAGCGCGAGGTGAGCTGCTTGGCCAGATACATCGCCACCTGGCGGGGGCGGGCCACTTGGCGCGCCCGGCGAGCCGAGTGCATGTCGGCCAGGCGGATGTTAAAATGTTCGGCGACCTTTTTCTGGATTTCCTCGATGGTGATGCGCCGGTCATTGGCGCGCAGCAGGTCGTGCAGCACCTCCTGGGTTGACTCCAGGGTGATATCGCGGCCGACCAACTGGGCATGGGCCACCACCCGGTTCAACGCGCCTTCCAGTTCACGGACGTTCGAGGTGATCTTGTGAGCCAGGAATTCCGCCACTTTGCGCGGAACCTCGACGCCCATTTGTTCGGCCTTGGCGCCGATGATGCCGAGACGCAACTCGTAGCTGGTGGCATGAATGTCGGCCACCAGGCCGCAGCCCAGGCGGGAGCGCAAGCGCTCCTCCATTCCCTGCAGGTCGGACGGCGATTTGTCCGCCGAGATGATGATCTGGCGCCCCTGATCGACAAGCGAATTGAAGGTGTGAAAGAACTCTTCCTGGGTCGAATCCTTGCCACCGATGAACTGGACATCGTCGATCATCAGAACGTCGACCGAGCGGAACTGCTCCTTGAACGCCATGGTGTCCTGGAACCGCAGTGCGCGGACGAAGCGGTACATGAATTTCTCGGCCGACAGGTAGATCACCGAGCGGCGCGGATTGCGCTCGCGGATGTGCCAGGCGACCGCATGCATCAGATGGGTCTTGCCAAGGCCGACGCCGCCGTAGAGGAACAGCGGATTGAAGGATACCGTATCGGATTCGGCCACTCGCCGCGCCGCCGCGTAGGCGAATTCGTTCGGTTTGCCGACGACGAAATTGTCGAAACGATAACGGGGGTCCAGCGGCGCACCGATTTCCTCGCTGGCGGCGGTCGGTTCGCAGGGTGGAAGAAGAGTGGCGGGCGGTGGTGCCTTGCCCGCAGTCGGCTCGTTGGCCGCGGCGTTCGGTTTGGCGCCGCTGGTCGGCAGAACGACGATGTCGACGCCGTTGATGGCGGCGTTCTCCTTGGACCAGAGGGTGCGGATGCGGTCGCCGTAATGGGTGACCACCCAGTCGCGCAGGAACCGGGTAGGCACGCAAATGCGCACCTGGCCATTACGGACATCGGCCAAAGTCAACGGATTGAGCCAGCTCTTGAAAGCCGCTTCGCCAAATTCATCGCGCAACCGGCCCCGAACCCGATTCCATTGTGCGCGGACAGCATCGTCGTTCACGGAATCCACCTTATGATCTCGGCATGGTGGATACGGCCCGGCTTAGCAGGATATTTCCGACGCCCAATCTCGGCACGCCGCCCCACTGCATTCCATCCCGCCCCATGCGTTCTCGTCCGACTGACGCCGGATCCGCCGTCTCCGCCCCTCTAACGCGGCCGAACGGCGGCACCCGAACGGCTTGTGCCCCAATTCAACCCAAAAGCCGCCCCCAAGAGACCATTTATGCGGTTTTGTTCTTGTATAGAGAAACGAATGCGTAAGACATGTAAATGCCACCTTAGCTGCGCCGATTGGGGCACTAAGGAATCATGAATAATTATTTACACTCCGCGTTCTGGAAGAACGTGGCCAATAAACTTTGGTCTAAGGAAGGCCCTGCCGTGAGGCAAAGCGAAAAGTGACTCTAACGACGCTTGGCGGATCACGCAACGTGACCGAAAAGCGAACAAGAGAAATTTTTTCCGCATGCGCTATTGACTTGCAAAAACAAAACGACCGCGCCCACCCCTTCGGTGGACGCGGTCGCTCAACTTGTTCTTTGCGACCTGGGAACCCTAAGGCTTTACAGGGCCTTGATGCGCGCAGCCAGGCGCGAGACCTTGCGCGAAGCGGTGTTCTTGTGCAGCACGCCGCTCTGGGCGCCACGCATCAGCTCGGGTTCGGCTGCCCGCAAAGCGTCGGTCGCCGCCGCCTTCTCGCCCTTGGCGATCAGCGTCTCGACCTTCTTGACGAAGCTGCGCAGGCGGCTGGTGCGGGCGCGGTTGACTTCGGTACGGCGCTCGGTCTGACGGATGCGCTTCTTAGCCGACTTATGGTGAGCCATGGAGTGAAAACCCGTTCTCTTCGACAAGGATCAAAATAGGAAGGCGCGTTTATATGTCCGCGCATCCGTCGCGTCAAGGGCCTTAAAGCGTCTTCCGCTTCGCTCCGAACGCTCTGATGCGATGCCCGCGCCTCCGGCTGCGGCAGGCGCAAACGCCGCTTTGCCGGCTTCGCCGGCAAAGCGGAACGATTGCCCGCCGGGGCTTCCCTACCGGTTCTTGAACTTCGGTTGGCGCTTCTCGACGAAGGCGGCCATGCCTTCCTTCTGATCCTCGGTGGCGAACAAGGCGTGGAACATGCGGCGTTCGAAGCGCACGCCCTCGGCCAGCGGGGTCTCGTAGGCACGGTTGACCGATTCCTTGGCCAGCATTACCGAGGGGCGGCTCATTCCGGCGATGCGCTCAGCCACCTTCAGGGCTTCGTCCAAAAGGTCCGCGGCCGGCACGACACGGCTCACCAGTCCGGCCCGCTCGGCCTCGGCGGCATCCATCATGCGCCCGGTGAGCACCATCTCCATAGCCTTGGACTTGCCGACGAACCGGGTCAGCCGCTGAGTGCCGCCGGCGCCGGGAATGACGCCCAGGGTGATTTCCGGCTGGCCGAACTTGGCGGTATCGGCGGCCAGGATGAAGTCGCACATCATCGCCACTTCGCAGCCGCCGCCCAAAGCGAAGCCCGCCACCGCGGCGACCACCGGCTTTCTGACTTTGGAGACGGCTTCCCATCCCCGGGTGATGAAATCCTCGAGGTAGCATTGGGTGAAGGTTTTGCCCGCCATCTCCTTGATGTCGGCGCCGGCGGCAAAGGCCTTTTCGCTGCCCGTCAGCACGATGGCCCCGATTTCATCATCGGCTTCGAAGGCGTCGAGGGCCGCTCCCAATTCGGCGATCAGCCCGCTGGACAGGGCGTTCAACGCCTTGGGGCGGTTGAGGGTGATAAGGCCGACGCGGCCCTTGCTCTCGGCGATGATGTTCTCGTAGGCCATGAATGATCCCTCTCTGATGGTCGGGGCGCCTTCCGGGGAACGGTCAGCGAGGCCGGCTACTGCGGCACCACGGAGAACCGCACCGACAGCGGGCGCCTTCGGTCTTCGATATCGATGCGCAACAGTTCCTTGTCGCGGCGGAACGCGGTGCCGCCTGTCGCCTGCCAGCCCAGTTCCGGCAGGGTCCGGGCATAGAATGCGCGCACCTCTTCGGCGCTCACATTCCCCTCCGCGGTCGCCTCGACGATGCGCCCGGTGGGTGAATCGAACAGCATGCCGCCCGGCGATTCGGTCAGCCCGGGGGCCAGCGGCAGATCGTCAAATTCCGTAAGGAAAGTCCCGCCGGCCGCGGCAGAAGCTGCGGCAAACAGCAGGGCGGCCAGGACGGCCGGGATGATCCGCTGATGCGACATGGCGCATGTCATATCATTACAGTAGCCAACGCGCTAGGCCCCGTCCGGAATTAACCGCGTCATTTCCGGACAAGCGCTAGCTTTGGCGCTTGTGGCAGAAGAAAGTCGACCGCCCGGATTGCACGATGCGCCGGACTCCGGTGGCGCAGTCGCATCCGGGGCAGGGGTCGCCCTCGCGGTCGTAGACGGCGAAGGCATGCTGGAAATAGCCCAGTTCGCCGTCCGGCCGGCGGTGGTCGCGCAAGGAACTGCCGCCTGCGGCGATGGCCTCGGTCAGCACCGCCTTGATGGCCGGGACCAGCCTTCGAGCCCGCCTGCCGGCAACCGACGCGGCCGCCCGCTCGGGCGATATGCCGGCGCGGAACAGGGCTTCGCTGACATAGATATTGCCCAGTCCGGCCACCAGCTTCTGGTCGAGCAACGCCGTCTTGATGGGGCCGCTTCGCCCCGCCAGGGCCGCCGACAGGACGGCCGGGGTGAATGCCTCGTCGAGAGGTTCTGGGCCGAGATCTTTCAGCAGGGGATGCTCGGCCAGGCTTGCCGCTTCCGCCAGGTCCATCAGGCCGAAGCGGCGCGGGTCCTGGAAAATGATCCGCCGGCCGTCGTCGGTGTCGAAGATCACATGGTCGTGCTTGCCGGGCGGCGCCGTGTCGGGCCACCCCACCAGCATCCGTCCCGACATGCCCAGATGGCCCAGCAAAACCCATCCGTCGTCGAGGAAAAGCGTCAGATACTTGGCCCGCCGCGCCACTTCGACCACCCGCCGGCCGGTCAGACGCAGAGCGAAATCGGGGGGGAAGGGCCGGCGCAAGTCCGGGCGGCGCACCGTCACGGCGGCAAAGCGCCGTCCCTCCATGGCCATGGTCAGGCCGCGGCGCACAGTTTCGACTTCGGGAAGTTCAGGCATGGCCGAAAGCATGACCCAGCTCCGTCGGCCTGACAAGCTCGGCGGCAACCACCAAGGTCGCCGCGCCCACCGAGAGGGCGGGGGGACGGCTTGGCGGCAGTCCGGAAATGGCGCAGTTATTTCCGGACAAACGCCAACGCTTCAGCTATCCTGCCGCGCCATGAATACGACTCCCGATTCCGAATTCGCCCAGGGCACCACCCATTTCGGCTTCCGCACGGTTGGCGAGGACGAGAAATCGTCGCTGGTGCGCGCGGTATTCGATGACGTGGCGCCGCGCTACGACCTGATGAACGACCTGATGAGCATGGGCATCCATCGCCTGTGGAAGGCCGCCATGCTCGACTGGCTGCGCCCGCGTCCGGGTATGGCCCTGCTGGACGTCGGCGGCGGCACCGGCGATATCGCTTTCCGCTTCCGCGCCCGCGGGGGCGGGCCGGTGGTGGTCTGCGACATCAACCGCGAGATGCTGGCAGTCGGCCGCGATCGGGCCATCGACCGCAACCTCACCGAGGACATCGAATGGGTCTGCGGCGATGCCGAAGCGCTGCCCATTCCCGACCGTTCGGTGGACGCCTATACGATCGCCTTCTGTCTGCGCAACGTCACCCATATCGATCAGGCGCTGGGCGAAGCCCGCCGCGTACTGAGGCCGGGCGGGCGGTTCCTCTGCCTCGAATTCAGCCATGTCGTGCTGCCGGTGCTCCGCCAGATCTACGATCAGTATTCGTTCCGGGTCCTGCCCTGGCTGGGCGAGGTGGTGGCGAGCAACCGCGACGCCTACCAATATCTGGTGGAAAGCATCCGCCGCTTCCCGCCGCAAGCCCAGTTGGCGGCTCGGATGGAGGCAGCCGGGCTGGGGGCGGTGAAATACCGTAACCTGTCGGGCGGCATCGCGGCTCTTCACTCGGGCTGGCGTCTTTGATGATTGGCGCACTGCGCAATCTGTGGCGCCTGGCGGTCATCGGCCGCTCGCTGACCCGTCACGACGCCCTGTTCCCGCTCGAGGCCCACGAGGCCGGGCGCATCCTGGTCGCAGTCCTGCGCCTGTTCGCCGACCGCGCCTTCTCCACCTATCGGCCGGGCCAACGCCTGGCCGCCGCGCTCGAGGAGTTGGGGCCGACTTTCATCAAGTTCGGCCAGGCGCTGTCGACCCGTCCCGATCTGGTGGGCGAAGAGGTGGCCGCCGATCTTTCTGACCTGCAGGACCGCCTGCCGCCGTTCCCCGCCGAAGAAGCCCGGCGCATCATCACCGAGGAACTGGGTCGGCCGGTCGAGGAATTGTTCCAGGCATTCGACGACGTCCCGATCGCCGCCGCTTCGATCGCCCAGGTTCACTTTGCCGTCACCACCGAAGGCGAGGACGTGGCGGTCAAGGTCCTGCGGCCCGGTGTCGAAGCACGGTTTTCCCGTGACATCGCCCTGTTCTACTGGCTGGCCCGCTGGGCCGAGCGGATGCTGCCCTCGCTGCGCCGCCTGCGCTTCGTCGATTCGGTGCGAGCCTTCGAAGAATCAGTCACCATGGAGATGGATCTCCGTTTCGAAGCGGCCGCCGCCGCCGAAATGGCAGACAATTTCGCCGACGACGAAACCTTCGTCATTCCGCGCATCGACTGGCAGCGCACGGCGCGCCGGGTGCTGACGCTGGAGCGGATCCAGGGCATTCCCATCGATGAGGCCGAGGCGATCAAGGCGGCCGGCCACGATCTTGACACCGTTGTCGAGAGCGCGGCCAACGCCTTCTTCAACATGGTGTTCCGCGACGGCTTTTTTCATGCCGACATGCATCCCGGCAATCTGTTCGTCGGCTCCCACGGACAGCTGATCGCCGTCGACTTTGGCATCACCGGGCGAGTCGACCGGCAGACCCGCCGCTATCTGGGCGAGATGCTGCTGGGCTTCCTCAATGGCGACTATCGCCGGGTGGCCGAAGTGCATTTCGAGGCCGGCTTCGTGCCGCCCGATAAGTCGGTGGACGCGTTCACCCAGGCTTCGCGCTCCATCGCCGAACCGATCCTCGGCAAGCCGTTGCATGAGATCTCGGTGGCACGCCTGCTCGGGCAGCTGTTCCAGGTCACCGAGACATTTGCCATGGAGACCCAGCCCCAACTGCTGCTGCTGCAGAAGAGCATGCTGGTGGCCGAAGGCGTCGGCCGCAAGCTCGATCCCAATGTCAACATGTGGCAGCTTGCCCGCCCGCTCATCGAGCGGTGGATGGTACAGAACCTGGGGCCGCAGGCGCGGGTCAAGGAATCCATGGGAGCCCTGGTGGCGTCGCTGGAAAGCCTGCCGCGCCTGGTCGCCCATGCCGAGAAAACCGTCGAAGCGTTGCGCAACGGCGGCATCCGGCTGCATCCCGATTCCCTCAAGGCAGTCGGCCAGTCCCGCCGCAATGGCTTTTTTCCGCAGTGGATGCCTTGGCTGCTGGCGGGAGTGCTGGGCGCGCTTCTGCTTCGGCGCTGATTTCCCGTATCGGTTTGATCGGTTTCGCCGGCATCATGACCGCGACGGTCAGGCGCCGCGCCAGCTTGTCATGGCTCCCCCCTTCGAACGAAGGCCGGAGCCACTTTAATCTTCCTTGCGGCGGAAGGGATTGCTGTCTACATTAACCACACTTCGCTATCGTAGTTTTGATGGATTTTCCAGTGTCTCTTACCGAACGACGCATCCTGCTGGTGATAGCGGGAGGCATTGCCGCCTACAAGTCCCTCGACCTGATCCGTCGGCTGCGGGAAAAAGGCGCTGCCGTCCGTTGCGTGCTGACCCGTGGTGGGGCTCAGTTCGTCACGCCGCTGTCCGTTGCGGCACTCTGCGAGGACAGGGTTTACGACGATCTGTTCTCGCTGACCGACGACAACGGCATGAGCCATATCCGCTTGAGCCGGGAGGCCGATCTGGTGGTGGTGGCGCCGGCCACGGCGGACCTGATGGCCAAGATGGCCGTGGGCTTGGCCGACGATCTGGCTTCGACGGTGCTGCTGGCCTCGGACAAGCCGATCCTTCTGGCACCGTCGATGAACCTTTACATGTGGAAGCACTCCGCCACCCAGGCCAATCTGGCCACCCTCGAGGCCCGCGGGCTATTGCGGGTCGGGCCGGGGGCCGGTGACCTGGCCTGCGGCGAAGTGGGAGACGGCCGGATGGCCGAAGTGCCCGAGATCGTCGCCGCGGTGGAGCGATTTTTCGGCGCTTCGGGCCCGTTGGCCGGCCGCAAGGCACTGGTCACTTCGGGCCCGACCCATGAACCCATCGACCCTGTGCGGTTCATCGGCAACCGGTCCTCGGGAAAGCAGGGTCATGCCATTGCCGGGGCGCTGCGGCGCCTGGGGGCCGAGGTCACGCTGGTGAGCGGCCCGGTTGCCTTGCCCGATCCGGCCGGGGTGAAGGTGATCAGGGTGGAGACCGCGGCGGAGATGCTGCAGGCTTGCCTGTGTGCGTTGCCGGTGGACCTGGCCGTCTGCGCCGCCGCGGTGGCCGACTGGCGGGTGGCGGCGCCAGCCGCCGAGAAACACAAGAAGGTCGAGGGCGCACCGCCGCCGAACCTGGTTCTCGAAGCCAATCCCGATATCCTGGCCACACTGGCCGCTGCCGGCGAGCGCCGGCCGCGCCTGGTGATCGGCTTCGCCGCCGAGACGGAGCGGCTGATCGAACATGCCCGCGCCAAGCTGGGCCGCAAACGCTGTGACCTGATCCTTGCCAACGACGTCTCGCCGGCCACCGGTACCTTTGGCGGCGACGCCAACACCGTCCATCTGGTGGCGCCCGACCAGGTGCAATCCTGGCCGCCCATGTCGAAGGTGGAAGTGGCCGAGCGTCTGGCCGCCTTCCTCGCGGAGCGGCTGAGCGCGGGGGCGGAATGACCGGGGTCATCGTTCCGATTCATCGCCTGCCCGCGGCCGCCGACCTGCCGCTGCCGGCCTATGAGACCGAGCATGCCGCCGGCCTGGACCTGCTGGCCGCGGTCGACGCCGAGACGCTGCTGGCGCCAGGCGCCTTCGCCCTGGTGCCCACCGGCATCCGCATCGCCTTGCCGGTCGGCTACGAGGCGCAAGTGCGTCCGCGTTCGGGGCTGGCCGCCAAGCATGGGGTCACCGTGCTCAACAGCCCCGGCACCATCGACGCCGACTACCGTGGCGAGATCAAGGTAATCCTGATCAACCACGGCCCCGGGCCGTTCGCCGTGACGCGCGGCATGCGCATCGCCCAATTGGTCATCGCCCCGGTGTCCCGGGCAGTGTGGCGGGAACAGGGCGATCTTCCGGAAAGCCGGCGGGGCGAGGGAGGATTCGGCTCGACCGGCACAGTGGTCCGCGACCGCTGACGATAAAACTACAAGGAGAATGGAAGCCATGCTTCGGCCGTCGAAAAAGATTCTGTTCGCCATCGAGGCCGTTCTGGACATCGCCTACCACGCCGGCGGCGAACCGGTGCAAAGCCGCGAGATCACGCGGCGCCAAGGCATTCCGCGGCGCTATTTGGAACAGACGCTGCAGCAACTGGTGCGGGCGGGGATCCTGACTGGTGTGCGCGGCCCTCGCGGGGGGTATCGCCTGGCCCGCGAACGCCGTCGCGTCTCGGTCGGGGAAATCGTCCGGGTGGTGCGGGCCCTCGAGCTGGGAGAAGAAAGCCCCGAGGAGCTGCCCAGCTCGGAACTGGGAAAGCAGGTCATTCGCCCGATGTGGGGCGAACTCCAGGAAGAGATCATGACTCGCCTTGATTCCATATCCATCGACGACCTGTGCATGAAGGCCCATCAGAGCGGAATCGTCAGCGAGGTAATGCAAAAGATGGATTTCACGATTTGAGTCTTCCGTCGCGGACAATTAGACACTAGAATGACGATAATATGATTTATTTCACACTAAAATCGAGGTGAAATATGAGTGTCTCGACCGCTCCCTCCAAGACCGGTTTCCGCGGCCGAATCTACGACAGCATCGTCGACACGATCGGCGCGACGCCGCTCGTGCGTTTCAAGAAGCTGGCGGCAGAGGCCGGGGCCAAGGCAGATATCGTCGGCAAGCTCGAATTTTTCAATCCGCTGGCATCGGTCAAGGACCGCATCGGCCTGGCCATGGTCCAGGCGGCGGAAAGGGCCGGCAAGCTGGTTCCGGGCTCGGTGATTATCGAGCCGACGTCGGGTAACACCGGCATCGCGCTGGCGTTCGTCGCGGCGGCCAAGGGCTACCGCCTGATCCTCACCATGCCGGAAAGCATGTCGCTCGAGCGTCGCAAGATGCTGGCCCTGCTCGGCGCCGAGATCGAGTTGACCCCGGCGGCCAAGGGGATGACCGGCGCGGTCCGCCGGGCCGAGGAATTGGCCAAGGAGATCCCCCATGCGGTGATTCTTCAGCAGTTTGAAAACCCGGCCAATCCGGCCATCCACGAGAAAACCACCGCCGAGGAGATCTGGACCGACACCGAGGGCAAGGTGGACATCGTCGTCTCAGGTGTCGGCACCGGCGGAACCATCAGCGGCATCGGCAAGGTGCTGAAGCAGCGCAAGCCCGGCGTGAAAATGGTTGCCGTGGAGCCCGAGGACAGCCCGGTCCTGTCCGGCGGGGCGCCCGGCCCGCACAAGATCCAGGGCCTGGGGGCGGGCTTTGTCCCGGCCATCCTCGACCGCGCAGTGATCGACGAGGTGCTGCAGATCAGCAACGAAACAGCCTTTGCCACGGCGCGCAAGGCCGCCCGCCTCGAAGGGGCCCCGGTCGGCATCTCTTCCGGCGCGGCTCTGGCCGCGGCGCTGGAATTGGGAGCACGTCCGGAGAACGCCGGCAAGCTGATCGTCGTGATCATCCCATCCTTCGCCGAGCGTTACCTGTCAACGGCGCTGTTCGACGGAATTGCCTGACTTTGGATTTCACCGAAGACCAGATCCGCCGTTACGCCCGCCACATCATCCTGCCCGAGGTCGGCGGTGTCGGGCAGACCCGCCTGCTTCAGTCCAAGGTGCTGGTGATCGGTGCCGGCGGCCTCGGCTCGCCGCTGATCCTCTATCTGGCTGCTGCCGGAGTGGGGACCATCGGCGTGGTCGATGACGATGCGGTGGATCTGACCAACCTGCAGCGCCAAGTGCTGCATGGTACGGCCAGTATCGGCATGGGGAAGGCCGAAAGCGCCCGCGCCGCCGTTGCTGCCATCAACCCCGATGTCCGCGTCGTCTGCCACGCGCTGCGGCTCGACGCTTCCAACGCCCTCCAGGTAATCGCGGACTACGACATCGTCGCCGACGGATCCGATAATTTTCCAACCCGCTACCTGGTCAACGACGCCTGCCGCCTGGCCGGCAAGACGCTGGTCTCGGCGGCGGTGCTGCGCTTCGACGGCCAGTTGGCCACCTTCAAGGCGCCCGGGCCCTGTTACCGCTGCCTGTACCCCGACCTGCCCGGCGAGGACGACCTGCCCAGTTGCGCCCAGGCAGGTGTCCTGGGCGCCATGGCGGGGGTCATGGGATCGTTGCAGGCGACCGAGGTGCTGAAGGAAATTCTCGGCATCGGCGAGAGCCTCTCGGGGCGCCTGCTGATCATCGACGCCCTGTCCACCAGCTTCCACAAGGTCCGCCTCAGACCCGATCCGGCTTGCCGTCTTTGCGGGCCCGAAGCCGTCATCCGCGATTTGTCGGCACATGGGAGCCCGCGCCATGGCTGCGCCTGACGCACCCTCCGCCTTGTCGGTGGTGGTGTTTTCCGGAAGCTATGATCGCGTCCATTACGCGCTGGCGATGGCCGCCGCGGCCCTGTCCAACAACCAGCAGGCCACCTTGTTCTTCACCATGGGCGCGACCCGCGGGCTGCTGGCCGGCGACCCATCGGGCCCAGGCTGGCGGCATCTTCACGCCACCGAAGACGGACGCTTGCCGCTCGAGGCCGACCTGGCGGCGACCGGCCAGGGTCTCGCCGGGTTTGAGGAACTGCTGGCCGCCTGCGCAGCCCTGGGCGCCAAGGTGATGGTTTGCGAAATGGGCCTGCGGGCGCTCGGCCTCGAACTGACCGACCTGCGCGCCGATGTTCCGGTGATGCCGGGCGGGCTGGTGACTTTCCTCTCCGAAGCCCCGCGCTCCGGCGCGATGGTATTCGTCTAGATCGGGATGCGGAAAATCTGCACCGCGATCTAAGCTCTTGAATTTGCCCTCGCCAAGCGCGCGCATCCGCACGCTTGGCCGCGGCCGCAACCTGCCTCAGATTCAACGCAGGTTGTTCAGCTGACGGCCGCCTTGAGGCGCGCGGTCACCGACCCTTCGCGGCCGTTGCCGATCGGCTTGCCATCCACCGTGACCAGGGCTCGTATGCCGCCGGCATTGGTCAGGAACGCTTCCGAGGCGCTGGCGAGGTCGGCAGGGTTGAGCTGGGCTGTGGCGGCACCCAGGCGGTCGATTACTTCAGCCCGCATCACGCCCGGCAACGCTCCTTCGTTCACTGGCGGTGTCAGGATGTCGCCATCGATCACCAGGAACAGGTTGGCGATGGTGGACTCGGCCAGGCGGCCCTGGCTGTTCAGCAGTAGGGCGTCGTCGGCCCTAAGGCGCTCCGCCTCCCGCCGGGCCAGAATATTGTCGAGGTCGTTCAGGGTCTTGAAGCGAGCGGTCGGAGAAAACTCGTTACGCCGGGTGACCGAGGCGATGATGGCCTTCGCCGGCGGCGGTTCGGCGGCAGCGGGTCCGGCCAGGATGACCATGCTTGGGCAGGTTCTTTCCGGGGTGGCAAGGCCGCCCGGCGCCGGCCCCCGGCTGATCATCAGGCGCAGCATGCCGTGCGCCAGTCCATTGGCGACCAGGGTGGCAGACAAGGCCTCGACGATTTCCTTGTCCGAACAGGGAATCGTGATGCCCAGGGCGCCGGCACCGGAATGCAGGCGGGCCAGATGGGAAGCAAGGCGCATGACCTTGCCGCTCTGCGCCCGTATGGACTCCGCAACGCCGTCACCGAGGCAAAATCCGCGGTCGAACGGATCGATGCGCGCTTCGCCGGCATCGACGAGCCTTCCATCCTGCCAGACCTTCATCCTCGGTCCTCCCGCGGAGCCAAGCCGTCAGCAGACCATCCCCCGTTGACACCAGATGGTGCATAGGGGGATGGCGTTCCAGTCCGTGGACCTGCGGAAAACGGTAACTGTACTTTGCCGCCGCGGGATCAGAGCATGCTGGCGAGTACCCGGTCGGGTGGGTTATGACCGTCGATATGGGTCTTGATGTTGATCAGGACCTTTTCGCCCATGTCGGTGCGGCCCTCCAGGGTCGCCGACCCCAGATGCGGCACCAGGACGACGTTGTCCAGTTCCAGGAGTTTCGGGTTGATCGCCGGCTCGTTCTCAAACACGTCCAGTCCCGCGCCAGCGATCTCATCACGCTGCAACATACGGGTCAGGGCGTTTTCGTCGATCACGTTGCCGCGCGCCGTGTTGACCACATAGGCGTGCGGCTGCAGCAGCTTCAGGCGCCGCGCCGACAGCAGGTGGTAGGTCGCCGGCGTGTGCGGGCAGTGGATCGAAATGACATCCATGCGCGCCAGCATCTGGTCGAGGCTCTCCCAATAGGTCGCCTCCAATTCGGCTTCGATCTCGGGATGGACGCGCCGTCGGTTATGATAATGCACCGAAAGGCCGAAGCCCTTGGCGCGCCGGGCCACGGCCTGCCCGATCCGGCCCATGCCGATGATGCCGAGACGCTTGCCCCAGATGCGGCGACCGAGCATGAAGGTCGGGCTCCAGCCGGTCCAGCCGCCGGCCCGCACCAGACGTTCGCCTTCGGTCAGGCGCCGCGGAACGGCAAGGATGAGGGCCATGGTCATGTCGGCCGTGTCTTCGGTCAGCACGTCGGGCGTGTTGGTCACGGTGATGCCGCGTTCGCGGGCGGTCGCCAAGTCGATATGGTCCACGCCGGCACCGAAATTGGCGATAAGGCGAAGATTCGGGCCGGCCTGCGACAGCACGCCGCCGTCGATGCGATCGGTTACGGTGGGTACCAGGACGTCGGCTTCCTTCACCGCTTCGATCAGCTCGGCCTTGGTGAAGGCGCGGTCATCGACGTTGAGCCGCGCGTCGAACAGCTCCATCATCCGGGTCTCGATGGCGTCGGGGAGTTTGCGCGTGACGATGACGAGCGGCTTCTTCGGTGCCATCAGGTTCTCCGTCCTTCTTGGGCGTTATCGTTTGTTTAACCTGGGCTAGGCTGTAGCAAGACGCATCGCGGTTGTCCAGAAACATCCGGCGGGGGCAAAGGTGGGGGTAACCGGAACGAAAGAGTAATCGTGTAAAACCGGCGGGCTGGCTATGGCTGGCGGCTTGCCTTGACCGGGCCGCCGCATGCTGTCAAATATTTGGCAAACGAAATGAAGGGGGGTTGCGCTCTCTGCCCATGGTGCGACTGATTCGGTGCCTATGCCTCATCGGCGTGACCTTGTCGGCCGCCATCGGACTGGATATTGCTTCGGCCGGGGCGGCCGAAACCAGTGGCCTACCGCTGCCGCGGTTCGTCTCGCTACGTTCGGACGAAGTCAATCTGCGCACCGGGCCGGGCGTACGTTATCCGGTCGACTGGATCTACGGGCGGCGCGACCTGCCGGTCGAGGTCATCGCCGAATTTGAAACCTGGCGCAAAATCCGCGATTGGCAGGGTACCGAGGGGTGGGTACACCAGAGCATGCTGTCGGCTCGCCGCATGGTGGTGGTCACCGGCGCCCAGCGCCGTCTGCGCGCCGACCCGGACGAGAAGGCGCCATTGCTTGCGCTGGTTGATCCCAACGTCATGGGCCGCCTGCTGGCCTGCCCGCGCGGCAAGGCCTATTGCCGCGTCGAGGTGGGGAACGTCCAGGGCTGGCTGAAGCGCGACGAGTTCTGGGGCGTCTATCAGGGCGAATACATCGAATAGGATTTCAAGCAGGGCTCGGCGGCTCACTGCCGCTGGTCGACGGGCGGCGGTACGGGCGGCACCTGCGCCTTCTCTTCACTGGTATTGCGCGGCAACTCCTCGGCCAGCTGCAGGTGTGCGCGCAGCATCGGCAGGGTCGCGTTGGCCAGGGCGCGGATCGGCGTCACTTCGCCGCGCTGGGCTTCCTGCTCGAAATCGGCCACGTCCTTGCGGTGATCCTCGATCATCAGCGCGACATAGGTATGGTCGAACTCGGGGCCCGACAAGCCCGACAGATGCTTCACCTCTGCCGCGTCCTGACCTTCGGCGTAGTGGGGGAGCCGCAGATGCTGGTGCATGGCCACGGCGGCCAGCTGCTGGTTGACCTTGGCGTGATCGTCCACCATTCGCTGGGCGAATTGGCGGATGTCTTCGCGGCTGGATTTTTTCAGTGCCAGATGGCCGAGATCCACCTCGGCATGGCCGCTGCTGGCTGCGGCCGCGGCGAATTGCAGATCAGGATTGGTCGTGCCGGGGGCCTGCGCGCTGGCGCCTGTGACGGTTGCCAGAAGACCGAGGGCGGCGAGCGCGGGAACAAGCCTCGACATGGCCGCGGATCCGGTGTGGTTGCGGATGTCGAGGAAAACAGGCGCCGAGGCGCCTTGTTCCTGCGGGGGTCAGTCGTTGACGGCGCGCAGGACCGGCCGCTCTTCATCGCCGCTTTCCAGATCGGCGACGGTGCGAATGTAGTCTTCCCAGTTGTCCATAAACTCGGACAGCGCAAGCTGAACGCATTCGTCGACGCTGCGGCCGATCTTTTCGGCGAGGGCTTCCAGACGTTCCCGCACTTCCGGAGTGAGGGGCAGGACCAGATCGCTCATGGTCAGATACACCGTAGTTTAGGAAAGATGCGATGAACTGCGTTTCGACTCAAGCCGTCGCATTCTAGCCGCAAATTGCGGCTATGGCTATGTGTGACGCAAACCTGTTCATGATATAAGCCGGCTCATGTCCTCCAATCCACCAGGTAATGTTTCTTCCGGTCTGTGGGTCTCGCCCGAGGACCGGACACCGATCTCGTCGACGGGCCAGACCAGGCATTCGAAGCCGGAACGGCAGGCTCGGCGCGAACCGAGCCTCGGGCACGAGGCCGACGAGCCGCCGCGGCGCTCCCGCGCTCCGGCTGCGCCGCCGCCTCAGCCGCCCCGCCCACCTCGCGGTTCCAGATCCCCATCCGGGCCACGCGGCGGCGGCTCCTGGGGCGGGCGGCTGCTGTCCATGGTGGTCACCCTTGCCATCTGGGCGGCGATCGCCGTCGGTGCGGTGGTGGCCTATTACGCCTATGATCTGCCGGACTTGCAGACCCTGACGGCGACGGTACGCAAGCCCAGCATCACGCTGCTTTCGGCCGACGGCGAAACCATCGCCGCCTATGGCGACGTCTATGGCGAGCCGGTTACCCTGGCGGACATCCCACCCACCATTCCCGAGGCGGTGATCGCCACCGAAGACCGCCATTTCTACAGCCATTTCGGCCTCGATCTGGTGGGCCTGGCTCGCGCCGTCTTCGCCAATTTGCGGGCTGGACATGTGGTGCAGGGTGGGTCGACCATCACCCAGCAGCTGGCCAAGAACCTGTTCCTGACTCCCGAGCGCAGCCTCAAGCGCAAGGTGCAGGAATTGCTGATGGCGCTGTGGCTGGAGCGCAAGTTCACCAAGGAGCAGATCCTTACCCTCTACCTCAACCGGGTTTATCTGGGGTCCGGCACCTGGGGGGTGGACGCCGCTTCGCGGCGCTATTTCGACCTTCCGGCGAGCCGGCTCAACCTGTACCAGTCGGCGCTGCTGGCCGGCCTGCTGAAGGCGCCGTCGCGCTACAACCCGCAGAACGACCGCGAGCAATCCTACAAGCGGACCACCCAGGTGCTGGCCAACATGGTGGCGGCGGGGATGATTTCTCAGGCCCAGGCCGACGAGGCGGCAAAGACCGGCCCGGCGACGGTCAAGGAGATCTCCCACACCGGCCGCTATTTCGCCGACTGGGTGCACGACCTGGTCGAGCAATATGCGGGCGAGAACCGCGACATCGTGGTGAAGACGACCCTGGACATGGGCCTGCAGCGCAAGGTCGAGGCGGAACTCGAGGCCATGCTGGCCGGGCCGGGGGCAAAAGCCGGGGTCACCCAGGGGGCGATGGTGGTGATGTCGCCCGACGGCGCGGTCCGGGCCATGGTGGGCGGACGGAACTATGCCGCCAGCCAGTTCAACCGGGCGGTCCAGGGACTGCGCCAGCCCGGTTCGTCGTTCAAGGCCTTCTTGTACCTGGCGGCGATCGAGGCCGGCTGGAGTGAAGGCAGCTCCATCGAGGACGCGCCCATCCGCACCGGCAAATACCAGCCGGAAAACTACACCGGCCGCTACGAGGGGCCGGTCACCCTGCGCCATGCCTTCGCCAAATCGAGCAACGTCGCCGCCGTGCGGCTGATCGAAAGCATCGGCCCGAAACGGGTGGTGGCGGTGGCCAAGCGGTTGGGCATCACCTCCGAACTGCACGCCGACGCTTCTCTGGCGCTGGGCACCAGCGAAGCCTCGCTGCTGGAAATGACGGCCGCCTACTCCACCTTCGCCAATGCCGGAAACGGCGTGTTCGCCTACGGCTTCTCGGAGATCAAGGACAACCGCGGCGACTCGATCTATCGCCGTGAAGGCGGTGGGACCGGCCAAGTCGTCTCGCCCCAGGCGCTTCGGGAGATGGATGACATGATGACGGCGGTGGTGACCGAAGGGACCGGCAAGCGGGCAGCCATCGACAGGCCGGCGGCCGGCAAGACCGGCACCAGCCAGGACTACCGCGATGCCTGGTTCATCGGATTCACCGCCGACTATGTGGGCGGCGCATGGTTCGGCAATGACGACAACACGCCCATGCACAAAATTACCGGCGGCAGCCTGCCCACCGAGTTGTGGCACAATGTCATGCTGGCCGCGCACAAAGGTCTGCCGCCGCGCCCGTTGCCGGGTGCCGCGCCGGAGGAAGGCCCGTCTGCCGAACGTGGCCCGACGTTCAACCCCGGCGAGACCCTGGACAGCATCTGGAACGGGCTGGTCAAGATGCTGGGCGGCTGACCGAATGGGCTGATCCGGAGCGGTTTCGCCATTCGTTTTTAGGCCGGGACCGCTCCATTCCGGCCAGCCTCTTTATTGCACCCGGGGTCCGTCAATTTCGAAATAATTTGCCGGATTATATTGGTCGTTATTTCTGGATATTGCAAAGAGCAGCCTATGTTATGGCGGTATCGAACAAACATCACGTCATGTTGTATGCAGAATGCCATAACATGCACATAAAACACATTGATAATATTGTCAAATGCACTAGAGGCTATTTTATGGGCTAAATAAGCCTGATCAGAAACTTATAGCATCTGGCGTTTTACATCGGAATTGGATCCTTCAACCTGAGGTGTTCACCCCTTTGGATCCGTGTTCCGCCTTCCCCCGCGAGTTACATTGGACTCACGCCAAAAGCGTTCCTTGGTACCTCAAGTTCGGTGAACACCTGTTCGTCGGCCGTGCCAAGGGAGGTGACGTCCTTTGAATCGGCTGGCAGGGCCGATGCTCGCTGGGGGAAAGGAGCTGACATGCGTCGTCTGTTCATTACGGCCGGACTGCTTCTGTGGTCCAGTCAGGCCATGGCGGATTTCACCGCGATTCCGAATGCGCCCCCGGCTCCGAGCGACTCAAAGCCGCCGGCGGCTCCAGGCGATTTCAGGTCGCCCCCGGCCGCTCCGCCCGCTGTGAATTCATACAATCCGCTCGAATCTCCGGAACATTTGCGCGCCAAACTAGAAGAGTGGAATCGCCTCTACCAAAGATTGCTTGATGCCCAAGCCAAGATGGAGGACGCGCAAAAATCCGTCGAACAGGCGACGACGGATCTCCGAGCCTACGAGGTTGCAAATTTCAGTTCTTCGGCAAGCCTCGTCCCCCATCCGAACCTTGCCGGCGCCTCGTCGGCTCCGTCGGGAAAGGATGGTCCGCACGCGCAGTCTGCACCGCTTCCCGCAGCGAAGTGATCAAAGACGCAGCTTCAAAAAATTAGGAGAGATCATGCTTTCGTCTTCGCGCAGATTCGCGCCCCTGGCGACGGTAACCCTGCCTGTCTTGGCGATCACATTGCTGGTGTCTTCCTGTACCAGCAGTTCCGAACAATGGAACCGGCAAAAGCTTGGCATCATCGGAATGAAGTATGGTGAACTGGTGGCCTGTGCAGGCCCGCCGGACAAATCGACCCCCATCGACCCGCATGATGGCGTAATCAGCTATGGCACCATTCGTTCCATACCTGACGGTGGGTATGATGAATGCGCGGCCTTTATCTACGTAACGGATGGCCTCGTGCGAACCGTGCGGGAGCGAGGAAACGATTACGGCGAATGCCTCACGAGGTTCGAGGCGTGCGGCCGATAGCGTCAAGCCGCGCGGAATGGCCGTTCCTTTCGAGAAGAGCTATGCCAAGGCCACCGGCAAGGGGCTTCTTCACGGACCACCGGTCAAGATGCCAGGCGGGTGATCAGCAGCCGGTGAGCGAGTAGGGCGCCGACGGCCATGATGGCGATAACGCTGGCCATGGGGATGGTCGTGCCGTCATGCAGCCAGCCGACCAGCCAGCCGGCCAGGGCGCCCGCCGCCATCTGGATGAAGCCGAGCAGGGCCGAAGCGCTGCCGGCGAGAGAGGGGTGAGGGGCCAGCGCTGCGGCCGTGCTGTTGGGCAGGGCCAGTCCGGCGGCGAAGAACATTACGGCGACAGGGCCCACCACCGCGGCGACCGTGGCGATACCCGTCCAGGCCAGCCCCGCCAGCACGATCCCGGCCGAGACGCCCAGCCAAACGCCGAAGCGGATCATCCGTTCGATGCCGAGCCGTCGGGTCAGCCGCGCCGCGGCAAAGCTGCCGCTCATATAGCCCAAGACCACGACGATGAAGCAGAAGCCGAAATGCTGCGGCTTCACGCCCAGGGTATCGATGAGGACGAAGGATGACCCGGAAATGAAGGAGAACATCCAGGCGAAGGCCAGCGACAGGGTCAGCGTATAGCCGACGAACTTGCGATCGGCCAGCAACGTTCCATAATTTTCCAGCATCAGCAGCGGATGCAGAGCCCGCCGGTCGGGGTGCCGGTTGGTCTCTTCCAGGGAGCGCCATCCAAGGGTCAGCAGGACGCCGCCGAACAGCACGAAAAGCACGAAACTGGCGCGCCAGCCGAAGGTGACGTGCAGCGCGCCACCAAGGAATGGCGCCATCGCCGGTGCCAAAGCCATGATCGACGCCATGGTCGACAGGACCCGTGCCGCCTCGTCACGCGGATAGACGTCGCGGACGATGGCGCGGCCCAATACGGGGCCGGCACAGCCGCCCAGGGCTTGCAGGAAGCGGCCGGCGATCAGCCAGCCGATGGAGCCGGCGAACAGGCAGAACAGGCTGGAAGCCAAATAGAAGGTGACACCGGCCAGCAGCACCGGTCGCCGCCCGAAGCGGTCCGACAGCGGCCCGACAATCAACTGGGCGACGGCGAAGCCGGCGATGAAGGCGCTCAAGGTCAGCTGCACCATCGACACGTCGGTGGCGAAGACCCGCGTCATGTCGGGAAGCGACGGCAGGTAGAGATCCGTCGAGATCGGTCCGAAGGCCGTCAAGGCGACGAGAAGCAGCGTGTTGGGCCGATTCGGCCGGTTGGTGGGTTCCATGGCGGCCGACCATCTCAGATCAGCCGTAGCGGTGCAACTCTGCGCCGTGGCGCCGGAGCCAGGCGCGCGGCCCTTCGATGTCTGCCGCCAGTTTGCGCACGGTCCGCCAGAAGGCTGGCGAATGGTTCATTTCGGCCAGATGGGCCACCTCGTGGGCCACCACGTAATCCATCACTGCCGCCGGGGCGAAGACAAGGCGCCAGGAAAAGGCGAGGTCGCCGCGGCTGGTGCAACTTCCCCAGCGCGAGCGGGTATCGCGCAGGCTGATGCGGCCGGCGGTGCGGTCGATGGCGACCGCCATGGGCACGGCGCGAGTGGTGATTTCGGCGCGGGCGCGGCCTTTCAGCCAATCGGCCAGCCGCCGGGAGAAATGTTCGGCCCGGCCGGAGACCAGGATGGCGCCTCCCTCGATCCACACGCCGCCGCGTTCCTCGGGACAATGACGTACCGGATGCTCGGTTCCCAGCAGGGGAAGGGTGATGCCATCGACGAACGGAAGGGCATCCGGCAGCGCGGCAAGGCGCGCCGCCAGCCAGTCCGTCTTGCTTCGTGCGAAAGCCATGCCGTGGGTGGCCGCGACATGGCTGGGCAGCACCAAGATCACCGCGCGGTCCTGCGGATCGACCCTGAGCGAGATGCGGCAGGCCCGGGCGCTCCGCCGTAGTTTGACCGGCACCGGCGAGCCGCCGATGAGCAATGACGCGGTCACGCCGGCCAATCGACGATGTGGTTTTCCAGGGTCCAGGCCTTACGCTCGGGAATCACCCGGCCACGCACCGACATGCCGGCTTGCACTACCGTTTCCGGATCGCCGGACACCAGAGGATGCCACCACGGCAGATCCTTGCCCTCGGCCAGAAGCCGATAGGCGCAGGTCGACGGCATCCAGTTCAACTCGGTCACATTGCGCGGAGAGAGCTGCACGCAATCGGGAACGAAGCGCTGCCGCTGCTCGTATTTCATGCAGCGGCAGGTGCCGGGATCGAGCAGGCGGCAGGCGACGTTGGTGTAGCGGAGTTCGCCCGTATCTTCGTATTGCAGCTTATGCAGGCAGCATTTCCCGCAGCCGTCGCATAACGATTCCCATTCCGACGAGGTCATCTCGTCCAGCCGCTTTGCGCGCCAGAACGGCTGAGTCGTGGCAGCGGATGAAGTCGCTGACATTCGGCAGGATCTCCTCGCGCCACCGGCGGCCGTTGAAGATGCCATAATGACCGACCTTCGGCTGGAGATGGTGGCGCCGCATGGTATTGGAAAGGCCGGTACACAGATTGTGGGCGGCCAGGCACTGGCCCGGCCCGGTGATATCGTCCTTTTCGCCTTCGACCGTCATCAGGGCCGTCTTGCGGATGCGCGAGGGATCGATCCGGCGGTTGCGCGAGACCATCATGCCGCGCGGCAAAAAGTGTTCCTGGAACACCGTCTCGATGGTCTGCAGATAGAATTCCGCCGGCAGGTCGAGAACCGACAGGTATTCGTCATAGAATTCGCGATGCTGTTCGGCGGAATCACCATCGCCATGTACCAGGTGCTGGAACAGCTTGATATGCGCGTCGACATGACGGTCCAGGTTCATGCTCATGAAGCCGGTCAACTGGACGAAGCCGGGATAGACCAGCCGTCCGCGGCCGGCGCAGTTGAACGGCGCCGAGTGAATGACATTGTCAACAAACCAGCTGAGCGGCCGGCTGGTGGCGAATTCGTTGACCGCGGTCGGATTGACCCGGGTGTCGACCGGGCCACCCATCAGAGTCATCGACGACGGCTGACAGGGATCATCGTCCTCGGCCATCAGCGAGACCGCTGCCAGCACCGGTACCGAAGGCTGGCAGACCGCCATCACATGAGTGTTGGGGCCCAGATGGCGCAGAAACTGGCGGATCAGGTCGATATAGTCGTCGAGGTCGAAGCTTCCCTGACGCAACGGCACTTCGCGCGCGTCGACCCAGTCGGTGATGTAGACGTCGTGGCCGGGCAGCATGGCTTCCACGGTGCCGCGCAACAGCGTGGCGTAATGGCCGGACAGCGGGGCGACGACCAGCACCCGCGGGTCCTGCTGGTCGCACTGCCGGGCGAAATGCAACAGCGTGCAGAAGTCGGTCTGCAGCACCGCTTCTTCGCGCACGGTAACCGTTTTGCCGTCGACCACGGTGGAATGAAGGCCGAACAGAGGCTTGCGGTACTTGCGGGTGGTACGCTCCATCAGTTCGCCGTAAGCGGCTACGGTTCGTCCGAACCGGGTATAGGCCGCAGGAACCCACGGATTGCTGAAGAAGTGCTGCAGCGCTTCTGCGGTGAAGCGAAATGGCATCAGCGCCAAATGCTGCATCTCATGCATGTCATAAAGCATATCGCCCTCTAGCACCTCTGCGGTACGACCCTTGAGGTACCAACTTGGGGGCAGGGCATGTGGCGATGCAATAAGTTAATTCACGTACCGGAATACAAAAACTATTGCATTCGCCGATATCAAACCGATTTCGCGTCTTCTCTATCCAAAAGATGAACGAACGAGCCCATGACCTTGCCGGCACGGTGTCCGGCTTGGCCCAGCGTTCGCCCGGCGGCATCGGACACGGTGAACAGGGGATGGCCCGTTTCGGTGGCGGTGAAGGTGGCATAGTGGAATTCGTGTCCACGGTACACGGCCCCGGCATCGCCAAGAGCAACGGACGAGGCCAATTGCACCCGGCGATAGCCCAGATGCAGCCGCCGCGTCTTGAAGCTGCTGGTCAGCGGCAGCAGGCCGGCCATGGCGTGGCGGCACCCTTCGGCGTCCTCCAATGCTTCGCCCAGGGTCATGTAGCCGCCGCATTCGCCCAGGATCCAGCACCCGCGGGCGGCCGCCTGGCATAGGCTGGCGAGGAATGTCGCGGCGCCGGCCAGCCGGCCGGCGTGCAACTCGGGATAGCCGCCGGGCAGATAGACCGCATCGGCGTCGCCGGCGGGCACTTCGTCGGCCAGCGGTGAAAAGAAGCTGATTTCCGCCCCGGCCCGGTGCCAACCGTCGATCACCGCCGGATAGGCGAAGGCGAAGGCCTCGTCGCGGGCGATGGCGATGCGTTGGCCGAGGGGCGGAAGTGGTGCCGCCGCGCCGCCGGCGGCAAGGGCGGAAGGGCGGGCCAAGGCGGCGATCCGCTCAATCTGCGCGTGCTCGGCGATCACCCGGGCAGCGGCTTCCAGGCGCGCTTCCAGTTCGTCCGTCTCGCCCGCCTGCACCAGGCCGAGATGCCGCTCTGGCCAGGCCAGCGCTGCCTGGCGCGGCAGCCATCCCAGCAGCGGGAGATCGGGGCAACTGGCGGCGCAAGCCCGTTCGACCATGGCCTGGTGGGCCGGGCTGCCGACCCGGTTGAACACTAGGCCGGCAATCCGGATATCGTGCCGATGCCGGCGGAACCCGTCGATCAGCGCCGCCGCCGACGCCGCCTGTCCGCGCAGATCGACCAACAGAACGATCGGCCAGCCGGTGGCCGCAGCCACGTCGGCGGTCGAACCGGCCGGCCGGCCTTGGCCCATATCGGCGCCGTCGAACAGCCCCATCACACCTTCGCAGACGATCAGCCCCGCCTCAGCCGATAACTCGCCCACACGGGCCGCCAGGGTCGACGGCCGCATGCCCCAGCTATCGAGGTTCAGGCACGGTCGGCCGGTGGCCGCCGCATGAAAGGCCGGATCGATATAGTCGGGCCCGACCTTGGCCGAGGCGACGGCATGGCCCAGCCGCCGCAACGCCCGCAACAGGCCCAGGGTGAACACCGTCTTGCCGCTGCCCGAGGCGGGCGCAGCGATGATCAGGCCCGGCGCCGGCATGGTTATTGGTCGTCCCTCGTCAAGCACCGGGCGACCGCTCAACCGGCCAGATACTTCTTGATCCCGGCGGTGATCTGATCGGCCGGGGTGCTGCCTTCGAAATGGGCCAGATACTTGCCGTTTCTGTCCATCAGGTAGAGGATCGAGCTGTGGTCCATGGTGTAGCTCTTGCCGCTGCCTTCCGCCTTGCGGGCATAGACGCGGTATTCCTGCAAGACCGGCTTGATCTGCTCGGGCGTCCCGGTAAGGCCGACCAGGGCTGGCGAGAAATTGGCGACATATTGGGCCATCTGATCCACCGTATCCCGCTCGGGGTCGACGGTGATGAAGATCGGTACAACCTGCGCCCGTTCCGCCGGCGACAGCCGGTCAAAGGCCTGGGTGACGGCGCCCAGGGTGGTGGGGCAGACATCCGGGCAAAACGTATAGCCGAAATAAATCAGCATCAGCTTGCCCCGATAGGTGGCGTCGGAGACGTTGTGGCCCGACTGGTCCACCAGCGCGAACGGCCCGCCAATGGCCGGTGCTTCGCCGCCGGTCTGCAGCAGCCTGGGTACGACGGCGATAAGCACCAAGGCCAGAACGGCCGCGAGGCCGGCGGCCAGAGCGGCGGTGGAACTGGTGGCCTTGGCTTTCTTCATGGCTTTCACGCGACGTGGCGCCAGGCGAGCAGGGCGAGCGCGCCGGCATTGATCAACAGGAGAAGCGGTGCGTAGCGCAGAATCTGGATGCGCCAGCGCTGGCCGGCCAGGTGCCCGACCAGGCCGACCGCCAGCAGGCTGGGAATGGTGCCGGCGGTAAAGGCCAGCATGGCTGCCGCTCCGGTCAGGGCGTTTCCGCCCGTGGCCGCGGCGGCCAGCGCCCCATAGATGAGGCCGCAAGGGATGAAACCGAGCAGCAGGCCGAGAAGGTAGCCGCGCCATCCGGTCGGTTGCAGGAACAGGGGCCCGGCCCGCCGGCTCACCTGCCGGCTCCACCAGCTTTCGCCCGAGCGGGCTGACCCTAACAGGCGCTTCAAGGCTGGCATGGCCATGGCCAGCATGAACAGCGCGGCAAACAGCAGAAGTCCGGCCGACAGCCAGTGCAGGCCCTGGCGTTGCACCAGCGATCCAGCGACCGCCGCGGCGACCGCCCCCAGCCCCGCATAAGTGGTGGCGCGGCCGAGATGGTAGGGCAGCAGGGCGGCACCGGCCAGACGGTGCCACTCGGTCATGCGGCTGGCCGGCGTACCCTCCAGGCGTGCCGCGACCTGCGACAGGACGAACGGTCCGCACATACCCGTGCAGTGGCTGACCCCGCCGGCCAGGCCGGCGGTGAACAGGCTGGCCAGCAGACCGCGCTGTCCGTCGACGGCGACCTGGCATTGATGCAGGCCGGCATTCAGCATGGTCAGCAGCAGCGTTTTGTCGTCCATCGCGGTTCCTTAGATGCTCATCCCGAGGCGGACGTGGCCGCCTGCAGGCTGCCCAGCCAGTCGAGGCGCTCGCGCAGCGTCACCACCTGTCCGACCACCACGAGCGCCGGCGGCTCGATGCCCTCGCGGCGGGCGGCCTCGGCGATTTCGGCCAAAGGCGCCACCACCACGCGCTGCGCCGGCGTCGCCGCGCGGGAGACCACGGCCGTCGGTTCGTCGGCGGGTCGGCCGGCGGCGATCAACTGTTCGGCGATGCGGTCCAGATGTTTCAGCGCCATGTAGAAGACGAGCACCGGCACCGCCTTGGCCAGCGCCGCCCAGTCCACCGTGTCGGGCACGTCGCCCGAGGCATCATGGCCGGTGACGAAGGCGATGGCCGAGTTGGTCTCGCGCGAGGTGGCGGGAATGCCGGCATAGGCCAGGCCGCCGACGCCCGAGGTGATGCCCGGCACCACGCGGAAGGGTATGCCCGCTTCGACCAGAGCCAAGGCCTCTTCGGCGCCGCGCCCGAAGAGGAACGGATCACCACCCTTGAGGCGCAGCACCCGCAGCCCCTGGCGAGCCAATTCGATCAGCCGGTTGGAGATATCGGGCTGGCGGGCCGACGGCTTGCCGCCGCGCTTGCCCGCATATTCCCGGATCGCCTCGGCGTTGGTCAGGCCCAGCACGCGCTGATCGACCAGGGCGTCATAGACCACCACATCGGCGTGGCGCATGGCGTGCAGGGCCAGCAGCGAGACGAGGCCCGGGTCGCCGGGGCCGGCACCGACCAGCCACACCTGGCCGGGGAGGAAATCGGGGAGGGAGAAGGGCAGCGAATCCATGGTTGGGGACTACACCGAATTCCCGATCAGGGCAAACAGCTTTTCGCCGGTCGAGCAGGAGGTTAGGTTAAGCCATGGAAAGACCATTGCGCAAAGGCTGGACCACCGGCGCCTGTGCCGCCGGCGCTGCCAAGGCGGCTTGGGCGGCGCTGGTCACCGGCCGCTTCCCCGATCCGGTCATCGTGCGGCTGCCGCGCGGCGAGACGCCGTCGTTTCCTCTGAACCGCGCCGAATGCGGCGCCGGATGGGCGCGGGCGGCGGTGATCAAGGATGCGGGCGACGACCCCGACGTAACCCACGGGGCCGAGGTCGTCGTCACCGTCGCGAGGGCGGCACCGGGCAGCGGCGTGGTCTTTCGCGCCGGCGAAGGCGTGGGGACGGTGACCTTGCCGGGCCTACCGCTGGCGGTGGGGGAAGCGGCCATCAACCCCGGCCCCCGCGCCCAGATCGAGGCCAATATGGCCGAGGTGGCCGCTCCGGTAAACGCCGTGGTGACGGTCTCCATTCCGCGTGGAGAGGCGTTGGCGGCGCATACCATGAACGGTCGCCTCGGCATCCTCGGCGGGCTGTCGATCCTCGGCACCACCGGCGTGGTGATCCCCTACAGCTGTTCGGCCTGGATCCACTCCATCCACCGCGGCATCGATGTGGCGCGGGCTTCCGGGCTGACCCACGTGGCCGGCTGCACCGGAAAGACTTCGGAGGCCGCCATACGTCGCCTTCACCATCTCGAGGAACGGGCGATGCTCGACATGGGCGGCTTTGCCGGGGCACTGCTCAAATACATGCGCCGTCATCCGGTCGGCCGCCTGACCCTGGGCGGCGGCTTTGCCAAGATGGCCAAGCTGGCGGCCGGCGCGACGGACCTTCACTCGCGCGCCGCCGCGGTGGATCTGAAAGGCCTGATCGGTCTGCTGGCCGAACTGGGCGCGCCGCCGGCGATCCTGGCCGAGGCTGGCCGAGCCGTCTCGGCGGCCGGCGTGCTGGCCCTGGCCGGCGACCTGCCCCTCGCCGCCGCGGTGGCGAGGGGCGCCCGCGAAGCTGCCCTGGCCGTGCTGGCCGGCGGTGTCGAGGTCGATGTGGTGATCGTCGACCGGCAGGGGCGGATCATTGCCCGTGCCCCCTGACAAGGTCCTGATCCTCGGCGGCACGGCGGAAGCGGCGGCCCTGGCCCGCCGGCTGGTCGGTGATGGCGTGGCGGTGGTGACCTCGCTGGCCGGACGCCTGCCTGTTCCGCCGGATCTGCCTGGTGCGTTGCGTAGCGGCGGATTCGGCGGGGTCGAGGGGCTGGTCGCCTATCTGAGCGGCCAGGGCTTCACCAAAGTGGTCGACGCCACCCATCCCTTCGCTGCCGTCATCTCGGCCCATGCGGTGGAGGCTTGCGCCCGCCTGGGCTTGCCGCTCGAGCGCTTGGAGCGGCCGATGTGGCCGCAGCGGCCGGGAGATCGCTGGCATTGGGCCGAGGACGTGGTCATGGCGGCGCGCATGGTGGGCCGCCTGGGGCGACGGGTGCTGCTGACCGTCGGCGCCGGAGAAATCGGCGCCTTCGCCAGGGCCGGCGGGCCCCTTTATGTGGTCAGGTTGATCTCACCGCCCGAACGCCGCCTGCCGCTGCGGCGCTATCGGGTCGTGTTGGGCCGCGGACCGTTCGCCGTTGCCGAGGAACTGGCGCTGATGCACCACTTCGCCATCGACCTGCTGGTGACCAAGGCTAGCGGGGGGCCGGCAACCGAAGCCAAAATTGTCGCGGCGCGGCGACTGGGGATTCCGGTGGTGATGGTGCGCCGGCCCAGATGAAGAAGAACCACCAGGCGCACCAAGAACACCGGGCGGACAAGGGCACGGCTTGGTGCTCTTGATGTCCCTGGTGGTTTCCAATCACTGTACGATGCCAGGCCTCAGCACATGGCTGTGGTCCGCCGCATAGAGCCGGCTGTCGGGGAACGCGGCATTGCCGAACACCTTGCCGACCAGTACCAGGGCGGTGCGGGTGAAACCCGCCGCCTTGACCTTGGCGCGAATATCGGCCAGGGTGCCGGCGACGAAAGCCTGATCCGGCCAGCTGACGCGATAGGCCACCACCACAGGGCAGTCGGCGCCGTATCGGGGCAGGAGGTCTTCGACCACGCGGGCAAGATTGTTGACCGACAGATGGATCGCCAGGGTGGCGCCAGTGGCGCCAATGGTGGCGAGGTCCTGGCCGGGTGGCATGGGCGAGGATCGCACCGCCGTGCGGGTGAGGACCACGGTCTGGCTAACCTCGGGCAAGGTCAGTTCGGTAGCCAGGGCGGCGGCGGCGGCGGCGAAGGCCGGCACACCGGGAACGACGTCATAAGGTATGGACAGCTCGTCGAGGCGACGCATCTGTTCGGCGATCGCCCCATAGATCGAGGGGTCGCCCGAGTGAACTCGCGCCACCTCGGCGCCGGCGGAGTGGGCCATCCGCATTTCCTCGACGATCTGGTCGAGATGCAGCGGGGCGGTATCGACGACGCGGGCACCGGGCGGGGCTTCAGCCACCACCTCAGGGGGCACCAGCGAGCCGGCGTAGAGCACGACCGGACAACGGCGGATGAGGTTCAGACCGCGGACGGTGATCAGGTCGGGGGCGCCGGGGCCGGCACCGATGAAGTGAACGGTCATCCTGTCTCCTGGTCAAATCGGGCTGCAGGATAGACTGCCACTTCTTCGGCGCCAAGGCCGGGGGCACAAAGGCTGGGCGGCGCTTGCGCATCGGCGGCCGCGCAACTGAAAAGTCCGGTGCTGTGAACCGTCGGAATGGTCCACAGCACCAGGTTATTGCAGCGCGCTGGCGACCGAGTTGAACTTGACGGACAGATTGGTGCCGAGAGTGGTAACGGCGCCGATGATGACGACGGCGATGAGTGCGGCAAGCAGGCCATATTCGATGGCGGTGGCACCGCGTTCACTATTGTAGAGACTCTTGAGCTTTCTTGCGAAGGCGCTGAACATGGGGGGCTCCGGGGTTAGGCAGTGGACGATGGCCATACAATCGCCCATGTAAGCCTTCGGAACAGTGATCGTTGTCACAAGTGCTCCAGCAAGTATTGGGGCGATACAAGTGCCGGTCGGTTGCACCATATGCACGGTTGGTGTTAAGAAAAAATGACTCCAGGAGTCCAAGTGCAGTGACCGTCGGGCCCCACCCAAGTCCAGTCCGCCCCGCCTTGCCGTCGGAATGGCAGGCGCGCATTGGCATGCTCGATCGCTTGCGGACCCTGCTGGCCCTGTGCATCGGCAACCGGATCGCCCATCTCAATCCGGCCGGGGCGCTCATGCTGGCTTTGCCGACGCCGCAGGCGGCAATCGGCCGCTCTTTTTTTTCCTTCGTACATCACGATTACGCCGATCTGTCGGAACTCGGCCTTGCGGTCTTTGCCGAGGAGGCGAGCAAGGTCTCCATCAAGCTTGTTCGCGAGGACCGCAGCAACATGGACGTCGAGCTGTGGGTCTCGTGCATCGATGCCACCGGCGACGGCACATTCCTGATCGAAGCACACGACATCACCGACCACCTCAAGGCCGCCCATGCCTTGCGGGCACGGGAACAACGGTTGGAGGGGGTGATCAACACCGTAGCCGACGGCATCATCACGGTGGACGACCGCGGCACCATTCAGACGTTCAATCCCGCCGCCGAGAGCATCTTCGGGTTCCGCAAGGAGGAAGTGATCGGCCGCAACATCCGCTTGCTGATTCCGGAGACCGTGCTGAGCGCACCGGAAACCGAGCCCGGCTGGGTGCGGACCCTGGCCTCCACCCCCGAGATCATCGGCAAGCGAAAGGGCGGGGAGGTTGTGCCGCTGGAGATGTCGGTGCGCGAGTTGCAGCAGGGCGACGAACTGTCGTTCACCAGTATCGTGCGCGACATTTCGGCGCGCAAGGCGGCGGAGGAGCGGGTGTTCCGCATGGCCCATCACGATGCCTTGACCGAACTGCCCAATCGTCACCTGTTCGGCGACCGCGTCGAGGAAGCTTTCAAGCGCGCCCGGCGCCATACGGAGAAGCTTGCCCTGCTGTTCGTCGACCTGGACCGCTTCAAGCCGATTAACGACACCTACGGCCACGCCGTGGGCGACGAGGTGTTGAAGGAAGTGGCCCGGCGGCTTCGCGCCGGGGTCCGAGCGACCGATACCGTCGCGCGGGTCGGCGGCGACGAGTTCCTGGTCTTGCTCGAGGAACTGGACGACCAGGCGGAGGCCGAGGAGGTCCGGGAAAAACTGCGCAAACTGCTGGCCTTGCCGATTCACCTAGCGGTCGGCGACGTGCAGATCGGCGCTTCCATCGGTGTTGCGATCTATCCGGATAACGGCTCCGAAATCGCCGAATTGACGGCCTTTGCCGATCGGGACATGTACACCCGGAAGCACGCGCGGGCGGAGTGACGGTTCCACTCTGTGTCGAGACCGTGCTCTTGACGTGTAAGTAAGTCACCAATAAGCTCGAAAAAAAGTAATTAAATTTCGCCGCTTTGGCCGGCGACGAGGCGGCCGCATTGGCCGGGAGGTGGTCCATGTACCATTGCTGTCGGGTAGAGTTTGCCCTGGTCCATTGTTTGCCTCGCGCGAGGCATAGATGATCGCGGGGCTGGTCAATATGCGGATCGCGGTGAAGGTCTTCATCGCGCCGCTGCTGTCGGCCGCCAGCATCGCCCTTCTGATGGTCATCTTTCAGACTGGAATGCAGCGCAGCAGTGCCGTCCTCAGCCATCTTGTCGAGGAATCCTTTGCCCTGCAGAGCAACGTTCACCGCCTGGCCAACCGGAGCACGGCGGCCGAGGCCAATCTGTACCGGCTGTTGGGTTGGAAGGCCAACAAGACCGACAAGGACAAGATCGTTGCCCTGGACCAGCGCATCAGGGCCGACTTGAAGGCGCTGCCTGGTCTGATCGATCAGATCTCGCAGAAGGCCGACGCCGACCAGCAGGCGCCCGTCAAGGAGGTCGCGGTAAAGCTGAAAAGCTTCCTCGACGCCTGCCAGGACGTGATGGACATGTACGAGATGGACGAGGTGACCGCCCTCGTCATGATGGGGCATACCGAGGAGGAATATGACAAGCTGATCGCCAGTGTCGACAAGCTGGTCGACCTTGCCGAGGCCGACAACACGCGGCAATACGCCAATGCCCGTCAGGTCGCCACCACGTCCGAACGCACCTACTATGCCGTCTGCATCCTGTTCCTGGTCGGCGGCCTGGTGGTCAGCGTGGCGATGGCCCGACTGATCGCGCGGCCGGTCATCGCATTGACCCGCGCCATGAGCCAGTTGGCCGAGGGCAGCAGCGCAATCGAGATCCCGTCGCTCGGCAACCGCGACGAAATCGGTGCCATGGCCCGCGCCGTCGCGGTGTTCCGCGACAGCATGGAAAAGACCGCCCGGCTGGAGGCCGAGCAGCGCGACCAACAGCGCCGCCAGGAGGAAATCTTCGCCCGCCGCGGCAGGCTGATTTCCGGCTTCGACGGTTCCATCAAGCAGGTGCTGGAGGGAATGGGGGCGGCGGTCGAACGGGTCAACGGCATGTCCGGCACGCTGCGCGATACGGCCGAGGCCACCAGCGGACAGGGGGCGACGGTGGCGGCGGCGGCCGAACAGTCGGCGACGAACGTGGACACCGTGGCCGCGGCGGCCGAGCAGCTGGGCGGATCGGTGCGGGAAATCAGCCGGCAGGTCGGCGAATCGCACAGCATCACGCAAGAAGCGGTCAGCGGCATCAGGACGGCCACCGGGACCATCGAGGGGCTGGATCAGGCGGCGACGCGCATCGGCCAGATCGTCCAACTGATCAATGTCATCGCCTCGCAGACCAATCTGCTGGCGCTGAACGCCACCATCGAGGCAGCGCGCGCCGGTGAAGCCGGCAAGGGCTTTGCCGTAGTTGCCGGCGAGGTCAAGAGCCTGGCCACACAGACCGCCAAGGCCACAGATGAAATCAGCACACAGGTCAACGACATCCAGTCGATTTCGCGCGAAGCGGTCGAGGTGATCCGCTCGGTCGCCACCACCATCGAGCGCGCCGACGAGGTGGTCGCGTCGATCGCCTCGGCTATCGAAGAGCAGTCGGCGGCCACGGCTGAAATCGCCCGGAATGTTCAGCAGGCGGCGGCCGGCAATGGCGAGATCACGCGGAACATCGGCGAGATGTCGAAGGCCCTGCATGCCACCGGAGACATGGCGACTACTCTGTTCGATGCGGCCGCAGCCCTCGATGGCATATCGCAGCAGTTGCGGCGCGAGGTATCGACATTCCTTGGGGATGTGACGAAGGACGTGGCGTAGAGCTGTGACAAAAAAACAGCATTCCGGGGCGTAAATGCCTAATTGACCCGCGGTCGCCGCGAGAGGTAGCCTGATATCGAAGTTAGATAAAGATCAATAACCAAGAGTGCCGGAAAAACGGCGCTCATCGCGGAGGAAAGCTTGTGTCCGGCCGTCCTGTCATATGCGGGGCGGCGCGGTACAACAGGGTTTGCTCCGGCGAAGGAAGGAAAGGCCGCGGCTCGGCGCTCGCCCACAAGAAAGGGGCGCCGCTCCGCTGAACCGATAATGGTCCGAGAGGGGCAATGTTCGCCGAATTCCTGCAATACCTGCTGTCAGGCATCACTGTCGGCGCGATTTACGCGTTGGCGGGCCTTGGCTTCGCCATCATTTACAATTCCAGCCATGTGATCAACTTCGCCCAGGGCGAGTTCATCATGATCGGCGGCATGGCCACCTCGTCGCTGGTCGCGGCGGGACTGCCCATGTGGGCGGCCGTTTTGCTGGCCGTGCTGATCACCATGCTGGTGGGCGTGGCGTTGGAATATTTCGCGGTGAAGCCCGCCCGCAACGCCGATGTGGTGACCATCATCATCATCACCATCGGCGCGTCGATCTTCCTGCGCGGCATGGCGCAAATCATCTGGGACAAGGAATCCCATTCGCTGCCGGCATTCAGCGGCGAGACGCCCATCCACCTGATGGGCGCCACCATCGTTCCGCAAAGCCTGTGGGTGATCGGGGTGTCGTTCCTGGCGATCCTGGTGCTGGGCTGGTTCTTCAACCGCACTTTGTTCGGCAAGGCGATGCTGGCCACCGCGTATAACCGCTTGGCCGCCCAGTTGATGGGGATCCGGGTCAAGCGGGTCCTCACGGCAAGCTTCGGCATGTCGGCAATTCTCGGCGCGATTGGCGGCATCGTCGTTACTCCCATCACCTATACCAACTACGAAGCCGGCGTGATGCTGGGGCTGAAAGGCTTCAGCGCTGCCGTTCTCGGTGGTCTGGGCAACGGTATGGGCGCGGTGGTCGGCGGCCTCATCGTCGGCGTCGCCGAGTCGCTGGGCGCGGGATACATCTCTTCAGCCTACAAGGATGCCATCGCCTTCGTCATCATCCTCTTCGTGCTGTTCTTCATGCCCAGCGGCCTGTTCGGCAAACGCGGCACAGAGCGGGTATAAGACCATGCAGATGAAAGCGCGCACCACGGGTTTGGCAGCGATGGCCATCATCATCGCCCTTCTGCCGATCACCTTTCCCAATCCCTACTACTACGACATCGCGGACACGGCCCTGTTCAACGCCGTTCTCTGCGTCGGCCTCAATCTGCTGATCGGTTATACCGGGCAGATCAGCCTGGGGCATGCCGGCTTCTTTGCGCTGGGCGCCTACGCCTCGGCGATTCTCACCCTTCGCTGGCAGGTTCCCCCATTGGCTGCGCTGCTGGCCGGCGCCGTGGCGGTTGGCGCCCTGGCCTTCGTCATCGCGCGGCCCATCCTGCGGCTGAAGGGTCATTACCTGGCCATGGCCACCCTGGGGATCGGCATCATCATCTATATCGTGCTCAACACCGAAGGGTGGTTGACCGGCGGGCCGGATGGCCTGATGGCGGACAACTTCACCGTGCTCGGCTGGAAGATCAAAGGCGACGGCAGCTGGTATTGGGTGGGCGGTGGTCTGCTGCTGCTGGCCGTCTGGCTGTCCCTCAATCTGATCGATTCGCCGGTGGGCCGGGCCTTGCGCGCCGTGCACGGGTCGGAAGTGGGTGCCGAAGTGGTCGGCGTGAACACCACCCACTACAAGGTGCTGGTGTTCGTCGTTTCGGCAGTGTTCGCCAGCGTCGTCGGCAGCCTTTACGCCCACAAGACCGGGCTGATCACGCCCGGCATCGGCAGTTTCTTCCGTTCGGTGGAACTGGTCACCATGGTGGTGCTGGGCGGCATGGCCTCGACCTTCGGCGCCGTCGTCGGCGCTATCATCCTGTCGGTGCTGCCGCATGTGCTGACCACCTTCGAGGACTACGAGGCGGTGGTCCTGGGCCTGATCATGATGTCGACGATGATCTTCATGCCGAAGGGCCTGGTCCCCACCGTCATGCGCCGTCTGCGCCGCCGGAGGGCCGCCGCATGAGCCTGCTTCGCGTCAATGAGTTGAGCAAGGGATTCGGCGGCGTGCTGGCCGTCGCCGACCTTTCCTTCACCATCAATGCGGGAACGATTCATTCGATCATCGGGCCGAACGGGGCGGGAAAGACCACGCTGTTCAACCTGATCACCGGCGTCTATCGGCCAACCTCGGGGCGGATCCTGTTCGATGACGTGGATATTACCGGCAAGCGGCCCTACGAGCTTGCAGCCCTGGGGATGTCGCGGACGTTCCAGAACCTGCAGATCTTCTTCAACATGACGGCGGTGGAGAACGTGATGGTGGGGGCGCATCTGCATCTCCAGCCGCGCCTTCTGCCGTCCCTTCTCCATCTGCCCTCGGTGCGCCGGCGTGACGCCGCCTGCCGCGAGCGTTGCCTCGAACTCATCGAATTCGTCGGCTGCGGCAAGTATCGCGACGCCGATGCCGCCTCGATGCCCTACGGGGCTCTGAAGCGTCTGGAAATTGCCCGTGCCCTCGCTTCCCAGCCGCGGTTGCTGCTGCTCGACGAGCCGGCGGCGGGCCTGAACGCCACCGAAAGCCGAGAGATCGACGACGTCATCAAGCGGGTGGCGGCGCAAGGCGTGACCGTGGTCCTGGTGGAGCACGACATGAAGATGGTGATGGGGCTTTCCGACCATATCCTGGCCCTCGACTACGGCCGCAAGCTGGCCGAGGGAACGCCCGAGGAAGTGGGCAAGAACCCCGATGTGATCAATGCCTATCTGGGCGCGGCGAACTGAGACGGAGGCTTTTGGGATGTTGTTGGAAATCTCAGGCCTCACCAGTCATTACGGCCGTATCCAGGCGCTGAAAGGCATCGATGTCACGGTGGGTGAGGGAGAACTGGTCGCCCTGGTGGGCGCCAACGGGGCCGGCAAGACCACCTTGCTGCGGGGCATTTCCGGCGTGCAGCCCGTCAGTGCCGGGACCATCCGCTTTGACGGCCAGGACATTACCCGCATGGCGCCCGAGGCCCGGGTGCAGCTGGGTATCGCCCAGGTCCCGGAAGGACGGCAGGTCTTCGGTCCGCTGTCGGTGGAGGACAATCTTCGGCTCGGCGCTTATTGCCGCCACGGCACCGACGTGGAAGCCGACATCAAGCGCATGTATGCCCAGTTCCCCATCCTCAAGACCAAGCGCAACCAGCCGGCGGGAACCCTGTCCGGCGGGCAGCAGCAGATGCTGGCGGTGGCCCGCGCCCTGATGTCGCATCCGCGCCTCTTGCTGCTCGACGAGCCGTCGATGGGGTTGGCCCCGCGGCTGGTGGCCGAGATCTTCCGGATCATCGAGACCCTGAAGGGCGAAGGGACGACGATCTTCCTGGTCGAACAGAACGCCTATGCCGCGCTGGCCATCGCCGACCGCGGCTATGTCGTCGAAACCGGGCAGGTCGTGCTGGTCGATTCGGGGACGCAACTGTTGGCCAATGAAAAGGTTAGGGAAGCCTATCTCGGCCAATAGATTCTAAAAAGTATTTCAAGGCTGGAATCTCCGTATCTGGGATTAGACTGGCCCAATGCAAAGCGGAACAACCGCCGACAAGACTTGCATAAGAAAAGGGAGGCAACCGATGAAAATGATGCGCGCCGCCGGGATGGCCCTGGCAGTAGCGTTTGCTGCGGCGATGGCCAATCCGGTCCGGGCCGCCGACGACATCAAGATCGGCTCGTTCGTGTCGTCCACGGGCGTCATGGGCTTCATGGGTGACGCCGAAAAGAAGGTGCTGGAAACCTATGTCGCCTCGATCAATGCCAAAGGCGGCGTCCTCGGCAGGAAGATCGACCTGGTCATCTATGACGACGGCTCGCAGGCGGACAAGGCGGCCAGCCTGGCCAAGCGCCTGATCGAAAGCGACAATGTCGACATCATCATCGGCGGTACCGGGACACCGACCAGCATGGCGGTCATCCCCGAAGTTCAGCGGGCCGAGATCCCGTTCATTTCACTGGGCGGCGGTGTCAGCATCACCGACCCGGTGAAGAAATGGGTGTTCAAGACTCCCCACACCGACCGCATGTGCGCCGAAAAGGTGTTCCTCGACATGAAGAAGCGGGGCATCAGCAAGATCGCCATGCTGTCCGAGAACCTCGGCTTCGGAAAATCCGGGCATGAGCAGTCGCTGGAAGCGGCCCCGAAATACGGCATCCAGGTCATCGCCGACGAGACCTATTCGCCGAAGGATGCGGACGTCACCGCGCAGCTGACCAAGATCCGCGCAACGCCCGGCGTCCAGGCGCTGTTCGTGTTCGGTACCGGCTCCGGACCGGCGGTGGTCAGCAAGAACATCCGGCAGCTCGGCTTCACCATTCCGATCTACCAGTCGCATGGCGTCGCGTCGAAGGACTTCCTGAAGCTGGTGGGTAATGCGGCCGACGGCATGCGCCTGCCGGCCGACGGTCTGGTGGTGGCCGTCCAGCTGCCCGACTCGGACCCGCAGAAGCCGGTGGTGATGGGGTTGACCAAGGTCTACGAGGATACCTATCACGCCGATGTGTCGACCTTCGGCGGCCACGCTTATGACGGCCTGATGATCGCCATCGACGCGATCAAGCGGGCGGGCGGCACCGACAAGGCGAAGGTCCGTGACGAGATCGAGAAGACCAAGGGCTATGTCGGCACTGCCGGCGTCGTCAACATGAGCCCCACCGACCATCTGGGCTTGACGCTCGACGCCTTCCACATGCTCGATATCAAGAACGGCGACTGGGTCCTCAACGACTGATCGGCCTCAGGATTGGGCCGCCCCAGCTGGGGCGGCCCAACTTCTCCCGTCGTTACCCCTGTCGAGGGAGGGCAGGAACCGGGCGACGGAAACCGCATTGAACCAGGTATGCGGTCATCCACGCCCGAGGTCTCCATGAGCAAAGCTGTCGACGGATGGATATTGTGGAATGCGGCGGCTGCATTCTTCCTTGCCGGATCGTCCGCCGCTCATGCCGAAATGGCTTCGACCTCACCCGATCAGCTATCGGCGGTGCAGAGCCCGGCGACGGAACATCTCAGCCGAAAGCCGCATTTTGATGACGAAGCGCCCATCGCCCATGCGCGGGCCTGGGCTTCGATCGCCGCCCTGCGTGGCGGCCATGCCGCCGGTCCGGATCGGGCAACCGGGGACGTGGCCCGCGCCAAGCTGGACGAACTGCTCCACGCGGTTCCGCCGACCGGCAGCGTCGCCTGGGGCATGTCGGTTCATTGAATGATCACGGCTCCCTCATTGGCCCGGCGTCTCGCCTCCGTTTGGCGCCGGCAATGCCGGCGGGCCCTCGAGGGGCTTGGCAAGTCTCGCTGCGTTTCCTTGTCGAGATCGGGCGTCACGACCACTTGCTGGCATAGCCGCGTGGCGTGTAGACCCAGCGACGCCCGGCCTGCGCGAACGCCCGGCTTTCCGCGTTGCCCACCAGGACGATGGTCAGCATGTCCACCTGCCCTGGATCCAGTTCGGCCAGGCTGGTGATCTCCACCGTTTCGCCCGGCCGTCCCAGATTGCGGGCCAGCACCACCGGCGTCGTCGCCGCGCGGTGGCGCAGCAGGATCTGCATGGCCGCCGGCAGCTGGCTTTTGCGCCGTTGCGACACCGGATTGTAGAAGGCGACCACGAAGTCTCCCTCGGCGGCGGCGGTGACGCGCCGTTCGATTATCTCCCACGGCGTGAGCAGATCGGACAGCGAGATGGTGCAAAAGTCGTGGTTGATCAGTGCCCCGGCGCGGGCCGCGGCGGCCTGCAACGCCGAGATCCCCGGCACCACGGCGACCTCGAGGCGATTCCAGTCCGTGCGTTTCTCACGGTCCAACAATTCGAACACCAGGGTGGCCAGGGCATAAATGCCGGCGTCGCCCGAGCAGACCAGGGCGACGTCGCGCCCTTCGGCGGCCAGGTCCAGCGCCAGCCGGGCCCGCGCCTCTTCCTCCCCCATGGCGCCGTCATGGCGCCGCTTGCCGCAGGCAGCCTCGCCCAGCAGGTCGAGATAGAGGCCATAGCCGACCAGGTCGGTCGCCTCGGCGATCACCCGGCTGCATTCGGCGGTCCGCCAGGAATCGCCGCCTGGGCCGATGCCGACGACGAATAGCCTGCCGCGGGCCCGGCCGATGCGGGCGGGATCGATCGGGTGGCCGGCGCGGCCGATGGCGCATGTGGCCCGGGCCGATTTGACCTTGGGCACCACCAGAGCGCCATCGGCGCCGGCGGCGGCCAGGGCAGCACCCTCGGCGACGCCATGGCATCCGGTTTCGCGGAACACCAATTCGGATGGATTGGCCAGGCGGGGGGCCTCGGCCTCCAGTACGGCGGGGGTGAAGAACCGCGCGGGGACCTTCAGCTCGGCCGCCAGGGCATGCACCGCCGGTTCGTCGGCCTTCAAATCCAGTGAGGCGACGCAGGCCACCGCCCCTTCGGCCAGGCCGGCCTCGGCCAGCGCGTCCCGGGCCAGGGTGACCAGTTCCTCGGCCGCCGTGCCGCGCTCGCAACCGACGCCCAGGGCCAGCACCGGTGGGTGGAGGATTAGTTCGTCATCACCTTCCACCGCGTGGTCGGTGACGCGGATTCCCCATTGTCCATCCTCGCCGAGGCCTGCCGCCGTAAGCCAATCGGCCTCGCCGTTTTCCACCTCCACACGCACTGGCTCGCCGGCCAGCAGGGCGGCCGCCACCGGCTTTGCCGCCTCGGGATTGGCGACCAGCCAGCCGTCCGGCGGATCGTCAATGGCGATGCCCAGGGCTATATCGCCGGCCGTGGTTACCGCCGCGTGCCCGTCCAGGGCCCGGGCGATGCGGATGGCCAGCCGATTGGCGCCGTGGTGACCGCCCAGCAGCGGCACCACCGAGGCGCCGTCGGGGCTGACCGCCAGCACGGGCGGTTCCGCCGCCTTGTCGGCCAGCAGGGGGGCGACGGCGCGGATCAGGATGCCGGCGGCGCAGACGCCGACGATGGGCCGTCCCAGGCGGAACAGGCGTCGCAGATGCTCGGCGGTCTCGGCAAAGGCGATCTCGCAGTCGGCGACGCGCCCGGCCCGGCCATGCAGTTCGGCTCCGCCCAGGGCAGTGGCGATTCGGCGCGCCGTGACGGCTCCCGCTTCGGTGACGGCGACGACGGCGATCTGCTTCACTTCCACGCTTGTCCCCTCTTGTGGATCAGGATCATGGCAAAATAGGGTGCCGGTCCGTCGAGCGCCTCACCCAGCGGCCGGATGCGCTGGCCCGGCTGGCCGGCTCGCTCGACGCAGACGGCTTGGCCGGTCAGGCCGAGACGATCGAGGACACGGGCCACCTTGGGCAGGTGGCGACCGAGTTTCATGATGGCGGCGGATTCGGCACCCGCCAGCAGGCGTTCGATATCCTCTTCCGGGCGGGGCGCCGGGATGACCACCAGGGCGTCGTCGCGGGCGGTCAGCGGATGGCCGGCCAGGGCGGCGCAGGCCATCACCGAGGAGATGCCGGGCACCACCTCGACAGGGAAGCGGCCGCTCAGGCGGGCGAACAGATAGACGAAGGAGCCGAAGAAGAACGGGTCTCCCTCGCACAGCACGGCGACGTCCCGCCCGGCTTGCAGATGACCGGCGATGGCCTCGGCCCCTGCATCGTAGGCCTCGTCGGCGCGCCGCACCGGGTTGAAGGCCATGCGCAGCACTATCTCGTCGGTTCCGGGGGCCAGAAAGGGGGCGGCGATGCTGCGGGCCAGGCTGTCGCCCTCCAGCGGTGCCGGATAGGCGACCACCGGCACGCGGGCCAGCAGACGCGCCGCCTTGACAGTCAAGAGTTCCGGGTCACCGGGTCCGACGCCGACACCGTAGAGAATGCCGCTCATGATGCTTGCCCCTCAGGCGCCCGGCGGGGTGCATCCGCATCCCTGGGCGGTCCTCGCCGCGCCCTTGCGGTCCTCGCTCCCCGCACTTTGCGCGCACCGTCTTGATCGGCGGCAAAGCCGGCGGGGACCTTAACAGGCCAGTGCTCCCTCCGCCTGTTCACCGCTTCACCCCGACATACTGGGTGACCGGCATCAGCGGACGCCAGGTGTGGAAGCGCCCGGTGGGCGAGAGGCGGGAGACGGAGATGCGCGTCAGCTCGCCGCCTTGCGCCGCCTGCCAGGCCAGCAGAGCCGTTTCGGCCTCGGTGGTGACGGCGTTGGCCACCAGCCGGCCGCCGGGCCTGAGGCGCGCCCAGCAAGCCTCGATCAGCTCGGGCCGCGAGGTGCCGCCGCCGATGAACACGGCGTCGGGGGTGTTGCAGATCTCTGCCAGCACCTCGGGCGCCTCGCCGGCCAGCACGGGGATCTGCGGCACGCCCAGATGGGCGGCGTTGCGGGCGATGATGTCGCAATGGGCGGAGTCCCGCTCGATGGCCACCGCGTTGCCGCCGGCCCGCGCCCACTCGATGGCCACCGAGCCGCAGCCAGCACCCACGTCCCACAACAGGGCGCCGGGGCAGGGGGCAAGGGCGGCCAGGGTGACGGCGCGCAGCTCGCGTTTGGTCAGCTGTCCGTCATGCAGATAGGCATCGTCGGGCAGGCCGGGCACCAGGGAGAGAAGTTGGGCGTCTTCATCGGCGCGCATCTCGATGGCGATGGTGTTGAGATTATCGACGGCAGGATGGTTCCAGGCTTTGGCCGGGGCGGACAGGCGCCGTTCGGCCGGTCCGCCGAGTCGTTCCAGCGCCGTAAGCTGGCTGGCGCCGAAGCCGCGCGCCGTCAGCAGCGCCGCCAGTTTGGCCGGCGAGGTTCCATCCTCGGCCAGCAGCAGCAGGCGGCGGCGCGGCTGCAGATGCAGCGCGATGCCGTCGATCGGCCGCCCGTGGACGGACAGGCACAGCGTATCCTGCAAGGCCCAGCCCAGGCGGGCCGCCGCCAGGCTGAAGGCGCCGGGATGCGGCAGCACGGTGATCTGCTCGGCGGGAAACATGCGGGCCAGGGTGGCCCCGATGCCGAACCACATGGGGTCGCCGCTGGCCAGCACGCAGGTGCGTCGGCCGCGCAGGCCTTCGATTCGTTCGAAGTTGTCGGCAAAGGGCGCCGTCCAGCACAAGCGCTCGGCCGGGCTCTCGGGGACCATGGCCAGATGGCGGGTGCCGCCCGCCAGCACCTCGGCCTGGGCGATCAGGGCGCGGGCCGCCGCGGTCAGTCCGTCGAGCCCGTCTTCGCCGATACCGACGACGGAAAGCCAGGGTTGGTTCAAATGTCGTCTCCCCAAGCCAGGGCGTTGACCGCCGCCGCCGCCATCGCACTGCCGCCGCGCCGGCCGCGCAGGCAGATATGGGGCAGGCCGCTGGCGATCAGCGCCTCCTTCGATTCGCAGGCCCCGACGAAACCCACCGGGAAGCCCAGCACCAGGGCCGGGCGGGGGGCGCCGCTTTCGACCATCTCCAACAGTTGGAACAGGGCGGTGGGTGCGTTGCCGACGGCAACCACCGCGCCGGCGAGGCGGCCCGCCCATAGCGCGACCCCGGCCGCGCTCTTCGTTGTGGCGAGCCGTTCCGCCGCCTCCGAAATTCCCGGCTCGTCCAGGCCGCAGAAGATCCGGTTGCCGGCCGGCAGCCGGCTCTCAATGATGCCGTGCGCGACCATGCGGGCATCCGCCAGGATTGGCTTGCCGGCGGCCAGGGCTGCTTCTCCGGCTTCGGCGGCGCCTGGGCTGAAGGCCAGGTCGCCGGCAATCTCCGGCATGCCGCAGGCATGGATCACCCGCACCGCCAGCCGTTCCATCAGCCCGGAAAAGCGGGCGAGGTCGGCCTCCTGGCGGATGATGGCGAAGGATCGGCGATAGATGGCCGCCGGCTCGCGCAGATAGCCGGGGACGGCGGCGGCTTCTCCGGTGACGCCCAGGATCCATCCCTCCTCGCTCTCGACCGCCGTCTTTTCCTCGGGCATCAGAGCGGGATCTCCGGCGAACAGCGGGCCCAGACGGCCGCTCTCGTCAAGCCGGTCGAAATGTCGGCACAGGGCTTTCACCTGGGCGGCGTCCTTCACCGGCCCGCCCGTCGCGTCGATGAGCGAGGGATAGACCTCGGCCATGATGATGGTCCCGGGCGGCGGCCGATCGAGCGGGCGAAGGCCGGTTTCGAACGGCCAGACGCGCAAATGTTCCTGAAGCCATGGATGCCGGCGCAGATCCTGCAGGCGGGGAATGCCGAGCAGGGTCTGGCCGCCGACGCTGCCGGCGCCGAACAGTTTCCAGGCCGGCTGCGCCGTCTTGACCCGTTCCTCGCACAGGCGAAACTCGGCGAAAGCGGTCCCGGCCTGGGGCTTATTCCGGCCCAGCCCGTCGATCTCGCGCCCCGGCGGGCTGCCCCAGAACGGACCGGCCCCGCCGCCCAGTCGGACATTAAGGCCGGCGGCCGCGGCGAAACGGTCATTGGCATTGTCCTCGCCGTCGTTCAGCAATGCCGCCAGGTATTGCCAGACGCCCCGCCAGTCCGGCCGCCGCGGATCGAGCTGGCGGGCGAAGCCGCGGGGAAAGCCGAAATTGAAGTCGCAGCCGACAAGGGTGGTGCACCCGCGTGCCGACAGGTCCGACAGCAGATCGGCCAGCAACGCCGTCGCTGCGGCGCGCGTCGGCGGATTGGCCAGCCGGCGCTCGGCCGTTGCCCCGTCCTCACGCTCGAAATGGGCGATCCAAATGCTGTCGGCCCCTTGCCGCGGTGTCGCGGCGGCCGACCAGTCGACCATCACATAGGCGTCGAACAGCGCCATGGGCGACGCGCCGGCTCAGTGATCGTGGTGATGATGGTGGTGGTGGGCGTGGGCGTGGTCATGATCGTGCCCATGCCCGTGATGATGGTCGTCATCGGTGCCGATGCCGCGCACATGGTGATGGTGGCCGGTCTGCACCGCACCCAGTTCGCCCTCGTGCCCCAGGGTCTGCTCACGGTACTTGCAGAGCTGGCAATTCATCGCCGCCTGGCCGTCTTCCAACTCGCGCAGGCGGTCGATGAAGGTGTCGATGACCAGCGGATGGTCGCGCAGATACAGCGCTTTGAGGAATTCCACCTGCGGGAACCGGGCGGCGGCCTCATCCGTCCATTGGTAGATACGCTTGACCAGGATGCCGGTGAACAGGAAATACGGGAACACCACGATTCGGGGGAAGCCCAGGCGTATGGCGCGGTCCAACGCTGCGTCGACCAAGGGCGCAGTGACCCCGGAATAGGCTGCCTCGGCCCAGCCGAAGCCCATGCCCTCCCACAACATGCGGGTCACTTTGGAAATATTGGAGTTGGCGTCGGGATCGTTGGTGCCGCGACCCACCACCAGCAGCAGGGTGTCGGAGCGGTCGACCCTGCGGGTCGAAGCCCGCTCCGCTGCTTCGATGCGCTCGGCCGCGGCGCGCAGCAGTTTGAGCTCAACGGCCAGCTCGCGGCCGAATTTCACCTCGATGCCGGGATTCTCGGCGGCGAAGCTGTTGACCTCCCAGGGCAGGTCGTTCTTCACATGGCCGGCGGCGAACAGCATGCCCGGCAGCGCCAGGATGCGGCCGGCACCGCGCGCCTTCAACTTGTCGAGACCGTCGCGGATGACCGGGCGGGCAAATTCCAGGAAGCCGCTTTCCACATCCCGTTCGGGCAGGCGGCGGCGCAGGTGGTGGGCCAGCAGGTCGAACTCCTGGATCGCCTCGGTATCGCGGCTGCCATGGCCGCAGATCATCACCGCCGTCTTGCTCGTCATCTGCCTGGTCCTTTGCCTCTGGGCGTTGCCGATCCGCCTGGTCAGTGCCTCCGGGCGAGAAGGGGGGCACTATAGGGCCGTACCGCAGGTGCCACAAGGGGGCGGCCACGCCCGAGGAGTGGCCGGCGCAGGACTTGGGCGAGGCGATCGCGGTGGGATCCGACTCTGGCGATGCCGCTCATGTCTCCCTCATTTCGGCCAGGAGGCGTAAGGGGAATGGCGGGGTTCTGACCTGGAACGAGTGAACCGGACGCTGCTGCTGGGCAGGTGCTTCGGCAGTAAATGGCCCGTTGCGGCCGTCGAGTGTGTGGAGATCGCAATAAATTGTTCAGTGGCACCAGGGTCTCCGCCCATAGGCGCTGACGGGGCGGAATGGCTGCCGAGGGGGCTTCGGGCCGATGTGACGCAACGCGCTCTCGGCGCCATCCGTTGCCGCGCCACTTGTGATTGCCTGTGAAGCCGCCACCGCAATCAATCCTCATACGGGTGGGAGAGGGATTGCGGAGGCGGTCTCATGGTTCCGTTTCTACTGGTTATGGAATGAAACCAAGACAGCGGGTATGGTCTTTCTTATTTCCCGCCTTGCTGTAATGGTAAAATTAATTTACCGTCTTCCCCGAATTCCTGAATAGGGGGGACTCCAACCGTGAAAAAGTATCTGCTTTCCGCCGCAGCCTTGATCGCCATGGCGGGCGCTGCGAACGCCGCTGACGACAGCATGACCGTCGCTGGCATCACCCTTTACGGCACCGTGGACATGGGCATCATGTATCAGACCCATGGCACGCCGCTGAACGATTACTTCCCCACCGGCACCACCGAGCTGGTGTACAAGACCGTCAACAAGTCCATGTGGACCATGTCGCCCAGCAATCTGGGCCAGTCCAAGCTGGGCATCAAGGGTGCCGAGGAAATCGTGGATGGCCTCTCCGGTATCTTCAAACTAGAAACCTTCTTCAACCCGACCTCCGGTGATACCAGCGATGCGCTGAAATCGATCACCCAGAACAATGGGCGTCCGCTGAATCAGCAGACCTCCAATGCCGACTCGAGCATTACGGGTCAGATGTTCAACAGTGCCGCCATCGTCGGCCTCTCTTCGCCGAAATGGGGCACCGCCACCTTCGGCCGCCAGACCGGCCTCTTGGCCGACGGCGTCGCCAAGTATGACCCGCAGGGCGTGTCCAACGCCTTCTCGCCGATCGGCTGGTCGGGCGCTGCCGGCGGTTCGGGCGACACCCAGGATCGCCGCTTCGACAATTCGGCGAAATACCTGGTCCAGGTCGGTCCGGCCCGCGCCGGCGCCATGTACAAGTTCAGCGGCTACGGCGGCTCGGCATACAGCGCGCAGGAATACGAGGTCGGTGGCGATTATGCCCATGCCTCGATCGACGCCTTTTATGCCAACATCAAGGACGCGGTTATCATACCCGGCCCGCTCACCAGTGCTCAGGTGACGTCGCTGATGACGCCGGGTACGGCGCAATATGGCATGTCGTCCGTTACGGCCCTGTCCGGTATCGTCTCGGACAATCAGACCTTCGGCGTGATGGCCATGTATGATGCCGGCAAGCCGAAGGCGTATTTCGGGTACGAGCATATCACCTTCGCCAATCCGTCGCACCCGCTGGCCCCCGGCTTCGATGATATTGGCGGCTATACCCTCGCATTTACCAACAATAACTTTTATCCAAACCACAAAGAGCTAGATATCATGTGGACGGGTGTAAAGTATGCCGTGACGCCGAAGTTCGACGTGACCGGCGCATATTACCATTATGATCAGAACAACTTCGGTTCCGGCTCCCTCGCCGGCTGTTCCTCGACTGCTGCCCCGCAGTGCAGCGGTCAGCTGAATGCCGTTTCACTGGTCCTCGACTATCGCCTGAGCAAGCGCTTTGACACCTATGCCGGTGCGCAATGGTCGCAGGTGGTGGGCGGTCTCGCCTCAGGCTATCTGCACAACAACGAGATCGACCCTGCGGCGGGTATCCGCTTCACTTTCTAAAGCATAGAGGCGGCGCGGTCCCATGACTCCGAAAGGGGGCATGGGATCGGCCGGATATGCCAGAAAATGGGTGATCTCATTCTTACTGGGACCTCATTTCTCGATCGGCGCGATCAACGGTCCAGCGGCCCAGGAAGGCGGAGCGTTCTGTCGGGTTGACGCCGCCCTGCCATGCCCCCATCCTCGGCCCATGTTTCCCCTGTTCGCCACGGGTGGTCCGGTCGATCCGCTGCTGATCCTGCTGGCCGCCCTCATCCTCGATGCGATCGTCGGTGATCCGCCGGCCCTGTGGCGCCTGCTGCCCCATCCGGTGGCGCTGATCGGCCGGCTCATCGCCTATTTCGACCGCAAGCTCAATCGCGAGGACCGCAGCGCGCCGGACCTGCGGAAGCGCGGCGCAGTGGTGGCGGCCGGAATGACGCTGGCGGCGGTCGGGCTGGGCCTGGCGGTCACCGAGTTGCGCCGCCGCACCGTCTGGGGCTGGGCAGCGGAGGTCGTTCTGGTCTGGACCCTGATCGCCCAGAACAGCCTGTTCGTCCATGTCCGTGCGGTGGGTCGGGCGCTGGAGAGGGAAGGGTTGGCCGGCGGGCGGCGCGCGGTGGCGCGCATCGTCGGCCGCGATCCGGAAAGCCTGGACCAGTTTGGCGTCGCGCGGGCGGCCATCGAGTCCTGCGCCGAGAATTTCGCCGACGGCGTGGTGGCGCCGGTGTTCTGGTACCTGCTGTTCGGCTTTCCCGGCCTTTTGGCCTGCAAGACAATCAATACCCTGGACAGCATGATCGGCCATCTCGATGACCGTCACCGGGACTTCGGACGGGTTTCGGCGCGGCTCGACGATGGGATGAACCTGGTCCCGGCCCGGCTGGCCGGACTGCTGCTTAGCCTGGCCGCCCTGTTCGTCCCGCGCGGCCGGCCGATCGAGGCCTTCCGCGTAATGTTGAGCGACCACGCCCATCATCGCTCGCCCAATTCCGGCTGGCCGGAGGCCGCCATGGCCGGTGGCCTCGACCTGTCCCTGGCCGGGCCGCGCCGTTATCCGGGCTACGTCGCGCAGGAAAAATGGATCGGCGAAGGCAGGGCCCGCGCCACCGTCATCGACATACGCCGGTCGCTGCTGATGCTGGCGGTGGGTTGCCTGCTGGATGCCGGATTGGTGATCCTCGTGATCCTTGCGCAGGCTGCGATCAGCGGCCGTTGAGATCCGATGAGGTGGCGGGGCCCGCCCGGCGAGGTCAAGGAAGTCTATCCTGATCGCTGGGCGATCGAGAGCAGGCCGTCCACGTCGAGATGGGCCTCCACATGCCGGGCCAGCTTATCGAGAACGTCGTCGACCATCGCCTCGTAATGCAGCCCGCCCGCATGGCCCGGCCGGAGCGAAGCGAGGAAGGCCTGGCGGAAGCCGTCGGCGGCGAACAGGCCGTGCAAATAGCAGCCCATCACCCGGCCGTTGGCCGAAACCGCGCCATCGGCCCGTCCGGCCAGGGTCAGGAAGGGCCGGATGGTGTCCGGCCCATGGGTCTCCCCCATATGCATCTCGTAGCCTTGCACCGACTGGTCCAGCCCCAGGCCCTCCACCTGTCGCAGGGTCTTGATGCCGGCCATCATGGTGGTCACGTCGAGCAGCCCCAGGCCGGCGGTCGCGCCGGGCGGGCCCTCCACGCCCAAGGGGTCGCCGATGGTGCGGCCCAGCATCTGGTAGCCGGCGCAGATTCCCAGCACGCGGCCGCCTTGGCGCAGATGGGCCTTGAGGTCGATGTCCCAGCCCTGCTCCCGCAAGGCGGTCAGGTCGGCGATAGTCGCCTTCGATCCGGGCAGGATCACCAGATCGGCGTCGGCCGGCAACGCCTGGCCGGGCGCGATGAACTCCAACCGGACGGCGGGTTCGGCGGCCAGGGGATCGAAATCGTCGAAATTGGCGATGCGCGGCAGGCGGGGGATGGCGATGCGTATGGCGCCGCCCTCCGATCCGCGGCCGGTCAGCGAGGCGCTGTCCTCGGCCGGCAGGCGAGCCGCCTCGGCAAACCACGGCAGGATGCCGAACGAGCGCCAGCCGGTGCGCTCGGCCATCAACGCTTCGGCCGGCGCAAACAGCGCCGGGTCACCGCGGAACTTGTTGATCACCCAGCCTTTGACCCGTCGCTGCTCGCCGGCCGGAAGCAAGGTGTGGGTGCCCACCAGCGCGGCGATGACGCCGCCGCGGTCGATGTCGCCGACCAGGACGACGGGCAGGTCGGCCGCTTCGGCGAAGCCCATATTGGCGATGTCGGCGGCGCGCAGGTTGACCTCGGCGGCGCTGCCGGCACCTTCGACGATCACCAGGTCGCGGCCGCGGGCCAGTTCGGCAAAACTGTCCAACACCCGGGGCAGCAGGCTGGGCTTCAGGGCGTGGTAGTCGCGGGCGGTGGCATGGCCGATGACGCTGCCCTGCACCACCACCTGTGCTCCGGTCTCGCTCTCAGGCTTCAGCAACACCGGGTTCATGTGGCGGCTGGGCGCCAGTCCACAAGCTCGCGCCTGAAGAGCCTGGGCGCGGCCGATCTCGCCGCCGTCGGCGGTCACCGCCGCGTTGTTCGACATGTTCTGCGGCTTGAACGGCGCCACCGACAGCCCGCGGCGATGGAAACATCGGCACAGCCCGGCCACCAGCAGCGACTTGCCGACATCCGAGCCGGTGCCCTGCAGCATCAGGGCGGCGGGCCGACGGGCGTCAGTGGGCAAGGAAATCCCTTAGGCGGTCCGCCTGCGGGTTGCTTGCCGCATGGTCGAAAACGATGGCGCGCGACGCGACCGCGCGCCCGTAATAGGCGGCGTTCCAGGACTCGCGCGGGGCCAGTACCGAGCCTTCCAACGACATCCCCGCGTAAAGCCCCATTCCCGAAAAGGAATAGGCGAGAATGTCGGCTCCCAGATTGCTGGTGGTGGAAGCCCCGGCGCCAGCGCTGACGACGACCACGGTGATGCCGGCATCAGCCCCGAAGCGGAACTGATTGTTCAATATGGCCTGCAGGCCCTTGTCGGACATGATGAGGAACACCACCGACGTGCTTTGCAGGCCGATCTGGAAGCCCAGGCTGCCGCCTTCCATGGTGTAGAACGCGGGATAGCTCCAGCTGCTGTCCGGCTGGCGAACCAGCAATACGCCGTTGCCATATTCGCCGCCGATGAAGAAGCCGCCTTTGTAGAAGTTGGGAACGATCAGCACGGCCCGCGCCTTGTCCATCTGTTCCCGGATCGACGGCTGGCTGGTCTTGATCCGCTCGATGGTGGCCAGGGCCGAATTGACCGTCTGCTCCTGGTCGAGCTGGGCCATGGCCGGTCCGGCGAACAGGACCGCCAGGGCGAAGGCGAGGATGCGCAAAGCGTTGGTCATCAATATTCCACTCCTGGCTGCGCCTTCACGCCGCTGCGGAACGGGTGCTTGACCATAGTCATCTCGGTCACCAGGTCGGCGGCGGCGATCAGCGGTTCCAAGGCATTCCGCCCGGTCACCACCACATGCTGATGATGAGGCCGGGCCTGGATCGCCATCAGTACAGGTTCCAGCGGCAGATAGCCATAGCGCAGCACGATGTTCAACTCATCGAGGATGACCATGGCGAATCCGGGATCGGCCAACATTCCCTGGGCCTCGGCCCAGGCCCGTTCGGCGGCGGCGATGTCCCGCGCCCGGTCCTGGGTTTCCCAGGTGAAACCCTCTCCCATCGCCTTGAACACCACCTGTTCGCCGAGGGATGACAGGACGCGGCGTTCGGCGGTGTCCCAGGCACCCTTGATGAACTGGATGACGCCGACCCGCATGTCGTGGCCGACGCAACGCAAGGCCATACCGAAGGCCGCCGAGGATTTTCCCTTGCCGGTACCGGTATGAACCATCAGCAAGCCGCGGGCCTCGGTCTTGGTGGCCATCAGGCGATCGCGCACCACCTTTTTCTTCGCCATCTTCTGGTGATGGCGGGACTCTTCTTCCGATTCGGCGCTCATCCCACTTCTCCCAAAAGTTCGCGGACGTCGTTGCGGCGCGGCCGCCACAGGCCGCGGTCGATCGCTTCGGCGAACCGCTCGGCCATTTCCTTGCCAGCCGCCGGATTGGCTTCGGCGATGAAGGCGCGGACCTGCCCGTCGGCCAGATAGGCGTCGAACAGGGCATCGAAGTGATGGTCCTTGACGCTGCCGGTAGTGGCGGCAAAGGCGAACAGGTAATCGACGGTGGCGGCCATCTCGAAAGCGCCCTTGTAGCCGTGGCGCATCACCCCGGCGATCCATTTGGGGTTGGCCGCCCGGCCGCGCACCACCCGGGCGATTTCCTCGTCCAGCGTGCGGATGCGCGGGCTCTCGGGACGCGAATGGTCGGGGTGGTAGACCGCAGGCGCCCGTCCCGCCAGTTCCCGAACCGCCGCCGCCATGCCGCCCTCGAACTGGTAATAGTCGTCGGAATCCAGGAGGTCGTGTTCGCGGTTGTCCTGATTCTGGATTACCGCCTCGGCCGCTTTCAGGCGGGCTTCGAACAGCCCGTGCTCGGCCGTGCCGCCGCTGCCCGAGCCATAGGCATAGCCGCCCCAGGCGACATAGGCGCGGGCCAGGTCGGCGGCGGTCGACCAGCCCCGTTCATCGATCAGCACTTGCAACCCGGCGCCATAGGCCCCCGGCTTCGAGCCGAATACTCGGAACCCTGCCCGCCGCCGGGCTTCCGCCTGGTTCAACCCAGCCGCCTCCAGCCGCGCCGCCTCGCTCTGCAGATGGGCGGCCAATGGGTTGTCGTGCTCGTTCTCGTCCAGGGCGGCAACGGCCCGTGCCGCCGAATCGACCAGGTCGATCAGGGCCGGGAAGGCGTCGCGGAAGAAGCCCGAAACACGGAGCGTGACGTCGACCCGTGGGCGGTCGAGCACCGACAGCGGCAGGATCTCGAAACCGGTGACGCGGCGCGAGGCGGCGTCCCAGGTCGGCCGCACGCCCATCAGGGCCAACGCCTGGGCGATGTCGTCGCCGCCGGTGCGCATGTTGCTGGTGCCCCAGGCGGTCACCGCCACCGTCCGCGGCCAGGCGCCATGGTCCTGCAGATGCCGCTCGATCAGCAGCCCGGCCGACTTCCAGCCCAGGGCCCAGGCTGCCGGGGTCGGTACGGTGCGGCTGTCAACGGAATAGAAATTGCGGCCAGTGGGCAGCACGTCGGGCCGACCGCGGCTGGGCGCGCCGGACGGCCCCGGCAGTACGAAGCGCCCATCCAGGCCGCGCAGCAGCCCGGCCATTTCGGCCGCGCCGCAAGCCTGGACGGCAGGGCGGAGATCCGCGGCGATCCAGTCGAGAACGGCGGCGGTGCGGGTCAGGTTGGCATTCCGAGTGAGGCGAGGCGTCTCTTCGGGTCCACGAGATCCTTCGCTACGCACAGGATGACGAGGATGCTCCGCCACCAGGTTCCTCGCCAGATTTTCCAGCCGCTCCACGGTGTCGCCGACGGTGCGCCAGGGCTCCGACGCTGCCAATGCCTCGGGCATTGGTCCGAACCAGGGGTCGCTCAGCGTGCAGTCCAGCGGGTCGAACCCCAGTCCCAGGTCGTCGGCCAGCGCGCGGAGCAGCGAAGCCTGGCGGGGTTCGCCGCCGCGCGGGGCGCGGGCCAGGGCGACCAGCAGGTCGATCAGTTGGTCGCCCTCGGGCGAGCGGCCGAAGACGTGCAGGCCATCACGGATCTGCAGCTCCTTGAGTTCGCACAGGTGGTTGTCGAGCTTCTTCAGCGCCGCTTCGGCTGGCTCGTCCCGGGCGATGCCGCAGTCCGCGTCCAGCCCAGTGATCCGGGTCATCGCGACGATCTCGTCCTTCAGCACCTTGAGGCGGCGCGGGTCGACGGCGGCGGCTTCGTAGTATTCGTCCACCAGCTGCTCGAGGCGGCGCAGCGGGCCATAGCTTTCCGCCCGTGTCAGGGGCGGCGTCAGATGGTCGACGATGACCGCCTGGGCCCGGCGCTTGGCTTGCGTGCCTTCGCCCGGGTCGTTGACGATGAACGGATAGAGGTGCGGCATCGGTCCCAGCGCCGCTTCCGGGAAGCATTCCGCCGACAGTGCCACCGACTTGCCGGGCAGCCATTCCAGATTGCCATGCTTGCCCATATGGACGAGGGCATGGGCGCGAAAGCTGTCGCGCAGCCAGGCATAGAAGGCCAGATAACCGTGCGGCGGCACCAGGTCGGGGTCGTGATAGGTGGCCGCCGGATCGATGTTGTAGCCGCGCGCCGGCTGCACCCCCACCGCCACATTGCCGAAGCGGGTGGCGGCGATGACGAAATCGCCGCAGTGCAGCTCGCCCTTGACGAAATGGGGATCGGCTTCCGGCTGGCCCCAGCGCGCCGTGACCGCCTGCTGCACCGCCGGCGGCAGCGAATGGAAGAAGGCATAGTATTCGGGCAGGGACAGGGTCTCGCGCACCTCCCGTCGCGGACGGGCCGCAAGGTCGTTGGTGGCGCCCGCCTGCACCATGGCCATCAGTTGGGCGCCGTCGGCCGGCACCTGGTCCAGCCGGTAGCCGGCCTCCGCTAGGGCCTGCAGTACCTGGGCGGTGGCGGCCGGCGTGTCCAGTCCGACGCCGTTGCCCAGGCGGCCGTCGCGGTTGGGATAGTTGGCCAGCACCAGGGCGACTCGCCGCTCGACCGCCGGCGCGCGGCGCAGCTCGGCCCAACCGGCGGCCAGCTCGGCCATGAAGGCGACGCGGTCGGCCACCGGCACGTAGGAGACGATATCACATTGGGTTTCGGCGTCGCGCCGGGCCGCCGCCTTGAACGACACGGCGCGGCCGATGATGCGGCCGTCCACTTCCGGCAGGGCGACGTTCATCGCGATGTCGCGGGCCGACAGTCCGTTGCTGCCACTCCGCCAGACGGCCTCGCCGCCACCGGCGAAAATCACCTGCAACACCGGGCAGTCGGCCGCGGCGAAGGGGCCATCGACGGCTTTGCCCGGCGTGGCGACGGCGAAGCCGGTGGCGTTCAGCACCACGTCGGGCGGACAGGCGGCCAGAACTTCTTCCACCAGGGCGGCGCTGATGGGGTCCTTCAGGCTGGCGACGAACAGCGGCAGCGGGTTAAGGCCGCGGGCCCGAGCGGCGGCGATCAGGGCGTCGAGGGCGGTGGTATTGCCGGCCTGGACCAGAGCCCGGTAGACTGTCAGGGCCGCGATTGGGGCGCCTTCCTTCCAGCCGGCGCGCAGCTCGTCCAGGGTAAGGCCGGGCGGATACAGCCCGGCCGGCGGCAGCGGGGCCGGCTCGAGCCAGTCCTCATCGCCGCCGATCAGGCTGGCGGCATAGCGCAGCAACTGTTCGGCGTTGCCGCGCCCACCCTGCACCAGATACTGCCACAGCCGATGCGTCGCCTCGGTCGGCAGGGTGCCCCAGGCCGACAGCTCGGCGTCGGGCTGGTCGTCACCCGGCAGCACGGCCAGGGCGATGCCCTCCTGCCGGCAGGCGGCGGCGATCTGCTCGATGCCGTAAGGCCAATAGGCGCGGCCGCCGAGCAGCCGCACCACCACCAGGCGGGCGTGGCGAATAACCCGCTCGACGTAAAGGTCCACCGACAGGTTGTGGGCCAGTTGCATCAGGTTGGCCAGCCGCAGGGTGAAACCCGGCACCGCCGCCTTGGCCTCGGCCAGGCAGGCCAGCTCGGAATCGGCCGCCGAAAGCAGCACCACCTCGGCCGGCGTCTGGCCGAGGTCAACCGCCTCAGTACCGTCGGAAATGATACCGGGAGTGGCGGCGAGAAGATGCATCGGATCAGCCGCCGATGGCCGCGGCGATGGCCTCGCGGTCCAGGCCTTTCAAGCCGATCACCACAAGATGGCCGGCCCGCTCCTCGTCAGCCTTCCACGGGCGGTCGTAATAGCCGGCGATACGGCTGCCCACCGCCTGGACCACGTGGCGCATGTCCTTTCCCGCCACCGCCAGGAAGCCTTTCAGCCGCAGTATGTCGTGGTCGACGATCACCGATCTCAGGCGGGCCGCCAGGGCCTGGGGGTCGGCCACCGGATCGAGGCGGATGGCGAAGCTTTCGAAATCGTCGTGGTCATGGCTGGTTTCGGTGTCGTGACGGGTGGGGCGGGCATGCAGGTCGTCCTCGGCGGCGGCCTCCAGCCCCAGCACGACGCGGGCGTCCACTTCGCCCTGGCGGCAGGCCAGCAATTTGACCCCAGGGCGCAAGCCGGTGCGAAGCCTGGCTTCAAGGGCCGCCAGCGCGGAGGCGTCCAGCAGGTCCGCCTTGTTGAGCAACACCAGGTCGGCGCAGGCAAGCTGGTCGTCGAACACCTCCTCCAGCGGATTGTCGTGATCCGGTTGGGCCATCTGTTCCGGGGTCGAGGTGAAGCGGCCGGCCTGCAGCGCCGCCCCGTCGACCACCGCGACCACTCCGTCCACCGTCACCTTGGACCGGATTTCCGGCCAGTCGAAGGCTTTGACCAGCGGCTTGGGCAGGGCCAGGCCCGAGGTTTCGATGACGATATGCTCGGGTGGCGCGGCCCGGCCGAGCAGGCGCTCCATGGTGGGCAGGAACTCGTCGGCGACGGTGCAGCACAGGCAGCCGTTGGCCAGTTCGATGATGTCGTCCTCGGCGCAGCCGGCGATGCCGCAGGAGGCCAGCAGCTCGCCGTCGACGCCAACATCGCCAAACTCGTTGACGATCAGCGCGATCCGGCGGCCTTGGGCGTTGGCCAGCAGGTGGCGGACCAGGGTGGTCTTGCCGGCGCCCAGGAAGCCGGTGATGACAGTGGCGGGAATCTTGGCAAAACGGCTCATCGGATGTCCTTGAGGGAAAGGGGCAGGCCGGCGGCGACGAACACCACATGCTGGCTGCAGGCGGCCACCGCCTGGTTGAGGCGGCCGGCATGGTCGCGGAAGGCACGGGCCAGAGGGTTGTCGGGAACGATGCCGAGACCAACCTCGTTGGCCACCAGCACCACCGGCCCGGGCAGGCCGGGCAGGCTTTCGGTGAAACGGAGGATTTCCGCCTCCACCGGCAGATTGGCCAGCAGCAGGTTGGACAGCCACAGGGTCAGGCAGTCCACCAGCAGCGGGCGGCCGGGGCGGCTATGGGCGGCCAGCGCCGCCGCCAGATCGTAGGGTTCCTCAACGGTCAGCCAATGGCGGCCGCGGCGTGCCCGGTGATGGCGCACGCGCTCCGCCATCTCATCATCGCGCAACTCGGCGGTAGCGACATAGACCGGGTCGGCACAGGTCGCCAGCAGCGATTCGGCGAACGCGCTTTTCCCGGAACGCGCCCCGCCCAGGACCAGGGTGATCGGCGGCAAGGATTGCGGCGCCATGGCAGATCCTCCCTCCGAGGATTGGTTCCAGTTCCGCTCCAAGGAGGTCTCCTGGCTTCGGAGTCATCGACGATGGCGCCTTCCCGGGGTCCTTGTCGGGCCCCAGTGGCAAGTGCCACAGCCTCATCCTTTACAGTTGCGGGGGCAGCGCCGGCTTACCGGCTTCCCTGTCTTGGAATGGGGAGCGACCCTAGCATTGATCGCGCCGCGATCTCAAGCGGCTACTCGGGCAGCCAGTTGACGCCGACCACCCGCCAACCGCCGGGCAGGGCGTCGATGCGAGTCAGCGACAACGGATCGACGACGAAGGAGAGGGCGGTTTCCGGGGAAATGTCCAAGGCCAGCGCCAAAGCGGCGCGAATGGTGCCGGCATGAGCGACCGCAACGATGTCGCGGCCGCCATATTCGGCGGACAGGCGCAGGATGGCTTCGCTTGCGCGTTCCATCAGGGTGGCGAAGCTCTCACCGCCCGGCGGGGTGGCGGTGGCCGGGTTTTGCCAGAAAGCGGCCAGATCGGGGTCCTTGGCAATGCTCAGTTCGTTCCAGGTGCGGCCCTGCCAGCGGCCGAAATCCTGTTCGATGAATGCCGGCTCGACCAGGGGCGGGGCCAGGGGCAGGCCGGCCGCTTCCAGCGCGCCGATGGTCTGGGTGCAGCGCATCAGGCCGGTTTCCACCAGCACCGCGTAACGGGGCAGGCGGCTGGCCAGCGCGGCAAACCAGTCGCTGTCCGAAGTGTCGCAGGGCAAGTCGAGGCGGCCCGAGATACGGCCCTCGGGATCGGGGACTGGCGCGTGGCGCAGCCACCACCAGCGGGTCGTCGGAGCGGCGCTCATGCCGCGGCCACCACGGCCAGCATGGCCAGCGTTTCGGCCACCTGTTCGGCGGCTCCCAGCACGTCGCCGGTCTGGCCGCCGATCTGGCGCCAGGCCAGAAGGGCGACGGCAGCGGCGCCGATGGCGGCGCCGAGGATGGCGGCGACTGCCGCGGCGCTGGGCAGGAGCAAAAGGGCCGCGCCGACGCCGATGCCGGCGGCCAGTCCGGCGGCTGCCAGCGTCGGCCTTCCGGCGGCCGCGCCCAGTCCGGTGTCGCGGGCCGGGGGAAGGATGCGCATGAGTGCAGGCATGGCCGCCCGGGCCAAGGCATGGGCAGCCAGCAGGGCGCCGGCCACCTGCCCGGGCGAGGCCAACTGGGCCAGGGTGCCGGCGCGCAGCATCAGCCCCACGGCCACCGCCACGACGCCGAAGCTGCCGATTCGGCTGTCCTTCATGATGGCCAGTTTGCGTTCTTTGTCGGCGCCGCCGCCGAATCCGTCGGCAACGTCGGCCAGGCCGTCTTCATGCAGGCCGCCGGTGGTGGCGATGGTGGCGGCCAGCGCCAGGACCGCGGCTAGGGACGGCGGCAGGAGCATATGGGCGCAGGCATAGGCGGCGGTACCGATGCCGCCGACCAGCAGGCCGACCAACGGGAACGTCGGGACGGCCAGGGCCAGCGAGCCCGGCGGCCATTCGGCCGGCGGCGGCAGCGGTAGGCGCGTCAGGAAGGCGACCGCCAAGTGGAGACGGGCAAGCATGTCCCTCATTCTCCCATGGACAGGAACAGGCCCCTGACCCGGGCCAGGTGATAGACCCACAGGAACAAGGCCACGGCGCCGCCGATATAGACCAGGTTGAGGACGGCGGCAATCAGCAGTTGGTCCCAGGGGAAGCCCTTGCCGAACATCACCGCCCGCATGCCCTCGAAGATATGCGAGGGCGGCAGGAACCAGGCCACCTTCTGCAGCCATCCGGGAAGGACGCTCAGCGGATAATAGATGCCGCACAGCGGGGCCACGGCGAAGATCAGAACCCAGACCAGGCTTTCCGCCCCCTGGCCGAAGCGCAACACCAGGGCTGAGACGCCCAGCCCGACCGCCCAGCCGGTAACCAGAAGACTGGTGAAGAATGCCAACAGCGGCAGTCCCAGCGAGAAAATGGAGTAGTGGTACAGCGGTATGGCCAGCAGAGCCACCGGCCCCATGCCGGCGACGGTGCGGATTAGGCTCATCACCAGCATCGCGGTGATGAATTCCACCGGCCGCAGCGGGCTCACCGTAAGATGGCCGAGATTGCGCGACCAGGTTTCCTCCAGGAACGACAAGGCGACGCCCAGGCTGCCGCGGAACATCACGTTCCACAGCATGACCGCGCCCAGGAGGATCCCGGCGGCCCGCGATACCCAGTCGCTGTGGCTCATGAAGAACTGCGAGATGAATCCCCAGATGACCAGGTCAAACAGCGGCCAATAGAACATCTCGGCCATGCGCGGCCACGATCCGCGCAGCAGGAACAGATGGCGCAGCACCACCCCGTACACGCGCCGCCATGAAAACAAAGGGGCTGAAAGGACGACGGATGGTGGGGTCATGGTTCTTGCCCCTCAGGCCCCGGGCGCGGCCATCCGGCCGCTTGGCTGTCCTCGCTGCGCTCGGTCATTGGGCCGCCACGCTGTCGTCGTGGTGTTGCCGCGCGATATCGAGAAATACCTCCTCCATGGTACGCCGGCCGTAGCGATCGGCGAGGGCCTGGGGTGATCCGTTATCGACGATGCGGCCGCGCCGCATCATCAGGACGTTGTCGCACAGCCGCTCGACCTCGGTCATGTTGTGGGAGGCAAGCAGCAGGGTGGCGCCGGTCCGTCTCTGATAGTCCTGGAAAGCGGAGCGCACCCAGTCGGCGGTATCGGGGTCGAGCGAGGCCGTCGGTTCGTCGAGAATCAGCACTTCCGGTTCGTTGAGCAGCGCCTTGGCCAGGGCGACGCGGGTCTTCTGTCCGGCCGACAGGGTGCCGGCGGGCCGCTTCATCAATTCGCCCAGGCCGAACTGTTCGGCGACCGCCGCGATCCGCGCGGCCGGTTGGCGAAGCGTATACAGGTGGGCATAGACTACCAGGTTCTCCCGCACCGTCAGCCGGTGTGGCAGATCCACATAGGGCGAGGAGAAGTTGAGCCGCGGCAGGACACGGTGCCGATGGGCGAGCATGTCTTCGCCCAGCACGCGGATACGGCCGCTGCTGGGCAGCAGGATGCCCAGCAGGATGGACAAGGTGGTCGTCTTGCCGGCGCCGTTGCCGCCGAGGAGAGCCGTGGTGCTGCCCCTTGCGACGGTGAAACTGATGTCGTCGACGGCATTGACCTCGCCGAACCGCTTGACGAGATGGTCGACCTCGATGGCGTAGTCGCTCATGGCGTCGAATATGGGGGTAAAACCGAAGGCGCGCCAGCGTCGCGGCGGGGCGATCGCTTGATCGCGATTCCTCGGAGCCTCGCGGTCATCGACGCCGGCGCAACATGCCTTTCTGCTTCTGCATTTCGGCGGCCAGCAGAGCCTCGACATGGCGGCCCTGGAACAGGGTGAGGCCGGCCGCCTGGCCGCAGGTGATGGCGTCCTGGGTGTCGCACCGGCAGAGGATGGCCCGCGACGGTCCCGAACGGCGCACATAGTCTTCGAGTGAGGTTCCGTTGGGCAGCCGCCCCTCGGTCATCAGCGGATCCCAGACCATCTTGATCAGGTCGACGCCAAGGCGTTCCCGGTCGACGAAGGGCAGCGACTCGAGATTGACGCCGTCGATGCAGATACGGTATCCGCGGTCGTGGGCGAAGTCTCGGGCGAACAGGAATGCGCCGAGATCGGCGAAGACATCGACCTTCTGCAACTCCAGTACGATGGTGCCGCGCATGCTGGCCTTGATGTTGTCGTCGAAGTTCAGGAATTCGTGCGACAGCAGGGTCTGGACATTGAGATTGATGCTGACGTCGCCGGCCACCGTGCGGTCGTCGTGCTTGCTCAAAAGCGACAGCACCCGGCGGTCCAGCGTCTCGGTCAGTTGCTGGAACAGCCAGGGGCTGGAGGCGAGGTTGACGTTGGGCAGCAGCGTCTCGCGCAGATCGATGATGGAAATGAACAGCTCGTGGAACACCGGTTGCGGCGGGGACCGTCCGACGATGGCGCAGACCGCCTGGCGGCGCATCATGTTGGCCAGGTCGGCGCGGGCAAGGGCGTCTTCCAGCTTGCCCAGCATCGCCGGGGTGAGCGGTTCGCCGCGCCTGGCCGGCTTGGGCGCCGCCTGGGCGGTATGGCTGGCGGTGAACTGCTGGCTGCGCCGGGCCTTTTCCTCGGTCAGCATGTGCTGGGCCAAGTGCAGCAGGGCGTCGTAGTCCCGTTCCAGAAGGAACCAGTCGGTGAAACTGGCGGCCTTGTCGCCCGATCCTTCTCCGGCCAGCAGGGGGTCGTCGCTGAACATGAACCGCAGCTTGACGATCGCCGCCTCGACCTCATCGAGGGCCGATTCCTTGAAGATGAACATCAAGTCGGCGTTGGACAGGGCAAAAATCTGTCCCTTCAGCTGCTTGACCAGGGCGTCGAAACTGCTGACGGCGATCCGCACATGGTGTTCGCGGCGGTTGACCGGCTGCAGCAGCGACAATCGGATGAGTACGGCCTGCCGGCCGCGACGGTGCCGTTCCAGCTTGTGGATGTAGTCGAGCAGAAGATTCTCGCCGCTGGGCAGGCGCTGGGCGATGGCTTTCTGGCGTTCGGTGGTGGCGCGGTCGGGGGGGGGTGTCACGACGTCGTCTCCGCTCGGCGTTTCGGCCGCGGCACACGCATGACCGGCGAGCTGTCGAGCATCCCGTTGTTGCCGCATTCACGGCGCAGCGGTCCGGCGATCACGGCGTGGCGGCTGATGCATTGCTGCAGGCTGCAGGCGGCCGAGTGGTCGCAGCCATGCATGGTGTAGGCGGCCAGCATGGCATCCACGTGGCGGCCCTGGAAACGGTAGATGCCGTGGTCCAGCCCCCATGCGATGGCCGATTCCGAATCGCAGCGGGCGAGCAGCAGCTTTTCGCCGTCAATTCGCTGCACCGACGCTGCCACCGCCGCGCCGTGCTCGGTATCGCGCAGGTCGGGGCTCCAGGTGAGCTTGTAGAGATCGGCGTCGAGCTGGGTGATGTCCATGAAGCGGAGCGTGAGTTCGTTCAGGCCGTCGATGGCCACCTGGTGGCCGCGTTCGCGCAGCATCTGGCGGGCGGCATAGAAACTGCGGCTGTCGGCCAGGACGTCCAGGACCTGCAGCTCGATCAGAATGCGGGTGCCATCCTTTTCGCCTTGGGCGAACCGGTCGAAAGCCGGGCTCAACACAGTGCTGATATTGAGGTTCAGGCTGAAAGTTTCCGGCCGGGCGGCAAGTTTCATCTCGTGCAGGGCGCCCAGCACCCTGAGATCCAGGGTCTGGCTCAGATGCTGGAACAGCCAACGGTTGCCCAAAAGATTGACATCCGGATACAGCGCCTTCTGTAGGTCGCTCATGCCGACGAAGAATTCCTGGAACAGCACCACGGCGTTTCCTTGGCCGGTGACGACCATGGCGGCCTGTCGGCGAATCAGGTCGGACACATCGGCGGCGGCCATGCGGTCGAGGACCTGGCCCAGGCTCTTGGCGTCCAGGGGCTGCGGCGCCCGGGGCTGTGCCGTCTTATCGCGAATCCTCTTGCGTACTTCGGTGGCCGCCGCCCGCGCCAGGCTCAGGAATTCGTCGTATTCGACTTCAAGATCGTACCAGCTGCAAAACCCGTCGATGCCGTCGCCGCTGTCGGCAAAGGTCAGCGGATCCTTCGAGAACAGGGCCCGCAGCTTGAAGACCATGTTCTCGACGTCGGTGTGGTTGGCATCCTTCAGAAGGAAGACGATGTCGGAGTTGCCGAGCAGGAACATCTGGCCGCGGTAGGCGTTGACCATCGGTTCCAGCATACGCAGCGCGATGCGGACATGACCTTCCTGGCGATTTTGGGGGCGCAGGCGTGACAGATGCAGTTGCAGCGCCATCCGGCCGTCGCGGATGCGGCCGACGCGCTCGGCCGCGCCGAGCAAAAGGCTCTCCTGGGTTACAACTTCTGGACCGGGTCCGTCCGGTGCCGATAGGTTCATCGCCTGACCTTTCGCCACATCCCTGGCCTGGATTTCTGGCCGATTGGCCTTACATGGTTTCGAACTAATGTAAATGGGGCCATTTAAGAAATAGCATCGCCGGAACGGACCAACCAGAAAAGAAATGAGCACTCTCTCTGTCCTTGATCGTCGTCGTACGGCTTTGGCGCCGCCCGGAACGCGTCTTTATGCGGTCGGGGACATCCATGGCCGCTGCGACCTTTTGGAACGGTTGCTTGGCGCAATACAGCGCGACGCCCAGCGCTCGCGCGCAGGACGGCGGATGATCGTGTTCCTGGGCGACTACCTGGACCGCGGACCGCATTCGCGCGAGGTGGTCGAAATCCTTGTCGCGGGACCGCCGTCCACGCCGCAATGGTCGGGGTTCCGCTGGGTTTGCCTGCGCGGCAACCACGAAGACGGCATGTTGCGTTTCCTCGAAGAGCTGTCGGCCGGACCGGGCTGGCTCGCCAACGGCGGGCTGGCCACCATCGAAAGCTATGCCGACACGGCGCGGCTGGATGCGGAAGATTTGCCCGCCCTGCAGGCGCTGCTGCGGCAATCACTGCCGGCGCGGCACAAGGCCTTTCTCGAAGGACTGCACTATTGGCATGCCGAAGGCGGTTACTACTTCGCCCATGCCGGTGTGCGGCCGGGGGTGGACCTTGAGTTCCAACGGCCGGAAGACCTGATGTGGATCCGCAATGAATTTCTGTCCTCGGACGCGGACTACGGCAGAGTAATCGTGCATGGACATACCATAGCCCCGACGCCGCAGGTCCGGCAGAACCGGATCGGGGTGGATACGGGGGCCTATTACAGTGGCCATCTCACTGCCCTGGTCATCGAGGGAGCCGAGAAGTCGTTCCTCTCGACCTGAAAGGTGCCACCATTCCGCTTGCCTCCACGCGGGTGTTTGGGTTAGCCAACCGGTACAAGTCAAAGATCGCGCCGGAACCAAGTGACATGATCGAACAATCCACGTTGGCCGCCCTGGTGCCGCAGCTTTGCGGGGTTGAGGTTCTGTGCATCGGGGACGTGATGCTTGACCGCTTCGTCTATGGAGAGGTTGAGCGGATCTCGCCGGAGGCACCGATTCCGGTGGTTCGTGTTCTG
>JAJYTF010000052.1 GCA_021793155.1 Pseudomonadota bacterium | reverse complement strand
TGGCGTCGTAGACGTCGACCCGATAGGAGGTCAGCCCCTCCTGGTGGATGAGGTTCAACTGCTGGCTGATCGACAGGTTGGAATAGACCGAGCCTTCGATCGGATGGCCGTTGATGCCGAACTGGATAGCTGAACCCGCACCCGAGCTGGGCGTGGGGGTCGGTGTCGGTGTCGGGGTGGGCGTCGGCGTCGGCGTCGGGGTGGGGGTCGGCGTCGGTGTCGGTGTCGGTGTCGGTGTGGGGGTCGGGAAGGCCGGCGCCGACGGATGGGCGGCGAGGTAACTTTGCACCGCCTGGCCGGCGGCGTTGATCACGCCGGTAGCGGAGGCGATCCCGTAATAGGCCTCGGGATTATTGCTCCCGAGGGATGGCTGGTCGAGCAACTCGTAGATGTCGGCACCGACGACATGGTAGGTCGAGGCGACCGAATTCAGATAGGCCATCTCCGTGCTGAGGAAATTACCCTCGGCCTGGGGCGAGTTGGTGTAGTGGCCCTGGGAGATATTGAGTTCGGTGACGGCGATCGGCTTGCCGAGGGCGGCGGCGTCGGCCAGATAGACGTTGAGGTTGCTGTCGTAGGCGTGCACGCCGGTGGTGTCCCAGTTCACCCCGTTGGCCTGGAGCAGCTTGAGGAAGCCGGTGTCCCATCCGGCGATGTCGACGATGCTGTGGGCGGTCGGGTCGGCCTGATGCATGCCGTCGGACATGCCCTTGATCAGGCCGAGGGCGACGTTGAACTTCGCCGTGTTGTAGTTGGCGGTGTTGGTGCCGTCGCCGCCGTTGAAGCAGGTCAGGTCCTCTTCATTGCCCAGTTCCCAGGTCATGCCGGGGAACGCCTTGGCCAGGGACGAGGCAACCGCCTGGCCGGCGGCATAGGCGGCGGACTCGCTGCTGTAATTGTTGGCGCTGATGGCGATGCAGGGGAGGATGCTGATGCCCAGCGACTTGGCCTGGGAGATCAGGCTGGACAGCGCGGTGATGGTGGATGGGTTGGCGTCGTAGACGTCGACCCGATAGGAGGTCAGCCCCTCCTGGTGGATGAGGTTCAACTGCTGGCTGATCGACAGGTTGGAATAGACCGAGCCTTCGATCGGATGGCCGTTGATGCCGAACTGGATGCTCTGCGACATTGGAATCCTTTCCATACTGTGAAGAGTTGTAGTTCTCCAAAGCATGGGAAGGCATATCGCGATAAATATGAATTTATAGTTATTCATGAGCGGCATTTGTATTTACGGTAAATTCATATAAATTGATATTTAGTATCTGTTTATATTTGCTATTGCATTGTTAAGTTAGTGGTGTTTGGTGTTGTTGCGCTCTTCATACAGGGTTAATGAAGTGATCGTGCAGCTTATGCTTCCGACCCAACGACGGTGTCCTTGATGGGAGAGCTGCTTTCCCGAGCAAAGCTGCGCCGCCGACGGTAGGGCCAAGCCGACCAAAGTGTCAGGGCCGGGACGATCGGCAAGAAGAAGGCGGTCTCGAAGAAGAATGCCATGCATAGATAAGCTGCGATCCAGGCTTCCAGCGAGGAGTCCCGCCTGACGATTCCCGCGGCAGCCAAGACAAGAGGGATTGCGATGGTGAGTGTCAGGGGGATTCCGCCGAGCAGGGCAAGTTGGAGGAATGCGTTATGTGTCGCCTCATAGTCGACCTTGGCCGCCATCTCGGACATATAGGCGGCTCCCATGCCGAACGGATGTTCGCCGATCAATTCGATCGCCGCCACCATGGTGTCCAGCCGTCCTTCGAAATTTTCGTCCATTTCAGTAGGGCGATCGAAACGCTCGGAAACCACTTTTACGGCTTCATCCTCGAATGCCGTACTGCCTTGCAGCGCTGCGAGGGTTGTGACCAGCAAGGCAGTCGCGAGGGCGATGATTGCGATCGTGCGGAGGCGTAGCGTCCGCACGATCGAATAAGCGATGAGAAGCATTGAGACCATGCTGGCGCCTCTGGTCTTCGTCAACAGGAAGACTTCGACGACGGCGGCCAGGGGAAGGAGAAACAGGATGGCGGAGAGTCGCCGTTCCCGGATCAGCCCGATGGCGACCGGCACCAGGATCAAGGTGGCGATGGCCGCACCGTTCGGGTGGCCGAAGATGCCTGCGGCCCGGTACTCCCCTGCCGCATAATTGGCCAGCCCGACTGCCGTGTAGAGAGGCGCCCGGGTGAGCGCGAAGGTGACGTCGTCCTGGATCAGCAGTGCAAGATCGATACCCAGTCCCGCCAACATTCCGATGGCGATAAGGAAGCGTTTTCGCTCGTCGGAGCAGAGCATGACCAGGCAATAGGCAATGGGAAAGCCCTCGAGCCAGCGCACCAGTAGCATGCGCCCCGCCCGTTCGGTGGGAATGAACGAGTCGAAATAGAGTTCGACGATCACCCAGCCAAGGGTGAAAAGCAGAAGAGGCACATAAAGACGGGCTACTGGGTGAACCTTGCCGCTTTGCAGAATCCGCCATGTCGCGGTCACGAAAGCCACCGCTGCGAGAGCTTCGGTAAGCCTGATGTTAAGGCCTTCGACGAGCAGCAGAGGGCAGGTCGCCGCGAAGCCGAAGAACAGCAGAAATGGAACTTCGAGCGTTGCGGACAGGCTGCGATGCCGGAGGGCTGAGTGCCATGCGCCGGTATGAATGCCATTCGACCTGTCGTCGGAAACTTGGGCGGGCTGTTGTCCAGCCGAAGGGAAGAGGGGGCCGTGATGGTCCATCGCCGGCGTCCTGAATGTCGTTGTTACGTATAGTGCAAAGAACGATGCTATATTTGGTATAAAATGTGCCGGGTTAATATATGGCTTGCGCATACATGAAATCTGCGCCCCGTTGTAGCGGTGTTATGACACGAGGCATTGTGCGAAGTAGCCTATCCTATATCTTCTGTGGAAAAATTTCGCATTCGTGGAAAAAATGGGTTGATCTGTTCTTTTTGCTCTTCATGGTCTCCATATGAATTTTAACAGTAGGCGCCCGAGATCGGGCGAGCCGGGTCGGCATGACCCGGTCGCGATGGTGAAGAATTTGTGCAATTCGCCATCAGTGAATGGTGTAAATGTTAAAGTATAAATGTATGTATATACCTATTAAGTGTCGCCGACAACAGTGCTTAAATAATATGGTGCAAAAGCACGGTGGCGTATAATTATTTACGGTGACAATAATAAGTGCGTGGCTAGAAAATGATCGCCGATATTGTATTCAAAATCTATCGTCTCGCCTTTGTCGTTCCGGCGGCCATAACGATGCATAGGTTGCGGAACAATCTTCTTTCTGGGGTGTCGGCTGATGAAATGATTCCGCTGGTCCACCCGATAGATAGGCAATATGGTATAGATACAAGTGGTGTGATTGGCTATAGGGAGCTGCGCTCGGGGAAATCTGCGGATAAATACAATATTTGTTACGGGGGATCCCAGCCAAGTATTATCCGAAAGGCCTTGGCGACGCTTTCGGATCATCAAGCGCTGACCTTTTGTGATTTCGGGTGCGGCAAAGGCAGGGCGTTGGCGGTGGCCAGCGAGTTTTCGTTCCGCCGGATCATCGGTGTCGAACTGGCCCCATCTCTCGCCTCTATCGCCAGGTCCAACGCGGATATCATTCGGTCCAGATTTCCTGATCGTACACCGATCGAGGTCGTCGAAGGTGATGTGTTGGCTGCCCCCTTTCCTGAAGGGCCGGTCGTCGTCTATTTTTACCATCCATTCTATCGCGCCATGATGAAGAAAGTTTTGAATAGAATAGAGAATTGGTCTCGCCAGAGTGAAAAAGGGGGCATCTCGATAATATATTATAACCCGGTATATTTTGATTTGTTTGACAGGTCGCGGGAATTTAGTCGTGTATTTGCTCAGAACATCGAATTTGAGCCAAATGAAAGGGGGACGGGGCCGAATTATCATGATGACAGTGATGCAATTGCCATTTGGCAAAACGTCGTAAAGGCTCCGATCCCATCAATTTCGCGTAGCTCCTACGCAACGATCAAGGTCGAGCCTCCTGGCTGGCGGGCGCTGGTGGTGAAGTGAAACAGGGGCCGGCAGCGGTGCGTCGGTCGCGGCTTCCCGTTCAGGCGCGGCTCAGACTTGTCACCGACCCTCCGGCTTCGGATGTGCCGGCAGAGGCAACGTCTGGGCGCCGCAGCAGACCTGCCCGGCTCCACAGCGCGCCGATCATCATCAGATGGAAGCCGTGCCGGACGAACAGCACCACCTCGCTCAGATTGCCAATGGCGACCATCGCCAGAAGCGCGCCGGCAAACGCGGCGGCAGCTGGATCCCCCCGTCTGACGAGCCGCCCGATCGGGCGCAGGCAAGCCAGGATGGTCAACACCTCGATTGCCGTTCCCGTCCAGCCCAGTTCGACCGCCATCTCGAGATAACCGTTGTGGAAATGGGGCAATTCGTCTCCCATCACGCCGTCGACGAAGGCGGAATCCGAGGTGATGTCGTCTGTCCAGAAGCCGTTGAAGCCGCAGCCGAGGACCGGAGCCTGGCGGATGTAGCGCCATGCCAACTGCCACAGAATCGTGCGGCCGGTCAGCGTTGAGTCTTTGCCGGCCGCGTGCAGGAACATGCGGGTCAGGTCGATCGGCTGGGCCAGCCAAAGCAAAGCGGCGCCGCAGGCGGTGAACAAGGCAATAAAGACCGCCAACAGGCGCATCGAGGGGCTCAACCGTGAGAAGCCGAACAGACCTATGGTCGCGGTGCCGGCGGCGGTGACGACCCAGGCGGTGGTCGAGCCTGACAGGACCAGAAGCGGCATGGCCAGGATGAGGGAGGTCAAGGCGAGCAGTTTCCTGCGTCCCCAGGCCAGGGTGGCCAATGCGCCCAGGCATAGCAATGCCATGGTTTGGCCATGCATGTTCTTGTGGCTGAACAGCCCGACCGCGTTGCCGTTGACGTCGAACGCGGTTGGGACGGTGGCGACCATCCACCAGTCGGCGACGGACAGGCAGCCGAGAACGGTCAGCATCAAGGCAAGCAGATGCTGCTCGGACACGCGCCGGCCGATGACGATGCCGAACATGGCGGCTGCGGTCATTTCCAGTGCGCCGACGACGGTCTGTTGTGGATTGGCCGACCAGCTGCTGGACAGGATGGCGAGGGTCGGAAGAAGGAACAAGGGCCAGGTTTCGGCCAGGGCCTGGGCGAAGAGCCTGGGCCGTGTCAGGATGCGGACTGCAAAACCGGCATAGACCACTGCCCAAATTGCGGCGCGTTGAGGGTCAGTCGCTATTTTCTCCTGGATAAGGCGGTCCAGGGGGCCGGTAGCCATGGTCAGGGCAAGCGCGTAGAGGGCCAATTCGAACCGGCCGGCCTCGGTATCCTGCGGTGGCGCAAATCGCGGAGAGGTCGAGATCATGCATGCTCCCTGTTCCGATTGCGAATACGGCAGAAATGCTCGGTTCGAGGTCACGTCTCGGCCGCGGCTGGATCGAGGCCGAGCAGCCTGCGGACCCGGATTTGCAGACTGGTAGGCAGTAGGGGCAACAACGCTGAGGCTGCTTCGCAAAGAAAACTCCTCGCGGCGCTGATGAGCGCGGCACAATAAGTGAGCCCGTACGCCGCCAGTTCGAGCAACACCAGCAACGGCGCCGGGAGGCTATCGCGCAGCAGGTGGCTCATGGCCAGGGCGGGCAGGGCGGCGGCTGCTGCTGCGATAAAGGACGGGGCCATGGCGGCCAGAACGGCCACCGGGCGAATGCCTGCGTCATGTTTCAAGACGAATAAGACGACCGGCATCAGAATCCAGGCCCGCAAGGTCAGGCCGGCGCCCACGGCGACGATGCCGAGCGGCGCGAGCGCCACGGTGGTGGCCGCGCCAAGGCCGAGATGCAGGACGGACAGCCAGGCGAAGCTCCCCGTCCGGCCGATGGCGACCTGCACCGGTGCCATAAAATAGAGCAGGGTCGTCGGTACGACTGCGAGGCACAGGGTCTGGAGGACAGGGGCGCTTGCCTGCCACTGTCGGCCGAACAGCCATGGGATCAGGTCGGGGCCGGTGGCGGCCAAGGCCAGGAAACAGGGAAAGGCGACCAGGCCCGACAGGCGGACCGCCTGGATATAGGCACGCTGCAGGCTCTCCCGGTCGTCCTGCAGGCGCGAGAAGGCAACCATCGATACCTGGTTCGCCGGCATGAACACCATCTGTTGGAACAATTCGGTGAGGCGGCTGGCCACCCGCAGAGACCCGACAGCTCCGATGGGAAGATAAGTGCCGACCAGAGCCTCCTGCACCCGCATGCTTACCCCGTTGACCAGATTGGCCACGGTGACGCGTGCGCAGAACCCCGCCATTTGTTTTACCGCCGAGAGAGAAAACCGAAAGCGCGGCACCCACGGCAGGGCGGTCCAGGCGGCGACGGTCTGGATGAGCTCGGCAGCCAGACGCTGGGCGACCAGTGCCCACATGCCTCCACCGGCCAGGATGACCGCCAATGCGGCAATCCCACCGGCGAAGTTCGCGGCCAGGGCCCGCATGGCCAGCGCTTTATGCCCGAAATTGCGCGCCAGACGGCCGGTATGGGTAATACCCAGCGCCGATACGACGACGATCAGCGACATCACCCGAATAACGTCCGTCAAAGGCGGTTGAACGAAGAACCGGGCTATGGCCGGCGCCGCCAGAACGACCACGCCCGCCAGGATCAATCCCAGGGTCACGCTGGTCCAGAAGGCGCTGTCGGCGGCCGCTTCGTCGAGTTGCGGGGCGCCGATGATGACTTCGTAAAGCCCCACCCAACTCAGCAGGCGCAGAACCTCGACGATACCGGCGGCAAGGGCGACAAGACCGAAATCATCGGGAGTTAGAAGTCGCCCGAGAAATAGGAAGATAATAAAGGAAAAGCCTTGCTCTATACCGCTTCGTATGGCGCACCAAAGAAACGAAAGTGCTGTTTTTTGCCTCAGGCTCATCGCTGTCATGATTTCCCGCAGGGGTGGTTATGATGTTCGACGGCCTGTTGTGGAAAGCGCGCTTGGCGTGGCCTGGATATCTGGTGGTGCTGCACCGCCTGGCTGGATCGCAAAGGTCCCTGCGCACCGGGGCGACCGGCGAAACATGACGAACTGGCACGATCATCGGGCGGCAGGTCCTATCGCCTAAAATCTAGCAGTGGTCGAACAGTTTACCCGGGCGCAAATGGGCTAGTACGCGCATAAGATGGGCTACCATTGGTGAAATATATATTTGGTAATAGTTTGTTTACTACAAAAGCTCATGGTTTGTCGGCGCTCATATGACAAAAGACGAGCGGCATAGTATCAATAAGTATGGAGTAAAATGTATGGCTAATACGTTGGATCTTAGCCAGGACAAGCTTGTTTTCGACCAAGAATTCAATAGCGCGAGCAGCCTAAGCTTGCGTTCGTCGAGCAACCCCAACGGGGTATTTGACACGACTTACAACAATAACCTCCATAGCCTGCCGAGTAACGGCGAGAAGGAGTACTACGTCAGCGCTGACCAGTTCGGCAGCATGGGGGTTGACCCGTTTTCGGTGAATAACGGCCACTTGACGATCGCCGCCAATCCCACGCCCTCCAGCGCATCGTCGCAAACCGGCGGGTTGCCTTATACCTCAGGGCTGCTGACCACTCAGCACAGCTTCTCGCAGACCTACGGGATCTTCCAGATGACGGCGCAGCTGCCGGCTGGGCAGGGCCTGTGGCCGGCATTCTGGATGTTGCCCACCGATAACAGCTGGCCGCCGGAAATCGATGTGGTTGAGGCGTTGGGCAACAATATGACCCAGCTCTATACCAGCACGCACAGCACCGCCACCAGCCCCAGCGGCATCACGAAGGCCAACACGGTCGCGGACATGTCGAACGGCTATCACACATACACCGTCGACTGGGAACCGAACACCATCACCTATTATTATGATGGGCAGGAGGTCTACCAAATCGCAACGCCCGCGGACATGCACAAGCCCATGTACATGTTGGCGAATCTGGCGGTCGGCGGCGGCTGGCCGGGCGATCCGAATTCGTCGACGCACTTTCCTGCGGACATGAACATCGCCTCGATCCAGGCCTACGCGACGGCGAATACCATTCCCAGCGTGAACACCACCACCCTGCCGTCGACGACTCACGTCACGACAACCCAACCCCCGACGACGACTACGCCTGCGCCGACATCTTCATCCTCGACGCCGACGCCGACGCCGACGCATACGCCAACCCCCACCCCCACCCCCACCCCCGTCACCGTCCAGAACCCAACACCGACCCCGACCCCGACTCCAATTCCGATGCCGGGCGCATCCAGCGGTTCGAGTGACAGCTGTCATGGGATGGGCCATGCCGATGTCCTTCACATCACCGATCTAACACAACTGGTGAGTGAATTGCATCATCTGGCATCGCTGTTCAATCACTGGTCGTAAGCTCTAGTATTGGGGAAGAGGTAGGAGCGCAAGCTCCTATCCCTTCTCGATTCGGCAAGAAGTGAAGGCACTAGACTGCGTTTCGTAGTTTCCGATCTTCCAGTAACGTAGTCAGGCTTTTAGTCATTCTGAATACAAGCGCTATATTGTTCGCAATCTGTTTGCGAACTATCTTAAATCTGTTAATGTCGTGGGCCATGAGGATCCTCGTCGCCGATGATCACGCACTGTTCAGGGCTGGCATTCGACGTCTGCTGGAAGAGGCGTTCGAAGAGGCCGAGGTTGTCGAGGCGGGAAGCGTCGATGCGGTTCTCACGACCTGTGAAGGCATCGGACTGGATCTCGTCTTGCTGGATCTGGCGATGCCGGGGGCGGCCGACACCTCGATCGTCGCCGAGGTGGTGCAGCGCGTTCCCAACGCCTTTGTCGTCGTCGTATCCGGCTCCGAGCGGCGGGCCGATATGCTCGAGGCCATGCGTTGCGGAGCCGTCGGCTATATTCCGAAAGCCAGCACTCCTGCCGTCATGCTCGGCATCCTGCGGCTGGTCCTATCCGGCGGAATCTACATACCAGCGGATATTCTCAAGGTCGACGAACCGGCAACCGTCATCCAGCCTCCGGCCGGGGCCGAGCATTTGTCCGAACGCCAGAAGGAAGTCCTGGCGCTCATCGTCGCGGGCAAATCCAACAAGGAAATCGCCCGAACGCTCCAGCTATCCCTGAGCACGGTAAAGCTTCACGTCGCCAGCGTGCTGCATTCCCTTGGGGTGGGAAACCGGACGGAAGCGGCTAGTGCCGCTATCCGGCAGGGGCTCGTTTCCGGCTAGTTCACTGTAATCCTCGTCCGCGCAGTCTCCCGGGCAGAGTTCGGCCAAAAGTGCGCTGGCCCGCAAGTTGATCCCGACCAGTTCGGCGATGCAGCGGTCGTCGGGAATTGCATTCTCCCCGATCGTCGTCAGGACGAAACGGGCCAATTTAGAGATTTCCGGCGCGCTTTGACATTCGGTGCAGATATGGTGATTGAACGAGCGCCAGAGGATGCGCAGCGAACGCAGGGCAGCTACCAGCTGGGGAAGCGTCCTGGCCGCCTCCAGATCCGTCGCCGTTCGCACAAGCCACGACCTCACATGGCATTGGTTGGAGGATGCCATCGCCGTCTCCCTCACGCTTTGTCGGACGATCAGAATATCCGCGGCATGTGGTTTGACCAATCTGGCCGCTCGACCCGGCCGGATGGCCAAAGGGTTTAACCCGCAGCCTCCAGGGGATGGAGAAGCTGGGTCATCAGCGAGCGCAGCCGCGGCGGTGGCAATGGTTTGAGGAGCAGGCGGCAACCCGCTTCGGTTACCGTCTGTTGAACCGTCCGATGGGTGTCGGCAGTGATGATGATGGCTGGAATATTCGCCCCGAATTCGGAGCGGATTCTTTCTACCACCATGACCCCGGTGATTCCGCCTTTCAGCCGGTAATCGGCAAGGATGATGTCAGGGCGGCCGGCACGTTCCAGAGCTGACAGCAGGTCGCCGACCCGCCGCGCGGCGACGGGACGGCAGCCCCAGTCACCCAGCAATTGCCGCATGCTGTCGACCACCGTTGGCTCATCGTCGATGACGGCCACGATGGTTCCAGCCACCGTGCCACGGGCCAGCCGGTCGACCTTGTTGACTTCGGTCAAAGCGGTCGGGTCGCCCAAAGGAAGTTCCAGGGCGAAGACCGAGCCGCGACCCGGGCGCGACGCCACGGTGATGCGGTGGCCGAGCAGGTCGGCGAGGCGGCGAACGATGGTGAGGCCGAGGCCGAGGCCCCGGTGATCGTCGGCATCCTCTTCGATCCGTCGGAATTCGGAAAACACGTCGTCCAGTCGATCCGGTGGAATGCCTCTTCCAGTATCCCATACCTCCACCCGCAGCGTGGTGCCGCGCTGACGGCAGCCGAGCAGCACGCCTCCTCGCCTGGTGTAGCGAATGGCGTTGGTCACCAGATTGCGCAGAATTCGCTCGCACAGAAGGGGGTCTGTGCGGATGACCGCCTGGCAGGATCGGACCCTCAATTGCAGTCCGCGTTCCAAAGCGAGGCGGCTGGCCGGTGGCGTGATGATGCCCATGATGCGTCCGATTTCCACATCTTTCGGCTCGGGCGAAACAAAGCCGGCTTCGAGGCGCGAGATGTCGAGGAGTTGCGCGAACATCTCGTTGAGCGAGGCAAGAGAGGCCCGAATATTGCCGACTAGGTCCATCGCTTCGGCCCCGCTTACCCGGCGACCGAGGGAGTCGAGGAACAGGTTGATGGCGTGCAGGGGTTGGCGCAAATCGTGGCTGGCGGCGGCGAGAAAGCGCGTCTTGCTCGCGTTGGCCTGCTCGGCGGCCTGCCGCGCCGCATGGGTCTCTCGCGCCGCCTTGATTTCCGCCGTGACGTCGCGGATCAGCTTGACGTGGCCGGTCACCAGGCCACGGTCGTCGACGATGGGGGCGACCACCGTTTCTCCCATGAACGCGGTGCCGTCGTTTCGCCGGAAGGGCTGCACCACCGACAGGCTCTCGATACGTTGCGCCGCGTCTTCCCCGGCGCCCGGGGGTGGGAAGGGGTCGCCGAGGGGGCGGCCGACCAGCTCGTCGGCAGGAATTCGGAACATGGCGCTGGCCGCCGGATTGGCCTGCCGGATCCGGCCGTCGGCATCGGCGACGACAAGGGCTTCGGGCAGTGCATCGATGATCGAACGAAGCAGGGACCATTGTTCCCGCAGTGCCTGTTCGGCGGCGTATTGGTCGGTGACGTCGATGGCGCTGCCGACATAGCCGAGGAATTTTCCGTCGGGATCGATCCGCGGCGCACCGCTGACGATCAGGCTACGATATAGCCCATCTTTCCGCCGCACGCGAAACAGTTGCGTAACCTGGTTCAGTCGGCGGAATGCGGCGCGGAATCGTACTCCCTGCCTGCTCAGGTCGTCGGGGTGGACGGCCCGCATCCAGCCCTTGCCCATGATCTCGCCCGGGGACCAGCCAAGAAATTCGAGGCAGGCCCGGTTCGCGTAAGAGCAGGACATGTTCTGGTCGGTGACCCAGATGATCACCGGCGCGCATTCCGCCATCGTGCGGAACAGGGATTCATTCCGGCGCAATTCTTCTTCGGCCCTGGTCTTGTCGGTGACATCCCGGGCGGCGGAGACGAATACCATTTTTCCTGCAGGGTCGGACTGGGTCGTGCAATTGGCTTCGATCCAGCAGATCGTTCCGTCGGGTCGGACGAAGCGGAATGTCATGCAACTTTGATCGAGCGGAGCGGACACGAGCTGGCGACAATTGTCTACCATGCGTTCGCGATCGGCCGGATGGACGAACTCGGCCCAGCTGTGGCCGAGCATTTCGTCCGGGGAATAGCCCATGACCACCAGCGACGCCGGCGAGACGTAGAGCAGCCGCCCGTCCGCCGAGGTTCGCGTGATGACGTCGCTGACATGTTCGGCGAGCACACGCCAGTGTTCCAGGCTCAGCATCAGCGCCCCTTCGCGGGCCGCCAAACGAGCCATTGACCGCTGCAGGCTCCGGGTCATCCGGCCCAGTTCGCCGCCGCTGGGCATGGCGGGCAAAGGGGCCTTCAGGTCGCCATCGGCAACGGACTCGGCGTAGCTGGCGATCCCTTTGACCCGTTTGGTCACCAGGTGGCGTGTGGCGAACCAGCCCATGAGGCTGGTCGTGCCGACGAGGGCCAGCCAGACGAGGATCGTCCGTTGTGCTTCCCGGCGGGCCGGGGCAAGGGCGTCGGTGGTGGGAAATTCGGCGATGATGTGCAGGCGGCCGAAGCCGCTTTCCAAGGTGCGGAATGCGGCAAGCACGTCCTTCGACTGATCGGTGAATCGACCCCGCCCATCCAGCATTCGAAGCGCGGCCCGTTCCCCCGGATCTTCGCGATGAGCGGTGGTCAATCCGTCCATGCTGGTCAGCAGCGCAGTCTGGTCGTCGTTTAGAATATGCAGGATCGGCCGGCCACCATGCATGCCGGTCCAGCGCAGCTTTTCCGTCAAATGCAGCGGGGTGGCTGCGGCCACCCAGGCAATCCTTCCGGCCGCGGTGGGGGCCGTGGCGACTACCGTGGCTTGGTCCGCCTCGTCAACCACTCTGATCGACGGTGCCGGCTGCCAAGTCGCGGCGGTACCGGAAAGCGGACCGACCGAACACAGCAAGGCGCCGGTGCCATCGTAAGCCGCCAGAGTTGCCTCTCGCCGCGCCAGTTTCCACAATGCCGCCTTGCAGGACATGGCATCGTCGAGCGTCGGAGCAATGGTTGCCAACGCATTGGCCTGCCAGGAAATCTCCTGCTCGGCGGATTCGAGGTTGTCGGCCGACAGGCTGGCAAAATCGTCGAGGTGATCAAGCGTGTGCTGCAGTTGGATATTGCGAAGCGAAAGCACGGCGGCGACCTGATAGGCCGCCAGCGGTCCGATCATCAGGACGGAAACCAGCGCGATGCGTACACCAACGCTGCCCGTCATGCGCCGAATGGCGGGAATGAGGCTCATCGGCCGTATCCTTCGGTCGCGCACTACGTCGCAGAATAACCCAAGGTCGCCCAAGAGCGCCAGATTGCAACTGACAACCGGTCAACAAGCGGGCGAACGCCGTTCCATCATCATGGCGTCGCCGTCACCGGCGATGCTGGTCAGCCTGGCTTCGATCACATGCGGCTCGGCGAAGCTGTGCAGAGCCCCTGACTCCATGAGCACCAAGCCGCGCAAGCTGTGCTGCAATCCGATAGCCTTGAAGCGGATGCCTGGTGCGTCCTGCAGCACCGCCGCCAAGGTGTCCTTGATCAGGATCAGTGTTCCTTCCTGAGCCCGGCAGATCAGCTGGCGGCTGTCATGAGGCAGCACGTGAAACAGCCACTTTTCGCAGAAAAAATGATTTTCGGCGAATTCATACAGCCTCTGCAGCCGTTCGATGCACTGTTCCCGCTTGCCGGAGGTCGCCGGAAGCAGGATGCTTCCCGCGACGATGAGCAGGCGCTCATGCTCGGCATCGATACGGGGAAAGCCTGTCGCCTCATAGGTCCGGATTGTCGTCTTCAGCATTGTTGTATCCTCCCGGGGGCGGCTTTCTGCCATGAGGAGGGTAAATCGAACCGCAGGTTGTGGCCATTGGCCAGAAAGCCGCCGAATGGCCAGGATCACTTGGCCAAGTGGTCAGCTGGTGGGGCAATCGCGTCACTGCGATCGCTCTTTCAAATATCGGTCCCCAGAGCGCCCGGCGCTCCGCATCCGGGAGGGCCAGGCTTTCGCGCGTCCCTTCGTTTGCCCAGGGAGGTTATCCGGTTCATGCGCGCGCGGTGCTTTGGGCGGCATCGAGGCCGAGGGCGAGGAGGGCCTGGGCGACGATCTGGGCGGCGTTCAATCCGGCGTCGTCGTACTGGGTGTGCGGCGCGTCGTGGTCGATGAAGCGG
>JAJYTF010000029.1 GCA_021793155.1 Pseudomonadota bacterium | reverse complement strand
CGCGAGGCGGACACCCTGGCGCGGATCGGCGGCGACGAGTTTGTCGCCGTATTGGTGGATCTGCAGGATCCGCAGGATTGCGAGCCGGTACTGACCCGCCTGATCGCCGCCGCAGCCGCACCGGTGATGATCGGGGAGCAGGTCCTGCGGGTGGCCGCCAGCATCGGGGTGACCATCTATCCGCAGGACGACGTGGACGGCGACCTGCTGATCAGGCATGCCGACCAGGCGATGTATCTGGCCAAGCAGGCTGGCGGAAACCAGTTCCGCCTGTTCGACCTCAGCCAGCAGCGGGACTCCGGCGCCCGTGGCGATACCAGCACGCATCGCCAGGGAACCCTCTGAACATCAGTCCATCGCCGCCCAGCCGCGATGTCACCGGCCTCCTTCGCAAACTGGGCTGGCCGCCACCGACAAGAACGCAGCCATGCTTGCCGCCGCGACCGGTGGGCTGACCAGGTAGCCTTGGAACGCGTCGCAGTGAAGCTCGCGCAGCATAGTCCGCTGAGCCTCGGTCTCCACACCCTCGGCAACGATGTGGCGGCGCAGGCTGTGGCCCATGCTGATAATGGTCCGGACGATTTCCGCATCATCCGGATCCACCGTCAGATCCTCGATGAAACTGCGATCGATCTTGATCGTATCGATGGGAAAACGCTTCAGATAGGACAGCGACGAATACCCGGTGCCGAAATCATCCATCGCCAAATGGATGCCCATGTCATGAAGATTCCCCAGCACGACCCTGGCGCTCCCGCTGTCGCCCATGATCATGCTTTCGGTCATTTCCAGTTCGAGGCCCGACGGATCGACGCCCGTCGCCACAAGGATCGACTCCACCCGGTCGGCCAGATCCTGTCGGTGCAGTTGCCGCACCGACAGGTTCACCGCCACCCGTACCGGCGCGTAGCCCTGGTCCCGCCACTGCCGCTGCTGGCGGCAAGCCGCCTCGATGACCCACTCTCCGACCGGGACGATCAGGCCGGTTTCTTCCAGGATCGGAATGAATTTCACCGGTGAAACCGGCCCCAGGACGCCATCGCTCCAGCGGAGCAAAGCCTCCACCCCGTCCAGTCGGCCGGTCGCCAGGTCGAATTTCGGTTGGTAGAAGACGGCGAATTCCTGACGTTCGAGTGCCTTCGACAAACGGTTCTTGAGGGCCTGGTGCTCCTTGAGCTCGAGGTTCAGGTTCGGCGTAAAGACTTGGAAGCCTGCCTTCCCCTGATCCTTCGCCTTGTACATCGCCGCTTCGGCATTCTTCAGCAGGTCGAGAGGATCCTCCGCATCGCCGGGAAAATAGGCGATTCCGATCGATGCCGAAATGCAGGCATCCTGGCCCTTGAGGGGAAAGGGCACGGTCAGGAGTCGTGAAATCCGCTCGGCCACCGTCCTGGCGAGGGCGACATCCGTCAGATTGGGGACGATCACCGCGAACTCATCACCGCCCAGCCGGGCGAGTGTATCGCAGTCACGCAGCACCGCCTGAAGGCGCCTTGCAGCGTCCTTCAGAAGGTCATCCCCGACGTCGTGACCAAGTGTTTCATTGATCACCTTGAAGCCGTCGAGATCGATGAACAACAGGCCCACCTGCCGCCCATCGCGCGCCGCCGACGGCAGCAGGCCGTTCAAACGGTCAAGCAGCAGAGCGCGATTGGGCAGGCCGGTCAGGTCGTCGTGCCAGCGCTGGTGCCACAGTTCCTCCTCGACCAGCTTCTGCGGCGTGACGTCCAGCAACGTCTCGATTGCCCCGGCAACCCGGCCATCCGGCCCTTCGATGGGGACGGCGGTCAAGGCGAGCCAGCGGGGCCCCGAGCCGAAATCGTCGAAACGGCCCATGGCCTCCCGGGCGCCGGGAAGCGACGACGACGGATGATCGCTGCCGGAATAGTAGGCGGCAAACGCCTCCTGGGCCGCGGCGTCCAACATCAGATCCGCCAGGACCGGGCGTTCGTTCCGGTAGAACGCGGTCCAGGCACGTTGCGTGCCGACGATATCGGCCGCCTTGATGCCGGTCATGTCCTCGCAGGCCTTGTTCCACAAGGTGACACGGTGGTCCGCGTCGATGGCGAAGATGGGGACCGGTATCTTCCTGACGATCTCGTTCAGCCAGTAGGCCGTTTCCCCTGCGACGGCGGCGCCAAGGCTCTGCCCCTGTGCCACTCGGCCGTGCTCCGCGGCGGCGCCGGGATGGCTTCTTGCAGCTGATGGCGGGCGGAACAGGTATTCAATGAGGGGACGCAGGTATCTGGCGATGCAAGGATATTGGGCAACCAACGCATCGGCGATACTGGACTTCTCGTTCCAGTCCCCCTCGCAACCGCCCGGAGGGCCGGCCAGAACGCCTTCCAATCGCTGGAACAAGTCATCACCGGCCTGGCCTGACATGGCACTGCTCCCTTCTCGGTGCTGCCGCCCCTCCGCCCGATGATTCCTCCGTCTTGGCCCACGTATGGCGCCAGGCAATTCCCCTGATGACGGGGAACAGCATCCGGCTCCAAGCAATTCTGGCTGAGGAAGCGGCAACTGGCTGAATCGACCACCAGAAGCGGCCATCGCCCGTCGCCACCCAGCCCCCCTAGGTATCTACCCCAGCCAAGAAACCGCACTTATCGCTCTATAACTTGAATAAACTCCATATTTGACGCCTGGTCAATGGATGGTCCGGTCCTTTATTGCTTTTATTGCGCTTCCGGTCTTTCAAATCTGTTTTGGCACGCCAGCCGACGCGAACACGCGCTGCCGAATTGATCGACCGTTCGGCCGGCTTCTTCGCGCCAGCCTCTTTCGAAGGGCACCGGCCAGGCCGAAGCGAGGGCAGGAAGATCGCCCGCCCCGTCCCCCTTCGGACTTAGCCGCTTCTTTTTCTTGCAATTCGACGGGGAAGAATCGAGAGTGCCCCGATCATCCCGCTCAGAATGGGCAGAATCGCTCGGCACTCAGGCGCAGTACCGCGGCACCTTTGCCACCCTCATCATTGGAGATACTAAATGCCGAACGGCACAGTTAAATGGTTCAACGGCACGAAAGGCTTCGGCTTCATCACCCCGGATGACGGGGGCGCCGACGTGTTCGTCCATATCTCTGCCGTCGAGCGTGCCGGCCTGCGCAATCTCATGGATGGGCAGAAGGTCTCGTACGACGAAGAGCGCGACCCCAGAAAAGGCAAGACTGCCGCAGTCAATCTCAAGGCGCTTTAGCCTGCCGACCGAGCCGGCGGCGACCAGCGCCGCCGGTCTCGTCAGCAGCTGCACCATCCCCCGTTCTTTACTGGTGAATATGTGATGACCCCTATCGAGATCGCCCGGGTCGAGGACTATCTGCGGGCCACCTTCGGCAACCCGAAAATCAGGATCGAACCGCCCAAGAAGCGGGGCGCGCCCATCGAAGTATCCATCGGCGACGAGTTCATCGGCGTCCTTCATCGTGACGAGGACGAGGGCGAGGTTTCCTACTCGCTGACCGTCAGCATTCTGGACGAGGACCTGCCCAATATCGTGGGCGTCAAAACTCGCCACGCTTGACCCGGTAACCCCGTTTTGCGGCCGGGCGGCGTGCTAGTGGTGAAAATCCGACGGATGGTACCGCCACCAGGCGTCGAATTTTCACCACAATTCAATTGGTCGGTGGGCCGCCTGATCCAGGCGCTTGGGGACCAAGCGTCTGGGGCGGACCACTAGCGCGCCCTATCCAGCGGCGAAAATCTCTCCCGCCCTGTAGGCCAGTCCGCTGGCCACAGAGACGAATTCGCCGCCGCTGCTTAGGCGCTCTTCGCCAAATCGCTGGGCGAAGATGCGCCGCACCGCCGGAACCAGCGAGGAACCGCCTGTGAGGAAGACCCGGTCGATTCGGGTGGCCGGAATATGGGTGGTTTGCAGCAGGGTTTCAACGCAGTCCTCGATCTCGGCGAGGTCGGGGGCGATCCAACCTTCGAATTCGGCGCGGGTGATGCGGCGCTCGATGTGGACGGGATCGTAGTCAAAGGCGAAAATCGTTTCTTCGGCCTGGGAAAGGGCGACCTTCACCCCCTCGACCGCGCGGTACAGGTGGTAGCCGAGATTGTACTCGATCACGGTGAGCAGATCCTCGATGCGCCCGGGATGATCGGCATGGCGCTGGATGTCGCGCAGCATCCGCATGGTCGAGGCTGAGCCAAGGAAGGCGATGTGGTGCCAGCGGGCGAACTTCCCGTAGAGCCAGTCGGGAACGGGTAGGACTTTATTGCCGCTGCGGAAACCGGTGTTCTTGCCGAAGAACTCGGCGATGCCGCCCTCGATGATGCGGCGATCGAAGCAGTCGCCGCCGAGGCCAACGCCGCCGGTGCCGAGGATGGCGTTCTCGGGGCGATTGAGACATGCCCGCCCTGGCCCCAGCCGCACCAGGGAGAAGTCGCTGGTGCCGCCACCGAAATCGGCTACCAGCACCGTCTCATCCCGGGTAAGGCCGCGCTCGTAGTAATAGGCGGCGGCGATGGGCTCATACTCAAACGCCACCTCGCCAATGCCGGCCGCGGCGAAAGCCTGCCGCAGGCGCGTCAGGGCGTAGTCTTCCTCGACCTTGCCGTCCTCGGCGACGAAACGTACCGGGCGGCCGGCCACCACCCGGCGGACCGCCGCTCCGCCCTCGGCCTCCGCGGCCTGGCGCAGCCGCTCGACCACGAAAGCGATCATTTGCTCCAGTGTATATGTCACATTCAAGATGGTGGCGCTGCTGAATGAGCGGCTGGTCAGGTAGCTCTTGAACGACTGCAGCAGGCGGCATTCGCCATCGCCCTCGAGATATGCGGCAATGGCATCGTGGCCGACCAGCGGCAGCGAGCGGCCATCGGCATGCCGGTGATGGCGGTCAAAGGCGAGGACCGAGCGCAGGGTTTCCGAAAGGCCGGCCGGGTGCGGATGGGAAATCACCCGCGCTCCGCCAGAGGCATCAAGCAGGCCGATGGCGCTGTTGGTGGTGCCGAAGTCAAGTCCCGCAAACATGGTCCAGCCTTTCACCGTGCCGGCCGCACAAGGCCGGGGGGTGCGGGTTGATGCCTGATCCGGCCGGCAATGGCAACCAGGAAAGGTACTTCCATAGGACGGCGCCGACAGAGAGGGTGCGCTGCATCTTCCAGAAAGCGCAAAAATTCAATGCCGGTGGCCATTTTTTGTGGCCGCTCGGTGGGAGGCACGCTGCCTGTTCCGGCTGTTCGATCACGAACGGGCGTTCGATCCGGCAGTCCCCTCTACCCTGATTCGACTGGGGCGCTTGGCCTTGCCCGGCGCCATCTCCGGTAGCGTCGTGCGGACCCAGGTGATCCTGACGATGACCATCGCGGCCCCTGCGGGGCAGCGCATGCTCTGCATCGCAATCGACTCACAGGCCATTGTTTCGGCCATCGTCGGATGCCTGTTCCTTGCGTTCGCTCATGTGATGAATGAAGCCATCCGCATCGAGGATGAAAGCCGGGGATTCGTGTAAAAATGACAATAGCCGTTAATATTGACGTAATACCGGAAAAACTAAAGATGAAATCAAAGGAGATGGCCGAACGCATCGGCGTGACCGAGCAGAATTCTTCCCTATTGAAATCTGGTAAAGTAAATGGCACCTTATCGACGTTGTCTGTGGATTTTAAACCTTGCCCCAGGCTTCGACGAGTTCACTGCTTTACCTGGCCGCAGAAAGCTCTCACGGATTTTTTTGGCGAGGCTTCCGCCAATGCCTACGACGTCCTTTCGATCCGCTCCATCATCTCGGCGATATCGGCCGCCGGCAGGGCCGAGCGCAGCGCCAGCCAAATGATGGCGAAACTCCACGCGGCTACGGCGATCACGCCGGGCCAGAAGCTGATCAGGCCGTATCCGCCGCCCACATCGCCAAGGGCCGAGAGGACCCACATGCCGCCGAACCATGGCAAAAGCCAGCCGATCTGCCGCCAGCCGAAATCTTCGGCCGGCCTCTTCGCAAGAAGATGGTAGTAGAGCGCGTAAAGAATGAACCCCACACCCACCAGCATGAAGAGAAACGTATTGGTCTTGAAACCGCTCCAATAAATGATCCAGTTGCTGCAGATAAAAGCGACCGGAGCCAGGATTTCCGCTTTCCACAGGCGGAACGGGCGATGCAGCCCGGGTTGGGTCCGGCGCAGGACCAGGAGGACGATTGGCCCAAGCCCATAGGTCAGCACGGTGATCGACGTGATATAGTTGGCCATCAGCTGCCATGCCGGAAATGGCAGCAGAAACAGGACCCCGAAGACCCACATCACCAGGACCGCCCCCCATGGGGCCTTTGCCCCGTTCAAGCGCGTCAGCCACTGGGGACCGGCGCCCAGTTCGCCCACGGCGAACAGAATGCGCGATCCGCCAGTCACATACATCAGGCCGGTGCCGCCGGGCGACACATAGGCATCGATATAAAGCAACGTCGCCATCCAGCCGATGCCCAGCGCGCCGGCCAGCCCGGCAAACGGCCCCATCGCGCCGGCAAAGGTCAGTTGCGCCCAGCCATTGGCCAGGTCGCCGGGGCGTAACGCCATCAGGAAGGCGATCTGCAAAAGCACATAGACGATGCCCGAAAGGGCTACCGAGCCGATGACGGCCAGCGGAATGTCACGGCTGGGATTGGAACTCTCGCCGCCAAGATCGATGGCGGTGCGGAACCCCAGATAGCTGAACACAATTCCGGCGGTGGGCAGCGCGGTGAAGATGCCCGAGAAGTGATAGTTGGCCGGGTCCACGCCCCAGACGTCCCAGTGAGTGCTGGCGATGATCAGGACGGCAACCGTCAACAGCGGCACTCCGATCTTCCACCAGGTCACCACGGTGTTGACATTGAGCAGCATGCGCACGGCCAGGAGATTCAGCAGCGCGACCAGGCCGAGCAGCGCCACGCAAACCACGAAGCCGGTGACGGTGAGCAGGCCGCTCCCGTCCGGCCGCAGGAAATACGGAAGATAGTTGTCCGCATATGTGACGATGGCCTCGGCTTCGATGGCTGGCACCGGAACATAGGCGAGAAACAGCATCCAGCCCCAGATCCGCCCAAGCCCGTCACCGTGGCTCGCGTGGCTCATATGAACCAGCGCTCCGCTGCGCGGGAAAAGCGCCGCCAGCTCGGCGAAGCACAGTGCGATCGTCATGATGATGATGGCGCCGGCCACCCAGCTCCACACGCTCAGCGGCCCGGCGATGCGGGAAGCATGATAGGCGCCGAACAGCCATCCGGACCCGATCATGCTGGTGGTGCTGGCGAACAGCAGCCCGATGATGCGGGCGTCGCGCCGCAGATGGCCGGAGATCTTCGTGCCCCCCCCCTTATTCATGTCGTCCTCCAACCTCCTGCGCCGGCCGGGCCATCCTTCGCGACGCCGTCCTGGTCGGGCGACGTCGCCAAGCACAGCCTGCCAGTTGAGACTGTATAGCGCAAATGCTCCGCCTCGCCATATCTGGCGAGTGGGCAGTAACCATGCTTCACTGCCCCCACTTTGCGGTTCATCCCCTAGTGGTGAAAATCCGACGGATGGTACCGCCACCAGCCGTCGAATTTTCACCACAATTCAATTGGTTGGTGGGCCGCCTGATCCAGGCGCTTGGGGACCAAGCGTCTGGGGCGGACCACTAGCGGGCAACGACGGAGCGACACATGGACACGAGAATCGCGTTGAGCACCGGCGGCAGCCGCGGCCTTGGCAAGAGCACGGCCCTCCATCTGGCCGCCAAGGGGGTGGATGTCATCCTGACCTACCGTACCCGGCGGGAAGAGGCCGAGGACGTCGTCGCCGAGACCAGGCGCTTCGGCCGACGCGCCGTGGCCCTTCCGCTGGACGCGGGCAAAGTCGCCGAATTCAGGCAGTTCGCCAAGGCGGTCGAGGCCGTGCTTGCCACCGAATGGCAGCGCCGTCAGTTCGATTTTCTGGTCAACAATGCCGGCATCGGCATCGCCGATTGGGCCAGACGCTGATTGATCGGCGTCTCTATCTCCCGAAGGAATGGGCCGAAGACCCCGTCCGACGGCTCAAGGCGCAGGTGCCGGAAGAGATCACATTTGCCACCAAGCCGCAGATTGCCTGCAACTTGATCGCGGCGGCGCTCGATGGCGGCGTGCCATGCGCCTGGGTTTTGGCAGATGCCGCCTACGGCTCAGATTCACGGCTGCGGCGATTACTGGAGACGCGAGAGCAGCCCTATCTATGTACTGGCGGTGCGCTCGAACCATTGTCTCCGGATGCTTAGCGACGAATGGGGTCTGGTCCAGACAGAGCCTGCCGAGATGGCCGATGAGTTGGCGCCGGAGAAATGGGCAGCGCTGGCGGCTGGCGAGGGATCGAAAGGCTTGCGATCTGTCCCGGAAATCCGCAGGCTTATCGCTCGGTTGTTTCTCAGGCCACCCATATCGCCGAGCTTCGTCATGGCGTAGTCGCTATGGAGAAGAGGCCGCCGGTTCACGGCCGCGAGCGCCCATTATCGACATCATAAAATGCAACTGTAGTACTAGGCGTCGCGTCACAGCGCTTTTACAGGTCGAGATCGGGCTGAGCGCGGAAGTGGCAGCCCCTTCTTCGTCGTTCCCGCAAAGGAGCGTGTGAAGAAATCCAGTGACGCGGTATCAACATACCACACGCGATCCCTGAATCGGCCAGCGGTGCCGGGCGCCGCTGTCCATCCACACCTCCAGTTCGGCGGGAGGCAGCGGCGGCGAGAACAGGTAGCCTTGGGCGACGCTGCAGCCGATGGAACGCAGCAGATCGGCCTGGCCCACCGTCTCGACGCCTTCGGCCACCACGGCCAGCTTGAGCGCATCGCTCAACGCCAGGATAGTGCGGACAATCTGCGCGTCGCCCTCGTCATGGTCGGCGTCGCGGACGAAGGAGCGGTCGACCTTCAGGGTGTCGATGGGCAGGCGCCGCAGATAAGCTAGGCTGGAATAGCCGGTGCCGAAATCGTCGACCGCGACGGTGACCCCCAGATTGCGCAACCGGGTGAGCACGCTCGCCACCGCTTCCGGGTTCGCCATCACCGTACTCTCGGTCAGCTCGATTTCCACGTCCCTGGGATCGATGCCCTGCAGACGAGTAATCTCGACAACCCGGTCCACCAGGTCACCGCTTTCCAGCTCGCCCGCCGAAATGTTCACGGCGATGGGAATACGGCGCCCGCAAGCCCGCCACTTGGCAGCCTGGCGACAGGCCTCGTTCAGCACCCAGGTCCCGACATCCGCCATCAGCCCGCTTTCCTCGGCCAGCGGAAGGAAGGCATCCGGCCCCAGCAGCCCCCGGGTTGGATGCCGCCAGCGAAGAAGCGCCTCGACCCCGAGAAGTTCACCGGTTCGCAGATGGATCTTCGGCTGGTATCGCAGCTCCAGGTCGCTGGCGGCGATGCCGCGGCGCAGGTCCATTTCCAACGTCAGACGTTGGCTGGCCCGTTCCAACATCTCGTGGCGAAAGAAACGATAGGTGTTCTTCCCCGCCGCCTTGGCGGCGTACATGGCGGTATCCGCCCGCTTCATCAGTTCCAGCGGGTCCGTGGCATCGTCCGGGAATACGGCGATTCCCATGGATGCCCCGACCTCGACCACATGGCCGTGCAGTTCCATCGGCCGGGCGATCTCGGCGATCAGGTCGCGGGCCAGGCAGGCGCAATCCTCCGGGTGGTCCAGCCCTTCCATCAGCACCATGAATTCGTCGCCGCCAAGGCGCGCCACCGTATCCATCGCCCGCAGGCGGCGTTTGATCCGGAGCGCCACCTCCTGCAGCATCAGGTCGCCGATGTCGTGCCCCAGCCCGTCGTTGATCGCCTTGAACCGGTCGAGGTCGATAAAGGTTACCGAGAGGCGGCATTTCCCGCGGCGGCAGCGGCTGATGGCCTGGTCCAGGCGATCCAGCATCAAGGTCCGGTTGGGCAAGGCGGTCAACGCGTCGTGGAAGGCCAGATGACGGATGTGCTCGTCCTTTTGCCGCATCTCGGTGATGTCGTGGAAGACCCCGACATAGCGGATCGGGTTGCCGGCCTGGTCCTCGATGCGGTTGATGGTCAGCCACTCCAGATAGGCTTCCCCATTCTTGCGGCGGTTCCAGATCTCGCCCTGCCAACGGCCCTCGGCGGCCAGGCTGTCCCACATGGCGGCATAGAACTCGGGCCCATGACGGTCTGATCGCAGCAGGCTGGGATTGGCTCCCAGCACCTCGGCCTCGGCATAGCCGGTGATTTCGGTGAATGCCGGATTGATCCAGACGATCCCGTTGGCCGCGTCCGTGATGACCACACCCTCCGCCGAGTTGTGGAAGACGTTGGCCGCCAGGCGCAGCCCCTCCTCGGCCATCCGCTGCTCGGTCAGGTCGCGCCCGACGGCCAGCACGCTTACCGGATCGCCGTCGCCTCCCGGCTCAGGCACGATGCTGAAGGCGTGGTAGCGCAGCTTGCCGCCGGGCGCCGGAATGAACAATTCGATTTCCCGGCTTTGCCCGGTTGTTCCCACCTCGAGTACCGAATTGCCAAGGGAGTCGTAAGCGCCCACCGCTTCCTGGGTGGTCTTGCCGATCAGATCCTCGGCCCGGCGCTCGAGAACCCGTTCCAAAGCGCGATTGACGTAAAGGATACGGCCTTCCAGGTCGTAGCGGATGATGCTGTCGGGCACGTTGTCGGCCAGGCTGCGGAATTCCCGCTCGCGTTTGGCCAAGGCCTCGGCCGCCCATTTCTTTTCGGTAATGTCCTGCAGGGTCAGCAGCAGATGCGGCTCGCCTCGGCAATTGAACGGCGAAAACTGAGCGTTCACCCAGACGGTCCGCCCCGGCGAAGGGGTCAGGTTGACCTCCGTCTCCACCTTCTCGCCGCCCACGAAAGCCTGCTCGGCTGCCGTCAGCAGCCCCGATCGGCCCCACGCCTCGAAATCGCGGAATCTTCGGCTCAGCAGGGTGAGGCGCGATTCTCCGAACAACGCGGCGGCCGCGGGATTGGCGAGCAGGCACTGGCCGTCATGCTGGAAGACGAGAATGCCGGCCGCGGACGCGGTGAGGATCTTCTCGGTTTGGGTCAGCGCGTCGCGCAGCTGCTGCTCCTTGGCTTGCAGCTCCTCGGCCTGGGCGCTGATCCGTTGTTCCAGGGCCCGGTTCAGCGCATGAACCGCGTCGGGCGGCGACCGCTCCGCGGCCCCCCCCATCTCACCCATGGGCGGTCGGATGGCGGCCATGCCCTGTTCGAAGCGCCGTCGCCGCGGCGCGGGGGGTGGGAGCCTTCATGAATACTTCCTCCGATGTCCTGGGCGCCGGTTCGCGACCGCTTTGTCGAGCCCTTATACGACAAATTGTTATGACACTGGCGTTGCCGAATACTAGAAATCCATTAGGCGATATTACCTAATGCCATATTTATAGGCAGTATTACCTATCTGACTGGCCAGCGCCGCCAAAGCAGCCGCCGGCGTGCCGTCGGCGGTGACCGCCCGGGCATCGGGCAGGGCCTGCGCCGCCAGATCGGCCAGCACCGAGCCGGGAGGCAGTTCGATGAAGAGGCGCGTCCCGCCTTCGTACAAAATCTCGGTGCATTCGTGCCAGCGCACCGGATGCATCAGGCTGCAGGCCAGATCATCGGCAATCCGTTGCGGGTCGCGGGTCACCCGCGCACCACGGTTCGTCACATAGGGCGGACCGGGGACGGCGATACCGATCTCGGCAATGGCCTGGGCCAGGGCATGGGCCGGCCCGGCCAGCAGCGGGCAATGGGACGGAACGGCGACGGCCAGCCGCTCCGCCTTGCGGGCTCCCGCCGCCTGGGCCAGAGCGACGAGGCGATCCAGCCCCTCGGCTGAACCGGCGGCGACATATTGCGTCGGCGCGTTGAGATTGGCGAGGAAGACGGGGGTCGCCATGGAATGGACCTGGCCGATCAGGGCGCGCAGCCGGCGCTCGTCCAGCCCGACCACCGCCGCCATGCCGTAGCCCTGCGGAAAAGCCTGTTCCATGAGGCGCGCCCGCAGGCGGACCAATCTCACGGCATCAGGCAAGGACAAGGCGCGGCAAACCACCGCCGCGGTGAAGGCGCCCACCGACATACCGGCCACCGCGGCGGGTCCGACTCCGTTGGCCGCCAGGACCCGGGCGGCAGCGACTCCGGCGATGACGGTGGACAATTGCACCGCCACGGTGGATCGCAAGGCATCTTCGCGATCGAAGCCGAGTACGTCCTCATCCAAGGCCTCACTGGTTTCGGCGATGGTCGCCGCCACCGCCGGATGGTCAGGCAGGCGATGGAGAAAGCCGGGCGATTGGGCTCCCTGGCCGGGACAAAGGAACGCCACGGTCATCGGGCGCCGCCTTCCCCGGGTTGCCAGGGATCGGCCGAGAGGCACGGGCCGTCCGAAGTTCTCAGCATCAGGCGCGGCGCCCCGGCCACGAATTCCGCAAGGGCCACCGCGCCCCGCGGTGTTTCGATCAACAGGTCGCTCTTCACCGGCAACGCGGTCAGGGCGCCGGCCAGTTCCCCGGCAATCCGCCGGTCGAGCGGCTCACCGGCGCGCAGCACCAGGTCCAGGTCGCTCGACCGGGTCAGGCATGGCGTGCCGGAGGCCAATTCATAGCCCATGCCGCCAACCGGTCCCCAAACCACCCCGCACGCGTCCATCGTTCGGGCGATCCGGTCCAGGGCCTCGAAATGAGGAAGCAGTGCGGCACGCGGCGAGGCTGACCAGGCGCGCATCCGGGCCAGGTCCTCCGGCCGCACCACCGACACCACCTCCCGGCGCGGCAACCAGGCGCCGAACCGCTGGTGCCGGGCCTCGCCACGCAGGCCGACCGGCAGCAGGTCCCCTTGCGGGCGCGCCCGCCGAACCACCATCAGCAGGGACCGTTCCAGGCTGTCGCCGACCCAGTCGGGGGCAGGATCACCATGCTCCACCGCCCCGGCGCCAGTTGCCGTCACCAGATCGTGGGCCAGGCAGTCGCTCATGCGCCGGCCCCATCCCCGGCCCATTGCTCGGCCATGCGCCGCCGCACCTCCAGCGATGCCGCCCGGGTCTTCCGCGCGGCGTCGTTTTCCAGGCGCAAGTCCAGCCCGCCCCCCCCTGCCCGCACCTCAGCCACGGCGACCGCCAGCTCGGTTGCCACCCGCGCCACATCCGCCGCCGACGGCACCCCCGGATCGATGCCGCTGATCAGCCGGTGCACCAGGCCGAGCCGGCTCAAGTTGCGGATGTCGTAAGACATGGGCAACACGGTGTTGCCCAGTTCCTCAAGCTCGGCCACCGAGCGGCGGGTCACCCGCGCAGCCGCCTGCTTGCCCATGGCATGGACCAGGACGCCGGGGTCTTCCAGGGCGAGGATGCGGTTCGCCTGGTAACCATGGGCGAGGAATGCTCCCGACATGGCGCGCCCGACCAGCAGGGCGATCAGCGGATGCCCCGCCAGGCGAGCCGAGGCATAGGCATCAACGGCCGCCGCGCAGGCTTGATGGATGCCCAGCAACTCTTCAAGGCGCCCGTAGGCCTGGCCGCGGACGTCGACCACGGCGACGATCGGCCGGCGCACCCTGCCCTCGTCTGCGGCGACGACATCCCCTACCAGCTTGGCCAGGGTCCAGGCCTCCAGCAGACCGACCTCTCCGTGCCGGGCACGGGGAAAGCGGCCGCCTGCATCGGGGACGACGGCCAGGAAACACGCCGGGCCGTCGCCGAGCGGCGCCTCGGCATAGCGAACCGAAGCAGGGCCGCCTGCAACCGTACCCTCCCCGCCGGTCAGCGCCCGCAGCCAGATCAGGCCGCGGCTGATGGTGGTCTCGGCTTCAGCCATTGCTTCCTCCTTTGCCCCAAAGCACCCGCAAGGCCGGGCCGTTGAGCTTTTCCGCCGGATCGACGGCGGCAAGCCGGTCGAGGAACAGGGCAACCTGCTCGCTCCTGTGCCGGGCGGGAAGTCCACGCACGAAGGCCGCGCGGACGGCACCGGCGATGGCCGCCGCGTCGTCGTCGACAAGTTCGTCCACCAAGCCCACCGCGTGCCGCTGCCCGCCGCCAATCAGGCTCCACACCAGGCGGCGGTCCGCGGCATCCAATTCCTCGATTCCGGCTTCCTGCTCGATCACCTCGGGTCCGTTCATCCCCAGCCGGGCCTGCCGGGTGGCGATCAGGGCGCTGCACAGGCCGGCGGCCAGCGACATGCCGCCGAAGCAGCCGACCATGCCGGCAATCACTCCGACCACCGGCACATACCGGCGCAGGGCCACGATCGCGGCCTGAATCTCGGCGATCGCGGCCAGCCCCAGATTGGCCTCCTGCAGCCGGACCCCGCCGGTCTCGAGAACCAGAACCGGGCGGGTCGGCGTCCCCAGTTCATTGTCCTTGAGCGCCAGATCCAATGCGCAGGTGATCTTGGCGCCGGCCACCTCCCCCATGCTGCCACCCTGGAAGGCCCCTTCGATGGCCATGACCACGGCCGGCTGGCCGTCGATCCGTCCCTTGGCGATCACCACGCCGTCATCCTCCTGCGGGACGATATTCTGCATCTCGAGCCACGGCGAGTGCAGCCGGTCGAACGGCCCCAGCAACTCGCGGAAACTGCCCGGATCAAGGATCTCCCTGGCCCTTTCCCGAGCCGACAGCTCGATGAAGCTGCGCCGCGCCAGCAGCCGTTCCAACGGCGTCGCCCCGGCGTTCATGCCCGGCTCTCCTCGAAGGCCTGCTGCAGCCGCAGCGTCACCATGGCGGGAGTGGCACCGAAATCATTGATTTCAATGGCGGCGATGGCCGGGAAGCGGGAAAAAAAGCGGTCGAGCACGGTCTTCCAGATGGGACCATAGCCATCGACGCTGGTGCGCACGCGAACACGCGCCTGCCCATCCGCCGCCGGTTCGAGCAGGATTTCCAGGTCACCGGAGCCAACCACCCCCACATGCGCGCGCCTGCCCACCGCGATCGAGGCCGGATATCGGAATTCGTAGATTTCCATCACACCACCTTAATGCCCTGTCGTCAGGAGATCCTTCGCCGTAGGCTCGGGATGACAAGTCTCTGATTCCATTGTCATCCTGAGCCGAAGGCGAAAGACCTGGCCGGCTGCACCCCCAGCCAGTCGAGGAAGATCGAGGCGGCCAACATGTCGGCGCTGCCGCCGGGGGAGGCGTTCATTGCCAGCAGTTCGGCGTCGAGGCTTGCCAGTGCCGACAGCCCGGCCGGGGTCGAGGTTCCGCCAGCCGCCAACACTGCCGCCGCCCCGTCTTTCGCCGCGGCCAGGGCACGCCGCCCGCCGCGATGCAGCAGGCAGGTGTCGTCCAGCATCGCCATGATGGCCATCAGGCTGTCCAGCATGCCCTCGTCACGGCCGAGACCTCGATCCCGTGCCCGACGCAGCATGGGCAGGCCGACCCTCACCACCGCCGGAAACCCGGACATGGCTTCACCCCGCGCGCCGGCGACGCCATAGCGGCCGCAGGCTCGAAGTCCGTGGCTCCCGCCGTCCGGCGCATGCCCGTCGGATATACAGGCCAACCCGGCAACGCGTCCGGCCAGCTCGCCAGCGTCGCCGCGGCTTCCTCCGACCGCTGCAGCGATGAACAGCCCCAGCACCCAGATGGCGCCGCGATGGGCATTGCTGCCGCCGGTGGCGGCCAGCATATCCCGTTCCCCGCGCCGGCCGATGGCCCCCAGCAGCTCCCGCAGCCGGCGGCCGGGTTCGATTCCCTCGGCTGCCTCGGCCATGGCGGTGAAGGTGGGACGCAGGGCGTTGGCCGAGCGGACCATGGTGGGCAGGTCGAGATCGGCATGGGCGCCGCTGCCCCGCCCATCGACAAGGGCCGGTTTCGGCGTCAGATGGGCTTCGGCGATCAGCGCGTCCACCGCCAGATCGGCCAGCCGGGCGGCCGATCGCGAGGCCGGCCGGGGAGCGGCGAGTGCCGGAGCGGCCAGCCCGATTGCCTGAGTCATTGCCGGCATGGTCGCTCTTACCAGCTCTGGAATCGGCTCGGCGGACGGTAGAGGCCGCCGGACCAGGCGACCAGGTCCTCGATGCTGCGGGCCGCCAACAACGAACGGCTGGCTTCACTGGGGCGCACCCCGATGTCCTCGGGATAGGCGACGATGCCGCGCTGGCGCAGGCGCTCCGAGGTTTTCGGATCGGCCTTAATGCCCACTGGCGTGACCCCGGCCACTGCCGCGATGGCAGCGCGCCGCTCCGCGATCCCCTCGGCCTTGTACAGATAGGCGATCCCTTCCTCGGTGACGACGTGGCTGACGTCGTCGCCATAGATCATCACCGGCGCGACCGGCATGCCGCCGGCCTTGCCCACCTCGATGGCGTCGAGCGATTCGACGATCACCGGCTGCCCCCCCTTCTGATAGGTTTCCGCCAGTTGCACCACCAGCTTGCGGCCACGCAGCACGTCGCCTTCGGCGGTGATCATGTTGAGCCAGGCCGGCGTGGCATGGCGGCGGCCACGTGGATCATGGCCCATGTTCGGCGCCCCGCCGAAACCGGCCAGACGGCCCAGGGTCACGGTAGACGAATTGCCGTCGGGGTCCATCTGCAGGGTCGAGCCGATGAACAGATCGACGCCGTACTGGCCGGCCAGTTGGCAAAGAACCCGGTTGGACCGCAGGCTACCGTCGGGTCCGGTGAAGAAGACGTCCGATCGGGCGCGGATGTAGTCCTCCATGCCCACTTCACTGCCGAAGCAATGCACGCTGTCGACCCAGCCGCTTTCGATTGCCGGAATCAGCGTAGGATGCGGGTTGAGCGTCCAGTTCCGGCAGATCTTGCCCTTGAGCCCGAGGGATTCCCCATAGGTCGGCAGCAGCAGCTCGATGGCGGCGGTATCGAAACCGATGCCGTGGTTGAGCGAGGTGACCCCGTGCCGCTCATAGATGCCGCGGATCACCATCATCCCCATCAACACCTGCAGTTCGTTGATGTGCCGGGGGTCGCGGGTGAACAAGGGCTCGACGGCGAAGGGACGATCGGCCTCGACGATCAGGTCCACCCAGGATCCCGGAATATCGACGCGCGGCAGGTCCTCGGTGATCTGGTTGACCTGGGCGATCACCACGCCATGGCGGAAGGCCGCCGCCTCGACGATGGTCGGCGTGTCCTCGGTGTTCGGTCCGGTGTAAAGATTGCCCGCCGCATCGGCCTTTTCGGCACAGACCAGGGCGATGTTCGGGGTCAGATCGACGAACATGCGGGCGTACAGTTCCACATAGGTGTGGATGGCCCCGATCTCCAGTACGCCGTCCTCGAGCAGTTGCGCCATGCGCAGGCTTTGTGGACCGGCGAAGGAAAAGTCGACCTTCCGCGCGATTCCCCTCTCGAAAAGGTCGAGATGCTCCGGCCGGCTGATGCTGGAAATCAGCAGGTGCAGGTCATTCACCCGGGCGGGATCGACCTTGGCCAGGCACCGGGACAGGAAATCCGCCTGCTTCTGGTTGTTCCCCTCGAGCGCCACCCGATCGCCCGGGCGCATCACCGCCTCGAGCGCCTCGACCAGGCGCCTGCTGTCCAACGCCTTGCCAATGGTCAGATGGGCAATGTCGACCAGGCGGCGTTCCTTGTCGCGACGACGGGTATCCCACCGGCGTAGCTCAGGACCATCGGCAAGCTTTTCGGGCATGACAATCCTCGTTCCTGTTCCCGCCTTCCCCTCCTCAGATGGGAGAGGAAGGCCGTTTCACGACTCAGTCCGGCAACACTTCGCCCCGGGTTTCGACGGCAAAGGGAATGGCCAGCAGTCCCAGCAGGAATGCCAGGGCCGTCAGGGCGATGGGTGTGCCCAGTGTCCCCATGCCGGCCACCATCGCGCCGATGCCGAAATTCACCGCCGCGCCGACGAAGCGGCCGAAGGAGGTGCAGAACGCGAAGGCGCTGGCCCGCACGGTGGTGTCGTATTGCTCCGGCAGCCACAGGCTGAACATGGTGAAATTGCCGCCGGCCACGCCCAGGAAGAACAGCAGGGCGAGGAAGGTGTTGAGCCCGTGCGGCAAATAGAAGGCCCAACCGAATACCAGGGCAATCATCACCATCATGCCGCCGAAATAGATAGCCAGCGTCGTCTTGCGGCCGAACCGCTCGGCCAGGAGCGGAGCGGCCAGGCAGCCCAGGATCGTCCCGATGGACAGGATGGCCGTACCGATCGAGGCCATCTGCACCGCAGCCGCCTGGTCCATGCCTTCCTTCTTCGCCAGCTGGATGATGGCCGTCGGCTCGTAGACGGCGCCGGCCCACAGGCCGATGATCGCCACTGTCACCAGCGCCGCGTTGACGATGGTCCGCCGCCGATAGGGATAGGCGAATATCCGCGCCAAGGGATGGGCCCCTTTGCCGGCGTGATGACCTTTCCACTTCTCCGGCTCCTTCACCCGCAACAGGGTGACGATCGAGATGAGCACGGGAGCCATACCGCAGAGGAACATCGCCCGCCAGCCGTAATGGGCACCGACGGTGAAGTTCAACGCGGCGGCAAGGAAGAAGCCGGTATAATAACCGGTCTGCAGATATCCGGCTCCCATCTTGCGGCGATCCTCGGGCCAGGCTTCGGCCACATAGGTGCCGGCCATCGCCCATTCGCCGCCGATGCCGACCCCGGCCAGGAAGCGGAACAGACCCAGTTGCCAGACGTTCTGCGCCAACGCGGCGGCGCCGGTGAACACGGCGAACATCATGATGGTGGCGGCCAGTGCCCGGGTGCGGCCGAACCGGTCGGCGATGGGCCCCCAGATGAACGACATGCCCCACCCGACCAGGAAGAGGGCGAACAGCACCGATCCGGCCATGCCGATTTCGGCAGGTGAATTCCCCATTCCGGATGCCGGCAGCAACTCCTTGAGGGCGGGGGCCAGCACCAGGGCGTAGATCACCGAATCCATTCCATCCAAGGTCCATCCGGCCCAGGCCGCCCAGAATCCCAGGATCTGCTGCCGATTGAGAGGCGTTCGCAATTTGACCTTGGCGGCCAGGGCAGCGCTCGTCGACATCTCGTGTTTCCTCCATTCTTGGCAGTATCGTTCCCTAATATTCGCAACGCGGTCTTGTTCCGGCTCACGCATACAAGATGGTGGCTCTGTCGCGCTTTTGTATTTTTTGTAAACCGCCAGGCGGGGTCTGCCTAGATTTTTTTTAGCCCCTCGGTGGATCGTCCTGTATACTTAGGACCTTATTCCAAGGGCGTAGGGAAAACATGGTAGCCGAACTTTTGCCCGTTTCCGGCGATCCGCATTCCGAGGAGCGCCAGCTTCTCTCGGAACAGATCCGCGTGGCGCTGACCGATGAAATCGCCGCAGGCCGGCTGAAGCCGGGTTGCGTTCTCGACGAGCAGCAGATCGCCGATCGGTTCGGCGCCTCGCGCACCCCGGTCCGCGAGGCCTTGCGGCAACTGGCTGTCGCCGGGCTGGTGGAAATTCGCCCGCGGCGTGGTGTGGTGGTTTCTCCGCTGACCCTCGATCGCCTGACCGATTTGTTCGAACTGACCGCGGAAATCGAGGCAATGTGCGTGCGCCTGGCGACCTATCGGCTGACCGCCGAGGAACGTGGGCGCCTGCAGGCCCTGCACCAGGCGTCCGAGGCCATGGTCTCCGGCCGCGACCTGGATCGCTACGACGCCTTCAATCTGGCCTTTCACGAGACCATCTACCGCGCGACCCACAACCGGGCCATGGTCGAGGAAGCCCTTGCGATCCGCACCCGCCTCGTCGCCTTCCGCCGCACGCAATTGCGCTATGGCGACCGCATCCGCCGCTCGTTCGACGAACACGACGAATTGCTGCGGGCCATGTGGCGCGGCGACGGGGAGGAGGCGGCCAAATGCATGCGCGCCCACATGCTGAGCGCCTCCGGAGCCCTGGTGACCTATATCCGCGAGATGCAGCAGGGTTGATCCAGGTTAGTGAAACTTCACCTTCATTGCGCTGAAATACTGGTCAAGGACGGACAGGAACCAGGCGATACTCCCCCTCGCGGTATCCTGTGCGCCCGGACCGCCGGCACCGTTACCGTCCCGCCCCTCAATCCCCCAGGAAGCGGTGCCGGCGGTCCTCCTTCCAGCTCGATATCCGTTACCGCCGGCTTGAGATTCCGTCGTCACGAGTTGGCGCGCCGCAGGGCGGGCTCTCTCACGCGGAGAGAACCGCTGGGGAAATGTCACTGATTCAACGGAATTGCACACCCCGCTTCGACTGCCGCGTCGGCGGGCGAGGAAGCACAAGCCTCCCCGCCCGCCGGCCGGAGACGGACATATTCAGTGCGGCTTGATGTCGATCTTGCGCGGCTGCTTCTGCGCTTCCGGAGTCTTTGGCAAGGTAATCTTCAGCACGCCGTTCTCCAGGTCGGCCGCGATTTTCTCGACGTCGACGCCGGCCGGCAGTTCGAAGTCCCGCGAGCACGATTCGTGGAACCGCTCGCGCCGGTAATATTCCTTGCCGGTCTCTTCCTTCTCCTCCTTCATCTCGCACTTGACCCTGAGGTCACCGTTGGACAGCGCGATCTCGATGTTGTCCTTGCTCATACCCGGCACGTCCACGTCGATCTCGTAGGCGTCGTCCCGTTCGATCACGTCGGCGGTCAGATCACCGCCGTGCACGCCAAGACGGGCCAGCGGCCGCTCCCAGGTGCTGGCGCGGAACGGCGACCAGGACATGAACTCGTCGAACACCCGATCGATCTCGTCGCGCAGGCTGAGGAACGGCCTTCGCATCATCGGATCGGTCGGGACCCCGGCCTCTTTCTTCACCGGCACGGGCTGTTGTTCTGCCATGATTTGCCTCCTCTGTCTGCTAGCCGGTTCGGCCTTCAACAGGATGACGCATCGAACCCGATCTGCCATTAACCTGGGTTAGGACCTCCGGTTGCGCCGGCTATGCCGGTCATGCCCCCTTCAGCCGACGACGCAGCTGCAGCCCGCCCAGGGTTACCGCCGAGGCGGCAACAGCCAGCCCCCCCGCCATCAGCAGTCGCTCAGCGGTGGTCTGGCCAATGCTGAAGGCCGAAGCCTCGGCCTCGCGGTCGAATCGGCCACGCGCGCCGAACCCGCCGCGCACCGGGGCGTAAAGATTGTCGGGTCGATCGGTCGGTTCGATCTGGCTGCTCTGTTGACCCGAGTAGCCGTCCTTTGCCAGATACCGGTCGATGGCACTGCCGAGAAACAAGCTGCCGAGGATGGCTTTGATGGAGGAACGCCCCACCCAAAGCTCGCGCGGCGCATCGTCGGCGGCACGCAGGACGGCGTTCGCCGCCGCTTCCGGCTGGAAAATCGGGGCCACCGGCCTGGGCCTGTGCCGCAGGCGATTGCGCGCCCAATCGAACTGGGGGGTGTTGATCGCCGGCATTTGCACCATGGTCAGACGAATCCGCGAGTGATCATGAAGCAGCTCCGAGCGCAGGGCATCCGTGAACGCGCGCACCCCCTGCTTGGCCGCGCAATAGGCCGACTGCAGCGGAATGGCGCGCCAGGCCAGGGCCGAACCCACCTGCACGATGGTCCCGCGGTTGCGTCGCCGCATGCGCCTGAGGGCCGCCATTGTGCCGTGCACCTGGCCCATCAGGGTCACGTCGATGACGCGGCGGAACTCGGCCGGGGTCATTTCGGCGAAGGGTGAAAACACTGTGACCATGGCCGAATTAACCCAGACGTCGATGGAACCCAATTCCTGTTCGAAGGCATCGGCGGCGCGTTCGATCGCCTCGGGATCCGAGACGTCCGCCGACTTCCAGACCGCCTGGCCGCCCAGCGCCCCCACTTCGGCACGGGTGGCTTCCAATCGCTCCTCACCGCGGGCGATGAGGCCGATGCGACAATGCCGTCGGGCGAACCCGCGGGCTACCGCCCGCCCCAGTCCGGCCGATGCGCCGGTGATCACCACTACCGCCCCATCGCCGATCATGATGTCGCCTCCGTAGCCTCTCTGCTGACCAAACAGCGGCGGCGGGCGCCGGTTCCGAACGTCCGTATCCCCTGTGGACAGGGCGACATGCCGGTCCTCGACAGGGCACACTGGCTCTCTTTCCTCGGGGCAATGGCAGGGGTGGCTCGGACGATGGCGTCCTTTGTGTGGCTGCGAAGCCTCGGTGCCGGGCTGCTGCTTTTGCTAATCGCCCTGGTGTCCCGACCCTGCGTCGCGCAGACCCCCATGCCCCTCGCCAATTGGCAGTACTCCGCCGGTGAAGTCCTGGCGACTTACATGGGGCCGGTTCCCGACTGGCGGGTCGTCCTGGGCCTGGGGGCGATGGTCGCGCCGGACTACCCCGGAGCCAAGCGATACATGCCCGAGCCGGCCGGCATCGTGGATGTGCGCTACAAGGACATCGCCTTCGCCTCCATCGCCGAGGGGATCGGCGTCAATCTCCTTCACGGCAAGGGTTACCGCGCCGGCATCGCCGTGTCATACGATTTTGGCCGCTATCGCTGGGAGGATCCCCGTCTCGACCACCTGCCAAATATCGGACCGGCGGCCGAACCCAAGATCTTCGCCCAGTACTTCCTGAAGCCCGTCGTCCTGGCTGCCGACCTGCGCAAGGGTATCGGCGGCCACAACGGCGTGATCGGCGATTTGGGCGCATATGTGCCGCTGCCGATCACCAAGACCGCCTTCCTGTTCATTGGGCCCACCCTCGGCATGGCCAACGGCACCTACATGAATGCCTATTTCGGCATCGACCCGACCCATGTCAGGCAACCCGGTTTGCCGACATTCGCCCCCCGCGGAGGATTCTACGATACCGGCATCGGCGCCACCGGTGTGTACATGTTCGGCAACCATTGGCTGCTCAGCCTGGATGCCGCCTATCAACGCCTGCTGGGCGATGCCGTCGAAAGCCCGCTGACCGAAACCCGAACGCAGCTAACCGCCGACTTTATCGTCGGGTATCGCTTCTAAGCCCTGCCGCAGCAGAATTTATCATGTGCTAACATAGGGATTAAATCTTCCATCTCGATCGGCCATATTGGTTGCCGAGGGGGCCCCAAACTCCCGTGGCGGAAACGGATGGCACGGCATGAGTCTTTGGTCGAAAGCGCGAGCGGTCCCTGCCGTGGCAGCCCGCACCGGAATCATGCTCGCCTGCCGTCTCGCCCGGCGCCGACGCCGGCAAGACAGTTTACGGCGCCAGTTGACCGACCTCGGATTGTTCTGGGACATCGCCGATCACCTGGACGACAATGTGCTCCTGATCGACCACGCCTCTCTCGGCATCGTCGATGCCAACCGCGCGACGCGCGAGCGGTTGGGCTACACCCGGGACGAACTGCAGGGAATGACGCTCAAGGACATCGTCGCCGGCCTGGATGACGAGATTGTCGCGGAGCGAAGTCTGGAAGCCGAGAAGCATGGCAACCTCGTGTTCGAGGCCATGCACCGCTGCAGAGATGGCACGACCTATCCGGTCGAGGTCAACCTGAACCTGGTCGAGCTTCACGGCCGCCAGGTCTCGGTCGCGGTGGCCCGCGACATCAGTGAACGCAAGGGGTTTGAACAGGAGTTGCGGAAGTCAAACACCGAGCTCGAACGCCTGTCGCGTTTCAACGCTGCGCTCATCGACACGGCAGCGGAAGGAATACTCACCTATCGGAGCGACGGCTCCTGCATTCTCGCCAATCCGGCGGCCGCCCGGGTCATCGGCGGCTCTCCCCACAAGTTGCTGTCGCAGAATTTTCGGCAGCTCGATTCCTGGCGGCATAGCGGCATGCTGAAGGCTGCCGAAACAGCGCTGGGCACCGGGGAAACGCAATATGTCAGCGTCGATACCACTTCAACCTTCGGCAGGCCCCTCCTGGTCGATGTGAGCTATTCCCGCTTCGTCACCGCCGGGGAGCCCTACCTGCTGATGATGTGCCACGACGTCACCGACCAGAAGCAAGCCGAACGGCAGCTTCAGGAGACGAACAAGCAGCTGGCGGCGGCGCTCGACAGGGCGGCGACGGCAAGCCGGGCGAAGAGCGAATTCGTTGCGAATATGAGCCATGAGATCCGCACACCGATGAACGCGATCATCGGATTGTCGCGGCTGCTGGAAGAAATGCCTCTCGGTGAACGAGAGCGGGACTATGTCGGCAAGATCAAGCTCTCTGCCGAGGCATTGCTCGGCATCCTCAACGATATTCTCGACTTTTCGAAAGTCGAGGCAGGGCGGCTGGAGCTGGAGCGGATCCCCTTCAGCATCGACGAGGTAATGCGCAGTATCGCCGCGGTGGCGGTCACCGCCGCCAGGGACAAGGGCATCGAAGCGACCTTCGCGGTGGCGCCGGACGTTCCCATGGCGCTGGTCGGCGATCCTTTGCGCCTGCAGCAGGTGCTGCTCAACCTCGTGGGCAACGCGGTGAAATTCACCGAGCACGGCGAGGTGGTGCTGTCCCTGCGCAAGCTGGCCGAGGATGACGCGGGCGTTGACTTGGAGTTTGCAGTTAGAGATACCGGCATCGGCATTCCGCCGGACAAGCAGGCCTGCCTGTTCGCTCCGTTCACCCAGGCCGACAGCTCCATCAGCCGCCGTTACGGTGGCAGCGGTCTCGGCTTGGCTATCAGTGCCCGCCTGGCAACATTGATGGGGGGCGCGCTGACCGTCGCAAGCCAGCCCGACCAGGGCAGCGTGTTCCGGTTCACCGCCCGCTTCGCCCGCGATGTCGATCCGACCGGCGTCCCCGATTGGTCGCCGGAATCAGCCCGCGAGGCCCCCTCGCGCCGCCGATCGTTGGCCGGCCGGCTGACCGGCCTGCGGGTGCTGCTGGTCGAAGACAACGAGGTCAACCAGATGGTTGCCCGCGCCGTCCTGGAGCGGGCGGGGGCAACCGTGGAGATTGCCGGCGATGGAAGTGCTGCCGTGGAGACGCTGAAGAACGGCGCCGACGGCTTCGACGCCGTACTGATGGACGTGCAGATGCCGGGAATGAATGGCTACGAGGCGACGCGGATCATCCGCGGCAAGTTGGGCTTGACCCGGCTGCCGATCATCGCCATGACGGCCAACGCGATGAAGGAGGACCAGCGAAGGTCGATGGAGGCCGGAATGAATGCCCACCTCGCCAAGCCCATCAACATCGATATGCTGATTGCCGCGCTGGCCACGCAACGTCCTCGCGACCACCGGGAGGTTTGACACGGCGGCCATTCGACCGCGGCGCCGATCTCCCGGACGACCGGTGCGATCATCAGATCGTCGCTTCTATCTCGTCGTAGCGCTTGATCCTGTAAATCACCAGCGACGCGACCCAGCCCAGGACGAACAATCCGATGATGCCATAGCCAAGCAAGCCAAAATTGTCGTTGATTACGCCGACCTCCTCCCAAAACAAGCCCTTCAGCTTGAACTGGTCGGCGACCAAGCCAAGCGTTTCGATGCCACCGACGACGACGGCCACCAACACCGACAGCGAGGTGATGGTTAGGTTGTAGTACAGCTTCCGCACTGGCTTGACATAGGCCCAGCCATAGGCACCAAGCATTAGGACCCCGTCGGCGGTGTCGATCAGCGCCATTCCGGCCGAGAACAAGGCGGGGAAGATCATGATCACCCACGGAGAGAGGCCGCTTGACGCTCCCGTCGCCGAGACCCCGAGCAAGCCCACCTCGGTAGCCGTTTCGAAGCCGAGGCCGAACAACAGCCCCAAACCGTACATGTGCCAACTGCGGCCGATCAGGCGAAACAACCCTCGAAAAATACGAGCCATCAGTCCGCCACCGAGTGCCAGTACGTCTTGGCTGTCTTCGCCCGGACGCTTGCCGTTCTTTACGTCCCGGAAACTGCGCCATGTACCCGCAAGAATTGCCGCGTTCGCAGCGGCGATGGCGAACAGGAAGAAGGCGGATACACTGGTACCGATCAGGCCGCCGAAGGCTTTCATGTCTTCGAAGCGATCTTGCAGGGCCGAGGTCGTGGCCGCTACGAACAACGACAACAGAACGACCACGGTCGAATGGCCGAGGGAAAAGAACAGCCCGACGGCCACGGGGCGCTTGCCCTCCTGCATCAGCTTGCGGGTCACGTTGTCGATGGCGGCAATATGGTCGGCATCGACAGCGTGGCGCAGGCCGAAACTGTAGGCCAGCAACGCCGTCCCCATCAGCAACGGGTGGTGGCGGAAGGCAACCAACGCCCAGATCCAGGCCAAGGCGTTGAGAGCAACCAATACCATGCCGATGCCGGCGACCTTGCTCCGCAGGTTGCCGAAACCATCATTGAAAATTTTTGCGAACATGCCGACCCAACTCCCTCCCGCGCACCCACCGTGCGGGGAACTGAGGATGCGAAGAGGGACGACGATCGTATTGATCCGACCGCCCTCCGCAGCCGATTGCGCGACGATGGGCAGGTCTCCTGGCTTGCGGGTCTCAGTCTTGTCGCATCCAGCCTTCCCGGTTGCCCAGTGGCTTTCGAGGACGCGGACTCACCGCTCACAGTTGCGGGGGCAGCCACGGATCAGGCCCCGAATTGGGTCGTCCCTACCGTGTTCCCTTTTGATCCGGCGGGCTTGGCCCGCGTGGAACCCATCGGAGACGAAGATCGCATATTTTTCCCGACGCCGTCCACCACCACGAACTCCCCGCCCCCGGCTGGCGTTCTCCAAGGGTATCACCACCGGCCGCGACAAGCGCACGGCGAGGGGCAAAACCAAGCCTGGTGCTCTGACCCAAACGGAATCATGGGTTTGGGTCAGAGCACCAAGGGAGGCTGCACGATGCTACGGACCGTCGGACGGACCTGCTGGGTGATCGCCGAAGGATACATACCCAACACCAGCCACGGGCCTTCGCCGCAGATGGAGAGCCATGAAACCATGTGCGTGTTGAATGCCGGCAATGCCGACGCCCATTTGCGGGTCACCATCTTTTTCGCCGACCGCGATCCCGACGGGCCATACGAGGTTACCGTGCCGGCCCGCCGCACCCGCCATTTCCGGTTCAATGACCTGCCGATTCCCCGGGAAACCGACTATTCTAGCCTGATCGAATCCGACCGGCCGGTGGTGGTGCAGCATACCCGGCTGGACAGCCGGCAGGCTGACCTGGCCCTTCTCAGCACCGTCGCCTTTCCTGCAGGCTAGACGCCGAAATTGCCGTAACGGCACGGGCGTTCAAGTGAACATCTCCACCGACCCGTCCAGCGCCATCAGCCCCGTCTCGACCGCGATGTCCGGCTGGCGTATGCCGACCTGCCTGCGGAATTCGGCCAAGGCCTTGCGATGGGTCGTCGTTTCGACTTGCGGATTGGCAACGTTTTCCTCGCCATAGGCGATCCTGGCAGCGCCGCAATCGCGATGATCCAGGGCGATCACCGTCTTGATGTGGTGCAGGCGGGCACTGATGCCGAGATTGTCCCAGAAGGTGGTTTCCCAGGTCCCAAACGCCGGCGCGACGACACCGACAGCGGCTCCGGCGAAAACGAACTGGCTGTATTTTCCGCGCAGACCGCGCTGGTCCATGTAGTCATGGACGGCATCGACGATGCGTGGATCGATGCAGTACAACAGCATCGCCTCGTAGTTTCCTGTTCCGGCCCAGACGGATGACGGCAAGGCGGCAACGAGTCCGAGGCTTCCCGCCAAATAAAAGAAACGGCGACGATCGATCCGTTCAGGCTTTTCGGAGGCGAATTGATCCTGCGTCATCGGTCACTCCTTCCGGCTGGTATCCAGCCAAAGCCCCCGCCGCATGGGTTGAGACAATACCACAGGTAGATATATCAGCATAGACCGATCATCCATGCAGATCGTCGGCGGACGGAGAACCAAGGCACCGCCGCGCCTTTGCCGCCTTGGCGTGGCTGGCGACCTGGCGGTCAGCCAATTCGGCCTGCCGACAGCATGAAGCGATTAGTCGCCCCGGGTATTTCCCGTCGGATTGACCGAACGCCCGCCATGGTCCGGCGGCACGCCTCCCGTCCCCGCCGGTCCCGCAGCCCCACGGCCGGCGGGGACCGGGGCCGGAAACGGATGCTCGGCGGTATCGGGAACCGCCGATTGCTGGCATTCCGGGCGCCGGCTTCCGGGTTCGCAATCGGCCGGCCGACCCGACCCGCCATGCGCCGCCCTCGGGTGTTGCGCGGCGGGCCCGCCACTCGCCGGCTCCGAGGAGTCTGTGTTCACCGACTGTGCCGCTGCGGCCGCGGCCAGCAACGCGCCACCGACGACCGCCAAAAACATGGATTTCATCCGCCTGCCCTTCCTTCGGCCAGGGATCACAGGCAAACAGCACAAGGCCCGGGCGAGTTCTACCGAGCGAGCGGGCCGGTGGTCTGCTTGTGGTGCGCCAGCAGCAATGCGATGGCGCAGGAGGCCAGCCGGGCCCGGGTCTTGTCGGCCCGGCTGGTCAGGATGATCGGCACCCGCGCCCCCAGGACGATGCCAGCGATCTCGGCCCCAGCCAGATATTCTAGCTGCTTGGCCAGCATGTTTCCCGCGTCGAGGTTGGGCACCACGAAGATGTCGGCGCGGCCGGCCACCGGCGACACGATCCCCTTGGTCTTGGCCGCTTCCCCGGATACCGCCGCGTCAAAGGCCAGGGGGCCGTCAACAATGCCGCCGCTGATCTGCCCACGGTCGGCCATTTTACACAGCGCCGCGGCGTCCATCGTCGACTTCAGCTTGGGCGACACCGTTTCGACCGCCGACAGAATGGCGACACGAGGCATCTCGATCCCCAGCGCATGCACCAGATCGATGGCGTTCTGCACGATGTCGCGCTTGTCGTCGAGGTCCGGTTCCACGTTGATCGCCGCGTCGGTAATGAACAGCGGGCGGGGATAGCCGGGCAGGTCGATGGCGAACACATGGCTGAGGCGCCGCGCCGTCCGCAGGCCGTGTTGCGGATCGACGACAGCGGCCATCAGTTCGTCGGTGTGCAGCGCGCCTTTCATCAGCGCCTCGACTTCTCCAGCCCGCGCCAGCGCCACGGCCCGCCCGGCGGCCTCTTCGCTGTGCTCGGTGGCCACTCGCTCGTAAGGTGCAAGATCGAGGTCGGCGCGGCGGGCGGCATCGGCAATTTTCTTCTCCGGCCCGACCAGCACCGGAATGATCAGGGACTGTCGCGCCGCCTCGACCGCGCCCAGCAATGACACCGTATCGACGGGATGGACGACCGCGGTGCGGATGGGCGGCAGTTCGCGCGTCATCTCCACCAATCGCTCGTAGCGGCTTCCCCTGGCCAGGAGTTCAACCTCCTTCAGCACCTCGCGCGGCCGGGCCACTTTCTCGGCCGGGGCGATCACTTCCGCGCTCCCGGCCATCACCACTTCGCCACGCTGGTTGACCGCCCGGCAGTCGAGAACCACCCGCCCCGCCTGTGGGGCCTTGCTCACCACCTTGACGGTCACGGTGATGGTGTCGCCCAAGGCGATCGGCGCGGCGAACGACAGGGACTTGCCGGCAAGGATGGTCCCCGGGCCCGGCAGCCGGGTGGCAAGAACGGTGGACAGCAGGGTTTCCCCCCAGATGCACTGCGCCGCGGTGCGGCCGAACAGGTCGCTTTTCCCCAGCCGGTCGTCCATATGCCCGGGATCGGTGTCCAGCGCCCAGCCGGCCAACGGATCGATGTCCTTGTAGGTGAAGGTGCGGGCCAGGCTGGCCGCCTGCCCAGGCGCCAGCTCGGTGAAGACCCGGTTTTCGATGCGGTCCATTTATTCCCGCCTCCGCTGCGTCAGGATTCATCCCCTGTATGAACCAGGAGGCGGAGGGGGGAGTTCGTGAGGCAAATCGACCAAGCCTGCGCGCCCGCAAGGACACGCAGGCGAATTCGATGCCCGTCTCCCCGCTCAGATCTTGTATTTGATGCCGGTGAGAATCGAATAGTCACGCGCCGTATGCAGACCGTTGAGATCCTGATAGAGCGGCACACCGAACTCCAAGGCGGCTGTTGCGGCTGGAACGCCGAAATAACGTCCGCCGACGGTCACGCCGGGAAACATGTCGATGTGTTGTCCGCCGAACCAGTCCGGATTCGAACAAGGCCCGTAACCAAGAATCTTGGGGTCGTAACCTACGATCTGGCCCTGGGTCGAGCCTGAAAACCGCAGGCTCGTTTCCAGCTTGGGCAGCCAGCTATAGCCCGCCCAGACATTGAATTCGTTGTAATTGCCCCAACGATAGCCTTCGCTATTCTTGTCAAGCGGCAGGCGCCCACGATAGGAGGCTCCCCAAGACACATTGTCGATGAAGCCTGAATAGACAACGCCAGGAAGCGCGTCGAAAGTGCCGGTCCCCAGCTGCAAAGTATAGACGGCGCGCCCGGTCTTGAAAATACCGGAATTGGTCAATGCCGTCGCGTCCACGGTCGCGCTGCCGGTTGGCAGGAACATCCCAAACTGGAGATTCACTTGATTCATCGAATCGTGGTAGACGCGCCAGGCACCCACGACAGCAGTATCCCCGAAGCCGGAACTCCCGGTGTGGCTTGTCCCTTGCACCGCTGTTCCGCTCATCCCCTTGAAAACCGTGACGTCCTGGTGCTTGTCCAAATAGATACTTGACACCGTCAGGGCGACATCCTTTGTCAGGCCATAACTGGCGCCGAAGGGGACGCCCCATATCTCGACGTCCTGCGGGTCATTGCGCACGACATGAGTTGTGAGACCTGGAGCGTAGTTCGTATAGACATGGGTTACCGCGTATTGCTGGCTGACCGACTGCGAGCCGATCAGGCTGCCGTCGAGTTTGTTGAAGAACGGCGCGACGCCGACGACAAGGTGGCCCTGCCCCGGCAGATTGGCGCCGAAGATGCCGAGCGGCGCCGACGGCTGCTCAAGTTCGTTGAGGCTGGCGACGCCCAGGGGCGCCGGCGGCTGCGGCGCTGGCGCCTGAGGCGGAGTTGCGCCAGGATCCGGGGCATTCCCATCGGCCGCACGGCCATCAGTGGAAATCAAGGCAATGGTTGCCATTGCAGCAACGACAGTCAGCCTCCGACACATTATTTTAACAGCACAATGCATTCGCTTCCTTCCGTATTATATTTATATTGAATAATATTTAGCGAGACCGCTTTGCGCGATAGAATGCTGTTCTTCTTGTCCTATCACATATTGTCTTCCTCCCCCTGCTGGTCATGTCGGCGTCCCCCGGTGGAGCAAACCGCACGCAACCGTACAGAAGCAACAACGGTGCCAGACCGTGCCCCATTCAAGGCTCGCCAAACATACAACGCATTAATAATTATATTTCCGGGCGAAGCGGGAAACGTGGCAGCGCCTCGCGCGCCATCATGAAGCCTTACGACTGGTCATTTCGACCTATTGTGATTTTGTTCACTGCCGTTTTGACCCATTGTTATTAGCTACGACGAATATGTGCGGCGCTTAGCAAAGATGTATACAATTCGCTATAACGACGTCTATTTTGTATTACTGCATTGTGAAGAAGGGCATAGGCCGCCCTAGCCAAATCGGCGCGGCTTCGGCATCATTCCAGGGGCTTTGCGGGAGGTGTCGGATGAGAAGCCGGCGAATGGGAATCGTTGCGGTATTTCTTTGTCTGTCTTGCTGGGGGCGGCCAGGCTGGGCGGCGGGATTGGGGACCAGTGACGCCCCGACCTTGCGCTGCGTCATAAAGCAATGCGAAAGCGCCGAGGACTGCCGCGTCCCGTTCAAATTGGGCGACGTCAGCCTGAACACCGATACCGGAAGCGACTTCCTCTTCCGCGTTTCGGATGAATGGAAAGTCACTCCAGAACATTTCAGGCTGGACGGCCGCAGTTATGTCGGCGAGACCTATCTGAGCCGGACGGTCCTCGACATCGATATCGACCGGACCACCAAGGCCCTGCGGCTGTCCGTCGCGGTGGAGGGAACCGGTGTCACGCCCAGGCACGCCGTATCCACGGGGACCTGCGAAGCGCTGGATACCGTGCCGATCGCGTTTTAGCCCTTTCAACCCCCGTGCCTTTGGCTACCGCTCGCGGCGGCCGATCCCGTCCAGCTGATCCGTGACCTGTTCCACCTTGACCACGCCTGACGGATCCACGGGAAGCCCGGCGGCGCGCAAGCCTTCCGCAGTGAAGGTGTTGCAGGTATGCGCAATGTCATAGGTTCCTTCCGCCGCATAGAAGACGCTTCCCGGATAGAGGCCGCTACCGGCCGCCCGCAGCGTTCCATCGGGTTGTTTCGACAGGTATCGCCAGAGGAATTCGGACAACCGGGCGAGACCGGCACGGGCGGCGGGAATGGCGTAAACCCGTGTATCGCCGCCGAAGGCCTCGGCCGGCGGGCTGTCGAGGGGAATGACCAGCATCACCGCCGGCCCGGGAATGACCGCCCGCAGCAAGTCGGACAGGTCGGGATGGGGCGTCATGTAGTAATCCTCGGCGCCCCAGCCGAACACCAGGTAGTGAGCTTCGGGAAATCGCCCCTTGAGCACGCCCAGGGGTCCGCCGATGTCCTCCCCGGCCAGGCCGATCTCGGTATGCCAACTGGCGGCGACCACGTAGACCGTCCGGTCCGTTGCGGCCTGGCCACGATAGGGCGCGACCGGCTCTTCGGCGCACCCCGTCAGGATGCCGGCGGCGAACCCCAGCAGGAGCGCCGCCGGCGCCCAGGCCGTCCGCCCCCGCAAGGATCACTCGCTCCCGTAGGTGGCGATGCGGCCCCAACTGCTCTTGGTTCCCCAGATGCCCGAGCGCAGGCATTCCAGCTGGACAATCTGGCTGTGGTCGACAAAGAGGTTCACGTCAGCCCCGTAGTTCTTCACATACCACTCGAACACCGCTGGATCGGCCGCCTCGAACATGATCCGCTCCAGGCCCAGCTCATCGATAATCCGCGCTACCACGTCGGTCCGCCATGCGGCGACGTTTTCGGTGATCCCTTCGGACTCTATCATGATCATCGACGCTCCCGCATCCAGGCAGGCCCTGGCCCGCCCGATCACCCAGCCGGCACCCCGGGTGCCTTCGGCGGCAAGCTCGGCTGCCGGCGTGGCACCCCCGGCTCCGAACTGAATCCCCAACTCCGGCTTGGCCTTCATCCCGGTCTTGATGACCCGGGCCACCACGCGCAAGAGGTCGCCCTGCGGCAGGCTGATGAAGCCGCTGGACAGCTCGATCACGTCGAAACCAAGGGCCTGGGCTTCCCCCAGATAGTCGTCGACGCCCTTGGCGCCATAGCGCAGCACATGCTCGATCCACCCGCCGGTGGACACGTAGACGCCATGGCGATGGGCGAGGTCGAGCAACTCCTTGACCTTGTCGCGCGGCATCAGGGCGAAGGATCCGCCGGCGAACTTCAAGCCGTCCACATACGGATGCATCGTATCGAGGACGTCTTCCAAGTATCGCCGCCCCATCACCGAGTAATAAGGGCCGCGGATTTCGGTGACGCCCCGGCTGCGCGGCTTGGACGGCCGCGGGTTGAGCGGGATCGAAGCAAAGGCGCGGTCGCTCATGGCGATCCTCATGTGTGTGGGGTTGCACCAAGCAGCGCCGTCAGGTCGCGGGCGGTGCCTCCGTCCAGGCGCCATACCACCTCGGCGATGGCGTCGCGGCGTTCGGCCGGGATGAACGGCGCGGCCAGTCCATGGAACTTCCGGCAAACATGCTCCCAGCTCATCGGCCGGCTCGGAAAGCCCTCGTAGTCACGCTTGTCGACGACAAGGCGGCGGCCGCCCCGCAGCACGACACCGATGCGGCAGGAAAGCTCCTCGGGGAACCGCGCCGACAAATATGCATCGGAGCGCACATGCACCCGGCGCAGGAGGTCCTGGACGTCGGGCGCCGCGATCCGGTCGGGGGTATATTGCGCCGGCTGCAGGTCGCCGTCGCACAGCGCTGCCGCCAGCATGTAGGGCAGGCTGTGGTCGGCCTGCTCCTTGGTGCTGACCCGTGTCTTGTCGCCTTCCTCGCCGCCACCGATGATCTTGTGGGCGACGTCGAAGATATCCACCTCGATGCAGGCGACCTGGGCGGCCTCGAAGCCATGCCGGGACTTCAGGTCGAGCAAGCCTTCGATCGCCGACTGGGCGTGAATCTCGGCGTCGAACTTCTTCATTGCGGTGCGGCAGACGCGTTCCAGGTCCTCACTTCCCCAGTCGATGGCGAATGCACCGCTGACACTGTCCTTGAACCCCTTGTTTCCCTCGAAGACCTGCGACGGGCCGGTGATCCCCCGCATCGCCAGGAAGGCGGCATGGCTGGCCGAGAACGACGTATTTGCATAGGCCAGACCCTTCCATTGGGACAGCGCGCCGGTCCTGGTGACCCTGAGCGCCACGTTCCCCGTTCCGGCCAGTGCGATGGCATGGGCCGCCCTGGCCTGGTCCAGACCCAGCGCCTTGGCGATACCGGCCCCGACGGCGAAGGCGCCCTGGGTGGTATGGTCGAAGCCCCGGTCGCGCACCGGCGCCTCGTCGCTGAGCCGGGCCTGGACCTGGTAGGCGACGGCCAAGGCGGTGAGCAGGGTGCGGCCGTCGGCACCGGCGTATTCGGCGGCGGCCATCACCGGGGCCAGATTATCGCTAGGATGACAGGTTTCGCCTTTCGCCAGATAGGCGTCCATGAAATCCAGATAACGAACCAGTGCCCCGTTGTGGAATGCCGCGCGGTCCGGCGACGTCTTTCCGGCACGGCCGATGACCGTGCACAGCCCATTGCCTCCGAACTCGTCGAGTTGGGCGCCAAGCGGCCCCATCGGCTCCCCATCAAGGGCGCCGATGGCGCAACCGATAGAATCGAGCACCCGGATGCGGATTTGCAGGCGAGCCGCTTCCGACATGTCCTCGCAGCGGGCGCGGGTGACGAATGCCGCTAGACTTTCCACCTCGGTCATTCCGCCTCCAACTCGTTGACGCTGCGGACAATCCCTTGTCCCGATAACAGGATGCCGCGGGGCGCCGTTCTCTGCGCGTTACCGCAAAAATTTGGCTCTGCCCGCACGAAGCGCCCGGCAACCCGTTTACCTGATGCGGGAAAGACCGACCCCATGATCACGCGGAGGGCGACAAGCATGATGGACGGTGAAGCCGTGTTGAAAGGAGCCCGCAGGGCCGTTCTCGGGCTACTGCTGGCCGTCGGAGCCGGGGCAGCCGCCCCACCGGAGCCTCCGGCGTCGCATCCCCAGCCCCAAGGCCTGCCGGGCAGCTTCGCCCCGCTGATCGAGCGGGTGAAGCCGGCAGTCGTGAATATCGCCACCACCGAACTGGGCAATTCCGCAAACCAGCGAGAACTGCCGCAAATCCCCAGTTTTCCGCCCGACTCGCCCTTGCGCGACTTCTTCCAGTTATTCGGCGTTCCGAGCACTCCGCAACTGGGGCCGCTCACCGCACTGGGATCGGGCTTCATCATCGATCCTTCGGGCTTCATCGTGACCAACAACCACGTGATCAGGAACGGCACCAGGATCGCCGTGACCCTTCAGGACGGAACCACCCTCGAAGCAAAGGCGGTGGGTCACGACGACCTCACCGACCTCGCCTTGCTGAGGGTGTCGGCCGACCATCCCCTGCCCCATGTCGAATGGGGCGACAGCGGCAAGGCCGCGGTGGGCGACTGGGTGGTCTGCGTGGGCAATCCTTTCGGCCTGGGCGGCACGGTGACAGCCGGCATTCTGTCGGCGCGCGGCCGCAATATCCGCCAGGATCCCTATGACGAGTTCCTGCAGATCGACGCACCGATCAACCAGGGAAATTCAGGCGGGCCAACCTTCGATGAAGCGGGCAACGTCATTGGCATCAACACCGCCATCCTGTCGCCTGCCGGCGGCGGCAGCATCGGCATCGGCTTCGCCATTCCCTCGGCCTTGGCGAAGCCGGTCGTCGAAGAGCTGAAGCGCTCGGGCAAGGTGACCCGTGGCTGGTTGGGCGTGACCGCCGAAGGCATTACCCCGGCGACCGAGGATGCCCTTGGCGTGCAAAGCACGAACGGTGCCGTGGTGGCCTCGGTAACTCCCGACGGCCCGGCGGCCCAGGCCGGGATCAAACCGGGAGACGTAATCGTCAAGTTCGAGGGAAACGAGATCCGTCACGTTCGCGACCTGACCTGGGACGTCGCCAACACGCCTCCGGGGAAGACGGTGCGGGTGGCGGTGCTGCGTGATGGCAAGCAGGAAGCGCTCAACGTGACCGTCGGCGAGCTGAGTCAACGCGGCGCCGTCGCGCAGGCATCGACCGGCGGTGGCGCCTTTCCTGCAGTGGGCCTGCAGCTGGAGACCCTGGACGTGGCCCGGCAGCGGGGCTTCGATCTGCCTCCACGGATCCGGGGCGCATTCGTGGATCATGTCGTTCCGGGAAGCCCCGCCGACCAATCGGGTGTCCGCCCGGGCGACGTCATCCAACAGGTGAACCACACCCCGGTCGACACGCCCCGCCAAGCCCAGGAGGCCATCGAAGCCGCCGAAAAGAATGGGAAAAAGGCTGTGGCGCTGAACCTCAACCGCGACGGCCAGGAGGAATTCCTGCCTATGATCCTGCCCAGCGGGCGCGGGTCTTAGACCGAGCAGCGTTCGAGCCCTGGAAAGACCTGGAGGCGGGTGTGCCTGAGCCCGCACGGCGTGAGACCGCGGGATCGTGACCAGGCAAGAAAACCGGTCCATTCCCGGAACATGAGCCGGGCGGCACCCGTTGTTCAGGAATGAGGACGTAACAGGAGGACGTCATGGCCGACACTGCCGCTGGCTTGTTGATCGACGCCATTCACGACTGGGGTGTCGACGTCATCTTCGGCCTGCCCGGCGACGGCATCAACGGCATCATCGAGGCGTTGCGAACGCGCCAGGAAAAGGTTCGCTTCGTCCAGGTGCGGCATGAAGAGGCAGCGGCATTCATGGCCTGCGGCTGGTCCAAGATGACCGGCCGGCTGGGCTGCTGCCTGGCGACGTCCGGCCCCGGCGGCATCCACCTGCTGAACGGCCTTTACGACGCCAAACTGGACGGCGTGCCGGTGCTGGCCATAACCGGCATGCAGTTTCACGACCTGCTGCACACCTACACCCAACAGGATGTGGAACTGGACAAGGTCTACATCGACGTCGCCGTCTACAACAGCCGCGTCATGGGGCCGACACATGTGGAAAACGTGGCTGACCTTGCCTGCCGCTCGGCCATCGCCCGGCGCGGCGTGGCCCACATCACCATGCCCGTGGATTTCCAGGACGAAACCCTGGCTGCTGGCCATCCGAGCCGCCGCAACCGACTCCACCACACATCCGATGTGTTTGCCCGCTCGGCCGGGCTCCCGCCGGAATGGGCCCTGGGCCATGCCGCCGACCTCCTCAACGCCGGCCGCCGCGTGGCGATCATGGCCGGCCGCGGCGCTATCGGCTGCGCCGCCGAACTGCAGCAAGTCGCCGAGATCCTGGGAGCGCCCATCGTCAAGCCGCTGCTCGGCAAGATGTGCGTGCCCGACGACAGCCCCTACACGACCGGAGGGGTTGGGCTGCTGGGCACGGCGCCATCGCAGGAGGCAATCGAACAGTGCGATACCCTGTTCATCGTCGGCTCCACCTTCCCCTATATCGAATATTATCCCAAGCCCGGCCAGGCGCGTGGCGTGCAGATCGACGTCGACGGCCAGCGCATCGGCTTGCGCTATCCGGTCGAGGTCGGGCTGGTGGGCGATTCCCTGCACACCCTGCGCCGCCTAATCCCCATGCTGAAACGCAACGACGACCGTGCATTCCTCGAGAAGGCGCAAGCCGGAGCCAGGGCCTGGCTCCGGCTGATGGAGGAACGCGGCACCCGGCAGGACAAGCCGATGAAGCCCCAGGTGATCGCCTGGGAACTGGGGAAGCGGCTGGCCGACAACGCGGTCATCTGCTCGGACTCAGGCACCATCGCGACTTGGTACGCCCGCCAGATCCCCATCCGGCAGGGACAGATTTGCACGCTGTCCGGCAATCTGGCCACCATGGCCAACGGCTTTCCCTATGCGATCGCGGCGCAGGTCGCCTATCCCGACCGCCAGGTGGTCGCCTTTGTCGGCGACGGCGGCTTCACCATGCTGATGGGCGAATTCGCTACCTGCGTCAAATACGCGTTGCCGCTCAAGGTGGTCATCGTCAAGAACAACTCCCTGGGTCAGATCAAGTGGGAACAGATGGTCTTCCTCGGCAATCCCGAGTTCGGATGCGATCTGCAGCCCATCGACTTCGCGGCCTATGCGCGGGCCTGCGGCGGCGCCGGCTACACCATTGAGGACCCCGCCGACGCCGGCCCGGTGCTGGAGCAGGCGCTGGCCGAGCCGCGGCCTACCATCATCGAGGCCGTCGTGGACCAGAACGAACCGCCCCTGCCCCCGAAGATCACCATGGAACAGGCGAAGAAATTCGCCCAGGCGCTGGCCCGCGGCACGCCGCATGCCGGCCGCATTGCCCTGACCGCCCTGTCGGACAAGGTCCGCGAGATAATCTGATACAGCCATGCCCCCCACCTATTCACAGAACGCGGCTGCGCGGATGTCCGAAGACCTCCGCCGAAGGATTGCCGGAGAAGTGCGTTTCGACGATGGGGCGCGCGCACTTTATTCGACCGATGCCTCCAACTACCGGATGCCGCCCATCGGCGTCGTCATTCCGAAATCCGTCGACGAGGTGGTCTCCACCGTCGAGATGGCCCGCCGCCACGGACTGCCGATTTTGTCCCGTGGTGGCGGCACGAGCTTGGCCGGCCAGACCTGCAACACGGCGGTGGTCATCGATTTCTCGAAATATCTCAACCACATCCTGGAGATCGACCCGCGTGGCCGCCGGGCCTGGGTGGAACCGGGGGTGGTCCTCGATTCGCTGCGCGACGCCGCCGAGCGGCATCACCTGACCTTCGGCCCCGATCCGTCCACCCACGACCACAACACTTTGGGCGGCATGATCGGCAACAACTCCTGCGGGGTGCATTCCATCATGTCGGGCCGCACCTCGGACAACGTCGAGCAATTGGAAATTCTGACCTATGACGGTCTGCGCATGTGGGTCGGCGAGACCAGCGACGAGGACCTGGAACGAATCGTTCGCGAGGGCGGGCGCCGTGGCGACATCTACCGGCGCCTGAAGGATCTGGCCAATCGCTACGGCAACCTGATCCGTGCCCGCTTTCCCGACATTCCGCGGCGTGTCTCGGGCTACCCCCTCGAGCAACTTCTGCCGGAAAACCGATTCAATGTCGCCCGGGCCCTGGTCGGCACGGAAGGGACCTGCGTGATGGTGCTGCAGGCAGCCCTTCGGCTGGTTGACAGCCCGCCCAACCGCGTGGTGGTGGTCCTGGGCTATCCCGACATCTGCCAGGCGGCCGACCATGTGGTCGAAATCCGCGATTTCGGCTGTATCGGGCTGGAAGGCCTGGATAACGTGCTGATCGCCGACATGAAAAAAAAGCACATGCACGGCGAAGAACTGGAGGAATTGCCCGAGGGCAACGGCTTCCTGCTTGTCGAGTTCGGGGGGAACAGCTTGGACGAGGCGCGCACCAAGGCCCATGGTATGATGGACGCCCTCGGCCGCCGCCCGGATGCCCCGCACATGAAGTATTTCGACCGCCGGGCCGAGGAGCATCGCATCTGGCAGGTGCGCGAAGCCGGCCTGGGAGCCACCGCCCGCATCCCGGGCAAGACCGACGCCTGGGAAGGGTGGGAGGATTCCGCCGTTCCGCCACACAATCTCGGGGCCTATCTGCGGCGTTTCCGCGACCTCCTCGCCCGCTATGACTACGAGACCTCGCTTTACGGCCATTTCGGTGACGGCTGCCTGCATTGCCGCATCAACTTCGATTTGCGCACCGAGCCCGGCATCGCCAAATGGCGGCGGTTCCTCGACGAAGCGGCGGACCTGGTGGTCAGCCTGGGCGGCTCGCTGTCGGGCGAACACGGCGACGGGCAATCGCGCGCCGAACTGCTGCCGAAGATGTACGGCGGCGAACTGGTGGAAGCCTTTCGCGAATTCAAGGCGATCTGGGACCCGAACAACCGGATGAACCCGGGAAAAGTCGTCGACCCCAACCCCATCACCGGGGAACTCCGCCTCGGCCCCGCCTATCCGCAAAGCGAACCGAAGCCGGTCTTCGCCTTTGCCGCCGACGATGGCATGTTCAGCCGGGCCATGTTGCGCTGCGTCGGCGTCGGCAAGTGTCGCCACAAGAGCGGCGGCGTCATGTGCCCCAGCTTCATGGCGACCCATGAGGAGATGCACTCGACCCGCGGACGAGCTCGCTTGTTGTTCGAGATGATCCAGGGCTCGGTGATCCGCGATGGCTGGAAATCGGAGGCGGTGCGCGAGGCGCTGGACCTGTGCCTGGCCTGCAAGGGCTGCAAACGCGACTGCCCGGTGGGTGTCGACATGGCGTCCTACAAGGCTGAGTTCTTCAGCCACTATTACCGGAATCGTCTTCGCCCGCGCTCGGCCTATTCCATGGGGCTGATCCATTGGTGGGCGCGGGCCGCCGCAGTGGCGCCCGGCCTGGCCAACGGCATCGGCTCGACGCCCGGCCTCTCGCGCCTGGCCAAGGTGGTGGGGGGCATCGCCCGGGAACGCCGCCTGCCCGCCTTCGCTTCAGCTACCTTCCGCCAGCGCCTGCGCAACCGCCGGTCCGATGGCAAACCGGGGCGCCGCGTGGTCCTGTGGCCCGACACCTTCAACGAACATTTCCACCCGGAGACCGCCCTTGCCGCCGTCCGGGTCCTGGAGGCGGCGGGCTGCAATGTGGTCGTGCCCGAGGGACCGCTTTGCTGCGCCAGGCCCCTGTTCGCCTGGGGCATGCTGGACATGGCAAAGCGGCAGCTGCGGGACGCCGTCGACGCGGTCCTGCCCGAGATCGATCAAGGCGCCGCGATGGTGGTCCTGGAGCCGGCCTGCCTGGCGTCGTTCCGCGACGAACTCCTAGAGCTTTTCCCCGGCGATGCCGGCGCCAGGCGAGTCTCGGACAATTCACGCCTGCTGAGCGAATTCCTGGCCGACGATCTGGGCTGGAACCCGCCGAGGCTGGGCGGCAATGCCCTTGTCCATCTGCACTGCAACCACCACGCCCTGTTCGGCGACAAGAGCGAACGCACCATGTTGGACCGCCTGGGGCTCGATTATCAGATCCTCGATTCCGGCTGCTGCGGCATGGCCGGATCGTTTGGGTTCGAAAAGGAACATTACCAGGTGGCAATGGCCGCTGGCGAACGGGTTTTGCTGCCGGCAGTGCGATCTGCTCCGCCAGGCACCTTGATGGTGGCCGACGGCTATTCCTGCCGCGAGCAGATCGCCCAGGCCACCGGCCGGCGGGCGACCCATCTCGCCGAACTGGCTGCCCAGGCCCTCAGCCTCGGCGGAGCGGCGGCGGCCGGTTGAACGGCCATGACGCTTCCGCTGGAAGACTATGGCCTGATCGGCAATGCGAGGACGGCGGCTCTGGTGGGGCGCGACGGATCGATCGACTGGATGTGTGCACCCCGCTTCGATTCGTCCGCTGCTTTCGCCGCCATGCTGGGGCGGCCTGCCGATGGCCGCTGGGCGATTCGCCCCGCCACCGGCATCCTGTCTGCCGAACGGCGATACCGAGGCGACACGCTGATCCTGGAAACGCGCTTCCACACTCGGTCTGGCCGCGTCCTGCTGGTCGATTTCATGCCGGGGACGCAGGACGAACAGCGCGTCGACCTGCTCCGCCTGGTGATCGGCGAGGCAGGCAGCGTCGACATGCGCTTCGAACTCACCCCCCGTTTCGACTATGGCCGCTCCGTCCCATGGTTGCGGCGGTATGGAGAGCGGCCCTGCGCCATCGCCGGGCCGGACGCCTTGACCTTGTCGACGCCCTTGCCGGTCGAAATCGTCGATGCCGCGTGGCACGCCGACTTCACGCTGGTCGCCGGACAAAAAGTGGCCTTCCACCTGATCTGGCATCCTGGCCATCATCCGGCTCCGCCGCCCCTTGACGCCGAAGATTGCCTGGCGGACACCGAGCGCCGCTGGCTGGCCTGGTCCTCCCGCTGCACCTATGATGGCCGATGGCGCGATGCGGTGATGCGTTCCCTCATCACCCTGAAGGCCCTCACCCATCGGCCCACCGGGGGAATCGTCGCCGCCCCGACCACCTCGTTGCCCGAAGCCGTCGGGGGCGTCCGCAACTGGGACTACCGCTACTGCTGGCTGCGCGACGCCACCTTCACCCTCTACGCGCTGCTCACCTCGGGATATCATGAGGAGGCCCATGCCTGGCGGGAATGGCTGCTGCGCACCGTCGCCGGACAGCCGGCCCAGTTGCAGATCATGTACGGCCTGGCCGGCGAGCGCCGCCTGGAGGAACAGGCGCTGCCCTGGCTCGACGGCTATGCCGGAAGCCGCCCGGTACGGATCGGCAACGATGCGCACCACCAGTTGCAACTGGATGTGTTCGGCGAATTGATGGACACCCTGCATGTGGTGCGCAAGGCCGGCATCGAGCCGGAGCCCGAGGCCTGGGACGTACAAAAGGTCTTCCTCGACTTCCTCGAAGGCCACTGGCGCGATCCCGACGACGGCCTGTGGGAAGTCCGCGGCGGACGGCGCCAGTTCACCCACAGCAAGGTCATGGCCTGGGTGGCGGTCGACCGAGCGATCAAGGCGGTGGAAATATTCGGCCGCGCCGGGCCGGTGGAACGGTGGCGCCGGCTGCAGCGGCAGATCCACCAGGACGTGCTGGCCAAGGGCTTCGATCCCGAACTCAATAGCTTCGTGCAGTACTACGGCGGCAAGACCCTGGACGCCTCGCTGCTGATGGTCCCTTTGGTGGGGTTCCTGCCGGCCCGGGACCCTCGGGTCCTCGGCACCGTGTCGGCGATCGAACATGGCCTGATCCATGATGGTTTGGTCTACCGGTATTCCCCCGATCCAAAAATTGAAGGCCTGCCCCCCGGAGAGGCGAGCTTCCTCGCCTGCACCTTCTGGCTGGCCGACAACCTGGCCATGCAGGGGCGCGGCCGGGATGCCTGCGATCTGTTCGAACGGCTGCTCGACTTGCGCAACGATCTCGGCCTGTTGTCCGAGGAATACGACCCGATCCGCCGGCGTCTGCTCGGCAATTTCCCCCAGGCATTTTCCCACGTCGCACTGGTCAATACCGCCCACAACCTGGAAATGGCCTTCGGTCCGGCCAAACAGCGCTCAGCAGCGTAGCCCGCGGAACAAACGGCGGGCGCCGCTGTCTGAACTGCGGGCTCAACGGTGGCATGGGGGAAAGTAGCGACATGTCAGCCGAGGGATGGCGCGGGCAGCTCCCTCATTTGTCGCGTGGCCGCCGTCCTCGGCGCGGCCATACGCGCCTCGTCGCGTTCCTCGCCCTGATGCTGGCGGCCTGCGGCACCAGCCCGCATACCCGGTTTTTCGCCATCGACGCGGTGCCGGCCACCTCGCCGCCGCGTCCCGTCGACGGCCCGCCGGTGCGCCTCGCGGCGGTTCATCTGCCCGCCGTGCTCGATCGGCGCGAGATGGTCCGTCGCGGTTTGGGCAACAGCATCGAAGTCAGCGGTACCGATCGTTGGGCGGCAGCCCTGGACAGGATGAGCCTGCAAGCCCTCGGCGATGACCTGGCGGGCAGGCTGCATGCCTGAGATTTCATCCGGCCGACCATTCCCAAGCCGCCACCGCCGCGACGCGACCTTGTCATCAACCTCCAGGAATTCGACGTCGACCCGGACGGCCGCGCCAGGCTGCGAGGCGACTGGACGGTGCTAACCGGTACGCCGCCGATCCCCCTTTTCAGCCGCCACGAAGACATCGAGCTGCCGGTGTCGGACCTGTCCCAGGCCGCCGCGATGAGCCGAGCCCTGGCCATCCTGGCGGACCGCATAGCCGACGGCCTTGCTCCCCCGCCTGCCGCCGCTTTCGCGCCGCGCCGCCCCGGCTGAGGGTCGAATTGGCGCGAATACGGGGTTGGCCCACAATAGGATGGCCGTTTCGGTGAACAGCGACCCATTTGGCTGTGTTTGATCGGCATCTGAGACAAAGCCAGCAAGGAGAGTAGATATGCCGCAAGCACCACAATCCGCCACCCATGATGTCGCCCAGGCACTGGCCGGGATCAATTTCCCCTGCGACAAGAACAGCATCGTTGAATACGCTCGCCGCAATAACGCCTCCCAACAGGCGCTGGAAGCCATAGAGCGCCTGCCGAGTGCCGAATATTCGTCGATGGCCGACGTGTTCAAAGGTGTGGGCGAAGAAAATCCATAAACCGCAAATCCTCCTGGAAGGCGCCGCATTGGCGATGGTGACGCGTCGCGCTACCCGCCGAGAGGGCGGCACCGGTGCCACAGCCTTAACGGTAGGACCATGACGAGGCCAACAATGCGTTGTCGAATCTTCGTCGCCGCGGCTGTGATCGGCATGCTCGCCCTCCCGGCCTCCGCCCTCTTTGCTGACCAGGCGGTGGCGGACGAGGCGGGGGTCGGCCCCTCGCAGGGAGAGCCGCTGCCCGCCCAACCGGGAAATCTCGCGGATACCGTGCACGCCCGTGATCTGATCGGCAAATCCGCCTATGACGCAAATGGCAGAACAGTGGGGACCATCACCGATCTTCTGCTCGCCACGAACGGCCACGTCGAAGCGGCTATCGTGAACGTCGGTGGGATTCTTGGGATCAACCAGCATTTGGTGGCGGTGGCGTGGAAAGCATTGACCATTGCACCGCGCGACAATCGAATCACCATTTCCATGACCAGGGACCAGCTGAAATCCGCTCCCAAGTATAGCGCGACGACGGGAACCGCCGTCACCTCGGCCCCGCCGCAACAGGCCAAAACCCCGCAGCAGTAAGCCGCCGCCCCCAGGGAACCTGCCCCAGCCCTTCCGGGTTGAACAAGAGTTCAGCGTTCCCAGGAGGCCCTTATGGCAAGCGTCTTCCAACAGATCGGAAATTTTCTCGGCTTCAGCACAAGTGTTCCCACCGTATCCGCCGTATCTCCGACCACGGCTTCCACCAATACGGCCTTTTCCCTCCAGTCGTCGAACAATGCGGTGACGTCGGGTGCCGAAACCATCTATGTGGCGGCGCCGGGAAACGCCACCATCGACGCCCATGCCAGTTCATCGCCCGTCGTCATCGTCGGCAATACCGGTACCGACACCTTGACCGGTGGCACCGGCTCAAACCTGATCGTCGGCGGGTCGGGCACCAACATCATGACCGGCAATGGCGGAGCCAACGACGTCTTCGGTCATGCCGCCGGGGCTACCGATTACATCACCAATTTCAACCCCGGCGCCGGCGAAAAGATCGCCCTTGCCCAGGGGCTGACCTACAGCAGTGTTCACATGGCAACCGCGAACCCGTCGACCCTTGGCCTGTCAAGCGGCCCGGTCCCTTCCGAGGTTCTATCCTTCAGCGACTTCAGCACCGTCACCCTGTTCGGCGTCACCGAACACCCCAGTGCCAGCTGGTTCATCTGACGACACGTTGGATCAGCTTCGCGGGCATTCCGGCCGCGACGCGAGAGACGCAGCCCTGCCGGCTTCGCCGGCGACATTATGACTATGCGCACCGCGCGCGGACCTGTTGCGGTTTCGGTCTTCGAACGAAGGCCGAAACCGCTAATCCCGCCCATGCACTTGCGCGGGTGGGACGGTGGCCTCCACCGCGTTGAATGGTTCGAGGATTTCGTAGCTGTGCTCGGCATCCTTGGGGACCACCCAGGAATTTCCCGGCTCCAGCCTCACCGTCTGGCCTTCGATGTGCAGCGCCGCCTTGCCCGAGATGACGAAACCCACAGTCTCGTAGTTGCGGCGCGTGGGCGCGGCCGCTTTCGCCGGCGGTTCCTCCTCCGACAGCCGCATCGAGACCGTCTTGCCGCTCGCCAGATATTTCTGGCCCTGCGGCCCCTTGGGAGAATTGGCCGAATCGATCTTGGTCACGCTGGTATCCGCCATTACCCGATTTCCTTGCCTCGTTGTCGCCCGCCCTGCGTACCATCGGCCGGCCCCATAACCTCGGTCAAGCTCGCGACATGCGCTTCAAATTGCGCTTCACTTTCCGTTGTCCACGTATCCAAGGCCGCTCACCGCAGATTCGACGAGACGCCCATGTAAACAACGCCGATCCGAGATCGACTCTCGGGATTCATTCTGATTCAGTAGGACTAGACGCTTGTTCGAAAGCGACCGGATCATTTTCGAACGGGGCCCAAACGGCGTGGTCGCCAATACGAAAGAATTATCTGCTACAGTAGCACCAGACGGCCATTCGCGACAGTTGAGCGGGCCGCCTTTTTTATGAGGGAAAGTCCGATGATTCTGCTTGAATTCGCCATGTCGCCGATGAACCAGGGCGAAAGCCTCAGCCCCTATGTCGCACGCTCGCTCGATATCATCGACAAAAGCGGCCTGCCCTATCGGCTGACCGCCATGGGCACCATCATCGAAGGCGAATGGGACGAGGTGATGGCAGTGGTCACGGCCTGTTTCGAGGCCATGCGCTCGGACTGCAACCGGATCTCGACCAGCATCAAGATCGACTACCGCGCCGGTTCCAAAGGGCGCCTCTCATCCAAAATCGATGCGGTGGAACGCAGGCTCGGCCGCAAGCTGTCGACCTGAGCACCTATTTGTCGAACAGAGTCTGGATTGCCGCTCTGTCCCGGGTGGTCTGAAGCGCCAGCATCAACAGGATGCGCGCCTTCTGCGGGCTCAGATTGTCCGCCATGATGGCGCCGGCGTCCTTGAGCGTCTTGCCGCCACCTTCCCACCTGTAATGGGGGAGGACCCGGCCGTTGGGAACGCGGGTGGAAATGACCACAGGGATGCCGGCGTTGATGGCCTCCTTGATAGCGCCGAACATGGGCAAGTTGACATTACCCCAGCCCAGTCCCTGGATGACGATGCCCTTGGCACCAGCGGCCATGGCGGCACGCACCATGTTGCCGGTCGCTCCGCCGAACATCGGCACGATTTCCACATAGGGAAGCTTGCCGTCCAACAGTTCGACATGCTGCCGCCGCAGTGGCGAGCGGTAGAACACCACGCGATCCTCATCGACATTGCCGAGGAATCCGAAATCACCGGACTTGAAAGTCTCGACGTCGCTGGTGTGAGTCTTGGTGACTTCGCGGGCCGCGTTGATCTGGCCGTTCATCACCAGCATTGCGCCCTTGCCCTTGGCGGCATCGGAGACACAGAGGCGGGCGGCGTTGAGCAGGTTGCGGGGACCGTCGAAATCGAAGTCGCTGCCGTTACGCTGAGCGCCGATCAGGATGATGGGCTTGTCGCTATTCACGCTCAGATCAAGAAAGTAGGCGGTCTCTTCCAGAGTGTCGGTGCCGTGGGAGACGATCACTCCCGACACGTCGGAACGCCGCAGAGCCTCGACGGTGGCCCGTTGAAGCTCGGCCCAGCGAACCTCGTCCATATAGTCCGACGGCACATTGCTGAGGTTTTTCACCTCGATCCGCGCGACCTCCTTGATCTGGGGTACGGACGCCAGCAGTTCCTCGCCCGACACAGCCGGCACAGGAGCGTGGGAGACAGGATCGTTCTTCATTGCGATGGTCCCGCCAGTGGCCAGCATTACGCAGGTGGGCGGGCCGTTGGATGGTTGCGCAATGGCGCTGCCTGCCGTCGACAGCAGGAACGCCGCACCAAGTGCCAGGTTCAGGGGCGCCAGCTTCTTGCCGGACATGGACGCTTTCCTCCTGATGGTGGTGAATGGACCGTATCGCGACCGATCCGCTGGATCTTGACAAGGCTGAATGGTGCCACCATGTTGCCCAAGAGGCAACAAGTTGTCTGAGGAGATCATGTGGCAGGGCACCGTCGCTTTTCTTCATTTTGCCACCGAAGCCGGGGCCCCGATGATCGACGTCGAGCAACTGACCTTGGTCGCCGGCAAGGGCATCGAAGGTGACCGCTACATGCTGGGCAACGGCTTCTACTCGCGCCGGCCGGAGCAAGGCCGCCAGGCGACGCTGTTCGAATTGGAAACCCTCGTGGCCTTGCAGCGTGACCTTCACATCGAGTTGCGCCCCGAGGAACATCGGCGAAACATCACCACGCGAGGCGTGCCGCTGAACCATCTCGTCGGCCGGCGCTTCCGGGTGGGCGAGGTGCTCCTCGAGGCCACCCGCCTCAGCGTTCCCTGCAAGCATGTCGAGCAGACCAGCGGCAAGGCGGTTTTCAATGCCCTGGTCAACCGGGCCGGGCTGAACACCCGCATCCTGCAGGGCGGCGTAATCCGCGCCGGCGACGTGATCCGGCCCGAGTAGCGGTAGCGCCCAGATGGCTGACGGAATCGCGCAGCCCGGCCGCCAGGTCGTTACGGATCAGATCCGGGTGGTCCGGCGGCAGCGCAAATTGACGCTTGAGCAACTGGCCCGTGCCACGGGCCTGCACAAGGGCTACCTGTCGCGCATCGAACGCGGCAGGATTCCTTCCATCGGCGCCCTCCTGAAGATTGCCGATGCCCTCGGGGTGCAAGTCAGCCAGCTGTTCGGCGAACAAGTCGATCCTTCCGCGATCACGGTCGTGCGCCGCGAAGATCGCAAGTCCTTCGCCGGTACCGGTGAGGGGCAGGGCCACAGCTACGAGTCGCTGCTGCTCGGCAATGACCAATGCGGGATGGAGGCGTTCATCATCTATGCGTCCGAAGATAAGGGTGAAAGCGCCACCCATGCCGGGCATGAAATGATCTTCGTGCTGAAGGGCTCGGCGGAAATCGCCTTTGTCGACCGATCGGTACAGTTGGGCGAAGGCGACTGCATGCATTTCCCGGGCAGCCTGCGGCACCGGATCAATGGTGGCGACGGCAGCGCCGTTCTCGTCGTCGTCGCCCGCCCCACCTGAGTGGCCGTCAACTGACGGCCGCGGCCCGCGCGGCATTGCAGCCGGCGCGTCGACAATGCGCGCTGACCATCGAACGAATCTGGTACGGGACGACTGGCTTGTGCAGCACGGGTATGCCCTTTGCCGCCAGGTCCTTCAGACGTTCGGGAGCGGTGTCTCCGGTGAGCATCAGGGCCGGCACCGCCGACCCTGCCCGCCGCCGTACCGCGTCGACCACCATCAGTCCGGTTTCGCTGTTGCGCAGGCGGTAGTCCACCAGCAGCAGATCGGGAAGCGACCTGTCCACCACACCCAGCGCCTCGGACACCGTCGCCGCGCCGGACGCCGAATGCCCCCACAGCTCGATCAGCATGATCAGCGCCCGTCTGATCGCTTCGTCGTCCTCAACCACAAGAACAGAGCACATCGTCCCTAGCCGACAAGTTAATTGTCGCGTTACTTCTCGCGTCGTTCGCTCTGGCGGCAGAGCATTCTCCGACACACGTGTTTCCCCGTTTGCCAGTTCTGTAAAGCCGGCATATTGCGCATCAACTATTCTTGTATACGCGTTATTCAATTTATAGGATCGTATGTTCTTTGTCACTGTATCTCACTACTGTCGTTTCACAATACATTTTTAGGCAGGTAAAGGGGACATTCCCCCAACGATGGTCGAACCACTCCGGAAGAAGGGGCGCCGTTTTCGACCGCTTTACAATTCCACTTGCAGGCCGATTTCCACCACGCGATCCGGTGGCAGACGGAAGAAGCTTGTCGCATCAGCGGCGTTCCGGCTGAGCGCCAGAAACAGTCTCTCACGCCACAGGGCCATCCCCGGCGCCCGCGTCGCCTTCAGGTTCTCGCGGCCGATGAAGTAGGAGACCCGTGCCGCGCCGGCCAACAACGCGGGGCAACACCGTTCCAACGCCGCCGGCACGTCGCGGACTTCCATGAACCCAAATCGGAGTTTCACCCGATAGAACCCATCGCCCAAATCCTCGACCGCGCAGCGCCGTTCGGGACGGACATAGGCCACCATTTCGCTGGACACGCCGACCACGACATTGCGCTGATGCAGCACCCCATTATGCGCCAGGTTGTGCATCAGTGCCGGGGGAACGATCTCGGGAATGCTGCTGAGGAAGATGGCGGTGCCCGAGGCGCGATGCTCCACCGGGCTGGGGTCGGCGACGAAGTCCTCGAGCGCCATGACTTCATGGCGCAAACGCTGGGCCACCAGCCGCTTGCCTTGCCGCCAGGTGGACATCACCAGGATGAACAGGACGGCGATGCCGAACGGAAGCCAGCCGCCGGACAGGAACTTCAGCGCGTTGGAGCCGAGGAAAGCCGCATCGACCGCCAGCAGCGGCCCGCCGACCGCGGCGCACAAGACCATCGGCCAGCCCCAGGCGCGCCGAGCGAGCACGAGGATCATCAGCGTCGTCGCCAGCATGGTACCGGTGACGGCCAGGCCATAGGCAGCCGCCAGGTTCTCGGACGACCGGAAGCCAAATACCAGGATCAATACGGCACTCAGCATTTCCCAATTCAGCGTGGGCAGGTAGATCTGCCCTTCTTCTTCGGACGAGGTGTGGCAAACCTCCATGCGCGGCCAATAGCGGAGCAGGATTGCCTGCCGGACGATCGAATAGGCGCCGGAGATGACCGCCTGCGAAGCGATCACGGTGGCTAGCGAAGCCAGCGCGATCAGCGGTATCAGCGCCCAGTCCGGGGCCAGGCGATAGAACGGGTTGTCCAACGCACCGGGCTCGCCCAGCAGCAGCGCTCCTTGGCCGAAATAGTCGAGCAGAAGCCCCGGCATGGCCACGGCGTACCAAGCCGTTCGGATCGAACGACGGTTGAAATGCCCCAGATCGGCATACAACGCCTCGACTCCGGTCAGCGCCAACACCAACGCCCCCAGCAGCAGGAAGCTCTTCAACGGATCCTCGGCGATCAAATTTGCCGCTTGGAGGGGATTGAGGGCCTCCAGCACCTGGGGTCGCAGCGCGATCTGCAAGCCGCCGAGGATCCCCAGGGTGGTGAACCACAGGATCATCACCGGACCGAACAGGGCGCCGACCTTTGCCGTGCCGCGCCGCTGGACGGAAAACAGAAAGATCAGGATGCCCACCGCGAGGGGAATCACCCACTGCCCGAACCGCGGCACCGCGACCTGGATGCCTTCCACCGCGCTCAGGACCGAGATGGCCGGGGTGACCAGGGCGTCGCCGAAGAACAGCGCGGCGCCGGCCAGGCCGATGGCGATGATGGCGCGCGACAGCCGTGGCCTGTCGGTGCATTGACGCTGCGCCAGGGCCATCAGCGCGAGGACACCCCCCTCGCCGCGGTTGTCGGCGCGAAGCACAATGGCCAGGTATTTTATCGCCACCACCACGACAATGGCCCAGAACAGCAGCGACAGAACACCCAGTACATGGGATGGCGTCGGATCGATCCCGTCGAGGAAACATTCTCGCAGTGCATAGAGCGGGCTGGTCCCGATATCCCCGAACACCACGCCGAGGGTCGCCACCGCGAGATTGGCCGTGCGGTTGCGCTTGCGTCGCTCTGTTTCCACGATGCCCTCCGCCCTCGCAAAATCGCCCGTCGCTTCACGATCATAGGTGGGGGCGAACTGCGGACGCGGGGCAAGGTTCGGCACCAGCGGCCAATCGCGCCGAGGCCTAGCCCCCGGGCGCGTCGGCGGTGCCAAGGCGGGATGTCATCCGGCTTCGGCGGAGATAGGAATATCATCCGCCGCGCGAACCTGATTGCGCCCGGCGTCCTTGGCGGCATACAGCGCCCGATCGGCACGTTTGAGCGCCCCGTCGACCGCCGCTTCGCCCGCCGCCACGACGGCACAGCCGAGGCTCACGGTGATCGGAATGGGGATGTCGCCTTCCTTCATCGGCAGTTGGGCAACCGTGCCGCGAATCCGCTCGGCCAGGGTTTTGGCATTGGCCAGGGCGGTCCCCGGCGCCAGCACGACGAATTCCTCGCCGCCCAGGCGGGCCACCACGTCGGGTGCGCGCACACAATCAGCCAGGGCCGCCGCGACCGCGCAAAGGGCACGGTCGCCCACGTCATGCCCCCAGGCGTCGTTGATCTTCTTGAAATGGTCGATATCGACCAGGATGAGCGAAAGCGGCGCTCCATCCCGCTGCATGCGGGCGATCTCGCGCCGCGCCTCATTCAGGAAGAAATGGCGGTTGGCCAGCCCGGTCAGGGCGTCGGTGGTGGCCTGGCGCTTCATCTCGCATTCCAGGGCGAACGCCCTTCGATAGCTGGAGTCGAGCAGATAGGAAATCGCCGCCGCCAGGATGGCCGCCATTACCAGAAAGGAATTGGCCTCGGTGAATCTTTCCAGGGGAAATCCGTAATGGATCATCACCAGATTGGGGATGACCGTCAGCGAACCGACAGTCCACAGCGCCGCTGCCCGGCCCGGCGCCATCGCCACGATGGACAGAAAGAGCATCATCAGCCCGACGAGATGCTTGTCGCCGCCCGCCGGCGTGATCGCCATCATGACGGTCAGCATCCAGGCGCCGACGCAGCCGCCGGCGAACCACACCAGCCACGGCAACAGCGGCCGAGCCCGGCGGAACAGGGAAATCACGATCGCCGCGGCCATCGCCGCCGACCACACGGAACGCAGCCGAAAGGCGGCGTCCATGTCGACGCCGCTCCGCCGGTCCAGCAGCAGGAACAGGAAATTGAAGCCGATGCCGAGGGCAAAACAGGCGCGCACCACCGGCAGGATCTGAATGATCCTGCGGTTCCTGTACCGCCGTTCGTCCATCCCCTGGAGCATCGGCCCCCTGGTCCCTTCTCTTCCCCATTCTCCAAATTACACAAGAATGGCAAAAATACCTATCAGCCTCGGCCTCGCTCTTGCGGCCGGCGGTAAACAACAGGGGAAAGAACAGCGCATGGTGGAGATCATCAACCCGCCCGGTTGGGCACGCCCGAAAGGCTATAGCAACGCCGTCGTCGCTCCGCCCGGTCGAACGGTCTTCCTGGCCGGACTGGTCGGCTGGAATGAACGGGAACAATTCGAGGCACTCGACTTCGTCGGCCAGGCCCGCCAGATCTTCAGCAACATCGTCGCCGTCCTCAACGCGGCGAAGGCCGGGCCCGAACATCTGGTACGGATGACCTGGTACATCACTGACAAGGATGAATACCTGAACTGCGCCGACGAATTGGGCGACGCCTATCGCCGGATAATCGGCCGCCATTTCCCGGCGATGGCAGTGGTCGTCGTTGCCGGCCTGATCGAGCCCGGCGCCAAGTTGGAAATCGAAGCGACCGCGGTGGTTCCCTGAGAGGAAGCGGCCGCGGCGGAGAGGAACGCATAATGTCCATGCCCGTCGTTTTTGTATCACACGGCTCGCCCACATTGCCGACCGATCCTTGCCCGGCCCGGGAGTTTCTCGCCGGCCTCGGCGCCAGCCTTGGCCGGCCCTCCGCCATACTGGCGATCTCGGCGCATTGGGAGGCTGCGCCGGCAACCGTCAGCGGGACCTCGCACAATGCGACCATTCATGACTTTTACGGTTTTCCCAGAGAGCTCTACGACTACACCTATCCGGCGCCGGGCGATCCGCGACTGGCGGCCGCCGTCGCCGAGCGTCTGACACGCGCCGGCATTCCGTGCCACCTTGACTCCCGGCGAGGCCTCGATCACGGCGCCTGGATACCGCTGCTGCTCATGTACCCCCAGGCCGATATTCCGGTGCTGCAGTTGTCCCTCCTGCAGGGCGGCAGCCCCGAGGAGCATTTCAAGCTGGGCACGGCGTTGCGCGGCCTGGACAATGAGAACGTCCTGGTGATGGGCAGCGGGAGTCTGACGCACAACCTGCAGGCTTTGGAGCGCTTGGGCTTGGCGGCGGCCGAGCCTCAATGGGTGTCGGAGTACGCCGACTGGATGGATAAGGCGCTGCGGGCCCGCCGCCTTGCCGACCTGTTCGCTTACCGCCAGAACGCGCCGTACGCGGCACGCAACCACCCGACCGAAGACCATATCCTACCGCTGTTCGCCGCCCTGGGCGCCAGCCCCGACGGCGGCACGACCGAGCGTCTTCACACCAGCGCCACCTTCGGTGCCCTCAGGATGGACGCTTACGCGTTCCGGTGAGAAACGACTGCAGGATCGGAGCAACCAAGTAGGGTCATGGTGTGCGACCGCCGCGGCATCGCACGGACCTCGCTACCGATCGCATTTTCAGCCTTCGAGGAGTGCCCGAACGGCAGATCTCAAAGGACACCCGGCGGTCACATACCGATGACCCCGCCCGCCTGGAGCCGAGCCAGGGCAGCGCCGTCGAGGCCAAGCAGCCGGCCGAGCACGTCCGTCGTATCGGCCCCGAGGGCCGGCGGCGCACGGTCATAGGTGACGGGTGTCGTTGAAAGCCGGATCGGATTGGCCACCACCGTCACCTCGCCGGCAAGGGGATGCTCCATGGAAACGGCCATCCCGCGATGTCGCACCTGAGGGTCGTCGAACACCGCGGCCAGATCGTTGATCGGGCCGCAAGGCACGCCTTTCTCCTCCAGCCGGTCGATCCAGTCCGTGCTCGGCCGCGACGCCATCACGGCCTGCAACATGGGCAGCAGCTCGTCCCGGTGGCGCACCCGCTGGGCATTGGTGGCGAAGCGCGGGTCGGCGGCCCAGTCCGGGCGGCCGGCCACTTCGCAGAAGCGGGCGAACTGGCCGTCGTTGCCGACCGCCAGGATTACGTAGCCGTCACTGCTGGCGAACGCCTGATAGGGAACGATATTGGGATGGGCGTTGCCCAGACGGGGCGGCACGGCTCCGCCGATCAGATAATTCGCCGCCTGGTTGGCAAGCACCGCGACCTGAACATCCAGCAACGCGAGGTCGATGTGCTGGCCCTCCCCGGTGCGGTCACGATGGGCCAGGGCGGCGAGCACGGCGACCGTCGCATACATGCCGGTGAAGATGTCGGTGATTGCCACCCCGACCTTCATCGGCTCCCCGTCGGGCGCACCGGTCAGGCTCATCAAGCCGCCCATTCCCTGCACCAGGTAATCGTAGCCAGCGCGCTCGGCATAGGGGCCGTCCTGACCGAAGCCGGTGATCGAGCAATAGACGATGTCCGGCTTGACCGCCTTCAAGGCCGTGTAGTCGAGACCGTACCTGGCCAACCCGCCGACCTTGAAGTTTTCAAGTACCGCATCGCATCGGCCGGCCAGCCGCCGCACCACCTCCTGCCCCTCGGGGTGGGCGATATCGACGGCGACCGACGATTTGCCCCGGTTAGTCGAGATGTAATAGGCGCTTTCCCGGGTGTCGGCGCCATCGCGCCCCTTGAGGAAGGGCGGCCCCCAGGCCCGGGTGTCGTCGCCCTGTCCAGGCTTCTCCACCTTGATCACCTCGGCCCCGAGATCCGCCAGCAGCTGGCTGGCCCAGGGGCCAGCCAGCACGCGGCTCATGTCGAGGATGCGCAAATGGGCCAGCGGGCCGCTCATCTCGTGTCCGTCAGCCGGTGAAAGCCTGGAGGCCGGTCTGGGCCCGCCCCAGGATCAGGGCGTGGACGTCCTGCGTGCCCTCGTAGGTATTGACCGTCTCCAGATTCAGCATGTGGCGGATGACCTGGAACTCGTCGGAGATGCCGTTGCCTCCGTGCATGTCCCGCGCCATGCGGGCCACGTCCAGCGCCTTGATGCAGTTGTTGCGCTTGATCAGCGACACCGCTTCCGGCGCCCAGCGGTCTTCGTCGATCATCCGGCCGACACGCAGCGCCGCCTGCAGGCCCAGGGTGATCTCGGTCTGCATGGTGGCCAGCTTGAACTGAACCAGCTGGTTGGCGGCAAGAGGGCGGCCGAACTGCTTGCGGTCGAGGGTGTACTGCCTGGCGGCATGCCAGCAGAACTCGGCGGCGCCGAGCACCCCCCAGGCGATGCCATAGCGGGCCTTGTTCAGGCAGCCGAATGGGCCGGCCAGGCCGGTAGCGCCGGGCAGCAGGTTCTCTTCCGGCACGAAGACCTCGTCGAGAACGATCTCGCCGGTGACCGAGGCCCGCAGGCTGAGCTTGCCCTCGATCTTCGGCGTCGAGAAGCCGCGGCTGCCGCGTTCCACCAGGAAGCCTTTGATCTTCCCGTCATGAGCGGCCGACTTTGCCCAGACCACCGCCAGGTCGGCGATGGGGCTGTTGGTGATCCACATCTTCTGCCCGGTCAGCAGATAACCGCCGTCAACCTTCCGGGCGCGGCTTCGCATGCTGCCCGGATCCGACCCGGCATCGGGCTCGGTCAGGCCGAAGCAGCCGACAACTTCGGCGGTCGCCAGCCGGGGCAGCCATTTCCGCTTCTGATCCTCGCTGCCATAGGCATAGATCGGATGCATGACCAGCGAGGATTGGACGCTCATCGCCGACCGGTAGCCCGAATCCACCCGCTCCACCTCGCGGGCGATCAGGCCATATGCGACATGGCTGGCGCCAGCCCCGCCGTAAACCTCGGGAATGGTCGGGCCCAGCAGGCCGAGAGCGCCCATCTCCCCCATGATTTCACGGTCAAAGCGTTCCTCGCGAAACGCCGAGATAACCCTCGGCTGAAGTTTCTCCTGGCAATAGGCCCGAGCCGCGTCGCGGGCGAGCTTTTCTTCCTCGCTCAATTGCTCGTCGAAAAGGAAGGGATCATTCCAAGAAAAACTGCCCACGATCGTCATCTCCCTGCTTCGGCTCATTGGCCGGTGAAAATTGTCAGAAGGAGCATGCGCCGATCGGGCTATTAGGGGAACAATATATTCTATATATTATCGATATCGTTTCGTTATGGGGGACATCTTGGACCTGCGCCAGCTGCGATATTTCGTCAAGATCGTCGACCATGGCTCGGTGTCCCGCGCCGCTGAGGAACTGCGGGTCGCCCAGCCGGCGCTGAGCCTGCACCTGAAGCGGCTCGAGGACGAATTCGGCTGCACCCTCGTGCAACGCACGGCGCGGGGCGTCGTCGCCACCGAAAGCGGCCGCCGCCTGGCGCAGCGGGCAAGGACGCTGCTCGAAGCGGCAGCCACGCTGCGCGACGAGGTGCGCGGGTTGGAAGATGCGCCTTCCGGTGCCGCGGTCATCGGCATTCCCACCTCGCTCGGCGTCATCCTCACCGTGCCGGTGGTCATGGCGGTTCGCCACCAATATCCGGCCGTCCGGCTGCGCGTGGTGGAGGGCCTTTCGGGGCATATGCAGGAATGGGTTTCGGCCGGACAACTGGACATGGCGCTGGTCTTCGGCGCCGAGGCGCCGCCCCGCGTCGCCACCCAATTCCTGGCAACCGAAGGGCTCTCCCTCGTGGCCGCGGGCCAGGACCCGAGCCTCGCGGACCGCGATCGGATCGACATGGACGAAGCGTTGGAACTGCCACTGATCCTTCCCGGACGCCCACACGGTGTCCGCGAAGAGGTGGAGCGCGCCGCCATCCTGCGCGGCCGCCAGCCTCGGGTAGCCGTCGAAGTCGATGCCCTTGACCAGATCAAGGCGCTGGTCGCCGCCGGCACGGGCTATACCGTGCTATCGCATCGCTGCGCCCGCCACGGCCCTATGGCCGGCAATCTAACCGCCCTGCCAATCGTCAACCCGGCCATCGAACGGACCATTTCCCTGGCCCATCCCAATGATCGACCGCTGTCCATCGCCGCCAAGGCGGTCCGCCGGGTGCTTCTTGATCAATTCGTCATCCATCTCGAGGATACCCGCAGCGGGCCAGGCACCGCACCATCAGCGGCCGCTTCGCGGCGCCAACTGACTCCTGACGCTGGCGCAGGAGGCGATCCGCCTCTAAATTGAAAACATTTCCAACAGGAGAAACCAATGGCGACGATTACGCTGAAAGGCACCCCTCTCCATACCTCTGGTGACCTGCCGGCCGTGGGCACTGTGCCGCCGGGCTTCACGCTGACCACCACCGACCTCGGCGAAGTGGGACCCCAGTCCTTCCCAGGCAAGGCGGTCGTGCTGAACATTTTCCCAAGCGTCGACACCCCCACTTGCGCCGCATCGGTGCGCCGTTTCAATGCCGAGCTGGCCAAGGCCAGCGACACCGTGGTCCTGTGCGCCTCCGCCGATCTTCCGTTTGCCCATAAGCGGTTCTGCGGCGCCGAAGGCCTGGAGCGCGTGATGTCGGTCTCCGACCTGCGCGACCGGGAGTTCGGCCGACGCTTTGGCGTCAGCATCGTCGACGGTCCGCTCAAGGGGCTGCTGGCGCGTTCCGTCGTGGTCATCGGCAAGGACGGCAAGATCAAACACACCCAGTTGGTCTCTGAGGTCGCCGACGAACCGGATTACGAGGCTGCCCTGGCCGCCGTAAAAGGTTAAGCGAACCGGCACGCCGCCGCCCCCATCCGGCCGGCGGCGTGCCGATCTTCGCCCCCCATTCTTCGGTCAGCCTTCGCATCGTCTCCCGGCTTGGCGGCGACGGCTCCACATCCATAAAAATCCCGAATAACCTGGCTGGAAGCCGCGGGCATCGTCGCGGCTCCGGTCGTGCTTACCGCGAAAACGCTATCGCCAAGCGACCAAGTCAACGCCATGGGGGCAGGACGTATCGAGCCGCCGGACGCACGCCCCAATCCGAAAGATCGCTTTTGGGGTACCGCGTCCAACTCCAGTTCCACGGATGTCCTGCTCCTTGATGCGCATTGGCGCGCCACGCCATGGCCACATATGCTGTTCCGATCGCTAATCCGCCGACAAAAGGGGCCCCGATGACCAGACCCGTTGGCCGGCCCATACAATGCCCCGTTGATGGCGTGGTCCTGGTGCGCCACATAGCGACCGAGGAAGGGCAGATCGCGTGGTGCCAACGCAGCTTCCTGCTTTGCACGTCGCCGCGCATTTCGGATGAGTGCCCGTTGAAGCTGTCACCCGATCCCATTCCTGCCGCGGCGGGATGGGCCTGTCCACTGCCGGGCGATCCGGCTGGCTGGCCGGCAAGGATCGGCAAGACCTGACCCGAAATCATCTTCCACGGGCGTATCGTCACGGCAGTGGCTTCTCCCTCGGCTTTGGCGGAAAAAACAGTCAAGCAAGTTTTGTCGTCGAACCTTGCAACAAGCAGTCGCTGCTCCGGGTTCGTGATGGTGACGGCTTCGGGAAAGCATCATCGATGATGGGCCCACGGCAACGGTACCCCGCCACCGAAGACCGGGGAACTGCCCCGCCATGCTAGCCAAGACCCGCACCTTCCTGCGCGACCTTTGGATCCTGGTGACCCCTTATTGGCGCTCGGAAGAGCGTTGGCGATCGGGCGCGCTGCTCGCGGTCATCGTCGCCATGAACCTCGGCACCGTCTATGTGAATGTGCTGTTCAATGAATGGAACAAGCTGTTCTACAATGCATTGCAACAACGTAATGTCTCGGCCTTCACTCACCAATTCATCCGCTTCGGCTTCTTGGCGGCGATTTTCCTGGCGCTTGAAGTCTATCGGCTTTATTTGCGCCAGATGCTGCAGATCCGCTGGCGGCGCTGGCTGACCGGCCGTTATCTGGGGGAGTGGCTGGGAAGGAAGGCCTTTTATCGGCTTCAATTGGCAGGAGGACGTACCGACAACCCCGATCAGCGCATATCCGAGGACATCAACGGCTTTGTCCGTCAGACGCTGGTACTGAGCCTCGGCCTTCTCGAATCGGTCGTCAGCCTTGCCTCCTTCGCCGGCATACTATGGGTGTTGTCGGGGCCGCTCTCCGTCGCCGGCCTGTCTATTCCCGGGTATATGCTGTGGGTGGCGATCGTCTACGCGGCCTTGGGCAGCTGGCTCACCCATCTGGTCGGCCGACCATTGATCGGGCTGAACTTCCAAAAGCAGCAGTTCGAGGCGGATTTTCGATTCTCCCTGGTGCGGTTGCGGGAGAATGCGGAAGCTGTAGCGCTTTACGGCGGCGAAACGCAGGAAACCGAGGGTCTGGTCAGCCGGTTTTCCTTCGTCGTGCGAAACTGGTGGGCCATCATGCGTCAGCAGAAGCGATTGACCTGGTTTTCCTCGGGCTACGGCCAAGTGGCCATTGTTTTCCCCTTCATCGTTGCCGCGCCCCGCTATTTCCGTGGAACCATGCAGCTGGGCGGGTTGATGCAGACCGCCTCGGCCTTCGGCCAGGTACAAACGGCCCTCTCCTGGTTCGTCGAGGCTTATACAAGTCTGGTCGAGCTCACCGCGACAATCGAACGGCTCACCACCTTCGAGCACGCATTGGCCGAGGCCCGCGCGGCGCCCGAGGGAAGGCGCCCGCCGTCGTCAAGCGGCAATGTGACGCTCAACGACGTCGATATCTGGCTACCCGACGGAACCCCATTGATCCGGTCGCTGGATCTTGACCTGCCTGCCGGCGCACGCACATTGGTCAGCGGCCCGTCAGGTTGCGGAAAAAGCACGCTGTTCCGCGTGGTCGGCGGGATCTGGCCGTTCTTTCGCGGCGAGGTGTCGCTACCTGCCGACACCCGGTTCCTTTTCCTGCCGCAGAACCCTTATCTGCCCGTCTCCACGCTGCGCCACGCCATCACCTATCCGGATGCGCCAGACAGCTATCGGCGTGACGACCTGTTGGCCGCGCTGGCATTGTGCGGAATGGATGGATTCGAGGCAAAGCTGGACGAGGAGGCACATTGGAGCCAACGGCTCTCCCCCGGCGAGCAACAGCGTTTAGCCTTTGCCCGAGCCTTCCTGATCCGCCCGGCTTGGCTGTTCCTCGACGAGGCGACCTCGGCCCTTGACGAGACCTCGGAGGCGAACATGTACGAAATCGTGCTCGAACGGTTGCCGCACGTCTCGGTCGTCAGTATCGCCCACCGGCCCGCGCTGGACCGCTTCCACCGGCAACGGCTGGCATTCAAGGAAAAGGGCCGGCCCGCGACCTTCGAGCTGGAAGTCGCGGCGATACGCTAGTGGTCCGCCCCAGACGCTTGGTCCCCAAGCGCCTGGATCAGGCGGCCCACCAACCAATTGAATTGTGGTGAAAATACGACGGCTGGTGGCGGTACCATCCGTCGGATTTTCACCACTAGTACTACAGTTGCATTTTATGACGGGACATGATTCGATTCGCTCTCTGGGTTTTGTGGGAGGAGTCGGCGCTCAAGGCGTTGAAGGATCGGGTGCTTCCGGTCTTCGGCCGAACGGATTTGCGTCGTACAGCCTCGGCATTTGTGGATGGCCTGCTGTCTGGTGTTGAGCGCAAGACCGGCTGGTTAATGGCGGAGCAGGCCGGGTACGAGCAGCCCTATCGGATGCAGTCGCTTATCGGACGTAGTCGATGGGCTGCCGATGGATTGCGCGATGCGGTGCGCCGCTACGTCATTGATGAGTTGGGCAATGATGATGGAGTTCTGGTCGTCGACGACACCGGTTTTGTGAAGAAGGGCCAGCATTCTGTCGGCGTTGCCCGTCAATATTCAGGAACAGCAGGTCGGATCGAGAACTGCCAGGTCGGCGTGTTCCTCGGATATGCCAGCCGATTGGGCCAGACGCTGATTGATCGGCGTCTCTATCTCCCGAAGGAAT
>JAJYTF010000051.1 GCA_021793155.1 Pseudomonadota bacterium | reverse complement strand
ACCAGATACTGCAGCTCGCTGATGATGTAGGCGTCGCCGTCGAATTTGAACTGGGCGCCGCCACGGTCGATGCTTTCCGGCTGGTGGGTGGTGATCGCCGTCAGCCAGGCAAACTTGTCATTCGGCGTGTAGGTGATCCGGAGGCCGGGGGCGCCCAGCGGATAGGCCGGGCCATTGCCGGTGAAGTAGGGGTCGGCCGGCTGGCCGGCCGGCAGGTTGGCGAAGTTCAAGGCGAAATTGGCGAAGGTGCTGTTGATCAGGTTGGCGGCGGTGGTGCTGACGTAGAATTCGTCATCGGTCGAGATCTGGCCGAGGCGCACCGAGAGTTCGCCGTCGAACGCCGTCTTCTGCAGCCACAGGGTCCACAGGCGGCTCTTCACTTCACCAACGCCGTAGATTTCCGTGTTGCTGACGTCCAAGGCGTTCTTGACCTGGTTCCACGACGGGCCGCGGCCGAGGAGCGAGAATCCGCTGACATGGCCGGTCAGCCCGTCCAGGCCGGCCAGCTTTTCGAAGTCGAAATCACCGGTGGCCAGGAACTGGTGGTCGGTAGCGGTGCCCGTATGCACGCCGCCGTCCACCGTGCCCCAGACTTCACCGATATAGCGCAGGCCAAACGTAACGCCGCCTTCGACCAGCTTGGTGCGGGCCCCGCCCCAGTCGCCGGTCAGGGTGTCGCGGTCGAACAGGCCGTCCGACGACGCAGCTTCGTCGGCCAGGGCAGGGGCGGTCATGCTCAGCAACAGGGCGACGGGCGCCGCCGCGAGCGAGCTGCGAAAGGTCATTTTCTCCATATCAAATTCCCCTGGGGCGCTTTCTTATTATTGGGCTGCGGCGCTCAGGCGCCGCACGGGCTTCCTCGTGGTTTCGGCCTTCCAACGAAGGCCGAAACCACTCCAGGAACCGCGGTTGGCGGTTATTCGCCGCCGCCCATCGCCAGCTGGACGATGCGGACCATCACCAGGCCGGCGGCCAGCACCAGATAGCCGCGCAGGGCGAACATCCACACCCGGCTCTGCAGCGACAGGCGAGCCGGCGGCAGTTCCGCCAGCGGTGGCATCACCCAACTGTTCCGCAGCGACCGGTCGATCGCCGTTTCAGCCTCCTTGCCGTGACCGCGGTCGAACAGCCGGACGACGGCGGCCACGGCGGCGGCCAGCAGGCTGCCGCCGACGAGGATCTCGATGATCGTCTCCTCGCTCATGTCAGGCCACAGCACCGAGGCGGTGAGGATGATCGAGAGGACAACCAGTACGGCGATCACGGCGCCGGTGAAAATGTTGAGCCTGCGGGCGTTGGTCCAGGGACCGAGCACCGCCTTGTCGTTGCATAGCAGCAGCAGGAACACCGTGGCGCTGGGCAGAAGCACCCCGGCCAAGGTCTGCACGGCGTTGGTCAGCAGGCCCAAAGGCGTGCCGGGGGTCAGCACCAGGCCGGCGGCAATGGCGATGAGGCCGGCATAGACGGCATAGAAGCCCTTGGCGTCGGCAGCCTTGCGGTGCAGCGAATGCTTGAGCGACAGCACGTCACCGATGGCATAGGCGGTCGACAGCGACACCGCCGAGGCACCGATGATCGAGGCGTCGATCAGCGCGATGGCGAACAGCACGCCGACGGTCTTGCCCGCATACTTTTCGAGCCCCGCGGCAATGCCGCCGGCATCGGTGAAATTACCGAACTCCGGCTGCCCGGAGAACGCGGCCGCGGTAAATGCCATCATCGCCACGGCGCCGACCACCACCAGCACGATGCCCAGCCACAGGTCGGCCCGCTCGTAGCGGATGAAACGCGGAGTGATGCGCTTGTCGATGACGTAGCTCTGCTGGAAGAACAGCTGCCAGGGGGCGACGGTGGTGCCGACGATGGCGATAATCAGCAGCATGACGTCGGACAGCTTGCCGCCCTGGGGCAGCTGCGGCACCAGGAAGTCATGGGCCACCTGACCGAGCGGCGGGTGGACCGCCAGGAAGATCGGCACCAGCACCAGGCTGCCCAGGCAGAGCAGGATGGAGAACCGCTCGAAGCGGCGGAAATCGCCGGTGCCGGCGGCCGCCATGATCAGGATTGCCGCAGCAACCACCCCCAGTTCGCGCGAGATGCCCAGATAGTCGAGCGCCAGGCTGATGCCGATGAACTCGGTGACGATGGTCAAACCATTCAGTACGAACAGATCGATCACCGAAAAAGCACCCCAGAACTTGCCGAACCGTTCGAGGATCAGCCGGGCGTGGCCCACCCGCGTCACGGCGCCAAGGCGCAGGACCATTTCCTGGTTGACGTAGAGCACGGGAACGAGCAGCAGCAGCGTCCACAGCAAGGCGGTGCCGTAGTTCTGTCCGGCCTGGGTATAGGTGCCGAAGGCGCCGGCGTCGTTGTCGCCGACCATGACGATCAGGCCGGGGCCAATGATCGCCAACAGCGTCTTCAGCCGCGCCCACCAGCCGGTGCGGGGGGCGACGTCGCCATGCAGGATGGTGCCGAAGGCGCCCCGGATGTGGCCGATATGTGCCTCGTCGAGAGCGGCGCCGCGCGGCACGGTTTCGAATTCAAGCTGGCTCATGGCGGAGGTCCTAAAAATCGATTTTACGGTTTCTGCAACCCGGCCTCCGGGAGCGGCCGCAATCCTGCGAGGCCGCTGCCGGAAATCAGGCGGAAGGCGGTGTCCGGAAAAGTCCCGTCGGGACTTAAGCCTGGACCAGCCTCAGATGAAGAATGGGTCTTCGGGGCTCCCGATCCGGAGCCCAGGTGCAGACGAGCCGGTTGGTCGCCGGGTCGAGGACCCAACGGCGGACCAGACGAACAGGCCGCGCAGATGCGGCGGTGGCGCTGTAATCGAAACGGGCCGCAGCGGCGGACCCGAAGGACAGGGCGGTGGCCAGAACGGCAGCCATGGTCGCCTCCTTGAAGCAAATGGGTTGACGGACGTCATCCCAGGAGGCGCCGGGCTGGCGAGCAGGTTACCGCATGTCGGCAAACCCTCTCAGAGCAATCCCATTGCGTCCCTGGGCAAACAGATCCACGTGGCGATCAGTCGACGACGAGCGACGACTGGAAGGCTCCGTGGACGATTTGCTAGATCGCGGGTTCATATCTTTCTCTGTTGGTTTGGCAGAACGATAGGCGGCGAGCGTAGCCCGCCGACACCGTTCGTTTTAGATATGCCTCGGGTTTTGCCGCGTCAAGGCAAATTACAACCCGTAAGCCTTGGCCATTTCCGGTTCGCGTGCGGCGACCCGCCTGGCCAGGTCGACCATCACCTTGGCCTGCTTCCAGGTGGCGTCGTCCTGCATCTTGCCGTCGATCATCACCGCGCCGGTGCCGTCGGGCATGGCTTCGAGGATTTTCTTGGCGAACAGCACTTCACCCACGTCGGGACTGAATACCTTCTTGGCGATGGAGATCTGCTTGGGGTGTAGCGACCAGGCGCCGGCGCAGCCCAGCAGGAAAGCGTTGCGGAACTGCGCCTCGCAGGCCGCATCGTCGGCGAAGTCGGCGAAGGGGCCATAGAACGGCTTGATGCCCTGGGCCTGGCAGGCGTCGACCATCTTGGCCACGGTGTAGTGCCACAGGTCCTGCTGGAACAGGGTGCGGGCACCGCCGTCGGCTTTCGCATCCTCAAGCACGCCATAGGACGGATGACCGCCGCCCACCCGTGTCGTCTTCATGCCGCGCGAAGCGGCCAGATCCGCCGGACCCAGGCTCATGCCGTGCATCCGCGGGCTGGCCGCGGCGATTGCTTCCACATTGGTCACGCCCAGCGCCGTCTCCAGGATGGCGTGGATCAGAATCGGCTTCTTGACGCCGTGGCGCGCCTCCAATTGGGCCAGCAGTTGGTCGAGGTAAAGGATGTCCCACGGCCCCTCCACCTTGGGCAGCATCACCACGTCCAGCTTGTCGCCCACGGCACCGACGATCTCCAGCATATCGTCGAGGAACCAGGGCGAGTTGAGGCAATTGACCCGCGTCCACAGTCCGGTGGCGCCGAAGTCGTTGGCCTGGGCCGCCGCGATGAAGCCACGGCGGGCCGCCTCCTTGGCGTCCGCCGGAATGGCATCCTCGAGGTTGCCGAGCAGCACGTCGACCTGGGGGATCAACTCGGGAATGCGGGCGCAGACTTTTTCGTTATGCGGCGGAAAGAAGTGGATCATCCGCTCCAGCGCCACCGGCACCTCGCGCCAGGGCGCCGGCGCGCCGATCGCCAGGGGCTCGAAGAATTTCTTGGGTGGCTTGATGCTCATGAGGACACCTTTCCGATTGACATAATCGTGCGTGATTGTAGGACGCCGAGAAAGATTGTTGTTTGCCGCAGTGCAGCAACATTGTCAATCAGGGAATGACGCCGAGCGGTCAGGGGAGGGGGAACCTGGCCCGCAAGCCCGTCACCAGTTCCATGTAATCGGGTTCGTCGTCGGGCGTAAGCAGGCCGTGGCGGATCAGGAAATCGATGATGACCAGGGCCACGTTGAACTTGAACTCGCGGCTCCGGCGCACCAGGTCGGCGATCTCGGCGACATCCATCAGGGCGAAGCTGCTGATCTCGCCGTCGGTGTTGCGTGGCGTAATGTCGGCCGGCATCTCCAGGTCGTAGACGAACAGCGTGTCGGGTTTCAGTCCCAACTCGCCTTCCATGCAATAGGTCAGCGCTCCGACCGCGACCGCCCGTTCCGCCAGACTGCGGGGAAGATCGGCCTCCTCGGCGGCCTCCTTTACCAGGTTTTCGGCCAGAGTGAGGCCGGCCGGCTGACCCCCCGCCACCATGTTGTCGAGCTTGTTCGGCTCCACCGACTTGTCCGGCGCGCGCCGGCCGATCCACAGCTTCAGGAGGTCGCCTTCGCGGACATAGCCGTTGACGTGCAGGCCGAAGGCCCTTACGCCGAAGGCCGAGACCACCCCGCGGTCGAGCAACAGCAGCGGCTCGCCACCCCAGCCGGTAACCACCGGATAGTCTTCGCCGCGCGGTTTGGGTAAGGCGCCCGCGGCTCCCAGCCGCTGCACCACCTCGCGCATAACCCGGGTGCGCATTGCCGGCGTGGAATGGCTGTCCAGCAGGGTCACCCGGTCGTCCTTGACGGCGAACACGTCGGGGAAGGCGGCTAGCCTGGTGGCGAATTCGGTCCGCAGACGCCCCACGGTTTGGCCGCCGACCTCGAAGGGGCGGAAATGCGAGGGATCGTAAGCATTGCAGCGGCGGATATGGTCGAGGAAGCTCATGTTCCAAAAGGTGCGACCAGCTGGCACCGCCGTCAAGGTGTCTGACGGCTGCGCCAGGGCTGCAACCTGGCGGCGGCGTTCCCATCTATAGGCGGTTCACCGTCGCAGCCTGTCGATGTCCCATGAGCGAACCGAGCCCCGTTCTTCCCCTGCGTGCCGCCTGGAAAATGCGCAGCTTCGCGGAATTCTGGCCGTATTATCTGAGGGAGCATAGCCGGCCAGCTACCCGGCAGATTCACGTGGCCGGCACCGTCTCGGGGCTTGCCCTGGTCGCCGCCTCGTTCTTCGGTGGGCCGATGTTGGCCCTGATCGGGGTCGCGGTCGGATATGCCCTGGCCTGGATCGCCCATTTCCAGGTCGAACGCAATCGGCCGGCCACGTTCAGCCATCCATTATGGTCGTTGCTGAGCGATCTGAAAATGACCGGGCTGTTTCTCAGCGGCCGGCTCGATGCCGAGTTGCGCCGTCATCGCATTGGCATAGATTAGTCGACCCATGCGACGCCGTAATCCCTCCGACTATTTTCCGCCGACCGGCCAGCAGCACAGCGACTGGCGCACCATCCGCACCCTGCTGCCTTACCTGTGGCCGCCGGACCCGCAGCTCCGCCTGCGGGTTGTCGGCGCCATGCTGCTGCTGGCCGCCGCCAAGGTGGTCAACGTCTGGATCCCCGTGCTCTACAAGCATGCGGTGGACGCCTTGTCGGTCAGGGATGCTGCCATCGTCGTGCCGATCGGCGTGGTGCTGGCCTATGGCGGCGCCAGGGTGATGGCACAGAGCTTCGGCGAGTTGCGCGACGCCCTGTTCGCCAAGGTCGGCCAGCGTGCCATCCGACGGGTCGCTCTGACGGTGTTCCGCCATTTGCATCGCCTGGCGCTCCGCTTCCACCTCGACCGCCAGACCGGCGGGTTGTCGCGCTCCATCGAGCGGGGCACCAAGGGCATCGAGTTCCTGTTGAACTTCATGATGTTCAACATCCTGCCGACGCTTCTGGAAATCACCCTGGTCTGCGGGATGCTGTGGAGGCTCTACGACGTCCGCTTCGCCCTGGTGACCTTCCTCACCATCGTGGTCTATATCGGCTTCACGCTGGGCGTCACCGAATGGCGGATCAAGTTCCGCCGCACGATGAACGAGACGGATCAGGAAGCCAGTACCAAGGCCATCGACTCCCTGCTCAACTACGAGACGGTCAAATATTTCGGCAACGAGGAGCATGAGGCGCAGCGCTTCGACCACGCGCTGCAGCGCTACGAGAGCGCCGCCGTGGTCAGCAAGACCACGCTCTCCATGCTGAATATCGGCCAGGGCGTGATCATCTCCGTCGGCCTGACGGCCGTCATGCTGATGGCGGCCTATGGGGTGGCCGGGGGGAAGATGAAGGTGGGCGACTTCGTCCTGGTCAACACCTACCTGATCCAGCTCTACCTGCCGCTCAACTTCCTGGGCTTTGTCTATCGCGAGATCAAGCAATCGCTGATCGACATGGAGTCGATGTTCGTCCTGCTGACCCAGTATCAGGAGATCGCCGACCGGCCGGGGGCTCCGGCGCTGACGGTCAGGGGTGGCGAGGTGGTGTTCGAAGACGTGCGCTTCGGCTACGGGCCGGACCGTGAAATCCTGAAAGGCATCAGTTTCCGTGTGGCATCGGGCCGCACGGTGGCTATCGTCGGGCCGTCCGGCGCCGGCAAGAGCACCCTGTCGCGGCTGCTTTTCCGGTTCTACGACGTGACCACGGGGCGTATTCTAATCGACGGGCAGGACATCCGCGAGGTCACCCAGTCGTCCTTGCGCGCCGCCATCGGCATCGTCCCGCAGGACACCGTGCTGTTCAACGACACCGTCAGCTACAACATCGCCTATGGCCGGCCCAGCGCCGCCTTCGACGAGGTGGAACAGGCGGCGCGGCTGGCCCGGATCCACGATTTCGTATGCAGCCTGCCTCAGGGTTACGCCACTCGCGTCGGCGAGCGCGGACTGAAGCTGTCAGGGGGCGAGAAGCAGCGGGTGGCCATCGCCCGAACCATTCTCAAGGAGCCGCGCATCCTGCTGTTCGACGAAGCCACGTCGGCCTTGGATACCCACACCGAACGGGAAATCCAGGTATCGTTGCGCGAGGTGTCGCGGAACCGCACCACCCTGGTCATCGCCCATCGCCTATCGACGGTGGTGGATGCGGACGAGATCCTGGTTCTCGAGCAGGGCCGCATCGTCGAGCGAGGGCGCCACGATACATTGCTGGCGGCGGACGGGATCTATGCCGGCATGTGGCGCAAGCAGCAGGAAACGGCCCATCTGCGACAGGAACTCGAGCAAGTCCTGGAGGAAAAGGAGACGGTCTGACATGCCTGTGGTGCGAGTGTGAGACATGCAGGCCGGGTTCACCCATATCGCGCTCCATGTCCGTGACGTCGACGCCGTCGCCACCTTTTACAAGACGTTCTGTGGCCTGGTGGAAGTGCATGACCGTCCCGATCCGGCCAAGGGCAGCCATGTGGTGTGGCTGGCCGAACCGGGGCGGGAGCGGGACTTCGCCTTCGTCCTGATCCCGGCCGGCCCCGTACGGCAGCGCCACCCGGGCGATTTCAGCCATCTGGGATTCGCCCTGGACAGCCGCGAGGCGGTCGACGCCGTGGCGGCGCTCGGCGAAGCCGCCGGCTGCCTGATGTGGCTGCCGCGCCAGGAACCGTTCCCGGTGGGTTATTACTGCGGCTTGGTCGATCCCGACGGCAACGCCGTCGAGTTCTCCTATGGCCAACCTTTGGGGCCCGGGGCTTGAAGGCCCGGTTCGTCGAGATCGCTCGCCTTCGGCTCGGGATGGCATCGGAAATTGTGTCCTGTCATCCTGAGCCTCAGCGAAGGATCTCGCGGCAGGAAGGCGGAATGGGATTCAATCCGGCTGCGAACCGCGCTAGCATCGGCTGATGTTCAGGTTCATCGGCAAGGCGCTGGCAGGGCTGCTTTTGACCAAGGAGGCGCAGAGTGCGGTCGGTCGCCGGGCGTCTGCCCCCGGCAAGGGCGGCGCGGCCGCGGCAAAGCGGCAAGCGGTCGCTGAGGCTCAGGCCCAGGCCAAGGGCGTCATGACGCCCGAGCGCGCCGAACTGATCCGCCAGGCCATGCAGGTGCGGGCCGCCAAGCAGACCATTCTGGCCGATCTCGACGACGAAACCCGGGCCAAGCTGGTGGCGACCGCCATGAAGGCTTTGCTCAACGAAGGCCACGACAAGACGTGAACGCTACTTCCGCCGCCTCCGCCGACCCGCGCCACCTGGCCAAGTCGGTCTTGGCCGGCCAGCGCCGAGGCCTGGCCCGTGCCATCACCCTGATCGAGTCGACCCGGGCAGACCACCGGGCCACCGCCGAAGCGCTGCTCGAAGAACTGCTGCCCCATACCGGCAACAGTATCCGGATCGGAATTTCCGGCGTCCCGGGGGTGGGCAAATCCACCTTCATCGAGGCCCTCGGCACTCATGTTATCGGCCAGGGCCACCGGGTGGCAGTGCTGGCGGTGGATCCGTCGAGCCCGCGGTCGGGAGGGTCGATCCTGGGCGACAAGACCCGCATGGAGGAACTGTCGCGCGACGAGCGGGCGTTCATTCGCCCCTCTCCCTCGGGCGGCACCCTTGGCGGCGTTGCCCGGCGCACCCGCGAAGCCCTGTTGGCCTGCGAGGCGGCCGGATTTGACGTGATCATCGTCGAGACGGTGGGAGTCGGCCAGTCCGAGACGGCGGTCGCCGACATGGTCGACATCTTCCTGCTGCTGCTGGTGCCCGGCGGCGGCGACGAATTGCAGGGCATCAAGAAGGGTATCGTCGAGATCGCCGACCTGGTGGTGGTCAACAAGGCCGACGGTGATTTGGCTGCCGCCGCTGAGCGTGCCGCGCGGGACTATCAGAACGCGCTGCATTTGCTGCGCCCGACCAGTCCCCACTGGTCGCCGCCGGTGCTGCGCTGTTCAGCCCTTGCCGGCATGGGCATCGACCAGGTCTGGGCCGGCGTCGCCCGATACCGCCAGGTGATGGGCGAGGCCGGGGCGCTGGCGGCGCGGCGCACTGGGCAGGCGCGGGCCTGGATGTGGAACGAAGTGGCGGAAAACCTGATGCTGCGGTTCCGCGGCCATGCCGGGGTCACCGCCCTGCTGCCCGAGGTCGAGGCCAAAGTGGCGGCCGGTGCCATCACGCCGACAAGCGCCGCGCAAGCCCTGCTGAATACCTTTCTCGACAGGAATGTTCGAAAAGCTTAGATTCGGGCGTTGGTGGCGGGATTTTACAATTTCAAGTGGTGTTCGATGATTTCGGTTCAGGAAGAAGATCGCCTGAAGAGAGAGCTGCTCGGGCTGTTCGGCCATATGAGCATGATGCGCCGCGAATTGGCGGCGCTGCAGGGCAACGATGCCGCCTTCGCCACTATGGCTGACACCCTTGACGCCATCGTCGAGAACACCGAGACCGCCAGCAATTCCATCCTGGAAAGCATGGAAGCCATCGACGGCATGGTCGGCGAGCTGCGCCATGACGCCTCGCCCGAGACCGCCGGCATCTGTGATCGCATCAACGACCGCATCAACCAGGTCTTCGAGGCCTGTTCCTTCCAGGACCTGACCGGCCAGCGCATCACCCGCGTGGTGAATTCGCTCAAGTTCGTCGAAGAGCGCATCAATTCCATGGTGCGCATGTGGGGCAAGGACGAACTGGCCAAGGTGCTGGCCGAGGTGCAGCAGGAGAGCACCCAGGCGGTCCGGGAAGAATCCGACAAGGCGCTGCTCCATGGGCCGCAACGGCAAGGCGTGGCCATCACCCAGACCGACGTCGACAAGCTGTTCAACCAGGACGACATCGATAAGCTGTTTGGCTGAAGGAGCGGGTGCCGCCCGCGCGCCTCTGGCTGGGCCGGCGATCAAAGCAATGCGCGCAAAGCGCGCGGAGCGAGCCCCGAAGGGCGTGAGCCGAGGACAACCAGGCCCCGCGGATACGCGGCGCCCGGCGTCTGAGGGACGACAAGAACTCCAGATTCTCCTTGACGGGGCACTTCCCGCGCCGTAAAAACCCGGCTTTCCCCGGCTTGAGGCCGGCCAAGAGATCAAAGAGGGTTCCTCAGATGTCGCGTCGTTGTGTCATCTCCGGCAAGGGTGTTCAGACTGGCAACAATGTCAGCCATGCCAACAACAAGACCCGCCGCCGCTTCCTGCCCAACCTGCAGGAAACCGCCGTGCTGAGCGATGCGCTCAATCAGATGGTGCGGATCCGGGTATCTACCCGCGGCCTGAAGACCATCGAGCATAACGGCGGCATCGACGCCTTTCTGATGTCGGTGGCCGATACCAAGCTGTCCGACGAAGCGCTGCGCCTGAAGCGCCGCATCCGTCGCGCCCTGGAGAATCAGCCCGCGGCCTGATCCGCGTCTGCTGCGCCCGTTTATCGCAAGGCCCGCGCCGGTACCGGCGCGGGCCTTTGCGTTTGGGGGGTCCGTCACCATCTTTCGGGGGCAACTTCATGGATGGCCGGGAGAAACGGACCGATGATCGAACGACGGGCGATGTTGATGGGGCTTGCCGGTTTACCGCTGGCTTCGGTGCTGGCTGATCCGAAGCTGGCGCAGGCGGCGGCCGAGGCCACCAACCTGATCAAGATCCGTACCGGCAGCGGTAAGGAGGTGGCCGGAGCTTTGGCCAAGCCGGCGAAAATGCCCGCGCCGGTCGTGCTCCTGGTGCATGAATGGTGGGGCCTCAACGACCAGATCAAGGCCACCGCCCTGGAGTTCGCCCAGCAGGGCTATCTGGCCTTGGCGGTCGACCTATTCAACGGCCGGGTGGCGACCACGCCGGACGAGGCCCGCGCCCTGGTGCAAAAGGTCGAGCCGGCCGAGGCGACGGATACCATGGCCTCGTGGATCTCCTGGGCGCGCAACCATCAGGACGGAACCCGCCGGGTCGGCGTGGTCGGCTGGTGCTTCGGCGGCGGCTGGGCGCTAACCGGTTCGGTGGCGGCACCGGCCGACGCCACTGTGGTCTACTACGGCAAGTGCGACCTGCCGCCCGACCAGTTGGCCCATCTCAAGGGGCCGGTGCTGGGCCATTTCGGAACGCGCGACCAGCATATCGACAAGCCCATGGTGGGGCGCTTTGAAGCGGCGATGAAGCAGGTCGGCAAGCCGTACTCCGTCTATTGGTACGACGCCGACCATGCCTTCGCCAACCCCACTGGCAATAACTACAACAAGCCGGACGCCCAACTGGCCTGGCAGCGGACGAGCGAGTTCTTTGCGAAACAGCTGAACGGGTAGGCGGTAGCACCCGCGTCCCTGCCGGCGCAGGCGAACGCCGGCAGGGACGCGGGTGCCGCTATACCACTGCGCCGTGGCAGTGCTTGTACTTCTTTCCCGAACCGCAGGGGCAGGGGGCGTTGCGCGGGGTCGAGGCCCAGGTGGACGGATCGGCCGGGTTCACCGCCGCGGTTCGGGTCGGCTGTAGGGTGGCGATCACCGGCTGTTCGGCAGCCCCCGCCATTTCCGGCACCGCGGCGAAGGCGGGATCCTCGCGGCTCTCGACCATGTGGCTGGGGGCGCGCGGCTGCAGCGCCTCCTGCGGCGAGGTCTCGATCCGCAATTCGATATGAGCCAGCAGGCTGGTGATCTTCTCCCGCAGCTGGGCCAACATCTCCTCGAACAGGTTGAACGCCTCACGCTTGTATTCGTTCAACGGATCGCGCTGGCCATAGGCGCGGAGGCCGATGCCCTGGCGCAGGTGGTCCAGCGTCAGCAGGTGGTCCTTCCACGACTGGTCGAGGATCTGCAGCAGCAGGCTCTTCTCCACCATGCGCATCACGTCAGGTCCGTAATTGGCAGCCTTTTCCGCCATCTTGTGGTCGGCGGCCTCGAGGATGCGGTGGCGGATCTCCTGGTCGGCGATGCCTTCTTCCCTGGCCCAGGCGACGACCGGCAGGTCCATGTTGAAGATGCGCAGCACCTCTTCATGCAGCCCGGCAGAGTCCCACTGTTCCGGATAGGCCCGCTCGGGAATGCGCTTGGCGACGGTTTCCTCGACCACCTCGTGGCGCATGTCGACGATAGCCTGCGCCACGTCGACGGCGCTCATCAGCTCCTTGCGCTGCTCGTAGATGACCTTGCGCTGGTCGTTCATCACGTCGTCGAACTTCAGCAGGTTCTTGCGGATGTCGAAGTTGCGCGCCTCGACCTTCTGCTGGGCCTTCTCCAGGGCCTTGTTGATCCACGGATGGACGATTGCCTCGCCTTCCTGCAGCCCAAGCTTCTGCAGCATGCCGTCCATGCGCTGCGAGCCGAAGATGCGCATCAGGTCGTCTTCCAGCGACAGGAAGAACTTGGAGGCGCCGGGGTCGCCCTGGCGGCCCGACCGGCCACGCAACTGGTTGTCGATGCGGCGGCTTTCATGGCGTTCGGTGCCGATCACATACAGGCCGCCGGCCTCCAGCGCGACCTTCTTCAGTTCGGCCACCTCGGCCTTGATCTTTTCCGCCCGCTTGGCCTGCGCCGCCTCGTCGGGGATGTTGGCCAGTTCGTGCTTGAGCCGCATGTCCAGGTTGCCGCCCATCTGGATGTCGGTGCCGCGGCCGGCCATGTTGGTGGCGATGGTCACCGCCCCGGGAACCCCGGCCAGCGAGACGATATAGGCTTCCCGCTCATGGTGGCGGGCGTTCAGCACCTCGTGCGGAACCTTCTTCTTCTTTAAAAGATCGGACAGCATCTCGGACTTCTCGATGCTGACGGTGCCGACCAGGACCGGCTGCTTGCGCTTGCGACAGTCCTCGATCAACGTGACGATGGCATCGAATTTTTCGCGTGCCGTGCGGTAGACCTCGTCATCCTGGTCGCGGCGCTGCACGGGAACGTTGGTGGGGATGTCCACCACCTCAAGGTTGTAGATCTCGGCAAATTCGGCCGCCTCGGTCATCGCCGTGCCGGTCATGCCGGCCAGCTTGGGGTAGAGGCGGAAATAATTCTGGAAGGTAATCGAGGCCAGGGTCTGGTTCTCGTTCTGGATGGGCACCTGTTCCTTGGCCTCCAACGCCTGGTGAAGCCCTTCGGAATAGCGCCGGCCCTCCATCATGCGGCCGGTGAATTCATCGATGATGACGACTTTGCCGTCCTTGACGATATAGTCGACGTCGCGGCTGAACATCTTGTGCGCGCGGAGCGCCTGGTTGGCGTGGTGTACCAGGTTGATGTTCTGGATGTCGTAAAGGTTGCCGCTCTTCAAGAGACCGGTGTCCTTCAGCATCTGCTCCACATGCTCGACACCCTGTTCGGTCAGGGTCACGGCGCGGGCCTTCTCGTCCTTCTCGAAATCCTCGGCCGTGAGCTCGGGGATCAGCTGGTCGACCCGCATGTAGAGTTCCGAATTGTCTTCGGTCGGGCCCGAGATGATCAGCGGCGTGCGCGCCTCATCGACGAGGATCGAGTCCACTTCGTCGACGATGGCGTAGTTGAACGGCCGCTGGACCATTTCCTCCAGCCGGAACTTCATGTTGTCCCGCAGGTAGTCGAAGCCGAACTCGTTGTTGGTGCCGTAGGTGATGTCGGCGCCATAGGCCTCCTGCCGCTCGACGTCGTCGAGCTCGTGAACGATGCAGCCGACGGTGAGGCCGAGGAAGCGGTAGACCTGCCCCATCCATTCGGAGTCGCGCTTGGCCAGGTAGTCATTCACCGTGACCACATGCACCCCCTTGCCCGACACGGCGTTGAGGTAGACCGGCAGCGTCGCCACCAGGGTCTTGCCTTCGCCGGTTCGCATCTCCGAGATCATGCCCTTGTGCAGGACGATGCCGCCCAAAAGCTGTACGTCGAAATGCCGCTGGCCCAGGGTGCGCTTCGCCGCCTCGCGGACCGTGGCGAAGGCGTCGACAAGGATGTCGTCCTCGCTCTCGCCTTTGGCCAGCCGATCGCGCAGCCAGGCGGTGCGGCCGCGCAGTTCCTCGTCGGACAGGGATTGAATGCTGGATTCCAGCTCGTTGATTGCGTCGACCTGCTTCCTGAAGGTTTTCAGGAGGCGGTCATTGGCTGTGCCGAAGAGGCGTCGGGCGATGGCGCCGAACATGGGGTAACCTCGAAAAGAAGGAAGCGTGATAAAGGCTTCTGCGAGACGCTGACACAGATAGAGCCAGCCACTCCGTCTGTCAACGACGGCAGGCCGTCCACTGGCCAGCGCGCGGTGGGCGAAAGACAACTTTTCGACCGCTACATTGGTGCCCTTGTGCAGCGGGCCAGGTTGTGGTTAATGCCACGCTATATACCCGCATCCCCTCCGGGCTGCCGCCGGCCATGACAGACCCAAGACGGCTGTCCGTATACGAAAAGGAACCATTGCATGACCAACCGTCCCCTGCGAGCCGCCGGTTTCGCCGTTCTGCTGACGGCCATGGCCCTGCCCGCCCTGGCCGCCGATGCCGATCCGGTGGTTGCCACGGTGAACGGCAAGGAGATCCACCGCTCGGCCATTCAGGAAGCGCAGCGCGCCATTCCGCAGCTGCGCCAGGTGCCCTTTGAAATGGTCTATGACCAGCTGCTTGATCATGTGATCACTACCCACCTGCTGCTCGACCAGGCGAGGAAGATGAACCTGGAGAACGACGCCGACGTCAAGGCGGCGTTCAAGGACGCGCAGAACCGCATCCTCGAACAGGCTTTTCTGGCCAAGCAGGTGGACAAGGACATTTCCGAAGAGGCCATCAAGAAGCGCTACGAAGAACTGAAGAAGCAGTCGACCGGCAAGGAAGAGGTGAAGGTCCGCCACATCCTCGTCGATTCCGAGGATGCCGCCAAGGCGGTGATCGCCGACCTGAAGTCGGGCGTATCGTTCGAGGATGAGGCCAAGGCCAAGACCAAGGATCCTTCGGGTAAGACCAATGGCGGCGAGCTTGGCTACATCACCGAGGGCGACACCGTGCCGGAGTTCTCGCAGGCGGCGTTCAAGCTGAAGCCGGGCGAGTATAGCGAGACGCCGGTGAAGACCCAGTTCGGCTGGCACGTCATCAAGGTCGAGGACCGTCGCCCCGCCCAGCCGCCGGCCTTCGAGCAGGCCCAAGGGGCCATCAAGAACGAACTGGCCCAGCAGGACATCCAGAAGATCATCGAGCGCCTGCAGAAGAACGCGCAGATCAAGCGCTTCAAGGCCGACGGTTCGCCGGCCACCGAAGCGCCGAAGCAGTAAGTACCAGCTTTATCACAGCCCCTCGCCGGGCGGGGCCTCCGCCCCTTGGCCGCGCCCTCAATCGGCGCTGTCGCTCACCGGCCGCCATTGAGGCGGCGGCCAAGGGGCGG
>JAJYTF010000050.1 GCA_021793155.1 Pseudomonadota bacterium | reverse complement strand
CCCCAGTCTCAGCCAGAACCTTCGTGATCGCGGCCGTCAGCGAGGTCTTGCCGTGGTCAACGTGACCGATCGTGCCGACGTTGCAATGCGGCTTCGTCCGCTCAAACTTTGCCTTCGCCATTTTTCATCCACTCCGTCTTGCAAGTCTCCGCTGGGATCAGCCGGCCAGTTTGGCGCGGATTTCCTCGGACACATTTGCCGGCACTTCCGCATAGTGATCGAAGTGCATGCTGTATTGAGCCCGTCCCTGGCTCATCGAGCGCAGGGTATTCACATAGCCGAACATGTTCGCCAACGGCACCATGGCGGCAATCACCCGGGCGTTGCCGCGGCTGTCCATTCCGCTCACTTGGCCGCGGCGGCTGTTAAGGTCACCGATGACATCGCCCATGTAGTCTTCCGGCGTCACCACCTCGACCCGCATGATCGGCTCGAGAAGCTTCGGGCCAGCCTTGGCGATGCCTTCGCGGAAAGCCGCGCGGGAGGCGATTTCGAACGCCAGCACGCTGGAGTCCACGTCATGGTAGGCGCCGTCGAACAGGGTCGCCTTGAAGTCCACCATCGGGAAGCCGGCCAACACGCCGTTTTCCATGGCGCTCTTCAGGCCCTTTTCGACGCCCGGCACGTATTCCTTCGGCACCGTGCCGCCGACCACCGAGTTGGCGAACTCGAATCCCTTGCCCGCCTCGTTCGGCTCGAAGCGGATCTTGACGCGGGCGAACTGGCCCGAGCCGCCGGTTTGCTTCTTATGGGTATAGTCGCATTCATAGGTCTTGGAGATGGTCTCACGATACGCCACTTGCGGCGCGCCCACATTCGCCTCGACCTTGAACTCCCGCTTCATGCGGTCGACGATGATTTCGAGGTGGAGTTCGCCCATCCCCTTGATCACAGTCTGCCCGGACTCAACGTCGGTCGAGACCCGGAAGGATGGGTCTTCGGCGGCCAGACGCGCCAGCGCCATCCCCATCTTTTCCTGGTCGGCCTTGGTCTTCGGCTCGACCGCGACCTCGATCACCGGCTCGGGGAATTCCATGCGCTCAAGGACGACGAGGTCGTCCATCGAGCACAGGGTATCACCGGTGGTGGTGTCCTTGAGGCCGGCGAAAGCGACGATGTCGCCAGCGCGGGCTTCCTTGATTTCCTCGCGCGAATTGGCGTGCATCAGCAGCATGCGGCCGACGCGCTCGCGCTTGTCCTTCACCGTGTTCTGCACATAGGAACCCGATTCGACGACACCCGAATAGATGCGCACGAACGTCAGCGACCCGACGAAGGGATCGTTCATGATCTTGAACGCCAGGCCGGCGAACGGCTCGTCGTCGGTCGAGTGCTTCTCGATCTCGGTGTCGGTGCCGGCCTTGACGCCTTTGATGGCCGGAATGTCGATGGGAGCAGGCAGATAGTCGACCACCGCGTCCAGCAGCGGCTGCACACCCTTGTTCTTGAAGGCCGAACCACACAGCACCGGCACGAAGGACATGGAAATGGCGCCCTTGCGGATGCAACGCTTCAGCGTCTCGACGTCGGGCTCCTTGCCCTCGAGATACGCCTCCATCGCCGCGTCATCCATTTCGACGGCCATCTCGATGAGATGCTGGCGATACTCAGCCGCCTTTTCGGCCAGGTCCGCAGGGATCGGGCGATCCTCGAACTGGGCGCCCAGCGACTCATCCTTCCAGATCACAGCGGTGTTGCGCAGCAAATCAACGATGCCGGCATAGTCGGACTCGACACCGATGGGCAGGTGCATGACCAGCGGGCGCGCACCGAGCCGGTCCTTGATCATGTCGACGCAGCGATAGAAGTCGGCGCCGATGCGATCCATCTTGTTGACGAAGCAGATGCGCGGCACGCCGTACTTGTCGGCCTGGCGCCAAACCGTCTCAGACTGTGGCTCGACGCCGGCCACCGAGTCGAACACCGCCACCGCGCCGTCGAGGACGCGCAACGAGCGCTCCACCTCGATGGTGAAGTCGACGTGGCCGGGCGTGTCGATGATGTTGACGCGATGGTCCCGCCAGAACGCCGTGGTCGCCGCCGAGGTGATGGTGATGCCTCGTTCCTGCTCCTGCTCCATCCAGTCCATGGTGGCGGTGCCTTCGTGCACTTCGCCGATCTTGTAGGACTTGCCGGTGTAGTAGAGGATTCGCTCGGTCGTGGTCGTCTTACCGGCATCGATGTGAGCCATGATGCCGATGTTGCGATAGCGCTCGAGGGGGGTCTGGCGTGCCATTTTGCTCTATCCAAAGCCTGTGGTGTTACCAGCGGTAATGCGAGAAGGCCTTGTTCGCCTCAGCCATGCGATGGGTATCCTCGCGCTTTTTCACGGCCGCGCCACGATTGGCCGAGGCATCGAGGAGTTCGCCCGACAGGCGATCGATCATTGTGGTTTCGCCGCGCTTGCGGGCGTTGTCGATCAGCCAGCGGATGGCCAGCGCCTGACGGCGCTCAGTCCGCACTTCGACCGGCACCTGATATGTGGCGCCGCCGACGCGCCGGGAGCGCACTTCCAGCGAAGGCTTCACATTGTCGAGTGCGCTGTGAAAGACCTGGAGGGCATCCTGCCCGGTCTTCTTCTCGAGCTTGTCGAGAGCGCCGTAGACGATGGCCTCGGCAGCCGACTTCTTGCCGTCGAGCATAAGGCAGTTCATGAACTTGGTAACCACCACGTCGCCGAATTTGGCGTCGGGCAGAACTTCGCGCTTCTCAGCAGCGTGACGACGAGACATGGCCGTATTTCCTTACTTCGGACGCTTGGCGCCGTATTTCGACCGGCGCTGACGACGATCCTTGACGCCCTGCGTATCGAGCGTGCCGCGGATGATGTGGTAGCGAACACCGGGAAGATCCTTCACGCGGCCGCCGCGGATCATTACCACGGAGTGTTCCTGCAGGTTGTGACCTTCGCCGGGGATGTAGCTGGTGACTTCGAAACCGTTGGTCAGCCGCACGCGCGCCACCTTACGAAGGGCCGAGTTCGGCTTCTTCGGCGTAGTGGTGTAGACACGGGTGCAGACCCCGCGCTTCTGCGGACAGGCCTGGAGAGCCGGAACCTTGTTGCGGGCCGCCAATGGCTCGCGGGGTTTGCGGATCAACTGGTTAATCGTCGGCATACATCATTCCTTTGCCAAAGCTGGCGCAACGATAAAAAAACACCCAGCGGAGCCCAAGGCTTCCGGGGCTTGTTTCGGGCTCTTCGCGCCGACCCGTACGGCGTTTCGAATTGTCGTTCGAGCACTCCGCGGCAACAGCGTCTAGGTTGAACCCCTACCACCAGCTCCCGGAGAGGGCCGGATAATAGGGACCGGCTACCACCCCGTCAAGCGAATCTGTCAAGGTGCAGAATTGCGCAAGTTTCGTGCTCTACCTGTGGCATGAATGGAGCATAGTTATGCTCTCCGGTCGCGCGGCGCAACTTTTGTTCCAACGAAAACCAAAATGCCGCAGTTTTCCTAAGCGGCCACCGAACGGTTCTTGCGAGGTAGGTTGGCGGGGCCAGGGCACGGGGTTTCGCTCTTGTCGATGGTTCCTGTCGCCTATGTGGTTGCCGGCTTCCTCCCGCTTTCGGCAATGCGGCTCGCGGTGGCCAGCGACAGCGATCTCGCCCGCCTCATTTCACAGCCGCGACCTTATATGAGGCGGCCCGCGTTATTGCACAAGAACGCCGGCCTGGAATGGCAGGTTCGAGCCGCCGGCCGACCGAGGCCCAAGCCCCGTCAAGACCGTGACACGTCGGAAACCACGTTCGAAGTGTCCCGAGATAAAAAAAAGCCCCGCCAATCGGCGGGGCCTCTTTTTTCCTGAACGACGTCATTCCGCCGGCGGCGGAGGCACCTCGGTGGCGGCGATGGCCGCCGGAGTGCTGGCGGCTTCGGGCTCAGCCGCTTCCGCCGGTCCCTGCAACTCGCGGTCACGCATGGCGGCGATCTCGCGCATACGGTTCATCACCGCACCGGTACCGGCGGGGATAAGCCGGCCGACGATGACGTTTTCCTTCAGGCCCATCAGGCTGTCGACCTTGCCCGAGACCGAGGCTTCGGTCAGCACGCGGGTTGTTTCCTGGAACGACGCCGCCGAGATAAACGAATGGGTCTGCAGCGATGCCTTGGTGATGCCCTGCAGCACCGGTGTGCCACCGGCCGGCCGGCCGTTCTCGCGGATGGCCTTCTGGTTCTCCGCCTCGAAGTCGTGACGGTCGATCTGTTCGCCGACCAGAAAGGTGGTGTCGCCGGGGTCGGTGATCTCGACCTTCTGCAGCATCTGGCGAACGATCACCTCGATGTGCTTGTCGTTGATCTTCACGCCCTGCAGTCGATAGACCTCCTGGATCTCGTTGATCAGATAGTTGGCCAGCGCCTCGACGCCCAGCACCTTCAGGATGTCGTGCGGCACCGGGTTACCGTCCATCAGCGGGTCGCCCCGGCGGACATAGTCACCCTCCTGCACCGAGATGTGCTTGCCCTTGGGAATGAGATATTCGATGGAATCCCCATCCTCGGGCACCACCAGGACGCGGCGCTTGGACTTGTAGTCCTTGCCGAATTCCACCCGGCCGTCGATCTCGGCAATGATGGCATGGTCCTTGGGCCGGCGCGCTTCGAACAGTTCCGCCACGCGCGGCAGACCGCCGGTGATGTCGCGGGTCTTCGAGGATTCGCGCGGGATGCGGGCCAGCACGTCGCCGGCATGCACCTTCTGCCCGTTCTCCACCGACAGGATCGCGTCAACCGACATGAAGTAGCGGGCTTCCAGGCCGTTGCCCAGTTGCACCACCTCGCCCTGCTCGTCACGCAGCGTGATACGCGGACGCAGGTCGGAGCCGCGGGGTTGTTGCTTCCAGTCGACCACCACCTTGCTGGTGATGCCAGTGGCTTCGTCCAGAACCTCACGCATCGAGAGGCCTTCGACCAAGTCGACATAATGGGCGATACCTTCCCGTTCGGTGAGAATCGGCAGGGTATAGGGATCCCACTCCGCCAGCTTGCTGCCCTTGATCACCTGCGAGCCTTCGTCGGCTAGCAATTTGGCGCCGTAAGGCACCCGATGGCGGGCCTTTTCACGGCCGGCCGCATCAAGCAGCACCACTTCGCAGTTGCGCGACATGACCACCATCTGGCCGGTGGAGTTGGTCACCAGGTTGCGGTTGATCACTTGCACCTTGGCATCGACGGTCGATTCGATGCTCGACTGCTCCGCGCCGCGCTGGGCGGCACCGCCGATATGGAAGGTCCGCATGGTCAGCTGGGTGCCAGGCTCGCCGATCGACTGCGCGGCGATGACGCCCACCGCCTCGCCGACATTGACCCTGGTACCGCGCGCCAGATCACGGCCATAGCAAGCGGCGCAGGTCCCAGTCTCGGCCTCGCAGGTAAGGACCGAACGAATGCCAACGATCTCGATCCCCGCTCCTTCGATGGCTTCCACCAGGCTCTCGTCGATCAGATCGCCGGCCGCGCAGATCACCTCTCCGGTAAGAGGATGAACCACATCGCGCGAGGCGGTGCGGCCGAGGATCCGCTCACCCAGCGAGGCGATCACCTCACCGCCCTCGATCACCGGCGAGACGGTCAGGCCGCGGGTGGTGCCGCAATCCTCCTCGACGATGATGGCGTCCTGGGCGACGTCGACCAGTCGGCGGGTCAAGTACCCCGAGTTGGCGGTCTTCAAGGCGGTATCCGCCAGGCCCTTGCGGGCGCCGTGGGTGGAGTTGAAGTACTCCAGCACGGTCAGGCCTTCCTTGAAGTTGGAAATGATCGGGGTCTCGATGATCTCGCCCGAAGGCTTGGCCATCAGGCCGCGCATGCCGGCCAACTGCTTCATCTGCGCCGCCGAACCACGGGCGCCGGAATGAGCCATCATATAGACCGAGTTGATCGGCTTGCCGGGCTCCAGCTTGCTGATCTCCTTCATCATGGCCTCGGCCACGTCGTCGGTGCACTTTGACCAGGCGTCGACCACCTTGTTGTACTTCTCGCCCTGGGTGATCAGGCCGTCCTGGTACTGCTGTTCGTACTCCTTCACCCGCTGCTCGGTCTCCAGCACCATGCCTTCCTTCGAGGCGGGGATGACCAAGTCGTCCTTGCCGAAGGAGATGCCGGCGCGGCAGGCGCGGGAATAGCCCAGGGCCATGACGCGGTCGGCGAAAATCACCGTCTCCTTCTGGCCGCAATGCCGGTAGACGACGTCGATGACGTTCTGGATGTCCTTCTTGGTCAGCAGCCGATTGATCAGCGAAAACGGCACGTTGCGATGGCGCGGCAGCACCTCGGACAACATCATCCGACCCGGAGTGGTGTCGACACGCAGGGTAACAGGCTTGCCTTCCTCGTCGACGGTCTTGTAACGCGCCTTCACCTTGGCGTGCAGGCTGACGACCTTGGCGTCCAGGGCCTGCTGGATCTCCTTGACGTCGGCGAACACCATGCCCTCGCCGGGCTCACCGGGGCGTTCCATGGTGATGTAGTAGAGGCCGAGAACGATATCCTGGCTGGGCACGATGATCGGCTTGCCGTTGGCCGGCGACAGGATGTTATTGGTCGACATCATCAGGACGCGCGCTTCGAGCTGGGCTTCCAGCGACAGCGGTACGTGCACCGCCATCTGGTCGCCGTCGAAGTCGGCGTTGAAGGCGGTGCATACCAACGGATGCAACTGGATCGCCTTCCCTTCGATCAAGACCGGCTCGAACGCCTGGATGCCCAACCGATGCAGGGTCGGCGCCCGGTTCAGCATCACCGGATGCTCGCGGATGACCTCTTCCAGGATGTCCCACACCTCGGGACGCTCCTTCTCCACCATGCGCTTGGCCGCCTTGATGGTGGTCGCCATGCCATAGAGTTCAAGCTTCGAATAGACGAAGGGCTTGAACAGCTCGAGCGCCATCTTCTTGGGCAGGCCGCACTGGTGCAGCTTCAGTTCAGGGCCAACCACGATGACCGAGCGGCCCGAGTAGTCGACGCGCTTGCCCAGCAGGTTCTGGCGGAAGCGGCCCTGCTTGCCCTTCAACATGTCCGAGAGCGACTTCAGCGGCCGCTTGTTGGCACCGGTGATGGCGCGGCCGCGGCGGCCGTTGTCGAACAGGGCATCGACGGCCTCCTGCAGCATGCGCTTCTCGTTGCGCACGATGATCTCGGGCGCACGCAGTTCGATCAGCCGCTTCAGACGGTTGTTGCGGTTGATGACGCGGCGATAGAGGTCGTTCAGGTCCGAGGTGGCGAACCGGCCGCCGTCCAACGGTACCAGCGGCCGCAGCTCCGGTGGGATCACCGGGATTACCTCGAGGATCATCCATTCGGGCCGCGAGTCGGATTCGAGAAAGGCCTCGACCAACTTCAACCTTTTCACCAGCTTCTTACGCTTAGCCTCTGACGTGGTCTCGCGCAGATCGACCTTCAGCTTGTCTTTTTCCACGCCGAGGTCGATGGCCTGCAGCATAATGCGGATGGCTTCGGCGCCGATGCCGGCACTGAAGCTGTCCTCACCGTATTCCTCGACGGCGCGCTGGTACTGCTCTTCGCTCAGCAGCTCATGCAGCTTCAGGGGCGTCAGGCCAGGCTCGGTAACGACATAGTTCTCGAAATAGAGGATCCGTTCCAGATCCTTGAGCGTCATGTCGATCAAGAGACCGATGCGGCTGGGCAGCGACTTCAGGAACCAGATGTGGGCGACCGGCGAGGCCAGTTCGATATGGCCCATGCGCTCGCGGCGCACCTTGGCCAGCGTCACTTCGACGCCACACTTCTCGCAGATGATGCCGCGATACTTCATGCGCTTGTACTTGCCGCACAAGCACTCGTAGTCCTTGATCGGGCCGAAGATGCGGGCGCAGAACAGCCCGTCACGCTCCGGCTTGAAAGTCCGATAATTGATCGTCTCGGGCTTCTTGATCTCGCCGAACGACCAGGAGCGGATGCGCTCCGGGCTGGCAATGGAGATCCGGATCTGATCGAAGCTCTGCGTGCCGCTGGCCTGACCGAAGATCTTCATCAATTCGTTCATGAGACAACTCCGTTGTCAGATGTCAGAGGACGGATGCCAGGACCGCTCCCGGTCCTTCCGCCCTCTGTCCTCTGTCCTCTGAATCAATAGCTGCGCTGGTTCAGTTCGACGTTGAGCCCCAGCGACCGCAGTTCCTTGACGAGCACGTTGAACGATTCGGGGATGCCCGCCTCGAAGGTATCGTCTCCGCGGACGATCGCTTCGTAGACCTTGGTACGACCCGACACGTCGTCCGACTTGACCGTCAGCATTTCCTGGAGGGTATAGGCGGCGCCGTAGGCTTCCAGCGCCCACACCTCCATTTCGCCGAATCGCTGGCCGCCGAACTGCGCCTTGCCGCCGAGCGGCTGCTGGGTGACCAGCGAGTACGGGCCGATCGACCGGGCGTGGATCTTGTCGTCCACCAGGTGATGCAGCTTCAGCATATAGATGTAGCCGACGGTGACCTGGCGGTCGAAGGGCTCACCCGTACGACCGTCGACCAGGGTCACCTGACCGGAGGAGGATAGCCCCGCCTTCTGCAGCATCTCGACGATGTCGCTTTCGCGCGCACCGTCGAACACGGGCGACGCCATGGGGACGCCCGGGCGCAGGTTCTGCCCCAGCTCGCGGATCTCAGCATCCGAGAGATCGACGATGTCTTCACGGTACCCCTTCTCGCCGTAGACGTCCTTCAGCCTGTCGCGCAAGCCGTCGGCCGTCTTTGTGCCCCGCTTGATGCCGTCCACCAATTCGCCGATCTGCCGTCCCAGATTGGCCGATGCCCAGCCCAAGTGAGTCTCGAGGATCTGGCCGACGTTCATGCGCGACGGCACGCCCAGCGGATTCAGCACCAGGTCGACGGCAGTGCCGTCTTCCAGATAGGGCATGTCCTCGATGGGCATGATCCGCGAAATGACGCCCTTGTTGCCATGCCGGCCGGCCATCTTGTCGCCCGGCTGCAGCTTGCGCTTCACCGCAACGAACACCTTGACCATCTTCATCACGCCAGGCGGCAACTCGTCGCCGCGCTGCAGCTTCTCGACCTTGTCCTCGAAACGCTTCTGCAACCGGTCGACACCCTGGTCGAAGGAATGCTTCAGCGCCTCGATGTCAGCCATCACCTGGTCATTTTCAACGGCGATGCCGCGCCATTGGCTCTGGTGGAGTCCGGCCAGCAGTTCGTCGGTGATGGGAGCACCAGCCTTGATACCTTTCGGGCCGTTGACCACGGGCTGGCCAAGCAGCAGGTTCTTCAGGCGGCCGTAGAACGACCGCTCGAGGATCGCCCGTTCGTCGTCGCGATCCTTGGCCAGCCGTTCGATTTCCGAGCGTTCGATGGCCAGAGCGCGCTCATCCTTCTCGACGCCGCGGCGCGAGAACACCCGCACTTCGACGATGGTGCCCGACACCCCCGGCGGCAGACGCAAGCTGGTGTCGCGGACATCCGACGCTTTTTCGCCGAAGATGGCGCGCAGCAGCTTCTCTTCCGGCGTCATCGGCGATTCGCCCTTCGGCGTCACCTTGCCGACCAGGATGTCGCCCGGCTTCACCTCGGCACCGATGTAGACGATGCCCGCCTCGTCGAGGTTCTTCAGAGCCTCTTCACCGACGTTCGGAATGTCTCGGGTGATTTCCTCCTGACCCAGCTTGGTGTCGCGGGCCATTACCTCGAATTCCTCGATATGGATCGAGGTGAACACGTCATCGCGGACGATACGCTCGGAGATCAGGATCGAGTCTTCGAAGTTGTAGCCGTTCCACGGCATGAAGGCGACCAGTACGTTGCGTCCCAAGGCCAATTCACCCAACTGGGTGCTGGGCCCGTCGGCGATGATGTCGCCCCTCTGCACAAAGTCGCCCACCTTCACCAGCGGCCGCTGGGTGATGCAGGTGTTCTGGTTGGACCGCTGGAACTTCAGCAGGTTGTAGATGTCGACACCCGAGGCCGAGGCCGAGGTCTCCTCGGTGGCACGAACGACGATACGGGTAGCATCCACCTGGTCGACCACACCGGTACGGCGCGCCGCGATGGCGGCGCCCGAATCGCGGGCCACGGCATGCTCCATTCCGGTACCGACCAGCGGCGCCTCGGCTCGGATCAGCGGCACCGCCTGGCGCTGCATGTTCGAACCCATCAGGGCGCGGTTGGCGTCGTCATTCTCAAGGAATGGAATGAGTGCCGCGGCAACCGAGACCAACTGCTTCGGCGAGACGTCGATGAAGTTGATTTCCGCCGGCGGCACCAGCAGGAAGTCGCCGCCGCGGCGACAGCTGACCAGGTCTTCCTTGAAATGACCGCTGTCATCCAACGGAGCATTGGCCTGGGCGATGGTGTAGCGGCCCTCTTCCATGGCCGACAGGTACAGCACATCGTCGGTGACCTTGCCGTCGATCACCCGCCGGTACGGGCTTTCAATGAAGCCGTACTGGTTGACCCGGGCATAGGTGGCCAGGGAGTTGATCAGACCGATATTCGGACCTTCCGGCGTCTCGATCGGGCAGATCCGGCCGTAATGGGTCGGGTGCACGTCGCGCACCTCGAAACCGGCGCGCTCGCGGGTCAGGCCGCCCGGGCCGAGAGCCGACAGGCGGCGCTTGTGGGTGATTTCGGACAGCGGGTTCGTCTGGTCCATGAACTGCGACAGCTGCGACGAACCGAAGAATTCGCGCACGGCCGCCGCCGCCGGCTTGGCGTTGATCAAGTCATGCGGCATCACCGAGTCGATGTCCACCGAGGACATCCGCTCGCGGATCGCACGTTCCATGCGCAACAGGCCCAGGCGATACTGGTTCTCCATCAACTCGCCCACCGAGCGGACCCGGCGGTTGCCCAGATGGTCGATGTCGTCGATTTCGCCGCGTCCATCCTTCAGCTCGCAGAGCACCTTGATGACCCCAAGGATATCGGCCTTGCGCAGCGTACGAATCGTGTCCGGCACTTCCGAGAAGCCGAGCCGGGAATTCATCTTCACCCGGCCGACGGCCGACAGGTCGTAGCGCTCGTTGTCGAAGAACAGACCGTTGAACAGGGCTTCGGCGGTCTCGAGCGTCGGCGGCTCGCCCGGGCGCATGACCCGGTAGATGTCAATCAGCGCCTCTTCCCGGCTGGTGTTCTTATCCACGGCCAGGGTATTGCGGATGTAAGGCCCGACATTGATATGGTCGATGGCCAGCGTCGGTAGCGAGAGGACACCGCCCTTCTCCAGATCGGCCAGCAGATTGAGCGTCAGTTCCTCGCCGGCCTCGCAGAAGATCTCGCCGGTCTGCTCATTGATGATGTCCTGGGCGACATAGGATCCCACCAGGTCTTCGGGCAACACGACGATTTCCTCGAGCCCGGACTCGCGCAGCTTGCGGGCCGTGCGCGGCGTCATCTTGGTCCCTGCCTCGGCCACCACCTTGCCGGTCTTGGCGTCGATCAGGTCGCTGGTCAGCTTGACCCCCTTCATCCGCTCGGCGTCGAAGACGGCGCTCCAGCCTTTCTGACCAAGGGCATAGGTGGTGGTCGCGTAAAAATAGTTGAGGATTTCCTCGGAACTCATACCGCGCACCAGGCTGTGATCCAGCCCCTTGTCGGCGGCCTGCTGACGCAACTCCTCGGTCCGCCCGGAATCGAGGGCGTAGAGCAGAGTGGTGACCGGCAGCTTGCGGCGACGGTCGATGCGCACATAGACCAGGTCCTTGGCGTCGAACTCGAAGTCCAGCCACGAGCCGCGATATGGAATGACGCGGGCGGCGAACAGATATTTGCCCGAAGAGTGGGTCTTGCCTTTGTCATGGTCGAAGAACACGCCCGGGCTGCGGTGCATCTGCGACACGATGACGCGTTCGGTACCATTGATGACGAAGGTGCCGTTGGCCGTCATCAGGGGCATGTCGCCCATGTAGACGTCCTGCTCCTTGATGTCGCGGATCGACCGTGCGCCGGTATCCTCGTCGACGTCCCATACGACGAGGCGTAGCGTCACCTTCAGCGGCGCCGCGAAGGTCATGCCGCGCTGTTGGCATTCCTCGACATCGTATTTGGGCTGCTCCAGTTCGTACTTGACGAACTCCAGCGTGCCTCGCTCGGAAAAGTCCTTGATCGGAAATACCGATTTGAAGACCTCCTGAAGGCCCACATTGGCACGGGTCTCCGGCAGCGCTTCCATCTGCAGAAAATGATCGTAGGAGCTCTTCTGCACCTCGATCAGATTGGGCATTGGTGCAACCGAAGGAATGCGTCCGAAGTTCTTACGCACGCGCTTCCGACCCGTATAGGATTTAGCCATTGCCGCTCCTACTCCTCGTAAACTCGTCGGTTAGAGTCCCGCGATAAACTGCCGCCCGGCCCAGTCCGCAAGACCGCCGGGCAATAAAAATTGCATAACCAATACACAAGCGGCACAAGGCCGGGACACGGCGGCACGAAAACGGCCGCCGCCTCCCGACCTCTGCCAGAGACGCGTTTCAGCGATCTTACTTAACTTCGACCTTCGCACCGGCCTCTTCAAGAACCTTCTTGATCTTCTCGGCTTCTTCCTTGTTGACGCCTTCCTTCACCGGCTTCGGAGCGCCCTCGACCAGGTCCTTGGCTTCCTTCAGGCCCAGACCGGTGATCGCGCGCACTTCCTTGATCACGTTGATCTTCTTGTCGCCGGCGTTCGCCAGGATGACATCGAACTCGGTCTTCTCCTCGGCGGGAGCGGCAGCGGCGGCGCCGGCACCGGGCACCGCGGCAACGGCGACCGGAGCGGCGGCGGAGACGCCCCACTTCTCTTCGAGCAACTTGCTAAGCTCGGCCGCCTCGAGGACGGTCAGAGCGGAGAGGTCATCAACCAGTTTGGCAAGATCAGCCATCTTAACATACTCCAGGTAAGGCTAGATTCTGGGAATTGGTAGTAGGCTTTAAGCGGCCTCGTCCTTTTTCGCGTATGCGGCAAGAACGCGGGCGATTTGTCCGCCCGGAGCCTGCAGCACACCAGCGATACGGGTGGCGGGGGTTTGCAGCATGCCCAGCAGCCTGCCGCGCAACTCGTCCAGCGACGGCAGAGTGGCCAGCGCCTTGACGCCTTCCACATTCAGCACGTTGCTGCCGAGAGCCGCGCCAAGAATGACGAGCTTCTCGTTGCCCTTGGCGAAGTCCACCACGGCCTTGGCAGCTGCCACCGGATCCTTCGAATAGGCTATCGCCGTCGGACCGGTGAACAGATTGCCGAGACCTTCGAACTTCGTCCCCGCCAGGGCGAGACGCGTGAGCCGATTCTTAGTCACCTTGAAACCGGCGCCGGCGCCACGAACTCGCCGCCGAAGGTCGGTCATCTCGGCCACCGTCAGACCCTGATTATGGGTGACGACGACCAGACCGGCCTCGGAGAACTTCTCGTGCAACGCTGCGACCAGCTCGGATTTTTCTTTGCGGTCCACGTTGGTCTCCACATAAAGCGCCGGAAGGCTTACCGCCTGCCGGCAACTTCGCCTTGTCCTCCCAAACGGCACAGCCGCGCCGTTTCGGACGACGGTTGGCCTGTCCCAGAATTCAAGCCGCGGCCGACCCCAAACCGGGGGAACGGATACGGTTTCAACTCTGTCTATGCAGGCGGTTTCCCTTCAAGCGCCGGAGGAACCCGGTCGCACCTGCAGTCTCGGACAGGTATCCCCGGAGCCACCGAAGCGGCGCCGGGTAATTCGATTTTCCAGTGGGGCCAGCGGGCCGCCCGCCCCACAGATGCCGCCCTACGCCAGGCTGCCGAGGTCGAGCTTGACGCCCGGCCCCATGGTCGAACTCAAGGACACCTTTTGCAGATAGGTTCCCTTGGCCCCCGCCGGCTTCGCGCGGTTGATGGCGTCGACGAACGCCTTGACGTTTTCCGCCAGGGCCTGCTCGGAGAAGCTGGCCTTGCCGACGCCGGCATGCACAATGCCCGCCTTCTCGGCGCGGAACTGCACCTGGCCACCCTTGGCGGCCTTGACGGCCTCGCCGACGTTCTGGGTGACGGTGCCGAGCTTGGGATTCGGCATCAGACCACGCGGGCCCAGCACCTTGCCCAGACGGCCGACCAGCCCCATCATGTCGGGTGTCGCAATGCAGCGGTCAAAATCCATCTTGCCGGCCTGCACCTCTTCGGCCAAGTCCTCGGCACCGACCAGGTCGGCTCCCGCGGCCTTGGCCTCGTCGGCCTTGGCACCCTTGGCGAAGACGGCGACGCGCACGGTCTTACCCGTGCCGTTGGGCAGATCGACCACGCCGCGCACCATTTGGTCGGCATGGCGAGGATCGATCCCCAGGTTGAGGGCGATCTCAATGGTCTCGTCGAACTTGGCGGTGGCACGCCCTTTGATGAGCTTCACCGCGTCGGCGATGGTGTAGAAGCTGGTGCGGTCAATTTCCGCATAGGCGTTCTTCAAGCGCTTTCCGTGCGACATCGTCTCACTCCACAACCTGGAGGCCCATCGAGCGGGCCGAGCCGACGAGCATGGCGGAGGCCGCCTCCACGTCATTGGCGTTCAAGTCCTGCATCTTCTTCTCGGCGATCTCGCGGATCTGCGCCATTGTCACTTTGCCGACGAAACCCTTGCCGGGGGTCTGCGAGCCCTTCTGCAGGCTGGCCGCCTTTTTCAGGAAGTAGGTGACCGGGGGCGTCTTGGTGACGAAGGTGAAGGTCCGGTCGCCATAGGCGGTGATCACCACTGGAATCGGCATGCCCGGTTCCAGACCTTGGGTCTGGGCGTTGAAGGCCTTGCAGAATTCCATGATGTTCAAGCCGCGCTGGCCGAGCGCGGGACCGATCGGCGGAGAAGGGTTGGCCTTGCCCGCCGGTACTTGCAGCTTGATGAAGCCGACGATTTTCTTTGCCATATCATACCTCGGTGCGATTCATCCGGGTCGGCGGTACGGCCATGGCCGGCCTCCCGCCTCGTTCAACCCCACCGGGAACCCGAAAACCGGGGGGAATGGAAACCGTCATCCTGAGGCCGAAGACCGAAGGATCTGCCTAAACCGCGAGATCCCTCGCGGCATTCGGGATGACAATCTGTCTACACCTTCTCGACCTGCGAATACTCAAGTTCGACCGGGGTCGAACGGCCGAAAATCGACACCGCCACCTTAAGGCGGGCCTTCTCCTCGTCCACTTCTTCGACAAGGCCATTGAACGAGGTGAACGGCCCGTCCGACACCCGGACCTGCTCGCCCACTTCGAAGGTGATGGACGGCTTCGGGCGCTCGATGCCTTCCTGCACCTGGCGCATGATGCGGTCCGCTTCGGCCTCGGAAATCGGCGTCGGACGGCCCTTGCCCCCCAGGAAGCCAGTGACCTTCGGCGTATTCTTGACCAGGTGCCAGGTCTCATCGTTGAGATCCATCTTCACCAGGACATAGCCGGGGAAGAATTTCCGCTCGGCATTGACCTTGGCGCCGCGCCGGACTTCGACGACCTCTTCAACCGGCACCAGAACCTGTTCGAAGCGGTCGGCGAGGCCTTTCTGCTCGGCCTGCTCGCGGATTGACAGCGCGACCTTCTTCTCGAATCCCGAATAGACGTGAATGACGTACCAGCGATGAGCCATGGTCAGGCTCCCAGCCCGAAGATCAACTTGACGGCCCAGGCGAAGAATTGGTCGACGAGCAGGAAGAATACGGACGCAAGCACCACCATGGCGAAGACCATCGCGGTCGACACAGTCGTCTCTCTGCGGGACGGCCAAGTGACCTTGGCGACTTCTTGCCGCACTTGGCGGAAAAACTGCCCTGGGGTGATCTTTGCCATAACTGCCTGTTACCTACGCGACTTGCCAATTCGCCGCCGGACGCCGATTTTGAGTGGCAGGAGTGGAGGGGCTCGAACCCCCAACCCCCGGTTTTGGAGACCGGTGCTCTACCAGTTGAGCTACACTCCTAGACCCATACGCCGCCACCCGGAAAGGGCGACGGCGATGGATAGGTTCGCGCCGGTATCGCCGCGCGCCCCCGCACGGCGAAACTACGCGTTATATACTTACTCGATGATCGACGCAACCACGCCGGCGCCGACGGTGCGGCCGCCTTCGCGGATGGCGAAACGCAGGCCTTCGTCCATGGCGATCGGAGCGATCAGCTCCACCGTCATCGACACGTTGTCGCCC
>JAJYTF010000049.1 GCA_021793155.1 Pseudomonadota bacterium | reverse complement strand
AGTATTTCCACGGGCGGCCCTCGGCGACCACCGACACCGACCCCAGCGATCCGACCAAGACCGTGCCGGCGCCCTACAACGCCGCCAGCTCCAACGCCAGCAATGCGGCGCCGACGGCGAAAAGCCTGGTCAGCGACGTGCAGTCGCGGGTCGATGCCCTGAAGGCGGAAAACCCCGACGCCCGCACCCCGATCCCGGTTGACCTGGTCACTGCCTCGGGCAGCGGCTTGGACCCCGATATCTCGCCGGCCGCAGCCGAATACCAAGTGCCGCGCGTCGCCAAGGCCCGTGGTATCGAGCAAGCCGACTTGCGCAAGCTGGTGGCCGAGGTGACCGAACAGCCCACCTTCGGCGTGCTGGGCGAGGCGCGGGTCAATGTGCTCCAACTCAATTTGGCGCTGGACGAAAGGTTCCCGCGGCACTGACTCCGCCGTCATCCCTCCTCACTCGGGTCGTCGGGATGAAACGCATGAGGTGGACGACACGCCAGACGATTTATTGCTAAGTTTCTGCCATGGCCGATAACGACCGCGACGACAGACCGTCTCCCGATGCGCTCCTAGCCGAAGCGCAACGGGAGATGCGCGGCCGCCTGAAGATCTTCCTGGGCGCCGCGCCCGGCGTCGGCAAGACCTATGCCATGCTGGAAACCGCCCATGAGCGGAAGCGGGAGGGGATCGACGTCGTCGTCGGAGTGGTGGAAACCCATGGCCGGCGGGAGACCGAGCGCTTGGTCGCCGGGCTGGAGACGCTGCCGCCGAAGACCGTGGATTACCGCGGCCGGGCATTCCATGAGATGGACCTGGACGCCATCATCGCCCGCCAGCCGAAGATCGTCCTGGTGGACGAACTGGCCCACACCAATGTGCCGGGCAGCCGCCACGTAAAGCGCTACCAGGACGTGGAAGACATCCTGGCCGCGGGGATCCACGTCTATTCCACTCTCAATATCCAGCATATCGAAAGCCTGAACGACGTCATCGAGCGGATCGCCGGCATCAAGGTACGGGAAACCTTGCCCGACAGCGTGCTCGCCGGCGCCGACGAAATCGAGCTGATCGACCTGCCGCCCGAGGATTTGCTGAAGCGCCTGGCCGAAGGCAAAGTCTATGTCCCCGAGCAGGCCCGCCGCGCCACCCAGCATTTCTTTTCCCCCGGCAATCTGACGGCGTTGCGCGAAATGGCGCTGCGTCACGCGGCCGAGCGGGTCGACGCGCAGATGCTGAGCTACATGCGGGCCCATGCCATCTCGGGCCCTTGGCCGGCCCGCGAACGGATTCTGGTCTGCGTCGGCGACGACGTGGCGGCGTCGAAGCTGGTGCGCGTGGCAAAGCGGGTGGCCGAACGCCGATCGGCTCCGTGGGTGGCTCTCTATGTGGAAACCCACCAGCACATGGCCCTGTCCGAGCAGGACAAGGACCGCATCGCCCAGGCAATGCGGCTGGCCGAGCAGCTGGGCGGCGAGGCGGTCACCCTGCAGGGCGAAGATGTCACGGCGGAAATCCTGGGCTATGCCAGGGACCACAACTGCACCCAACTGATCGTCGGGCGGTCGCGGCGGCACGGCTGGAAACGGCTGTTCGGCAGCACGGTGACGGATCGCCTGGTCGCCCAGAGCGGCTTTTTCGACGTGCTGTTGGTGGGCGGCGAAGACGCAGAAAGGACCCAGCCGTCCATCCAGACCCAGCCGGCGGAGCAGAACCTCGACTGGCTGGCCTATCTGCTGGCGACGGTGGGGGTCGGCGTAGCTACCGGCATTGGCTTCCTGATCGACCTCTGGCTGCCCTTGCCCAATATCTCGGTGGGTTTTCTTCTGGCGATCCTGCTGATCGCCATGCGGCTGGGCCGCGGGCCGGCCGTGTTCGCCTCGGTGCTCAGTTTCCTGTCGTTCAACTTTTTTTTCACCGAACCGCGCTTCAGCCTGGCGATCTCCGATACCCAGAACATCCTGACGATGGTGTTCTTCCTGATCGCCGCAATGATCGTCAGCAACCTGGCAGGGCGTGTACAAACCCAGGTGGATGCCACCAAGCTGTCGGCCCGCCGCACGTCCAATCTTTACGATTTCAGCCGCAAGATCGCCGCCGCGGCGACCCGCGACGACGTCCTGTGGGCGGTGGCGCACCATGTGGCGGCGACCATACACGGCAAATCGCTGATCCTGTTGCCGGCCGATGGGCGCCTGGACATTGCCGCCGGCTATCCGCCCGAGGACCAGATCGGCGACAAGGATGCCGCCGCCGCCGACTGGACCTGGGCCAATGGCCGCCCGGCCGGCCGCGGTTCGACCACGCTGCCCGCTTGCGACTGGCTGTTCCTGCCATTGAAGACGGCGCGCGGCCCGGTGGGCGTTCTGGGCATCCAGATGAAAGGGCAGGATCTGCTGGCCCCCGAGGACAGCCGCCTGCTGGAAACCCTGGCCGACCAGGCGGCGGTGGCCATCGAACGCACCACCCTGGTCGCCGATGTGGAGGCCGCCCGCCTGGCGACGGAAACTGAACGCCTGCGGGCCGCTCTGCTGTCCTCGCTGTCGCACGACCTCAGAACGCCACTGGTATCGATTCTGGGCGCCGCCACCAGCCTGATCAACTACGATGACGACCTGTCGGCGTCCGACCGCGGCGAACTGGCCCACACCATCCAGGAAGAAGCCGAGCGCCTGAACCGCTTCGTCCAGAACCTGCTCGACATGACGCGGCTCGGCTCGGGTGCCCTGAAACCCAATGCCGATTGGGCGGATCTGCGCGACATCGCCAATGCTGCGGCGGAGCGGGCCGGAAAGCTGCTGAAGGGCCGGCAGATCCGCATCGACATCGACGAGACGGTGCCGCTGGTCTGCGTCGATTCGGTACTGGTGGAGCAGGTGTTCTTCAATCTTCTCGACAACGCCTGCAAATATTCACCGCCGGGCAGCACCGTGACCATCTGGGGCCGCGGCCGGCCGCACCAGGTGCTGGTCGAGGTTTGCGACCAGGGGCCGGGTATCCCGGAGGCCGACCGCGAGCGGGTCTTCGACATGTTCTACAGGGTCGATGCCGCCGACAAACAGACCGCCGGCACCGGCCTGGGCCTGGCCATCTGCCGCGGCATCATCGAAGCCCATGGCGGCGCCATCAAGGCCGAACCGGGGATGAACGGCGCCGGCACCTGCATCGTCATCGCCCTGCCCCGCGTCGACCCCCCGACGGCGGGCGAGCCGGAACAGGGGGGCTGAGCCTTGGCGACGATCCTGGTCGTGGATGACGAAGCACAGATCCGCAAGTTCATGCGCATCAGCCTGGGCGCCAGCGGCCACCAGGTGATCGAAGCAGAAAATGCGGCGGCGGGCATCGAGTCGGCGCGAACCAAGGCGGTCGACCTGGTCATCCTCGACCTTGGACTGCCGGACATGGACGGCCAGGAAGCGATTTCCGGTATCCGGGAGGTGTCAGCGGTCCCCATCATCGTATTGTCGGTGCGATCCCTGGAGGTGGACAAGGTCGAGGCGCTCGACCGCGGCGCCGACGACTATGTAGTGAAACCTTTCGGCATCGGCGAGTTGATGGCCCGGGTGCGCGCGGCTTTGCGCCAGAAACCGGGCGGCCGCCCGGACTCCGGCCCCATGCAGGTGGCCGGCCTGTCCCTCGATTTCGAACGCCGGGTGGTCACCCGCGACAGAATCGAGGTGCGCCTGTCAAAACGCGAATACGACCTGCTGCGCTTCCTCGCCGCGTCTCCCGATCACGTGTTGACCCACAAGGAAATCCTGAAGGCGGTGTGGGGCCCGGCTCATCTGGATGACACCGCCTATCTGCGCGTCTACATCAACCAGTTGCGCCAGAAACTGGAAGCCGACCCGGCGTCGCCTCGCGTCATCGTCACCGAACCGGGCGTGGGCTATCGGCTGGTGACGACGTCCTCATAGCAGCCCGGCGGCCTCCAGCTGACGGTGGAGTTCCTGCAGCGAACGCAGGCTCGATGCCGCTCCCAGGGCAAGGGCCAGGATGGCGCCAAACCCGCCGGCCACCGGCGACACGCCGCCCTTTCGTCCGAGGAAGGCGTGCCGCTCGTCTCCCTCCAGGGCGGCGGTGTCAGCCTGGCGCAGCGCGAGCAGCGCCGTCTGCAGGTACCAATCCTTGGCAAGCCAGCCCACAAGCGCCAGCCCGGCCAGCCCGCCGACGCCGCCCGGCAACATGTCGCCCAGTACCGGAAGAAGGAAGGCCACCAGCCCATAACCCCACAGCTTTCGGTACCAGAACCAGGCGATCCAGGCGCCGAAGGCGGGCCAGCTCCAGGCCGTCATCAGGCCACGGCGGCCGGCCAAAGCCCGCTGGCGCCGGCGTTCGTAATGCGCTACATAGGCGGCGGAGCGTGGCCCGAAGAAAGCGGCAAGGTCCGCCCGTACCGAGTCCTGATTGAGGCGGCCGAAAGCCGACGATTCAGCGGTTCCGGAGCCGAGGCCGATCAAAGACAATACCCTTCGTCCCTTTTCCGACAACTTGGCCTGCCGGGTTTGACAGAAAGAGCCGCACAGCCATTGCATGAGAATAATGGCTTCGTGAAGTTTAATGTAAGCGGGACAAAAGACCAGGGCGGAGCACCGGAGCTTGCGCGCCGTGCATCCCTTCCGCATGCTGCGGCGATGCTGCTGCCCTGGCTGAAACGCAATACTCGGCAATTGGTCGCTTGGTCGCTCATCCTCGCCCTGGGCATGCCGCTGGCGTTGGTCGTCCTTTATCGCTTCGTGGCGCCGCCCGTCACCCCCCTGATGCTGATCCGCATGGCGCAGGGCGAAGGGCTGCAACGGCGCTGGGTCTCCGTCGAGGCCGTGTCGCCGCAGTTGATGCGGGCGGTTGTGGCGTCCGAGGACGCGACTTTCTGCTCGCACCATGGTTTCGACTGGCAAGCGATCGACCATGCCATCGACCGCTATGAGGAAGGTGGCCGGGTACTGGGGGCCAGCACCATTTCCATGCAGACCGCCAAGAACGTCTTTCTATGGCCGGGACGCAATTTCCTGCGCAAGGGCCTGGAGGCGGGATTGACGGTGCTGATCGAGGCGATCTGGGGCAAGCGCCGCATCATGGAAGTCTATCTGAACGTCATCGAATGGGGGCATGGCATCTATGGTGCCGAGGCCGCCGCCAACCACTATTTCCACAAGCCGGCGGCAAGCCTGAGCCGCCGCGAGGCAGCGGCATTGGCGGCGGTGCTCCCCAGCCCGCTACGCTGGTCCCCGGTCCGCCCCGGAGCACGGGTCGAAGGGCGGATCCGCCTGATCGAGGCGCGGATGGGCCATGCCGCCGTATGGCCAGGAAAGGTCTGCCCGTGATCGGCGTCTTCGATTCGGGATACGGCGGCTTGACCGTGCTACGGGCGCTGCTGCGCGACCTGCCCGACCGATCCTTCCGTTATTTCGGTGATCATGCCCTCGCCCCCTATGGCAATCGAAGCGCCGAGGAAATCCACGCGTTGACCAGGGCGGCCGTCGAACGGCTGTTCGGACTGGGCTGCCGGCTCGTGGTCGTGGCATGTAACACGGCGGCGGCCACCAGCCTGCGGCGTCTGCAGCAGACATGGCTGCCGGCCTACCATCCAGATCGCCGTGTCCTGGGTGTCCTGGTGCCGGTGGTCGAGGCGATCACCGGAGTTGCCTGGATGGCCCCGCCGCCCGCTCGCCACCCGGGGCCGGGCGGACGGACCGTGGCCGTCTTCGCCACCCGCCAGACGGTCTTGAGCAACGCCTACCCCATCGAAATCGGCAAGCGGGCGCCCGACGTGACCGTGGTACAGCAGGCATGCCCGACGCTGGTCGACCTGATCGAAAGCGGCCAGCCCGTGGAGCGGATTCGCCATGCCGTCGAGGACTATGTGGATCAACTGATGGGCCGGCTGCCGTCCGGCCGGCCGGACGTGGCCGTCCTGGGCTGCACTCACTACCCATTGATCGCCGACCTGTTCGCCGAGGCCCTGCCCAGCGGCGTCGAAGTTTTATCCCAGCCCGATCTGGTGGCCCGCAGCCTGAGCGCCTATCTATTACGCCATCCCGAACTGGATCGCCGCGACGCGGCCCCGCAAGTCGGGTTCCTGACCAGTGGAGACCCCGTCCAGGTATCGCGGCGCAGCACCGCCTTTCTCGGCTGCCGGGTGGATTTCCGCCACGCGTCGGGATACCCGTCGAACGCATCGGCCGTATCGTCTTAAGGCGAAGGCCGATCACTCCTTGACCGGAGGTCAAGACGGGTGTAGGGCGGCGTCGCCGTGGCAATGACCTGTGATTTGGCTTATATATCGGCGATGACCAATTCGACCCCGACTTCCGTCCCCTCGACTCCTTCCGCCGACGGTCCCCGCCCGGTGGTGCTCTGCATCCTTGACGGCTGGGGATACCGCGCCGAACGTAACGACAACGCCATCGCTCTGGCCCACACCCCCGTTTGGGACGAGCTTTGGACCCAGGCGCCGCACGCTTTCCTCGAGACATCCGGCCTGGCGGTCGGCCTGCCCGACGGGCAGATGGGCAATTCCGAGGTCGGGCACATGAACCTCGGCGCCGGGCGCGTGGTCATGCAGGACCTGCCGCGCATCGACTTGGCCGTCGCCGACGGCAGCCTGGCCGTCAATCCCACCTTGAAGCAAACCATCGCCGCGCTGAGGGCAAGCGGTGGCACCGCCCATCTCCTGGGCCTTCTGTCGCCGGGCGGCGTCCACTCTCATCAGGCCCACATGGCCGCGCTGGCGCGCCTGATCGCCGATGCCGGGATCCCTGTCGCCGTCCATGCCTTCCTGGACGGCCGGGATACACCGCCGTCATCAGCCAAAGGTTATGTCGAGGCCTTCCTCACCGATGTCCGCGGCCACGCCGTCCGCGTCGTCACCATCAGCGGGCGCTATTACGCCATGGACCGCGACAAGCGGTGGGATCGGGTCACCCTCGCCTATCAGGCCATGGTCGACGCCGACGCCCCACGGGCCGCCGATCCGGTGACCGCGATCGAGGCGTCCTACCGGGCCGGCAAGACAGACGAGTTCGTCCTGCCGGTCGTTGTCGGCGACTACGCCGGCATGAAAGACGGGGATGGCCTGATCATGGCCAATTTCCGCGCCGACCGCGCCCGTGAGATCCTGACCGCCCTGGTCGATCCGGCGTTCGACGGGTTCTCCAGGCACCGCCAGCCGGAATTTGCGGCGCGCCTTGGCATGGCGGAATATTCGAGCGACCTCAACCGTTTTTTCGCCGTACTGTTCCCGGCCGAAAGCCTGACCCGTATCCTGGGTGAAGTGGTCTGCGACGCGGGCATGTCGCAGCTGCGCATCGCCGAAACCGAGAAATACGCCCACGTCACCTTTTTCTTCAATGGTGGGCGCGAGCAGGTTTTCCCGCGGGAGGACCGCATCCTGGTGCCCAGCCCCAAGGTTGCGACCTACGACCTGCAACCCGAAATGGCGGCGCCCGAGGTGACCGACCGATTGGTCGAGGCCATCGGCAGCGGCAAATTCGACCTGGTGGTGGTCAACTACGCCAATGGCGACATGGTCGGCCATACCGGCGTGCTCGATGCGGCCATCAAGGCGGCCGAGACCATCGACGCCTGCCTCGGGCGGCTGGTTTCGGCAGTGACCAAGGCCGGTGGCGCTTTGCTTGTCACCGCTGACCACGGCAATGCGGAGTTGATGCGCGATCCGATCACCGGCGAGCCGCACACCGCCCACACCGTCGGCAAGGTACCGCTGGTTCTGGCCGCCATGCCTGCCGGCCGGTGGAGGCTACGGGACGGCCGACTGGCCGACGTGGCACCCACCCTGTTGAAGCTGCTCGGCTTGGCCCAGCCGGCCGAGATGACCGGGCGTCCGCTGCTGGCTGAAGCCGCCGCGCCGGCCGCGCCGCCTCTCCGTGCCATCGGCTGAGCGGCGCTTGCGACCTGCGGCCCTGGCGGCGACGCTGTTCTGCGTCCTGCTGGCGACAGGCGGCGCCCGGGCGGCCGAGGCACCGAAAGCGGCACCTGACCGTCGTCTCAAGGAGCTGGAAAGCGCCTTGAAAAAGGGTCAGGAAGAACAGGAAGAGATCAGGCAGCGCGCCGCCGCCCTCGGCAAGGAGCTGGCGGATATCAAGAGCGAAATGGTTGGCGCGGCGCGCGCGGTGCAGGAACGTGAAGAGACATTGTCCGAACTCGAGTCGCAATTGAACGATCTCGACGCCCTGGAAAAAGAAAAGATGGCGGCCCTGGACCTGAAACGCCAGCAGATGAACGGCGTGCTGACCGCTTTGCAGCGCCTGGCCTTCCGCCCATCGGAAGCGCTGATCGCCCAGCCGACCTCTCCCGCCGACACCGTGCGCAGCGCCCTTCTGTTGCGCGACGTCCTGCCGAAGATCCAGGAACAGGCCCAGGCGCTGAAGACCGAATTGGATTCCCTGTCTTCGCTGCGCGCCGATATCGGGCGGCAAAAGCACAAGATTTCCGCCACCACGGCGAAGCTCGACGACGAGCACCGGCGCCTGACCGATCTCTACCAGCGCAAGGAACAGCTGCAGCAGGAAACCGAGGGCAAGCGGCTGGAGACCGAGAAGCGCGTGCAGGCGATGGCAACGGAAGCCGAAGACCTGCGCGACCTGTTGAACCGCCTGGAAGAGGAAAAGAAGCAACGGGAACGCGAAGCGGCGGAACGGGCCGCGGCCGAGAAAGCGGCACGCGAAGCGGAAGTCGCCGCAGCCAAGGCCGCCCGCCAGGCGGAAATCGCCGCAGCCAAGGCCGCCCACGATGCCAAGATCGCCGCGGCCAAGGCGGCGAAGGAGCAGCACGAGGCCGAGATCGCTGCGGCCAAGGCCGCCCGCCAAGCCGAACAGCAGGCCCAACATGCCGCCAAGGAAGCGGAGGCCAAGGCCGACAAGGCAGCCCGCGAGGCAAGCGTGGCAGCCGCCAAGGCGGCCCCCGACCGGCCGCAACCGGGCCGGCGCGCCGCCCGGCCGTTCAGCCTGGCCCGAGGCGAGATGCCGTTCCCGGCACGCGGGCGGATCGTGGTCAAGTTCGGTCAGACGACCGACCTCGGCGCTCCGTCCAAGGGCATGACCATCGAAACGCGCAGCGGCGCCCAGGTGGTCTCGCCTTACGATGGCCAAATCGTGTTTTCAGGTCCCTTTCGCGGCTATGGCCTTCTCTTGATCATCGAGCATGGCGAAGGATATCATACGCTGCTCGCGGGAATGGCCCGCATCGACGGTACCGTCGGCCAACATCTGCTGGCCGGCGAGCCGGTCGGCGTGATGGGACAATCCGAGGGTAAGCCGCACCTCTATGTCGAGCTGCGCCACAACGGCCAGCCCGTCAACCCGTTGCCTTGGCTCACAGCACGCAAAACAAAGGTTACTGGATGATTCGGAAGGTTATGATCACGGCGGGCGCCTGCGCTTGGCTGGCCCTGTCGTCTTTCCCCGCGACGGCGGCCCCCGACAAGAACAACAATGCCGATACCTATCGCCTGCTCAGCTTGTTCGGCGATGTATTCGAGCGGGTACGCAACGAATATGTCGAGCCGGTCAGCGACGAGCAACTGATCGAGGCGGCCCTGAACGGCATGTTGACCTCCCTCGACCCCCACTCGGGCTACCTGAACGCCAAGAGCTTCCGCGACATGCAGGTGCAGACCAAGGGCGAGTTCGGGGGCCTGGGGATCGAGGTCACCATGGACAACGGCTGGGTCAAGGTGATTTCACCGATCGATGACACCCCGGCGGCCAAGGCGGGCCTGCGCCCCAATGATTTCATCACCCATCTGGACGGCGAGCCGGTGCAGGGTATGTCGCTCAACGACGCCGTCGACCGCATGCGCGGTCCGGTCAACACCGACATCCGCATCACCGTGCGGCGCGAAGGCCAGGCGCCGTTCGACGTGACGCTGACCCGCGCCGTGATCAAGATTCAGACGGTGAAGTCGAAGCTGGTGGACAATGTGGGGTATGTCCGCGTCAGCCAGTTCGTCGAATCCACCGACACGAACCTGCGCAAGGCCCTCGACCAACTGAAGAAGGAGTCGAACGGCAATCTGCAGGGCCTGGTGCTGGATCTGCGCAACAACCCCGGCGGCTTGCTCGACCAGGCGGTTGCCGTGGCCGGCGACTTCCTCGACAAGGGCGAGATCGTCTCCACCCGCTCGCGGCATCCCGAAGATACCCAGCGCTTCAACGCGCACGGCAAAGACCTGACGGACGGTCTGCCCATGGTGGTGCTGATCAACGACGGGTCCGCCTCGGCCTCGGAAATCGTCGCCGGCGCCCTGCAGGACCACCGGCGAGCCATCCTTCTGGGCACCAGGTCGTTCGGCAAGGGATCGGTTCAGACCATCATCCCGCTGCCCGGCCACGGCGCCATGCGGCTGACCACGGCGCGTTACTATACGCCGTCGGGCCGTTCGATCCAGGCGGTCGGCATCGAACCCGACATCAAGGTGCTTCCCGCCAAGATCGAGGCGATGAACGAACCGCGCGACCACATCCGCAGTGAAGCCTCGCTGCGTGGTGCCCTGCGCAACGACACCCTGCCGGCCACCCCGGCCAAGCCCGAGGACAACAAGGCGGCTCCGGCTCCGGGCCCCGACAGCAATGCCGCGCCCGCCGCTCCCGGCGCCAGCGCCGCGCCCGCTTCGACACCGGCCGCCACAACGGCGACGACCACCGATCCGACAAAGATGGGTGATCCAGCCACCGACTATCAGCTGGCCCGCGCTATCGACCTTCTGCACGGCCTGTCGCTCTACAAGGGCGCGGCGGCCAAGGCCAACTGAGCGTTAGCGGCGGCTCCGTCTTGAAGCTCACACTATCCCCTGCCGACCGAATCGGCCCATCGGGCCCTCCGGGCGGCAGGGAGAGCCGCTGGGCGTCTATTCTGGTCTACGGCGTCGTCGTTCCATTCACCCTGGCGGCAGTGGCCGCCTCCGGCTGGTACGTCGCCACCGGCGAGACTCCGCTGGACCTGCTTTCCGGCCTGGGCGCCGCACCGCGCATCGACATGGTGATGCCGCCCCGGCCGGGACCGGAGAAGCCGGCGGCGTCGCTTCTCCGCCCGCCGGCCACCCCCGAAGCTGCGGTAAAGCAGGCGGCGGACCAGGCCGCTCCGGCTCAGCCGCCGGCCGGTCGGCCGGAAGCGCGAAAGACTGAAACGGAAAGGACGGACCCACAAAAGAGGGGGGCCGCTCCGGCCGGACCACCGCCGATCAATCTGCCCACCACCGCCGCACCGCCTCCGACCACGGCGCCTGCCCCTTCGACCTCCGCCGTGCAGCCGCAACCGCCCCCCGCCATGGCGGAACCTGTCATCCCGCCGGGAGGGGAACCGCTGGCTCCTCCATCCTTCGCCCAATTGCCGTCACGTGAGGAAAAGGACATCCGGCCGCTTCCGCCGGGTCCGCTGCCGGAACTGCTGCGCCAAGGGCGGAATGGCGCGTTGCCGGTGGTGGCCGCCGGCAAGGAATCGTGGAAGGCCTATGCCCGGCCGTTCACCGGCGATGCCAAGTTGCCGCGAATCGCCATCGTCGTCACCGGCCTGGGCCTGTCGAGAGACGCCACCAATGCGGCGATCGCCAAGCTGCCGCCGGAAGTCAGCCTGTCGTTCAGCCCTTATGCGTCCGGCCTGGAAGCCTGGATCAAGAAGGCGAGGGCCGGCGGCCACGAAGTCCTGCTGGACCTGCCTCTCGAGCCACCCAATTTCCCCTTGCACGACGCCGGCCCGTTGGCCGTCCTGTCACATCATTCGCCGGCCGAGGCGATCGAGCATTTGGAGACCGTCCTGACCAAGGCCAACAGCTATGTCGGCGTTGCCGCCGCACTGCGCTCTCCGGTCGCGGCCAGCGAACAGTGGGGGCCGATGCTGCGCGATCTGAAGACTCGTGGGCTGCTGTTCGTCGGTGACGGGCTGGTCGGCGTCGCCGAGACCAATATGCCGCCGGCCGCCTCGGTGACCCTGGTGGCCGACGAAACGCCGTTCCGTATCGCCATCGACGCACGCTTGACCCGGCTGTTGATGGCGGCCCAGCGGGACGGTGCCGCATTGGCCTATGTATCGCCTCGGCCTGTGACTTTCGAGCGCATCCTGTCCTGGGCGGCGACCCTCTCGGAAAAAGGCGCGCTCCTCGCTCCGGCCAGCGCAGTGGTGAGAAATGCCGGCTGATCTTCCATACCGCCGCGGCGTCGGCGTCGTTCTTTTCAACCGCGTAGGCCAAGTGTTCGCCGCAAGGCGGCTGGACGCCGTCGATGCCTGGCAGATGCCGCAAGGAGGCATCGACGAGGGGGAAACTCCCTGGCAGGCGGCGTTGCGCGAGCTGGAAGAAGAAATCGGCACGGCACGTGCCGATTTCATCGCCGAGACCGCCGACTGGCTGACCTATGACCTGCCTGCGGAGCTGGTCGGCAAGGTGTGGAAAGGGCGCTATCGCGGCCAGACGCAGAAATGGTTCGCCCTGCGGTTCACCGGAGTCGATACGGATATCGACATCAATACTGAACACCCGGAATTCGCCGAGTGGCGATGGGTACCGTTCGAACGGCTGGTGGATCTCATCGTGCCGTTCAAGCGCGAACTCTATCGCACCGTTTGCCAGGAATTCGCCTCGATCGCCCGGCGGCTGGCAGGGGAATAGGACGCACTTCCCGCACTGTCGAGGCGGCGCTATCCTCTGGGTCGGATGACTTCCTGAGGAGAGCGCCATCATGGGTCAGCCGCAATCGGCGATTTGCGCGGAAGGGGGCAAATTCGGACTGTATCTGACCGGTCTGCTCGGCGACGAGGCCGACGGCCTTGCCAGACTGCGGCAGGTGGCGGCGGCACTGCCCCAACTGACCGCGGACTGGGCCATCCGGCTGGAGGAACCGGCTCTGGTCAGCGGCATTGGCTTCGGGGCGGCGGCCTGGAAGCGCCTGTTCGGCCCGATAAAGCCGGCGGCACTTGTGCCCTTCGAGGCGATGGCCGACGGGCCCCGCGTAGCTCCGGCAACACCGGCCGACATCCTTCTGCATATCCACTCGCCTCGGCATGACGCGAATTTCGCCCTGGCCCGCGACATTGTCGAGCGGCTCGGCCGGTCCTTGCGTGGGGTGGAAGAGATCCACGGCTTCCGGAACCTGGGGGGCCGCGACTTGACCGGGTTCGTCGACGGCACGGAGAACCCGAAGGGCGAGGATCGCCCCTCGGTAGCCTTGGTGGGCAACGAAGACCCCAAGTTCGCTGGGGGTAGCTATGTTAGTGTGCAACGTTACGTCCACGACCTGCGGCGTTGGCAGGCGCTGGCTCTGTCCGAGCAGGAGGCGACGATCGGCCGGACCAAGGCCGACGACGAGGAACTGGCGGACGAGGTCAAGCCGCCCTATGCCCACATCGCCCGGGTGGTGATCGACGAGGACGGGCGCGAGCTCGAGATCCTTCGTCACAGCCTGCCCTATGGCACCACCTCGGAATGCGGCCTCTATTTCATCGCCTATGGACGCAGCCCAGTGCCGTTCCGCAAGATGCTGGAACGCATGGTCAAACGGGACGGCAAGGGGCATTACGATCGCCTGTTGGACTATACCCGCCCGGTCACCGGGGCATCATTCTTTGCCCCGTCGGTTGACTTTCTCGAGGGGCTTGGTTAGCGGTGGTGCAGATGTTCTGCATCACGATCTTGAGCGGCCTCAACCTCTGGTTCGGAAAGTCCGGCCGTCAGTCGTCGCCCATTTTCAGGGCGGCGAGGAAGGCGGACTGCGGAATTTCCACCTTGCCGAACTGCCGCATACGCTTCTTGCCTTCCTTCTGCTTCTCCAAAAGCTTGCGCTTACGGGTGATGTCGCCGCCGTAGCACTTGGCCAGCACGTCCTTGCGCAACGCGGAAAGGGTTTCCCGTGCGACGATACGGCCGCCGATGGCCGCCTGGATGGCGATCTGGAACATCTGGCGCGGGATCAGGTCCTTGAGGCGGGTGCAGATGGCCCGCCCGCGCGCCTCTGCCTGGCTCTTGTGGACGATGAAGGCCAGGGCGTCCACCGGCTCGGCATTGACCAGGATCGATACCTTCACCAGCTCGCTTTCCTGGTAGTCGGCAATCTCGTAGTCGAAGCTGGCATAGCCGCGGCTGATGGATTTCAGGCGGTCGTAGAAGTCGAAGACGATCTCGTTGAGCGGCAGCCGGTAGACCACCATGGCGCGGTTGCCGGCATAGGTGAGGTCGAGCTGCACGCCCCGTCGCTCGGTACAAAGCTGCAGGATCGGCCCCAGATATTCGTCCGGCACCATGATGGTGGCCTTGATCCACGGCTCCTCGATACGATCGATCTTGGTCACCTCCGGCATGTCGGCCGGATTGTGCAACTCGTGGAGATCGCCGTTGGTCATGTGGATGCGATAAACCACCGACGGCGCTGTGGTGATGAGGTCGAGGTTGAATTCGCGCTCAAGGCGCTCCTGGATGATCTCGAGATGCAGAAGGCCGAGGAAGCCGCAACGGAAGCCGAAGCCCAACGCGGCCGACGTTTCGGCCTCGTACTCGAAGCTGGCGTCATTCAGCCTGAGCTTGGCCAGCGAATCACGCAGCTGCTCGAAGTCGGCGGCATCCACTGGGAACAGACCGCAGAATACCACCGGCACGTTGGGCTTGAAGCCCGGCAGGGCTCTGTCGGCGGGGCGGCGCTCGTCGGTGATGGTGTCGCCCACCTGGCAGTCGGCAACCGCTTTGATGCTGGCCTGCAGGAAGCCCATCTCGCCCGGATAGAGGGCATCAACCTGCACCATTTTCGGCGTGAAATAACCGACCGAGTCCACCTGGTAGGTGGCACCGGTGGCCATCATACGGATCTTCTGGCCCTTCCTGAGAACGCCGTTCTTCACCCGCACCAGGATGATCACGCCCAGATAGCTGTCGTACCAGCTGTCCACCAGCAGCGCCTGCAGCGGCAACTCGGCGTCGCCCTGGGGCGGCGGCAGGCGGGTGACCAGCGCCTCCAATACATCGTCGATGCCGAGCCCGGTCTTCGCCGAGATCATCACCGCGTGTGAAGTATCCAGGCCGATGACGTCCTCGATCTGCTGCTTCACCCGCTCGGGCTCGGCCGCCGGCAGGTCGATCTTGTTGAGGACCGGCACGATCTCGTGGTTGTTATCGATAGCCTGATAGACATTGGCCAGAGTCTGTGCCTCAACCCCCTGGCTGGCGTCGACCACGAGCAGCGATCCCTCGCAGGCGGCCAGGGACCGGCTGACCTCATAGGCGAAGTCCACGTGGCCGGGCGTGTCCATCAGATTCAGCTCGTAGGTCTGCCCGTCTTTCGCGGTGTAGGACAGGCGCACCGTCTGCGCCTTGATGGTGATGCCGCGCTCGCGCTCGATATCCATGGAATCGAGGATCTGGTCGCGCATCTCCCGTTCCTCGATGCCACCGCACTTTTGAATCAGGCGGTCGGCCAGCGTCGACTTGCCGTGGTCGATATGGGCGATGATGGCAAAGTTGCGGATGTGCTTGAGCTCGGTCATCGGCGGAACATAGGGCACAAGCCGATGCCGGGCAATGGGTCTTGTCGCCGTCGCCGCGGCGCCCCATACCTGTTGTCCGGGCGGAACTTCCGCACGGAGCGGATGACGTGTAGACTGCCAGAGAACGAGAGCGGGAGTTGCGCCATGAGCCAAATCCAAGGCGCCGGAGAAAAGAGCGGATCGCCCAACCCGGCACCGGTCAACCCGGCAGCGTTGGACATCACCCACCGGCGCAATCGCCTAGCCGGCGTGTGGGCGGCCGAACTGCTGGGCCTGTTCGGCCACGCGGCGCAGGACTACGTGCGCGCGGTAATGCATCTCGACCACCCGCAGGATGCGGTCCATGACGATGATCACGAAAAGGTCCTCGGCAAACTGGCCAAGGATCTGGCCGGCCGCGTCACCCGGAGCGAAATCCGCGACATGATGAGCCACTTCCTCAGCGAGGCGCGGCGGCAGATCCGGCATGACCGGCGGGAATAGCGCCGCTCGGGATCAAGAGCGTGATTCGATGTAATCGCCTCACGCACTAGCACTACCTTGGCAGTCTAGCTGTAACCTGGCTGTGGAGGCGATTCTGGCGGCCAAGGCGGATGCCCTGGTCGGTGGACCGAAAGCGGTGCTGGTGGTCGACGACACGGCCTTGCCGAAGAAGGGCACGCATTCGGTTGGCGTGTCTCATCAATACGCTGGAGCGGTGGGCAAGAACGCCAACTGCCAAACGCTGATGTCCCTCACCCTGGCCCAGGATGAGGTGCCGGTGCCGGTGGTCCTCCGGCTGTTTTTGCCCAAAGAGTGGACGGACGACCCGCAGCGCTGTGCTCGGGCTGGTGTCCCTGAGGATCGGCGTGCCCCCAAGGCGAAGCCGGACATCGCCTTGGAGGAGATCGATCGGCTCCGGGCCGCTGGGGTGCGGTTCGGCT
>JAJYTF010000066.1 GCA_021793155.1 Pseudomonadota bacterium | reverse complement strand
TCCCCAAGCGCCTGTATCAGGCGGCCCACCAACCAATTGAATTGTGGTGAAAATTCGACGGCTGGTGGCGGTACCATCCGTCGGATTTTCACCACTAGCAGATTCAATAGGTTATCTAACGACGCGGTAAACCGGGCAAAACCCCGACGGCTGGGCCGCCGGGGCTCGGCCTCCGTTGCCGTCAGCCGCCCACGACTTTTCTCGCCAGCGGTTCGCCGTCGCGTCGGTTTGCCTTGGCCGGTGACGCCGGGCCGCGAGGGTTCATGAACGCCAGCCGGGGCATGGCCTTGCCATCGGCGGCGACCGCATGGTCCCTCTTGCGTTCTTTGGCAGGGCGGGCATCGGGCTTGGCGCCGGGACGAGCGGCACGCCTCTGTGCCGGAGCCTCCTCGACCGGGTGTGGCTTGGCGGCCGCACCGGCCTGCGCGCGCCGGTCGATCGTCTCGATGCGCAGCCGCGTGACCCGCTCGATATTGCGCAAAAGGTCGCGCTCTTCACCGGCACATAGCGAGATGGCGGTCCCTTCGGCGCCCGCCCGTGCCGTCCGACCGATGCGGTGCACGTAGTTCTCGGCCACTTCCGGCAGCTCGAAATTCACCACATGGGTGACGCCGGCAATATCAATGCCGCGTGCCGCGATGTCGGTGGCGACCAACACCCGGACCCGGCCGGCACGAAAAGCCGCCAGCGAGCGTTCGCGCTGGCTCTGGCTCTTGTTCCCATGGATCGCCGCGGCGGCAATGCCGGCACCATCGAGATGGCGAGCGACCTTGTCTGCACCGTGTTTCGTACGGGTGAAGACGATGGTGCGCTCCATCACTTCGTCGGCGAACAGCCCGATCAGCACCTCCCGTTTGTCAGGGGCATCGACCAGCAGGACCTGCTGGCGGACCCGCTCGGCCGTGGTCGCCGCCGGCGCCACCGACACAGAGACCGGGTCGTTCAGCAGTTCGCCGGCAAGATTGCTGATCTCCTTGGGCATGGTTGCCGAAAAGAACAGGTTCTGGCGCAGCTTCGGCAGCTGACCGACGATCCGCCGCAGCGGCTTGATGAATCCCAGGTCCAGCATCTGGTCAACCTCGTCGAGCACCAGGAACTCGGTTGACCTCAGGAGTGCCGCGCCGGATCCGATGTGATCGATCAGGCGCCCCGGCGTGGCCACCAGGACATCGACCCCACTGGCCAGGGCCTTCAGTTGCGGGCCGTGCGCGACGCCGCCGAAGACCACCGCGACGCGAAGGCCGAGCCCCTGTCCGAAGGCGCGAAAGCTGTCAGCGATCTGGCTGGCCAGTTCGCGGGTCGGGCTCAGCACCAGCACTCGGCATCCGCCGCGCGGTGCCTGGCGGGGCTGTTGGGTCAGCAAATGCAGGATGGGCAGGGCAAAGGCGGCGGTCTTGCCAGTGCCTGTCTGGGCGATGCCCAGCAGGTCGCGGCCCGCCAGAATAGTCGGGATCGCCTTGGCCTGGATGGGGGTGGGGCTCGTATAGCCAACTGCCGTCAGGGCGCGCAGAATCGGCGCGGCGAAGCCGAACTCGTCAAATTTGGTCAATATGTTCATCTTTCAGTGGAAAACGCCGCGCCGAGGACGTCCTCGGCCCCGATGGGAGTTGCGGCGATGGTCGGAGCGGCTCCGCGTGATGCGAGCCGTCGCCTGAATTCTATGGAAGGCTTTCGAAGGAAGCCGGACCTGTCAATGTCCGTTCACGCGGCCGGAATGCCAACATCCGCGACCCGGTCGCGGACGACGCACTATTGGCCTCCAACTCACGGATGTCAAAATAAATCACGACTCAAAACTGGAAAGCGTGGATTCTTTCGGGCAGCCGGAGTCAGTTGGCCTTCCCTATTCCTCCGAGTCCTCAACCTCGGACTCCTGCCCGGACTCGTCGTCGAATTCCTCTTCCCGTTCCTCGCCAGGCTCCCGATCCTCGTCCTCTGAGGGCTCATACGTCGCTGGACTTGCACCATCCGGCGCTTCGAGTGGCTGGCCAGGGCGGCCTTTTCCAAAGGCCCCTCTCTTACGAATTTGATGAGGAACGGCGGCCGGTCGGGCAACTTCGACGTATTCGGTGCCGCATTTCGGGCATATCGCCGGTATGCGCGCCAAATCGTAAAAGCGGGCGTCGCAATTGAGGCAGGTGCGTTTCGTGCCCCTTTCGGGCCTGGCTTGGTTCAAGAGCGGTGCCTTTCCGGCAAAATGGCTTTCTGCGGTGAGTCGATTATCGCCCGGCGCGAAGGATCGTCTTGATGGCGCCGCGCGGCATCCCCGAAGCCTCGGCGATCTTGCGGTCCTGCGCTTCGATAAAGGCCTTGGCGGCGCCGTCTCGGTCAGAGCCCGTGAGCTCGGCGGCCGGAACCTTTCGATTGGAGGTTCGCGAACCATCCTCGTAGATGACGTCGAACAAAATGTATTCGCTAGCCTTCTTTTTCGTCCGCGCGTTCAAAGCCATCATGATCCTCGCTTGATTCGGGGGACGCAGCGTCCGGTGCCTCTGCCGTCGAAGTCGGCGCACTGCGATTGGCCTTGCGCCGGGCCGCCTGAGCCTCCAGCTTTTCCGTTTTCTTGGCCTCTTTGCTGCGCGTCCGCTCGGCTCGGTCAAACCGATAATTGGGTTTGAAAGGCATCTGACCTCCTATCGCGTGGCAGAAAGGGGGCGCCGAAGCCGCCCCCTTGCATTCAGAGAGCGCGGAGGTTGACTGCGGCCATCTTGCCGGTTCGCCCGCGCTCGAGCTCGTAGGACAGCTTCTTGCCTTCGCCCAGATTGGACAGGCCGGCGCGCTCGACTGCCGAAACATGCACGAAAACGTCGGCCGACCCGTCGTCGGGCTGAATGAAGCCGAAGCCTTTGATGCTATTGAACCATTTTGAGGTGGCCCCGCAAAACTGGACAGGCGGCTTAAGTGGAGCTTCTATCCCACCAACACGAGGAAGGAGCACCGCGAATGACGAAGAGAACCCGCCGAAATCACAGCGCCGCTTTCAAGGCGAAG
>JAJYTF010000028.1 GCA_021793155.1 Pseudomonadota bacterium | reverse complement strand
ATCCGGTGATGATCAAGGCCTCGGCCGGCGGCGGCGGCAAGGGCATGCGCCTGGCCTGGAACGACAAGGAAGCCCACGAGGGGTTCATTTCGGCGACCAACGAGGCCAAGGCCTCGTTCGCCGACGACCGGGTGTTCGTCGAGAAATTCATCGAACAGCCACGCCACATCGAGATCCAGATCCTGGCCGACGGGCATGGCAATGCGCTCTACCTGGGCGAGCGCGAATGCTCGATCCAGCGCCGCCACCAGAAGGTCATCGAAGAGGCGCCCTCGCCGTTCCTCGATGCGGCGACCCGCAAGGCGATGGGCGAACAAGCCTGCGCCCTGGCGCGCGCCGTCCAGTACAAGTCGGCGGGCACGGTCGAATTCATCGTCGGCGGCGCCACCGGCGAATTCTATTTCCTGGAAATGAACACCCGCCTGCAGGTCGAGCATCCGGTGACCGAGATGATCACCGGCCTCGACCTGGTGGAATGGATGATCCGGGTTGCCGCCGGGGACAAGCTGCCGTTCACCCAGGACGACATCAAGTTGGACGGCTGGGCTATCGAGGCCCGCGTCTACGCCGAGGACCCCTTCCGCAATTTCCTGCCGAGCACCGGCCGGCTGACGCGCTATGTCCCGCCGGCGGAGACGCCCCATATCCGTGTGGACACCGGCGTCACCGAGGGCGGCGAGATCAGCATGTTCTACGACCCGATGATCGCCAAGCTGGTGGCCTACGGCCCCAGCCGAAACGCCGCCATCGGGCATATGCGCCAGGCGCTGGACGAATATTTCATCCGCGGCCTGTCCCACAACATTCCGTTCCTCGCCTCGCTGATGGGCAAGGAGCGGTTCGTCGCCGGGGCGCTGACCACCAATTTCATCGCCGAGGAATATCCCAACGGCTTCCGTCGCGACGACCTGCCGGCCGAAGATCCGGTAACGCTGATCGCCGTCGCCGCCTCCGTAGAATTCGCCCAGGCCTCCCGCAACAACAGGATCAGCGGGCGCTTCCCCGGCCATGAAATGACCGTGCCCGAACATTGGACGGTGGTGCTGAACGGCAAGTACCACGACGTGGTCTGCCGGGAGTCCCAATCGGGATTCGCCGTGGTCGTCGGCGGCGAGACGGTAGACGTCGACACCGACTGGAAGATCGGGCAGCATCTGTTCCGCGCCACTGTCGACGACCGCACGGTCTGTGTCCAGATCGACCGGGCCGGGATCGGCTACCGCCTGTCCCATGGCGGCATCCATGTGGATGTGCTGGTACTGACGCGGCGCGCGGCGGAGCTGCACCGGCTGATGCCGGTCAAGGCGCCGCCGGACATGTCGAAATACCTGTTGTCGCCCATGCCCGGTCTGTTGCGCAGCATCGAGGTGGCGGAGGGACAGGAAGTCAAGGCCGGGGAACCCCTGGCCGTGGTGGAGGCGATGAAGATGGAGAACATCCTGAAGGCCGAACGCGACGGCACGATCGGCAAACTCCACGCCAAGCCGGGAGAGTCGCTGGCGGTGGACCAGAAAATCATCGAGTTTGCCGCATGAACCAAGAGATCGATCGCCTGATCGAGAACAACCGGACCTGGGCCGCGGAAATGGAGCGGGCCCGCCCCGGCTTCTTCGCCCATCTGGCACAACAGCAATCGCCGGCCTATTTGTGGATCGGCTGCGCCGACAGCCGGGTGCCGGCCAACGAGATCGTCGGATTGGAGCCGGGTGAACTGTTCGTCCACCGCAATATCGCCAATCTGGTCTACCATGCCGACATCAACCTGTTGTCGGTGCTGCAGTTTGCCGTCGACGTGCTGAAGGTCCGCCACGTGATCGTTTGCGGCCATTACGGCTGCTCCGGCGTGCGGGCGGCGTTGCACGACGAACGGCTGGGTGTGGCCGAACATTGGATCCGGCCAGTGCGTGATCTGTGCGAATGCCATCACGAAGAACTGGCCGCCCTGCCCACCGAAACCGAACGGGTCGACCGGCTGTGCGAGATCAACGCCATCCGCCAGGCCGACAACCTGTGCTGCAGCCCCATCATCCGGGATGCCTGGAACCGCGGCCAGCCGCTGGCCGTCCATACCTGGGTCTATGGCCTCAAGGACGGCCTGGTCCGCACTTTACGCCCCCCGCGGCGCGGCGCTTGAACAGGAAGCAACAATGACCGAATTCCCGAAGACGACGCTGGCAGACTGGGAGGCCTTGGCGGCCAAGGATCTGAAGGGAGAGTCAGCCGAGCGGCTGGTCTGGCAGACGCCGGAAGGCATCGCGGTGAAGCCGCTTTACACGGCGGCGGACCTCGAGGGTCTCGAGGCGGTGAACAGCCTGCCGGGCTTCGCCCCGTTCCTGCGCGGACCGCGGGCCACGATGTACGCCTACCGGCCGTGGACTATCCGCCAGTACGCGGGCTTTTCCACCGCCGAGGAGTCGAATGCCTTCTACCGGGCCAATCTGGCGGCGGGACAGATGGGCCTGTCGGTGGCCTTCGACCTGGCCACCCATCGCGGCTACGACTCCGACCATCCGCGGGTGGTGGGCGATGTGGGCAAGGCCGGGGTGGCGATCGATTCGGTCGAGGACATGAAGATCCTGTTCGACGGCATTCCGTTGGACAAGATGAGCGTGTCCATGACGATGAACGGGGCGGTGCTCCCCGTGCTCGCCGGCTACATCGTCGCCGCCGAGGAACAGGGTGTTGCGCCCGAGAAACTGTCGGGCACCATTCAGAACGACATCCTGAAAGAATTCATGGTGCGCAACACCTACATCTATCCGCCCGGCCCGAGCATGCGGATCGTTGCCGACATCATCGAATACACGGCGAAGTTTATGCCGAAATTCAACTCCATCTCGATCTCCGGTTACCACATGCAGGAAGCCGGGGCGACGGCGGTCCAGGAGTTGGCCTTCACCCTGGCCGATGGACTGGAATATGTGCAGGCCGCCCTGGCCAAGGGCTTGAAGATCGACGACTTCGCCCCGCGCCTGTCGTTCTTCTTCGCCATCGGCATGAACTTTTTCATGGAGGTGGCCAAGCTGCGCGCGGCCCGACTGCTGTGGGCCAAGCTGATGCGCCGGTTCGCCCCCAAGAACCCGATGAGCCTGGCCTTGCGCACTCATTGCCAGACCTCGGGAGTCAGCCTCACCGAAAAGGACCCCTACAACAACGTCATCCGCACCACCATCGAGGCGATGGCGGCGGTGCTGGGCGGTACGCAGAGCCTGCACACCAACGCGCTGGACGAGGCGATCGCCCTGCCCACCCCCTTCTCCGCCCGCATCGCCCGCAACACCCAGTTGATCATTGCCGAGGAGAGCGGTATTCCCCATGTGATCGACCCCTTGGGCGGCAGCTACTATGTCGAGGCGCTGACCGCCTCGCTGGCTGCCGAAGCCGAGAAACTGATCGCCGAGGTAGAGGCCCTGGGCGGCATGACCAAGGCCGTCGAATCGGGCATGCCCAAGATGCGGATCGAGGAAGCGGCGGCCCGCCGCCAAGCCCGCATCGACCGCGGCGAAGAAGCGGTGGTCGGGGTCAACAAGTACCAGCCGGCCGAGGAGACGCCCATCGACATCCTCGATGTCGATAACGCCCGCGTGCGCGACTCGCAGATCGCCCGCCTGCAAAAGGTCAAGGGCAGCCGCGACCCCGCCGCCGTGCAGGCGGCACTGGCGGCGTTGACCGAGGCCGCGCGCTCGGGCCAAGGCAACCTTTTGCACTTGGCGGTCACGGCGACCCGGGCGCGGGCGACGGTGGGCGAGATCTCGGATGCGCTGGAAGCTGCCTTCACCCGCCATCGGGCGCAGATCCGCTCGATCTCCGGGGTCTATGGCGGGGCCTTCGCCGGCGACGAAGGATTCGCCCGCATCCAGGCCGAGGTAGAAGCCTTTGCAAGCGCACAGGGGCGCCGGCCGCGGTTACTGGTGGTCAAGATGGGCCAGGACGGACACGACCGCGGGGCCAAGGTGATCGCCACCGCCTTCGCCGACATGGGATTCGATGTCGATGTCGGGCCGCTGTTCCAGACTCCGGCTGAGGCTGCCCGGCAGGCCGTCGAGAACGACGTCCATGTGGTCGGCGTTTCGTCGCAGGCGGCTGGCCACAAGACACTGGTACCGCAACTGATCGCTGAATTGAAACGCCAGGGTGGTGAGGACATCGCGGTCGTGGTCGGCGGAGTGGTGCCGGCCCAGGACTACGACGCCCTCAAACAGGCCGGCGTCGCCGCCATCTTCGGCCCCGGCACCAACATTCCCCAGGCTGCCGGCCAAGTTCTGGCGTTGCTGAAGTAAGAAGAATATCCGCAGATTACGCAGATGCCGGCTACCGCCGGCACACAGATGGAAAAGAAATATTCCCCTTCACCTGCGTCATCTGCGGATAGTGAAATTCACGCCGCCCGGCTTCTGTTGCCACGGGGGCGCCCTTTGCTACCCGGCCGGCCCTTCGGCTTGCCTGCATTGGCAAGGCGCATTCCGGCGGTCGCCGCACAATGATAGGGATGGGTCTCGTCAGCCGGAACCGGCTGGCGGATGGTCTTCTCGATCGCCCGCAGATATGCAATCTCGTCACTGTCGCAGAAGGACAGCGCAATGCCCTCGGCGCCGGCACGGGCAGTGCGGCCGATGCGGTGGACATAGCTTTCCGGTTCGTTGGGCAACTCGAAATTGATGACGTGGCTGACCCCTTCCACGTCGATGCCGCGCGCGGCGATATCGGTGGCGACCAAGGTGCTGACCCGGCCCGCCTGGAATTCCGACAGGGCTCGCTGCCGCGCCCCTTGCGACTTGTTGCCGTGGATCGCCTCGGCCTTGACGCCGCTCTTGACCAGTTGTTCGGCCAGACGGTTGGCGCCATGTTTGGTGCGGGCGAAAACGATGGCCCGGCTTACCGCCTTGTCGCGCAGCACTTCGACCAGCAACTGACGCTTTTTCTCCTTGGCGACGAACAGCACCCGCTGCTCGATCCGCTCCACCGTGGTCGAGGCGGGAGTAACCTCGATTCGCTGATGGTTTCTGAGAATGCTCGCGGCCAAGGATTCCACCGCCGGCGGCATGGTGGCCGAGAACAGAAGATTGAGGCGCGAGGCGGGCAGCATGGCCAAAATCTTCTTCACGTCGTGAATGAAGCCCATGTCGAGCATGCGGTCGGCCTCGTCGAGGACGAAGCTTTCCACCTTGTCGAGCTTGACCGCACCGCGCAGTGCCAGATCCAGCAACCGCCCCGGCGTCGCCACCAGGACATCCGAGCCGCCCTGCAGGGCGGCAATCTGCGGATTCATGCCGACGCCGCCGGTGACGACGACGCATTTCTTCCGCAGATGGACCCCATAGGTGATGAAGCTGCGCGCCACCTGCTGGGCCAGTTCACGGGTCGGCGTGAGCACCAGCGCCCTGACGGTCCGCGGCGCCGGGCGCCGGGAATCGGCAGCTAGCCGGTGCAGGATTGGCAAAGCGAATGCAGCCGTCTTGCCGGTTCCGGTCTGCGCGACGCCCAAGACGTCGCGCCCGGCCAGAACGGCAGGAATGGCCTGCTCCTGAATGGGCGTCGCCGCCGCGTACCCTTCGGCCGCGACGGCGTGACAAATCGGCTCGAGCAAGCCGAGGTCGGAAAACAGCGTCATGAACTGATGAGCGCTCAGACGACCTTGATATTCGTGGCTTCGTTCTTGCCACTACGGCCGCGCTGCAGGTCATAGGACAGCTTCTGCCCTTCGGCCACCGAGGCCAGACCCGCGCGTTCAACCGCCGAGATATGCAGGAACACGTCCTGGCCGCCCTCGTCCGGCGTAATGAAGCCATAACCCTTGGTCGAGTTGAACCACTTGACGGTACCAGTAGACATGGAATTCATTCTCCCCGTCTGTCGCCGCCCCGCGCCCTATGCGACGGGACCCGAATTTAGTCTGGGAGACACCACTACCGGCGCCGAAAGGCGAGCGCGGGCGAACCCAAAGCAAAACTTCGTCCGCCGTATATGGGCCTCCGCCGCGCGAAAGGCAAGTGCGCATTGGACAGGAAGCCGCATCCGCCCCGCTATCCCTGCCCGATTCTTCGCTCTTTACGGACCGCTCCGCAGACCCCAACTGCCCCTGGGCAAGGCCTTCGGAATCGGAGAGCAAGATGCCCAGTTCCAAAGCCGAAAGCCGTTACCGGGCCAATCTGCAAGGCGAAGTCGACAGCAGCGCGCTGTATCGCACCTTGGCCGAAGTCGAGCCCAACCCCGAGTTGGCGACAGTCTATCGCCGCCTGGCGACCATCGAGGACTCCCACGCCGATTTCTGGCGCCGCCGCCTTGCCCGCTCGGGCGCCCCCGTGCCGCAGCTTCGCCCGGGCTGGCGGACGCGTGTTCTCGGCTGGCTGGCCCGCCGGCTGGGCCCCAGTTTTGTTCTGGAGACGGTGAACGCCCAGGAGCAGGCCGATATCGGCAGCTACGACAGCCAGCCCGAAGCGGTGGCCGGAGGCCTTCCCGCGGCAGAACGATCCCATGCCCGCATCGTCCAGGCGGTGGCGGAGCAGGTGGCCGGCCCGCGCGGCATGTCGGGGCCCAACCTGGCCCGCCTGGAAGGTCGGCACCGGGCGATGGGAGGAAACGCGTTGCGCGCGGCGGTGCTGGGCGCCAACGACGGCCTGGTCTCCAATCTCAGCCTGGTCATGGGAGTTGCCGGGGCGGTTGCCGAGCCACGCACCATCCTGCTGACCGGAATGGCCGGCCTGGTGGCCGGCGCCTGCTCGATGGCCATGGGTGAATGGCTTTCGGTCAACAGCTCGCGGGAGTTTTACCAGCGGCAAATCGCCACCGAGGCCTCGGAACTGGCCGAAATTCCCGCCGAGGAGCGGGAGGAACTGGTGCTGATCTACCAGGCCAAGGGCCTTGGCGCCACCGAAGCAAGAATTCTGGCCGACCGCATGATGTCCAACAAGGGCACCGCGCTTGATACCCTGGTCCGCGAGGAACTGGGGGTGAACCCCGATGACCTGGGCGGATCGGCCTGGGCGGCGGCGGCGGCGTCCTTCGGCCTGTTCTCCCTGGGGGCCGTGTTCCCCATCCTGCCCTATTTCTTCCTGTCCGGCTTGCCCGCCCTGGTCGGCAGCCTGATTACCTGCGGCGCCGCGCTGTTCCTGGTCGGCGCCGGCACCTCGCTGTTCACCGGGATCAACACGCTTTTCGCCGGCGGGCGCCAGGTGTTGATCGGCTATGCCGCCGCAGGTATTACCTTTGCCATCGGCCGGTTGGCAGGCGTCGCACTGGCCGGTTGAGGGTGTTTTCCCATTGCCGAACGCCCTTGCCGCCAGTACGATCTTTGCCGGGTTTTTGGGGTGGGTACGGGGTCCCCAGTGGTCCGGTCTTGACACCAGGGAATTAGGCGTCAGGGTCATCGGCCCGCCAAATGACTGAATCGCTATGCAGACGTTGCGCTGGTCTGAAAATTTCGCCACGAAAATCAAAGACCTGGACGCCGCCAACGAAAGCCTGTTCTACCTTCTGGGACATTTGTGCGACCAAGGCGTGGAATGCGACGGCACATCCTGCCTCGGCGACTCCACCTGCCAGAAGGTCGACGCCCTGGTGGCATTCCTGACCCGCAACATGGCGGCCGAGGAAGCAACCATGGACAAATGGGACTTCCCGGCGCGGGAAGCCCATGCCAAGGACCACAATTACGTCGTCACGCGCCTGCTCGAATGGCGACGCGTATCCATTTGCCGGGTGCCTGCCAGGGACGCGTTCTGCGACTTCATCCACAGCTGGACGACCAGGCACATCCTGACATTCGACCGCGAGTTCGGCCGTTGGGCCGAGCGGACCGCCTATGCCCCCGGCCTCGCCCCCTTGCCCGAGGAATGGCTGCCGGTTCCCATGGTCACCGCACCGGGGGGCTGCTGCACCAAGTTGCGGCAGGACGAGATTCTACGCCGGCGGCCTCTGCCAGAAACCACGGACTGCCTGTAAACCGAGGTCTTTCACGGAAACTTCATTATCGCCGCCCGGCGAGATCGGCCATTACCTTAGGGCATCCGACCGGGGGGCGATAACGCCACGCCCCGGTCCGCATTCAGCAAGACCCGGAGGCTTCCCTGCGCATCGCCTTGGTCACGGATGCATGGTATCCGCAGCAGAATGGTGTCGTGCGGGTCTTGGGCACGCTGGAACACCATCTTTCCGGCGACGGGCATCTGGTGCGGGTGATTTCTCCCGACCAGTTCAAGACCCTGCCCTGCCCAAGCTATCCGCAAATCCCTCTCGCCATCCTTCCCGGCCGCGGGGTTGCTCACCAACTGCAGGAATTTGCTCCTGACGCCATCCATATCGCCACCGAAGGCCCATTGGGCTGGGCCGCCCGCGCGTGGTGCCTTCGCCACCACCGGCCCTTCACCACGGCCTATCACACGAAGTTCCCCCAATATGTCCAAGCCCGAACCGGCATGCCGCTGGCCATTCCCTACGCCTTGGTGCGGCGGTTTCATGCGCCGTCCAGCGGTGTCCTCGTCCCCTCGCCGGCGATCTTCACCGAACTCGAACAATGGCGGTTCCGCAATCTCCGCCCGTGGTCCCACGGCGTGGACACCACCGTGTTCCGGCCCGGGCCGAAAACCGCCTTCGATCATTTTCCGCGGCCGGTGTTCCTCTACACCGGCCGCGTCGCCGTCGAAAAGAATTTGCCGGAATTCCTGGAATTGAACCTCCCCGGTACGAAGATAGTGCTGGGAAGCGGCCCACAAAGAGAACAATTGATGCGCCGCTTTCCACAGGCTATGTTCATTACCGCTTCCGGAGATGCTGAACTCGCCCATTATTACAACGGAGCCGATGCCTTCGTCTTTCCCAGCCGTACGGATACCTTCGGCTTGGTGATGCTGGAGGCGCTGGCCTGCGGCGTTCCTGTCGCCGCCTTCCCGGTCCCCGGCCCGCTCGACGTCATCGGCGACTCCGAGGCCGGCGCATTGTCAGAGGATCTTCGGTCGGCTGCTCTTATGGCGCTTGATATCCCGCCCAAGAGCTGCATCGCCCGCGCCGCAGCGTTCTCATGGGATGCTGTCACCCGTCAGTTCCTCGACAATTTGGCGATCGATCGTTCACATTGAAACATCATCGCTGTTGGCGTCGTGAATCTTGGACAAATTGGCAAATTAAATTTCCATGTCACTCCTGACATCCAGTTGAGCTCACGGGATATCTGAGAGTATCGTCTTGGCGGCGTCGCAAGGAAGACTTTCGCCGAGGCGCCCGGCACGGTGATCAACAGGGTCGGTATCACCCGTGACTCTCGCCAAGGCAGCAAAGCCGATTGATCTGCAGGTGACGGCGGCCTTCCAGGCTATCGCCAATATCCACACAGGCCAATGTCTGGGTTATGAGATCCTGGCCCGCCCGCATCTCCGCTCCGGGGCAGCAGGCATAAGGGCACTGTTCGACGCCCACCACGCGCAGGGGACGTTGGCCGAGCTGGAATTGACCGTGCGCCGCCGTGCCGCGGAAAAAGCCGCCTTCTTACCGGCGATGCGCCACCGCCTCCTGTTCGCCAACCTCGACCATCGGGTCGGCAGCCAGACCGACGCCGTAGTCCGCGCCACCCGGGACCTGCTCGGCCCCTATGCCGCCCAGGTCGTCAACGAGGTCGACGGGTTCGACGGCCCGGCGGCGGCGGCGGCCGACTGGGTTCGCCTGGTACGCGGCCAGGAGGCCATGGTCGCGCTCGACCGCTTCGCCACCGGGGGCCGTGGCCTGGTCCTGCTGCAGCATTGCGACCTCGATTTCCTGAAGATCGACCGCGCCTTCGTCGAAGGAGTGGACAGCGTGGCGCGCAAGCGGGTGTTGCTCTCGCAATTGGTGACCACCGCCCATACCCTGGGCATCGAAGTTATCGCCGTCGGCGTCGAAACTGCCCGCGAACTGATGGTCTGCCGCGAGTTGGGCTGCGACCTGGTGCAGGGGTTCTTCCTTCAGCCGCCGGTGCTCGACCCGGCGGAGGCCGGTACCCATTTCCCCCAGGTCGAGGAACTGGCCCGCCAGGACCGCAGCCGCCGGCTGATCGACCACAAATGGATCGTCGACCAGCTGGACAGGACGCCAGCGGTGGCCGTAGACACGGCGATGACCGATGCCTTCGCCCGCGTCGCCAGGGATCCCAACCAAGCCGTCGTCCCGGTAGTCGACCAACTCGGCCAGCCGATCGGCGTCCTGCGTGAGCGAAATCTCCGCAACTACGCCTATTCGGCCTTCGGCAAAGAGCTGATCGCCAACCGCAGCCTGGGTCGCACATTGCGCAATTTCATGTCGCGCTGCCCCATCGCCGACATCAACACGCCCCTCGACCAATTGCTCGCCATCTATTCGACCGAAGAGGATGCCGACGGCATCCTCATCGCCGAGCAATTGGTCTATCAGGGCTTCCTAAGCGCACGCTCGCTGATCCGTGCAATGCACGAAAAGACACTGGCCCGGGCTAGGGACGAAAACCCCCTGACCAAGCTGCCCGGCAACGCCCTGATCGACGACTACGTCACAAAATTGCTGTCGCGCGGCGCCAGCGGCGTGCTGGTCTATATCGACTTCGACAACTTCAAGCCGTTCAACGACACCTATGGCTTCCGCCAGGGCGACCGGGCCATCCTGCTGTTCGCCGAATTGATGCGCAAGGCAGCCGCTCCGGCAACCTGGTTCCTCGGCCATATCGGCGGCGATGACTTCTTCATCGGCCTTTCGAATACCGCCGTGGCCGACGCCCGCGAGATGATCGGGGATCTGATCGCCAAATTCACCTCGGACGCCGAAAGCTTCTATGACGCCGAAGCCAGGCGCTGCGGCTATATCGTCGCACCCGACCGCGACGGCCACCAAAAATCCTTTCCCCTGCTTTCGGCAAGCGCGGTCCTCGTTGAAGTGGCCGACTGCTGCGCCACGCGCACCGTCGACGACGTCAGCGCGGCGATCGCCTCCCGCAAGAAGGAGGCCAAGGCTTCCGCGTCGAAGATGGCCGTGGCGGCGCTGGAATGCGCGATGAACAACCCGAACGCATTGGCCGAGGCGTAACAGGAAGAAAAGCGGCCATCGCCGGCAATCGCGGAACCGTGAAGAACGCCCTCAGATTCTCTTCACGCTGTCGAGGAAGGTTTCCACCGCCCGGCGCAGATTGCCGCTGCCGCTCATCAGCACATGCGCGGTCGATTGCACCTGCGCGGCCATCCGGCCGGTGTCGTCGGCGGCACCGGCCACCTTGTCGATATTGGCGGCGACGTCCCTGATACCTTCGGATGCCTGTTCCACATTGTGCACAACGGCGCGCATGGCTGTTCCCTCGCCCTCCACCGCCTCGGTGATCTTCGCGGCCATGCCGTTGATCGCCTCGATCACCGAGGCGACATGCTTGATGGCGTTCACCGCCTCCCTGGTTTCATCCTGGATCGCCCCGATTTGAGTGGCGATTTCGCCGGTGGCCTTCCCGGTCTGATTGGCCAGGTCCTTCACCTCGTTGGCCACCACCGCGAAGCCCTTGCCGGCATCACCGGCCCGTGCTGCCTCGATGGTGGCGTTGAGCGCCAGCAGGTTGGTCTGGTTGGCGATCTCACTGATCAGCGTGGTCACCTCGCCAATCCTCAGCGCCGAGTTGGCCAGGCGTTCCATCGTCTGGCTGGTGCTCGCCACTTCGTGGACCGCCTGCATGGCGATATCGGACGAGCGCGAGGCCTGGTTGCCGATCTGCTGGATGGCGCCGAGCATCTTGCTATTGGCGGCCGCGATGATATCGACATTGGTACTGGCCTGCCGCGTCGCCGCCAACACGGTGGCGCTACGCTGTTGCGTTTCCACGGCATTGCCGGCCATCGAATCCGACATATGGGTCATCGTCTTGGCGTCGCCGGTAACAGCATTCAAAAGACCAAGCACGGCATCGTCGAATTCCCGGGTCAGGGCTTCGATGCGCGCCTGACGCGCATCGCGCCGGGCAAGACTGGCCTTCTCCGCCTCGGCCAGTCGCAGGCGTTCGACGGCATTGGCCTTGAACACCTCGACGGCCCGGGCCATCTCGCCGATCTCATCCCGCCTGTCGCCTCCATTTACTGTGACGGAAAGGTCGCCGCCCGCCAGGGTGGTCAACGCCCCCGCCGCGCTTTTGAGCGGCCTCAGTATGGACCCGGAAATCATCGCCAGGATGCCTCCACCCACCACCAGCCACATGATGGCGGCGGCAAGATTGAGGTTTCCCACTGTCCGCGACAGGGCCTCGACCGCACTGATCTGCGCCGCCTCGCCGGCCAGGTTCCATGCGACCAACGCGTTCGCGATGCTCGAACCGGCAGCCGTCAGGGTCGCCAACAAGATGAAGAACAGGATCATCCGTGGCGGAATCTGGATCCGTATCATCAGTTTCCCCCCTTCATCGTCCCTTTTTCGGGACGCCCTTCATCGCTTTCGCGCCACCAGACGCACGGTGGCCGCCCGCCCGCTATGAAATTTGCCTTCGTCCAGATCGATCAGGGTCTCTTCCAGAAGCAGCGGTTCGGTTCCGGCGAAATCCGACATCAACTGCCGGGGCTCATACAGCATGGCCGGGTCCTTTGGCCCACCGGTGCCGTAGACAAGCTGTTCGGGACGAAAGGCTTCCAGGATGACGATGCCGCCCGGCTTGAGAGCGGCCACTATGCAGTGATGCACAATCGGGCGAATTGCCGGAGGAAGGTGTAGAAACACCGCGACCACGCCATCGAATGCGGCCACTGGCCATTTCCAGGTAGCCAAATCGGCAACTTCCGTGGCAATATCCACCCCACGTTCTGCCGCCAGACGCTTCGCTTTGCCAATGCCGACCGCCGACGCGTCGACGGACAGCACATTGAATCCGCGACCGGCAAGCCAGACACCGTTGCGGCCTTCGCCGTCGCCGGGAACCAGGACGCGTGCTGCCGGCGCAAGACAGCCGGCCTGCTCGACAAGAAATGCGTTCGGCTCAGTGCCGTAGACAAAGCCTTCTTCGGAAAAGCGTTCATCCCAGAATGTTTGGGGCACCGTTTCCACTCCTGAATTTCACGGACTGCCAAGTCGATGCCTTCAGTAGGCAGGCTCTCCCCTTGAGACCTCGACGACAAGTATTCGAATATGTGAATTTGTGATATCTGCCGCAAGGCCATACCGCAGCCACACCGTATAGACTTTGGCGATAGAGATATGGAGACTTGCCGGTGGATGGCACATGTGTGATCGAGCAAGGGGAAACCTATGAAGAGAGGTCAGATCGAGGCGGTATGGCGGGAAAGCGCGCAGTGTCAGGACTGCGGCATTCGCGACCTCGTGCTGTTCGCCGATCTCAAGGAACCCGACTTCCGCTTGATCCACCTGCCCATCGACGAAATCGACTTCGAAGCCGGGCAGGTCCTTTATTCCGCGGGCGACGACGGACAGGCGCTTTTCACGCTGCGTTCGGGACTGATCAAGCTGGTCCAATATCTTCCCGACGGAGCCCAGCGGATCGTCCGCCTGCTCAAACGCGGTGCCACTGCCGGCCTGGAAGTCACCCTGGGCCAACCTTACGAACACACGGCCGTCGCCCTGCAACCGACGTCCGTCTGCCGCATCCCGCGGCAGGTCGTCGAGCGCTTGTCCCGCGAAACCCCACGCCTGCACGGACAATTGATGCAGCGATGGCACGAAGCGCTGCGCCAAGCGGACGACTGGCTGACCGAACTGTCCACCGGCAAGGCGCCGCAACGGCTGGCCCGGCTGCTGATCCACCTTGTCGAACCCGACGGGACGGTGACCCTGTTTTCCCGCGAGGACCTAGGCGCCATGCTGGGGATCACCACCGAGCATGCGAGCCGCACCGTCGCCGAACTCAAGCGCCAGGACGCCATTTTTGAATTGTCGCCCAATCGCTACCGCTGCGACATCGACCAGCTTGAATGTATCGGTTCGGCCGACTGCTGATTCGCTGAAGCCAGGCCAATCCGGGTTGCGCATTCCGCCGGCAGGGAGATATATATTAGAATATTTCTATATTTCCCGCCGGAGCCCCATGTCCAGCCTGACTGAGCTTAATCCCGACCGCCTCCGCCATTTTCCCATATCCTTCTTCGCCGCCGTCATGGGACTTTCCGGGATGGCCATTGCCACCCAGAAGATCGAAGCGATGCACGGGCTTTCCGGACGGGTCGGGCAGTCGTTGTTCGCCTTCAGCGCCGGGCTGTTCGCTGTTCTGGCGCTCATCTATCTGATCAAGGCCGCCACCCGCGGCTCTGCGGTGGCCGAGGAATGGCGCCATCCGGTGCGCATCAGCTTTTTCCCCACGGCTTCGATCAGCCTGATCCTGCTGTCGGTCGCCGCCCTGCCGGTCGACGCCGGAATTTCCCGGCTTTTGTGGACCGCGGGCACAGCGCTGCACCTGCTGCTCACTGTTCTGGTGATGACTTCGTGGATCAACCACACCCGTTACGAGGTCGTGCACATAAGTCCGGCATGGTTCTTCCCCGTGGTGGGAAACATCCTGGTACCGATCGCCGGGGTACGCCATGCGCCGCCGGATCTCTCGTGGTTCTTTTTCGCCGTCGGCCTGTTGTTCTGGCTGGTTCTCCTGACTATCGTCGTCTACCGCTTGTTCTTCCACCACCCCCTGCCCGGCCGCCTGATCCCCACCATGTTCATCATGCTGGCCCCGCCATCGGCCGGCTTTCTTGCCTGGTTGGCGCTGAACGGCAGTGTCGACGGTTTTGCCCGCCTGCTTTATTCCTCGGCCGCGTTCATCTTCCTGCTGTTGATTCCCCAGCTGCCGAAATTTGCCCGCCAGAGCTTCAGCCTGTCGTGGTGGGCATATTCATTTCCCTTGGCTGCCTTCACCGTCGCCACCCTGGCCATGGCCGAGCGCACCGGCACCGCCTTTTATCATCAGGCCGGGCTCCTGCTGTTCGCCCTGCTGGCGCTGGTCATCGTCGGCCTGTCGGCGCGCACCGTCACCGCGGTCCTCCACCGCGAAATATGTCGCCCGGAATAGGGGTATTCGGTCGCTTTCCGGTTGCGCCCCGACGTTCAACGCAATACATTAGCTATATTGAATGTGTTCAAATCCGCCGAGGCGGGGTTCCCCTGCCCTCCTTTAAAGCCTCGGCCGTAGGGAACGCCGCGGTCCGCCCCCTAAACCGCGGCGTTTTCCCGTTGTTGATCCGCATAATTCAAAATCTACCGTCGGAGAGAGTGTTCATGCTGCGCAAGTCCGTTGTCCTGTTTCCCTTGATGGTCGCCGCCACCCTGGCCACCGCACCAACGTCCGCCTTCGCCGACGAACCGTCGCCCCAGCTCAAGACCGAAGCCGCCGGCCTGGTCAAGGAATATGCCGGCAACCTGCAGGCCGTGCTCAAGGGAGCCATGGCAGCGGGCGGACCGGCAAATGCCATATCCGTCTGCCACGAACAGGCCCCGGAAATCGCCGCCGACATCTCGCAACGCAGCGGCTGGACGGTCAAGCGCACGAGCCTCAAGCCGCGCAATCCGGCCTCGGCCCCCGACAGCTACGAAACCAAGGTCATGAAGGAATTCCAGGCGCGGATCGCCAAAGGCGAATCCGCCGCCGACCTGGTCAAGGCCGAGATCGTCGAACAAAATGGAGCCAAGGTTTTCCGCTTCATCAAGGCTATTCCCACCGGGGAAGTCTGCCTCAACTGCCACGGCACCGAGGTCAAACCCGAACTCAAGGCCAAGCTGCAGGAACTCTATCCGGGCGACAAGGCCACGGGCTTCAAGCTGGGCGACATGCGCGGCGTGTTCACCCTGAGCAAGCGGCTGTAAGCAGACGATGTAGGGGTTCCGCGATCAATCTGACCGCGACGCTCAACTGCCGAGCAGGCTTGCCGCGGCAGGAACGATCGATCACCCCGAAGGAATCTGAGGGATCCCGTTGGAGCCAGCGGGGTCCTTCCCCCCATCGGCCGTCAGGGGAACAGCGGCGGAGGCAGGCGCCGCGGCGCATCTCACCCCTTGCGAAACGCCTCGGGGCGTACGAATAACCGATTGCCCGAAGCGGAACCAACGCTGGGGTCGATGACGAAGCCGAAGTCGCGCATCATCACGATGATTCGCTCCGCCCGCTCCCGGTGGGCCGGTGTGTCGCTGACGATCTCGATCAACACCGAGCGAACACGCGGGTCGGACAGGGTTCGACGCCCACCCGAGACGATTTGTTCCTCGATGCTGTCGACGTCGATCTTGATCTGGTTGGGAAACGGCGCCGCGAACAGGGCGATCAGGTCGTCGATGGACGCCGACACGGCCGACACCGCCATATCGCCCGCCCACTCACGGATGGCACTGGCCTGGGGATCGCCGAAGGCATTGCCCACCGTGCCGGCCTCGGTGCTCGCCAGGTAAAGCTCTCCCAATGTCGATCGCTCGGCCAGGGCCAGGCTATATGGCTTTATGCGCTCGGCCCCCCGGTTTTCCAGTACGTTGCGCAGCAGGCATTCATAGGTGAAGGGGTTGGCCTCGAAGGCCATTACCTGAAGACCATGGAAGCCGGCGGCCAGCGAGTAGAGGCCGACACTTGCGCCGATATCCCAGAATACCGATCCGGCATCGAGCGACTGGATCCATCGCAAGGTATCGGGTTCCGCCTCCATGCCGTAGCGGGCCCAATAGACCGAGGCCTTCGACGGTGTGTACAGGTTGACCGTACGCCCGCCGATGGTCACCGGCACGCGCGGCACCAGGAAGGCCGAAAGGCGCGCGAGGACGGAGATCCTTGTCCATTTCGGCAAGGGTGACAGAATGCCGCGGGTTGCGGCGGCAAGGGCGCTTGCCAATCGCCTGCTCATGTTGCGCGTTCCTTCAACTTGTCGCCGAGACGGCGGAGGGATCGACGCCCCTGGCCGAGGCGAGGCAGGGCCTCTCCACCAGCAGGTAGGTCACAGTGGCCACGCCCATCACCGCGCATCCCATCAGGGCGATGACGCCGTAGAGGGGCAACTGGTTCAAATCCCCGTAATTTGCCCGCCCGATGCCGGCATTGATGAAGACGTGCAGGAGCGGGTTGTGAATCAGATAGACGCTGTAGCTGATGTGTCCGAGATAGCGCAGCGGAGGCCACCGCAGCACCGACCACGGGCCTCTGCCCAATAAAGCGGCGACGAAGACGGGGATCAGGAGCCAGGGCTGGACCCGCCCTTCGATCCCATGGAATCGCCAGATGAACGCGATCAGGCAGGCCACGCCCGCCCAGGCCCAAAGCGCCTGGAAGCGCCCGCCCACCGCCGGCCCGGCCAAGATCGGCACACAAAGGCAACCGGCGGCGAAATAGAGGAACATCACCTTGCCGCCGCCACTGAGCCCGATGGCGACGAAGATCGTGTAAATGACCCATGGCCGACGCAGGCGCGCATGGATCATTCCCAGCACGGGCAGGGAAAAATAGAAAAGCCATTCGAACCGCAGGGACCATAGAACGCTGAGGCGGGTGACAGTGTCCGGAATGCCGTTGATATCGGGAAACCCGAGGAATCCAAACAGGAACCAGCGGGAGGCCTCCTGCAGCAGGTCGACGGCCGGCACGCGAAGGGTCCAACCGCTTTCGACGCCGACGATGAACAGCAGGCTGGCGGTCGTTACCGCGTACAAGGGAACGATCCGGCGGAATCGTTCGACGAAGAACGGCACCCAGGACAGACGGCCGCCGGCCCTGTGCAGCCTGCCCCAAAACAAATAGGCCGACACCATGAAGAACAGGGCGACGGCACCGCGGCCCAGAAAATTCTCGAAGTGCCCGGCAGGCGCCGCCCAGGGGCTGCCGGCGCAATAGGCCTGTTCGATGATGCTGTGATGGACGAACACCGCCAGGGCCAGCAGGCCCCTGAGACCGTCCATGGTTTGGAAGCGCCCCGGCGCATCATCCCCCAGAACGGCCCGTTCCAGAGCCGGAAAGGCACGCAACGCCAAAGCCACGCCGAGCACGACCGCCGCCAATACCGCCATTCCGAGGAGAACGTTCATATCCCCGCTCTGATATCATCCGCATTACAGGTGTTGCCTGTCGGGAGGAGGGTATAACCCGGATGACGGACACGCGGGGCTAAAAAAACGGTCCGGAGGCTTGGGGGGGACCTCCGGACCAGGAGCTTGGCATGACCCGAAAAGCTTCGTTAAGCGATCTCGGTGGTTCACTATTACGCCGACAGTCTCGGGGCGGCATTGATAATTGTCGGGGCATTCGGCTGAGTAGACATTTTGAGAGATATTTGCGGTCACCCTGCCCCAGCCCGATTGACCGAGAAGCCGAAAATCTGCATCACCGTCCCGGTAATCTTAGTCCTCACCGGGCGCGCGCGTCCGCGCTTTCGCCTGCGAAATTGAGCACCTGGTCCATTTGCTCCAGCCCGGCGGCGCGGTGGGTGATCAGCAGCAGGCTGCGCGCGCCCAGTTGGCTCACCACGGCCTGCAGCAGGCTGCGTTCCACTAGATAGTCCAGCCCTTCCCCCGGCTCGTCGAGAATCAGGACCGGCGCCTCCTTCAGCACCGCCCGAGCGATGGACAGGCGGCGGGCCTGCCCGCCCGAAAAGGTCACGCCGGCTTCACCCAGCCATGTGTCCAGCCCTTGCGGCAACGAGACGACGAATTCAGCCAATTGGACCACCGCCAAGGCCTGCCATAGCTCGGAGTCCGATGCATCGGGCCTGGCCAGCAGCAAATTCTGACGCAACGAGCCGCTGAACAGGCCTGGGTCCTGGGGCGCCACGGCGAAGAAGCGCCGTACCGCGTCCGGGGCAAGGTCGGTCACCTGGTGGCCGTTCAGCAGGATTGTGCCGGCATCCGGCTGCAGCAGCCCGGTGAGCAGCAGGACCACCGTGCTCTTGCCGGACCCGGTGGGCCCGACGATGGCGACACGTCGGCCCTGCGGCAGGTCCAGGTCGAAGCCGTCAACCACGGGCGGGGCACCAGCCTCGTAGGCGAAACGAACCCGGGACATCCTGACCTCGCAACGGACAGGAACCTCAGCCTCGCCGGTGTCCCGCGACAAAGGCGGACAGGCGTCGGCCAAGGCAAAGATGCGCGTGGCAGACTCCACCACTTCGCCGGCCAACAGGAAGGCCGCCGGCAGCGGCGCCACCGCCTCGAATCCGGCAAGAGCGGCCAGGGCCAGCATGACGAAATCGGCCGCCGCCAGCCCGCCGCCGCGCACCAACGGAATGGCCAGCACCACGACGCTCCAAAGGGCCAGATTGGAGCCCACCAGCAACGCCGCCTGGGACAGGCCGTTGAGCCGGCCCAGCCTCACCTGCGTGGCGATCCGCCGACGGCTGAGTTCGGCGAACCGGGCGGCATGCGCAGGCGCCGCGCCGAAGGCCAGCAACTCGGCCATTCCCTGCACGGTGTCCACGGCCGTTTCGGTGAGGGCCACCGCCAGCCGCACCTGCCGCTGGCCCAGCCGGCTGGTCGCAACGGCCAGAAGCAGCGGGACGGCGAAGCCCGACAGGCCCAGCAGAAGGCCTTCGGCCATAGCGAAGGATGCCGCATAGCGGTTCATCCAGGCGAGCAGCAGGCTGACGGCTGCGACCGCGACCACCAGCGGCACGAAGACGCGAAGATAGACCGTCTCCAACCGGTCCAGGTCGGAACGCAGGCGGCTCGCCAGGTCGCCGCTGTGATATCTGTCGAGGGCCCGGGGCGACTGCGGTTCGAGTTGCCGATAAAGCCAGACCCGCAGGCGGGCGATCAGCCTGAACGTCGCCTCGTGCGTCACCAGTCGTTCCACATAGCGCCCGCCGGTACGCAGGATGGCGCAGGCACGGATCACTGCGGCCGGGGTGAAGTAGTCCAGCGTCCCCCCCACCGCGCCAGCGATCCCCATGGCGGTGATGAACCAGCCTGATGCCGCCATCAGCGCCAGATTGGCCAGCAGGGTAACCAGGGCGACGGCCACGCCCAGCGCCAGCCACCCCAAATACGGGCGGTAGAGCGACAGCAGGCGGAACAGCAGCCTCATCGCGCCGTCCCCAGCCGGCATTTCCCCCACCACCGCATTTGCGGTCGCGTTTTGGCGAGACGATCCGGTAAGGAAAATTGCTGGCCATGGCGACAGACGGCCACCGAAGCGCCGGCTCTGTGGCTGCCGCCACTGATTCCTTCTTCTTTCTGAGCCTCTGCAGAGCGCCGGAACAGCACGTCTCGAAGGAGGCCCATTTTCACCCTCCCGCCGCCGGCATCAGGGCGCCGCCGCTTCGCACCAGAGCGGCATAGAGGCCGTCGGCCCGCATCAGTTCCTCATGGCCGCCCCTCTCTGCCACCCGCCCGCCGTCCAGCAGCAGAATGACTCCCGCCGAGCGCACCGTCTCAAGACGGTGGGCCACCACCAGTACCGTGCGCCCAAGGGCGAGCCGACGCACCGCCTCGCCCACCCGAAGCTCTTCACCACGGTCCAAGCTGGCCGTCGGTTCGTCCAGGATGAGCATTTGCGCATCGCGCAACGCCGCCCGCGTCAGAGCGATCAGGCGGGCTTGCCCGCCGGACAGGCCGCCGCCCCCCTCACCGATGGCATGACCATAGCCGGCCGGGAGTCTGCCGATGAAGGCGTCGGCCCCGGTCAGTCGTGCGGCCTGCTCCACGGCCCGGTCGTCGGCCTCCGGCGCGCCCAGCCGAATGTTGTCTGCGATAGTCCCGCGAAACAGGTGTGGGCGTTGCGGCACCCAGGCGATGCGGCGGCGCCAGGCGTCACGGTCCATCTCAACCAGCGGCCGACCGTCGACCAGGACTGCTCCCGCGGTCGGCGGCACGAATCCGAGAAGGATGTTGACCACCGAACTCTTTCCGGCGCCGCTCGGCCCGACCAGAGCGGTTACCGACCGGGCCCGCAGCGTGAAGTCTGCTCCGTCCAGCCCCTTGCGCCCGTCCGCATAGGTCAGGTGGACGTCGTCGAAACGCAGGCTTGGGGCACCATCGCCCGGTCCGGCGGCGGCTGACATCCCCGGCGCCGGCAGCGCTCGGGAAAGAAGCCCCACCATCCGCCCGGCGGCACCGATGGCATCCATGCGGGCGTGGTAGTGGGCACCCAGCGATCGCAGGGGAAGATAGAACTCGGGCGCCAGCAGAAGGACGAACAAACCGCGCCCGAAAGCAAGGTCGCCCCACAGCAGACGGAAACCAACCAGCACCGCGACCAGCGCAACGCCAAGGGTGGCAAAGAATTCCAGCGCCAAAGCCGAAAGGAAGGCCACCCGCAGAACCGACATGGTGACCAGCCGGTATTCCTCGGAAACGCGGGCGATCACGTCGGCCTCGCGGCGGCTGGCATTGAACAGCTTCAGCACCGTCAGCCCCTGCACCACTTCCAGGAAGTGGGCACTCAACCGGGCGAGCTTCGCCCATTGCCGTTGATTGAGTCGTTCGGCCCCCCTGCCGATCAGGACCATGAACAGCGGGATCAGTGGCGCGGTCAGAGCCAACACCAGGGCGGACAGTCGGTCCAGCGGCAACACCGCCGCCAGCACCGCCAGCGGCACCAGGGTCGCGGTCGCCATGGCCGGCAGGAACCGCGCGCAATAGGCCTCCAGCGCCTCGACCCCGTCGACCAACAGGGCCGACAGTTCACCGGTCCGCTCCCCCGCCAGGGCGACCGGTCCCAGCGCCAACAAGCGCTCCATCAACTCACTCCGCACCGCTTGCTTGACCCGCCCCGCAGCGGCCAGGGCGGCGGCTTCGGCAGTCCATACGGCAACGGCGCGCAAGCCGATGATCGCCAGCATCGGCCACAGCCGAGGCCATTGCTCTTCCAACGCGGCACCGGAAAAGATGACGGCGTCCACCACCTCCGCCAACAGGTGGTATTGAATGACCAGCAGAAGGGCGTTAACGGCATGGCAACCCGCAGCCAGGCCCAGGGCCCCCCGGACAACCGGCTGCGGGCTTTGAGGAATGCGACTTCAGTTGCCGTTTTTACGGTCGAAGGCATGGTCGGCCTCGTACCACAGGGCGTTGATCACGCCGATGGACAAGGCCGCCGTCAAACCCAGAATCCAAGCGAAATACCACATGCTTTGATCTCCTTTCCGGCCGTTCAGTACGCCGAATGGCTGCGGGCGTGGATTTCCTCGACCGTCACCTTGCCCCACATGTGCGAATAGCACCACACCGTATAGGCGAGGACGATGGGCAGGAAGATCGCCACCGCCCAAAACATCACCGTCAGGGTCAGATGGCTCGACGGCGCGTCCCAGATGGTCAGGCTGGAATTGGGGTGGGTGCTGGATGGCATGATGAACGGGAACATCGACAAGCCGGCCGTCCCGACGATACCGGTCATCCCCAGCGCGCTGGTGACGAAGGCAAAGCCCGGGCGATCACCAAGCGACAGGACGATCGTGGCGAGGATGCCGGCAAAGCCGACAGCGGGAGCAAGCATGGCAACCGGAACCTCGGAATAGATCGCCAGCCAAGCCCCAGGCTCGACCACCACGGTCTTGGCCAGGGGATTGGGCAAGGCACCCAATGCCGGCTGGCTGACCACGCGATAGCCGTCGATGCCGAAGGCGACCCATAACCCGCCGACCGCGAAGCCGATGGCCGCCACCAGCCCCATGATCATCACCGCCGTCTTCGCCCGCTCGGCTATCGGCGCTTCGGTGCGCAACTGCAGCCACACGCCGCCGTGCATAGTCAGCATGGCGAAGCTGATCACTCCGGCCAACAGGGCGAAAGGATTGAGCAGCGGCAGCAGGGCGCCCAGCAGCGAGCCCTCGTAATGGGCCCGCAGCAATTCATCAAGGTGGAAAGGCACACCCTGCAGCAGGTTGCCGAAAGCCACGCCGAAGATCAGCGAGGGAACGGCGCCGCCGGCGAACAGGCCCCAGTCCCAGGCCCGCCGCCACCGCGGGTTTTCAAGCTTGGACCGGTAGTCGAAGCCCACCGGCCGGAAGAACAGGGCGAACAGCACCAGAAGCATCGCCATGTAGAAGCCCGAGAAAGCTGCCGCGTAGACGGCCGGCCAGGCGGCGAAGATGGCGCCGCCGGCGGTGATCAACCAAACCTGGTTGCCATCCCAATGGGGGCCGACGGTGTTGATCATCACCCGGCGTTCCTCATCGGTGCGGCCGACGAACGGCAACAGGTTGCCGACACCCATATCCATGCCGTCGGCCACGGCGAAGCCGATCAGCAGCGCGCCGACCAGAATCCACCAGACGAATTTCAAGGTTTCGTAATCGAGGATCATGAGGATTCTCCAATCAGCCGGCCGAAACCAGGGGAGCGCCGGTGCGCTCGTGGCCAGGGGCACCCAGGTCTTCGCCATAATATTTACCGGTACCGAGGGACGCCGGGCCTTTGCGCGCGAACTTCGCCATCAGGTAGACCTCGATGACCAGTAGGAAGGTGTAGAAGCCGACGAACCCGGTCAGACTGAAGATCACGTCGCCCGATGTCAGGCTCGACGTCGCCAGGAACGTCGGAAGTACCTCGCCGATGGCCCAGGGCTGACGGCCGAACTCGGCGACGAACCAGCCAACCTCGCAGGCGATCCATGGGGCCGGCAGACTCCACAGCAACAGCTTCAGCAACCAGCGCTGTTCGGCCACGCTCCGCCGGACGGTGTAGTAGAACGACGCGCCGATGAGGAACAGGATCAAGGCGCCAAGCGCCACCATGATGCGGAAGGTGAAGAACAGCGGCGCCACCGGCGGAATGGTGTCCTTAACCGCCTGGGCGACCTGGGCCGGCGTGGCGTCGACCACATTGGCCGCATAGCGCTTCAGCAGCAGTCCGTAGCCGAGATCGGCCTTATGCGCCGCGAAAGCCTTCGCCGTCGCCTCCGAGGCATCACCCTTGCGGATCTGCTGCAACAGGTCGTAGGCCACCATGCCCGAGCGGATGCGGCCTTCGTGCTGGGCCATCAACTCCTTGATGCCGGCGACCTCTCCGGTGGTCGACCGCGTGGCGATCAGACCCAGCGCCCAGGGGATCTTGACCGCATAATCGGTGCGCAGCGTCTCGTCATTGGGAATGCCGATGACGGTGAAGGCGGCAGGCGCCTTGTCCGTATCGTATTCGGCTTCGATGGCGGCCAGCTTGACCTTCTGCACATCGCCCAGGGTGTATCCGCTTTCGTCGCCCAGCACGATCACCGAAAGCGCCGAGGCCAGGCCGAAGCCGGCGGCGATGGCGAAGGAGCGCTTGGCAAAGCCCAGGTCACGGCCCCGCAACATGTAATAGGAACTGATCGCCAGCACGAACATTGAAGCGGTCACATAGCCGGCCGCCACGGTGTGCACGAACTTCACCTGCGCCACCGGATTGAACAATACTCCGGCAAAGCTGCTCATCTCCATGCGCATGGTCTGCGCGGAAAAACTCGCGCCGATCGGGTTCTGCATCCAGCCGTTGGCCACCAGGATCCACATCGCCGACAGGTTCGATCCCAGCGCCGTGAAGAAAGTCACCGCCAAGTGCTGGCGCTTTGACAACTTCTCCCACCCCAGGAAGAACAGGCCGATGAAGGTCGATTCCAGGAAAAACGCCATCAGCCCTTCGATGGCCAGCGGCGCACCAAAGACGTCGCCCACGTAATGCGCGTAATAGGCCCAGTTGGTGCCGAACTCGAATTCCATCGTCAGGCCGGTGGTCACGCCCAGCGCGAAATTGATGCCGAACAGCTTGCCCCAGAACCGCGTCATGTCGCGATAGATCTCGTTGCCGGTCATCACATAGACGGATTCCATGATGAACAGAATCCACGAGATGCCCAAGGTGAGAGGGACAAAAAGAAAGTGATACATGGCGGTGGCGGCAAATTGCCATCGCGATAACTCAACGAATAACTGATCGAACATGATCGCACTCCAGACCTCGACCGTGGGCTCGACAAGGCCCCGGCCTTTAGAATCATGCGTATTGCCGGAACGGCTGCACTGATGTGGGTTAATGGGAGGCACAAATTCCCATCAGGGTCTTCAGCCGGGCGAATCGACCACCCTTTCCGCATGCATTGCCGCCCTGGCGCGGCCGCGGCCACCGCAGCAATGTCCGCCGCCTTTGCCGCCACCCCCACAACTTTCCGCTTGCGCCCCGGTTAGCCGCCGCTGAAAGGCCGGCAGGTGGCATTCGGCCGAGGCACGGCGCAGGTTGCGAAACACCCACAGCACCTCGTCGTCGCCCTCGGCGGCCTGCATCAAGCGGTCGTACAACGCGGCATTCTCGATCTCGGCGTGAACGCCGATGCGGCAGGCCGCCTCGATCGAGGCCGGCGCCGGCAAGCCCTGGGCGTAAGGGTCGGCGATCGGCTCAAGCCCGCGGGCGGCGAACAGACTGAGCAGGGCATTGATGTGCCGTTGCTCGGACTGAATGATGTTGATGAACGGAAGCACCGGACCGAAGGCGTCGATCACCGCGCGATAGGTGGCGCGGGCCCTGTATTCATCGTCCAATGCCTCGCAAAGCGCCTGATGCAGCGTGGAGCGAGGGGCCATTCGAAGCTCCGCCAGGTTGGAATTGAAATTACCCCAACTTGTCTCCTTTGAGCCGGCGCGGCCATGACAATTCGCATCTCATCGTTGCATGCGCAGCGATCTAATCCAATTTGAGCGTTCGTGCAGACCCCTTCGATCGGCACGGTTCGTCGCGGGCCGGAATGCCGTTTCGACCGTGGTTCATGACACTACTCACGCCAAAAAGGCCTTCTCCACCCCGCTGATTTGGTTCGAACTTGAATAGCTAAAGGTTTGAACCTACTGTCCAATAAGAGCTTACCAATTGATAACTGGAGCCGATGCCCAATCCCCGCCTCCGCTATCGGCTCTACTTGATCCTGGCCTTGATCGCTGTTCCGCTCGGCCTCGGGGTCGTGTTGGCCCGGGTACCGTCTGACGCTCGGTTGGCCGGACGCCTGTTGTTTGTCGCCATCGCGATGGGCGTCGGCGGCGGCCTGGGCGGTGCGCTCATCAACCAGCTCGACAAATCGCACCGCGAACTGAGGGAGCGGCATCGTTTTTCCGAAGCGCTGATCGACAACATGGCCTCGATCACCGTCGTCCTGGACGCGGCATGCAATGTCGTCCGGTTCAACCGGGCGGCGGAGCACACCTCGGGGCGCAGCGAAGCCCAGGTCATCGGCCAGGCCTATTGGTCGCTGATGATCGCCGAAGAGGATCTGGCCGAGGTTCAGGCCGTTTTCGCCCGCCTGACTGCCGGAGAAACGCCGATCCAGCACGAAACCCATTGGGTCACTGCCTCGGGCGGCAAGCGGCTCATCCGCTGGACCCGCACCGTCGTTACCGACGAGCGGGGCAAGGTGCGTTATTTCATCGCCAACGGCATCGATGTCACCGAGCAGAAGTCCGACGAGGCCGAGCTGCGCCTGGCCGCCAGCGTCTTTCGCAACACCAGCGAGGCGGTGGTGGTGACCGACGCCCAGGCCCGGATCCTATCGGTCAATCCGGCCTTCACCGAACTGACCGGCTATACCGCGCCCGAGGTGCTCGGCAGGAATCCACGGCAAATCAAGTCAGGCCGGCACGATCGGAAATTCTATCAGGACATGTGGACCAGCCTGCTGGGCACGGGCGAGTGGCGCGGCGAAATCTGGAACCGCAGGAAGGATGGCGAAACCTTCCTCGCCTGGCAGACAATTTCAGGCGTAAGAGATGACACGGGCGCGATCTTCCGCTTCGTTTCCGTGTTCAGCGACATCACCGAACTGCATGTGAAGGACGAGCAACTCCGCCACCAGGCGTACCACGATGCGCTGACCGGCCTGCCCAACCGCTTGCTGCTCCAGGACCGCCTGGCCCAGGGCCTGGAGGCGGCCAAACGCCATGGCACGGCCGTCGGCGTTCTGTTCATCGACCTGGACCGATTTAAGGTGGTGAACGACAGTCTCGGCCACGACGTGGGCGACATGCTGCTGGTCGAGGTGGCAAGGCGCATCCATTCCAGCCTGCGCCGCAGCGACACCGTTGCCCGGCTTGGCGGCGACGAATTCGTCGTCGTCCTTCATGACGTCTCATCCTCCTCGGAGGTGGCCGAGGTTGTTGAAAAGCTGATCGCCCAGATCGTCAAACCGATGGTTCTGCAGGACCATCCCGTCCAGGTCGGCGCAAGCGTCGGCATCGCCCTGTTCCCGCAAGACGGATCGGACGTCACCAGCCTGATGAAGGGCGCCGACGCCGCCATGTATCAGGCCAAGACCGCTGGTCGCAGCGGCTTTCGCTTCTTCGACGCCAGTATGAATCATCAAGCGGTCGAACGCTTGCGCCTCGAAATGGACCTGCGCCAGGCTTTGGAGCGCGGCGAACTGCGCCTCTACTACCAGCCCAAGGTCGACATCCGGACCCGGCGCATGCAGGGGGCTGAAGCGCTGATCCGCTGGCACAGCCCGACGCGCGGAATCGTCATGCCGGGACAGTTCATCCCGGTGGCCGAGGAGACTGGCCTCATCGTTACGATCGGTGACTGGGTCATCTCCGAAGCTTGCCGCCAGTTGGCCCAATGGCGCGATGCCGGCAAACCGCTGGTGCCTGTGGCGGTCAATGTCTCGGCGCGGCAGTTCATCGACCCCCGCCTGGCCGAAAAGATTGCCGCCGCCATGGATTCTCACGGGCTGTCGGCGGGTCGCCTCGAAATCGAATTGACCGAGAGCGCGGTGATGACCGACCCCGAACTGGCCGTCGGCCAGCTTCGGCGCCTCCAAGACCTGGGCGTCACGGTCCATGTGGACGATTTCGGCACGGGTTATTCGAGCCTGAGCTATCTCAAGCGACTACCTCTCGATAGCATAAAGGTTGATCGCACCTTCGTGCAGGGCCTCGACCGCGACCCCGACAATGCGGCCATCGTGCGAGCCATCATAGGGCTGGGCAAGGCCATCGGCATGCCGGTGGTGGCCGAAGGCGTCGAAAACGGCGATGAAGAGGCCCGGCTTTTCGAAGAGGGATGCGCCACCGCGCAAGGCTATCACTATACCGAGCCGCTGCCTCCCGAGGCCTTCGAGGTTTGGCTGGACAGCGGAACCGCTTGCAGCTAGTGGTCCGCCCCAGGCGCTTGGGGACCAAGCGTCTGGGGCGGACCACTAGCCGCTGAGGGGCTGGCGCGGTAACATTCCCAACATGACATTCCTTTGGGTGGGATCTACCACGGAGAAATGCACCTCATGGCTACCGATCAACCCGTGTGGTTCGTCACCGGCTGCTCCACCGGCTTCGGCAAGGAACTCGCCCAAGCCGTTCTCAAACGCGGCTGGCGCGCCGTGGTCACGGCGCGCCGTCCCGAGACCTTGGCCGAGTTCGCCGGCAGCATTCCTGAGAACATCCTTGTTACCTCGCTTGACGTCACCTCTGCCGAACAGATCGCCGCGGCGGTGCACGCCGCCGAAGCGCGCTTCGGCCGAATCGACGTACTGGTCAACAATGCCGGCTACGGCTATTTGTCGGCCATCGAAGAAGGCGAGGACGCCGAGGTCCGTGCCATGTTCGAAACCAACGTCTTCGGCTTGGCAGCGCTGACCAAGGCGGTGCTGCCGGGAATGCGCGCCCGGCGTAGCGGCCACATTGTCAATTTCTCGTCGGTCGGCGGTCTGGTCGGGTTTCCCGGGATCGGATATTACAATGCCACCAAATTCGCCGTCGAAGGGCTGTCCGAAGCCCTGGCCAAAGAGGCGGAACCGCTGGGCATCAAGGTCACCATCGTCGAGCCCGGCCCCTTCCGCACCGACTGGGCCGGCAGGTCGCTGAGGACGCCGCGCACGGCCATCGACGATTATGCCGAGACCGCCGGCAAACGCCGCCAGACCATCCATGACTACAGCGGAACCCAGCCTGGCGACCCGGTTCGCGCCGCCGATGCGGTCATTACAGCCGTGGAATCATCCAATCCGCCGCTGCATCTGGTGCTCGGCCGCCCCGCCCTCGACGCGCTGCGCGCCAAGCTCGAGACCCTGCAGGCCGAAATCGCCGCCTGGGAGCAGGTTAGCCTGGGGACCGACTTCCCGCAGGCCAGCTGATGCCCTGAACCATTCGGATGGCTCGCGCCATCAGGTCTGTTGCAGCCCCCGCCGGGCGGGGCTGTAACAGATATCTGCGTGCGCCGGAAAGCGTCCAGTCAAGGACCGGCAAGGCAAGATTTCACTGCAATCTTGATTGAACATCCGGGATCGTCGAGATTTCCGCAATCCAATGGCTGACCCTAACGCGGATCGGTGTCATATTGCCTTGCGGTAGCCTACCCTAGTAGTTCACTGGACTGCCCGGGCAAAGAGCGTATTCATCGATAAATACATTCACAATCCGGTGATCCGAACATGGAACAGGAGCTGAAGCCGATCGAAGACACGGATATGGATTCGCTGTTCATATTGCCGTTGTCGATCATTCCGCTCCAGACGCCACAACTGCGCACCGCCCGTCTGATCAAGAACGTCCGGTTGCGGAGCATGGTGGAGATATTCCGCGACCAGCAGACCGGCTCGGGGCAGATCGACGTCGAGCAGTTGCCGATCATCTGCGGCTGGCCGGTCGACAAGCTGCATCCAGACCTGATCATCCTGCGCAAGCTGGTCCTTCTTCCCAGCTACGACGTCTATTCCCTGCGCATCAGCTTGCGCAGCCACGACATCCCCGTCAACGACCATGAGGAGTTGTGCCTTAGCAAGGAAAAGGCCGAGGAATTAACGCGTTACATGGTTATGTTCACGCGCCCCCTGATGCAACTGGTCTATGGCGACGACGCGGTAGAGGTGCAGGGCTACGAAGACCTCCTCCGCCTGTTCCGCGACCCCGACGTCGCCAAGGCGCGCGAGCGCCTGGACCGCCTGGCCTCCAGCCTGAACGTCCCCATCATGGATGTTCCCCGCTTCCTGGAGGACTACGGCGACACCTTCATGGCGCTGTCCTACTACCGCCATTGCCTCGACCGGCTGGAGCCGTATTTTTCCGCCTGTCTGGAAGCGCTGGTCCCGATCCGCAAGCATTTTCAGCTCATGCAGGACGGCAATCTGATGCGCACCTGCGCCGTCGTCGAGGACGTGATCAACTCTGTGAGCGCCAGCATCACCGGACGCCTGGAAACCTTCGAACGCCGCACCTTGCAAATGTGGAACAACATCACCCAGGAAGAGTTCCGCACCGTCAAGTCGCTGATCGAGCGCTACCACATCACCATCGGCGCGGCCCTGTGCGGCCTGACCGTGAAAATGAACGCCTTCGCCCGCACGTTCCCGCATACGCGCGCCGGCGGCCCGGTCAAACGGGCGGATTTCATGGCCACCGAGATGATCCAGGGCATCGACATGATTCGCGACTTCGAAAAGAGGTTCCAGGCGAAGTGACGATCACGTTCCAGCAAGGCCTTGCTTTCGCACTGCTGGCCGGCACGATCGGTTTGTTCATTTGGGACAAGCTCCGCTACGATGTGGTTGCCATGCTGGCCCTGTGCACCGGCATGGCGCTGGGACTGGTCCCCTTCGATCAGGCCTTCCACGGCTTCAGCGACCCGGTGGTGGTGGTCATCGCCGGCGCCCTGGTGGTCAGCGCCGCAATCGAACGGTCGGGCGTCATCGAACAGCTGGTGCGCCCTTTGTCGGGCCTGCATTCTCCCACCCTGCTGGTCGGAGCGCTGGCCACCATGGTCACCCTGCTGTCGGCTTTCATGAAGAATGTCGGCGCCCTGGCGATCTTCATCCCCATCGCGCTGCGGCTGGCCCGGAACAACGGGCTGACCGCCTCTCAAGTATTGATGCCGCTGTCCTTTGCCTCGCTGATCGGCGGCGAGATAACCCTGATCGGCACATCCCCCAACATCATCATCTCGCGCGTCCGGCACGACCTGACCGGCCATCCCTTTTCGATGTTCGATTTCACGCCCGTCGGCCTCGGCCTGGCCCTGTGCGGAGTGGCCTTCATCGCCTTCGGCTGGCGCATCCTGCCGCGCGAGCGCCAGGCCCATGCCGGCCACGCCCGCGAATTCCACATCGAAGACTATCTGAGCGAAGTGCGGGTGCCATCGGGATCGCCGCTGGTCGGCAGCACCATCGCCGACCTCGAGCATCTTTTCACCGGCGGCATGCTGACGGTGGCCGCCATCATCCGCGAGCAGGGGCATCGCTACGTCCCCGACCGAAGCTGGGTATTCTCGGCCGGCGACGTCCTGCTGGTCGAAGGCGATCCAACCGTGCTGACCCCGTTGACCGAGTCGGGGGCCGTCGAGGCCTTGCATGAAAGCACGACACGGGCCGAGGCTATCGAAGTGGTGGTAATGCCCAATTCCGTGCTGGTCGGCAGCACCGCCACCCAGAGCATGCTCCGCCACCGTCACGGCGTCGCCATCCTGGCTGTCCGCCGAGCCGGCCGCGACTATGTAACGCGGCTGCACCAGATGGAATTCCAGGCCGGCGACGTGCTGGTGGTGGAAGGTGGCGGCAGCCGCGTCGGCCAGGCGCTCGCCGATCTTGGCCTGCTGCCGCTGGCGCAGCGCAAGCTCGATTTGGGCGGACGGCGCGGACGGTGGCCGCCAGTGGCCATCCTGGCCGTCACCATGATTCTCGTGGCCTTCCGACTGGTGCCGGTTGGCGCGGCCTTTTTCATGGCCGCGCTGTCCATGGTCCTGATCCGCAGCATTTCGCTGCGCGAGGCCTACGAGGCGATCCAGTGGCCCATCGTCATCCTGATCGGCGCGCTGATTCCGATCAGCGAGGCATTCAAGAGCACCGGCGCGTCCGACCTGATTGCCAACGCACTCGCCGAGGCAGCCGCGCAATTGCCGCCCCATGCCACGATCACGCTGATCATCGCCGCCTCCATGCTGTTGGCCCCGTTCCTCCACCACGCCGCCGCAGTGCTGCTGATGGGGCCGGTGGCGGCCAGCATGGCGACGCGGCTGGGCCTGAATGTCGACCCGTTCCTCATGGCGGTGGCGATCGGTGCCGGCAGCGACTTCCTGACACCCATCGGCCATCAATGCAACACGCTGGTAATGGGTCCGGGAGGCTACCGGTTCGGAGATTACTGGCGGCTGGGCCTGCCCCTCAGCATAATCGTCCTGGTGGCCGGGACCGTGCTGATTTCCATTGTCTGGCCCCTGCATTAATGGCAAACGCTTCGAGCCGGATTTGTCATCCCCTGCTTTGCTGGCTTTGCTCTGGATGACGCGGACTGGTATTTTGCGTTTGTCAGGATCAAGGGGATGTCGAGGCAATGAACAGATCAGGCGACAGCATCGAACAGATGGACCGGCAGATCGAGGCCGAGTTCCTGGACGAGGTTCGCGACATTCTTGCCGGCATCGACGTGCTGATCGGTAATCTGCGTTCCCGCGTCGTCCCTGTCGGCGAGGCATTGGCCCGCATCCGCCGCGACATGCTGAACGTGGAGATTCGCGGCTCGACCCTGGACCAGCCGCTGGTGACCATCGTCGCCCACCGGCTCAGCGAATACCTGGCCGACCTCAAGGAAGTCGACGCCGGCCAGTTGGACGACGTCCAAACCTTCGTCGACCAGATCCGCCAGGCCCTCGAGGGCAAGGTTGATTCTTCGACCACCGGCAGCGCCAAGGTGGTGCGCGCCCTGCCCGCCCGCCGCGTCGCCGAATTCAACCCGGCCGACGTGAAAGTTACTGACGTCGAAGTCATGCTGGTGGTTCCCGACAAGGCGATGAGCCGCATCGTCGAGCGGGAACTCGCCGCCTGCGGGTATCGGGTGTCAAACGTCCATTCGCCCTTCCAGGCCCTGGAAATGGCCGTGCGTACGCGACCCGACATGGTGATCGTCTCGGGCGTGCTGGGTGACCTGTCGGGCGTCGACATCGCCTGCGCCCTGTCGTCCATGCCGACGACACGCAACCTGCCGGTGGCCATCCTGACCAGCTACAGCTGGGGCCATCCGTCGCTGCAGGATCTCCCATCCCGCGTTCCGGTCATCCGCAAAGGGCCGAATTTCGGCGATGACCTGGCGGAAGCGCTGTCCCGCCTGCACATCACTTAAACAATCACGGTGAATGATGAACACCCCTTCTCCCCGTCCCGGAGTTCTCAAGGTCTCCCCCTATATCGGCGGCGAATCGTCGATTCCCGGGGTCTCCCGCATCATCAAGCTGGCCTCGAACGAGGGCGCCCTGGGCCCCAGTCCGAAGGCGATCGACGCATCCCGTGGCACGGCTGACGGCTTGTGCCGTTACCCCGACGGGTCCTGCGCCGAATTGCGCGAGCGGATCGGCAAGCTGCACGGCCTCGATCCCCAGCGGATTGCCTGCGGTTCCGGTTCGGACGAACTGCTGGCGATCATCGGCCGCGGCTATGTCGGAGCGGGTGACGAGGTGCTGGCAAGCCAGTACGGCTTCCTGATGTACGCCATCCTGGCGACGGCGCTGGGGGCCACGCCGGTTTTCGCGCCCGAGAAGAATCTGACGGCCGATGTGGATGCCCTCCTGGCCCGGGTGACGCCGAAAACCCGCGTCGTCTTCCTGGCCAATCCCAACAATCCCACCGGCACCTATCTGCCGTTCAGCGAGATCCGCCGCCTGCATGCCAGCCTGCCCGCCGACGTGCTGCTGGTCCTCGACGCAGCCTATGCCGAGTACATGACCGCCGACGACTACCGGGCCGGAGTCGAGCTGGTCGACGAAGCCCGCAACGTGGTGATGACCCGCACCTTCTCGAAGATCTATGCCCTTGGCGGCCTGCGTCTCGGCTGGTGCTACGGACCGCCCGAGGTGATCGACGTGATCAACCGGGTGCGCGGGCCGTTCAACGTAACCACGCCGGCCCAGCAGGCGGCCATCGCCGCCATGGACGACCAGCCCTTCGTCGACAAGGTGCGCGACCATACCGCCCGCTGGCGCGACTGGACGACCAAAGCGTTGCGCAACCTGGGCCTGACCGTGCCCGACAGCGTCGGCAACTTCGTCCTGGCCCGCTTTTCCTCAGCCGCCGAAGCCGATGCGGCCGATGCCGCGCTGCGCCGGCGCGGTATCATCGTGCGCAAGATGGCCGGCTACGGCTTGGGCGAAAGCTTGCGCATCACCATCGGCACCGAGGAGGAGATGCGCCTGCTGGTGGATGGCGTCGCGGCACATCTCGCCGAGCGAGTTCCCGCTTAAGGGCTGGGTTTTAGGCACCCCCGGACATGACCCGGGGGTCCGATGGCATCGCTCCACCATTGGGCGGCTCGTCCAGGGGGCGTCATTCAGCGGAGGAAATGCAGTGCAATCGGCCCAGTCCCTGATGCTGAACGGCCGCGCCCGCCGCCTGATGGACACCCTGTACGAGCAGGGAGCGACGCAATGAACCGGAGCACCACGGGCGTTGCCGCGGGTGTCGCCGGCCAGCTGATCTGGGGGCTCTTCCCGGTTTATTGGAGACTGCTGGCGGAGGTTCCACCCTTCGAGGTGCTTCTGCACCGGATCGTCTGGTCATTCCTGCTGCTCATCGCCGTCGTCCGGTTGTGGGAACGGCAAGGCGCCATGATGGGGACCATGAAGTCAGGGCGCATGATGGGTGTATTGAGCGCGACCACCCTCCTGATCACGTCCAACTGGCTGGTTTTCATCTGGGCGTCCACCAGCGGACGGGTGCTCGACATCAGCCTGGGCTTCTTCATGACCCCCTTGGTCAATGTGGTGTTGGGGATGGTATTCCTCGGCGAGCGCTTGCGTCGCCGTCAAGCGGTGGCGGTGCTGCTGGCTGCGGCGGGAGTCGTCAACCTGTCCGTCGCCGCGGGCACGATGCCTTGGGTCGCCCTGTTCCTGGCCTTTACGTTCGGCCTTTATGGCCTGTTGCGCAAAGCCAATCCGGTCGACCCGATCATTGGACTGACCATCGAAACGGGTCTGCTCGCTCCGTTCGCCCTGGCTTGTCTCGTCTTCCTTCAGATCCGCAGCGGAACCCCGTTCGGACCGGCCCATCCCGGCGTCAGTACCCTTCTGGTGCTGGCCGGCGCGGTGACGGCCATCCCGCTGCTCCTGTTCGTTTTCGCCGCCCACCGGCTGCGCTACGTCACCATCGGGCTGCTGCAATATATTTCGCCGAGCCTGCATTTTCTTCTGGCGATCGCCCTTTTCGCGGAGAAACTCACCCCCGCCCATATCCTGACCTTCGCCTGTATCTGGAGCGGCCTTTTTCTCTACATCGCCGACTCCTGGCGCGCGGCGAAAGCCCCCGCAGCCGCATAGGCGCCGCGGTCAGCCCCAATGCCTCTGAGTCGAGCCCCGTCATCGCGAGCGGGGCAACGCGATCCAGCGGCAAGCTGACCCCGCATTTCTCAAAGCCGCGTGCGCTCAGGCGCTCCGCCAAGGAGCGGCGGCAAGCTTTGGCGATCATGCGGACTACCCGAACTCCACCCTGTTGCGCCCGGCGCTCTTCGCCCTGTAGAGCGCCTTGTCGGCCCGGGCCAAGGCCATCTCCACCTGGCTTTCCCCCAGTTCGACGGTGGCGGCGCCAATCGACACGGTAACCCGAGGGGCTGGCCTTCCCTCCAGATCCACCTCGGCCGCCGCCACCGCGCGGCGCAGCCGCTCGGCGACCTCCAGCGACTTCTCGCGTCCGGTCGCCGGCAGCAGGACGGCGAATTCTTCACCGCCGATGCGGCCGACCACGTCCTCCTGGCGCAGGGTGCAGCGGCAGACCTCCGCCAGCGCCCGCAAGGCCAGATCGCCGGCATGATGGCCATACTGGTCGTTGACCGCCTTGAAATGGTCGAGGTCCAGCATCAGCACCGACAAATCGCCGCCGTAGCGGCAAATCCGCGCCAGCTCCTGATCGGCCAGTTCAAGGAAATGGCGGCGGTTGACGCAGCCGGTCAGGGCGTCGGTACGGGCTTCCTGAGCCAACCGCCATTCCAGCTCTTTGCGTTCGGTAATGTCCTCGATCACCCCCAGCACCTCGGTCGCCTGAGCTGTCGCGACCTCCTGGATCGTCCCGATGGCAGTCGCCCTGCGCCCCTCGCCGATGACCAACATGTCCCCCATTCCCCGGACGATGCGGCATCGTCCGTCGGGCAAGACGATGCGGTATTCGAGGTCGAACGCCCCGGCTCCCGGAGCCGCGGCGATATGACTCAAGACCCGTTCCCGATCCTCGCCATGGATGACCTGCAGAAAGGTGTCGCGGCTGGGCGCCACGGACTGAGGATCAAAGCCAAGGATGCGATAGGTTTCGTCCGACCAACGCATCTCATTGGTCCCCACATCCCACTCCCAATGGCCGATATGGGCAATCGCCTGCGCCATCCGCAGGCTGTACTCGCTCTTGCGCAGGGCCTCCTCGGCCTGCCTGATCCGCCGGTAGGTGCGCGCGTTCTCGATGGCCAGCGCGCAGGCCCCCATCACCGACAGGGCCAGGTTCAGATACCTTTCGGCGAATTCGGGAAAGGCGAAGCGATCGGCGACGATGATTCCCAATACCTCGCCGTAGCGGGTGATCCGCAGGAAGAACCCCGTCCCGGCTTCGGTCCATCCCCAGTCACCCTCGAAGACGACAAGCTGCCGCACGAGATCGGCGGGAAGCCCTCCCGTTCCGTCCGCCACCCCGGCTTCGACCCGCAGATAATGCAGGTCTTGCGGGGCGAACAACATGCGGAACATGTCCTGGATGGCCGAAATCGTCTCGGCCTCGTCCTTCAACAGCGGTAGCCGCCCGAGGAAATCCATGGCAGCCATATGGTCCGCCAGACGCCGGGCGTTCTTCAGCCCGCGCTCCCGCACTTGCCGACGCTCCTCCCCGACGCGCCACTCCTGGACGATGCCATCCAGCAACAGGACGGTGTAGTCGATGCCGACCGCCAGACGCGTCGCAGGCAGCTCCGCGGTCGCTGCCAGCTCGGCTAGGGCCGCGGGCGAGCCGGAGGCCGTTCCGGTGTCCAGCAGCACCAGCTCTTGCGCGAAATCGCGGAAGAAGTCGGCCGCGTTCGCCTCGCCGAAACCCAGCCGGCGCAAATTACCGCGCCAGTCGCGCAGCCAGGCCGGGGTCAAGAGATAGGCGTCGCGCCCGATCGCCTCGGCCACCATGGTCGGCCCGGCGACCAGATGGAAGCACTGGGCCTGCGTCGCCAGGCGCACCGGCGGCCATCCCTGGGGCGGGGCTCCCAATCCCTGAAGACAGGCGCGGCCGAAGATGACGGCCTGAGCGACATCGGTCGCCACCAGCGGCCGCAAATGCTGCCAATCGAGGGGCGGGCGCCCGCAATGGGCGGGAAAGGCCGAAACCGTCACATCGGTCCAGCCGCGGTCGGCGATGGCGGCCTGAAGCTCGCACCGGAAATTCTCGCAGCACAGAAGACAGAGCTTCCCGGTCATGGCGAATCTCCTGCGTCACCCGCCTGTCCAATCCAGCGGATAGCGGCCCCAGCGTTCGACCGCGGCACGAATGGCGAGGAGCACCTCGTCGGGCACCTGCCAGGGCACCTCGCCATGGCTGTCGGCCAGGATGAAGCCGCCACCGCGCCCGGCGGCGGCGATCGCCCGCTTCACCTCGCCCTCGGCGTCGGCCGCCGTCCAACGCCGCATGGCCACGCCGTTCAGGTTGCCGACCAGGGTGACCCGATCGCCCACGGCGGCCTTCCAGGCGGCAAGATCGTCGAGCGCGCTGACCCCCACCGCCACCGCCCCGGTGGCGGCAATGTCCCGGGCGATCGGCAAGCCTCGCCCCGAAGCCAGATGATAGGCGGTCGGTCCTTTGATCCGCGCCAGCGTGCTTGTGGCGACCCGGTGGCCGGTCCTCAGATAAAGATCGCGCGGGACGATGGTAGTCGAAGATACGGGATCGGCGTAGCCCACCGCAGTGGCGCCGGCCGCCAGCTGGGCATTGGCCCAGGCGACGCAGAACCGCCGGTTGACCGCCATCAGCCGGGCAAGCCGTCGAGGCTGCTCGTAGATCAGCTCGATATAGCGGGCGAAGCCCATTTGCATGACCGGCAGCGAGAACGGGGCAATCGCCGAGCCGAGGATGGGCAGCCTGCCGCCCAGCCGCTCCTTCAGCCCGCGAATCGCTTCCAGCACGCGAAGCAGGCCAGGTGTCTCGATCACCCGCGGCGGCCGCAGGCGGTCGATATCCTCGTCGCGCCTCAAGACCGGGCCGGCGCAGTTCGGCGGCCCATCCTCGATGAACATCGTCTCGCAGCCGAACGCCTCGGCCTCGAGGGCCGAGTAGAAGCTGGCGCTGACGCAGTCGCCCCGGTATTTCGCCTGCAGGCGGAGCTGTCCTTCGATGACATGTTCAGCGCGCGAGAAATACTCTCGAATACCCAGCCCAAGCTCCTTCGCGCCATGCATGGTGGCCAGCAGGAATACCGGCACGCGATCGGGCTGCCGATGCGCCATCGCCGCCTGCACCCGTTGCTGCGGCGTCATGATGAAACCTCCCCGGCCCAGCGCCTGACCATGGCGATGCCATCGGCGGCGTTGCGCCCCATGGCGTCCGCCCCCACCTCTCGCCAAAGCCCGTCGTCGAACAGGAAGGGCGCTCCGCCGACGCCGATCCGGATGGGCCTGCGCCGTTCCTCGAAGGCCGCGCGGACCTCCCTCACCTTCAACGCCGAAGGCAGCATCAGCACCGAAATCAACAGGATCTGCAGATCATCGGCGAGGGCACGGTCAACCAGCTCGTCGGCTTCCATCCGGCCGTAGTCAAGGATGTCGAATCCGCTGGCCCGCAAGACCGACAGTACGATCCGCTTTCCCAACAGATGGTAGTCGCCAAGCACCGCGATGGCTTGACGCAGTTGCCCCTTTCGCACCGGCACGCTCGGCGGAAGCAGGCGCGCCACCAGTTCCTCGCAGATGCGGCTGCTCATATAGACCTGCGACAGGGCGACCCTGCCGTCGGCCCAGGCTTCGCCGATCTCGACCAGCGCCGGAACGATCAGATTTTCGATGACCTGCAACGGCGCTTGCCGACCGACCGCAAGTCGGAACAGTTCTTCGATCCGGGGACGATCGAGCGATTCCAGGGCGTCGCGCAGTCGATGGGTCAAAACCTGGGCGTCAGCCATGTCGCATGCAGCCCCCTGCCATTGGGAAGGCCCAATTGCCGGAACAGCTTATCAGGGGGCAAAAACCCTCGCGTTAATGTAGAGCAACATTCGTCCCGCCTCGGCATGCGGGCGAAAGCCATCGGCAAACGATTTTGCCCGTTTAGCGTTTTCCCAGAAGCAGCGTGAAAATTTTCTCTCTCGGAGAACTGGATTGGCAAGCGGCGCGGTAAGACTGGCTTTTCTTGATGGGACCCGGATGCCGGTTGACGGTCACGCACTGAACTTCGCCGCCGGGAATCTTTACGGCATCGATATCGGCAATGTCGGCGACGGATCGGCCACCGCGGTGGCCGAGGCGGCAAACATGGCCTATGTGGTCGCCGACAGCCACGGGATCCCGGCCAGGCCTTGAAGACAGAGTCCATGACCTGAGCGAAGCCGGCGACGTCCTGCTGGTGACGGGCAGCAACGGATTTGACTTCGAACTTGGCCAAAAAAATGTTCGACAGGATCGATTGGGGGGAGCCGAGAGAATGGACGGGAAGCGCCGCCCGGTTCACACTGTGCCCACCATGAATGACGACGCACCCCAGTTTGACGAAGGCCCGGACGACGCACCCCTTCCGCCGGCAGCCGGCGGAAAGAACTACATCACGCCTCAGGGCTTACTGCGTCTGCAGGAGGAATACCGGCAGCTCCTTCGGATCGAAAGGCCAAAGATCGTCGAACTGGTATCGTGGGCGGCAGGTAATGGCGATCGTTCGGAGAACGGTGACTATCTATACGGCAAGAAGCGCTTGCACCAGATCGACGCACGCCTTCATTTTTTGCGCAAGCGCCTGGACATCGCCTGCGTGGTCGATCCGGCACGGCAGGTCCAACTTCATCAAGTCTTTTTTGGCGCAACCATCACCTACGCGAACGGACGGGGCGAGCAACGGACCGTCACCATCGTCGGCGAGGATGAGGTCGATCTTGGAAACGGCCGGGTTTCCTGGGTATCGCCGATCGCCCGCGCGCTACACAAGGCGTACGAAGGCGATGTCGTGGAAATGCGTACGCCCGCCGGGCTGGAACGGATTGAAGTACTCGCCGTCCAATACGGCTAATGCAATGAACTCGCTAGGCTTTCTTTTTGGTGGCGCCTCCGTCGAAGGGGGTCTGGCTGAACGGAGCGGGTTCGCCCTCGACCTTTAGCGTCTGGGCATATTGCTGTCGCCATTCGCTGTCGGTCTGGCCGGAACGCTTGCGAGCCTGGGCTCTTTTCACGCATTCCTGGATCATCTTCTCGGTCGCGCTCGGCTTTTTTGGCTTCTGTGCTGGCTTCTTTAGCTTGGGCATGGAATCTCCCGTGGCCCTCGTGGGAGGAATTCCCGAGGACTGCCAGCATGCGCCCGCCGCCCTGAAAGAGTCCACTGATCTCGGCGCCCGGCCCAACCGAACAGCGGCACAGGGAACGGAACGGCCATCATGGGTGCTACTCGGTCCGTGGGACCAATCGGCTCCGCTGCTTGTCACGATTCGCGAGTTAGGACCGAGCGACCTGCCTGAGCAGGCCTTCCGGCACGCGCCCATAGATCATCGTGGTCGGCGTGCGGCCGGGCACGGGTCGAATGTCCGGCCCTGGCCAGATAAAGGAATTGGCTTCCGTCGTCACGATCCAGGACGGTGCATCATCAAGACCCAGGCGGTACTTGACGTCTTGCGGGAAAGGCACGGCGTCGGCGGCATCGGCCGGCAGCGTGTGGGTGACCGCAAGGACGAGGACCTCTGTGGTTCCCTCGGCCTCCTTGATCGACAAGGCGAGCACAAGGGCGGGGCGATCCTTCCGACCTTCTTCCTGCCCGCGGGCATTCTCATCCGCCCAGAGATAGGAATACCGGATGACCGACCCGCGCTGGGGCGCGGTTCCGCTCAATTCTCCTCACTGCCGGCGAGGGCTTCGATATCCTTGAGAAAATGCTCAGGGGTATCGGCAGCGAGAAATGCCTGCTGATCCCGCTTCTTCAGCCGCTCATACTCTTCCACGGAGATGAGGACATTGCGTGGCCGCCCGTTCCTGGTGACGACGACCGGCTGACCAAGCGCGACATCGCTGTAATGTGAGAACTGGCGCACAAGGTCTCCGGCGGTGGTTACGACACGCTCGGGCGTCTTCATGGTGGACCTCGCTCGATCACATCAATGCAGATAATATGCAAAATATGTATAGCACGGTAAATGTCAAGCCGTTTGGCCCGACGTCCGCTATCCGGAATCGGTGCTGAGCCCCGGAACGCCCGTACTTGGACGCTCTACGGCCGTCCAGCAGAGACGTGGCCAAGGTCCGATGTGAGTCAGGGGCGGCGGGCGGTACCGGCCGTCAAATTGGTCGGCAGCTATCCCTCCGATGTTGGACACACCCCGTCGCGGACCGGAAAAATTTGGGTCATGGGGGAACGGTTGGAGGCAGGATCCCCGTGGTCGCCGAGCCGTGCCAGCGCCTCAGCCACGCCGACGATCAGAGCAGCCCGGACAACAGAACGTTGGTGTCAATTACCAGGAGCACGATGCTGCCGGGCCTGCCGCGCCGCCCTAACCTCGGCCTGGATCTCTTCCTCCGACATGGGGGGCACGACAGCAGACGGCCATGCGCCGACTGCCTACGAATGCCGCAATCGTCCCAACCTCACGCGCCGCCCGGCGGATAGAGGCCGAGCAACAGCCCCAGGCCGATGATCGCCAGGACCAGCGCGGCGATCAGGCCGAACAGGTAATCCCTCTGGTGAACAAAGACCACCAGCATCAGGACGACGCGGGATACCGGCAACAGGATAAAAAGGCCGATTCCGGCCGCCACCACCTGCATGCCTGACGGCAAAGCCGGCCAGCCCGGCCCCGGCTGCCAATGCAGCGCCACCAGAAGGATACCGCAGGCAATCACCGCCGATGCCAGCCAGGTCCCGTAGTGCAGTTGCTTCGCCAGCAGGCGTTCCAGCCGCGGCACCTGCGGTGCGTGTCGAAAATTCCCGCTCATGCCGACTTCCCGGATAGACTGATGCCAAAGGCGCTGAGCAGCATCTGCACCGCCAGCGCCAGCAGGGCCACGACGAAAAGCAGCCGAAGCCGTTCGTTGGACACGCGCATGAGAATGCGGGCACCGGTGATCGACCCGACCACCGAGCCCAGAGCGACGGGACCGGCGACGGCCGGGTCGATGTCGCCACGCACGAAATAAGCGCCGGCGCTGGCCGCCGCGGTCACCCCGATCATGAAGTTCGAGGTGGCCGAGGAAACCTTGATGGGCAGGCGCAGGGCCGTGTCCATGGCCGGAATCTTCAGCACGCCGCTGCCGATGCCGAGCAGCGCTGAAATGAGGCCGGCGCCGTACATCAACGACATGCCTAAGGGCAGGCGCTGTACACGGTAGGCGACTTGCCTGTTCAGCGCGCGATCGGGATAGCTGGAATGCAGCCCAAGCAGATCGGCCCAGCCGCCGGCGCCCGTTCCCTCCGAGCCGACCGGGTCGCGGCGCCGCGCCAGCATCTGCTGGGCCGAGACCAGCAGCACGACGGCAAACAGGCCGTAGAGCCAGCTCACCGGCACGATCCCGATCAGCAGCACCCCGGTAAGCGCCCCCAGGGTGGTCGCGGTCTCCAGCACTGCCGCAAGGCGGATATTGGTCAGGCTGCCTTCGAGAAATGGCGCCGCGCTACCGCAGGAGCAGGCGATCACCGAGACGATGCTGGCGCCGATGGCGGCATGGATGCCGATGCCGGCGAACAGCACCAGCAACGGCACGATGAAGATGCCACTGGCCATGCCAAGCATGCCGCCAAGCGCGCTGGCGCCGAACGACATGCCCAACAACAACAGGCCGTAACCGGCGTCCATGTCACCCCTCCCCCGCGCGCGGCGCGACCTTGCGGGTGCGGGCCAGGCGGGTGACGAAGCGGATCAGGTCCCCCCGGTAATGCAATTTCTCATAGTCGACGGGCCGGCCGGCTTCACTATAGGTCGTCCGTTCGATCAGGAAGATCGGGCCACCGGGCTGGATAGCCAGCGCCTCGGCCACCGCCGGCTCGGCCAATACGGCTTCCAGCCGGTATTGGGCCTCGATCAGCGGCGTGTCGTATTTCTGCTCGAGGAGCGAGAAGACCGGCTCGGACTCCAGGTCGTCCGCCGCCACCTTTTCGCCGAGTTCGTATGGCAGATAGGTTTCATCGAACGACATGGGCACACCGTCGGCCAGGCGTACCCGCTGCAGCCGGACGACCAGGGTCCCGGGGGACAGCGCAAGATGCCGGGCGACGGTTTCGTCGGCCGGCACGGCCCGTGTGTCGAGAAGTCGGGCCGATGGCGTTCGCCCCACCGCCCGCATGTCTTCCACGAAGCCGCTGAGTTCGGTCAGATCCTGGATGATCTTCGGGTGGCTGACGAACGTCCCCTTTCCCCGCCGGATTTCGACGAGGCCGCGGTCGGTCAGGTTCTGGACAGCTTTGCGGACAGTGGTGCGACTGACTTTGAACCGCTCGATCAGACTGTCCTCGGCAGGCAGTTGGCTGCCGGGCGCCAGCGAACCGTCCGCGATGCTTGCGGCAAGCACCGATTCGACCTGCGCATAAAGCGGTGCGGAGTGAGAGATACCGTCTGTCATCGAGACATCATGACGTCATGACGTCATGATGTCAACGGCACCCCTCCTTCGCCCCATAGCACCCGCCGGCGGGTTTACGCCGCCGCTTTCGCCCCTTGCCGGCCTGCCTCGAAGGCCTTCTCGTTCAGTTCGGCCAGTTCCGGCTTGCGCGCACGGAACCGCGACAGGATCTGCGCCTTCAGGTCTTCAGCGGGAAACGGCAGATGGTCGGCGATGGCCCCCAGCATGATGGTGTTGATCAGCTTGATCTCGCCCAGTTCACGCGCGATTCCGCTGGCATCAAAGGGCTGCACCCTGAGCCCCGCCGCCCGCATCTCCGCTACCGGATCCTGCGGGTATGGGTAGAGTCCCATCGAGACCACCGGCGGCGGCAGCCGCGAAGTGTTGATCAGCACCAGCCCGCCGGGGCGGACCTCCTTGCTCCAGCGCAGACCTTCGGCCGCCTCGAAGGCCAGCAGGACATGGGCGGCGCCCGCGGGGATGACCGGCGACAGCACGCGCCGGCCGAACCGCAGATGTGAGTTGACCACGCCGCCGCGCTGGGCCATGCCGGCCACTTCCGTCTTCTTGACGTCGTACCCTTTGGCAATGGCCGCCTGGGCCAGGATCTCGGTTGCTGTCATGACGCCCTGGCCGCCGATGCCGGCCACCAGGATATTGGTGATCCCGTCGCTCATGGATTGGCCTCCTCCTTGCCGGCGGTCGAACCCGGGCGGACGATGGCGTCGGCGCCGCAGGTCTTGACGCACATGCTGCAGCCCGTGCAGATGGTGGTATCGATGGTGACGAAGCTCAGCTCCACTTCCGCCCCGTTGTTGCGAACGACTTTTTCCCGGTTGGTCACGGAAATTGCCGGACAACCGACGTTCATGCAGGCGCCGCAGCCGGTGCACCGGTCGTCATCCACCCTGTATGGCCGCAGCTTCGCATATTCATCGATCAGGGTGCAGGGACGGTCGGTGATGATCACCGACGGCTCGTTGATGGCGATCTCCTCACGCAGCGCCCGGGTCAGGGTCGGCAACTCGTAGGGGTCGACCACACGGATGCGCTCCTTCTTCACTCCCAGCGCTTCAACCAGCTTGGCGAAGTCCACCTCGGGCGCCGTCTGCCCATGGACGTCACGGCCACAGCCGGGATTGTTCTGGCCTCCGGTCATGCCGGTGGTCCGGTTGTCGAGCAGCAGAACGGTGACGTTGCCGCGGTTGTAGGTGATGTTGAGCAATCCCTGCATGCCCATGTGCAGGAAGGTCGAATCGCCGATCACGGCGATTACGCCTTTCGACTTGTCGGCCTCGGCCCGCGCTTTGTCCATGCCCAGCGCGATCCCCATCGAGGCACCCATGCAGATGGTGGTGTCGAGGGCCATCCAGGGCTGTCCGGCCCCCAGGGTATAGCAACCGATATCACCGGAAATCAGCACCTTATGCCGCATTCTTGAGAGGGCGAAGTAAACCCCCAGATGCGGACAGGCGACACACAGGGTCGGCGGCCGCGGAAACACCGAAGGAGCCGGCCGCTTATCCCCGGCGGGCGGCGCGGCTTCCCCCAGCAGGGCCAGGACCGGCGGCCGCACCGCATCGGGCAACAATTCGCCCCAGCGCGGCAGGATCTCCTTGCCGACCAGGGGCAGGCCGGCGGCCTTCAACTCCGTCTCCATCAGCGGCTCTGTTTCCTCGGCCACCACCAGGCGCTCGACACCGCCGGCGAACCGCCGCACCAATTCCACCGGCAACGGATGACTGAAGCCCAGCTTCAGAATCGGCGCATCGGGAAAACTTTCCCTCAGGTGCAGATAGGCGGGCCCCGAGGTGACGAAGCCCACCCGCTTGTCCGAGCCGTCCTCGACCAGGTTCAGGGGGGATTCCTCGGCCGCCTGGCGCAATGCCCGGTCGCGCTCATGCTGGAGCGGCAGTCGCCGCTGCGCATTGCTGGGCACCATCACCCAGCGCATGGGATCAGGCGCGAAGCCGCCCTCGGCCGGCTCCTGCCGCTCGCCCACGGTGACCATCCCCTTGACGTGGCAGACCCGCGTGGTGGTCCTCAGGATCACCGGGGTGGCGAACCGCTCGGAAAGGTCGAAGGCCGCGACGGTCATCCGGTAGGCTTCGTCCGAATCCGCCGGCTCAAGGATCGGCATATGGCCGAAGCGCCCCCAGTAGCGGGAGTCCTGTTCATTCTGCGAAGAAGACAGGCCTACATCGTCGGCGACGACGATGACCAGACCACCCTTGGCTCCGGTCAGGCTCAAGGTCATGAAGGCGTCGGAAGCCACGTTCATGCCCACATGCTTCATCGAGCAGAGGGCACGCGCCCCGGACATGCTGGCGCCGATCGCCACCTCCATCGCCACCTTCTCGTTCACCGAGAATTCGGTATGGATGCCGGGGAAGATCGATACGGCTTCGAGAATTTCAGTAGCCGGGGTGCCAGGATAGGAAGTGGCGACGCGGATCCCCGCCTCCCAGGCGGCGCGGGCGATGGCCTCGTTGCCGGAAAGCAGGTGGCGGGTGAGAGCCGGAGCCTTCAGGGCAGCACTCATGAACGGGGTTTCCTCACTCAGACGTTGACGGGTTTGGAGTTCTTGGCGCCGGGGCCATCGGCAGCATCAGTCCTTCGGCCGAAAATCCAGGACGCGTTTGGCTTTGCCCAGCGAACGCTCGATCGCACCGTCGTCCACCAGGCGCACGTTCACCGAGATGCCGATCATCGACTTGACCTGATGCGCCAGGTCGCGGGCCGGATCGCCGACCATCTCGGCATTTCGCCGCTCGACCACCACGTCAAGGGCGTCGAGATGACCCTTCCGGTGAAGTTCCAGCACATAGTGGGGCGCCAAGCGCTTGTCAGCCAGGATCAGTTCCTCGATCTGCGACGGGAAGACGTTGACGCCGTGCACGATCAGCATGTCGTCGGACCGCCCGCTGATCCGCTCGATCCGCCGCATCGGCCGATCGGTGCCGGGCAGCAGGCGGGTCAGATCGCGGGTGCGGTAGCGGATCATCGGCATGGCCTCTTTGCTCAGCGAGGTCAGCACCAGTTCGCCGTATTCGCCGTCAGGCAGTACCCGCCCGGTTTCCGGTTCGATGATCTCGGGATAGAAATGATCCTCCCACAGGGTCATCCCCTCCCCTTTGTCGCCGCATTCGACAGCCACCCCGGGGCCGATGATCTCCGACAGGCCATAAAGGTCGACCGCCCGCATGCCGAAGCTTTGCTCGATTTCGTGGCGCATGCCCTCGGACCAGGGCTCGGCGCCATGCATCCCGATGCGGAGCGAGGATTCGGCCGGATCGATGCCCTGGCGACGCATTTCCTCGGCCAGCACCAGGGTATAGCTGGGCGTCGCCATGATGATGTCGGGCTTGAAATCCTCGATCAGCTTCACTTGCCGCTGGGTCTGCCCGCCGGAAATGGGAATTACCGTGCAGCCCAGCTTTTCCGCCCCGTAATGGGCGCCCAGCCCGCCGGTGAACAGACCATAGCCGAAGGCCACGTGCACCATGTCGCCGCGCTTGCCGCCGGCGGCGCGGATGCAGCGGGCGATCAGCCCGGCCCAGGTGTCGATGTCGCGCTGGGTATAGCCGACCACGGTCGGCTTGCCGGTGGTGCCGCTCGACGCGTGGATGCGAACCACCTGGTCCCGCGGCACGGCGAACAGCCCGAAGGGGTAGTTCTGCCGCAGGTCTTCCTTGGTGGTGAAGGGGAAACGCCCCAGATCGGGCAACTCGCGCAGATCGTCCGGATGGGCGTCCACCGCGTCGAACTTCGCGCGGTAGTAAGGAATGTTCTCGTAAGCCAGCCTTAGCGACCATTTCAGGCGCTCGAGCTGGAGGCCCATCAATTCGTCGCGGCTGGCCCGTTCGATCGGGTCTGCTTCACAAGATGCGGAAGGCGGGCAGTGCATCCCTGGGTTTCCCTCTCTTTTGCCCTTCTCAACGCCAAACGGTGATGCGCGGCGCCAAGGCGACGGACCATATCAGGTTTCACTGTCATCATCCTGCAAAAAGTAATAGCCGCGACGCCCGTTCGGATGGCCATCCGGTCTATCGGCGCGGCCCAACGCCTGTGGTGAACCACCGAAATGCGGAGTACCATCAATCAAGCGTTGAAAACGCCGAAAAACAGGCGCCGACAAGACAATTGCGGGAGTGAAACGATGCTCGGACAGATGATGACCTTGCCCCTTACCATTTCCTCGGTACTGGATTTCGCCGTCCGATTTCATGGCAAGACTGAAGTGGTGTCGAAGACGGTGGAGGGCCCGATCCATCGCTACGGCTATGCGGATCTGGCGGCGCGCGCCAAGCAACTGGCCCAGGCCATGGGCGCCTTGGGCATCGGCCCGGGCGACATCGTCGGCACCCTGGCCTGGAACGGCTATCGCCATGTCGAACTCTACTATGGCATCTCGGGCATCGGCGCCGTCTGCCATACCATCAATCCCAGGCTGTTCGCCGAGCAGATCAGCTACATCGTCAACCATGCCGAGGACCGCTACATCTTCACCGACATCACCTTCGTCCCGCTGCTGGAGAAACTGGCCGACCAGTTGACCAAGGTGCAGGGCTTCGTGGTGATGACGGACCGCGCGCATATGCCGGCGACCACCCTGCCCAACGTCCTTTGCTACGAGGAACTTCTGGCCGGGCGCCCGACCACCATGGAATGGCCGGCGCTCGACGAGAATGCCGCGGCGGCTCTCTGCTATACCTCGGGCACCACGGGCCGGCCGCGCGGAGTGCTGTACAGCCACCGCTCGACGGTGCTGCATGCCATGGCCATCAACTTCCCCGACGCCTTCGGTCTGACCGCCCGCGACACGGTGTTGCCGGTGGTTCCCATGTTCCACGTCAACGCCTGGGGGACCGCCTACGGCGCACCGATGGTGGGGGCCAAGCTGGTCCTTCCGGGGCCGCATTTGGACGGCGCCAGCCTGGTCCAGCTGATGGAGGAGGAGGGCGTGACCACGACGGCCGGGGTTCCCACCGTCTGGCTCAATCTTCTCGCCCATATCGAGGAGACGGGGCGGAAGCCAAGCCGCCTGAGCAAGGTGGTGATCGGCGGCTCGGCCTGCCCCCCGGCCATGATGGAGGCGTTCGAGAAGCTGGGCATTCAGGCGGTGCATGCCTGGGGGATGACCGAGTTGAGCCCGCTGGGGGTGATCAACCATCCCACCGTGGGGACCGAGATGCTGCCCGAGGAACAACGGAAGGCCATCGCCCTGAAGCAGGGCCGGCCGCTGTTCGGCATCGATATCAAGGTGGTGGACGCCGCCGGCCAGGAGTTGCCCTTCGACGGCGCCGGCTTCGGCACCTTGAAGGTACGCGGCCACTGGGTCTGCGACAGCTATTTCCGCCAGGAGCGCTTGGCGACCCACGACGAACCGGGTTGGTTCGATACCGGGGACGTGGCCACCATCGACGCCAACGGCTTCATGCAGATCGTCGACCGCAGCAAGGACGTGATCAAGTCGGGAGGCGAGTGGATCAGCTCCATCGACCTCGAGAACATCGCCATCGCCCATCCCGCGGTGCGCGAGGCAGCGGCCATCGCCCGTATCGACCCCAAATGGGGCGAACGACCGATCATCGTCGTCGTTCTGAAGCCGGGCGCCACCGCCACACCCCAGGAAATCCGCGCCTTCTATAGTGGCAAAGTGGCCAAGTGGTGCGAACCCGACGAGGTGCTGGTCGCCGACTCCCTGCCCCATACCGCCACCGGCAAGCTGTTGAAGACCGAGCTGCGTCGAATTTACGGGCGGGGCTGAACTGTTGTTTTTTCATCATCTTTGCGAAAGAGCACGCGCTAACATAGGCCCTCGCCGGTTGCGGGAGAGGGCTTGTGTTTGCGCCGATGCTCTTCCGCGAGGAGTGACGAGAGCGCTGCTGGGGGCAGTGAACCGTCTTACTTTCTATGTGCAAGGACGCTAACCACGATGCCAGAGACCAAGCCCCCGCCGCCGGATCCGATGGAAGCCTGGATTTCCATCACCCGCAATCTCGGCCGCGCCCAGGCCGCCATTGCCGACTACGTGGAGCGGAGCCGCAACGGCAACGGCTTCACCATTCCCGACAGCGGTGTGGTCGGCGACACCTTCGCCGAGGCATGGCTGCACCTGCTCGCCAACCCCAAGCAACTGGCTGAAGCCCAGCTGGATTTTCTGCGTCGGCAAAACGAATTGTGGCAAATGGCTGGCCGCCGGCTGGCCGGCGAACCGGTCACCCCGGTCGCCGAGCCGCCGAAAGGCGACAAGCGGTTCGCCGACGAGGAATGGACCCGGGAAGCCGCCTTCGACGTGATCAAGCAGGCCTATCTGACCACCGCAGACTGGGTGCAGACGACCATGCGCAACGTCGACGGCCTCGACCCACACACCCACCAGAAGCTGGATTTTTTCACCCGCCTGGCGGTGGACGCCTGGGCTCCCAGCAATTTCCTGCTGACCAACCCAAAGGCGTTGCGCGCAACCATCGAGAGCGGCGGGCGAAATCTGCTGGACGGCCTGGAGCATTTCGTCACCGACCTTGAACGCGGCCACGGTGCGCTGTCCATCAGCATGACCGACTACGACGCCTTCGAACTGGGCCGCAACGTCGCCACCACACCGGGCAAGGTGGTGTTTCAGAACGACTTGATGCAGCTGATCCAGTATGCACCGGCGACCGAAACCGTATTCCGCCGCCCGCTGCTGATCGTGCCGCCCTGGATCAATAAGTTTTACATCCTGGATCTGCGGGCGAAGAACTCGTTCATCAAGTGGTGCGTCGACCAGGGATTGACCGTCTTCGTCATCTCCTGGGTCAATCCCGACCAGTCATTATCCCATAAGACCTTTGACGACTACATGCTGGAAGGGCCACTGGCGGCGTTGGAAGCCATCCGGCAGGCCACCGGCGAGGCGTCGGTGAACATCGTCGGCTATTGCATCGGCGGCACGCTGACCGCCTGCACCCTCGCCTACATGGCCGCACGGCGAATGCGGGGGGTTGCCTCCGCCACTTATCTCGTGGCGCTGACCGATTTCGCCGAGGCCGGCGAGGTCAAGGTCTTCATCGATGAGCACCAGCTCGACCTCCTGGACGAGCACATGGCCCAGCGGGGCTACCTTGAAGGCCGGCACATGGCCGGCGTGTTCAACCTGATGCGCGACAACGACCTGATCTGGTCATTCGCCATCAACAACTACCTTCTGGGCAAGGAGCCCCTCCCCTTCGACCTGCTCTACTGGAACGCCGATTCGACCCGCATGCCGGTGATGATGCACAGCTTCTACCTGCGCCGCATGTACCTGGAGAACAAGCTGGTCGAGCCCGGCGGCATCTCCTTGGCCGGCACCTCCATCGACCTGCGCAGGATCAGGACGCCTACCTATATGCTCTCCGCCGCCGACGACCATATCGCTCCCTGGAAAGCGACCTATGCAGCGACCGGCGTCTATTCCGGGCCGGTAAAATTCGTCCTGGCGGCGTCAGGCCACATTGCCGGCGTGGTCAACCCGCCCAGCGCCAACAAATATTCCTATTGGACTAATCGCGACCTTCCGGCCGACCCCGACGCCTGGCTGGCAGGCGCCGCCCAGCGACTAGGATCATGGTGGCCGGACTGGCTGGATTGGCTGAAACCCCACGCCGGCCCACAGGTCCCGGCGCGCCAGCCCGCCGCCGGCGGCCTGCCGGCCATCGAAGACGCGCCGGGCTCTTACGTGAAACTGCGGCTGGCGGAGTGACGCGACACCCCCGCATCGGCTTAACTGCCGGTGGCCGGGGGCGCGGTTGAGGATGTTCTGGTGGAGTTGGGTGACGAAGGCGGTTGTCATTGGGCCCGCCGTGGCCGCACAGCCGCTGACGACGAGCTCATAGGCATGATTGGCCGTCAAATTTATGGCGAACCAATCGTCCTGACGGATGTTGGTCAGCTGACCGCTGTTCATTGCCTTTCCTCCTTTTTGCATCAGCTTCCGGCAGGCACCATCCCGCCCTTCACGATAGACATGCGCAACTAATACCCTCGATGGTTGTTAATACATCGCTGCATTGGTGCAAGCTGATGTTTTCCAAATTCGCGATCATGGTTTTGTCATCCTCAACTCTCGGGCCAGGGACTGGCGAAATCCTGTTGCCGACCAGGCTTCGGAGTGAGAGCATTCGGGGAAGTATTATCTGCGCGGTGACCGAATATGTTCACGCGTCGCGCCGAATTCGTTCGAATTCTGGCCATTGCCATGACGGCCATATGTCTGGCCACGGCGACGTCTTGTGCTTCTCCAAAACGCCCCACGCCGTTCGAGACTGCCGAGGACGCCGAAGATTTCCGCCAGTCGTTGCTCACCGACGTCCGGGCCATCGACAAATTCGCAAATCAGACGACGGAGGGCCAGAATATTTCCGAGTTTTCGCTCGGCTGGCTGGTCTACACCATTCTGGTCACCGTCAGCAGTGAGGACCAGCAACTCTACGATTTCTTCAATGTCGACGGCCGCGACCTTCAAGTTTATCTGAAGACCACATTCCAGAATCATCCGGAAGAGCAGATCGCCGCCCTCGATGCGATGATCGCCCGGACCCCCTCGACGCTACGCTCGACGGCCCGCTATGCGCTCGAATCGCTGCGCCACATCCCCAACTCGGACGAGCCGCCGCAGGTGCAGCAGCACGACCGCGACGAGCTGGCGAAAGATCTGACCCAGCTGAGCGCCTATCTGAAAAAGGCGGCGAGCGAGGTGGTTCCGCCTTAATCCGATCGCTTCAGGCTCTCGGCGATGGTGCGGGTGACCGTCACGAAGGCTCCATCGAGGCGGGTCGCCACCGTTTCGGCGTCGTCAAGCCGCCCTTGTCGGATCAGCTTGCCGACTTGGCCGATCAGCTCGTGGAAGCTGTCATGAGCGGCATGCAGATCACCGTTGCAGCGGTGACCGAGATTGGCCTCCACCCAATCATCCAGCCGGCAGCCCCCGTCGGCCGGATCGAAGCCGGAGGCAGGGTCGCCGCGCCGCGCCGCCCGTAAGGCTTCAAACACCCTGTCCCATTGCCGCCGGTGCCGATGCACCTCCTTGAACAGCTCGTAGAACGCCGGATCCCATTCGATGTCGCGCCAATGCCTCACCTCGGCCGGAATGGGATAGGCGTTGACCCATGGCAAGACCAGTTCGGCCGGCAAGGGCCGGGCGATCCCGAAGCCCTGCGAGACGTCGCATCCCATGCAAATCAGCAGCAACGCGTGGTCGAAGCTCTCGACGCCCTCGGCGATCAGCCGGCGCTTGAAGATCTTGGCGATCTGGACGATCGCCTGGACGATCTGCGGCGCCTCGAATTCCTCGAACAGGTTACGCACGAAGACCTGGTCGATTTTCACCGTGGCCGTCGGCAACTGCCGCAGATAGCCAAGGGAAGAATAGCCGGCGCCGAAGTCGTCGAGGGCGAAGGCCACGCCCATGCGGCGGCAGGCTTCGATCACGTCGCGAACATGGGCAAAATTGTCGATCGCCGAGGACTCCAGGATCTCGATTTCCAGATCCGACGGCTTGGCACCCGGAACCGCCGCCAAGGCCTGGGCGACCTGATCGACGAAATCCGCGCGCTGCAGATGGCAGCCGGCGATATTCACACTGATACGGCTCTCGAAGCCGTCTTTGCGCCATTCCACCGCCTGGGCCAATGCCTCGCGCATCGCCCAGTTACCGATATGGATCATCAGCTCGCTGCCGTCGATCAACGGCAGGAAATCACCCGGCAGCACGATTCCCCGTTCGGGATCGAACCAGCGCAGCAGCGCCTCCAGCCCGACCACCTGCCCTGATACCAGGTCTACCTGGGGCTGGTAGAACAGCCTCAGCTCACTCGCAGCCAAAGCCGTCTCGACGCGCTTGATCGCCGATTGGCGTTCGCGCGCCCGCCGATCCTGCTTGGCATCAAAGAAGTGCACCGTCCCCCTGGCCTCTTCCTTGGCTTGGTACATCGCGTGCCTGGCATTGCGCATCAGCGGGTCAACATCGGTGGCATCACCGGGAAACACCGATATGCCGGCGCTGACCGAAAGGTGCACCTCATGACCCTCGACCGTCATGGGGGCGGTCGCCGCACGCAGGATCTCAGCCACCTGTGGCTGCACTTCATCCCAGGCTCGCAGATTGGCCAGCAACAGGGCGAACTCGTCACCGGCCAGGCGTGCCGCCAGGCCGCCGCCGTGACAGTGATCCTCGAGCCGCTTGCCGAATTCGGCGATCACCCGGTTGCCGGCGGAATCCCCGATTCTTGCGTCCAGCGCCTTGAATTCGTCGATATCCATGCTGACCACGGCAAGCATCAGGCCGACGCGGTTCGCTTCGATCATCGCCTCGCGCACGGTATCGGCGAACAGCAGGGCGTTGGGCAGGTCGGTCAGCGCGTCGTAATGGGCGGCCCGCTCCAGCCGCTGCTTGACGTCGTGCTCGTGGCTCCGGCACAGCAGGATAGCCGTCGCCAACCGGCTCATGATTGGCGAAAACAAGTCGGCTAAGCGGGCTGAACCGGGCGGCGCATCGGGACTGATCAGCAGGATGCTGCCGAACCCCTCGACCGGCAGCCGCAAGGCGAACCGGTGGGGACGACGGGTGCCGAGAACGGACAGCGCCTCGGGCAATTCGGCAAGGCCGGCGGTTTCGACCAGACAGGCCGGAACCAAAGCGTGTTCGCCCTTTCGCCGCAACAGGCGGTAGTCGCCAATGACGACGGCGAGTTGCACATCCACCGCCCCATCCACGGGGTGAAAGGGGGCATGGGATAGTGCAAGACCGACGGGGAATCCGGTGTGGTACATCAGACGTTGCAGAGTTCTGGTCAGCAGCGGGTCCAGATTGATCTCGCCGCCCACGGCCAGGGCGAGATCATAGAGGATGGCCAGCGCCCTCGGCGAAGTCAGTGTATCGACCACGGCATGCCAACGATCGTCGCATTGTGGAAAAGCGGATAGCCACCCGCCCGTGAGGTGCCGATTTCGCCCAGGGTCAACGCCCCGAACGACCCCGATGGGTTGGTCAGTTCCGCCAGCCGGCGCAATTCGGCTTCGGCGGCCTGACCCATCTGCAGGCGCCGGCCGGCGCAATAAAAGACCAGCAGATCATCGATTCGCGCGCCGGTGCCGGCCATCTCCCCAAGTCTGGCCGCCAGGCGGACCACCGCGTCCTGCTCCTTGCCCCGCGCGTCGAGCAACGCCAGCACCGATGCGGGAGGGATCTCACCCACGCAGACGATCGCTCCACCTTCGTCGAGCGCAACGGGTATGCGCACCTGAACCTCTCCGTCGGCCCTCAGAATGCCGAATGGAAAATTGACCGCCAGCCGGTAGAAGTTGTCGCGGTCGATCGCCACGCCGTACTGGTCATGGATCATTTCGCGGTAGACGTCCAACGCCGGCCGCCAGTCGATCTGCACCACTCGGTTGCCGCTGGCCGACGTCGCCGTGCTGAATTGCTCGGGCGCCCGGAAGCCGTGTTCGAGCCAGGCCCCCGGATGGCCGGGCAGCAACTGCACCAGGACGCCCCCGGCGATCTGCCGACTGTTGTCGAACAGGCAGGGGATGCTGACGAACCGGTCGCTTCCGGCGTTGACCCCGACATAGCGGACCATGTCGGCGAGGCGCAGGTACAACCGGTCCAGATGGCTCGAAATCATCGGATCGAGGCCATCGAAGATGCAGAACAGCGAGGCATCTTCGGCGGCGGAGCCCCAGCTCTCGACGAATTCGGCGATGACCTCGGTGACCCGCCCTGCGGTCTCGCTCGACGCCGCCCCTTCGATCAACAGGGATGGCGGCGCCGCACCGACGTTCAGCAGCACCACGCCTTGCCGCCGCAAGCCGGCTTCCGCGATCACGGCCGGGAAAACGGCCCCGCCCAGATGGGTGCCGGCCGCGTTACAGGCGGATTGCAGGATGGCGACATTCTCTCCTTCCGGCACGAAGGCCAGCACGCCGACCTGACCGCCTTGTCCCCCGGCCCAACAACGCAGCACCTGCGAGACCTCATCAAAGGTCAGTCGTTCAACAAACGCCGCGCCGGGCACGATCGGACTCCGCAATACAGGCCCCTACTTTAAACCTGGGCCCGTGGTGTGACAATGTTCACATGGAAAGATTGAGTAGCAATGCTTTATATTTTGTAAACACCAAGACTCGCGGGCAATAGAGCTTGCCGCCGTCAAGGCCGAGGAAGCGAGGCCCAGAAGGATAATCCCTCCTGGAGGTGCTCGTCTGTGCATTGCATCACTGGCCGCGACGCGATTATTCTGACGCCCACCCTTCCCGGTAACAGGCGGGTCGTATGCTTCTTGGACTATGGCAGGCGATAGGATTTCTCGCCGCCGCGGCCCTGGTGACCATCGCACCCGGCCCGGATAACCTGATGGTGCTGAGCCTCGGCGCCGCCCGCGGGCGGCGGCAAGGCATGGTGTTCGGTCTGGGCTGTGCCTTGGGATGCCTCAGCCATACCACCCTTGCCGCCCTGGGCATCAGCGCCGCCATTGCCGCCTCGCCGGTCGCTTATGCCGGGCTCAAGCTGGTCGGCGGCCTTTATCTGCTGTGGCTAGGCCTGCAGGCGATGCGCAGCGCCGGACGCCTTGCCGCGCCCGGCGCCCCGGATCGCGGCGCGAACGGCGGCCTCGCATCGCTGTTCTTCAAGGGCCTGGCGGCCAACGCCGTCAACCCCAAGGTGATCCTGTTCTTCCTCGCCTTCCTGCCACAGTTCGTCGACGCGTCGCACGGCGCCGCCGGCTGGCAGACGGCGCAACTGGGCGTGCTGTTCACTTTGCAAGCAGCGCTGATCTTCAGCGCCATCGGCTATTTCGCCGGCTGGTTCGGGCGCCTGCTCGACCGCCGGCCGCATGCCGCCACCTGGCTCGACCGGCTGGCCGCCCTGGTCTTCATGATTCTAGGCGTCAAGCTGATCGCCCAGCCCTGACACGATCAGCCCGCGACAGGCGACCTGGCCGGCGCTTCCCGCCGCCGCGGCTGATTTTCCAGGGGGGAAATGTCGAAACCGCGCCTTGCCATCGCGAGCGGAAGCGAGGCGATCCAGGGTCGGCGATACGACCCTGGATCGCCCACCTTCGACTCGCAATGACAGCGAAGCCTCACCCCACGGACGGCAGTTCGGCCAACGCCCGCTCCAGCGCGGCACGGTCGAACGGAACATCCTTGAGACTGCCGGCGAAATAGTCGGTGTAGGCCTGCATGTCGAAATGGCCATGCCCCGACAGGTTGAAGAGGATCGTCTCGGCCTTGCCCTCACGCTTGCAGCGCAGGGCCTCGTCGACGGCCGCCTTCACCGCGTGGCTGGATTCAGGCGCCGGCACGATGCCTTCGCTGCGGGCAAGCTGTACCGCGGCGGCGAAGCATTCGGTCTGGGCGTAGGCCTTGGCCTCGATCAGCCCCAGTTGCAGCACATGGCTGACCAGCGGCGCCATGCCGTGGTAGCGCAGGCCGCCGGCATGGAATCCGGGCGGCACGAACGACGATCCCAGGGTATGCATCTTCACCAGCGGCGTCAGATGCCCGGTATCGCCAAAATCGTAGGCATAACGCCCCTGGGTCATGGTCGGGCAGGACGACGGCTCGACCGCGATGACGCGAGCATGGCTGCGGCCGGCCAGCTTTTCCCGCAAATAGGGGAAGGCGATCCCGGCGAAATTGCTGCCGCCGCCGGCACACCCGATGATCACGTCCGGCTCGGCGCCGGCATCGGCCATCTGCAGCATGGCCTCTTCGCCGATGACGGTCTGGTGCAGCAGCACATGATTGAGCACCGAGCCGAGGGCGTATTTGGTATCGTCGCGCTGCGCCGCGACCTCCACCGCCTCGGAAATGGCGATACCGAGCGAGCCGGTGCTGTCGGGGAACTTTTCGAGGATCGCCCGGCCCGACGCGGTCAGCGGCGACGGGCTGGGAATGCAGCGCGCGCCATAGGTCTCCATCAAGGCCCGGCGGTAAGGCTTCTGCTGGTAGCTCACCTTGACCATGTACACTTCGACCTCGAGGCCGAACAGCGATCCGGCGAAGGCCAGGGACGATCCCCACTGCCCCGCCCCGGTCTCCGTGGACAGCCGCTTCACACCTTCCTGCTTGTTGTAATAGGCCTGCGCGACCGAAGTGTTCGGCTTATGGCTACCAGCAGGGCTTACCCCTTCGTACTTGAAGAAGATCTTCGCCGGGGTGTCCAATGCCTTCTCGAGCCGGCGCGCCCGGATCAGCGGCGAGGGCCGCCACAGGCGATAGATCTCGCGCACCGGGCCGGGAATTTCGACCCAGCGCTCGGTGGTGACCTCCTGGCCGATGATGGCCATCGGGAAGATCGGCGCCAGGTCATCCGGGCCGATCGGCTTTCCGGTCCCAGGATGCAACGGGGGCGGCGGCGGTTCGGGCAGATCGGCGACAAGGTTGTACCAAGCCTTTGGAATACGTTCCTCATCCAACAGATATTTCACCGAATCACCCATAGTCAGCCTCTCTCGACGTTACGTGGACCCGGTGGTGGAACTCTGACCAATGGCGCCCACACCATGCGCCAGAATCGCACCACGATTCATTCTGTTGGTGGGCCGATTGACCTGTTGCCTCGGAACCAGGCACCAGGATCGGACCACCAGCGACCCCCCTTATGCGCAGGCCGCCTCTCGGAATGTATACGGATCCCTCTTCCAGGTCGAGGTGATGGTGATGCCCGGTTGGACCACACAACCGCAGATCACCCTAACGATCTGTAGTTGAATACTGTCCCAGGCACCGTGAATATTAGGCAGGGGCCATTGAGCAGAGGGAAAGAGGCCCGTTTTCTTCGATGCCGGCCACCCATCCGCGGCTCAACCCGACAAGACAGAGCGCAATTGTCGGAATAATAACCGCGCTGTTTATCGCAACATAAGCTGCGCTATTTAGGTCATAGCGATCGCCGACAACACTTTCCAGCGGCGACGCGCAAAATATACACTCCCGTTTTTACTTTTTCCAATGCCGCTTAAAATTGTCTGCCCTGTGGACTCTCAGCTATCCACCGACGATCGTCGGAGCTGGCCGATTCCGCGACTTGGGACGACGTCACATGCCGCATCGCAGCAAAAATACACACATTTTTTGCGAACTGCGCACTTGAGTAAGAGGTGGCAACTTGTTTATTATCCGCGCGCAAACAGACCGCCCGCCTTCTGCTGTCGGAGCTAAGATCTCCCTCGACCGGCGCCGGTCATGAGTTCCACTGGGTCGCACGCCCGTGTCCCAGTCGTGGCCTGGGAGGGCAATATTTCCATGTCCGTCAAGATTACTCGCCGTCGCGCCATTACCGTGCTCGCCGCCGCCGCCGGTTTGCCGTTGTTCATCAAGGCCGGCCATGCCCAGGCCCGCGTCTACCGTTGGCAGGGCACCTCGCTCGGCGCCGATGCCTCCATCCAGCTTTACCATACCGATGAAGCGAAGGCGCGAACTGCGGTTGACGCGGCCCTGGCGGAACTGAACCGGCTCGAAGACATGTTCAGCCTCTATCGGCCGAACAGCGTGCTCTCGCTGCTGAACCGCGACGGGAGCGTCGAGGGGGCGCCGAAGGAATTCGTCGAACTGATGGCTTACGGCCGCGAAGTCGCCGAAATCACCGACGGCTGGTTCGACCCCACCGTACAGCCGGTCTGGGATCTCTATTTCCGCCACTTCACCGCGGACAACGTCGATCCGGCCGGTCCGTCGCCCGAGGCCATCAAGCAGGCCCTGGCCCTGGTCGACTGGCGCGGCATCACCATCGACCGTGGCGCCGGGCGCGTGGCCCTGGCCCGCCCCGGCATGGCCGTAACCCATAACGCCCTCGGCCAAGGCTACATCACCGACCGTGTTGCCGACATCCTGCGCGGCTACGGCTTCGGTAACATGCTGATCAACATGGGCGAGCTGCAGGCGGTGTCCAGCCGACCCGACGGCCAGGCCTGGAGGATCGGCATCGCCGACCCGGCCGACCATAGCCGCGCCATCGCCGAGGTCGATGTCGTCGACAAAGGCGTCGCCACCTCGGGTGGCTACGGCACGATCTTCGATCCCAACGGCAAGTTCACCCACATCATCGACCCCCATTCGGGACGCACCGCGCCCCAGCTGCTGGGCGTCACGGTGATCGCCGACAGCGCCACCAAGGCCAACGCCTTCTCAACCCCGCTGACGCTGCTGCCCAAGGAGAAGCGCCAGTCGGTGGTGTCGCTCGGCCGCGGCATCAAGGCAATCTTCGTAACGCCTGACGGTGTGACTGAAACGCTGGAAGGCTGAGGCCGATGGACGGTCATCTGGTCGAAGGGGTTGCCCGCGTGGTTGCCACCGACGGCGATACCGTCTGGCTGGAACCCGAACAGGGTGAGGCGTGCGAGGGTTGCCTTTCCGCCTCCAGCTGCGGGGTCAAGAGCGGCGGCAGCAGCCGTCGCCTGATGGCCAGGCGATTTTCCATGGTGAACAGCTTTCAAGGCCAGGTGGGCGACCGCGTCGTGTTCGGCATTTCCGAGCGCTCCCTGTTGCGCGCTTCGGCGCTGGCCTACGCCCTGCCGCTATTGTTGATGGTGGGGGGCGCCATGGCCGGACAGCTGTTGACCGGTAGCGATGCCGACGCGGCCATTGCGTCGGTTCTCGGCCTGGTGGGGGGCCTGCTCATCGCCCGCTTCCGGGCCGGCCATCTCGACGCCAAAGGCGAATTGTCGCCGCATTTCCTTCGCTATGCCTATGGACCAGGCCCTAGCGACCACTGTGACCAGGAATAACGGTCGGGGGACCGCTCGAAATGCAAGAATTCATTCTCCTCATGATCGGGGCTGCGTTGGTCAACAACGTGGTGCTCGTTCGCTTCCTCGGCCTGTGCTCGTTCATGGGCGTCACCACCAAGATCGACACCGCGGTGGGCATGGGAATGGCGACCACCTTCGTCATGACCGTGTCGTCCATCCTGGCCTGGGCGATCGAAGTGTTCCTGCTGGCTCCGTTCGGTCTCGGCTATCTGCGTACCATCACCTTCATCCTGGTGATCGCCGCGGTGGTGCAGTTCACCGAAATGGTGATCCGCAAGGTATCGCCCTCGCTCTTCCAGACCTTGGGCATTTACCTGCCGCTGATCACCACCAACTGCGCCGTGCTGGGCATCCCGCTGCTGAATGTGCAGAGCAAGCACAACTTCATCGAAAGCATGCTCTATGGCTTCGCTTCGGCGTTCGGCTACAGCCTGATCCTCGTCATCTTCGCCGGCCTGCGTGAACGCATCGCGCTGAACGAGGTGCCTCGGCTGTTCGGCGGCCCGCCGATCGGCTTCGTCACCGCCAGCCTGCTTGCGCTGGCGTTCATGGGCTTTTCCGGCATCAGCGCGAACTAGGAGCACCGGTCATGCTACTTGCAGTCGGCAGTCTTGTGGCTATGGGCGCCACATTGGGCACGGTCCTAGGAATTGCCTCCCGTTATCTGGCGGTTGAAGGCAATCCGCTGGAAGCGGAACTTCTGGCGCTGCTGCCCGGCGCGCAATGCGGCCAATGCGGTTTCGTAGGCTGCGGCCAGGCCGCCGCCGCCCTGGCCCGCGGCGAAGCGCCGGTGACCTTGTGCCCTCCGGGCGGCAAGGCGGTGGCCGAAAAGCTGTCGAAGAAGCTGGGGGTCAAGGCCGACCTCTCCGAGCACGAGGACAAGGGACCGCAATACGCCTTCGTCCAGGAGGACCTGTGCATCGGCTGTCTGCGCTGCGCCAACGAGTGCAGCACGGATGCTTTCATCGGCGCGCCCAAGCAGGTCCATACCGTGATCCGCGAGAACTGTCACGGCTGCGCCAAATGCTTCAAGGTCTGCCCGACCGAAGCGATCAAGATGTGCGCTGTTCCGGTGACCCTCGGCGAATGGCATTGGGAAAAACCCGGCTCGCACGAGCTGCATTAGGATCCGCAGATGGACGCTAATTTCACTGTCATCCCGAGCGCAGCGAGGGATCTCGCTGGCCCAACGGGATCCCTCCCCCCTTCGGTCGTCGCCGTGACACGGAAGGGCGGCTGCCCCAAGGAGTGCCGGTCATGAAGATTTTCCCCGTTCGTGGCGGCATCCACCCCGACTACCGCAAGGAACTGACCAGCGAAAAGGCGATCGTGCCGATGCCGCTGCCGCGGAAACTTTACCTTCCGCTGCAGCAGCATATCGGAGCCCCGGCCGAACCGGTGGTCAAGTCCGGCGATATGGTAAAAAAGGGCCAGTTGCTGGCCCGTGCGCAAGGGGCGGTCTCCGCCTCGACCCATGCCCCCACCTCGGGCCGCATCGCCGACGTCGCCATGGTGACGGCTCCCCATCCGTCGGGCCTGCCGCAGCTGACCATCATGCTCGAGCCCGACGGCAAGGATGAATGGGCCGAACTGCCCCAGCCCCTGGCCGACCCGTTCGCCGCCTCGTCGCAGGAAATCCGCGAGCGAGTCGCCGCCGCCGGCATCGTCGGGCTGGGGGGCGCCACCTTCCCCTCGGCGATAAAGCTGAACCTGGGCAGCCAGAACAAGCTGGAGACCCTGCTGATCAACGGCGCCGAGTGCGAGCCCTATCTCACCTGCGACGACAGGGTGATGCGCGAATACGCCGCCGAGGTGATCGACGGTGCGCGGATCATGGCCCATGCCCTGGGCACAGCGAAGATCGTCGTCGGCATCGAAGAGAACAAGCCGCAGGCCATGGCGGCCATGAGCCAGGCGGCTTCGGCTTTCCCCAACATCTCCGTGGTCGGCGTTCCCGTGCAGTATCCGATGGGTTCGGAACGTCACCTCACCCAGGCCATTACCGGCCTGGAGACCCCGGCCAAGAAGCTGACCGCCGAACTGGGCGTCGTCGTCCACAACGTCGGCACGGCCCGCGCCGTGCATCATGCCATCCGCTTCGGCCGCCCGCTGCTGTCCCGCGTGGTGACGGTGAGCGGTGGAGCGGTCACCGAGGGCAAGAACATCGACGTGCCGCTGGGCACCATGGTCTCGGATCTGGTGGCCTTTTGCGGCGGACTGAAGGAGCCGCCGCGGCGCATCGTCAACGGCGGGCCGATGATGGGCCAGCCGCTGCCCTCGCTGGAAGTGCCGGTGGTCAAGGGGACGTCGGGCATCCTGGCGCTGACCGCGGACGAGGTCAACGAACGGGACACCCAACCCTGCATCCGTTGTGGCAGTTGCGTGACCATCTGCCCCTGCGGGCTGGTTCCGGTGGAAATGGCCGCGTTCATCCGCAAGGACAACCTGGACGGCGCCGCCAAGCTCGGCGTGATGGACTGCTTCTCCTGCGGCAGCTGCTCCTATGTCTGCCCGTCGCACATCCCGCTGGTGCACTTCTTCAACTACGCCAAAGGGCGCCTTAACGAGGCCGAGCGCGACAAGCGGAAGCTCGAACGCATCAAGACGCTGGCCGAGACGCGCACAACCCGCCTCGAACAGCAGGCCCAGGCCAAGAAGGCGGCAGCGGCGGCTGCCGCGGCAGCCCGCAAGGCAGCCGCCGCGGCATCGGAAAACCCTGACAACAAGGCCAGCGTATGACCCTCGCCTACACAGACAAGAGCGCGCCGTTCACGCACGCGCCCACCAGCGTCCAGAAGACGATGACCACGGTCATCCTGGCCCTGGTGCCGGCAACCCTGTTCGATGCCTGGCTGTTCGGCTGGCCCGCCATCTTCATGTTCCTCATCACCGTCGGCTCCTGCGTGGTGGCCGAGGCCCTGTGTCTTCAGGCGCAGGACAAACCCGTGGGGGCGACGCTCTCCGACGGCTCGGCGGTGCTCACCGGCTGGCTGCTGGCCATGAGCCTGCCGCCCTGGGCCCCCTGGTGGATCGGCGTCATCGGGTCCGTGTTCGCCATCGTCCTGGCCAAGCATCTGTTCGGCGGCCTCGGCCAGAACGTGTTCAACCCGGCCATGGTGGCCCGCGTCGCCCTGCTGGTCTCATTCCCCGTCAAGATGACCGCCTGGGTCACACCGCACCCGCTGTTCTCCGACAAGGGCCTGAGTTTCGCCGACAGCCTCGCCATCACCTTCGGCCACGCCTTCAATGTCGACACCATGACCGCGGCCTCGGCGCTGGGCTATGTGAAGACCGAGCTGTCGCGCGGCGTCCCGGTGACCGAATCGGTGCAGAACCTGCCCGACCTGATGGACATGGCGATTGGCCTTCATGCCGGCAGCTTCGGCGAGACCTCGGCCATCCTGATCCTGGCCGGGGGCCTGGTCCTGCTGGCCCGCAAGATCATTTCGTGGCACACCCCGGTGGCACTGATGGGCACCCTGTTCGTCATGGGCACCGTCTTCCACCTGATCAATCCGGACCGGTTCGCCGACGGCACCTTCCACCTGATGTCCGGCGCAACTTTCCTCGGCGCGTTCTTCATCGCCACCGACTACGTCACCTCGCCGGTCTCCAAGCAGGGCCAGATCGTCTACGGCGTCGGCTGCGGCCTGTTGGCCTGGATCATCCGCACTTTCGCCGGCTATCCGGAAGGCATGGCCTTCGCCGTGCTGCTGATGAACGCCCTGACGCCGATCATCGATCACAATTGTCGCCCGCGTGCGTTCGGCCGTACCCGCAAAGGCGAGCCTCTGGAAGTTAAGGGGGAGAAATGAGCGCGCGCACGATGACATTGACCCATGCCATGGTACTGGGTTCCTTCTGCCTGGGCTTCGGCATCCTGGTTGCCGCGACCGATCACTTCACCCATGACGAAATCGCCTTGCGGGCCATCGACGACCTGCAGAACTCGCTGACACAGGTGATCCCGCCGGGCCTTTACGACAACAACCTTGTCAAGGATGCCGTCACCGTGAAAAACGACGAGGGCAAGGATGTCACCGTCTACCGCGCCCTGAAGGGCGGCCAGTTGACCGGTGTCGCCTACGAGATCGTCGGCAGCGGCTATGGCGGCGAGATCCACCTCATCATGGGGGTGACGCCCGAAGGCAAGATCCTGGGGGTGCGCGCCACGGAATTCAAAGAAACGCCCGGCCTCGGCGACCGTATCGACGCCGCCAAGAGCAACTGGATCACCAAATTCACCGGCCTGTCGCTGGGCGATCCGCCAGCGGACAAGTGGAAGGTGAAAAAGGACGGCGGCGTGTTCGATCAGTTCTCCGGCGCGACCATCACACCGCGTGGCGTGGTCGCCGCAATTCGCCGCGGCCTGGAATTCTTCGCCGCGCATAAAGCCCAATTGGTGGAGACGCACTGATGGCTACCAGTTACAAGCAGATTGTCCGCGACGGCCTGTGGGACAACAACGGCGTCCTGGCCCAGATGCTGGGCATGTGCCCGACCATGGCGATGACCACCAGCGCCACCAACGGCTTGGGCATGGGCCTGGCGACGGCCTTCGTCATGGCCACCTCCAACCTGCTGATCGCCGCCTTGCGCGGCTACATCACGCAGGAGGTGCGCATCCCCGTCTACATCCTGATCATCGCCGCCATGGTGACTCTGGTCGATCTCAGCCTGAACGCCTGGATGCATGAGCTGTACAAGGTGCTGGGTCTGTTCATCCCGCTGATCGTGTCCAACTGCCTGCCGCTTGGCCGCGCCGAGGTGTTCGCCGCCAAAGAGCCGGCCATTCCCGCCTTCCTCGACGGACTGTTCATGGGGATCGGCTTCACCGGGGCGCTCACGGTCATCGGTGCGATGCGCGAGATCGTCGGTTCCGGCACCCTGTTCGCCGATGCCCATCTGCTGCTGGGCCCGGCCTTCAAGTTCCTTGAGCTGCGCATCCTGCCGGCCGATACCGGCGTGCTCGTCGCCGTCCTGCCGCCCGGCGGCTTCCTTGCCCTCGGCCTGCTGCTGGCGGTCAAGCGCATGCTGGACATCCGCGCCGGCAAGCCGATCGCCATGGCCGGCGCCCACAGCGTGTAACGGAGGCGATGATGAAGGTTTCAGTCGTCTACGCCACAGCGGCCAAACAGGCCCTGGTCAACGTCGAGCTTCCCGACGGTGCCACGGTCAAACAGGCCATCGAGCGTTCCGGCATCCTTGGCCGTTTTCCCGATATCGACCTGGAACAACAGAAGGTGGGAATCTACGGCAAGGTCATCGCCCTTGACGCCGCCGTGCCCGATGGCGCGCGGGTGGAAATCTACCGCCCCATCACCGCAGATCCGAAAACGGTCAAACGCCGCGAATAGAGCGACGTCGCCACTATTTGCCGCTCGACATCATCCGTCGACCGTGCCTCGACCCCCGCCCGACATCGGCGGGGGTCTTTTTAATGTAGCGGCTTTACATCCGGCCGGTTCTGGTACCAACATTGAAGCTGTGGGCATTTGCAGAGCGCGATGAGGTTGGGGCGCCGCACCCTCAGTCATCATTGCCGTTCCCGGGCTTGACCCCGGGACGACGAGATTGGGTGCGATCCCATCCGAATGCTTCCCGCTCTGATGATCCGACGGGGATGTTGGACGATGGGTGGGAATCGGACACTCCTTGACTTCCTGTTCGACCACAGCGCCGACGGGATCATCGTCGGCGGAGCCATGGGGCAGCCGCTGCAGGTCAACCGGGCGTTCGAGGCTATCACCGGCCACCCCGCAGCGGATATTCGGACCGGAGCAACGCCCTCGGCCGCCGCCGCGCGTGACCAGCTTGCCGCCATTCTTGCGGCGGCGGGCAGCCCGTTCTGGTCTGGGATGCTCCCCTGCGCCGACGGCCATGACCGTCGCTTCGACATCATCCTGACCTCCGTCGAAGAAGGTGCTTTCGGTGCCCCCTGCACCGTCGGCCTGCTGCGCCCGGGCCACGGCGAGACGCCGCTCCCCGATCAGCGATTCGGCCACGATCCGTTAACCGGCTTGCCCAATCATGTCATTTTTCTCGACCGCGTCGAGCGGGCGCTGCTCCAGGCCAACCGCACCGGCGGTTCAGTGGCATTGCTGATGTTGGGACTGGACCGTTTCATCCTGATCAACGACGCCCTGGGCTTCACCGCCGGCGACCGGCTATTGGTTGAAGTAGCCCAGCGCCTGACCGACTGCGTCCGCGAGATTGACACCGTGGTGCGTCTCGAAGGCGACAAGTTCGCCCTGGTGATGGCCCTGGCCGCCGAAGACGACAGCGTGATCGTCGCCGAAAAGGTGCTGACGGCGATCAAGGTCCCCTTCTCCATCGACGGCCACGAGGTCGCCATCACCGCATCACTGGGTATCGGCCTGTTTCCGCAGGATGCCGCGGACGGCCCGACCCTGGTCAAGCAAGCCGACACGGCACTGCATCATGCCAAGCTGTCCGGGCGCAATCAGTACCAGTTTTTCTCCGCCGAGCTGAACCGCCGGGCGCGGGCCCGCCTCGATCTCGAGGCACGGATGCGGCGGGCCCTGGCCAACGAGGAATTCGTCGTCTATTTCCAGCCCAAGGTGCGTGCCGCCGATGGCACCATCGTCGGAGCCGAAGCGCTGATCCGGTGGAACGATCCGACCGAAGGCCTGATCCGGCCCGCCGAATTCATCACCGTTGCCGAAGAGACGGGGATGATCGAGGAGATCGGCGCCTGGGTACTGCGCCATAGTTGCCGTCAGAACAAGCGGTGGCAGGATCGGCGGCTTCCGTCCATCTGCGTTGCGGTCAACGTCTCGACCCGGCAGTTCCGCAACCGCCACTTCGTCGAGACGGTGCGCGACGCGTTGCGCGATTCGGGCCTTGATCCGTCCTGGCTCGAACTCGAGATCACCGAGAGCATGCTGATGGGCGACGTCGACACCGCGGTAAGCCGGATGAACGCTTTGCGGCAGCTTGGTGTCGGGCTGTCCATCGACGATTTCGGCACGGGCTATTCGTCCCTGTCCTATCTCAGCCGCTTCCCCATCACTACGTTGAAGATCGACCGCGCCTTCGTGGTCGATGTGGACACCAATCCCAAGGCGGCCGAGATTGCCCGCGCCATCATCGGCCTGTCGAAAGGGCTCAACCTCGACGTCGTGGCAGAGGGCTGCGAATTGCCGGCCCATGTCAAATTCCTGACCGATCACGGCTGCCGGACGATTCAGGGATTCTACTTCTCCCGCCCCCTGCCGGCCGACGAGTTCGAAAAGCTGCTTCGTCGGGGAGTTTTGGCCCAACCAACCTTAAGTCGCTAACTTAGGTATGATGGAACATTTCCAAATGGAAAGGTTACTTGTACCAATGTGCAAGCGATAATTTGCGCGAATTCGTCAGCTTCCGAAGAGAGCCATGCTCCAGTGGGACGACCTGCGCATCTTTCTCGCCGTAGCGCGTAGCGGCACTCTTTCAAAAGCGGCGCTTGCCCTGGGCGTCCGCCAGACCACCGTAGGCCGAAGGCTCGAAACCCTGGAAGAGCGGGCCGGTGCCAAGCTTCTGCAAAAGACCCCGTCCGGCTATGCGTTGACGCCGGCCGGCCAGGCTATCCTCGACAATGTCGAGAAGATCGAGGCCGACATCCTGGCGGTGACCCGCGTTGTCGACGGCCATGACACCCGCCTGGAAGGACCGTTACGGCTGACCACCATCGAATGCCTGGCGGCGCGGGTGCTTCCGCCGATTCTCGCGGAATTCCAGCTGGCCTTTCCACGCATCCGGTTGGAGGTGGATACCGACCGGCGGACGTTGAGCCTGACCCGGCGCGAAGCCGACGTGGCGCTCCGCCCGTCCGCCCTGAGCCAGAGCGAAATCACCGCGCGCAAGGTCGGGAAAATCAATTTTGGTCTGTTCGCCAGCCGCGACTATCTTCGCAGCCATGGCGTCCCCGATTGGGAGGGCGGGGCTGTCGGCCACAGTATCATTCTCGCTGAATCCGACCTGATGACATTGCAGGAGATGCAATGGTTTTCCGCCCAGGCCAACGCTGCGGACGTCGTCCTGCGCAGCAATGACCACCATTTCCAGCTGGCGGCGGTGCAGGCCGGTGTTGGCATTGCCTGCCTGCCCCGCTATCTGGGCGATTCGACCAATCTGGTGCGCCTGCCACCGCCCGAGCGGCCGCCGGAACGTGACCTGTGGCTGGCAACCCACGCAGATCTTCGTAACATCCCGCGGATTCGCGCCTTCACTGACTTCCTGGCGCAGGCGCTCCGGCAGCGGGGCCATATCCTGAGCCCCACGTGACGGCACGGAAAAATAAATCCCATTATACCAAGTCCCAGTAATTAGAGCGTCGAGCTTTTAATCTGCAACATATCCGGCCTCTCTAAGGTAGTTCCAACATTCCTCGGGGGAGTAGAGGTCGCAGATGCTGCCGACGGCCTTCCATAGGGCGTCGATGGTGCGGGCT
>JAJYTF010000027.1 GCA_021793155.1 Pseudomonadota bacterium | reverse complement strand
GGATATAACCTCGATCTGGACCATCTTCCGTCTCTTGCAGCACTGCAAACACCGTTGCTTGCAGCGTTGCTCCCGATTACGCCAGTTCACGCGGGCGGGCGAAAGGCGGCCCACGGCGTACGGTTACCATTGATCTCCCAAGAGAGCGCCACATTGCCCCGCGTGGAAAAGCCGGCAAAAAAGAACAAGAACGGAACGATCACCTATATCCCTGTACCCCATTCCTCAAGGGAAGCCATTGTCGATTATGGACACTTTCTCGAAATTACGGCTGTGTTTACACACGAGCTTACGGGTCACAAGAGAGCAACAAATCAACTTCGCTTTGTTGCCGAAGACTTCATGTAAGACTTCCTCACAGCCTCATGGCTGGTCTCAACCGCCCGTGTGTCTGTGCCCTCTTGTCTTGGCCGGATTGAGGCATCCGCTATTCCACCGCGGTCTTGGCCGCTACCTCCAATCGTTGCGGCCGCTCTGAGGCCTCGACGCAGGAGCCGGCGAACGACGGCGCCAGGTCTGCAATGCCACGCCAGGCTTTTCAAGCACTTCGTACCCAGCGAGGCCTGTCGTACGGCAAATGATCGAAGCCGTCGGCGCCGAGTTCATTCCGGAGAACGGCGGGGGACCGGGGGTGAGGCTGACGAAGAGTATATGAAAAAGCCCCGCACTTGGTGGGGCTGGCGAAGGGGATGACATGGAGTTAGGCGGCCTGCAGAAGGTTCTTCAGCCGGCGGTCCGCAGATGAGAAGGGCAGGGGATTGGAGACCTTGCCCAGCAGGACGAGATTGAACGACTCCAGCGGTCGACTGTCATCATAGATGGCCTCTCGCTGAACGTCCGGATATTCCTCTTTGAGGTCGAAAAACTCCGCTACCCGCTTGCTGACAATATCGTCGTTGGCCACGGCCTCGACGAAAGCCACGGGGTGTGCAAGCGATTGATCGAGAATCAGATGTCCGACCCGGTAGGTTCGACCGCTGGCGGCGGTAATTTCGGCCCGCTCACGCACTCGCTTGCCAACGGTTTCGCGTAGACGTTCCGCCACTTGCTCTTGGAAGGCCATGCTCCGCAGTCGGTTGGCTTGGCGTGCCTCATTGCCCACCGCGCAAGAGGCATTGCTCACCATGGCCATAGTCACCGCCAATTGATCCTCAGTGCAACGCGCCGTCACGCGGCCATTGACGAATTCGCATCCATAGGCCGCGACGAGTTCCGCAAGGCGATGGTTTAGTTTCTTCGTCACCTGCAGGCCGGAAACATTAATGAGCATGGCGCCCGCGCTGGCGTCGTGAACGACAAAACCGCTCGGATCGACGGTAACCACGACATTGACAGCGTCGCCATTGAAATACAAAACCGGCAGCGTCACCTCGGTGCCGAGGTTCGTCTGCCTAGCCTCGATAAGAGACCGCGCCGTTTTCTCAAGATCTTCTGGCGTGGTTGTCATAGCCCAAGCTCGAATTGTACATGTTCAAAGGGAGGAGGGGCATAAGATAATCGCCCTCCCTGGATATTAGCACGGCGCAAGAATGCGTCCATCCATTGCAGATGGATCATCTCTCGCGCGTCGGGATCGGCATCAAAAAGCGGGTGCTGTTGCCAGTGGGTGCCGCGCACGATAGCTTTCGTGCGGGTGTTCATATGGGTGCGCGCCGGGTTGACATCCAGCCTCAACACGTCACCCCCGCGCCAACGCAGGTTGAAGCCGTACTTCCGGGGGATGCGGTTGATATGGGCGGTCATGTGCAGCATGCCCGCATCCAGAACGGCACTCTCGACAACCACGACTGCGTTGAAGAAGGAATAGTCGCCACGCAGGCCCTTGGGCTTCCAGCGCATGCGTCGGCCATCGAGTCTCTTCGCTTCCGCGAGAAAGATCATTACCTGATCTGGTTCGACCGCCACTCCATCTCCTTCACGCCTTCCGCCCGACTTCCCAGATGACGTGCACCTCAGGCCGCAGAGTGTCTTCAGTCGGCCGGAGCACTTTCGGCGCCGAGAAGCCGCTTTTTCGCGAGGTCAAATTCGGCTTGGTCAATTGCACCATCGTTTTTCAACTTCCACAGCCGCTCGATAGCAGACGCTATGTCCTGGCCGCTGGCCGAGGTCGCCGAAGCCTGGGCATGGCTCTGGCCAGCGCGCTCCGTGATGAAGGCACAAGCGGAGCGAAATAGCGCGGCCTGAGACTTCGAGTTCAAGGATACGCAATTCGGAGCCTTTGCGGGGTCGGTGTTCTTGTCGGTCGACCAGTAGCTCTTCGCGATGTTTTGCATACCCCCAGCCGATAGCTCGAAATAGCCGGAGAAGATGCGATATTTTACCTGTGCACCTGAGACATTCGGATACGGGATCTGAAATACATCGGCGCCGAACATCTGGCCGGTCATAAACCCGGATTTCACGATCATTACGCGCCGGTCGGTGCAGACCAAAGCTTCCTTGAATGCGCCTTTCAGGCGAACGAGGACAGTTTCTCCATCAGCGAGATTCGACTGAAGAATTTTATCGAGCCCCATAGGAAGCGCCTGATCAAGAGACGGATTCCCCAATTTGTCCCCCAAAGACGTTCAAAGAGTATCCGGCACGCGGACGGTCGCTGCGTCTGCAAGATTGTCAACTTTAGATCGCACAGAATAACCGAAAAGATTGTGGAGGGCGATAGAGCGCTATTAAGGCGATGAGCGATACCGCGCCTGACGCACAAATGGAGTAGAGTGAACTAGTTGCTCCCTGATCATAGCGGTCGAGGATGGTCCATCGCAGTTCCTGCGGGCAGGCCATGCCCTCGCGCATTCCCTCATAGCGGAATAGCGAAAACATAGTGCTCGCCATCATCCATTTCGGCACGCCAATCTACGATCCTATGCGCCACAGTATCCGGATCCGTGCGGGACTGTCTAATTGCTCTCCTATCCGTTTGAGTGTCAGCCGAGAATGCCGGGGCGGTAATCGAAGCGTTGTCCCGCTTCCTGCCCCGCCTCATAGGCATCGCTCATTACGTATTTCTTGGACGCCCGTCCCTGTACCTTGAAGGAAAGGCCCAGTTTGTCCAATTCCTTATCCACCACCGACGCTTTGACGACGACGAGATCGCAGCCGTTGGATCGGTGCAGGGCGGTCTCCCGCTCCTGGCGTAAATGGTGCAACTTGTCGGCGATGCCATGGGTGAGGCCGAACTGGAAGGAATTGGTGGCGCTTCGCCGGTCTCCGGACATCAGGCCGGCATAGAAGTCGCCGCCTTTGAACAGCCGGGTCTCGGTGTCGAAGGTGATTTCGACCAGGTCGTACAGATACCGCGCCGCTTCCACATCACCGGGAAGGCCGAAGAAGACGTGGCGAATGGCTCCCTGGGCGGTCCTCTCGCCCCAGACGCGGCAATCGAAGAATGCGGCGATGGAGGGAACAAGGCTGTCGACCGGGCTGGCGCGCCGGCGCTCAGTGTCGATGCCAATCCCTTCGCAGGTCTGTTTGCGAAGATCGATTTCGCTGAGCGACAGACCGTAGCGGTCGAGCAACTCGGCCACCTTCTCTGCCGCCAGTACGGCTTCCTGCTCGGTGCAGCCCTGTTCCACGGTCTTGGCCCTGAGCGCTTGGATGCGTTGAAGCAGGCGATCCAACTCGGTATTGCCACCGGAGGAGGCCGCGGGCATCCGCCGCCGCAAATTGACGAACAGATCGCGGGCCGCCACGGGCATCTCGTCGGCAGCGATATGCCGGCCGATGGCGGCGGCGACGGTATCCAGCGTCACTCTGCCGAATGTCGAGCCGACCGCCGCGCGGTAATGAATGGTTTCCATCTGGATACCGGCGATCCGTGCATAGCCTTCGGCCAGACGGGCGCGGCCATGATCGCGGGCCATGACGCTGGTCACCAAGACGTCCAACACCTTGTCCAAGCTGGTCAGGCTGCGCACCGTCTGTACATCGTCGGGCGACAGTTTGGCGTCGGGAGCGAGGTCAGCCCACTTGTGGGCCAAGGCGTCGAGAATGCTGGTCTCCGGGCCATAAGGAAAATCTTCGTCTTCTTTGGCCGAGGCTTCCTGGCCGAGGAATTCCTGGCTCCCATGGCGGACGATGTAACGATAGACCGCCTCGGCGCAGCGCAGCGGATTGCCGAGGCCTCGGCCATTTGGGCGGATGAATCCCCGGCCCACAGCGAGGGCTGGCTCGTCCAGCGGTATCAGTGGCCCCACCGTGACGAATGCGCCACCGGCGAGAGGGCACAGCCAAGCAGCCAGCGACCAGCCGAGCGCCGTGGGAGGAAGGTGGTCATGATAAACCAGGATGGATTCGTCCGTGGCAAGATCGGTCAGCCGCCACTCGCCCCCGGCTTCCTGTTCGTCCAGCCGCAGGATGCGGAAATGGGCTCGCCGTAATACCGCCAGGGCGGCTGCCTCGTCGCCTTCGACTTTGCGCTGGCGGGCGTACCGGTCGATCGCTATCGCGCCGCTTGCCGACGGGGCGAACAGGGCGAGCGCTCCGGCGAGGGTCAACGCCAGGGCTACGGTTTCTGCACCCTCTGGATCGTCTCTGTCCAAGTCGGCGCGAGCCAGCCATTGCCGGGCAGTGGATTCGACGCGGGGCGTGGATGTGAATTGCAGGGCCGCGATGCTGAGTTCGGCGATCAAGCCGCGCAGCCTGTGTGCCATTTCAGGAGACGTCTTGGTCGACGGCATGTCTCGCTCACCATTGGAAACGTCTGATCGGATAATCGTCAGCGTCAGACTTCTATTCCGAGAAATTCCCGCACCTCGACAATGAATGCCGCCACATCGGCGACTTCGGCGTTTACCGTCGCAATATCGGGTGGCGGCGGCAACCTGCCGACCGGAGAGGGGTATCGATACAATGTTGCGGCGCCCGAATGCCGATCAAGTCCGCCGACCCGCTGCTTGAGGGGATGTTTGGCTGGCAAGGCCGAGGCCATCAGGCCGAGATTGTGTCCGGTTCCGAACGGGACGCCCGCCGCCGTCAGGAGTGCCCGAGCCGCCTTTTCCGCCGCCTGCTGGAGGTAATATGCGGCTTGGCGCGGTGCGCCCCCGGCCAGCATTCTTGCAGCGTGGAGTTCTTCGTCGGCCAAGGTCAGGAACGCGGCGATCCGCCTAGCGGCGCTCATAGACCTTCTTTCCGTGATGGGCGGCCTCAAAGCAAAGGCTGGTGGGGTCGTCCTTGTCTTCCTGGAAATCCAGCGCGGGAACGGGCAGCACGTCGCAGGCGATTCCCCGACCGAGGAGCGGCGCATAAGCGCGGGCATAGTCGTAGCCCGCTTCTCCATCCTCGGGGCGGGTGACGACCATCAGGTCGAAGTCGCTGTCGGGCCGGGCGGTTCCGCGCGCCCGGCTACCAAAAAGGTAGATGGCGACGGGATTCAGCGCCTCGACCAGGCGATGGACCACCTCATCAAGCGCCTGGTCAGCGGTGGCGTGGCCGCCATAGTTTTCGATTGTGGCCATCGTGGCAACTCGACTGTCGCATCTGTGCAGCGCCACTCTTTTACCATGGACTGCAGTGAATGGCGACGACCTGCCCGCGTGACAGCATCGCACAGGCCACGGAAACAGGCGGGTGGTATCGGCCATGCGGGCGCCCGCTGGCGCACCCCCTCAAAGCGCAATCGCGAAAACGTAGTGCTCGCCATCATCCAACGCGGCACGCCAATCAAATCAACGAGTTAGCGTTATGCCCCAGTTACGCCGATTTACCTGACGCTTGGGGACCAAGCGTCAGGATCGGACCACTAGGCCTTGCCGATGCTTGTCGCGACGCTGCTCTTGCGCTTGCGACCACGGCCGGTTTCCTCATTGCGGCAGAGGGCATCCTTGAAGCCGGCGGCCCAGCGGCATCTTTCCTCGGCCACCTGATATGGATTCAGGGCATCGATTTCGGCGTCAAGCGTATCGCCGGTCGAACCGAGCCCGCTCGCTCGACCTGCGGACCACCCTTTTGCATAGACACGGCTCAACTCGAATTGGTTCATGACCGGCATTGCATAACCCTAGGTTGAATTGACGCCGGAGGCGCATAGCCGGACGCCGCGGGCACGCGAAGGGCCGGCGCGGCCAAGCCAGGATCGGTGAAATTGTTCAAGCCGTACTGACTTTCGGTGAAACGCTGCCGGCTCCATCCCACAACGGGCAGGATTCACGGTGGCGGTGATCTGAAGAAGGCTTTCAACGGAATGGCGGACAAGTTGTCCGTTCACGCGGCCGGGACGCCAACACCCGCAACTCCGCTGCGGACGGATCAGCCTCCGGGCTCGGAGGGCGGAAGTCAAGGAGTTCCCGCGACAGGAGTTCCCGCGATCGCCGTCCTGGCCCGTCCGCGCCTCCAGGCTGGTATTGCCCGCATATAACCGTGATGCGCGACATCAAATCACCAAGGGGAGGTTAGAGATCAGCTCGCGGCGCGCCCCGCGGTCTTCACCTGAAAATCTCCGGCAGAGTCTCGATGAAATAGTGTCATATGGTTGGTGTTGTACACGCCGGAATTCTACTAAGCAGGCCGATCGGCATGTTGCCACGGAAAAAGTTTTGCAATGAAGACTCTTATTGACTCTGATTTGAGGAATCGCGATATCATTTCACATGACCGATAGCCATCTCCTTCTTAGTCGCTATTATCCGCTGCCGACATAGGCGGCGCTTATGGTCATTTTCTGATCATGTAAGGCTGCCGGCAACCGGTAGCGATCTGGTCAGACAAGATGCTCCGGTGCCGAATACCCGGAGAGCAAAACGATGTTTCCTTCCAGCACTGAAGTCGCCGATCTACCGATCCAGCCCAAGTCTCCCTTCCTGCGAACCATGTTGGAACGGGGCTACGCCCACCAGTGTTCCGATTGGGAGGCGCTCGATGCCCGCATGGGCGATGGGCCAATCACCGCCTATATCGGTTTTGACGCGACCGCTGACAGCCTGCATGTCGGGCATCTCATGTCGATCATGGCGCTGCGCCGCCTGCAGAAGGCCGGCCACCGGCCGATCGTCCTGATGGGCGGAGGGACGACCCGGATCGGCGACCCCAGCTTTCGCGATACCTCTCGTCCACTGCTCGACGATGCCCAGATCGCCGGCAATATCGAAGGTATTCGAAAGGTGTTTGCCCGCTATCTGGATTTCGGTGAGGGCCCCACCGGAGCGATCATGGTCAACAATGCCGACTGGCTCGATGGCCTTGGATACATCTCCTTCCTGCGGGAATTCGGCCGGCATTTCTCGGTCAACCGCATGCTTAGCTTCGATTCGGTGAAGCTGCGGCTGGAGCGCGAGCAGCCCCTGACTTTTCTGGAATTCAACTACATGCTTCTGCAGGCCTACGATTTCCTGGAGTTGTCTCGCCGTTACGGATGCAGCCTCCAAATGGGCGGGTCGGATCAGTGGGGCAACATCGTCAATGGCATTGAATTGGGGCGGCGGGTCGACGGCCGGGACCTGTTCTGCCTGACCACCACCTTGCTGACGACCGCATCGGGCGGCAAAATGGGAAAGACCGCCAAGGGAGCCGTCTGGCTGAACGCGGACCGGCTGTCGCCCTATGAGTTCTGGCAGTTCTGGCGGAATACCGAGGATGCCGATGTGGGGCGGTTTCTGGGATTGTTCACCGAGTTGCCGCTTGGAGAAATCAGCCGGCTAGGCGATCTTGCGGGATCAGAACTGAATGAGGCGAAGAAGGTTCTTGCCGATTCCGCCACCACCCTTCTTCACGGAGAAGAAGCAGCCCTTCAGGCGGCCGAGATGGCTCGAAAGGTTTTCGAGGAAGGCGGGATGGACGATGGCCTGCCTTGTGCCGAGGTTCGTGCAGCGGACTTCGCCCAGGGACTGCCGTTGGTGGATGGCTTGATCCTGTGCGGTCTGGCCGCATCGAAAAGCGAGGCCAGGCGCCTGATCGCCGGCGGCGGCGCCCGTGTCGATGGCGCGGCGGCCGCGGATGAGCAGGAATGGATCGAAGCGCGGCCCGGCCGGGCCGTAAAGTTGTCGGCCGGCCGCAAACGCCACGCCGTTATCCGGTTCAACTGAAAAAAACCCCGCTTCCGAAACTGATCGCCTCGGAAGCGGGGTACATACTCTTCTCCAGGGGGAGGTAAGCCGGAAGAAGAGACATCCCGTGTCGCGTCAATCGCGGGGACAACCCAGTTTCGCGTAGAATTCCGGTGCGGTCTTCTTGAGGCGGGCGGCAACCATCACGCCGATCGCCATGGCCGCCACCAAGCTGAATGGCAGCAGGACCGCCATGGTGGTCGAGGCCCCGGTGAGTACCCCGAATTGCCGTATGGCCTGGATGCTGAACAGCGTCATCAGCACGAAGGACAGGGCCGGGCAGATTTTCGTCCGCAGGATGCTGGCGTCCAGATCGCGATTGCGGTGGAAGAACGCCAGCACCGTCAACGAAGTAATGGCCATCATCGCGGTTACGCCCAGCGTCCCCAGATTGGTCAACCAGGAGAACAATACAAGGACCGGGTCTTGCCCGGTGACCGCGAAGGCTCCCACCAGTACGATGGCCACCAGGCTTTGCAGGACGGATCCGAAATGCGGGCTCTGGTGGCGGCTGTGGGTGCTCCCCAGAGAGCAGGGGAGAAGGCGCTCACGCCCCAGCGCAAAGAAGTAGCGGGCAACCGCGTTATGGAACGCCAACAGCGCTGCAAAAAGGCTGCTGATGAAAAGCAGGCTCATGGCGGTGGTCAAGACGTTGCCGACATATCGGTCGGACAGCAGAAAAAGGAACCGCGTGGGATCATCCATGGCCTTGAGAGCCGCGGGCAGCCGGTCGACCCCTTCACCGTCAGCCATGCACCAGAGGGTGAACGTGTAAAACGCGCCGATGATGAACACGGACAGATAGGTGGCCCGTGGGATGGTTCGCCTGGGGTCGCGGGCCTCTTCGCTGTAAATGCTGGTCGCTTCGAAGCCGATATAGCTGGCGAACCCGAAAAGCGACGCGATCACCGGGCTGCCGCTGAAAATCAAAGAGGGGGTGAACGGAGCCGTACTCAATCCGCCGGCGCCGCCCTTGCGCACGATGGCCAAGTCGAGGATCAATACGACGATGAATTCCCCGGCCACCAGAAGACCCAGCACTTTGGCCGATAAGTCGACATTCCGATAACCGAGAATGGCAATGGCCGCCATGGCGGTAAACGCCGTAACCCACCATGGGACCGTCACGCCGAATTGGGTGGACAGCCAGGCGGAACTGGCCGCACCGAACATTCCATAAATCCCGGCTTGCATCGTGTTGTAGGCGAGGAGCGCGACGATCGCCACGCCGCCGCCGACCATGCCGCCCAAGCCTTGGACATTGAACGCGTAGAACGCTCCGGAATTCTTGATGTTGCGGGCCATGGCGGTGTAGCCGACGCTGAACAGAAGTATGATCAGCATCACCAGGAAATAGGTACCGGCCAGACCGGCCCCGTCGCCCAGCAACATGCCGATCGGCGCGCCTCCGGCGACGGTAGTCAGCGGTGCCGCGGCTGAAATGACGAAGAATGTGATTGCCGAGACACCCAGCGCGTTTCGCCGAAGTTCGCCCGGCGCTGCTCCTGCAAGCCTGTTGTCGGTCATATGCCTCTCCCCGGCCCTTCTTGGTGTTATCCAACCCCTGCGGCAATATTTATGCCACTGTTCTATTATTTGTTTTGGTGTTTCCACCTGAGGATAGGTTATGGCAGCGGCAAGGATGTAACTTGATATTTTCTGACAGATATTTGATAGTTCTTGCCAGAATTGGCTTTTTCGATTTCTGAAGGGTGCGCTATGGGCTTGGCCGAACCAATGGTCATGTCTTCGTTCTTTCACTTCGTAGTCGATAATCTGAAAGAACGGAAATTTGATCCAAAAATACTTCTTGAAAAATGCGAGGTTCCCCTGTCATGTCTGGAGGACCCTTACCGGGAAATGCCGTTGCGGAAATATATTCAATTCTTGGAAGAGGCAGCGGTCTTTTCTGGTGACCAAAATTTTGGCCTTGGACTTGGCCGTCGTGCGACCCCATTTTCCTTGGGGCCTCTGGGGCTTCTGTTCGCAAGTTCGGCCAATCTCAGTCATGCCCTCCAGGGCCTGGCCACCCATGTCGGCGTCGTTCAAGACCGCACCAACTCGGCGTTGCGCCTTGACGGCGAGATGGCGGCGTTTCACTACCGCATCGACGATCCCCGCATTCGCCAGCGGCGCCAGGACGCCGAGTTTTCGCTTGGGATGATCTGCCAACTGGTCCGCTACGTCGCTGGTAAGAACTGGGCGCCCGAAGAAGTTCATTTTGAGCATCCTGCACCGGCCGCGACGAGCGATCATGCTGCTCTCTTCCGTGCCCCGATCTATTTCGATCAGCCGACCAACGCGGTCATTCTGCGAAGAAGCGACCTTGGCTTGCGCAACCCCCAGGTGGACGAAAAAATGGCGCTGCTGTTCCAGCATCATGTCGCCGTGATGCGCGGCCAGCGCAGTGATCGGCGCAATTTATCGGATCAGGTGCGCAGCATCGTCCGCGACCATTTTCCGGCCGCCGAGCGGTCCATGACGGCGACACGCGCCGCCGAGGCGACCGGGCTGTCGGCGCGCACGCTGCAACGCGTTCTGCAGCGCGAGCAAACCGGGTTCCGGGCCATCAAGGACGAAGAGCGCAAGCAGATCGCGCACCAGTATCTGCTGCAGACGCGCATGCCGGTGACCGAGATTGCCTTGATGCTGGGATATTCGGATCCGGCCTGCTTCACCAGGGCCTGCCGACGGTGGTTTGGCGTCAACCCGCGCAAGCTGCGCCAGGAGTCCGGAGTGGACGTGGATAGAAAGGTTGGGGCGACAGCGACAGCCGCGCCCCAATTTCGTCAGACTACGGCAAAATAATTCTTGGTGAATCTGTCGCTTTCGACATGCCACAAGACCGGCGTCCCTTTTTCGAAGAACCAGCAGTCGCCGACGCCATAGGTCTCGGTCTTGCCGGTCGCCTCGTTGGTCAGCGTCACTTTTCCCTCTAGAACCACGGCATGTTCATTGAACGGATAGACCATGCGGAATTTGCCTTTGGTGCAGGCGAAATAGCCGCAGCTGACCGGCGCGTCCGGGGCGCCGAAGACCATTTTGCCGAAAGCGTTGGCTTCGCCTTCGAGGATTTCCGCACCGAGATTGGCGACCGTACCCCAGCTGTCGAGAGTTGCTGGTACTTGGCCTAGTTTGATCGGGGTCATGAACGTCTCCCTATTTATTTTATGGTACAGGCGGACTACCGGCGGCCATTGAAATAGCCTGACAGTTGGTGCCATGTCTTTGCCGCCGACATCATGGCAGGGCGCAAAGCGTCCTTGCCGAAAACACGAAGATGCGGAATGGAGGTCATCAGGTCGTAGCGGGCCGAGCCTTCACTCATGCCTTCCGCCAGTACCTTGCACACGATATGGCTGGGCGTGACGCCAAACCCCGAATAGCCCTGGACGTAGAAGGCATTGGGGCGGTTGCGCAAGGTGCCGATCTGCGGAAACAGGTTGGCGCTGCAACACAAGGGGCCGCCCCAGGCCATGTCGATCTTCACGTCCTTCAAATAAGGGAAGATCTTCAGCATCAAGGCCCGGTTCCAAGCCGCGAGGTCGGCTGGTATGTATTCCATGAAAGGAGTGGCGGAGCCGAAGAGAAGTCGGTTTTCGTTGGTTACCCGATAATAATCGATGACCGGGCGAATATCGCTGTAGGCTCCGCGGATCGGACTGATCCGCAAGATCAGGTCCTCGGGCAGAGGCTCGGTGGCGATCTGGAAGGCATAGGTATTGATGGTCTTCTGGTCGATTTCGGGCTCGAGGCCATCGAGGAACCCGTTGCAGGCCCAAAGCAGTTTCTGGGCCCGTACGCTGCCGGCGGCAGTGCGGACGGTGATCCGGTCCCCATAGGTCACATCGATGACCGGGCTGTTTTCAAAGATCTTGGCGCCGTAGCCGGTTAAGGCCTTGGCCTCGCCCAACAGCAGGTTCAGCGCGTGGACATGCCCGCCGCCCATATGCCGGATGCCGCACCAATAGGCGTCCGAGCCCACCATCGACCGGACTTCGGATCCGGTGACAAAGTCGATCTGCGAATCGGGGTCGATCTCCTTGAATTCTTTGTACCACTGGAACAGCGTTTTTTCCTGGCGCTTATTGAAGCCCATATATCCGTAACCATGCCGGAAGTCGGCATCGATGCCATATTGCGCGACTCGTGACTTGATGATCCCCGCGCCGAGATTGGCTATCTTGAACAGTACTTCGAGGCCCTCGGGGCCGACATGCTTCTTGACGAGATCGATGTCGTGGCCGATCCCGGCCATGACCTGGCCGCCGTTCCGGCCAGTGCCCCCGTAGCCCAGATAGCGGGCTTCCAGCACCACGATGTTGGTAATGCCTTTTTCGGCCAGTTCCAAGGAGGTGTTGATGCCGGAAAAGCCGCCTCCGACAACCACGACGTCGGCATCGATATCCTGTTCGAGCCTGCCAAAACCGAGATGGTATTTCTTGGTGGCCGTGTAGTAATTTCGGGCATCAAGTTGTCTCATATGCATGGTCATTACCCTACCCCGGCTGCTGGAGCGAACCTCCCTTCGGACGGGCCTCGCGGCCAAGCGCCAGAAAGGGTGGTGGCTTGGATTGCCTCGACAGTCTGGCAACCCGGCGTCTGTGAGACATGACATTATCTGCCATTGTTTTGATAAAATCCGCCGGGAGGGTAGGCGCAGGGGGCGGAGGCTTGCGGCGCCACAACCGAGCTATCGCAAGGCTTGTCAGTTCCTTCGACGCAACTGATGGGAGACAAGAACGGCCTGTGCGCGGCTATTGACTTTCAGCTTTCGCAAGATTGCCGAGATATGAATCTTTACGGTTTCCTGGCTGATGCTTAGCTCATAGGCGATTTGCTTGTTGGATTTGGCTTCGCCAAGCAGGCGTAGCACCGCCAATTGGCGGGGGGTCAGGAGTTCCACTTCGTCGGGCGGCATTCCCGGCGATGCGGTGACGCCGCTGGTGTAGCTCGGCGGAAAATAGGTGTCGCCGGCCAATATGCGGGCCAGCGCCGTGTGCAGGGCCTCCGGGCGGCTGCTTTTGGTCAGGTATCCGCTTACCCCGAAGCTCGCGGCGCGCTCCACCATCTCGGGATCCTCGATGGCGGATACGACGACCACGGGAGTGGTGGGGGCTCGTCCGCGGACCGTCAGGATGCCGGACAGCCCGCTGGCGCCCGGAAGGCTCAGGTCGAGCAGAATGAGATCGAACGGCGATGGCGACGACAGCAATGTCGTGGCCTGTTCGAGCGAATCGGCGCCAAGGCAGGAGACTTCATCATCGAGCCGCGAGATGATGTGAGATAGAGCTTCTTGGAAGAGGGGATGGTCATCGATGATCAGTACCCGCAGCATCAGCGGCAAACCTTTCCAAGTTGCAAGAAATGCACCGGTGACGCCAGCAATCCGTCGCGCCATCTGTATAGCTTGGCGTTTTTGCGAACCACAACGCAACTGTCATCCGAGGGGGATGGGGCTAACCAGATTTGGTTATTCTATTGTGGCGGCACTACTGGTATGGAGTAATAGGGTCGGTTTTAAAATTGTACAAGAACGATGCATGCGCGGGAACAACAAAACCGCAAAGCGTTTTTTAATAACTATAAAACAACGACCAGGGAATGCAGGTATGGAACAAAAATTCCTGCATCAGGGAAGTGAACAAGAGAGGAACGATAATGCGCTCATCGAATCGACTTATAGGAGTGACAGGCGCGATTTTACTGGCCATGGCTATGGGCACGACCGTCGCTGCGCAGGACGCCGTTCCGGCGTTCAGCGGCCCGGCCACCCCGGAGCCAGGCTGGGCCGCCAACAAGACGCGCGGCGACTATTGGAAATTCAAGGGTGACAAGCCGCTCTTCTCCATTACTGCCGCGAACGTCAGTCAGTATGCGGATAAGCTGACGGCAGGCCAGCTTGCCTTGTTCAAGGAGAAGCCGGACTACCGCATGGATGTCTATCCGACCCATCGGGACTGCGGCTACCCCGATTGGATCCAGGCGAACACCAAGCAGAACGCCACGATGGCGAAGCTTGATCCGACGGGCAATTATCTCCAGGACGCCGTCTTGCCGGGCATTCCGTTCCCCGATCCAAAGAATGGCGCCCAGGTCCTGTGGAATTTCGAGACGCGTTACCGTGGTGTCGGGATTTTCTGGCCGACCACGACCACGGCGGTCTCGCCGCGGCCCGGCAGTACCGACTGGATTGCCACGAGTGGGCCGCAGAGTATCTTTTTCCCCTGGGGGGGAAAGGGCCAGCATCAAGCTTCAGACAATGGCGGGCTGCTTTACGGAATTTATTTCCGGTACGACAATCCTCCTGCTCTTGCGGGTCAGGCTATCGTTCAGCGTTACTATATGAAGGACCCGTCAGAAACGTATTATTATTTCCCGGGTCAGCGCCGCGTCCGAAGGATGCCGACCTATGGATACGATGCGCCGCAAATCGGCTTCGAAAACAACTACACGTTGGATGAGCCGTGGCTGTTCAATGGCCCGATCGACCGGTTCGACTGGAAGATCGTCGGCAAGAAGGAACTCTACGTTCCTTATCACTCGTTCGGAATTTATGACTTCCATAAGAAATTCCACGATGTTGCTCAAGACAAGTTCATCAACCCTGATGCTCGCCACTATGAGCTTCATCGCGTGTGGGTGGTCGAAGGCACGGTAAAAGCCGATGCCCGCCATGTGGCGCCGAAGAAAGTCATTTACTTCGACGAGGATAGCTTCCTGGCATTGGCCGGTGAAGATTACGACGCCCAGGGGCGGCTTTGGAAGGTCCGCGAGGGCTTTTCCATGCCGATCTGGGAATTGGGTACCTGCGACAGCGAAGCTTTCGTGCAGTACGACCTGCTTAATGGCCGTTATGTCTTTGACCAGGCCGAACTGGGTCAGACAGAAGACATGAAATGGCTTCCCGAATCGACCGGTGATGCGCACTTCACTGACGAATACTATTCGTCGGAAACGCTACGGTCGGTCAGCGAAAGATAACTGCTCTCTCGAACTCGCCATGATGGGCCGGCGCACAACCTGGACGGCGGCCCGGTGAGCAAGTTGTCAGCACGGATTCAAGCATCCTGGGGATAATCCACGCAGGGGTTGGAAGACTATGCGCAAAATCTTGAAAAAACTCGTTCCAATATGTAGCATCGCTGGCAGTCTCGCACTTTATTCCGGCCACGCACGGGCGATTGATTTCGACGTCGGCAATGTTCATGCCTCCTGGGACACACAGATCACTGCCGGTACCGCCATTCGTACGGAAAATCCGTCCTGCTCGCTGACCGGCGATCCGAATGCCGGGGGCGACAGCGGCTCCTGCGGACGCAGCGCCAATACCGCACAGTGGGCGAACGGGCAGAACGGTAACCTGAACTATCGGGCCGGGCAGCCCTATGCCGGCTATCTGAAAGGCACCACCGAGCTTCTGCTGACCAACTCCGATGGCTACAAGTTCATGGGGCGGGGCACCGGCTTCTATGATTTTGCGGCCGCCAACACCGATTATACGCCGCTGTCCGAATCGGCCAAGAAATGGGCTGTCGACAACTGGCAATTATTGGACCTGTGGGGCAGCAAAGATTATGACATCGGCGGCGAGCACGGTCATGTGCGGGTTGGCAACCAGGTCATCAACTGGGGCGAAAGCCTGTTTGCCCAAGGTGGTATCAATGCCACCAATGCCCTCGATATCCAAAGGCTGCTGATCCCCGGGACGCAGCTCAAGGAAGCGGTGCTGCCGTCGCCGATGGTCAGCTTTGCTCAAGATATCGCCCGGGGGCTCAGCGCCGAAGCCTATTACCAGTTCGGTTGGAACCGCGACTTCTTCCCACCGGTGGGAACGTTCTGGTCGATAACCAATAATTTCGGCAAGGGCGCGTTGCCCATCCTTCTCAATCCCAACAACTTCAATCTGGCCGGATTGGGGCCGAACGCCTACGCGGTGCCTCAAGGGCACGACGAATTGGCCAACCAGCAAGGCCAGTTCGGCGTCAATTTTCACTACAAGCCGCCGCATACCGAGTTGGACCTCGGCGTCTATTTCGAGAACTATCACGACAAGACGCCGAACCTGTTGGATCTGGCGGATGGCGCGACGGCATGGAAATACCTCGAGAATCGCCAGCTTTACGGCATCAGCGCCAATTTCCCGCTGGGCGATTGGGCGATCGGTGCCGAATCGTCGTACCGGCCGAAAGACGCGGTCTCGCTCACCGGCTGCTTTGGACCGGGCGGGCCTCTGGATGCCAACACCAACGGCATCGGCGGTGTCAATTGTCAACAGTGGCAGGATATGCAGAAGTTCCAGACCGACGTGGTCGGCCTGCTTGCCATGACCCCGAGCGATTATCCGGTGCTCAACTATATCAAGGCGGATACCGGAACACTGACGGTCGAAGGCACCTGGATCTATTATCCGGGCGTCAGCGCCAATGGTCTGGTCACCCGCACGATGGACGGCGTTCCGGTCGTCCAGGGGTATCAGTCCGGCCTCTACGCCTGGCAGCAGTATAATTCTGCCCTTGGATACACCGTCCAGGGAACGCAAGGCACCGCGAACTCGGCCGGCCTGGTGATTGACTACAACGTTGTCTATGACGGCAGCATCATTCCAGGTTGGCAGGTCAATCCCGGCGTGACCTTCTCTGCCGGGTTGTATGGATATACGCCGAATTTCTACGCGAATTACGAACAAGGCACCAAGTCGGTCAACTTCTACTGCTATTTCAACCAAAACCCAGCGGTTTGGCAGGCGGGCGTCAACTTCACGCACTTCTTCGGCGGTGGGCCGATCGCCAATCCGTACATGGATCGCGATAACGTCGGTCTCTTCGTGACGAGGAACTTCTAGTTAAGGAAACGAACCTGTGAAGAAGCCGGGAAATGGTCATCCCGGCTTCTTTCCGCGGTAATGACCAAAGAGGGACATGGCTTTGGAAAAGAGGTTCAGCTTAGCTCGACTGGTCAGAAGGTTAGAGGACTTTTTCTTTGGTCATCGCCGGCTGACACTCGCCGTCCTTATCACCTTCACCCTGGTGATGGGTTTTTTTGCAACTCAGCTCAAGATGCAGGCTGGGTTTGAAAAGCAAATTCCGATCGGGCACGAATACAGCAGAACCTTCCAAAAATACAAAAACGACCTTTTTGGCGCCAACCGGATTACTGTCGTCGTCAAGGCAAGGAAAGGAACGATCTGGACGCGAGACGGGCTGTCCCGCCTCTATCGCGTTACCCAAGCGGTAAGCTTCCTGCCTAATGTGGATAAGCTCGGCGTACAATCGCTGTGGACGCCCAACAGCTTCGTCAACGAGATCACCGAAGACGGTTTCCGTGCCGAGCCGGTCATTCCCGGCACCATCATTCCCGCCGCGCTGACCCCCCAGGTCATCGCCAAGGTCCGCGAATCCACCATGGCGGGCGGCTATATCGGGACCCTGGTGTCACGCGACGAAACCAGCGCGATGATTACCGCCGACCTCAATGAACGGGATGCTCAGGGCGAGAAGCTCGACTACATCAAGTTCAATCGCGTTCTTGAAGGGAACCTTAGAAAGCCATTCGAAGATGCCAATTACGAAGTCGAAATCATCGGCTTCTCCAAGCAGATCGGCGACATCGCCGATGGAGCATCCAGCGTCATCGTCTTCTGTGCGATCGCATTACTGCTTACGGCGCTGGCCGTCTACTGGTACTGCCATTCAATTCGCTTCACGATACTTCCTATAGCCTGCTCGCTGACATCCCTAGTCTGGCAATTTGGCACGTTGCGCTTGCTGGGCTTCGGTCTCGATCCTCTGGCGGTATTGGTGCCCTTTCTGGTCTTTTCCATCGGAGTGTCGCACGGCATCCAACAGATCAATTACATCGTTCGCGAGCTCTCCCTGGGGCGAAGCTCGCACGAGGCGGCCCGAGCAAGCTTCAGCGGTCTTCTGGTGCCGGGAACATTGGCGCTGATCACCGCCTTCGTGTCCTTCATCACGCTGCTGCTCATTCCCATTCCCATGGTGCGCGAGCTTTCGATTACCGCCTCGCTCGGTGTCGGCTACAAGATCATTACCAATCTGGTGATGCTGCCCGTCGCCGCGTCGTTCTTCAATTTCACCAAGGAATATGCGGATCGAGCCCTTGCCAAGCGAGAGGCGCGTTCCGTCTGGCTGCGGGCCCTGTCCCATATCGCCGAGCCGCGCAACGCCTACATAACGGTCGCTCTGGTGGCCGTGGTGTTCGGCCTGTCGATGTGGGAAAGCCGGGATCGTATCGTCGGCACCATTCAGCCCGGCGCGCCTGAGCTGCGGGCCGACTCACGATTCAATCTGGACGCGGTGGCGATTGCCGGCGCCTACGATATCGGGCTGGATTGGCTTTCCATCGTCTTCGAGGCCAAGCCGGATTCCTGCGGAGATCCGCGTGTCGGATTGTTCGAGGACAATTTTGACACGGCCGTGCGGACCATCCCGGGCGTGGTGTCGGTGGCATCCTATGCCGGAATGCTGCGCAATTACAGCGAGGGGTACAACGAGGGCAATCCCAAGATGGCGGTGGTGCCGATCGATCCGACCAATTATGGCGCGCTGAGCGCCGAAATCGGGCGGGTCCGCGGGTATATGAACAAGGATTGCAGCATGACCGCAGTCCACCTGTACCTGACCGACCACAAGGCGACCACCATCAATCGGGCGATCGACGCCGTGAAACGCTACCGCCACGACAATCATGTCGATGGGATAAATATCCGCCTGGCGGCTGGCAATGCAGGTGTGTTGGCGGCGACAAACGACGAAGTGGCTAAAAGTGAATTGCCAATGATGATCAATGTATATTTGGCAATACTGGCTCTGGTATTCATTGCCTATCGTGATATAAGGGCGATGATTGCATGTTGTCTTCCGCTAACGGTTGCAACATTCATAGGATATTGGTTCATGAAGGAGCTGGAGATCGGTTTGACCGTCGCGACATTGCCTGTGATGGTCCTGGCCGTGGGGATCGGCGTCGATTACGCGTTCTATATTTACAATCGCCTCCAATTGCACCTTGCCCAGGGCAAGAATATTGCTGCGGCAATGGAGCATTCCATTCAGGAAGTTGGCGTGGCGACGATTTTCACGGCAATCACCCTAGCCATCGGGGTCGCCACCTGGAGCTTCTCGACCCTGAAATTCCAGGCCGATATGGGCAAGCTGCTGGCATTCATGTTCATCGTCAACCTGGTCATGGCGATGACCGCGCTGCCCGCCCTTGCCGTCGTCCTGGAGCGCTTCTTCCCCCGCAAACAACCGGCCAGAGCGGCCTCGTTGTTCAACCATTGAAAAAGGGAACCCGAACGATGCGCTGGATGATCTTGGCGGCCGTGGCCCTTATCGTTCAAACCTCTTCGGCGTTGGCCGGGCCCTTCCAGCCGGTGCAGACGGGACCGGACGGGCATCTCGTGCCGGTGCCGGCCAGGCACTGGGAGGATCCAACCCATTCCATGCTGCTGGGCGTGGCTCGCGCCGGCCAGCGCTTGGTGGCGGTGGGCGAATTGGGAATCGTCCTGCTCTCCGACGACGGCGGCAAGACATTCCGCCAGGCCAAGTCCGTCCCGGTTTCATCGACCTTGACCGCGGTGAATTTCGTCGATGCCGACCACGGTTGGGCGGTGGGGCAATGGGGGGTGATCATCGCGACCATGGACGGGGGAGAAAGCTGGCAATTGCAAAGGGTCGATACCCCCGTCGACCAGCCGCTGTTTTCGGTCATGTTCCGCAACCAGAACGACGGATTTGCCGTCGGCTTGTGGTCGCTGTTCCTGAAAACGGCGGATGGCGGTCGCAACTGGACGCCGATCAAGCTGCCGCCGCCGCCCGGCAGCAAGAGGGCGGATCGCAACTTGATGAAGATATTCGGCGATCCCAAAGGTGCGCTTTACGTGGCGGGCGAGCAGGGCACCGTCCTCAGGTCGACGGACCAGGGAGCGACCTGGAGGTATCTTGCCAGCGGGTACAAGGGTACCTTCTGGACCGGTGTGGCCGCGGCGGACGGCAGCCTGTTCGTCGCCGGCCTACGCGGCAATCTCTACCGGAGCCTGGATGGCGGCGACACCTGGGCGTCGGTGCCCTCCGGGGCCACCGATTCCATCACTGGCTTGGCCGATATTGGCGGAATGATCGTCGGTGTCGGGCTGGAAGGCAACGTCGTGACGGGCGAAACCACCGGCAGCAAGCTGAACGATCAGCTTCGGCCCGACAAGAAGGACCTGACCGGTGTGATCGGTGGGGAAGCGGGGCGGCTTATTTTCACCTCGACGGACGGGATCCTCGGCGGAGCCATGCCGGTTGGGCCGGTGCAGACATCGCGCCATGCAGAATGACGGTGTTGCAGCTGGCCTTCGTCGGGCCAGCGCGTACGAGAAATGCGGGTCAAGGCTTCGCGTAAGGGAGACCGGAATGAAGTTCATCTCGTGGCGGATCGCCGCAGCGGCCGCGCTTATGACGGCTGCAACCATTGGCCGGCATGCGCCGGCGCTGGCTGGGGAGCCCTTGGGCGCGAAGCTGCTCAAGGAAACCTGCGCCCGCTGCCACACTGCTTCGCCATCGGGCGGGTTCGAGCGCATCTCCGAGCAACGCAAGACGCCGGAAGGCTGGGAACTGACCATATCGCGGATGGAACGGTTCGAGCAGGTGAAGTTGAGCGCGGCGCAGGAGGCGTCGCTGGTCAAGTGGCTGGCCGATCGCCAGGGGCTGGCGCCCGAGGAAGCGGCGCCATTCCGTTATGCGCTTGAGCGCCGGGCCGTGGTCGAAGCCCCTGATGACGCCGATCTGGCCGGCATGTGCGCAAGTTGCCACACCTATGCGCGGATCGGTCTGGAACGGCGCGACAAAGGCGAGTGGCTCAAGCTTGCCAACATGCATCTGGGTCAATGGCCGAATATCGAATACGTGGCCACGTCGCGGGATCGGGAATGGTGGAAGCTGGCATCCACCGAAATCCCGGCCAAGTTGGGTGCAAAATGGCCGCTGGTGACCAAGGTGTGGACCGACTGGCAGACCCACCAGCATGTGAACCTTGCCGGATCTTGGCGGGTGGCCGGGCATCGTCCGGGAAAAGGCGACTATGCCGGAGATCTCGTGGTCCGGTCCAAGGGTGATGACCACTACAGCATCGCCTACAGGATTACCTATGCCGATGGCACCAAGCTTGCCGGTCAAGGCAGCGCGGTGGTTTACACCGGTTTCGAATGGCGCGGTACGGTCAGGCTCGGCAGGGAAGAAATGCACGAGGTCTATGCCTTGTCGACCGACGGCAATCGGCTGAGCGGCCGCTGGTTCCTGGATGGGCAGGACGGTATCGGCGGCGATATGGTCGCCGTGCGCGGTGCCAACGCGATCGCCGGCGTAGAGCCGCCATTCATCCGGCTGGGCAAGCCTTCGAGGATTACCGTCATCGGTTCCGGCCTGAATGGGACGGTCAATCTCGGATCCGGCATCGCCGTCGAAAAGGTGCTGTCGGCGACACCGGGCGCCGTTACCGTCCTGGCCGCGGCGGCGAAGGACGCGCCGTTGGGGGCGCGCATGGTTGCCGTGGGAAAAGCGGAATCCGCCAATGCCCTGGTCGTCTACGACAAGGTGAGCGCGGTCAAGGTGGAGCCTGAGATTGCGGTTGCGCGCATGGGAGGCAACGGTGGACCAATCGCTCCGGCGCTTTCCCAATTCGAGGCCATCGCATACACCAAAGCTGCCGATGGCGCGCCGCTTCGTATCGGCCCGATGCCGGCCAAATGGCTGGTGGCCAATTTCGACGAGACGGCGGCGAGGGACGGCGACGCCAAGTTCGGAGGGCATATCGCGCCGAGCGGGCTGTTCACGCCCGGCCCTGCCGGGCCCAATCCCAAACGCAACGGGTACGATAACGCGGCCAATCTTTCGGTGAAGGCCACGGTGGCCGATGCCGGGACCATGGTCGAGGGGGCGGCACATGTGTATGTGGCGCCTCAGCGTTGGGTTGACGCCCCGATCCGCTAGAAGGTGGCTCCATGGTCTGGCGTTTGAATACGGGCAGCTTTCGCGAAATCCGGGTTGACGGTCGGCGGGTCCTTTTCCACGTTCCGTCGGCCGGCCTGTTCGAACTGGACGATCTCGGAGGGGCGGTTTTCGACCAGTTCTGCCGTCATGGCGAGCGTGCGACCGAACAGCTGGTCGACGCCTTGTCCCCAGGCTTCGCCGGAGATCAAGTGCAGGAGGTGCTGGCGGAGCTCGGTGCGATCAACCTGCTCCAGGCGTCCGGGCAGACCTCCGCCCGGCGCCCTCCACCGCCGGTTCCGGCGGGCGCATTGTCAACTTTGGTGCTTAACGTCACCACCGGCTGCAACCTTGCCTGCAACTATTGCTACAAGGCGGATCTGGCTCGGCCGGCCGAGGCAGTGCAGCTGTCGACCAGGGATGGACGCCTGGCGATCGACATGTTGATCGCCGAATCCGGAAATCGGCGGCGGCTCAACATTACCTTCTTCGGCGGCGAACCGCTCACGGCACTTCCCCTGATCGGCGAATTGATCGCTTATGCGGACCAGCAGGCGGGGCTGGCCGGCAAGGAAGTGGACTATTCGCTGACCACGAATGCCTTGCTGTTGAGCGACGATGTCATCGACTTCCTGGCCCGGCATCGCTTCGGGATCACGGTCAGCATGGACGGGCCGCAAACGGTCCATGACCTAAATCGGCGGACCCGGACCGGCAAGGGAACCTATCAGGCGGTAGCGGCGAACGCCCGCCGGCTGCTGGAGCGCTATCGGGCGCGGCCGGTCGGCGCACGGGTCACCTTGACCTCGGGGGTGAGGGATGTCCCCGGCATCCACCGGCATCTCAAACACGACATCGGTTTTGCCGAGGTCGGCTTTGCCCCGGTGACCGCCGGGACACCGGCGGGATTCTGCCTCGACGAGGCCGAGACACAGGGCGTCTTTGCCGACTTCGAGGCCCTGGCTGTGGCCTGGCGGGATGCGGCGATCGAGGGGCGCGACATCGGTTTCTCGAACATCAGCCAGTTGCTGACGGTCCTGCACCACGGTCACAGCAAGCTGCTGCCGTGCGGCGCGGGGCTTAACCTTCTGGCCGTGCAGGCCGACGGCGGCATCAGCCTGTGCCATCGTTTCGCCGGGAGCGGCACCGGGCTGTTCGGCCATGTCTCGACCGGCGTCGACCGCGGCGGGATTGCCAATTTCCTGGATCACGCCGTGAAGCGCGCCGAAGACAATTGCAGCACCTGTCACGCCCGGTCGGTCTGCGCCGGAGGTTGTTATCACGAGTCCTATGCGCGGCATGGCGACATGGCTCAGCCGACCCATCATTACTGCGATCTGATGCGCCGATGGCTTGACATCGGTATTGCCATTTACGTCGAGCTCATGGCGAAAAATCCGACCTTCATGAGCCAAAGACTGGAGCCGCGAGGGAGCATGACATGAAGCATCTGAAGCCCATCAACAAGAAGGCCGAACATATCGAACGCTCGGCGGAGGAGGGCAAGGTCGAAGAGGCCCAGGTCATGCAGGTGGTGGCAGGCTGCACATCGGTTTTCGACCCGGGCTGGGAGGTCGATCCCTTCGGTGGCGTCGCCGCCCTGTGCCAACCGGTGGAAGCCGACCTTTACGGCTGTGCGGATACCTGCTGGTGGCCGGCGCAGGTGCCCGACACCATCAACAGCTATCCCGACTGGAATACCGCGGCGCCGTCGGCCGAACGGGATTGGCGCAAGTTGCAGACAGTCTTCCCGAAGAAATGACCTTGCTCGAGACGAAGGGGATCCGCCGATGAAGTCCAAGGCCCTTGTCACAGGCGCCGCTTTGCTCGCGCTGTGCGCCACCGCGTTCGCTCCGCTCTGCGTTCAGGCGAAGGAGTATATCCTGACCGGCGTGAAGCCGAACCGGCTGGTATTGATCGACCCGGCCAAACGGGCCATCACCCGCATCTACACCATCCCTGGCGGCGGTTCTCCGGCAGGGATCGTGACCTCGCCCGACGGGAAGACCGCTTACGTCACCACCAACCACACGGGAAGCCTGGTCGGGATTGATCTGGACAGCGGAAAGGAGGTGTTTCACGCCGACTTCTCCGATGGAGACTTTTCCGACGTTTCCAGTGGGGCGTTGCGGGTCCGCAGTTTCTATGGCCTCGAGATCAGCCCCGACGGGAAGGAACTGTTCGTGTCGGAATCGCCCGTACGGCTGTTGCGCGACGAGTACAAGGTGGAGGACACCCGCATCGCCGTGTATCGTACCGACGGTGGCCTGGCAGCCGAGCCGGTACGCCTGCTGCCTTTGCCGCGGCGAACGACGAACATCATGATGTCGACGGACGGCACCAAGCTGTATGCCAACAGCTGGGACCTCTATACGCTGGACCCGAAAGACGGAAAGGTTCTCAAGGTCGACAAGATTCTGAACTGGGATCGCAAGAATTTCGCGCCGGCCGGCGTGTTCAATGTCTGGAATCAATTTGAACAGGCGCACATGTTCGTGACGCCATACTATACAGCGCGCACCGACCCAGGATCCGGGAACCCTCCGACCCCCCGCACCGGCCTTCTCACATTGGATCTGAAGACTGGGGATATCCATATGAATGAATTCGAGGATTTCTCAGCCATCATGTTTTCCTCGGTTCTCAGTCCAGTGCACCGCAACGAAGTCTACTCTACGTTTAAGACCCTGACGAAGAGTGATATCGAAAAGAATATATTGATTAAAAGAGTCACCTTGCCTCGCCCTTATTATTGTATCAATATTTCTGCTGATGGGCGGGAGGTGTATGTGGCTGGGGCCGGAAACGATATCGGCGTCTATTCGACCGGCACTCTTAAGCGTATTGGCGAGATCAAGATGCCCGGTGGGGCGGATATGGCCGGTGCCTGGATCCGGATGGTGGAGCGCCCGTAGATGGCCATTGCCGGGGGGCGGTCGGTTCGTTGGTTGTTCAATCTTGTCCGCCCCCAGTCGGCCCGTGTCCTTGTGGTCCTTGCCGCTTCCGGATTGGCATCGGCACTGTCCCTGGCGCCGCCCTGGCTGACCAGGTTTCTGATCGATGACGGGCTGATCGGCCGGCGCATCGACCTGGTCGCTTGGTATTGCGCGGCCATTCTGGGTGCCGCGGTGGCAGCCGCCCTTGTCGGAGCATTCAACCGCTGGCAGTACCTGACCTTGTCAAGCCGAGTCCTGTTCGGCTTGCGGGAAGCGGTTTTCGCCCATCTGCAGAGCCTTCCGCCGACGTTTTTCAGCGGGCGGAGTACGGGCGATGTGATGGCCCGGTTGGACGGCGACGTGGCCGAGGTGCAGCGCTTTGCCGTGGACACCCTGCTTGCCGCGGTCAATTCCGTGCTGGTGCTGGCCGGCACGCTGGCGGCCATGGCCGCCCTTTGCCCCAGCCTGCTGCTGCCCGCCTTCATCCTTCTTCCGGTGCAAGTGGCGATCACCCGGCTCATGCGGGCCCGGATAGGAATCCTGACCCGCAAGGTACGGGAACGGAGCACCCAGCTTACCGCTTTCCTGGTCGAGACCATCGGGGCGATGAAGCTGGTCCAGGCGGTTGGCGCCGCCCCCCGCGAGCAGGCGCGCCTGGTCCAGCTCAACCGATATTTTCTCGGGGATTTGCGCCGGGCGGAAATGGCCGGCTTCGCCGTCGGGGCCATTCCCTCGCTGCTGAACGGCGTGGCGGCGGGCATCGTCTTCCTTATCGGCGGCACCTTTGTGATGAAGGGGAGTCTCAGCGTCGGAGCGCTGATTGCGTTCGTGAGTTACCTCGGACGGGCCGGCGGTCCGGTGAACACCTTTCTCGGCCTGATAATTGCCCAACGGCGTGCGGCGGTCAGCCTGGACCGGCTGGCCGAAATCCTTGATGAGCCGCCGGCGGTGATGAACCCGGCTGAACCCCGACGGCTCCCGTCCGAGGCCAAAGGCGAGATCGTTCTCGACGGGGTGCATTTCGCCTACCCTGGATGCCCTTCGCTTTTCAGTGATGTCCAAGCGATTCTACCAGCCGGCGTAAAGGTCGGGATCGTCGGAGCGTCAGGCGCCGGGAAGAGCACCTTGATCGACCTGTTGCACCGCCACTACGATCCGGAAGCGGGGCGCATCCTGTTGGATGGCTGCGATCTGCGGAGCTTGGACCTGACCCAGTTGCGCAGGCGGATCGCCGTAGTCGCGCAGGACAGTCCGCTGATCAGCGGAACCATCGCTGCAAACATTCTATATGCCGCTCCCGATGCATCGGCGGAGGAGGTGATACGGGCTGCCGTCGCGGCGGAGATCGCCCATCTCGGCCTCGATACACCGGTGGCAGAGCGGGGCGCCTCGTTGTCCGGCGGCGAACGACAGCGCCTGGCCATTGCCCGTGCCCTGCTGCAGGATCCGCTGGTGCTGATCCTTGACGAGGCGACTTCGGCCATCGACCGCGAGACGGAACAGCGGATCGCCCGGACCATCGACCGTCTATTCGCCAACCGGACGCGGATCATCATCTCTCATCATGCGGAGGTGCTGGCGGATGCCGACCGAATTCTGGAGCTGACGCCGACCGGGTTTGCGGAACGCAGGATCGGGTCGGCGGCATGATTACTTTCGGTCTGCTCGACAGCGGGTTGAGTGAAAACCTGGCGGCCCGCGCGGCGCTGGCACGGCGGTTCCATCTCGACGACAGCGGCGATGTGGTCATAGGCCCGCCCGAGGCCGATTCCCTGGGGCATGGTACCGCCCTTGCCGGGCTTGTCCTGGATCGCGTTCCATCGATCCGCCTGATGTCGGCTCAGGTCTTCGATCGCCGTGGCATTGCCGCTCCGGCGGTGATCGCCGCCGGGCTCGACTGGCTGGTCTCCGAAGCTGTGCAGGTGGTCAATATGAGTTTCGGCCTGATGCAGGACCGCAGGGTCCTTTCCGCTGCCTGCCGTCGTGCCGTCGAGGCCGGCGTACTGGTCGTCGCATCGGTGCCGGCCATGGGGCCGGTCGTCTACCCCGCCTCCTATGCCGGGATCGTCCGTGTCACCGGGGATGCCCGGTGTGGCGACGGTGAGATTTCGTATCTCGGGGGACCGCGGGCCCATTTCGGCGCTCGCCCATGGCTGCCCGGGGGTGGCGCTGCCCCCGGCGCGGCGAGCATAGCAGGGGCGAGCGTCGCCTCCGCCCGCGTCGCCGCCGAACTGGCGGCGCTGTGGGCGACGGCTCCTGAGCGGGGAGGGACGGAGATGCTGACTCGAATGGTCGCCGCGGCATCGCCTCTGGGCCCGCAGCGCGAACATCTTTGCGCAAATCGAGCGGTGCGGGAGGGGCGAGGCCGATGATCGAACTCGCCCTGTCATTGGTGGAGCCAAGGACCCTCAAGACGCTGCTGGAGGCCGGACGCCCGACGGTCGCGCGGTGCGGCGAAGTGCTGAACTGGTCCGCTCGGCCTTTCCTGGCCGAGTGGGCCGATCGGACAGTCGACCGTCTGCATTTCGGCAGCGAGTTCTGCGAGACATTGTTGCCCGGCGAATCACAGCTCAGACAGGCGGTCGAAGCGGCGACGGCGGGTGGAATCAGGCTGTCCCTGGTGACAGCGCCGGCCTCGGATGCCGGGCTGAGGCAGATCGCGACATTGATTGAGCTGCTTCCCCCAGGCAGCGAAGTGATCGCCAACGACTGGGGTGTCCTTCGATTGCTGCGGGATTTTCGCCCGGCCCTCGCCCCGGTGGCGGGACGCATCCTTTGCAAGATGGTCAAGGACCCCCGCTTGCCCTCGCCCGAGTGGGCGAAACTTTATCCGCATGGCGTACACTCTCGGTACTTTGCCGCGATGCTGACCCGATTGGGGGTCAAGCGGATCGAGATGGACGTTCCACCCTTCGCCGAGCCGGGCGATTTTCACGGCCTGGGCCCGGCGATTTCCGTGCATTCCCCCTTCGGCTTTTCGGTCCGAGGCAGAAGCTGCCGCCCGGGCTCGCTCAACCTGCCGCCCGAGCGGAAATTCACCGTGGCCCCATCCTGCCGCAGGGAATGCCTCGTCTATATCGACCGCATGTCGCGCCGCGAAGGGGCGAGCGAGCGGGACCTGCCGACCTTTCAACGGGGCCACACCATGTTCTATCGCCATTCGCCCGAGATGAGCGCGGCGCTGGCCACGGCAGTCGCCCAGGGCCGCGTCGACAGGGTGATCCTGTCCGGAGACTGGAATGAAGATTGTCGCTCCCATCAGTCGAGTCGCTGAAGTCGCCCCCTTGGCACAAGCCGGGGCTGACGAGTTTTATTGCGGCGTCGTGCCGGCCGACTGGACGGCGCGGTTCCGGAGCGCCAGCGTGAACCGCCGCGCCTTCGGCAACCTCGCCACCTATGAGGAACTGGGCGCGGTGGTAGCCACGGCAGCCGACTTCGAGCGCACCGTGTCTCTGGTAATGAATGCCCAGCATTACACCGAGGCACAGGTCGACTCGCTGGTGGACCTGGCCTGCCGGTTTGCCGAGATGGGCGGGCGGGCCCTCATCGTCGGCGACATGGGGCTGCTGTCGGTGCTGGCGGAACGGGGACCTGCGATTCGCCTCCACGCCAGTTCCTTGCTGGGTTGCCGTAACACCGAACATTCCTTGCTTCTTAAGGATCTGGGAGCGCAGAGAATCATTTTTCCCCGCGATATAACGCTGCCGGAGATGGCCGAGGTGGCGTCGGCCGCTACTGAACTGGAGTTCGAGGCTTTCATTCTCAACGACGGTTGCGTCTTCGAAGAAGGAAGCTGCCACAGCATCCATTTGCCGTCCCGGCTGGGTGGGCCGATCTGCCTGGATCGCTACCTGTCGCGTTATGCCCGCGCCGACGGCCGCCCCCTTGCGCCGGCCGAACAGGACAGGCTTGCGGCCAACGACCAGGCTTACGGAGAATGGCTGTGGTACCGCTTCAGTTGCGGGTTCTCCGTGTCGCCGGAAGGCTTTCCTTTCGGCCCATGTGGTCTCTGCGCCATTCCTGATCTGGCCGCAGCCGGGATCCGAGCCGTAAAAATCGCCGGCCGGGAAGGAGCGCTTGAGCGCAAGGTCAAGAGCGTCGAACTGGTGCGCGCCGCCCTCGATCGCCATGCCCAGGAGGGCAACACGCAGGAATACCTGGACCTGGTCAGAAAGTTGCGCGGCGGGCAGGCTTCCTGTGCTTCCGGCTACATGTGTTATTATCGCGAGGCGGGCGTGGGAAAAGCATGCGCATGCTGATCCAATCGTTCTACGATTTTTCCGCGGCGTGGTGACGATGTGCCCGACGGATTCGGATCGCCGGCGTAGCAAGCGTAACGGTGGGGGACGGCTCTTGGCTGCAACAGGTCTGACGACTGTGGAAGAGCAGGGGGCGATACGCCAAGGCGTTTCCTTGAACCCCGATCCTATGCAGGCCGTGCGCGAACTGTTCGACGCCATTTCGATGCCGTCGGCCGGCCTCACTGTCGTATTTTGTTCTTCCCACTACGACCGCCATGCCCTGGAGGCGGCGTTCCAGGAGACCTTCGGTGATATTCCGCTGATCGGCTGCACCACCGCCGGCGAGATATCGTCCCGCGGCTATACCACAGGGGGGCTGGCCGGGTTGTCCATCGCCCGCGAGGCTTGCGTTTCCGCCTCCCGCCTGGTTACCGCCGTGTCCGGTTTCGATGCCGGAGACGGCCGCGACGTGTCGCAGACATTGTTCGAGGAGCTTCGGCGCCAAGGTGTGGAGCCAACCCATCACACGACATTCGGCATGTTGATGATCGACGGCTCCCGGCTTGTCGAAGAGCGGGTCATCAGCGCGTTGTCGGCCTCTCTCAGTCCTTTGTCCTTGTTCGGCGGTTCCGCGTCCAATTGTTCGTTCAACGGTGAAACCCTGGTTTTCCACGGCGGGCGCTTTCACAGCGATGCGGCAATTCTGACGCTCGTCCATACCCTTTTGCCGTTCAAGGTGTTTTCGAGCCAGCAGTTCGTTGGCAGCAACGATCAACTGATCGTTACCGGTGCCGACCCGGAGCGTCGGATCGTCACCGAATTGAACGGCGAGCCCGCCGCCTTCGAATACGCCCGCCGGCTGGGATGGAACATTTCAGAGCTCCGTTCCGACGGCGCGCTGCTGCCTCCCTTGGTGGTGCGTGTCGGAGGAACCTGGCATACCCGCAGCGTCCGCGGCTTGACCCCGGATGGCGGTCTTGAACTGGCCTGCGCCATCGATGAAGGAGTTCCCCTGTCCGTCGGGCACAATACCGGCATGCTCGAGAACCTGCATACCCTGTTCGACGAGATCCATGGTGCCGTTGGTCGTCCCCATGCCGTATTGGGGTTCGACTGCATCATGCGCCGGATCGAAGCGGACACGGTCAACATCAAGACCGAGCTGCGCGATCTGTTCGCCCAACACCAGGTCGTCGGCTTCTCGACATTCGGCGAGCAGTTCAACGGCTTGCATTGCAACCATACCTTTACCGGGGTGGCGTTCGGGTATGGTTCCGCCGAAACGAGGGGCCGCGGTATGCCGCCGGCCCCCCGGGAGACCGAGCTGGGCAAACTCGAAAAGGAGAATGCCAAGCTGCGAAAGACCGTTCGCGTCCTGCTGCAGCGCGTCGAGCGGAGCATGAATGCCCAGGGTGATTCCTTTTCCCTGTTCCAGAACAATGTCCTGCTCGAAGCCACGGTGCGCCGGCGGACCGAGGAACTGGCCGAGCTCAACCGGCAGCTCACCCAGGAGCTGATCGCCCGGCGGGAAACCGAAGCGGCGCTGGTTGCGGCGAAAGCCGAGGCGGAGAGCGCCAATGCCAGCAAAAGCGACTTCATGGCGGCGATCAGCCATGATTTGCAGCAGCCTTTGAATGCCGCGCGCCTGCTGTTGGGCGCTCTGCTCGAGGATTCCCTGTCGGCTTCCGGAAGAGCCATCCTGGATCGGATCGAGGGCGCCTTGGAGGCTGCCGAGGAGATGCTTGCCGATTCCCTTGAAGTGGCAATGCTGGAAGCGGGCGGGCTGACCCCCAGGCTCACCCAGTTCCCCATCGCCTCGCTGCTCGGTCAGGTGGAGGCCGAATACGCGCCGCAGGCCCGACGGAGCGGCTTGCGGCTGAAAGTGCTGCCATGTTCGGCGATGGTGTGGACGGACCGCAGCCTGCTGCAGCGCGTGGTGCGCAACTTGCTGGCGAATGCCATCCGCTACACCCCGGAAGGCCGCATCCTGGTCGGTTGTCGGAGACGGGGCGACGAGCTGATGGTGGGGGTATACGACACGGGCATCGGTATTCCCGAGGACAAGAAGACGGAGGTCTTCAAACCGTTCCGCCGTTTGGGACAGGGCAGCCGAGACAGGAGCGGCGGATCGGGGCTGGGGTTGACCATCGTCGACAAGATTGCCCAGGCTCTCGGCCTTCCCGTCGAGATGCGCTCGACTGAGGGGCGGGGCTCCACTTTCCGAGTCGGGGTGCCATTGGCCGACCTGATGGTGGCCGGGGCGCCTGAAGCCCTGCCGGTGCCGCGGTCGGCGGCAATTCTCAGCGGCAAACAGATTCTCGTCGTCGACGACGATCCATCGTCGGTCGAGGGCCTGGATCGCATTCTCTCGGCATGGGGCTGCGTGACACTGGTATCCATGTCCATCGCCGAGGCGGTCGAACAGGCGCGGAGCGGTCCGGAACTCATTATCGTCGATTATCATCTTGGCGACGGCAAGACTGGCCTGGACGCCCTTGACGAAATAGGCCAGGCAATCGGCGTCAGCCCGCCAGCTTTGGTGGTCACCGCCGACACGTCGCAGGCAGTCCAGGAACAGATCCGTCGCCGCGGCCACGAATTCGTGGCCAAGCCGATCAGCCCGGCAAGGCTGCGTTCCGCCTTGACCTACCTGTTCTGTTGCCGCTCCTCGGCATGAGAGGCCATTGCTTTCAGTGCGACAGGAGGACCGGGATCCTTGAGCGGCTGATGACGCCGTGGGTGACGCTGCCCAGGACAATCTCCCGCAAACGGGATCGGCCGAACGCGCCCATGACAATCAAATCCGCCGCGTTGTTTTCCGCCCAATCCAGCAACAGGTCATCGACTCCCCGGCCGACCGGAAGCGCAACGGCCCGGGCTTCTGCCGAGACACCGTGCTGGGCCAGATGGGACCGCACCGAGGATCCGAATTCGATAGGCTCGCCGTCACCTTCCGACAGTTGGTGAACGACCATCAGCAGATCGACCGACTTGGCTTTCTGAAGGATCGGCAGGGCATCGTGGAGGGCGCGGCTGCATTCTCTGCCTCCGTCCCAGCAAACGACGACCCGGCGGCCAAACGAGGTGATCGCCGCATTGGCAGGCACCGCGAGGATCGGGCGCCCGGAATGCATGACGAGCGGCCCGATCAGCGGATCGGCGCCAGGCTCATCGGCACCCTTGTTCCCTTCGCGAGACGGTAAAGCGACAACGGCCAAGTCGGTCGTGCGAGACCGTCTAACCATGATTTCCTCGGCCAGCCCGGCCGCTTCAACCCAGTGATAGCCGACACCCGCCGGTTGAACCGCGGCGGCGGTCAGGTCGCGGGCCTTGTCGGCGATCTCGCGGTCGCTCAGCGCCAGCACCCTGTCCACATCCTTCATTTGGAGGCGTACCGCCAACGGAATGTCGCGTTCCGGCTGAACGAACAGCACGGTCAGGCGGGCTCCCTGCAATGCCGCAGCCCAGGCGGCGGCCCTCACATGCGCCATGGAAGGCGTCGTCGGTTCCAGGCAAAGGAGAATTTCTTTCATCGGGTTGTCCGCTCCACACTTCCGACTCGTCGGCGGAGCCGGCGTAACTTGCTTCGCATCGCGGCTGTCAAAGATATCAGACGCAATTCATTGTCCCATAGAACCAGATCCAGGCCGACTGGGACATAACCAGATTTGGTTATTTTTGATCAGGAAGACTGCTTGTATCGTGTAATCAGTAGGTGATTGGGTGGCATGTTGATGGAAACATTGACATTGGCGCATAAACATAAGTTCGGATGCGCATTGGATGCGTTTATCATGTTGAGCGCATAATATAATGTGTCTGAATTATTATGTGTATTTACGTCGCCGATCAATTCTAGTTGTCTGTGTCGGATCGTGTATTCAGTCTGAAGAGGATCGTGGTCTAGCGTTTGTTGAGCAGCGTTCGTTGTCGTCTATCGCAGAAGGTGTCTTTCGAAATGATGCGGTGGCTTAGGGATATATCGTTGTTCAACAAGACGTTGATGCCCGTCTCATTGGTTTATTTTGGAATTGTTGTAATAGTAATTTCAGCTTATTATGGCATCCATCGTCTTGAAGCCATGACGAGCGACGCCGTCAGCGTAAATGCGAAACGGCTCGAGATCAGCCAAGACTTGGAAATCGAGGCGGTCAATGCAGCCGTCGATGAAAAGGATGCCATCCTTGGAATTGGCGAGGCGCAGAAGGAATATGCCGCGAAATACGGCATGGCGATCGCGGCGGCCAACCGGAGTGCGGACCAGCTGGCCAAGCTGGGGGCGTTCGAAGGGAACGGGCAAGACCCCGCCACCCTGAAGCAGAAAATCGCTGCATATGACAAGGCCGCGCAGGAAGTCCTGAAATTGGCGGTATTGGGGGACTTCGACAACGCGACGAAGCTGTCAAGCGGAGAAGGCTATGCGGCCAGGACCGCTCTGCTGACCGAGGCAAGCAAAGGGGTGGAGACCAGCCGGGCTGAAATGCAGGCTGCGGAGGGCGCCGTGCGGAGGCTGTCGGGCCAGGTGATCACCGTCGTATTCGGTGTCGCCGGGGCCGCGGTGGCCTTGTCTCTGGCGATCCTCCTGTCGACTCTTCGCCTTCTTGTCACCGCGCCGCTATCGCAGATGACGACCGCGCTCGACCGTCTGGCCGGGGGTGATCTGACGGTGGCGGTCGAAGGCGCGGAGCGGGCGGATGAAGTCGGCTCGCTGGCGCGCTCGCTGCGTGCCTTCAAGGATGCTGCGCTGGCCCGTCGCGACCTCGAACAGGCCCGTGATGACGAAGTCGCCGGAAAGGAATCCCGCCGAGTGGCGCTGGAACAGCATACGGCCCAATTCGAGATGTCGGTGGGCGGCGCGCTTGGTGCTGTCAGCGCCGCGGCCCGGCAGATGCGGGAAACGGCCGAATTGATGTCGGCGACGGCCGAACAGACCAATTCCCGCTCGACCGCGGTGTCCAGCGCGGCGCAGGTCGCATCGACCAATGTGGAGACGGTGGCTGCCGCGGCCGAGGAACTCACCGCCTCGATCCGGGAAATCGGCAGGCAGGCGGGGCAGTCTCGCACCATGGCCAGCAGCGCGGTGTCCGAGTCGGAGCAGGTCGACGCGGCGATGCGCAGTCTCATCGATGCCACGCAGCGCATTGGTGAAGTCGTTGATCTCATCACTTCGATCGCCAGCCAGACCAATTTGCTGGCATTGAACGCGACGATCGAAGCTGCCCGGGCTGGCGAGGCCGGCCGGGGCTTCGCCGTGGTGGCGAACGAGGTCAAGGAACTGGCCACGCAGACCAGCAAGGCGACGGGTGAAATCAGCAGCCATATCACCCTGGTCCAGCAAAGGACCGATTCGGCCGTCGCCACCATCACCCATATCGCCCAGACCATCGAGCAACTGAATCTCATCGCGGGTGGCATTGCGGCGGCGGTCGGGCAGCAGGAGGCCGCGACCCATGAAATTGCGCGGAATGTCCAGCAAGCCTCTGCCGCTGCGCGTGACGTCACCGAGAACATAGACGGTGTTACTGGTGCCACCCATGCCACCGGCAAAGTCGCGACCGATGTCCTAGCCTCGGCGGACCAGTTGACCGGCCAAGCCGACAAGCTGCGCCGCGAGGTGGAGAAATTTCTGTTGGATATCAAGATCCAGGACCCTGCCGGCGAAGATGTCGGCGTCGCAGGGGCGGCAGGCGACCGGCAAGCTTTGGCAAGGCGTCCGGCAATTGCGTAATTCGAACCTTCGGCCGGCGGGATGCCTAGCACCCCGTCATGAAAAAATCCGCCGGTCGCTGGATGACAAACGGTTGCCAGCCGTTTCGGTCATAACCCAAAGGCAACAACACTCAGAGCATCGGGAGGCTCCATGTCCGCAGACTTGCAAGTAGATTCCTCGGTTCGCGCTTTCCTCGGCCGCCAGCTCGGTCACTTCATCGACGGCACCATGGTCCACGGGGAAGGGCAGCCGGTCTCCGTTTATGATCCCTCGACCGGAGAGGTATTGGCCAGAGTGCCGGATGCGACGAAGGCCGAAGTCGACCGTGCGGTGGCCTCGTCGCGCCGCGCCCTTGAAGGCGAATGGAGCCGCCTGCGGCCAGCCGATCGCGAGCGTATCCTGGTTCGCTTGTCCGAACTGATCGAGGCCCACGGAGAAGAGCTGGCGCAGCTCGAGACCTTGAATCAGGGCAAGTCCATCATGCTGTCGCGCATGCTGGAGGTCGGTCATTCCGTCGAGTTCTGCCGGTACATGGCGGGCTGGGCGACGAAGATCGAGGGCACCACCATCGACGTGTCGATTCCCATTCCCCCCGGCACGCGTTATCGGGCCATGACCCTGCGCGAGCCGGTAGGTGTGGTGGGCGCTATCGTGCCCTGGAATTTTCCGCTGATCATGGCGGTCTGGAAGATCACTCCGGCCTTGGCCTGCGGCTGCACGGTGGTGTTGAAGCCGGCGGAAGAGACTCCGCTCACCGCTTTGCGCCTCGCCGAACTGTGCATGGAGGCTGGCGTGCCGCCCGGGGTCGTCAATGTGGTCACCGGCAATGGTGCCACCGCCGGCGCGGCCCTGGCCGCCCATCCCGGCATCGACAAGGTGGCCTTCACCGGCTCGACCGAGGTCGGGCGCAAAATCGGCCACGCCGCGGTCGACAACATGACCCGATTCTCCCTTGAACTGGGCGGCAAGTCGCCGGTGATCGTGCTGGACGACGTGCCGACCGAGATGGCGGTGGGGGGATCGGCCATGGCCATCTTCTTCAATCAGGGGCAGGTCTGCACCGCCGGTTCGCGCCTCTACGTGCAGAAGAAGGCTTTCGACCAGGTGGTGAACGGCTTGGCCGCCGCCGCCGGTTCCATGCCCATGGGGCCCGGACTGGACCCCAACAATCAGGTCAACCCGCTGGTGTCCTCCCGCCAGCGCGACCGTGTCTGCTCCTATATCAACCAGGGCCTGGCCGCCGGCGCCCGCGCCGTGACCGGCGGCAAGGCTGCCGAGCGTCCCGGCTATTTCGTCGAGCCGACCGTGCTGGTCGACGTGGACCACAGCATGAGCGTGGTGCGGGAAGAGATCTTCGGCCCGGTCGTGGTGGCCATGCCCTTCGACGACCTGGACGAAGTGGCCCGCCGGGCCAACGATTCCGACTTCGGGTTGGGCGCCAGCATCTGGTCGAACGACCTGGGCAAGGTGATGACGTTGGTGCCGCGGATTAAAGCCGGCACGGTATGGGTCAATACCCACAACATGATCGACCCCGCGATGCCGTTCGGCGGCTTCAAACAGTCCGGCTACGGCCGTGAAATGGGCCGGGCGGCGATCGATCTCTACACCGAGACCAAGTCGGTCTGCATCGCCTATTGATGCGGGGGGTGCGCCGCGCGCTTGAGGGCGCGGCGCACAACCGCAGATTCATCTGCGTTCGTGCCAGATCGCAACCAAACTGCCCCGCGCCGGATCCCGTTCCGATTGTCCGACCCGATGAGTCTCGCTCATCGAGACCTGGCGGGCTTCCCGCGATCAGCGGCTGCAGCAGGCATCGGGCGGTGCCGCTCCGTTCAAGCGGTGGCGTTGGGTCGGGTCGAGCACGGCCATCAAGGCGACCCGTGCATGTTCGATGGCGACGTCGCTTTCGCCACCGATTTGCCGATAGCTTTCGCGCCGGTTGTCCCAGGCGGCGGTAACCGCGCGGGCATAGGCATTCCATTGCGGCTCCTGTTGCGGGGTGATCGCCAGCCGTTCCTTCAGAACCGGCAGGCGCCCGGGATGGATGGTCCGCCCGCGGGGTCCATTGCCCCTCATCGGGGCATGCATTCCCGGAGTGCCGCCCAACAGCCCCGCCACCATCGCTTGGGCACCTGCCGACCCGCCGGGGGCCGCGAGCGCTGCCGCGCCAGGCAGGGCCAGCGACGCAAGAAGACACAGGGCAAACGCTGATCGCATCGGCACCTCATCATCAAAACCCTTCTGCCCTGCCGTTTTTTTCCCGCAGCGGGGCATCCGTTTATTCCAAGAGAGCCCACCGCGATCGCCGATTTTCTCGAAGCCATCAGGGGGAGGCATAGGGGCCGGCGCTCAAGGGGGGCTGTGCAACATATTTGGCCCCGAACAATCGAAGCGGAATAATTCGGAGGGATAGGCGGCGGTGATTATATGTCGGAGGAGGTCATGCCGGCGCGCCACCTCAGAAATGAGGGTGTCGCCGAATAGCTCTCGGCGAAGATTGGCGGTTTGGCCTTGATCGTCCGCCCCCACATCCCCGCTGCCCCGGGGGGTCGCGCCCATCCCGGCGCAAGACCGCTCCACCCTGTCGATGACGACGAAGCCGGTGAATCTCATGGTAAGATGGATAGCAATGGCCGGACAGCTCATCCATTGAATTTCCCGCATCCTGGAAAATCCGAGGCGCGCAATGTTCAACCAACTCATGAAGTTCCTCGCCGGCGGTGCATGGCCGACCGAGAACGACGAATTCAACCCGTTGGAGGTTGCGGTCGCGGCCCTGCTGGTTGACGCGGCGCGAATGAGCGATCGTTTCGACGACGCCGAACGCCGCGTGATCGAGCGGATTTTGTCCCGCAGCTATGATCTTTCCTCTGATGCGACCGCACGGCTGTTGACTGCCGCCGAAGACGTCGACGCCGGATCGACGCAGCTGTTTCCCTTCACCCATCTGATTGCTGAACGAATGACGCCGCAGCAACGTGTCGGTGTCATCGAAATGCTGTGGGAGACGGTCTATGCGGACGGCATGCTCAGTCCGGACGATGATGCCCTGATCCGCCAGGTCGCCGGGCTGATTTACGTCTCCGATCGGGATCGCGGCGAAGCGCACCTTCGCGTCATGCGACGGCTTGGACTCTGACAATGGAAGACGTGTCGCCTTATCTCAGTCCTCACATTGATCTCCTCGCTCCGCCATGTAACATAGTGGGCAGCTATGGGAGATATTGATGCCAGATCGAAAAACCGCGGAGCTCCGGGCGTAGCCCAAGCGGAGTCTGGCCCTGGCGGGCGACGGCGCGACAGAACCTTCCCTTTTCCGGGTGGTTCTGCCCTGCCTGTCGGTGCCGAAGGTGGTACTTGCCGTGTCCGTTTTTCGCAGAACGACACGAGCAAGATGCCCGGCCTTCACATCACCGACAGACAGGTAAAACTGTACATGACAAAAAGACCCCCACCTGACGCAAGCCGCCGCGGCGGCGATCGCTGGTTTTTCCGAACGGACGGCGCGGAAGATCGACCACGATCCGACACCGCCGTCGCAGCGCAAGACGCCGAGAACTTGGCGGACCCGGGAAGATCCCCTGGCCGCGGTATGGTCCCGGGCCGAGGAACTGCTGCGCCTCGACAAAGGCATCTTGGCGGTGACCATCTTTGAGGCGCTGCAGGAAGAGTATGGCCCCGAGGCGGTGCCCGACCGCGTCCGCCGCACCCTGGAGCGGCGAATCGGCGAATGGCGGGCCCTGCACGGCGAAGACAAGGAAGTGTACTTCCCACAGCGGCATGAGCCCGGGCGGCAGGGTCTGTCCGACTTCACCGTCGCCGACGATCTCGGCGTGACCATCGGCGGTGACCCTGCTGTCCGGCAATTCTCCCGACCTCGGCCTCCGCCTGACTCAGGCGGCCAGCCATTATGGCCTGGACATCAAGCGATGGGCGTTCACCAGCGGCGAGCCGGTGGCCTGTTTCCTCAAGCCGTTCGATGTCGACCTGTTCCTGTCGCGCGATCACGCCACCGTCGATCAGGCGGTCAATGCCGGTGTCGCGGCGGCTGTCGTCTAGCCACGAAGCGCACGGAAGCCGAGGGTGGCGGCCATTTTCGGCAGTTAGTGCGGGAAAAGGCATTGAATTCGTTGAGAAATTGGCTTTCCGCGGCTCGCGACAGAACCGAACGGCACGGTGAAAGGCAAATCCTGTCAAGGACTTGGCGATCGACCGGAGAGACGCTTTTGTCTTGCCCTCGTAAAAAAGGCCGCCCATGGGCGGCGCCGCCGGCAAACGGAAACTTCGTGGCGTGGCGACCAGATTACGATCGCCGCTTCCGGCGATTTCAGCATTGAGCGAACTCTCGATGGTCGGCGTTCGACCGGCAAATCTTGACCCGAAGGAGCCATTCGTCCGGCCCGGGCACGCATGACGAAAGCTTAGCTTAATTCGATATCGTTCCAGTCGTCATTTGTCAGCACTCCACCTCTTCGAATGCCGGCGTGTGGGTCCGGCGGGCTCGCTTTGCCATAATCTTCTCCCCTGATGCGCGGCAATTTACGCCGCTCTCAGGCAGAAAATCCACTTGTCGCCCTGTCCGATTTTCCCAGGCCGGCTTTGTTCGCGCCACCTGGCAAGTTTGAAACTTCCCTGTCGAATGTGTACGGTATCGGTGACCGGACCGTGAATGACGCGTGAAGGCCAATTCGACAGGCAATTGCTTTGTAAAAGAAGGAACCGTCGTCGCGCCCGGATTTGCAGAGAGATCGAGAGCGGACAGTCCCGGCGGGTGCCAGCGCGCGGTGGCGAAGAAGAGGGGCCAGATTATGACCGCGTTCGCAAGGCTGGATCAGGTGATGCTGGTTGAGTTCGGTCGCCGGTTCGTCAAATGTCTCACCAGTCAGATGCCCGCTTCGGACTGGGTGTTCTACGAAATCAACTCCGAACTGCGGATCGTTCGCTTTCTGAGCACGCAGACGGACAGCGACCAGCATCGCGCCTACCTGCGGTACTTCAACCAACTGGATCCGCTGGCTCCCCGCAACTGTCTTCCCCGCCAGCGCTATGTCGCCTCGCTCCGGCAAACGCTCTCGTCTCAATCCCATGCGCACAATCAGTACCGCCGACATTTCATGGAGCGTTACGCCATCGGCGACGCGCTGGAGATTTTCATGCGGGCCGGCCAGCACGGCTTTGTCGGTTGTTCCCTTCTGCGTAGCGCGGCGCTGCCCCCTTATTCCGAGCGGGAATTACACGCGGGTGAGAGGCTGCAGGATTTCGCCGAGTTCTCGCTGGCGCAGATACATTCGGCCCCAGCGTTCGATGCCGTGTCCATCGCGGGCCGGTTTCCGGAGTTGACTCCGAGGGAAGTCGATATGGTGTTCCTGGTGTGCGAGGGGCTGAGCAACAAGGCAATCTGTCGGCGCGAGGACCTCGCGCTGCCCACGGTGAAGTCCCACCTGATGAACGTGTTCCGAAAGCTTGGGGTGTGCAGCCGGATCGAACTGATTAACCTCGTGCGCTGATTCCTTTATTATGATATCCGCTTGGCGGCCAATATTCCCGGGCGGGGCTATGGCTGGCCCAGCGCTGTGCAGATTTCGGGTCGGCGCAGCATCCGGCGGACGGGGCGTGTTCGCTGGTGCTGCCTTGGGGGGCTAGTTCCAGGGCAGCGGCCCGAATGAAGCCGTTCACGCCGGCCTTGGAGGCGGCGTAATGAGCAAGCCCGGGATAGGCCACCCGTGGCCCGGTCACCGACGAGGTGATCAGCTTTCGTCCCTTACCCTGTTTCTGGAACCAGGGGATGGCTGCCTGGACCAGCCAGAACGCCGTGGCCAGATTGACGTCAAGCGTAGTGCCAAGGATTTCCGGGGTGATCGCGGCCAGGGCGGTCAGCGGGAAATAGGCGGCGTTGTGGATTACCACGTTTAACCGCCCGAAATGTTCGCCGGCCTTTTTGACGACCGCTTGCGCCGCCGCTTGGCTGCCCAACTCCGTCGGCAATGCGATCGTGCCGTTCACCTGTGCCGCTAGATCCTCGGCGCTGGCATGGTTGTTGTCGACGACAGCCACCCTGGCTCCCTGCGCGGCGAGGGCCAGGGTGATGGCGCGCCCTATTCCCTGGGCTCCGCCCGTGATCAGGGCGGCCTTACCTTCCAGCGATAGGGAGTGGCGGTAGGAGGTAAGATCGATGGGGGACATTGGTCGTCCGCCCACTAGGACGCGAAGGCCAGGGTGGGGACATCGACGATGGTCGATCCGCCATCAGCCGTCAGCACCGCGCCGGTAATTATGGATGCCTGATCGGAGGCCAGGAAATAGCAGACATTTGCCAGCTCCTCGGCAGTGGCCGGGCGACGCAAGGGCGTGTCCCGGGTCACTAGGGCGTAGGCTTCATCGAGGCTGATTGCATCCCGCTCCATCAGGACTCGCAATTCGCAATCGGCCATGGGTGTGCAGACCCAGCCGGGGCATACCGTGTTGACCCGTACGCCCCGCGGGCCGTAGTCGCGTGCCAGCGACTTGCCCAGGCCGATCATGCCGTGCTTGCTTGTGGTATAGCCACACACTTCTGGGCCGGCGGCGAGGCCGGCGATGGACGAAACCAAGACGATGGCGCCCTGGGTCTTCCTCAGTGCTGGGAGGCATTCCCTGGCACTCACGAAGGCAGTGGTCAGATTGGCATGGATCGCGTTGTGCCAATCTATGTCCGAGATATCGGCGGCGGCGCCCATCCCCAGGCCGCCCGCGCAGGCGATCAGGGCATCCAGGCGACCATGGGTGGCCAGAACCTGGGCGACCACCTCCGACATCCGGCCCGAATCGGCGGCGTCGGCGGCAAAGGCGGTACCCTCCACCTCCTTCGCCACCGTCTCGACGGCGGCGGCCGGGCGGCCAACCAGGGCCACCTGGTATTTGTCCTGGTGGAAACGGTGGGCGCAGGCGGCGCCGATGCCGGTGCCGCCGCCGGTGATCAACACGACTTTACGGGGTGTCATCATGGTCTTCCTATATCCCTGCTGCATCATTCAAGGCAGGGCGGTCAGCCGGCTCCGGCACCGCGGTCGATAGGGGTGCTGGAATAGGTTCGGCCTCGAACAGCCGTTTCTTCATGAAGAAGCGAACCCAGATAGCCGAAGCGATACCGACGATGCCGAGAACGCATCCGGCGATCAGATGGACCGTCTGGGCAAGGTCCGGCGATGGCGAATTGTTGATTGCCGCGAACCCCATGCCGGCGATGCCGACAATCTGGACAAGCGGAAACAGAGGCGAGCGGAATGGGCGCGCCAGATCCGGATAGCGCCGACGCAGGACGATGAGGTCCACATGAGCGACGATGTAAGCGAGCAACCATGAGGTCGAGGCCGACACTACCAGAATGGTGACGGTTTCGGGTTGGTTGCCAAGGGCAAGCAACGGGATCGCCGAAATGCCGGACATGAACAGGATGGCCGCCCACGGGGTTCCAAATTTCGGGTGCAGTTTACCGAGGAACGGAAACGCCTGGCCGTTCTTCGCCATGCCGTAAAGCATCCGGGAGACCCCCCCCAGGACGGCGTTGACTAGGCCAAGCGTCGCCGCCGCGGCGGTGAGCGCCAGGAAGATGGCTCCGGCCCGCCCAAAGACGGCATTGGCGTAGTCGAGATGGGGAAAGCGGCTGGACAGCATGGTGTCCTGGCTCAGCACCCTCGTCGCGCCAAGGCCGTAAAGGCCGAACAGCACGGCCACCAGCGCCAGCGCGACCACCATCGAGCGCGGAATATTGCGCTCGGCATCAACGGTTTCCTCGATCATCGGGCAGGCGAATTCGGCACCGACGAAGCACCAGATGAACAGTGCCAGAAGGCCGGAGGTGTCGGCGGACGCGGCGGCGGCCGCCACCTGCACACCTCCCTGCACCGCGGGTACCGCCACGGGCAGGGCTGGGGCAAGAAGCAACGCGGCCAAGCCGGTGCCAAGCACGGCCAGCACCTTCATGCCCGTGGTGAGGTTCTGCAGAAGGGCGAATATGTCGGTCCCCAGGATGTTGAGCAACGTCAGCGAAGCCAGGATTCCCAGCGCGATGACGTTGGTTGGAATATTGAAACCAAGCACTTCGTGCATGACGTTGTCGATCACCAGAAGCTCAGCGGGAAGGCCGAACATGTTGACCACGACATAACCCGCGAACGTCGCCACCAACGCAGGGAAATGGCCGAGCGCCACTTCGGTGTAGGCACTGAGGCCACCGGCCGAAGGCATCATCAGTGCAAGTTCGGCGAAAGTGGCCACGTAGGTCAGCGCCAGGGCGAAGGCGACGGCATAGGTGCCGATGATGGTGACTTGCGATGCGCCACCGCCATAGCCGATGGCTTGAAGCAAAGACACAAGGGCAACCTGAGAGATGGCGATGCCGATAATGATCGCCACCAGGGTCGGCATTCCCAGCACCCGCTTGAGTTTTTGCTCGGTTGCCATTGGCTCGTTCCTCTACCGTATTGCGGGGGATCAAGGGATGACAGCGACAACCTTCACCCGCGCGCCGACGCCGAAATTGCGCACTTGGCGGAAGGCGTTGGTCTCGTAGCCGAAGATCTTTCCGGTGGTCTTCATACTGCTCAAATCGAGCATCACCACGCCCAGGGTCGGGACCAGCTTTTCGCGCCAGGCAAACAGGTACAAATCGGGCCCAATCTTGTAGTAATGGCAAGTGTCGGTGTCAGTAAGCCCTTGTTCCGATCCTTCGATACAGCGCCACGTGTAGAAGCGGTCGTTGAGGTAAATGTGCTCGTACAACTCGGTTGGGCTATAGCGATACTCGATCCGCCGGCCGATCAGATCGCAGGTTGGAGCGGGAATTTTGGCGGAGGGGCTGAACGGTTTGTCGATGGTGCCGCGCAGGAAGGAACCTGACACAGCGGTCAACTCCAGCCTGCGCTCGATGCGTTCAAGCGGTGGAATGTAGGCCTGTTCTTTGGTGGGCAACTGGGCCACCAGGGCCAGGAACACCGAATTCTCGAAATCGAGCACGAAGCTGACCGAGGTGGCGCGCTTGTCTCGCTTGATGAAATCCACGAAGTAGATGCCGGAGCGCGGATTGGTGGCGGTGTAGGTTTCCTCCCCCTGGGTGGACGAACTGTCCTCGCCCTCGACCATCTTCCAGCTTAGCGAGCACTCGCTGGTGAAGTGATACTCGATGATCCAGCCATTCTCGAAATGAAGAGTCAGAGTTAGCCTGGCAAGGTCTGCCACGGGCCGCAGGCAGTTGTTTTCGGGTAGAAATGCATCGCCAAGCGCGCCGACGGTAATCCATTCCTGGGTCACGGCTAAAGTCTCCTGGGGTGTGTGCCTCTCCCCGATTATTGCCAGCCCGCCGGCATACTCCATCAGCCAGAGGTATGAGACGCGGAGATCACGGACTGCCGGCTGAAGGATTTTGAATCACCGCATTCGGTCAAACCTGATGAGATGAGCTTGGCCGAGCTCAACGATCCTCGGTGGATCCCGATCACCATCGCGCGCCCGTCGATCCCGACTACCTGTTCCACGATCCCATGCGCGAACTGGTGGTGTGGTTCATCAGTCCGGTCGATCCCCTCTATGTGTTCGGCCCCACGGGCAGCGGCAAATCCAGCCTGGTCCGCCAGGTGGCCGCCAAGCTCAATTACCCGGTGTTCGAGGTCACCGGCCACGGCCGGCTGGAATTCAACGACCTGGCCGGACATCTCACGGTGGAGAACGGCTCCATGCGGTTCCAGTACGGTCCGCTGGCCTTGGCGATGAAATTCGGCGGCTTGTTCCTGGTGAACGAAATCGACCTGCTGGATCCGGCCACCGCCACCGGGCTGAACGGGGTGCTCGACGGCGGTCCGTTGTGCATTCCGGAAAACGGTGGCGAGGTGATCCCGCCGCATCCGATGTTCCGCTTCGTCGCCACCGCCAACACCAATGGCGCGGCCGATGACAGCGGCCTCTACCAGGGCACCCTGCGGCAGAACCTGGCCTTCATGGACCGGTTCTGGCTGTGCGAGGTCGGCTATCCCCCGGCCGATGCCGAAAGCCGGTTGCTGGAGCGCCTGGCTCCGGCCCCTGCCGGACGATCTGCGTCACACCATGGTGGAGTTCGCCAACGAAGTGCGCCGCCTGTTCATCGGCGAGGGGGCCAGCCAGCAGCCGGGCGAGACCATCGAGATCACCTTCTCGACGCGGACGTTGATCCGCTGGGCAGCAAGAAGGTGTGCAATCCGGAAGACCTGCGCATCTTCGCCACCTTGAAGGCCCGCGCCGTTGCTCTGCTGGAGCGCCACGGCGTGCGCTTCCTCGGCGGCTGGGCTTTGCCTGAGGCCAGCATCACGCCGGTGACCGAAGCCCTGGAAGCCATCGCCAGGGATTTCAACACCGCCAAGCAGGCCTTTCTCGATCGCTATGACGACGCCATCCGCCAGTGGCTGAGCACCAATCCCGGCTGGGAAACGCTGATCGCCGGCTCGCTGGTCGGCGTCGATACGGTGCGGGCGCGCCTAGGGTTCGCCTGGCAGATGTATCGCATCGTGCCGCCGGCGAAACGCGACGGGACGGGAGGATCGCTGCAGGACGCGGTGTCCGGCCTCGGTTCGACCCTGTTCGGCGAGGTGGCCAAGGTGGCCGACGAGGCCTGGCACAAGACCTTCGCCGGCAAGCTCGAAGTCTCCGGCAAGGCGTTGTCCCCCTTGCGGGGGCTGCGGCAGAAACTGGCCGGGCTGACCTTCGTCGAACCGCGGGTCAGTCCGATGGTCGACCTGCTGGATGCCGCCCTGGCCTGTCTTCCCGACAAGGGACCGATCAACGGCGCCGACCTGGTCATGCTGCAGGGCCTGGTCTGCCTGCTGCGCGACCCGGCGGCGGTGGTCGAACACGGCCAGAAAATGATCGACGGACAGACGCCCGAGGATGCCCTGCGCGGGCTGGTGGCGCTGCCGGCGGACAGCTCCGCCGCGCCGATCGGCGATGACGACGTCCCGATGGACGAGGATGACGCCGAGCCGTTTGCCGACCATGGCAACCGGCCGGTGCCGCATCTCGACAGTCTTGGCCTCTGGTAGGAAAGCGAGAAACCCTCATGATACAAGCAATCCTGAAATGCCTGCCGTTGCTGGCCGATGTCCTGGGTCGGGCCTATGGCGTGACGGTTGAGATCGGCGGCAACGATGCCTACACCACCGGCCGGGTGATCCGTCTGCCCGGCCTGCCGGCGGTAGGCGATCCACCTTCCTCGGGTTGGTGCGTGGCTACATCGATCACGAAGCGGCCCATATCCGGCACACCGATTTCGTGGCGATGAAGCGGGCCAGCCTCACGCCGCTGGAAAAACACATCTGGAACATCTTCGAAGATTGGCGGGTCGAGACCGAACTGGCCAAGCTGTTCCCCGGCTCCCGCCAGAACTTCCAATGGCTGATCCGCCAGCTGTTCCTGCCCAGGCCCTGCCAGCCGCAGGTGTCGGCCACTCTGGTCCTCGACTGGCTGCTGCTGACGGTGCGCAGCTGGAGCGTTCCCGACCTGGTTGCCCAATGCCGGGAGGAAGCGATGCAGATCGACCGTCGGTGGCCACCCAGGAAATTGAGCTCATCCTTCAGCCGTTCTCTGCAATATCGCTGGCGAAGAGAGTTATTAAGGAGTTGGCGAAACACGGACCCTACAAGGGCCTTTTGCAAACTGGCTTTTTTGACGCGCCCGAAAAAATTAAGACCGCATCGATTGTTAGCTTCGCCCCGTGCCAGGACCTCCTCGAAAGTGCGCCCGACCGTCTTGGCAGCCGATTTGGCCAGTTTAATGTAGAACTGGTCCTCGGCCAAATGGCCGAACAGGAACTCGCCCAACCGCGCCTTCGTCACGTCGTCGAGCAGGAAGTCGACCAGAACCCCCTCGGTTCCAGTGTTGAGCACGCGCGCGCAACGGTCCGAAGCCGTCCAGGCTTACGTCTAGTTCTGCGTCCGCCATCGGCGGAACGCCAGTCAGGCGAGCTGTCTCGACCTCCATGTCCTCAAAGCGGCAGGGCAGACTGCCGGCGCCTTTTCGGATCGGGCCGACCAACGGTTGGCCCGCGTGGCCGGCATCCTTTCGGCCGCTGCCGACGGTATTGAGCAGAATGCCGGTCAGCCGCGATTCCTAGGCTCCTTGACGGCACTTATTCCCTCCCGCCGGTCATAGCCCGCCGCCTAGCTGAGCGGCGTGAAGCCGTATTTAGAGAAAATGCGCCGGGCGTCTTCGCCTTTCAGAAACCGAAGAAACACCTGGGCGGTGGGCGTTTCCCGGCCGGAGACCAATGCCGCCGGGTAGACGATCGGTGCATGCGAGTCCGCCGGGAACACGGCGAGCACCTTCACCTTCCGGGACAGGGCGGCATCGGTGCCATAGACGATGCCGAGCGGCGCCTCGGCCCGCTCGACCATGACCAGCGCGCTGCGAACATCGTTCGCCCGAGCCAGCTTCGGTTCGACGGCCGTCCATTGGCCCAAATTGGTCAATGCCTCTTTGGCGTATTTGCCCGCCGGAACATGGGCGGGATCGCCGGTCGCCAGGCGGCCGTTGCCCAGCAACGCCGCCAGACCCGGCCCATGCGTGAGGTCCACCTGTGGCATGCCGGCGTCCGCCGGAGTGACCAGGACCAGGGTGTTGCCGAGCAGATTTTCCCTGCTATGGACATCCACCAGCTTCCGTTCCGCCAAATAATCCATCCACTCCGCATCGGCCGATAGGAAGACATCGGCCGGCGCACCGTTTTCGATCTGCTTCGCCAGGGTCGAGGAGGCCCCATAGGACGCCGTCACCTTGCCCAACCCTTTGTCCGAGAATACTTGGCTGACTTCGTCCATGGCGTTGGTGAGCGACGCCGCGGCGAAAACCGTCACTTCCTGTGCCCTGGCAAGGGCGGCGCCGGACAGGAGCAGCAAGGCCGCGAAAAGCGCCGTTCGTAGAGGTCTGCTGAGCATCTTGTCCTCTTCCCGGGAAATGGGGTGCAAGGCCCATGGTGGCTTGCCGATCATGACCGGCGTTGGGCACGCTGTCGCGTCGTTGCCGCCACCGCGACTTCGTGAGACCTGGCCGAGCCCCTCGGCCGGCGCCAGGTCAGAAGGTAATACGGCCGGTGGTCAGCAGCGCCCGGTTGTAGAGAGGCGTGACCAGCGGGACAACCTCGTCGGGCGTGACGGCGATCTGGTAGCCGACGCCGAAGCTGGCGTTAATCCCCGATCCCAGGGAAAAACGCCCCAGAATGATGCCGGGGGTGAGAAAGGTCTGGTATTTGCCGCCGCGCGGCCCACCGGTCCAGTAGCTTTCATTGACCTCGATCTCGGGCCAGAAGTAACGGGCGAAATGATACTGGAACGTCGTGTTGCTCAGTACGATCTTGCCGTTATAGCCGGCGTAGCCGACGGGGATTTGGACACCGAGCGTGCTTTGGATGTCGAAATCGCCCCAGCCCTTGCCGCCGGCGATGGTCGGGGTCACCGCCCACGCATCATAGTGCGGGGTGAAGCGTTCGGCGGCGATGGGAACCCCCGCCGCCAGGAAGGCGGTGAGGATGTAGTTGCCCTCGGACTCGGGGGCCGACAGCAACCGCTGCTTGACCAACAGGGCCGGCCAATCGCCGAAGCCGGTGCCGGCGCTGCCGGGAAACTTGTCGGTGCGCGAATAGGTACGGTCGAGGTACGGCGGCACGTTGAGGATCACTTCGTTGGTGGTGGTTGGGATCAGCTCCAATCCCTTGCCGCCGCCATAGTTGACGACGTGCTGGCCATTGTTCAGCTGTTCGTTGAGCTGGTCGTAGCGAACCTCTTCTTCAAGGCGCGGGGTGACCGTGACCAGGGGAGTCATCCAGTGGGGCTGGGTAGCCTGGGCCTGGTCTTTCCGGGCGAACCAACCCGAGAAGAATCCGGAATTGGCCGCTGGCGCCGGCGAGTCGGATGTCGGTGCCGGCGGTCCGACCTCGTCCGCACGGCACGGCCAAGCCGCCGCCATTCCCAATAAGCCGAACACCACCAGGTGGACAGAGCGCGTGCGAGACATAGTGTCACCCCCTCGTTATGAAGTCTGGTTATATATCGACAATTTGAGCAGACGTAAAGCAGTTGATTGACCAACTTGACACCCGTCCGGGATGCCATGCCCCGCCTTTGCAGATCCATCGGCATCCTCGGCTCCACCTCGGCTCCACCTTGCTTGACCGCCATTCGGACGCTAGGATCAATGTCTCATGCTGGTTGCCGCAAGGATGGACATGCATCGGATCGTAAGGATCGTCGGCTCGGTGTACCTGGCCCTCGCTATTGCTCTCATCGCCATTGGGGATGTGTCGATTTGGTACTTCAACGGCGTCTCTGTCCTCCGCGGAACGATGAACCCCCTCAATTTCATCAACGACCTTGCGGTGATGGCGACGCTAGCGCCAGGCGCATTGCTGCTGGCCTGGGCAAAAATGCTCAAAGCTAAGGCCTCGCAAGCATAGGCTGCGGACGCTCCGTCTCGGTGCGGGCAGATAATTGGCCGGCCTGCGCATCCCCTCATGGCGCAACGGCTCGGATCCTTTCCGGCCTTTGGTGTTTTCCTGCGTTCGCCCGGGTGATCCCCATCACAGCCACGACGTGTTTCCTCATTGTTGAATGAGGTGCTTGCCGATAGCGGTTAGGTTCAGGATCCCGGTCGATGGATGTTCCAAGAGCATTCTGCGAATGCTCGGCAAATTCCGGGGGTCATGACCTACCGTAACGGCAACACCGGTATTACCGGTGAGCGCTGAGATGGGAGGGCTTGGCCATGGTGTCCCGCAGGATCGTCTCTTTCGGCCTTTGCGTTCTGCCGTGGGTGATCGCGCCGGCCCATGCCGACATGCTCGACCAATTGCGGATGGCCGCGGCCGAGCCGTTCACGTTCAGCATCACCCCCGCCTCTCCCTTGCCGGCGGCTCCGCAGGAGCCGGTCAACCGGGCGCCGTTGTCGGCCAAGCCGGCAGCGCCAGCAAATGTGCCAGCGGATGCCGATGCCAAGCCGCAGGGCGATGATGCCGCGGCGAAGGCGAAGAGACAGCATGACGAAGATGCGGCAAAAGCCGGTCTTCATGTCGCGCCTGAACCTGAGGAGGCCGCCGAGAGTCCGGCCGATCATCCTGCCCCTTCGGAGATGAGCCGCAACAAGGCGGACCAGGCGGGAGGGCGATACACCCCGGTTCCGACGGACCTGGACGCGATGTTGAAGAATGTGACGAGGAGCAGGACCGAGACACAGCGAAGCGCACAGCCTGCTGGTGACGCCTCTCCTGTCGCGGAGCGCGGAGCGATCAACGAGCCGGTGCCTGTGGCTCCGCCCTCTGTCATCACTCCGGTGGCGCCGCCTCCGCCGTATGCAGTTGCGGCAGTTCCTCCGCCTCCGCCGCCACCTCCCCAATATCCAGCGGCAGTGCCCACCTATCCGCCGCAAATCGTCGTCATCCAGCCGATGCCGTATCCGCCGCCGCAGTATGTGCCGGCGCCGGTGGTTGTCTACGGCTGGCCGCCGCAGGCGGTCGGGCAGGTCAGCGGCGCATCCGGCATGTTCGCCCCCACTTATCGGCCAATGCCGGCCTATCAGCAGGAAATGTGGCGCCGGCAGGCCTGGATGCAGCAGCGGTGGGCTTACCAGATGGCACAGCGCCCCGTAGCAGCCTACGGCTATGCGCATCCGGGAGGTTATCGAATGGCATGGAATCGCCCGGCGCCACGCGGAATGTGGATCGGCGGATATCGTTAAGGGCGCATTTTCCCGGCGTCAGCTCAGGCAAGTGCTGGGAAAGCGAAGGCCCCTCGCTGCCGTGGCTATTCTGTCACCCGCAGCATTCCCGTCGGTGCCTGGAGACGCGGCGGCCATCTTTCGATCGGAGTCTGGGATAGGGCGTGCGGCATCTCAGCCGAGCAACCGGGCGCAATTTTCGCGGACTTCCACCAATAGAGCAATTCCGAACAGGACAAGCGCCATGGTCCCGGCCTGGGGCTGGGGTTCGGTCTTTTCGGTGAAGGTGCCAACGGGGCCGGCCAGCACCCGCGTGGGAGCGGACAGCCCCTTGGTATAAACTCCGCCATGGCCATATGATCAGGTAATACGCCGGGCTCCGGATTGTCCACCGGCGTGCGGGCCCGGAGACTGCATGCGCGCGAATTTCCTGCCGATCCTGATGTCCCACGGACCCTGGCTGATGCTGGTATTCCTGCTGCAAGCCCTGCCCGCACCGGCGATCGCCGACGATGCTGCCAGCGGTGCCGGCCAGGCCGGGACGCCGCAGCCGGAAGCGGCGAAGCTAGCCGCCTTGCCACTCGCCGCGGTTCCTTCCGCCTTGCGTCGTGCCGAGGAGGCCTTCTACGGAACGGCGGGCCAGCTATCGGCGCCGCGCCTGTGGATGTTCGTCGACCCCCAATGCAGCTATTCGATGCGCGCCTTGGCGGCGCTGCAGCCCTATATCGCCAGCGGCAAGGTGCAACTGGCACTGATTCCCCTGTCGCTGCTCGATCGTGAAAACGGCGGGGAGAGCACGGCCGATGCTCTCGCCATGCTGAGCCGGCCGGCGGACCAGATGGTGACGGCTTGGCAGACAGGGCATCTGAGCAACGCGCCCGACCCTGCCGCCAGCCAGCGCCTCGACATCAACATGGAGACGGCCAAGTCGATCCGGCTGCATGGCACGCCGACATTTCTGTGGCGCAATAAGGACGGCAGCGAAGGGCGCCTCGACCGAGTGCCGACCGACATGGACGCCCTGGTGCAATCGCTGGAGCGGTAGCTTCCCTGCGCCGCCGCGGGGGGCACATTCGACATCGGGAACAGCCTCGCAATGCCTTCGCCCGTCAGCCTAAGGCGGGCGGAGCATTCGTCGCGGTAGACGGCGGATTGCCGGCGGTCCTGGCCGGCCTCGCCGTTCAGAGATACGGCGTCTCCGGTTCCGGCGGGCGTCTTTAGGCATGCGTAAAATTGACGCAGGTTGCGACCAGCGGCTGTTGAGATCCCATGAGGCGGCGGCCAAGCGCGCGGAGGTGCGCTCCCGGCGAGGGCAAATCCAAGAGCGTAGATCGTGGTGCAGATTTTCTTCGTCACGATCTAGTGGTGAAAATCCGACGGATGGTACCGCCACCAGCCGTCGAATTTTCACCACAATTCAATTGGTTGGTGGGCCGCCTGATCCAGGCGCTTGGGGACCAAGCGTCTGGGGCGGACCACTAGCGCTGCATCTGGAGGTTCGGGAGATTACCCGAAGGCATCATGTTGGCGTTCAGATGGGCCATGATCCAGATCGAACCGATCACCACCAGCCCGACGATCAGGATGCCGAAAGCCAAGGCCAGGACGTTGTTGGTGTTGTCGGGCCCGGTGGTGATGTGTAGGAAGAAAACCAGATGCACGCCCATCTGGGCAATGGCCAGGACAACCAGGCCGGTCGCCACTCCTGGCGACCACAATACCGAGGTGGTCGCGGTCCAGAACGAGGTGGCGGTCAGGATCGCCGCGAACAACAGGCCGATCAGATAGGCCTGCAGCCCGGCCAGGGTCTCTTCCCGCTTGGCCTCGGGCATCGTTTCGTCGCCGGGGGCGCGGTCGCGAGGAGTGGGGTCCATCAACGGGCTCCCATCAGGTAAACGATCGAGAACAGCGCGACCCAGATGATGTCCAGGGCGTGCCAGAACAGGCTGAAGCACAGCAGGCGGTGATGCACGAATGGGCTGAAACCCTTGCTCGCCACCTGCACCATCATCACCGTCAACCAGATCAGCCCGATGGCCACATGCAGGCCGTGGCAGCCGACCAGGGTGAAGAAGCCGGAGAGGAAGGCACTTCGCTGCGGGGTTGCACCTTCGGCGAACATCGCAGCGAATTCGCGAATCTCCAGGGTGAGGAAGACGGCCCCCAGCAGGAAGGTCACGGCTCCACCCAGATAGGTGGCGCCGCGCCGGCCGAGATTGATCGCGAGGGACATCAGGCCACAAGTGAACGTCGACAGCAGCAGGCAGGTGGTTTCGACGCCTACCGTGGTCAGGTGGAACAGCTGCGCTCCCGTCGGGCCGCCCGCGGTGGCTCGCGCCAGCACCGCGTAGGTAGCGAAGATCGCCGAAAACATGACGATGTCGCTCAACAGGAAGATCCAGAAGCCGAAGCTGACGACGATGCGTTTCGGCGCCGGCCCTTCCATGCTGGGGATGGGAGGCACGCCATGGCCGCCGTGGGAAACTGCAATGGCGGTGGTCATCGCAATGTCTCCACCGGATGAGCTTCATAGAATTGGGCCACTACCTCGGCCGGAATTTCCGCCTCGGCCACGTCGCGCCAGGCGAAGACCAGCGTCGTGGCGAAGGCACCCAACAATCCCAGCCCGGCCATCCACCAGATGTGCCAGATCAGGGCGAAGCCGGTGACCACGGCGAAGAAGGCCGTGATGAACCCCGTCGGGCTGTTCTTCGGCATTTCGATGGCCCGATAGGCGGGTGGTACTGCGGCCCGCAGCTTTCCATCGCGCGCCAACTGCTTCATCTGCCAGAACGCGTCTTCTCCCTCGACCTGGGGTAACTCGGCGAAGTTCCACATGGGCGGCGGCGACGGCGTCGCCCATTCCAGCGTGCGGCCGTTCCAGGGATCACCGGTGGTGTCGCGACGGCGGTCACGGGTGCGGATCGACACCGCCAGCTGGATAATCTGACAGGCGATGCCGGCCAGAATGACCACGGCGCCGGCTCCTGCCACCATCAGCCAGGGTTGCCAGCCGACTTCCTGGTAATGCTGCATGCGCCGCGGCATACCCTCGAGGCCCAGCCAGTAGAGCGGCATGAAGGCCAGGTAGAAACCGATCAGCCAGCACCAGAATGCGGCCTTGCCCCAGCCTTCGTCGAGGGTGAAGCCGAAAGCCTTGGGGAACCAGTAATTGTAACCCGCGAAGGCGCCGAACAGCACGCCGGCGATGATCACGTTATGGAAATGGGCGATCAGGAACACCGTGTCGTGGACGATGAAATCCACCGGCGGTATCGCCAGCAGCACGCCCGTGGCACCACCGATGGCGAAGGTGATCATGAAGCCGATGGTCCACAGGATCGGCACGGCAAAGCGCACGCGTCCGCCATACATGGTGAACAGCCAGTTGAAGATTTTCACGCCGGTCGGCACAGCGATAACCATGGATACGATGCCGAACACCGCGTTGACGTTGGCGCCTGCCCCCATGGTGAAGAAGTGGTGTAGCCAGACCATGAAGGACAGGACGCAGATCGCCAGCGTGGCGGCGACCATGGACCGATAGCCGAACAGCGGCTTGCCCGAGAAGGTGGCGGTGACTTCCGAAAATACGCCGAACGGCGGCAGGATCAGGATGTAGACCTCGGGGTGGCCCCACACCCAGAACAGGTTGACGTACATCATCATGTTGCCGCCATGCCCGACCGTGAAGAAGTGGAAGCCCAGATATCGGTCAAGCAGAAGCATGGCAAAGGCCGCCGTCAGCACCGGGAAGGCGGCGACGATCAGCAGATTGGACGCCAGCGCGGTCCAGCAGAACATCGGCATGCGCATATAGCTCATGCCCGGCGCTCGCAGCTTGAGGATGGTGGTGACCAAGTTTACACCGCCCAGAAGCGTGCCGACGCCCGAGATCTGCAGGGCCCACAGGTAATAGTCGACGCCGACGTCGGGCGAGAACCGCAATTCGGACAGCGGCGGGTAGGCGAACCAGCCGGTTCGGGCAAAATTGCCGATTACCAGCGAGATGTTGACCAGCAGCGCGCCCGAGGCGGCCAGCCACAGGCTGATCGAGTTCAGTGTGGGAAAGGCGACGTCGCGCACGCCCAATTGCAAGGGTACGGCGAAGTTCATCAGGCCGACGATGAACGGCATCGCCACGAAGAAGATCATGATGGTGCCGTGGGCCGAGAACACCTGGTCGTAATGCTCGGCCGGCAGATAGCCTTGCGCGCCGCCGACGGCGAAAGCCTGCTGGGCGCGCATCATGATGGCGTCGGTAAAACCGCGCAGCAGCATGACCATGGCCAGCAGGCAATACATCACGCCGATGCGCTTGTGGTCTACCGAGGTCAACCATTCGCGCCAAAGATAGGGCCAATGTCCTTTCACGGTGATGCCGATCAGGATTCCGACGATGGCCAGGATCATCAGGCACGAGGCGATCATGTCGATCGGCTCATTGATCGGGACTGCGCTCCAGCTGAGCTTGCCGAGCATCAGGTCAATCCTCCTCCGGCGTATTGGCGCGCTGCGCAGGGATGGGGCCGGCGGCCGGCGCCTCGGGTGCGACGATTCTATCGAACAGACCGGGACTGACCGCGCCGTAGGTGTAGGCGGGGACTGCTTCACTCGGCTTAGCGAGTTCGGCGTAGCCGGCGGCGTCCAAATCCGGACCCCTGCCGCGGATGGCGGTCACCGCCTGATCGAACCGGCCGGCGGGGACGGCGTCGATGGTGAACGCCATGCCGGCGTACCCGTCGCCGCTGAAATTGGTGGAGTAACCGCGATACGACCCGGGCCGGTCGGCCCGCAGATGAAGCTGCGTCTCCATACGTGGCATGAGAGCAATCTGGCTGCCCAGTTGCGGCACAAGGAAGGAATTCATCACACCCGACGCGGTGAGGCGGAAACTCAAAGGGATACCGGTTGGGACCACCACCTTGTTGACGCTGGCGATACCCTGGTCGGGCAGAATGAACAGCCATTTCCAGTCGAGTGAAACGACCTGGATCCGCAGTGCCTTCCCCTGGTTGACGATTGGCTTGTAGGGGTCGAGTTGGTGTGAGCCGATCCAGTCGATGCCGCCGAGCAGGAGGATGGTCATGGCCGGGATCGACCAGACGATCATCTCGATCCGCCCCGAATATTGCCAATCAGGCATGTGATGGGCGCGCTTGTTCGAGGCGCGGAACCACCAGGCCACGCCCAGGGTGGCGATGATCGTCGGAACGATGATGGCCAGCATGATGCCCAGCGAGTTGTACAGGATGGTCCGTTCGGCCGAGCTGACCGGTCCGGCGGGGTCAAAGAGGCCGCCCGAACAGCCGCCGAGGCCGGAGGCGGTGATCAAAGCAAGGCTCCGGCAGAGGCCGGACGACGGCATGACATCCTCCGATTGCGTTGGCCCACAGGCAATGGCCGGCATTGATCCATTCCGGAAAACCCGCCAGAGGCGCCGTCGTTCCCGCGGCCTGCGCCTCGGAAATGCGGGCGAGGCTTGATCAAGCTCAACCCAAATACCTGACGCGTTTGCTTTACTACTGGCTGTGAGCCGCGCCGATGTCCGGTGCCGGCCGACCAGAGGAAACACAGAGATGTCCGAAGTCCTGTTAGATGCCCGCGAAATCCAGCCGCGGGAACGGCACCCGCGCATTTTCGCCACTTTCGACCAGTTGCCGGTCGGCAGCTCCTTCATCCTGGCCAACGACCATGACCCGCGCCCCCTTTACTACCAGTTCGACGTCGAGCGCGAAGGCGCGTTCCGTTGGACTTATCTGGAGGAGGGCCCGGACCTTTGGCGCGTGCGGATCACCAAGACGGCTGAAGTCGCCGCAGCCCCGGTCGACGGCTGCTGCGGCGGGGGATGCGGCGACTGACCTCCAAGCTGCCCTGCATTTTTCCGCCGAGCGACGCAATTCAATAGCCGATACCGCGGCTAGGGGATTGCGTCGCCTTTGGCGCGCGGAATTCATCTGCCTGATCGCCGAATCGGTGAGATGGCAGTTGACCGCGAACGCAAATTAGATTTATCTAAAACAGCTTCTCAGCCTGAAAGCCAGGGCGGTGCCGCGTCGGCCGGCCAGGTGACGGTCCGCGCGAGAGCCGCTGGCGGCATGTTATACAAAAAAAGAGTGTACCATAATGATCGCGGCGTAATCGCGATTTCAAACAACTGTAAAATACATTGAAAGGCGCATAAAAACGTGTTGTTTTTAAATGATCGGCGATGGCTCTCGCGGAGGGTCGCCGCCTGTTGCGCCGTGTGATGACTTGTCTTGAGGCTCCGATGTCGAACATCCTTGAAGAGACCGTATTGGGAACCCACCACTGGACCGACAAGCTGTTCACCTTGAAGGTGACGCGCAATCCCGGCTTCCGCTTCGAGAGCGGGCAGTTCGCGATGATCGGCCTCGAGGTGGACGGCAAGCCGCTGATGCGCGCCTACAGCATGGTCAACGCGAGCTACGAGGACCATCTGGAGTTCCTGTCGATTAAGGTACCGGACGGGCCGCTGACCTCGCGTCTCCAGCATATTCGGCCGGGCGACAGGATTCTCGTCAACCGCAAGACTACCGGGACGCTGGTCGTCGACAACCTGCTGCCCGGCAAGCGCCTCTATCTGCTCAGCACCGGCACCGGCCTCGCGCCGTTCCTCAGCATCTTGAAGGATCCGGTGATCTACGAGCGGTTCGACCGTATCGTCCTGGTCCACGGCTGCCGGCATGTGGCCGATTTGGTCTACGAGGATTTCATCCGCAAGGAACTGCCGAACAACGAGTTCTTCGGCGATTTCGTCCAGCAGAAGCTGACCTACTACCCGACGGTCACGCGCGAGCGGTTCGTCAACCAGGGCCGGATCACCGGCCTGATCCAAAGCGGCAAGCTGTTTGACGATTTGGGCGTGCCCGCTCTCGACCCGGCCGAGGATCGGGTGATGATCTGCGGCGGACCCGAGATGATGAGCGAACTGACGGGCTATCTTACCGGAATCGGGTTCGAACAAGGCAGCAACGCAGGGCCGGGCCACTACGTCATCGAAAAAGCGTTCGCCGAGAAGTGACGCCTGTGGGGGCGATGCAGGCCTGCATCGCCCGGACGGCCCCGGCGGTCATCCCGGTGCTGTTTCTGCGGGCCAGAACAGGTCGCCGGGTCGATTGTTCACCGGTTGGAAGGGCCAAGCCCAAGCCGCGTTTCAGCCTGCTGCCGCCAGAGGCGCAGGCAGCCTGTCAGAACGTTCGGAGCGAAGCGGAAAACGCCTTAAGCAAGGGTGCAAGATGGAAAGCCGACCGCCCACGCTTCCCTCCGCGCCGGCACTGCCATGGATGCATGATCCGGCGCGTTGGGCGCGCTTCTACAATCGCGCAAGCATGAAGACCTTTGCCGCCCTGGCCAAGGAACTGTGGGAAGGCCGCGACCCGGAAGCCGCCGTCGATGCCGCCGTCGACGATATCGCTCGTGTCATGGCGGCGAGCGCCTTGCCGGCCGAGGTGGTCGCAGCCTACCGCGACGAGAACATGCGCCATCGCGAGCATCTGGTGGAGCTTTCCAAGGAAATTCGGGAGCTTCTGCCGGAAGGATCGGCCGCGGCACGCCCGCGGAGCCACCGGCGGCCGGAACATCACCCTGTTGACGTTCAGCTTCCCCAGTTATGGATGGCGGAAACCGTGGCCAGGGTGAACCTGATGGCGGTCGAGGCGGCGATCGAGGCGTTGGAGGCCTGGCGTCAATCCCTGGAAATGTGGGTGCGTCCTAAAGGGCGCGGGCCAATGCCGTTGAGTTGAGGCTCGGCACCGGCCTGTCTGGCTCAACGCTCGATAGGGGAGGAGCGGGGCGGGCCGCCCGTCACCTCACGGAGCGAACATAGAGTCCGGCAATGACGGAGCCCCGCGAGTTCGACCGCATTGGTCCTACGACGGCGCACTCAGCGGCCGGACACATTCGACGATTTCCGGGTCGCTTCCCCGTTTGACCTGAAAGCCGCATTTCTTGGCCAGTCGCAGCATGGCCTCGTTCTCCGCCAGGATCTGGGCATAGATCTCGCCGGTGCCGCGGCCCTGGTGATAGCGGATGGCCTTTTCCATGAGCTTTGTGCCGAGGCCGGTTCCCTTGAGGTCCGACCGCACCAGGATCGACAACTCGGCTTGACGGTTGTCGGGGTCGGTGACGGTACGAACGACGCCCAAGGTTTCCGGCTTTCCTTCGGTCGTGCGGCGTGCGGCGATGAAGGCCATCTCGCGGTCGAAGTCGATCTGCGTCAGCCGAGCCAACTGGTTATGCTGCAACTTGCGCAGGGAGCCAAGGAACCGAAACCGCAGATCCTGAGGCGTCATCCTGTTGACCAGATCGGCATGGGCCGGTTCGTCCTCGGGCCGGATTGGACGGAGCATCACTTCGCTGCCGTCGTAAAGCCGGGCGGTCTCCTCCAGTTCCACCGGATAAGGCAGGATGGAGAACCGCCGCAGGTCCGAGTGATTGACCGCGGCGACGCGGATCCGGGCATCGACGGCCAGCACCCCATGCTCGTCGGCGAACAGCGGATTGACGTCGCAGGCGACGATTTCCGGGTTGTCCACCAGCAGGCAGGACATGCGAATCAGCGCATCGGCGATCGCCTGGCTGTCGGCCGCCGGCCGGTTGCCGTGCGCTTCGAGCAGGCGAGACACTCGCGTCCGCGCGATGACCTGGCGGGCGAGCGGCGGATTCAGCGGCGGCAAGGCGACGGAGTGGTCGCGAACCACCTCGACGGCGCGGCCGCCTTCGCCGAATACGAGGACGGGCCCGAAGATCGGGTCGCAGGCGATGCCGATGATCAGCTGTCGGGCATGGGGCCGCAGTACCATCGGCTGGACGGCGAAGCCATCGATCCGGGCGTCGGGTCGGGTCTCCTTGAAGCGGCGCATGATGCCGGCGGCGGCGGCGCAAACTGCGTCGGCGTTCTCCAGATTGAGGGCGACGCCACCCACGTCCCATTTGCGCGGAATATCCGGTGAGGACACGGTCAAGGCCACGGGATAGCCGACGGCCTCGGCCACCGCGGCGGCTTCTTCGCCCGAACGGGCCAGGCGGGCTTCGACCACCGGTATGCCATAGGCGGCCAGCAGGGCGCGGGCCTCGGCATCGCCCACATATCCGCCGGTTTCGCTCAGGGCGCGTTCGATGATCAGGCGGGCCGTGCCGCGGGCGGGGCGCAGGTCGCCAGGACCCAGGGGCGGCGTTTCCAGCAGCATTTCCTGGTTGTGATGATACTGGATGAGGTGACGGATGCCGCGTACGGCGCTACCGATCGAATCGTAGGTGGGCAGGCCGGCTTCAGCACATAGACGGCGCGCCGGGGCGGCGGAATCGCCGCCGATCCAGCAGGTGAACAGGAACCCCCCGACGCTGCGCTGGGTTTCCACCAGCTTGCGGGCGACATCGTCGCTGTCGACAATGGGCGTCGGTGCATGGATGACCAGCACGCCGTCCACTTCGGGAGCCCGAGCCAATACCTTGAGCACGGCACCATAGCGCTCGGGCGGGGCGTCGATGTGCAGATCCACTGGATTGGCAGGAACCCACCCGGGCGGCAAGGCTTCGGCCAGCCCGGCCAAGGTTTCGGCCGACAGACCCGCCGGTTCGCCGGTCTCGGCGGCATCGAACTCGTCCAAGGCGATCATTGCCGTGCCGCCGCCATTGGACAGGATGGCGATCCTTTCGCCCTTCATAAGCCTGGAATGAGCCAGGGTCTCGACGGCGGCAAACAGTTCGTCCAGCGCCTCTACCCTCAGGCAGCCGGCCCGCCGCGTCGCCGCGTCGAACACCTCATAAGGGGCGGCCAGCGATTCCGCAAGGAATGGGCCGATCGGCTTGATCGCCTGGCCCCGTCCTGCCTTGACGATCACTACCGGTTTGTTGCGGGCGGCGGCCCGGGCTGCCGGCATGAAGTCGCCACGGCGGCCGATGGATTCGATATAGAGCAGGATGGCGCGGGTTTCCTCGTCATTGGCGAGGTAGTCCATCATGTCGGCGAAATCGATGTCGGCCCCTTCGCCCAGTGACACGAAGTGGGAAAACCCGATTCGGCGGGGCAGGGCCCAATCCAGCACAGCCGTGCACAATGCGCCGGACTGAGAGACAAAAGCGACGCGGCCCGGCAATGCGCCGGCTTGCGCAAAGCTGGCGTTCAGGCGCATCTTCGGCACCAGAACGCCGAGGCTGTTGCCGCCCAGCAGGCGCAGCCCAAAGGGTTGGGCGGCGGCCAGCATGGCGTCGGGGTCGGCGTCCCAGGCGGCGACGATGGCCGCCTTGGTGCCACGCTGGCCAAGCTGCTCAAGCAGCCCGGGTACGGTCGGGGCAGGGGTGCAGACGATGGACAGGTCGGGCGTCATCGGCAGCTCGGCGACGTCCGGATAGGCAAGAACCCCGCACACCGCCTTGCGATTGGGGTTGACCGGCATGATCGGACCCGGGAAGCGTCCTTCCAGCAGGTTGCGCATGACGATGTTGCCCACCGCCCGCGGGCGGTCCGAGGCGCCGATGACGGCTACCGAGGTGGGGGCAAAAAGAAGCGGCAGATTCAGGGTCGACATGGATGCATTATCGCACGCGCGGCGGGGCCTGTCACAACGCCGTCGAGATCAGGCGCCGTCGTCATTGCGAGCCAACGGGTCCCGCCGAAGACGGGGCCGGGCATAAACTCCGCAAGGCAATCCAGGGGCCATGGGGGTGGTGGCGGATTGCATTGCCATCGACACGCAATGACGAGGCATCGGTGAGGTGCTTGGTCGGCAGTTAGCCTGGTCGTCACACCCTTTCCAGCACAATGGCAATACCCTGTCCGACGCCGATGCACATGGTGGCCAGGGCATATCGGCCGCCGGTCAGTTGAAGCTGGCGGGCCGCCGTCAGCACCAGTCTGGCACCTGAAGCCCCCAGCGGATGGCCGATGGCGATCGCGCCACCATTGGGGTTCAGCCGCGAGTCCTCGGGGCTGAGCTGCAAACCATGGCAGCAACCCAGCACTTGCACCGCGAAGGCCTCGTTGATCTCGATGATGTCGATCTCGCCCAGCGACAGGCCGGCCCGTTCCAGCGCCTTGAGGGAGGCGGGGACGGGGCCCAGGCCCATCAGGCGCGGCGCAACGCCGGCCACGGCGGCCGACCGGATGCGGGCCAGCGGCTGCGCACCCGCCGCCTGGCCGGCTTTCCGGCTGCCGATCAGCAGGGCCGCCGCGCCATCATTGATTCCCGATGCGTTGCCCGCGGTGACGACGCCGCTTTCCGCCAATGGGCGCAATTTGGCCAGTGACTCGAGGGTCGTCTCCGGCCGCGGATGCTCGTCCTGGTCGACGATGATTGGCGGCGTCTTCCGGCCGGTCGCCACCTCGACGGAGGCGATCTCGCCGGCAAAGAAGCCCGTGGCCTTGGCGCGGGCGTATTTCTGCTGCGAGCCTAGGGCGAAGCGATCGCTGTCCTCGCGACCCAGGTCAAGTTCCCGTGCCACGTTGTCGGCCGTTTCGGGCATGGTGTCGTTGCCCCAGCCGGCAACGAAGCGGGCATTCGGGAAACGAGCGCCGATCGTACTGTCGAACATGCGGATTTCGCGGCCGTAGGCAGTTTCTCCCTTGGCCAGGACGAAGGGGGCGCGGGTCATGGATTCCACGCCACCGGCGATGAAAAGCTGTCCTTCGCCCAGGCTGACCGCCCGCGCGGCGTCGATCACCGCGTTCATGCCACTGCCGCACAGCCGGTTGACCGTGGCGCCGCCTACTTCGATGGGCAGGCCGGCCAGCAGCGCGGCATGGCGGGCAACATTCCGGCTGTCCTCGCCCGACTGGCAAGCACAGCCGAGAAGCACATCTTCCACCTGGGTCGCAGGGAAGGGGCTGCGGGCGAGCAGAGTGCGGATCACTCCTGCTGCGAGGTCGTCTGGTCGAACCGCGGCAAGGCTGCCGGCATGGCGGCCGATCGGTGTGCGCAGCCCGTCGTAGATATAAGCGTCAAGCATGGGGCCTCACTCGTCCTGTGTCCGCAGGCGGAACCGCTGGATCTTCCCGGTGGCCGTCTTCGGTAAGTCGTCGATGAAATGGAAGCGCCGCGGGTATTTGTAGGGCGCCATCTTGGCCTTGCAGTGCCGCTTCAGATCCTCTTCCAGTTCGGGTGAGGGGCGAACGCGGTCGCGCAGGACGATCCAGGCTTCGGGTTTGATCAGGCCTTGCTCGTCAGGCAGGCCCACCACAGCCGCCTCGAAAACGGCTTGATGCTCGATCAGCGTGGCTTCGATCTCGAAGGGCGAACACCAGATGCCGCCGACTTTCAGCATGTCGTCGGATCGGCCGCAGTAGAAGAAGTATCCTTCGTCGTCGCGGTAATAGGTGTCGCCTGTGTTCAGCCAGTCGCCCAGCATGGTACTGGCGGTTTTTTCCGGGTTGCGCCAATAATACTTGGCAGTCGACGGCCCCTTGATGATCAGCCTGCCCGGTTCTCCCGGCGGCAGTTCGCGATCATTCTCGTCCAGGATCACTGCCTCGTATCCCTCGACCAGCATGCCGGTCGATCCGGGCTTGTAGTGGCCGATCTGGTTGGAAATGAAGATGTGCAGGGCCTCGGTCGAGCCGATTCCGTCAAGGATGACGGTGCCGGTGCTGGCTTTCCACCGTTTGAACACCTCCGCCGGCAGAGCCTCGCCGGCCGAGACGCAGAGGCGCACGGACGACAGATCCGGCTTCCGGGTATCCATCGCGGCGAGTTGCGAGGCGTAAAGCGTCGGGACACCGAAATAGAGGGTCGGCTTGAAACGCTCGATGGTGGCGAAGGTGCTTTCCGGGGTCGGGCGGCTCGACAGCAGGACCGCGGTAGCGCCCGCCCACAACGGGAAGGTCATGCCGTTGCCCAGGCCATAGGCGAAGAACAGCTTGGCCGCCGAAAAGCAGACGTCGTCTTCGCGGACGCCCAGGGTCCTTTCGCCATACAGATAGCTGGTCACCGCCATGTCCCGATGCAAATGCACGGCGCCCTTTGGCTGGCCGGTGGATCCAGACGAATAGAGCCAGAAGCACTCATCGGTGGGAGAGGCCGGAACCGCGGTAAACCGGTCGGAGGATTGCGCCATCAGGGCGCGCAAGGTTTCGCCTTCGCCTTCGGTCCGCAGCACGTGGCGCGGCTTGTGCGGCGATGCGGCCAGCGCGGGCTCGGCCTCGCCGGCGAATTCGGGCGAATAGACGAGGCAGGCGCAGGCTGAATTGTCGATGATGAAAGCGTAGTCCTTGGCCTTCAGCAAGGTATTGATCGGGACGGGAATTGCCCCCGCCTTGATTGCGCCCCAGAAAACGTAGAAGAATTCCGGGCAATCCTTGACCATCATCAGCACCCGCTCGCCGCGCGTGATGCCAAGTCCGGTCAGCAGGTTGGCGCAGCGGTTGACCGAAGCCGCCAGTTGACCATAGGTCACGTCTTCTTCGTCGGTGCGGATCGCCACCTTGTCGGCGCGACCTTGCGCCGGATGCCGATCGATGAAGTCCACGGCGACATTGAATCCCGATGGGAAGCGAAGTTCCAGGCCTTCGCCCGGTTCGACCAGTTGCATTTCACTCCTCCCTGCCGCCCGAGCGCCTCGGTAGCAGTTTGTGTGGGGCTCGATGTGCGGCACGTCGCTAATAAGGCAAAGAGGTACCGTTTAGCCGGAATAGTGTCGCTCTCTGGCCTCCCGCTGTCAAGGCCGAGCGCCCGCGGAATCCCGTTACAATCCTGGCGGCACATGCTCGGATGGGTTTAGCCACTTTATGGTGCGAAAATGCTTGAATTTGATATAGTGGGGCATCACCTCGTTGGGGACCTCCTTGATAGAAAGACCATGACGAAAGCAGATGATAGCCCAGTTGCGTTCACCATTCGCCCGGCAACATTGGTCGACGTCCAGCATGTAATTCGGCTCGATACTCAGATCACTGCGGTTCCCAAACCAGAGTACTGGCGCGGCTTGTTCCAACGTTATGGGGCGGAAGGCGACGACCGCTTTTTCCTGGTCGCCATGCAGGGCGAGCAGTTGCTCGGCTTCATTATCGGGGAGGTGCGCGCCTGGGAATTCGGCTCGCCACCCTGCGGATGGATTTTCGCCGTCAACGTTGATCCCGATATCAGGTTGGGCGGTGTCGGCAGCGCGCTGTTCGACGCCATGTGCGACTGCTTCCGCAAGGCCAAGGTCAACAAGGTGCGGACCATGCTGGCGCGGGATGCCCAGTTGCTGATGTCGTTTTTCCGCAGCCAGGGAATGATGGCCGGGCCGTTTATCGAACTGGAGAAGGAACTCGACGAATGAAGCTGCAGATGGCCACCCGCCATGCCGTTTTCGCCATTCTGGAACTGGCATCGCAGCCCGATCGCTATCTGTCGGTGTCGGAGATCGCCGAGAAATATTCCATTTCTCCCAACCATCTGGCCAAGGTGCTGCGAACCTTGGGGCGGGAACGCCTGGTCGAGGCAGCCCGAGGCGTCGGCGGCGGCTATCGCTTCGCCGCCAATGCCAAGCGTCTGAACCTGCTAGACGTGATCCGCATCTTCGAGCCAATCGGCTCGACCAATTCCGGTGAACGGGAGGCCGGTGATGAGACGGCGGAAGGCCAGGCGCTGCGGACCGTGCTCGACGAGATCGAGGACACGGCACGAGCCACCTTGTCGTCGATCACCGTCGACACCATGCTGAAGCTGGCCGGCCGGAGCAGCGCCCGACGCATGCAACTCGCCAGTCGGCTGGCCGCCGGCCGCTGAGTCGGAGGCTGCTATCGGCTTAGATGTACTGGCCGGAATCGACCTGCAAGACCTGGCCCGTCACCATCCGGGCGTGATCGGAGAGGAAGAACAGGATCGCGGCGGCGATGTCGTCGACCATGGGCAGGCGTTTGAGCACACTCTCGTCCAGTGCCTTCTGACGAAATTCTTCGGCCAGTTGCATGGCCATTTCGGTCAGTACCATTCCCGGTGCGACGGCATTGACGGTCACCCCTTTCGGGCCGAACTCACGTGCGGCGGTCTTGGTCAGGCCGACCAGGCCGGCTTTCGATGCCGCATAGTTGGCTTGGCCGAACTTGCCGCGTAGCCCATTGATCGAGATGACGTTGACGATGCGCCCGTAGCCACCGTTCATCATCGCCGGCGCGACGGCACGGATCAGGTTGAAGGCGCCTGTCAGATTGACGTCCAGCACCGATCGCCACTCGTCGTCGCTCATCTTGACGATGGAGCGGTCCCGGGTGATCCCCGCATTATTGACCAGCAGGGTGGCGGGTTTGGGCAGGGCCGCTACCGCGGCCTGCACCTGGCGGCCGTCGGCGATGTCCACTTCGTGGAAGTTGGCTTCGGGAAAGGGTTCGCCGGCGCGATCGAAGACATGCACCTGGGCGCCGCCGGCAATCAGCGCTTCGGCGACGGCTCGGCCGATTCCCCTGGCGCCGCCGGTAACGATGGCTACCTTCCCGGAGAAATCCCACTGTGGTCTTACGGGCATGAGGTCCTCATTGACTTAAGGTATTTCGGTACTGTAGTGTCGCTTTAAAATAAGCCAACGTAGCAAGCCCTGTCAAGGTTGCCAAAGCTAAGAGTTGGAATGGTGATGCAATAATAAAAAATCGGGGACGTAAAATTGCATGGCTGCCTGTGTAAGGTCGAAATCGCAATCATTCCGAACAATGGCTTGAAAGAGACGGCTAACAGGCGCCTCCAGGGAGGCTGTAGTGAAGGAACCCTCGTCCATCGATGTTAAAGATCTAATCAATGAAAGCCCAATAGGGCCATTCCATTTCATAGTTCTGTTTTTTTGCTTCTTGATTGTGGCGGTTGACGGCTACGACACCGGGGCCATCGGCTATGTCGCTCCGTCGCTGGTAGCCGAATGGGGCGTCGCGAAACCGGCTCTTGCCCCGCTTCTCAGCGCGGCGCTGTTCGGCCTGGCTGCCGGTGCCCTTACGGCCGGCCCGATGGCCGACCGCTTCGGGCGGAAGAAGGTGGTGATCCTGTCGGTCGCGCTGTTCGGCATCTTCAGCCTCGGCACGGCGTTCGCCGGCACTCTCGACCAGATGACGGTGTGGCGTTTCCTGACCGGCATCGGGCTGGGCGCCGCCATGCCCAACGCCATCACCCTGATGGCCGAATATTGTCCCGAGCGCCGGCGGGCGGTGATCGTCAATACCATGTTTTGCGGCTTTCCCCTTGGCGCGTCACTGGGTGGCGTGCTGGCCGCCTGGCTCGTCCCCTCATTCGGCTGGCGCAGCGTTCTGCTGGTCGGTGGCGCGGGGCCGCTGCTGCTGGCCGCCCTGTTGATCGCCCTGCTGCCTGAATCGGTCATGCATCTGGCTGTGCGCGGCAACGAGGTGGACAGGATAAAGAAAATTCTATCACGGATCACCTTGAGAAACCTGGATGCGGTGCAAACATTCGTGGTTACCGAGAAAGGTCACCATGATGGTGGCCAGGCGCTGCGACTGGTCTTATCCCGTCAGTATGCTATAGGGTCGGTGATGCTGTGGGTCACCTATTTCATGGGCCTGGTGATGTTCTATCTGCTCACCAGCTGGATGCCGCTGATCATGAAAGGAACCGGATTTTCCATCGAAAAGGCGGCATTGTTGAGTGCGCTGTTCCCGTTGGGGGGCGGCATCGGTGCCATTTTTGCCGGCTGGCTGATGGACAGGGTGGTTCCGCATTTCGTCATCGCCGGGGCCTATGCGTTGACGGGTGTACTGCTATGCTGCGTCGCCAATGTCCTGCATGAACCGGTGCTGCTTGCCCTGATGATTTTCCTAGCCGGAACGGCGATGAACGGTGCTCAGGTGTCCATGCCGACGCTGGGTGCCGCTTTCTATCCTACCGCCGCCCGGGCCACCGGCGTATCCTGGATGTTGGGCGTCGGCCGATTCGGCGCGATCAGCGGGGCCTTGATCGGCGGGGAGTTCATGCGGTGGCAGCTGGGTTTCAGCAGCATCTTCATGCTGATCGCCATTCCCGCCTTCGTCGCGACCGCGGCCCTGGTCGTCAAGTATGTCTGGTCCCGCGCCAAGGTTGGCCTCGCTGAGGTGGGCGTGGTTGCATCGCAAGGGCAACAGGAGGAACTTGCATGACTTCGAGTAAAATCGTCATCCGGCCGATGACCGGCACCGATCTGGAAGCCGCCATCGCCTTGGACAACCGGATCACCGGCAATTCGCGAAGGGGCTTTTTTGAAAAGCGGTGGGCCGCGCTGGGCGGCTCGCCGGATTCCTTCGTCTGGCTGGTTGCCGGGCAGGGTACCCAGCTCGTCGGGTTTGTTTCGGCCCATGTGCTCGACGGCGAATTCGGCGGCACTGCGCCGACGGCGGTGATCGACGCCATCGGGGTGGTCCCGGAACTGCGCAACCAGGGTGTCGCTCGGGCCCTGATGACCACCCTCGAAAACCAGCTCAAGGGCCGAGGCATCGTCGAACTTCGTACCGAGGCCGACTGGGTGGAGCACGATCTCGTGCGATTTTTCGCCACGGCAGGGTTCCAGCTGGCGCCAAGCCTGGCGCTGGAGAGCGACATCGTCACTCATCTCTGAGGGGACATTGCATGAGCAGCTTAGAACGCGATTATAGCGATCCTTCCGGCGACGACTTCGAGGCTTTGTCGCGGGATCGCATCCCTGTCCGCAGCATGGTCGAGGGCGACCTGCCGAACATCATCGCATTGGACCGGCGGATCACCGGGCGCGACCGCAGCGCCTACTACAGGCGCAAGCTGGCGGAAGTGCTGCATGAGTCGGGGGTCCGGGTGTCGCTGGTGGCCGAGGTCGACGGGCAGTTTGCCGGATTCATCATGGCCCGCGTGGATTATGGCGAATACGGTCGCACGGCGAATGCCGCGGTGATTGACACCATCGGCGTCAGCCCGGCCTTTGCCAACCGCAATATCGGCAAGGCCCTGTTGTCCCAGTTGATGGCCAATCTCGCGTCGTTGCGGGTCGAACGGTTGCACACACGGGTTCGCTGGAACGACTTCGGCCTGCTGGGGTTCCTGGAACGCGCCGGTTTTCGGCCATCACAGCGCCTGCTGTTCACCAAGCGGATCGGGTGAAGCTGTTGGCGGGGCGTCGCCGGGGCTTGGCCCCGGCGCGCCGCTTCTCGTAGACTGAGGAACCAAGTCTCTCAATGGGGCCGGCGTCATCGCCGGCCTCCGCCGCGGTGTGGCGAAGATATTGACTTTTCGGGCTCACCGAAACGTCGCGGGGGACGCTGGCGCTACTGGATGTCTTCTCGCTTCTCAGGATGACAACAGGCCGCTGTCATCCTGAGCAGAGCGAAGAATCCCGTTCGGATCGTGCTTCAGACCTTGTCGCCGATTTCCGGCACGGCCTGGAACAGGTCGGCGACCAGGCCGTAGTCGGCGACCTGGAAGATCGGCGCTTCCTCATCCTTGTTGATGGCGACGATGACCTTGCTGTCCTTCATCCCGGCCAGGTGCTGGATGGCCCCCGAGA
>JAJYTF010000007.1 GCA_021793155.1 Pseudomonadota bacterium | reverse complement strand
AATGTGATGCTCGCGACATAGACGGCCCCGCTCTGCAACGAAGCCTCCTATGAATCACATTCTTCCCGCTTTGGGACTCCCCTATCTTCCTGTCAAGCCGTTAACCCGAAGCGATCACCGTGGGGGATCACCCTTGACGCATTGCGGTCTGATGGCACCTCGTTCAAGATGGTCAGGCGGCTGCTGCGACCGGAGTAGAGGTGGGGTGGGAGAGCGCCACCGATGAGATCGGTGTGCCCGATGTCCAGCGGGCATAGAACCGACGGTATGGTCCATGGCTCCCCTTCAACGAGACCAGCACCCCCTCCATCCCCAAGAAGGCCGGCACGCCCCCGGTGACGACATTCACGCCCGACAGCACGAAGCGACCTCCATCCGGTGCTGCGACAACCCACGAGCCGCCGACGCGGCCAACCAATGACGAATGCGTACGCTTTCCTTCCTCGCTCCCCTCTACATGGGCAGCGCGCCGCTTCATCGGCGGTGCCAGTCCGTGCCATACACCTCAGTGTGTCGGCTCCTGGCTCGGGACATTGCATGTAGTCTGGGGTCCGCCCCGCCGTGATACAGGGTAGTGTGAGGAAGGAAGGTTCGGCAAAAGCCCTGAAGCGGGTGGTCATGGCATGCTGGTAATGTTCAACGTCGCCAATGCTGCGTGGCAACCGCAAGTCACCCAACTCTGGCTTGAATCCAGCGCCGCCACGTGTCATATATTTTGCGACACGTGACGGAGGTCGCTTTGGCTGAATTGACCGCATCAAGTCCGTCCATGGCTCAGCCAACGGAGCTTCAACGCGTGGTGGGGCTACTGGGTGGCGCCGAGGTTCTCCGGCATCGGCTGAACAACCGGCTCGATGTCCATGAACTGCTCCTCCAGGGGCTGCCCGGTCAGGCGGTGAGTCATCTTGTCGGCAGTCTCATGGTGCTTAAGCGGACCGCCTCGCTTGAGAGGGCAGTCGGCATGAGCCTGCGGACCTTTCAGCGTCGAAAATACGCGCCTGCCGAGCCGCTTAACCAGGAACAAAGCGGTCGGGCCTGGAAATTCGCCGAGATATTGGCCAAGGCGACCGAGGTGTTCGGCTCGCAGGAGGAGGCCGAGCAATGGCTCGAACGCCCCGCCATCGGCCTCGATCAGTGGCGTCCGATCGACCTCCTGGCGACGCCGGCGGGGGTGGAGCTTGTCGAGGATCTCCTCAAGCGCCTTGAATACGGCGTTTATATATGATCCCGCTTCCGGCGGCGCTGGGCGGCGCTGACCTCGTCACCTGGCGCCTGGATGCGGCGGCACATGCCGCCGAATGGGATAGCGGCGAAGGTGCCTACCGAGTGGGTGGGCGATGGAACAGCCGCGGTGTCCGGGCGGTCTATTGCTCCGTCGATCCCGCCACAGCGATCCTCGAGGTGGCTGTACACAAGGGGTTCAAGGTCCTCGATACGGTCAAGCACGCCCTGACCGCGGTGATAATAACCGAGCCCGCAGCGGTCCATGTCGTCGATCCGTCGGCGGTTCCCAATCATAACTGGCTGGCGCCTGGCATCCCGAGCGCCGACCAGCAAGCGTTTGGCGACGACTTGCTCGCCAAACACAAGTTCATCCTTATCCCGAGCGCGGTATCAACGCACAGCTGGAACCTGATCTTTGTCGGTGCCGCCGCGGCTGGCGCATTTGCGGTACGCCTGCAAGAGCCATTCGTACTTGATCCGCGGCTTCATGCGCCGTCGGGGCGGTGAGATCGCCGGGTCCGGCGTTCAAGAGAAGGGCTTGCTGATGCCGAAGGGCCTGCTGAGGTCGCTCAGGCTGGAATGATCTATGAAGCGGACGTTCGGAAGGGCTGCACGTGCCGCGATCGCAGGCGTGCCCGGCGCTCCAGCTGTGAAACCGGTCCTGTTCGGTGGAGTCATGCTCAAGAGCGTGGTCGGGGTCTGCTCCGGCCTTGCCGCTCCCTTGCGCGGCTCCCCTGCGGTTGTGCGTCGGAGAGGTCTGCCGGCTCTCGATTTTGTTTGGGACTCTGTTTGGGACTCGGGGGTGGATTCCTAGCGATTCTATCCGTTTTCGTGTCGATACGATCCTGCGATTTCAATTTCTTAGACAAAATTCGCCCTTCTGGGGGACTGGGGGTCGTGGGTTCGAATCCCGCCGCTCCGACCAAAATTATCTAAGAGAACCAAGACGTTACGACAGCCCGGCCAGAGTGCCGGGCTTCGTCGTTTTGGGCTGGGGGCACAAGATGGGTTTGGTTGTGCCCCTGGCGCCAGGACCGTGCCCCTGATGCCTTCCGCCCATGAGCGACCTGAGCGACATGACCACCAATGCCGAACTCCTCCAGCAGATACGCGACCTTCTGGCCGCCATTACCCGTGAGGCTGGCCGTCGTGGCGTTGACGAGGTGGTGGACTTGGGCCGGGCGGACTGACGAACTGGTGGCCGAGCCGCGGCGGCGGGACACGCAATAGGGCTAAAGTACTACAGCAGCCGGGTTTGAAGTGTTTGCCCCGGTATGAGGGAGGGGCGTGGATGAACACGACGATGGAAGCGGCCGGCTGGGCGCAAAAGGTGGAGCGTGTTGCTGGGCGGATCGCGCCGCAGGTTCATCGCACGGACAGGCTGCGTCCCGTCGACGCCTGACCATGACGGTCTTCCGGCTAGGTGCTGCCGAATCCGATACACATTGTGTATGAGCTGAGCTATCTTGGAAGGCGAGATGGAGTTGCTTCGATGCCAGCCAATACCAATACCGCTTCACACGCCACCAAAGCCGTGAACCTGCGGGTCCGGGACGACGTCCGCGGACTTATCGACCAGGCGGCGCGCATGCAAGGCAAGTCGCGTTCGGACTTCATGATCGACGCGGCGCGCCGAGCGGCCGAGGAGGCGCTTCTCGACCAGACGCTTGTTCGCGTTGACGCGGAAACCTACGCGCAGTTTGTCGCGGTTCTCGATCGGCCTCCTTCCGGTCCGGGGTACGCGCGGCTGATGTCGGCCCCACGGCCCTGGACGGAATGAAGCTTTCGGCACCGGTATTGCTCACTGACGAGCACAACCTCGACAGTTTCGAGTCCGGTGTGCCATCGCTCGATGACTGGCTGAAGCGCCGCGCACGGCCGAATCAGGTCAGCGGTGCCTCGCGGACTTACGTTGTGGCCACCGAGGACCGCCGTGTCGTGGGGTATTACGCTCTGGCCTCTGGGGGGCTTGCCCTGGCGAAGGCGCCGGGAGGCTTGCAGCGTAACATGCCAGATCCGATCCCGATGGCGGTCCAGGGTCGGCTTGCGGTCGATCAAGACCAGCAAGGCAAAGGACTGGGCGTCGCCATGCTTCAGGATGCCGTACTGCGCGTTCACCAGGCGGCGACGATTCTGGGTATTCGCGGAATTGTGGTGCATGCGATCTCCGAGGAGGCCAGAGCCTTCTACTTACACCATGGTTTTGTCGCCGGAGTAGGCGAGCCCATGACACTCGTCCTTAGCCTCGGTGTCGGCAGCAGCTAAGGCGTGGATTGGATGAGGATCGGCATGATCGAACGCCATTCGACGATTACCTGCCCCCGGCGCGGTCTACGAACGCGTTGTTTTTCGGCCTGCGCGGGGGCCATTCTGTTTGGGACTCTGTTTGGGACTCGGGGCCCGACAGATTCCTGGTGATTCTATCCGTTTTCGTGTCGATACGATCCTGTGATTTCAATTCATTAGACAAAATGTGCCCTTCTTGGGGACTGGGGGTCGTGGCTTCGAATCCCGCCGCTCCGCCAACATTCTCTAGGAAATGTAGGACGTTACGGTAGACCGGCCAATGTGCCGAGCTTCGTTGTTTGGGGTCGATAGCACCGGGGCCGCGCCCCGTTATCGCGGAGAATGCGACTTGCTATCCCGAGGCATTGCTTGCTCGCCTGCACCCGCTTACCATCCGGTCCATGACCGACCTTTCCAGCACCACTACCCGCGCCGACTTGTTGTTGAAGATGCGCAAGCTGCTGGCCGCGCTCCAGCGTGAGGCGGCCGGCCGTGGCCTTGCCGAGGTTGTCGAGCAGACGGGGCAGACCGACGCGTTGATTGCCGACAGGTTGCGGCGGGAGACGAATTGACGAGGGGGAATAAGCGATGATCGGTAACGACGGCAGACCGCTGACCAAGGAAGCGATCAGGGCGGCCATCAACGTTTATGCGACGGCTTCTCGTGGCTCGAAGGAATTTGCCGGCCTGCCGCGGGCTCTGGTCACCATCCTGGACAATCTGACGATCGGCAAGACCACATACGTCAAGGGCACTGACGGTCAGCTTCAGGTCAGCCGGCGGAAGGACAAAGGGATCACGTTCACCTGAAGCGCAGGATCACCCGGGCCGCCTGCTGCGCACCAGCGCCGAGGCCAAGATCCGATACGGGCGTTCCTTCCTCCGCCCGGCGCAGGATAAGGGCGATTGCCGCTCGGTTAACCTGCTCTTCTTCATGAGCAACACCCGCTCCGACCAATCGGTCTTCAATGCCCGTCGATCGGGATCGTCACGCTAATCGTCTGGCCGTTGGTTCCGGGAAACGACTTGAACAGCGCCTGGACGAGATAGGGCATCGTCCCATCGAGAGAAGCGACGGGGCTTTGGCCGACGGCGCGCCCTTCGAACAGCCAGTGTCGTTCCCCCCGCCGCCATGCCTTGGCGTCGAAAATGTCGACCGCAAGATATCTTCGATAGAGAGGCGTCGCGGCTTCCGGACCCTGGTCCGAATCGTCCCATACCGAAGGCGGCGGGCTATACCACTCGGGCCAGCCATAGGGCGGCGGGTCTGGCTTGTCCGTTCCGGCCGTCGGGTCGTCGGCATCGCCATAGTGTATTTGGACAAGAAGGTCCGGATCCGTGCCCGGGGGTTCGCCCGGCGCCGGTTGCCGGTCTTGAGACCGCAAACCATAGGATCGGAGGGCTTGCGCCACCAACTGGGAAACGTACCGGAACTGTGGGCTGTCGGTCTGGCCTTTGTCGGCCAATACGGCGAAACTTTGGCCCTGAAGCTGCGAGGAGAGCGTGTTGAACCGCGTGACATCGGCAGTCAACGTCTGCTGGCACGCCGCCAGCAGAATGACCGAAGCAAGAGCGGTGAGGATACGGTGCATCGCGCTGCCCGATAAGTAGACAGGTTGGCTGTGCCGAAAAAGTCAGCATAAGCAGTTGGTGGCGAAATAAAAAGGCGCTGAATTTCTTGATGGCCCCAAGACGCGTCGACCACGCCCTCGGTTTGATCCGCTGTGACGCTGGAAAAGCAACGCATTTTGGCGGTGGTGGAACCGCGGCCTCCCGTATCAGTACGGAAAACGTTTCAGAATCAGGAAAGCGTCAATCGCAGAAACCCTCCGAGCATCACATGATCGATGGCGATTGGCCCTCCGCCGCTCCGCCCGGACATTCATTGCCGCTCCTTATCCTTCCTTAAACCGCGCTGACGGATGATGCGGACCCTTTTCCCATCAGCCGAGGTCTCCGATGGAAACCCCACGCCTGCCCGGTATTCTTGGCGGCATCGGTCGCCTGTATGCCACCCTGTGGAGCAATGCCGAGGGCCGGCGCCCGCTGCTGGTGTCCTTTTTGGCGCTTCTGCTGGTCGCTCAGGTCGTGCGCCTGGCCATTCCCTACTACTTCGGTCAGGCGGTCAACGATCTGCAAAGCACCGGGACGCAAGATGTCGCCGCCGCCGGGCGCGATGTGCTGATGGCGCTTGGCGCCGTGGCTTTGGGCTGGGCCCTGCACGGGCCGGCGCGGATACTTGAGCGGTTCAACGCGGTCGCGGTGCGGGAGCGCTTTGCCGACCGGCTGACCAACATGGCCCTGGCGCTGCCGCTGGAATGGCACGACCGCAACCACAGCGGCGATGTCGCCAGCCGGCTGACCAAGGCGACCATGGCGCTCTTCGGGTTCTCCCAGCACCAGTTCGTTTACCTGCAGAACGCCGTGAGCCTGATCGGGCCGATCGCCGCCATCGTGGTGCTGTCCTGGGTCACCGGGTTGGCTGCGGTCGTGGGTTATGCCCTGATCTTCCTGCTGCTGTTCCATTTCGACCGGCTGATGGTGGAATTGATCCGCGCGGCGAATGTCGCAGAACGGCGCTGGCAGGCCGGACTGGTGGACGCCCTTGGCAATGTCGCCACCATCGCCGCCCTGGGCCTGGCCGAGCCCCTGCGCCGCCTGGTCGGCGGGCGCTTCGCGGCGGTGTCGATGCCGCTGCGCCGGAACATCGTCACCAACGAAGCCAAATGGTGCGCCATCGACCTGTTAAACAACGCCATTCGTACCGGCCTGGTGGTGCTGTACGCCTGGCTGTCCTGGCGCCACGGCGGGGTGATCCTGCTCGGCAGCGCGGTGATGGTGCATCAGTATTCCCAGCAGGTCGGCAATGTGGTCGGCAGCATGGCCGGCCATTGGAGTGATCTGGTCCAGCACTCGGCCGATATTGCCGTGGCCGACGACATCCTGGCCGAGCCGACGCGGCCTCGCCCGGAACGGCCGGCGGTCCTGGCCGATTGGCGGGAGATCCGCGTCGAGGCCATGACATTCCGCCATGCCCAGGCGCGCAACGCCGGCCCGTCACTGGACGGGGTCGGTCTGACCCTCGATCGTGGCCGCCGCATCGCGCTGGTCGGAGAGAGCGGCGCCGGCAAGAGCACGCTCCTCAAGGTTCTGGCCGGTCTTTATCGCCCAGGCCATGTGCGGTTCACCGTGGACCAGGTGGCCTGTCTCGGGCTCGATGACCTGGGCTCGATTTCGACCCTGGTTCCGCAGGATCCCGAGATATTCCAGGAGTCCCTGGGCTTCAATCTCGCCCTCGGCCGCGCCATCGAGGGCGAGAAGCTGCTCGATGCCTGTCGCATCGCCGGCTTTGGCGAAGTTCTTGCCAGGTTGCCGCGGGGGTTCGACACGCCGCTCGGCGAACGCGGCCTGGACCTCTCAGGAGGCCAGAAGCAACGACTGGCGTTGGCCCGCGGCCTGTTGGCGGCCGAGGCCGGGCATTCCTCTCTCCTTCTGCTGGATGAACCGACTTCGGCACTCGATGCGGTCACCGAGGCCAGGGTTACCGCCGGCATCCTGGCCGCGCTGCCGGGAACCTGCGTGATCGCCTCGGTTCACCGGTTGCACCTGCTGCCCTGGTTTCACACGATCGTTCTGATGGACGGCGGCCGCGTGCTCGACTGCGGCAGCCTGGCCGATCTGCTGGCGCGCCAGGGGTTGTTCCGGGCGCTGTGGGCGCGGCATTCCGGGGCTGCGGGTGGCGTTGGCGCGGTTGGCTAGTGGTGAAAATTCGACGGCTGGTGGCGGTACCATCCGTCGGATTTTCACCACTAGTGCAATGACCGAGTCGCAATTTTGGTGTGCCATGATCGCGTCATCGCCCAAGGAATTGAATTTGCGGTGCCGCAAATTTTACCTTTCCAAACCGTTCCCTGCACGCGCACCGCGTAACTGGTTGATCCAGCCTCATATTCCTGCGTGGCGCGAGCCTGGCCACCTTGCGGCCGATGCCTATGTCGCGGGGGTGGCAACTCGCCTTCGGGTTGAAGTGTGGCGATAAGAATGCAATATCATTGAGCCACTGGCATTCTTCCACGACCGATCTCAAGGAGTTCCCATGAAGCTGTTCCCCAGTTTGGCCACGGGCGCCGTTGCGTTGCTGCTCGCCGCCTCCGTCGCGGCGGCTGCGGACGCCCCCGCCGACCCCCTTGCACAGGCCGTGGCCAAGGGTGAGACCCTGTTCTCCCACGAAACCTTCGGCGGCAACGGGAAAACCTGCGAGACCTGCCATGTCGGCGGCGGCAAGGTGTCGGCGACGCTGCCCAACGGCAGGACGCTGCCTAGTCTGGCCAATGCGGCGGCGATCTATCCGCGCTTCAGCCGCGGCGCCGGCACTGTGGTGACCCTCGAGGGGCAGGTGCGGCAATGCATCCACGGCGGCCTGGGCGGCAACCCGCCGCCGGCGGGAAGCCCCGAGCTGGTGGCCCTGGTCGCCTATCTGGGCTCCATCGCTCATGGGCAGACGGTCGATATGGGGGGCGCGCCGCAGTAAGGGGCGGATTGCCTTTTGCTCATGCCGCCCCATCTCCTGGTCGCCCTTTCGCCTCACGGCTACGGCCATGCCGCGATGACCGCGCCGGTCGTTGCCGAGATTCGGCGACGCCGGCCCGAACTCCGCGTCACGCTCCAGACCTCCATAGCGCGCTCCTGGCTTGAGGGCCGCTTTGGCGAGGATTTCGAGTTGGTCCCGCATATCGCCGATTTCGGCCTGCGGCAAGCCTCGGCCACCGAGATTCTGGAGGAGCCGACGGCCGAGGCCTACCGGACGCTGCACGCCCGGCTGCCCCAGGTGGTGGAGCAGGAGACGGCAGGTCTGGCGGCCGCGGGGGTGGACCTGGTGCTGTCCAACATTTCGTACGTGGCGCTGCTGGCCGCCCGGCGCGCCGGCATTGCGGCGGTGGCCATGTCCTGCCTGAATTGGGCCGACATCTATGGTCATGTTTGCGCAGCGCGGCCAGAGGCCCCCGGCATCGAAGCCGAGATGCTGGAGGCCTATGGCGCGGCCGCCGTCTTCCTTCAGCCGGCGCCGGCCATGCCCATGCCCAGGCTGGGGAACCTGCGGCCGATCGGACCGATAGCCGCCCGCGGCGCGGCCGACCGGCTGCGCCTGCGCCGGCTTTTGGGGGTGGACGAGGGCACGCGGGTCGGTCTGATCGCCTTCGGAGGCTTTGCCGCGGGCTTGTCCTTCGCCAGCTGGGCGCGGCTGCCGGGCTGGTGCTGGGTGGTGAGCGGCGACCCCGCCGGCCATCCCGACATGGTCGACCGCGAGGCCGTTGCCATGGGCTTCACCGATATCCTGAGCGCCTGCGACCTGGTGGTCGGCAAGCCCGGCTACGGTACCTTCGCCGAGGCGGCGGTCAACGGTGTTCCCATGCTCTATTTGCCGCGCCCCGACTGGCCGGAGACTCCGTTTCTCATCGATTGGCTGGCGGCGCAAGGCCGCTGCCTTCCGGTGGCGGCGGTCGAGCTGTTCGACGAGGTCGCCCTGGCGATGCGACTGCAGATGTTGTTTTCTTTGCCGGACAAGCCCTTGGTCGAGCCGAACGGGATTCCCGAGGCTGCCGATGCGATCCTGGCCGAGTTGCCGGGGAGGGTTTGCATACGCACGTAGTTAATTTCCGTTCGTTCGTTTCCGGGGGGTATCGACCCGATGAGTCACAATCTGATCTACGTCACCGCGCCGAATCGCGGCTCCGCGCTGAAAATCGGCCGCATGCTGGTGGAACAAAGACTGGTCGCCTGTGCCAATGTGGTGGACGGAGCCACCTCGATCTACTGGTGGGACGGCAATGTCCATGAGGAGGGGGAGGCCTTGCTGATCGCCAAGACACGCTCAGATCTCGTCTCAGCCGTAATCGCCAGAGTCAAGGAACTACACGAATATTCCTGCCCTTGTGTCGTTTCTCTGCCGATCGTCGAGGGCAATGTGGCGTTCCTCGACTGGATCGACGCGCAGACGGTGCGCAGTGGGACGTAGATCTGCTCAGGGAACGCAGATGGGCGCGGACTGAACGGGTGAACGCGGGCATGATTTCTGCCGCCTTCGGCAGCATTTCCCTTGGTCGCCGTTCATCTTTGTTGCCTTGCCCCGCTTGGTGCGTGGCGTAGTCTTACGGCAGCCGCACTGTGGCCACCGCCTGGGCGGCGATGCCTTCGCGGCGGCCGGTGAAGCCCAGGCCTTCGGTGGTGGTGGCCTTGACGCTCACCCGGTGCTGGGGGATGTCGAGGATTTCGGCGACGCGCGCAGCCATGGCGGCGCGGTGCGGGCCCACCTTCGGCCGCTCACAGATGACGGTCAGGTCCAAGTGAACGATCTGGCCGCCGCGAGCCTTCACCAGATTGGCGGCATGGGCCAGGAAGACCGCCGAGTCACAGCCTTTCCATCGCGGATCGGTGGGAGGAAAATGGCGTCCGATGTCGCCCGCCGAGATGGTTCCGAGCAAGGCATCGGTCAGCGCGTGCAAGGCGACGTCGGCGTCGGAATGGCCCTCCAGGCCGGCGTCGTGCGGGATTTGCAAGTTGCACAGAGTAACGTGGCTGCCGGCGGTGAAGCGGTGGACGTCGAAGCCGGTGGCTACCCGGATGTCGCCGGCGCCGGCGAAGCGGGCCGCGGCCCGGGTGAGATCCTCGGTGGTGGTGATCTTGACGTTGTCCTCGCTGCCGGCGACCAGCGCCACCGCGAGGCCATGCTGCTCGGCCACCGCTGCGTCGTCCGTCAGTTCGCGACCGGCTGCGGCGCGGTGCGCCGCGACGATCTCGGCATAGCGGAAGCCCTGGGGCGTCTGGGCACGGAATAAGCCGTCGCGCGGAACGGTCTGGCCGATCAGCCCACCGTCGCCACGCTTCAGGGTATCATGGACAGGCAAGGCAGGGATGGCGCCCGGATGCTGTACAAGTGCGGCAATGACGCGGGTGATCAGCCCGGCATCGAGGAACGGGCGCGCCCCGTCATGAATCAGCACGATGTCGGGCTGCAGTTCCGCCAGCGCTTCCAGGCCGAGGCGCACCGAATCCTGCCGGGTGGTGCCGCCAGATACGGGATCGGCCAAGCCAAGGCCGGCCGCCGCGGCATCGTAATGGCTGCGGTCGTCGGGGTGGATGACCACGCGCACCGCATCGATCTGGGGGTGGCCGGCGAAGGCGGCGAGGCTGTGGCGGAGCACCGGCCGCCCGCCAAGGTCGCGCCACTGCTTCGGAATGTCGCCGCCGAAGCGGTTGCCCCGTCCCGCCGCCACCACCAGAGCCACGCACCGCGCCATGATCCACCTTTCGATTTCAGAAACCGGATGTCACATGCCAGATGCAGCCCCGTCTGTCACCTGACATCTGTCATCTGACATCTGATCTCTGTCCTCTCTTTCCGCGGGCGGGTCGGCCGGCTATATTCCCTGCATGTCGAACTCCATTGCATTCAATCTCGCGGCCCTGTTTGCCCTCATTCCGGCTGCGTTGCTGCCGTTGCGGCGCAGCGGTGCCCGCGACGGGCTTTTCTGGGGCCTGCTCGGGCTGGCCGTGGCCGGCCCGCTGCTATGGGCGGCGGGACAGGTTTCCGGCCGCTGGCAGACCAATCTCTCGGCGGATCTGTGGGTGGGCATCGCCGCCAGCCTGGTGCTCTTCGCCGGGATCGCCGCTTTCCATCGACAGGCCTGGCGGCTGACGCCGCTGATGATGCCCTACATGATGCTGCTCGGCCTCATGGCTTCCGTGTTCGACCGGGCCACCGGCCAGCCGCTGGCCAGCGACGCGCCGGCGGGTTGGCTCGACCTGCACATCGTGGTGTCGATCATTACGCTCGGCTTACTGACCGTCGCAGCCGCCGCCGCCCTGGCCTCGTTCCTCCAGGCCCGGGCGTTGAAGTTCAAGCGGCCGAACGGTCTGACCCGCATGCTGCCCGCGGTCAGCGAGAGCGACAGGCTGTTCGAGCGCCTGCTGGTGCTGTCGGAACTGGTACTCGGCCTTGGTGTGGTCAGCGGGATGGCCACTGAATACAGCGAGACCGGCAGCCTGCTCAGCATGAACCACAAGACGCTCTTTTCCCTGCTGGCCTTCGGCATCATCGGGTTGCTGCTGATCGGGCGACGAGTTTGCGGGGTGCGTGGCCAGATGGCCGCTCGCGTCGTTCTTCTGGCATATTCCCTGGTGATTCTCGGCTATTTTGGCGTCAAGTTCGTCAAGCAGGTGCTTCTTTCGTAGGCACTGGCCTGTTGCCGACAATAGAACAGCCCCACTTTTGCATTGCTCGCGAGCGACTGCACAATTAGCATGCAGGCCGTCTGGGGAGACGCGTCAGAACGATGACATTCCGCATAGGTCCCGTATCACTCGACAATCCGGTCATCCTCGCGCCCATGTCCGGCGTGACCGACATGCCGTTCCGCCGCCTGGTGAAGCGTTGCGGTGCCGGTCTGGTGGTGTCGGAAATGATCGCCAGCCAGGCGATGATCCGCGCCAACCACCAGACGATGAAGATGTCGTCGTCCTGCGCCGAGGAATTTCCCATGGCGGTGCAGCTTGCCGGCTGCGAACCCGAGGTGATGGCCGAGGCGGCCAAGCTGAACGAGGATCGCGGCGCCGCCATCATCGACATCAACATGGGCTGTCCGGTGAAGAAAGTGGTCAAGGGCGACGCCGGCTCGGCCCTGATGCGTGACGAATGCCTGGCCGGGCGCATCATGGAGGCGGTGGTCGCCGCGGTGCGCCTCCCGGTGACGTTGAAAATGCGCACGGGCTGGGACGAGGCCAACCGCAATGCGCCACGCCTGGCCAAGATTGCCGAGGACGCTGGTATTCAGATGGTCACCGTGCACGGGCGGACGCGCAACCAGTTGTATGGCGGCCGCGCCGACTGGCGCTTCATTCGACAGGTCAAGGACGCGGTGACAATTCCCGTGGTCGGTAACGGCGATGTCAATTCCATCGAGGATGCGGTGGACCTGCTGGCGCAGTCCGGCGCCGACGGCGTAATGATCGGCCGCGGTACCTATGGACGGCCTTGGTTCCCCGGCCAGGTGGCACATTTCCTGGCGACCGGCGAACGCCGCGCCGATCCGCCGCTGGACCGGCAATTGGCTATCCTGCTCGAGCATTTCGACACGATGGTCGAGCATTACGGCAGCGATACGGGCTGTCGGCTCGGGCGAAAGCATGTGGCTTGGTATACAAAGGGGCTGCCCGGTTCGGCCGAGTTCCGGGCGGCGGTGAACCAGTCGCTCGACGCCGGCACGGTACGTCGCATGATTGCCGATTTTTACGGCCCGCTTCTGGAACGGATGGCGGCATGAGCAAGCGGCTGGCTTTCCTGCGCCGGCGCACGGCTCCGCAGATGGATCCCTCGTCGGTGCTGAACGCGCTGGCGGCGGCGGTCCTGGTGATTGACGAGGCGGGACAGATCCAGCAGGTCAATACCGCCGCCGAAAGTCTGTTCGAGTCCAGCGCCGCCCATCTCTGTGGCATGGGGCTCGCCGAACTCCTGCCCGGCGACTGCCCGCTGTTCGGCTTGATCGAGCAGGCCCGGCATGGGGCCACCAGTGTTTCGGAATACGGCGTCACCCTGGACAGCCCACGCACCGGCTACCGGACCATGGACATCCAGGCTTCGCCCCTGGTGGAACTGGCGGGCTGCGTGGTGGTGTCCCTGCATGAGCAATCGATCGCCCTGAAGATCGGACAGCAGCTGACCCATCGCAACTCGGCCCGATCGGTCACCGCCATGGCCGCCATGCTTGCCCACGAGGTGAAAAACCCGCTGTCGGGGATCCGTGGCGCGGCCCAGCTCCTGGAGCAGAACTGTTCGCCCGAAGACCGCACGCTGACCCAGCTGATCTGCGACGAGTCGGATCGCATCGTGGCGCTGGTCAACCGCATGGAAGTGTTCTCGGACAAGCAGCCCATCGAGCGCGCGGCGGTCAACATCCACCGCGTTCTCGAACATGTCCGCCGCGTCGCCCAGGCCGGCTTCGGCCGCCACATCCGCTTTGTCGAGAACTACGATCCGTCGCTGCCCGCCGTGCTGGGCAACCGCGACCAGTTGATCCAGGTCTTCCTCAACCTGGTGAAGAATGCCGCCGAGGCCGCGCCGGCCGAAGGCGGCGAGGTGGTGCTTTCCACCGCCTACCAGCATGGTGTGCGCCTGGCCGTGCCGGGCAGCCATAGCCGCATGCACCTGCCGCTGATCGTCAGCGTCCAGGATAACGGGCAGGGTATCCCGGAAGATCTGCGGGCCCATCTGTTCGACCCCTTCGTCACCAGCAAGGTTTCGGGCACCGGCCTGGGGCTGGCCCTGGTCGCCAAGATCGTTGGCGATCACGGGGGCGTAATCGAATTCGACAGTCAGCCGCGCCGCACCATTTTCCGCGTCATGCTGCCCATGGTGCAGGACGAGGAAGTTCTATGATGACTGCCGCTTCCACCATTCTTGTCGCCGACGACGATCGCGGTATCCGCACGGTGCTGAGCCAGGCGCTGGGCCGCGCCGGTTACGAGGTGCGGACCACCGGGAACGCGGCGACCCTGTGGCGCTGGGTTTCCGACGGAGAGGGGGATCTGGTGATCACCGATGTGGTGATGCCCGATGAGAGCGGCCTCGACCTGCTGCCGCGCATCAAGAAGATCCGGCCCGACCTGCGCATCGTCGTGATGAGCGCGCAGAACACCCTGCTTACCGCCGTCAAGGCGGCGCAGCGGGGCGCTTTCGAATACCTGCCCAAGCCCTTCGACATCCGCGAACTGGTCAATCTGGTGCAGCGGGCGCTGTCGGCCCCCCGCGCGCCGTCGATCGAGCCGGTGCCCGGCGAGAGCGAGGAGCAACTTCCCCTGATCGGCCGTTCGCCGGCCATGCAGGAGATTTATCGCACGCTGGCCCGCCTGATGGGCACCGACCTGTCGGTGATGATCACCGGCGAGTCCGGCACCGGCAAGGAACTGGTGGCCCGCGCCCTCCATGACTATGGGAAACGGCGCAATGGCCCCTTCGTCGCCATCAACATGGCGGCCATTCCCCGTGAGCTGATTGAAAGCGAGTTGTTCGGCCATGAGAAGGGAGCCTTCACCGGCGCCACCCAGCGGGCCGCCGGCCGCTTCGAGCAGGCGGAAGGTGGCACCCTGTTCCTCGACGAGATCGGCGACATGCCGCCCGAGGCGCAGACCCGGCTGCTGCGGGTCCTGCAGGAAGGCGAATACACGACGGTCGGCGGCCGTACGCCAATCCGCGCCAATGTGCGGATCGTCGCCGCCACGCATCGTGACCTGACTCAACTGATCCGCCAGGGCCTGTTCCGCGAAGACCTGTTCTACCGGCTCAACGTCGTTCCCATCCGCCTGCCGCCCCTGCGCGAGCGGGCCGAGGACATCCCCGAACTGGTCCGCCATTTTCTCAACCTCGCCTCCGCCGAAGGGTTGCCGGCGAAGACCATCGACGCGACGGCGATGGAGCGGCTGAAGCGGTATCGCTGGCCGGGTAATGTGCGCGAACTCGAGAACCTTGTGCGGCGGCTGGCCGCCCTCTATTCCCAGGAGGTTATCGGCATTGAGATCATCGAGGCCGAATTGGCGGGCGGGGTGCCGGTCACCGAGCCGCCGGTTCCGGTGGAAAGCGAGGGGCTGGGCAGCACGGTCGAGCGGCACCTGCGCGAATATTTCGCCGCCCATGCCGACGGCCTGCCGGCCGCCGGCGTCTACGATCGGGTGTTGCGCGAAGTCGAGCGGCCGCTGATCACCCTGGCCCTCGAGGCGACCCGGGGCAACCAGATCAAGGCCGCCCAGGTCCTGGGGGTCAACCGCAACACCTTGCGCAAGAAGATCAGGGATCTCGATATCCAGGTCGTGCGCGGGCTGAAGTGAGTATGCGTTTCCCCACCGTCATCTTTTCACGAATTCTGAATGAGCGGTAAGATCCCCTGGCGGCGCCTGATGCTGCGGCTGACCCTGTGGTCACGCGCAGTCGATCTGGCCCGTAAGCTGGCCATCGGGCTGACCGTGGCGGTGATCGTCTCGGGGCTGGCCACCTTTGCCGCCCTGACCGGGTCGGGTCCGTTGCATGGCCCCAACCCGGCCACGGTGTTCAGCCTGCTGATCCTCGACCTGATCCTGTTGCTGCTGCTGGTCGCCCTGGTCGGCCGGCATATCGCCAGGGTCTGGGCGGAACGCCGTGCCGGTGCGGCTGGCGCGCGGCTGCATGTGCGTCTGGTGGTGATGTTCAGTGTCGTGGCTGTCACTCCGGCGATCCTGGTGGCGGTGTTTTCGGCGCTGGTGCTGAATTTCGGCGTCGAGCAATGGTTCAACAAGCGGGTCAGCACCGCCCTTGACGAATCGCTTGCGGTGGCCAAGGCCTATCTGGAGGAACACCAGCAGGTCATTGGCGGCGATGCCCTGGCGATGGCCAACGACATCAATCGCGAAGGGCCGACGCTGCTGCGCAGTCCGGCCTGGCTGGCCCAGATGATCGGCACCCAGGCGGCGGTGCGGGCGCTGACCGAGGCCATCGTGTTCGACAGCACCGGCCAGGTACTGGCACGGGCCGGACTGGCCTTCTCGATGGAGCTGTCGATCGATCGCATCCCGCAATGGGCCTTCGAGCGGGCGCGCGCGGGCGATGTCGCGGTAATGACCATCCCCGGCGACCAGCGGGTGCGCGCCCTGGTCAAGCTGGAAAGCGGCCTGCCCGAGGCTTTTCTCTATGTCGGCCGCTTCGTCGACCCAAAGGTCATCGACCATATGGAGCGGACCAGCCGGGCCGTGGCCGAGTATCAGCGACTGGAAGGTACCCGTTCGGGCCTGGAAATTACTTTTTCGGCCATCTTCGCGGTGGTCGCGCTGCTGCTGCTGGTGGCCGCCATCTGGATCGGCCTGACCCTGGCGACACAATTGGCGACGCCGATCATCCGGCTGATTGACGCCGCCGAGCGGGTGCGCGCTGGCGACCTGACGGCTCGCGTCGATGAGCGGGGGGCTACGGATGAACTGGGCTCGCTGTCGCGCGCCTTCAACCGCATGACCAGCCAGCTTGCGGCCCAACGGGGTGATCTGGTCGAGGCCAATCGCGAGTTGGACGAACGGCGCCGGTTCACTGAAGCGGTGCTGGCCGGCGTCTCTGCCGGCGTGGTCGGCCTTGACCGGCAGGGCAATGTGGAGCTTCCCAACCGTTCGGCCATCGAATACCTGGCGGTGGATCCGATGGTGATGATCGGCCGGCCACTGGCCGAAGTGGTGCCGGAAATGGCCGACCTGCTGGAAGCCGCCAGGCGCCGCCCCGAACGATCGGTCCAGGAGCAGCTCAACCTGCGTCGGCACGGCCAGTCGTTGGTTCTGCTGGTGCGGATCGTCGCCGAACGCGCCGCGGATGACGTGACCGGCTATGTGGTGACCATTGACGACATCACGGAACTTCTGTCGGCCCAACGCAAGGCGGCCTGGGCCGATGTGGCCAGGCGCATCGCCCACGAGATCAAGAACCCGCTGACGCCCATCCAGCTTTCAGCGGAACGGCTGAAGCGGAAATACCTGAAGCAGATCAATTCCGACCGCGAAACGTTCGTCACCTGCACCGATACCATCATTCGCCAAGTGGGCGATATCGGCCGCATGGTGGACGAGTTCTCCGCCTTCGCCCGCATGCCGGCACCGGTGATGAAGGAGGACAACCTGCTGGAACTGGTCCTCCAGGCGGTGTTCCTGGCGCGCACCGGCTATCGCGACGTGCGCTTCGAGACCGAATTGCCCGAGGGGCCGCTGCGCATTCCCTGCGACGCGCGCCAAGTCAGCCAAGCCGTGACAAACCTGCTGAAGAACGCGGTCGAGGCGATCCGCGGCCGCGACGGCGCGATCGAACCGCTGCCGGAAGGGCGCATCGTCGTACGGGTTGAACGCCGGCGGGACTGCTACGGCATTGTGGTGGAGGACAATGGCAAAGGCTTGCCGGTGGACCAGCGGGAGCGTCTTACCGAGCCATATGTCACCACGCGGGCCAAAGGAACGGGATTGGGCCTTGCCATCGTGAAGAAAATCATGGAAGACCATGGCGGTGAGTTGACGCTGGAAGACCTCGAAGGTGCAGGCGCCCGCGTCAGTTTGATTTTCCGCGTTGCGGCGGACCAAGGGGGCGCGACCGAAACGGTGGGTACCCATGACGCATGACATCCTCATCGTCGACGACGAATCCGATATCCGGCTGCTGACCAGCGGCATTCTTGCCGACGAGGGATACCAGACACGCGAGGCGGCGGACAGCGACAGCGCGATCGAAGCGATTCGCTTCCGCCGGCCCAGCCTGGTGCTGCTGGATATCTGGCTGCAGGGTAGCCGGCTGGACGGTCTGGCCATTCTCTCGGAAATCAAGCGCGACCATCCTACGGTGCCGGTGGTCATGATGAGCGGCCATGGCACGATCGAGACGGCCGTCGCCGCCATCAAGCAGGGCGCCTACGAATTCATCGAGAAACCGTTCCAGGCCGACCGGCTGCTGCTTGCCGTGCAGCGGGCGATCGAATCGGCCCGGCTGCGCCGCGAAATCGAGGAGCTGAAACAACGGGCCGGCGGGGAAGAGGAACTGCTGGGCATCTCGCCGGCGATCAGCCAGCTCCGTCAGGCGATCGAGCGCGTGGCGCCGACCGGGTCGCGGGTGCTGGTGACGGGGCCGGCCGGCGTCGGCAAGGAAGTCGTGGCCCGGCTCCTGCACCGCTCGTCGAAGCGGGCCGGCGGACCATTCGTCGTGGTCAATTGCGCCGCCATGCATCCCGAGCGCATGGAGGTCGAACTGTTCGGCACCGAGCCTGGATTCGATGACGAGCGCAAGATCGGCACCTTTGAACAGGCCCATGGCGGCACCCTGGTGCTCGACGAGGTGGCGGACATGCCGTTGGAGACCCAGGGCAAGATCGTCCGCGTCCTGCAGGAACAGACCTTCGATCGGGTCGGGGGGGGAAAACGGGTCGAGGTGGATGTCCGCGTCATGGCCATCACCAACCGCGACCTGGCGACGGAGATCGCCGCCGGCCGTTTCCGCGAGGATCTGTTCTACCGGCTGAACGTCGTGCCGCTGCGTCTGCCGGCATTGCGCGACCGGCGCGAGGATATCCCGAGCCTGGCCAACCATTTCATGTATCGCGCAGCACATAGCGCCGGCCTGCCGGTCCGGCCCATCGGGGAGGACGCCCTGGTGGCGCTGCAGGCCTATGAGTGGCCCGGCAATGTGCGCCAGTTGCGCAACGTGATGGACTGGCTGCTGATCATGGCGCCCGGCGACCCGCGCGAGGCGATCCGCGCCGACATGTTGCCGCCCGAGATCGGTGCCATCACACCGGTCGTCCTGCGCTGGGAGAAATCCAGCGAAATCATGACGCTGCCTCTCCGCGACGCACGGGAGGTATTCGAGCGGGAATACCTTCTGGCCCAGGTCACACGCTTCGGCGGCAACATCTCCCGCACCGCCGCCTTCGTCGGGATGGAGCGCTCGGCGCTGCACCGGAAATTGAAGCTGCTGGGTGTGAATTCCGACGAAAAGCAGCGCGGTTAGTGGAATTTGATCAGCTGTCAAGCCGCCAGGCGGCCAAGGGAAAAGGCCGGCGAAGCCGGCCTGAATCTCTTCTTGGCGACGTGGCGACCCGGCGGTGAAAAGAATGATGGATAGGCGGCAATGAAAGTCATCGTCTGCGGGGCAGGGCAGGTCGGGTTCAACATCGCCCGCTACCTGGCCAAAGAGCACAACGACGTCACCATCATCGACCAGCGGCCGGAACTGGTGCGCAAAGTCAGCGACAGTCTGGATGTGCGATGCATCCTGGGGCATGCCTCGCATCCGCCGGTGCTGGAGCAGGCGGGCGCGGCCGACGCCGACATGATCATCGCGGTGACCGCCGCCGACGAAGTGAACATGGTCGCCTGCCAGGTGGCCCATTCACTGTTCAACGTCACCACCACGATTGCCCGGGTGCGGCACCAGAGCTATCTGCAGCCCTTTTGGGCGAACCTGTTCTCCCACGATCACCTGCCCATCGACGTTATCATCTCGCCGGAGATCGAGGTGGCGCGCGCCATCGTCCGCCGCCTGCAGGTGCCCGGCGCCATGGAGGTCATTCCCCTGGCCGGCGACCGGGTGCGGCTGATCGGCGTGCGCTGCACCGAGGACACGCCGCTGGTCAATACGCCATTGCGGCAGCTGACGGTGCTGTTCCCCGACCTCAACATCGTCATCGTCGGCATCGTGCGGGACGGCCGGGCCATCGTGCCGACGGCCGAAGACCAGATGCTGCCCGGCGACGAGGTGATGTTCGTCGTCGATACCCTGCATATCGGGCGGGCCATGGCCGCCTTTGGCCATGAGGAGCCTGAGGCGCGGCGCATCGTCATATTCGGCGGCGGCAATATTGGACAGTTCCTGGCCCAGCAGATTGAAGCCCTGCCTTCCGGCGTCAGCGCCAAGATCATCGAATTGGATCGCGAGCGGGCCGAAGAGGTGGCCCGTAACCTCGAGCAGACGGTGGTGATCAACGGCGACGTGCTGGATTCCGACATCCTGGAGGAAGCCAGCGCCGGCTCGGCCGAGACCGTCGTCGCGGTGACCAATGACGACGAGACCAACATCCTGTCGGCGCTGCTGGCCAAGCGCATGGGCAGCAAGCGGGTGATGGCGCTGGTCAACAAGACCGACTATGCGACCTTGATGAGCCAGCTGGGTATCGACGTGGTGATCTCGCCGCGCGCCATTACCGTCTCCAATATCCTGCATCATGTGCGCCGCGGCCGGGTCCATGCGGTGCATTCCCTGCACGAGGGTTTCGGCGAGCTGATGGAGGTGGACGCGCTGGAAACCTCGCCCCTGGTGGGCAAGCCGCTGAAGGAGATCAAGCTGCCGCAAGGTGTCCTGGTCGGCGCGCTGGTCCGCGATGGAAAGGTGATCAGTCCGCGTGGCATGACGATCGTGCAGGCCAACGACCGGGTGGTGCTGTTCGCTGCCGCCGAGGCGGTTAAAAAGGTGGAGAAGCTGTTTTCGGTACGGCTGGAGTTCTTCTGACATGTCGCGCATAGCCTATGTCAACGGTCGCTATGTTCCTTTGCGCGAGGCCGAGGTGCATATCGAGGACCGCGGCTATCAGTTCGCCGACGGGGTTTACGAAGTGATGGGTTTCGTCGGTGGCCGGCTGGTCGATGAGGGGCCGCATCTCGACCGGCTGGACCGCTCGCTGCGGGAACTGTCCATCGCCTGGCCGATGGCACGGCGCGCCTTGCAGCTGGTGATGCGCGAGCTCATCCGCCGCAACACACTTGCTGACGGTATGCTTTATCTGCAGATCACCCGCGGCGTGGCCCGGCGCGAACACGCCTTTCCCGCCGGAGTGACGCCCAGCCTGGTGATGACCGTGCGCCGGGCGAGGCCGGTACCCGCGGACGTGCGGGCCAAGGGAGCGGCGGTGGTGACCATTCCGGACATCCGCTGGCAGCGGTGCGACATCAAATCCGTCAGCCTGCTGCCGAACGTGCTGGGCAAGCAGATCGCGCGCCAGGGCGGCGCCTATGAGGCGTGGATGGTCGACGCGGACGGGCGGGTGACCGAGGGAACCTCGACCAATGCCTGGATCGTCACCAAGGACGGCGAACTGGTCACCCGCAATCTGGAGAACGCCATCCTGAGCGGCATAACGCGGGCCGCCGTGCTTCACCTTGCCGTCGGCGCCGGCCTCAAGGTCGGTGAGCGGCCATTCACCGTCGCCGAGGCCAAGGCGGCGCGAGAGGCGTTTCTGACCAGCACCACCAGCTATGTGCTGCCGGTGGTCTCGATTGACGGCCAGAAGATCGCCGACGGCCGCCCCGGACAGGTGACCCTGGCATTGCATCACGCGTATCTGCAGGCCATGGCCTGTCATTCCGACGACCGCAGGAAGGACGGGTACCGGTGGGGCAACCAGATCCCTCGCTCTGCTCGGGACAATGGTGCTCGGGGTGACAACGGTGCCGGAGCGCCCAAGTGACTGAGCCATTATCCCCGCCGCGGGCGGTGATTTTCGACTGGGACAATACCCTGGTGGATTCCTGGGCCTGTATCCAGGCGGCGATGAACGCCACCCTGACTGCCATGGGGCATGCCGAATGGGACATGGACGAGGTCAAGCGGCGGGTCGCCTTGTCGCTGCGGGATTCCTTTCCCTCTCTGTTCGGTGACCGGTGGACCGAAGCACGCGATGTGTTCTACCGGAATTTTGCCGCCATCCACCTCGATTATCTCTGTCCTTTGCCGGGGGTGGACGCCATGCTGCGGCGGCTGTCGGCCCTTGGGGTGAAGATGGCCGTGGTAAGCAACAAGAACGGGCGGTTCCTGCGCGAGGAGGCCTGCCACCTGGGTTGGGACAAGCTGTTCGAGTGCCTGATCGGCGCCACCGACGCCCCCGCCGACAAGCCGTCGGCCGCCCCGGTGCGACTGGTGCTCGATGCCATCGGGGTGACGGACACCGATGGCGTATGGTTCGTCGGCGATGCGGCCGTGGACATGGAATGCGCGGCCAACGCCGGCTGTGTCGGTATCCTGATGCGGGAGGAGTCGTGGCGCGACGGAGAGTTCGATCTCCATCCCCCGCACCGGCACATCCTTTGTTGCGGTGACTTCACCGATCTTGTCAGCGAACTATTGGTTCCCATATCCCCGATTTGATGCTAACGAAGTGGCGTTAGGGGCAACTTCGGCAATCTTGGCCGGGCTTCGGCCACCGCAATAACAACGAGCCACAACCATGTCATCGGAAAAAAATCAAAATGTTCAGGACGTGTTCCTGAACTACATCCGAAAAAACAAGACACCTGTGACGATTTTCCTTGTGAATGGGGTAAAACTCCAAGGTATCGTTACTTGGTTTGATAATTTCTCAGTCTTGTTGCGCCGCGACGGCCACACGCAGCTGGTTTATAAGCATGCCATCTCGACCGTGATGCCGGGCGCACCCATCAGCCTGTTCGAACCACCGATCAAAGAGGGCGTGGAAGAGTAGTGTCCTTGGGGCAAGGTGACGGTGGCGGCGCTGCGCCGCCATCGCATGCGATGGTCGTTCATCCGGCGCCGCGGACCGGCGACGCCGGACGGCATCCTGAGGCCCGTTTGGCCGAGGCGGTCGGTCTGGCCGAGGCCATCGATCTGACCATCGTCGCTGCCGAGACGGTGCCGCTGGGCAAGCCGCGCCCGGCGACCCTGCTAGGCCAGGGCACCGTGGAGCGCCTGTCGACCCTGGTGAAGGAGAAAGAGATCGGGCTCGTGGTGGTCGACGCTCATCTCTCTCCGGTGCAGCAGCGCAATCTGGAACGAGCCTGGAATGCCAAGGTCATTGACCGCACGGGCCTGATTCTCGAAATTTTCGGCGCCCGGGCGCGGACCCGGGAAGGCAGCCTGCAGGTGGAACTGGCGGCGCTGTCATACCAGCGCTCGCGGCTGGTCCGATCCTGGACCCACCTGGAACGCCAACGCGGCGGCTTCGGCTTCCTCGGCGGCCCGGGCGAAACCCAGATCGAAGCGGACCGGCGGTTGATCGGCGAACGGATCGTGCGGCTGAAAAAGGAACTGGAGGAGGTCAAGCGGACCCGCGAGTTGCATCGCAAGGCGAGACGGCGGGTGCCCTATCCGATTGTCGCCCTGGTCGGCTACACCAATGCCGGCAAATCGACGCTGTTCAACGTTCTGACCCGGGCCGACGTGCTGGCCAGGGACCAGTTGTTCGCCACCCTCGATCCAACCATGCGGGCTCTGGCGCTGCCTTCGGGCCGCATGGTCATACTGTCGGACACCGTGGGTTTCGTCTCGGACCTGCCGCATGAACTGGTGGCCGCCTTTCGCGCCACCCTGGAGGAAGTGTTGGAGGCCGACATCATCGTGCATGTCCGCGACATCGCCCATCCGGACAGCGAGGCACAGCGTGCCGACGTGGAAGCCGTGCTGCGCGAACTGGGCGTCGCCGAGGTGGTGGACCGCGGCCTGGTGGAGGTGTTGAACAAGACCGATCTGCTGGCGGGCCCACGGCCCGACGAAGTACGCAATCAGGCGCAGCGCGACCCCCGGCTGGTGCCGGTTTCGGCCAAGACCGGCGAGGGATTGGAAAATCTGTTGGGGTTGCTGGATCGAACCCTGGCGGCCGACCGCCAGGTTGTGGATGTCGACGTTCCGCTGACCGACGGAGCCGCGATCGCCTGGCTGTACCGCCATGGCGAGGTTCTGCGGCGGGAGGATGACGAGAGCCACGCCCATCTGGTGGTGCGTCTCGACGCCGCGGATGCGGCGCGTTTCGAACGGCGGCAGTGATGACGATCGTCGATCCGTCGCGCGTCGGTTCCGTCATTCGGGAAGTGGCCCAGTCGGTCATTTTACCGCGGTTCCGGCGGCTGGCCGCGAGCGAGGTGCGGGAAAAACGCCCGGGCGACCTGGTGACGGTGGCCGATACCGAAGCGGAACGGGATCTGACACGCCGGCTGGGCGACCTGCTGCCCGGGTCTCTGGTGGTGGGCGAGGAGTCGGTGGCGGCTGATGCGGCGGTGCTCGACCGGCTGGCCGACGACGGCCCGGTGTGGATCATCGACCCGGTGGACGGCACGGCGAATTTTGCCAAAGGCAGCGAACTGTTCGCGGTGATTGTCGCGCTGGTGGTGGACGGTCGGACCGTGCAAGGCTGGATCCACGACCCGCTAGCTGACCGTACCGCCATCGCCGCAGCGGGCGACGGGGCCTGGATGAGCGAGCGAAGGCTGAAGGTATCGCCCGAGGGACCGCTGGCAACCATGGCCGGCTCGGCCGGATGGCGGGCCCGCGCCCTGCTGACCAAGGCGGTGGCCCGCCTGGTCAACCAGGGTAGCGCGGCCCATGACTACCTTGCCCTGGTGGAAGGCCGCATGCAGTTCGCCCATTTCCGCCGCCTGCGGCCATGGGATCACGCCGCCGGCGTTCTGCTCCACCAGGAGGCCGGGGGCTACAGCGCCCTCATGGACGGCCAGCCCTATCGCCCGCAGCCGGCCAACGGCGGTATGCTGCTGACCCCCGGGCGCGCCAGCTGGGATGCGCTGGCGCCGCTGGTGAGAGACTGAGGACGCCGAGCTCTACCTCGCCGCATCGGTGGTGCCGGCGGAAACGCGGCTAACCGCAAAACCGTTGAACGCCTGCTGGACCGGCATCACCTCGATGCGGTTGATGTTGACGTGCTCGGGCAGGGCGGCCACCCAGTGGATGCATTCGGCCACGTCGTCGGCGGAAAGCGGCTTCATGCCCTGATAGACCTTCGCCGCCTGGCCCTCGTTGCCCTTGAAGCGGACGACCGAGAACTCGGTGTCGCACATGCCGGGTTCCACATTGGTCACCCGGACGCCGCTGCCCAGCAGGTCTGCCCGCAGACCCAGCGAAAACTGTTCGACGAAGGCCTTGGTGCCGCCGTAGACATTGCCGCCCGGGTAGGGATAGGTGCCGGCCACCGAACCCAGATTGATCACATGGCCGCGCTTGCGTTCGACCATGCCGGGCAGCACCGCCCGCGTGCAGTACATCAGGCCCTTGATATTGGTGTCGACCATGTCGTCCCAATCGTCGAGCGAGGTCCTGGGCGCCATTTCCAGGCCAAGCGCAAGGCCGGCGCTGTTGACGAGAACGTCGACGCGGGCGAACTCGGCGGGCAGGCCGGCGATCGCCTCGGACACCGCCTGGCGGTCCCGGACGTCGAGGGCCAGGGGAAAGACGGGCCCGTTCAACTCGGCCTTCATTGCCTGCAGGCGTTCGGTGCGGCGGCCGACGAGGACGATCTTGGCGCCGTCGGCAGCGAAGCGCCGGGCGGCGGCGGCGCCAAAGCCCGAAGTGGCGCCGGTGATCAGGACGGTTGCGTTGGCGAGGTTGGTCATTGGTGCTCCTGTGGACTGACGGGCCATGCTCCTTCGCGTTGCATGACGAAGTGCGGCGCCGGAGAAAATGCGTTCTGAATGGTCCAGATATATAAGAGATAGCGGCCGAACGGTTTGACCGTGGTCGCATTGTGTTCCAACACCACCGCATCGGTAACGACGCGGAACTCTCCCTTGACGTCCAGGCCCATGGTGGTGGCCGATTGGGCGTCACTAGGCTTCAAGGTATTGCCGTCGATGGTAATTCGTCCATCGGGGGTGGCATGGATCGCCAGTATGATGGCGTTGCGCCGGACGAAGGTTACCAGTCCGGTGGCGTTCAGATGGCCTTCCCGTTCGTAATCGACCTTGAAGCGCCCATCACCCAGGGATTCGATGGTCTTGAACTTGGGGTCGCGGGCCAGGTCCTGCTGGATATCGGCCACCTTTTGCGGAATTTCGTCCGCTTTCAGCCGGTGCTGCTGGATGTCGCGGTACAGCGGTGCCCAGACCAGCTCGCCGATATAGCGCAGGCCGAAATCGCCATTGCGGCCCAGCCGTACCTCCGCCTTGAAGTTGTTGGGCAGGTAGCAGGCGGCGAGAAGGGCGGCCAGCGCAAAGAACGCCACTGTCATCCTGAGGGCAGGGAAGGATCTCCCGCCTCCACGAGATCCTTCCTCCCTCCGGTCGTCAGGATGACAGTTGACCATCCTCTTGCCCCCTTTCTATTCCCGGCGTTTGGCCGCCACCCATAAGGCTTCCATCTCCTCCAAGGTGGCATCTTCGGGCCGACGCCCCTCGGCCGCCAGGCCTTCCTCGATGAAGCGGAAGCGCCGCGTGAACTTGCGATTGCCACGGCGCAACGCCGTTTCCGGATCGATCTTGAGCTTACGGGCAAGATTTACGCAAGCGAACAGCAAATCGCCCATTTCATCTTCTGTCCGGTCCTTGTCCGCCCCTTCGGCGATTTCGGCTCGGACTTCGTCGAGTTCCTCGGCGATCTTGTCGATCACTTGGGCCGGGTCGGGCCAGTCGAAGCCGACGCGCCCGGCCCGCGCCTGCAGCTTCAGCGCGCGGGTGAGGGCGGGCAGGGCAGTGGAGACGCCGTCCAGCGCGCTATGCGGCTTGCCGTCCGCCTTGGCGGCACGCTCGGCGGCCTTCTGTGCTTCCCATTGGATGGTCTGTGCCATGGCATCGGGAACCTTGGCCGCACCGAAAACATGAGGGTGGCGGCGCTCCATCTTGTCGCAGATGCCCGCGGTGATCGCTTCAAAATCGAAACATCCCTCCTCGGCGCCCATCTGGGCATAGAACACCACCTGGAACAGCAGGTCTCCCAGTTCGTCCTTCAGGCTTCGCCGGTCGCCGGTTTCGATGGCTTCGACCACCTCATAGGCTTCCTCGATGGTATGCGGGGCGATGGAGGTGAAGGTCTGCTGGAGATCCCATGGGCAGCCGCCTTTGGGGGCGCGCAGACGGGCCATGATGGCAAGCAGACGGTCGATGGAGCGGGACATGGGCCGGGAACTGCTTTCAAGAATCGATTGGGAGCGGCACTGTCGTCGGTCCTTCCGCCGCTGTCACCTGTTTTTACCACGCTGACGGGATTGGCCAGGATGGTCGCGAATTGGGGACCAGAGGGTCCGCCCGTCTCCGGCCAGCGCGTCATCGAGAGCGCATCATCGGCCAGAAATTTTCGAGTTGCGGAAGGCCCATGCTGTCGACGTCGATCTTTCGCCCCTGGCCATCGGGAATATAGCGCAGCCGTAATCCGCCGGTAACTTCTTTGCATCAGTCTCCGAATAGCGGCGGGGGAAACGGTTCCGTGCGGAAGTTCATACGGATTCTTGGTGCAATGGGGGTGGCTGCAGGTCTTGCCGCCTGCGCGAATACGATCTCGGACCATACGGAGCCCGCAGCAGGCGGCGCTTCATCGGGCGAAACCGGGGTCTGCCGGGTCGGGGGGCCGTACAGCATCAATGGCAGGATGTATTATCCGAAAGCCGATTGGCATTACCAGGCCCAGGGCATCGCGTCGTGGTACGATCCGGCGCTGAACGGACATCTTACCGCCAACGGCGAAGTCTATGACGAGACGGCCCTGACAGCCGCGCATCGTACCTTGCAACTTCCCAGCATCGTATCGGTGACCAATCTCGACAATGGGAAGTCGGTGGTGGTGCGGGTGAACGACCGCGGGCCGTTCGTCCGCGGACGCCTGATCGAACTTTCCAGGCGGGCGGCCCGCCTGCTCGGGTTCGAACGGGCGGGAACGGCCCGTGTGCGCGTCACGCTGCTGACCGACAGCACCGAGAAGCTCTGGCGGGCCTGCCATTAGAGCGCGAGACCGCTACCTGGTGGGGGGTGGTGGGCCGGGAGGTGCCCGCGCAACCATTTCGCGACTGGTTAAAATATGCTTAACTCCGGCCCAAGAGGGTACGGGGATATCCAGATGCGCGGGGAGAAGCGATTCCGAGTGGGGCTGGTCGCCATCTCGATCATCGGCGGGATTTGCGTGCTGGCCGAAGGCCAGGCTTACCGGTACACCACGGACCAGTTCGCCACCTATACGCAGCGGGCGGAAGGATCGACCGAGCGGCTGCGGATCCTGCGGCGCGTCTATATTGATCTGGTGGATGCCGAATCGAGCGTACGCGGCTACGTGATCACCGGCGAGCGCGGGTATCTGGTTCCCTACGAGCGCGCCAAGGTCTATCTGGGCGAGGACCTGCCCGCGCTGCGGCAGGCGATGGGACTCGGCGCAGGAGGCCGATCGTCGCTGTTGGACGACATTACGTCGGGGGCCGAAACAGAAATAGCCGATCTCGCCGAGGTCGTGCGCCTGCGTGAGCAGAAGGGCTGGGGAGCGGCCTACGCGCAGGTGGTCCGAGGCGAGGATGAGGTTCGGATGGAACAGCTGCGCGAGCGGCTGGAGTCTGTGATGGACAAGGAGAACTCGACCCGGACCGAGGTCCTGAGGGAAGTGGCGAAGTCGTCGTCCAGCGCGGCGGCAAGCTGGAATACGGCGATGGTGCTGATCCTGGCCACGCTATCGCTGGGGGTTTTCGCACTGTGGCAGGTTTCGGTGCGCAATGACGACCTGGCCCGGCGGCTTCGCCACGAATCCCGCCACGACGATCTGACCGGCCTGGCCAAGCGCCGATATTTTCGCGATACCCTGGATTACCTGCTGGCGGTGGCGGCGCGGGAACAGCGGATGACCGCGGTCCTTTACCTGGATCTTGACGGCTTCAAGCCGATCAACGACGAACTTGGCCATGACAAGGGCGACCTGACGCTGGTCGAGGTGGCAAAAACCCTGCGCAGCGTGCTTCGGGAATCCGATTTCCTGGCGCGCCTGGGGGGCGACGAGTTCGCTGTCCTGGTGGCCGCCACCGAAGGCGACGAACGCGCCTTGTGCCAGCGCATCTGCCAAGCCATATCCGCCTTGGACCCGCCGTTTCTGAACGGCCGGCGGCTCAGTGTCAGCATCGGCATGGCGGTAGCGCCGAGGGACGGACGTACCACGGAAGAGCTGTTGTCAGTAGCGGACACCCGGATGCTTGAGGAAAAGCGCCGCGGCAAGAGCCTGTGTCTGGGCAGGGAACTGGCCTCGGAAACTTAGGTGATCGGCATTCAGTGATGCCGGCGGGCAAATGAGCGCATTGCCCAAGAAATCGGACGCATGCTGGCATCAATTAAAATGTTGGTTATTGATCCGGATCCCCCAAAAGCGGGGTGTAAACTATTTTTTATCACGAATAGGTCGGGCATGTCCGAATGTGAAGATTTATTTACTTCATTGGTATAGGTGAAACGCTATTACCGTGGGCAGGATATTGCCTGGCTGGCGCAGCGGCCCACGGAGACGACTGATGTGTCCCAACTCCATACCCGTCCATTTTTCCTTGCGCGAAATTTGTGCAGGGGCGCTGATGGAAGTGGCGGACGAATTGGAACAGGCGCGTGACATCAAGGCGTTTTTGCGTGCGCTGGAGAAGAACCGGCATTTGTGGCTGGCGGTGCAGGAGTTCCTGGTCGACGGTAAGCTGGGTCCTTTGCGGAACTACGCAGAATTCGCCGTCCGTCGCTGCTCGGCAGATGGCCGGCGCGTTTCGGATGCCATCGTGTCTGCACTGGTCCGCAATAACCGGAGGGCGGTGGACAATCTGGTGGGCAGGGGGGAGCCCGTGGACATTCGTGCCAGACTGCACTTGGCTTACGAGGACGCAGGATATGACGATTTCCTCGACTGGCTTCTGGCCCAGGTGCGCAGGAAATTTCGTATCCACTTGGCGCTGGACGCCGCGGGCGGGATGAGAGGCGAAAGCGGCAGGGCCGAGTGACGCTGTCGGCATCTTTTCAAACCGCGGCTTGCAGCCTACCTTGATCCCGTCCAATCCCGATCAAAGGATGCATGGCGGCCATGGATAAGAAAGTCGATGGAGTGCCTCCCAAATCTAGCGACAAGGCGATCGTTCGAGAAGAAATCCGGACCGGGCTGTCGGTCGAGTCCATTCGGCGTGCCTTCCTCGACAACCTGTTCTTCGTCCAGGGGCGCTTCCTCGAAGTCGCCTCGACCGACGACAAGTACAAGGCGCTGGCCTACACCATTCGGGACCGCCTGTTGTACCGATGGGTCAGTACTGTGCAAACCTACAAGGAGACCAACTGCCGGACGGTTTGCTACCTCTCAGCCGAATACCTGCCGGGGCCGTATCTGGGCAACAATCTGTTGAACCTGGACATTGTCGACAATGTTCGTGAAGCCCTGGCCGGACTGGACATCGACCTCGACGAATTGATCGCCCACGAGGATGAACCAGGGCTTGGCAACGGCGGCCTGGGGCGCCTGGCCGCCTGTTTCATGGATTCATTGGCCACGCTGGAAGTCCCGGCGGCCGGCTATGGGATTCGCTACCAGTTCGGCATCTTCACCCAGAACATCCGCGACGGCTGGCAGGTCGAGGTCGCCGACAACTGGCTCCGCTACGGCAATCCCTGGGAAGTGCGTCGTCCGCAGATTGCCTACAACGTGTATTTGGGGGGGCATACCGAGTCCTATCTCGACGATCGCGGCAGCTATCGCGTCCGTTGGGTGCCGAACGAGGTTTTTCGCGGCGTTGCGGTGGACACGCCGATCCCAGGTCGCAAGGTGAACACCGTCAACCTGCTGCGGCTATGGAGTGCCGAGGCGACCGAGGGGTTCGATTTCAGCGCGTTCAACAAGGGCGACTACTATGGCGCCGTCACCCGCGAAATCCGTTCGGAGACTATCAGCAAGGTCCTCTATCCCAACGACGAGCCCGAGATCGGGCGGCGCCTGCGCCTGTTGCAGCAGCACTTCTTCGTCTCATGCTCGCTCCAAGACATCCTGCGCATCCATGTGACGACGGGCCTGCCGCTGGAACGGCTGCATGAAAAGTTTTCGATCCAGTTGAACGATACGCATCCGGCCATCGCGGTCGCCGAACTGATGCGCCTGCTGGTGGACGAGCATCATCTGGAATGGGCTATCGCCTGGGAAACCACCCGGCGGACCTTCGCCTACACCAATCATACGCTGTTGCCGGAAGCGTTGGAGAAATGGCCGATCCCACTGTTCCAGAGCCTTTTGCCGCGCCATCTGGAGATCATTTACGAAATCAACGCCCGTTTTCTCGACGAGGTCAGAATCCGCTATCCCTACGACGTGCCCCGCGTCACGCGCCTTTCGATCATTGACGAAAGCGGCCCCCGTTATGTGCGCATGGCGCATCTGGCGGTGGTTGGAAGCTTCGCGGTCAACGGTGTCGCCGAACTGCACAGCAACCTGCTGAAAGAGACCGTGCTCAGCGACTTCTGGGAACTGTGGCCCGAGAAGTTCCAGAACAAGACCAACGGCGTGACGCCTCGTCGTTTCATCATGCTGAGCAACCCCGGGCTGTCGGCAATCCTGACGCGGCGGCTGGGCGAGGGGTGGGAGAAGGACCTCGACCGCCTGCGCGGCCTCGAATCCTGCGTGGACGATGGCGAGTTTCAGCAGGAATGGCGGCGCGTGAAGCTGGAGCGGAAGCAGGCCCTGGCCCGCTATGTGGCGGACAATCTGGGCATCGAAATCGACCCGGCCAGCCTTTTCGACGTCCAGGCCAAGCGCATCCACGAGTACAAGCGCCAACACCTCAACCTGCTGCACATCATCGCCTTGTATAATCGGATCAAGCACGAGCCGGGCATCGAACTGCAGCCGCGAACGTTCATTTTCGGCGGCAAGGCGGCGCCGGGTTATGCCATGGCCAAGCTGATCATCAAGCTGATCCACGCGGTGGGGAATGTGGTCAACCGCGACCCTGACGTCGCCGGACGGCTGAAGGTGGTGTTCGTGCCAAACTTCAGCGTCAAGGTGGCGCAGTGGATCTATCCGGCGGCCGACCTGTCCGAACAGATTTCCACGGCTGGCAAGGAAGCGTCCGGCACTGGCAACATGAAGTTCTCGATGAACGGTGCGCTGACGATCGGCACGCTGGACGGGGCCAATGTGGAGATTCGTGACGCGGTCGGCGCGGAGAATTTCTTCCTCTTCGGGCTGACGGCCGACGAAGTGGCGCGCCGACTTGCCGAAGGCTACCGGCCGCGCGATTTCTACGAAGCCGATCCGGAGCTGCGCGCCGCCGTTGATCTGCTGACCTGCGGCGTATTCTCCAGGGGCGACTGGGATTTGTTCCGGCCCATGGCCGAACACCTGCTGGACCATGACAATTTCATGCTCATGGCGGATTTCAGTTCCTACGTGGCCCGCCAGGACGAAGTGGGCCTGGTCTTTGGCGATGTCGGGCGATGGACCCGGATGTCGATCCTGAACGCCGCCCGCATGGGGCGATTCTCCTCGGATCGAACCATCGCCGAATATTGCCGCGACATCTGGCGGGTAAGCCCGGTGCCGATCACCTTGCGCTGAGAGGCGGGGAACAGCCGCGGTGGTGGCGAAGCGCCAGGCAAATGTCGCATAATGTATATTATGGCGACAGATGGTGTTGCCAACGGCCCGATCGCCGGCTGCCTGGGATTACCGCACAGCCATGGCGGCGATGCCAAAGACGCCGTACAGCCATCCGACCTGCGACAGCATGGCGCCACTGACCTGGCCTCGGCGGAACGCCAGGAACAGGAAGCAGATGGAAAGGCCCGTGACCGCCGCCGCCGCCAGCAGCGGCCGGTCGAGCACCCAGGGTGTGAAGAACAGGCCGAATGCCGTCGGCACGGTGGCCTGGATCATCATCGCGCCGCTGATATTGGCCAGCGCCAGGCGTTCCTTGCCTTGGCGCACCCAGATGAATGCGTTCATCGTTTCCGGCAATTCGGTGGCGATCGGGCTCAGCAGCAGCGCCGTCAGCTGCGGGCTCAGGCGCAGCCACGGGCCGACGGCCTCCAATTGGCCGACGAAGACCCGTGATGCGGCGAAGATCGCCAAGGTGGCGGCGGCCGTCTGTGCAAGGACCCAGCCCAGATGCGGGTTGGCGTCGCGGGGGCGCAATTTCAGCGCCGCCGGCTCTCCCTCTTCGTCGTCACCCTCGCCCTTCATCTCGGCCCAGAAGTAGCCCGCATAGGCGGCCAGGAAGGCGATGCCCAGCCATGGCTTGAAGCTGAAGGCGACCAGTCCGAGAGCGATCTTGAAGACAAAGATGCCGAGGAACCAAGCCTGGTCGCGGCTGAGGCGGCTGCCGTCGACCTTGACCAGGACGCGGTCTCCTCGGCCCAGCCGCTGCCCATAGACCAGCAGGCACAAGCCGACAACGGCATAGGCGATCGTGCTGAGCGCCAAGGGGCCGCCCAGGGCGGCGCCGACGCCAATCTGCTTCTGCGCTTGATGGTCGCCGAACGCCGTGGCCACTAGCGTCACCACGCTTTCCGGCAGGGCGGTGCCGAAGGCCGCAAGGATGCTACCGGTGGCCGTCTGGCTGACGTCCAGTTTCCTGCCCAGCCATTCGACGCCGTTCACGAACAACTCACAGGAAAGATAGATGATGCCGGCGGATGCCAGCAGCAGGACAAACGTTGCCAGCAAGGCTATGTCCTGATCATTCGGCAGAACTGGAATTTCTGCACCTTGCCCGCCGGCGTAAGATGATCCTCGGTGAGGGTACCAAGCAGGTGGAACTGCGGCGCGAATTCGGCCGCCAGAGCCTCGGCGGCATAGCGGCAAACCGGCAGGCCGCTGCATTTCTCGGGGCCGTCGGCGGCGAAGGTACCGACGATCGCCTGCCCTCCGGCGGGCAGCGCGGCCGCCATGGTGTCGGCATAGGTGCGCCGGTCCGCCGCATCGGTCAGGAAATGGAACACCGCCCGGTCATGCCACAGGTCGAAGGTTGCCCCCGGCTTCCACTGCGTTACGTCGGCCGCCACCCAGGACACCCGTCCTGCCCGTTCGCCAAGGCGTTCCTGTGCCCTGGTCAGGGCGGCCTCGGCGATGTCGAGGACGGTGAGCCGGGTGAACCCCTGGTCGAGCAGATGGTCGACCAGGCGGGACGCCCCGCCGCCGATGTCGATGATCGCGGCGGTATGGCCGACGCCCGTTCGCTGGATCAATTCGAGCGAGGATTCAGGACGCTCCTGGAACCAGCTCACCTCGGTCTCCGGCTTCGTCCGATAGACGTCCTGCCAATGTGCGTGGCGGTCCATGCTGGGCTTCTCCGTCACAGGACGATCACCTGGCCATCGAAGGCCGGGGCGACTCCGGCCGGCAATCTGGCTTGCAGCGCATCATAGTCGAGGGTTGGGCTCATATGGGTTATCAAGGTCTGCTTCGGTTTCAGCCGTTCCACCCAGCCCAGGGCCTTGTCCACATGGGCATGGGTTTCATGCGGCGTATCCACCAGGCAGCCAACGATCCACAGGTCGAGACCGCCCAGCAGCGCCATGGAGTCCTCAGGTAAATCAAGGACGTCCGTGGAATATGCGAAGTTTCCGATGCGATAGCCGGTGGTCCGGCAATAGCCGTGATCCTGGTCGAACGGCGTGATCCCCACCGATCCGACGGTGAAGGTGTCGCGGATCGGGTGCGGTTGCAGCCACGGCTTGAAAATCACTTTGGTATCCGGCGGCAACGGCTTGAAAACATAATCGAAACGCGTGCCGATTTCGTCCAGCGTGGCGGCCGTTCCATAGACGTCGATGGGGGCCCGCATGGCGCGGTTCACCTCGCGCAGATCGTCGATGCCATGGATGTGATCGGCATGGGCGTGGGTATACAGCACCGCGTCGAGATGCCGGACATCGGCATCCAGCAGCTGCTGCCGCAAATCCGGACTGGTGTCGATCAACAGCACCTGCCCCGCTTCTTCCACCAGGATCGACGGGCGACGGCGGCGGTTGCGCGGATTGGCCGGGTTGCAGCGCCCCCAGCCGATGCTGATCATGGGAACGCCTCCGGCGGCGCCACAGCCCAGGATGGTGATCTTCATCGGCCCGCCTTGGCGAACAGCCGCAGGAAGTTGGCGGTGGTCGCCGCGGCCAGGGCGGCCGGCTCGACCCCCTTCAGTTCGGCGAGCTTCGCCGCCGTGTTGGCGACATAGGCCGGTTCGTTGCGCTTGCCGCGAAACGGCACCGGCGCCAGATAGGGAGCATCGGTTTCGACCAGCAGGCGATCCAGCGGCAGATCGCGGACGATGGCCCGCAGGGCGTCCGATTTCCGGAAGGTGATGATCCCGGAAACGGAAATGTAAAAGCCGAGCTCCAACGCCTTTTCAGCGAGTTCCTGGCCCGAGCTGAAACAGTGGATCAGGCCGGTGAACGGCCCCTTGCGGTATTCCTCGGCGAGGATATCGGCGGTGTCGGCATCCGCGTCGCGTGTGTGAACGACCACCGGCAGGCCGGTCCGCCGTGCCGCGGCGATGTGCGCTCGGAAGCTCGCCTGCTGCTGTGGCCGCGGGCTGTGCTCGTAGAAATAGTCGAGGCCGGTCTCGCCGAAGCCGACCACCTTGGGATGGGCGGACAGCTCGATCAGCCGGTTGCCTCCGACTCCCGTTTCCTTCTCGGCCTCATGGGGGTGCACGCCAACGGTGCAGAAGACGTTGTCGTAACGTTCGGCCACCGCCTTCACCTGATCGAAATGGCTGATCCGCGTGCCGATGGTCAGCATCATGCCAACCCCGGCATTGCGGGCGCGCGCCATCGTGCCGTCCAAGTCCTCCTGAAAGTCGGGAAAATCGAGGTGGCAATGGCTATCGACCAGCATCCTACGCCGCTCCCCCCGCCTCCGTCTCGACGAAGCGCGGGAATACTCCTTCCGGCTTGGGCAGCGGCGTGCCCGCGGCCAGACGCTGGTCAAAGGCGGCGAAGCTGCGGCGATCCGACGGCACGGCCAACTGATCCAGAAGCCGCGCCGTCGACCCCGGCATTACCGGCTGCAGCAGCAGGGCCAGTTGGCGTACGGTGTCGGCAAGCACGTAGAGGACCGTGCGCATGCGTGCCGGGTCGGTCTTCTTGAGCGCCCATGGGGCTTGGCGGTCCACATAGCCGTTGGCCGCCCGCACCACCTGCCAGACAGCCTCCAGGCCCTCGTGGAACATCTGGCGGTCGATGGCCTCGCGCAGCTTGGGCAAGAGCCCGGCGGCGGCGGCCAGCAACTCGGTATCTTCGGCGGAAAATTGGCCGGGTGCAGGTACTTGCGCGTCGTTGTTCTTGTTGATCATCGACAGCGAACGTTGCGCCAGATTGCCGAAATCGTTGGCCAGTTCGCCGTTCATCCGGTTGATCATGGCGCGATGCGAGAAGTCGCCGTCGTTGCCGAACGGTACTTCGCGCAGCAGGAAATAGCGCACCTGGTCGAGGCCGTAATGCTCAACCAGTTTGATCGGGTCGATGACGTTGCCCAACGACTTCGAGATCTTTTGGCCTTCGTTGGTCCACCAGCCATGGGCGAACACGCGACGCGGCGGCTCCAGCCCGGCGGCCATCAGGAAGGCCGGCCAGTAGACGGCATGGAAGCGCAGGATGTCCTTGCCCACCATATGCAGGTCGGCCGGCCAGTAGCGGGCATATTCGCCGCTGGTTTCAGGATAGCCGACGGCGGTGATGTAGTTCGTCAGGGCGTCCAGCCAGACATACATGATATGGGCCGGATCGTCCGGCACCGGCACGCCCCATTTGAAGCTGGTGCGCGATACCGACAGGTCCTGCAGTCCGCCCTTGACGAAGCTGATCACTTCGTTGCGCCGCGAGGTCGGGGCAATGAAATCAGGGTTCTGCTCGTAGAAGTCCAGCAGCCGCTGCTGCCAGCCCGACAGGCGGAAGAAATAGCTGGGCTCTTCGACCCATTCCACCGGCGCACCGGTGGGCGCGAGCTTGGTTCCGTTGGGGCCCTGGGTCAGTTCATCCTCACCCCAGAACGCTTCGTCGCGCACCGAATACCATCCGGCATAGCTGCCCAGGGTAATCTCCCCCTTCTCCACCAGCTTGCGCCACAAGGCCTGGCAGGAAGCGATGTGCCGGGGCTCGGTGGTGCGGATGAAATCGTCGTTGGAATAGCCCATGAAGGCCGCCAGGTCGCGGAAGTTCTGCGACACCCGGTCAGTGAATTCCTGAGGCGCGATGCCCGCCGCCAAAGCCGATTTCTCGACTTTCTGCCCATGCTCGTCGGTGCCGGTGAGGAACTTCACGTCGAATCCGTCCAGTCGCTTGAACCGGGCGATAACGTCGCAAGCCAGCGTCGTATACGCGTGACCGATATGGGGACTGTCGTTGACGTAATAAATGGGCGTGGTCAGGTAGTAGCGGGGCTGACCCGTCATCGACGTTCTCCGGAAAATTGCCCGGGAAGCCTTGGGCACGTTCCTTGGGGTCAGGGGCGGCCGAGACGTTCCAGGGCTAGAAAGGCGTTCAATACGATCTGCTTGCGGTCAAGGTTCACCGCGTCGGCGCGCTCGAACAGGTGCGTGATTTTTTCCCATACCTCGACCCAACGATCAAGGCCGGCGGTGTCGACCAGGCGGCGTTGCAGTGCCGCTTCGCCCGCCACCACCTCGGCCTCGCCCTCGGCGCGGCGTCCGGCGACGGCGGCGGCCCGGGCCACCCACCAGGCGAACAGTTCGCTCAAGGTGCGGAAGGAATCGTCGCCGCGCGCCACTTTGTCGCTAAAGGAGTGCAGGGCCGGTACGTCCAGCCTGGGCAAGGATGACAGCAACCCCACCATTTCGCGGTAAAGATCGAGGCCGCCCAGCCCGGCCAAGGCCAAGGCCTTGCCGATGCTGCCCTCGGCCAGGCGGGCGATGGAGCGGGCGTCGGATTGCGGCAGGTCCGGCCGGTGGCGGCCCAGCAGGTCGATCACCGTCGCCTCGGGCAAAGGGGCCAGGGATAGCCGCCGGCAGCGCGAACGGATCGTCGGCAAAAGCCGGCCAGGGCTGTGGGAAACCAGCAGCATCAAGGCGTTGCGCGGCGGTTCTTCCAGCACTTTGAGGATGGCATTGGCGCTGGAGCGGTTCATCTCGTCGGCGGCGTCGACGATAACCACCCGCCAGCCGCCTTCGGCTGGGGTCAGCGACAGGAAGGCGCCGATGCCGCGCACATCGTCGACGGCGATCTCGGTCTTCAGCTTGGTCTTCTTGTCGTCGGTCCAGGCCCGCTCGATCACCTTGAAATCTGCGTGTCCGCCCGACGCAGTGCGACGGAACACGGGATGGTCCTCGCCGATGGCCAGGCTGTCCGGCGGCCCGCCGAACAGGCCTCCCCCTCTTCCGCCGCCGGCCAGGACGAAGCGGGCGATGCGATAGGCCAGCGTCGCCTTGCCGATGCCGCGCGGCCCGCAGATCAGCCAGGCATGGGCCAGCCGCCCCGACGCCCAGGCATCGAGGAATGCCCGCTCGGCGGCTTCATGGCCGAGCAGTTCGGTGGTGGTGCGGGGGGACGGGCCCTCGTCGTCGGGCTGCGAAGCCATGGTCCTATCCGTGAGCGGTCAGTTCCCGGGAAACTATTGAACCGCCAAGTTGCGAAGTCGCCAAGACAGCTTTAGCGCTGCAGGCAATATTGCGACGGCCCCGGCAATTCTCGATGGCCTTGGCGGCTTGGTGGTTCAACTCCTGTCACACTGCGCCTTCGCCAGGAGACGCTGTTCCACCGCCGCCAGGATCGCCGTCTGCACGTCCTCGCGCCTGCCGAGGGCCGAGATCACCGCGCAGCGTTCGGGGTGCCGCCGGGCGATATCGAGGAAACCCTGGCGCAGGCGTTGGTGGAAGTCACCGCCCATGCGCTCGTAGCGGTCTTCCGCTCCGCCCCGCCCGGCGGCGCGCTTCAATCCTTCCTCGACCGGCAAGTCGAGGATCAGGGTGAGGTCGGGAGCGAAGTCGCCGACGGTGACGGCATAGAGTGCCTCGATGTCGGCAACGGCCAAACCGTGGCCGTAGCCCTGATAGGCCAGCGTGGAATCGGCGAAGCGGTCAGACAGCACCCATTTTCCGGCGGCCAATGCCGGCCAGACGGTCTTCACCAGATGGTCGCGGCGGGCCGCGAAATGCAGCAGGGCCTCGCTCAACGCATCCCAACGCCCGACCTCGCCCTCCACCAGCAGGCGGCGGATCTGCTCGGCGCCGGGAGCCCCGCCGGGCTCCCGCGTGGTCACCACTTCGAGGCCGCGGCGACGCAAGGCGTCGGCCAGGTGGCCGATCTGGGTCGACTTTCCGGCGCCCTCGCCGCCCTCGAACGTGATGAACCGGCCGGGTCTCTGCATGTCGGCGATCAGGCTCCCCACAAGATGTGTTTCACCGCGGCGCCGATACGGCCGACAAATCCGAGCTTCGGCACATCCGCGGCGGCAACCAGCGGAATCGTCTGGTCGGCCATGCCCGGGGCGCTGATGGTCAGAGTGCCGACGGTGGTGCCCTTCTTGACGGGCGCTGGGATCGGGCCGTCATAGGTCGCCGTCACCTTCATCTCGTGGCGGGCGGTGCGCGGCAGGGTTACGGTCAGGCCGTTGGCGACGGCCAGCGGAACGGTTTTCTGCGCGCCCAGCCAGACTTCGGCGTCGGTGACGTTGTCGCCCGGCTTGAACAGGGCGTAGTCGTCGAACTCGCGGAACGCCCACTCGATCAGGCGCTGGGACTCTTCCGCTCGGGCCTTGATGCTGGACAGGCCGTTCATCACCACGATAACCCGGCGGTCGTTGCGGATTGCCGAGCCCACTTCACCAAAACCACCCTCCTGCGTGTGGCCGGTCTTCAACCCATCGGCACCGGGGATATTCTCCCAGATCAGCGGGTTGCGGTTGTCCTGCTTGATATTGTTGAAGGTGAAGCTCTTCTCGGAAAAGATCGGGTAGTACTCGGGGAAATCCCGAATCAGGTGGGTGGCCAGCACCGACAGGTCGCGGGCGGTCATCTGGTGGCCCGGCTCGGGCCAGCCGCTGGCATTGCGGAACGTCGACTTGGTCAGGCCGATTTCGCGGGACTTGCGAGTCTCCTGCTCGGCGAACGCCTCTTCGCTGCCGGCAAGGCCTTCCGCCAGAACCGAACAGGCGTCATTGCCCGATTGGATGATCACGCCGCGCAAAAGGTCAGACACGGACACCATGGAATGGACCGGCAGGAACATCAGGGATCCCTCGGTCTTGTAGTGCTTTTTCCAGGCGGTCTCGGTCACCGGGAGCTGGTCAGTCAGCTTCAGACTGCCGTCCTTCAGGCGCGAGAACACCATGTAGACCGTCATCAGCTTGCTCATCGACGAGGGCGTCATCAGATCGTCGGCATTCTTCTCCAGCAGCACCGCGCCGGTGTTGTAATCGACGACGATGGCCTGGCGGGCGGCGGTCTCGATGGGTTCGGCTTGCGCGGCCCCCGCCCAGGCGAGCAGGGCAGCAGAGACCGCAATGGCCAAGGGACGGCGGAATAAGGTGGGGGACATGTTCTGCATGGATCCAGTTTGATGGCGAACGGGTGCTTTAGGGGTTATGACAGGAATGCGCCAAAGTTGGGGCGATTCAGTCGACCACCAGCTTGGCCTCGGGATAGCCGGAACTGATGACTTTCTCAAGAAGCGCATCGGCAGCGTCGACCGAGGCGATGGGTCCCATGCGCACGCGGAAGAAGGTGCCGGCCTTGGTCTGGACTTGGGTGATGGTGGTCTTGCCCAGGGTGGAAAGCGAAACGCTGAGCCGATTGGCGTTGTCGAAATGGGTGAATGCGCCGGCCTGGATGAACATGTGGGTGGCGTGCACCGGTTCCAGCTTGACCTGCTGGTGCTCCAGCGCCTGGGCATCGGGGAGCGGAGCTGCCGCTGCGCTTTCGGGCGGCGCGGCTGGCTTGGCGATGGGCTTCGCCGCCTCGCGGCTGCCCGGAGCCGGCAGCGTTTCCGCCTGGACCGAGATGCGCGGAGCGGCGGCAACCTGGGTTTCCTCGCCCTTGGCCTTCAACCGCATGGCCAGTTCCCGGCTTTCCTCGGCCAGGATCTGCACACGCACCTTGGCCGTGCCCCGCCCCTCGATGCCGAGAAGCTGCGCCGCGCGGCGCGACAGGTCGAGAATGCGCGAATGGGCGAAGGGGCCGCGATCGTTCACCCGTACCACCAACGAACGGCCGTTCTCCAAATTTGTTACGCGAACGTAACATGGCATCGGCAGGGTGCGGTGGGCGGCGGTGACCTCGTTCTGGTCGAAGACTTCGCCGTTGGCGGTGTATTTGCCATGGAAATCAGGGCCATACCACGAGGCGATGCCGGTCTCGTCATAATCGTAGTCCTCGGCCGGATAGTACCAGACGCCTTGGATTTGGTAAGGTTTCCCGACCTTGTAGCCGCCCCGTTCGGTTCCCTGGCCGGCCGGTTCCTTGATTGCATAGCTGGGCGGCTTGGTCCCGGCGCAGGCCGCCAGCAGGATGCAGCCCGCTACGACAACGAGCAGGCGAACAGGCGGCAAGGCTGGTCGCATCATTTAGTGGTCCCCACACCGGGATACGGCAGATGTGGTAGACTACTTATTCGAGAGCCGGTCGGCAAGCGTTCCGGCGGCCAATGCGAAGAAGACCGAACGGTTCCACCTCATCAGCACACGGAAATTGTTGTAGACCAGATAGGGCGCACCGTGGCCGACATCGTCGCCCTTCCCGGTTTCGGCCCGTACCAGCGACGCCTGCATACCGGCCGGCCCGGGCAGCGGTTTTCCATCCGCCTGCCGCAGGCCCAGCTTCCTCCATTCCCTCAGGCTGCGCTTCGTTTCGAGGCCGAAAAGAACGGAAGCCATGCCGTGCTTGGGCAACCGCACGGCCCTGCCCCACCGCTGCTTGGGATTCCAGCCGATCCCCGCCAGATAGTTGGCGGCCGAGGCGAACACGTCGGGCGGGGTCGTCCAGATATCGGGCTGGTCTGCGCCGGTCCAGGCTTTGGCATATTTGAGATAGGTCGACGGCATGAACTGGCATTGCCCCATGGCCCCGGCCCATGAGCCGCGCATCCGCGACGGTGGCACGCCGGCCTCCACCATCTTCAGGGCATCCATCAGCTCGCCGCGGAAATACTGGCTTCGCCGCCCGTCATAGGCCAGGGTCGCCAACGCCGGAACCACGCCGAAATTGCCGGTCAGCCGGCCGTAATCGGACTCGATGCCCCACATGGCCACCACGACCGGTGCCGGAACGCCGTAGCGGCGCGCCACCGCGGATAGAACCTTCTTCTGGTGGACAAGGTGCTGCCGGCCGCTTTCGACGCGTTCGGGAGAGACCACATGCGCCAGGTACTGCTCGAAGGTCATGGTGAATTCCGGCTGGCGGCGGTCCAGTTCGATCACCCGGTCAATCGGCGTGACACCGGCCAGGGCGGTGTCGAGGGTGGCCGGGCTGATGCCGCGGTGCAGAGCCTCGGATCGAAGACCGGCCAGCCAGGTGGCGAAATCCTGTTGCGGCTGCGCTGACGCGGCCGTGGTCCCACCGATCAGCGCCAAGACGCCGGCGATCACCGCGCCAAGCCATGCCCGTGCCATCCTCGAGATCCTTTTCGCTGGCCGGCCGTTCTGGCCGGTGCGGCTGTTCTGCCACATCCATTCCGTCGCGGCAACGGTTCGAACCTGGCACACATGGGGCACCGGCGCCTAAGGGCAAAGTTGGAGCGGGTGATCAGCCCGCGACTGGCCCGCGGAGGGCCTCGCAGCATCAGGCCCCTCATCGATCCCGAACACGTCCCTGTGTTTCGATGACGCAACCCGGATACCGACACCGCCATCAACTCGTCATTCCCGCAAGAGCGGGAATGACGAAGAAGGGGCTGCCGCTTCCGCGCTCAGCCCGATCTCGACCTGTCAGAATTCCTGGGACGCGGCTAAGGCCCTGGAAACAGGGCGTCGGTCCAGCCGGAAAGGCGGTAGAAGGCCAGGCCGACCCATTCGTGCAACGCCTGGGCCAGCAGGCGCAATCGCAACACCGGGATGTCGAGGTTGCTCCATTCGGTTCCGCCGCCGCTGGTATAGTCAACCGGCCAGGGGATCACCCGCCAGCCGACGTGCCGGAACACTCCGACCGCCCTCGGCATGTGCCGGGCCGAGGTTATCAGCACCCAGGCCTGCCCCGGCTTGGGATTCACCTGACGCTGGCTGAATACGGCATTTTCGTAAGTGTTGCGCGATTGGTTCTCGATCACCACTCGGTTGGCGGCCACTCCCAGTTCTTCCAGCAGGGTGGCGGCGAACGGCGATTCGCTCGGGTCCGGCCGGCTCGGGTCGGCGCTGCCGCCGGTAACCACGACCTCCGCCTCGGGATGAGCCTTGGCCATGATCGCGCCGTCGATCAGGCGCTCGGAGGCGTCGGTGAGGCTTATCTGGTGGCGGCCCTCGCTGATGTACTGATCGATCGCCCCGCCCAGGATGATGATGCCGTGAATGTGGGGCGGCAATGGCGGGTTGGCCGGAAAGCGGTTCTCCAGCGACCGGGTCAGAAAGGGTTGCAGCGGACTGACCACCGCCAGGGTGAAGACGACCGCCCAGGCGGTCAGCAGCCGGCGGCCGATGCGCCAATGCCGCCGCGTCCACAGCAGGCCTGCGCCGATGACCAGGCCGGCCAGCAGCAGAACGCCGGGCGTCAAAAGGGTTCCGATCGCTTTGGCCAGCAGGTAGCTCATCAGTCGGTGATATACGCCGGCAAGCGGCGGGCGCAACAAGCCAGCCTTCGGCCGTTCAGCGGACTGGCGATGACTCGGACCATCCCAAAGGATTATTCTAACGCAATCCTTAGAATAGGAGCAGGCCTAGACGTAGGGGTTGGTTTAGCTTATTCTAATGGAGTTCGTCCAGTGGGAGAAAACCCATGGTCAAAGACGCAAATGGCTCCCCGAGCCCCGATGAGGCAACAAAATCAGTCTCAATGCCGCAATTCGAGGGGCCGTTTATTATATATCCAATAGAATCAGAGCCGTACGTCTATATCCAGGGTATTGTTCACCTTGACGGCGGCAGTAAGATCGTTTCATTCCGGGTACCGTTGTGCGACGATGACGCCATGGAATTGCTGGGAGCGCTGGAGCATTACCGCAAGATGCGCGGCTATCCGCATCCCGAGGGCGACGTGATGATGCTGCAGTGACGAGCCCCGGGGTTTGTCAGCGCCCATCGGCCAGTTTCAGCGAAATTCAACTCGCTTCCGAACGATCCGCCGGCCACACTTCCGTCGCGACGACAATGGATGTATATAGCCTCCTCCCGCCGTCAATGTGCTGGATGGGTGGCCGAGCGGTTTAAGGCACCGGTCTTGAAAACCGGCGAAGGTGCAAGCCTTCCGTGGGTTCGAATCCCACCCCATCCGCCAACTCAGAACTGCGCCTGCACGGCGTCGAAGGTCGGCCGATCGATGATCGGCCGACCTTCGACGGCTACGATCTCGCTGACCGGCTTCAACGCCTTGGCCTTGGAGCGTTTGTTGAACTCGTGCTCACCGATACAGGTGCGCCGCGTCAGGATGCGGTGAACCTGCCCGATCCCCCAGCGTCCCCGTCGCGAGTGAAGATGCGGTGGCGATTGAGATGGGGCCGTGATGCTTTTTCAAGGCCCGCAAGACGTGCTTGGCGTTGTTCTTGGACTGATACTCGTCGAGCGGATAGTCGCGACGGTCTTTGCGATGAAGGGCACGCGGTTGGGACATGCCGACAGGATCGCGCGATTGGTCCGAGACAAGAATATCCGAATTTTACGCCACAGCACGCTTCGCAGCGGAGCGTAGCGAGTGCGGTCCACTGCAGTTTCCTCACTGTCTAAGCCTCGCGTTGCGTCCTCGGAGACACGGCCAGACCAAGGAACACGAGGATCGCTTGATTGAGCCGTAGGATGTCCTCGTCGTCCAAGCGGCCGACATGCGCGCCGACCTTAGACTTCGGAACGGTGGTGATCTTGTCCACCATCAGCCGGCAAGCTGCGCGCAGCCCGTTGCGCTCGTTCGGCTCCACGGGCAGGCGGAACAGAGGCGCTTCGGTTTCGTCCGTCGTAAAGGCGCAGACGGTGATCGAGTTGCTGGCGTCGAAGCTGTCATCCTGCACGATGACGACCGGGTGCGGTTTGCCCGCGTAATCCTTGCCGCCGGCGACGGTCCAACTGCCGAACTTTCAGGCCGCCTTTGCTGCGGCGGCTAAGCGAGGACCTGCCGGTCCCCTATCTGACCGTCGTTCGCACCTGCGGCACCCCCCCAATATTTCCTGCCGATTCCCAACCGCGCGGAACGAATATTTACCATCTGAACACTTCTGTCGCCGAGTATATGCGGCGCCGGCCCCCGGCCCTGCGATGGGGAGTGCCGGCAGGGCGGCGTTCGGGCGTCGCGGGTGGTGCCTGTCCCCGCGAAGCCGGGGGATGACCGCGAACCGATTTGGTGGGCCATGTCGCGTGAGCCTTCGAAACCTCGACTCATCTCTCGCCGTGCCTTGGCTTTGGGCGGTGGAAAGCTTGCCCTGATTGGCGTCCTCGCGGGGCGGCTCTACTACCTGCAAGTCCTGGAAGCCGGGCGCTATACGATGCTGTCGGACAAGAATCGGATCAGCATCCGGATCCTGGCGCCGCCGCGTGGCCATATCCTCGATCGTTTCGGCGTGGAGATGGCGACCAATGCGCCGACCTATCGTGTGGAAGTGGTTGCCGAACAGGCGGGCAACGTCTCGGCGACGCTGGACGCGTTGGCCAAGCTCATCCCGATTACCGACAGCGAGCGGCGGCGGGTAATGCGCGAGGTGCGGCGCAAGCACAAATTCGTGCCGGTGGTCGTCTGCGACAAGCTGAGCTGGAACGAAATGGCGCGCATCGAGCTCAATACCTTCCAGTTGCCGGGCGTTTCCAGCGCTCAGGGACTGACCCGGACCTACCCCTTCGGCAAGACCGCGTCCCATCTGGTGGGCTATGTGGCGGCGGTGGGTGAAAATGACCTGACCGGCGACGACCCGCTGCTCGAATTGCCTGATTTCCGCGTCGGCCGAAACGGCATCGAGAAGGCTTATGATTTGGAATTGCGTGGCGTCGCCGGAACCAGCCAGCTCGAGGTCAATGCCGTCGGCCGCGTGGTACGCGAGCTTGCCCGCAAGGCAGGCACGCCCGGCCACAATGTCGTGCTTGGCGTCGACATGGCGCTGCAGGATGCGGCGGAACGGGCCTGCGCCGCTCAGGGAAGCGCCTCCTGCGTGGTCATGGACGCCTGGACGGGCGAGGTCCTGGCGCTGGTGTCAACGCCCAGCTACGACCCTACCGCGTTCAGCGCCGGTCTCAGCTCGGCCGAATGGAAGGATCTGGTCACCGATCCGCAACGGCCGCTGAGCAACAAGTCAATCAGCGGTATCTATGCACCGGGCTCGACATTCAAGCCGCTGATGGCCGTTGCCGGATTGGAGGACGGGGTAATCTCCGCCGACACCGAATTCTTCTGCCCGGGGACCTTTCATCTCGGCGACACCGTATTCCATTGCTGGAAGAAAGGGGGGCACGGCCATCTTTCCGTGCGCCGCGCCATCAAGGAGTCCTGCGACGTCTTCTTCTACAACCTGGCCAACCTGCTGGGCATTGACCGCATGGCGGCGATGGCCCGGCGGTTCGGCTTGGGCGAGACCTTGGGCATCGAGATCCCCGGCGAACGCGCCGGCCTGATCCCGACGACGGCCTGGAAGAAGGCGACGACGGGGGTCTCGTGGCAGCGCGGCGAAACCATCAGCTGCGGCATAGGACAGAGCTACATTTCCGTCACCCCGCTGCAGCTCTGCACCTATGCGGCGCGGCTGGTCACCGGGGTCGAGGTGCGGCCGCGGTTGGTCCGTCCGCACGGCGTCATGAAGGCCGGCGATCCGGCGGAAAAGGCCCCTGCCGCCGGTTTCACGCCGCTGGCGCTGGACCGGGATCATATCGACCTTGTGCTCAACGGCATGTATGGAGTGGTCAACGAGCAGGGCGGCACCGCTTATCACGCCCGTATCGAAGATCCGTCGATGCTCATGGGCGGCAAGACCGGGACCGCCCAAGTCCACCATATTTCCGCGGCCGAGCGCGAACATGGCCACCTGACCGGCATCAGTGTGCCGTGGAAATACCGCGATCATGCGCTGTTCATCGCCTTTGCGCCCTTCGACAACCCTCGCTATGTCTGCTCGGTCGTCGTCGAACACGGGGGACTGATCGGTGGCGAGGGTGGCGCCGTCGCCGCGCCGATCGCCCGCGATGTGCTGATCGAGGCGCAAAAGCGCGACCCGGCACGGAAAACGCCCGATCGACCATTCATGGCCGAAGTCGCGGTTGCCGGAAGCTGAGACTCCACTCCTTCCCGACCCTATGCCCGTGGCGGGCGGGCCGGCGATCCCCATGTAATGACTCATCCGGTTGTCATTAGTACCCTGGGCGGAGTCATTGCGAGCGACGTCATGGCATCCATAGCATGGCCCAGCCGCCCCGAGCCTTCGGCCGTGCGTGGCGAATGGCTTTTCGCCGGCGGAGTCATCGCCGTCGGCGTCGTGGTCGATTGGCTGTGCCGGGCCCATCCGGCCCATCTCCCCTTCATCATGCCGTGGGAGTTTTCCTGGCTGGCCTTCTGCGGAATGGCGTTCATTCTCCGATGGTTCTTCCGCGGGCGGTCGCGCCTGGCGGCGGCCGAGCGCCCCGGCGCCTGGCGCATCGCCTCGTTGCTGGCCGGGATGACGCTGATCTATGGCGTCCTGCAGACCCATTACCTGTACCTTGCCGAGCATATGTTCTTCGTCAATCGGCTTCAGCACTTGGCGATGCACCATCTGGGGCCGTTCCTGATGGCACTCGCCATGCCGGGCGAGGCGATCCGCCGCGGGATGCCGGCAAGACTGGCGGCGCTGACCAGGATCCGCCCGGTGACACGGCTCGTCGGCGTCCTTCAGCACCCCGTCGTGGCGCCGGCATTGTTCTTCGGCCTGCTGGCTCTGTGGCTGATACCGTCGGTCCATTTCACGGCGATGCTGGACGACCGCCTGTTCTGGGTGATGAACTGGAGCATGGTGCTCGACGGCATCCTGTTCTGGTCTCTGGTGGTCGATTCCCGCCCTTCCCCGCCCGCCCGCCTTTCCTATGCCGTGCGCGTCCTGGTGGCGCTGTCGGTGATGGTGCCGCAGATCGTCCTGGGGGCGTTCATCACGTTCGTCGGCCGCGACCTTTATCCCTATTACGCGTTTTGCGGGCGGGCGTTCACCGATATGAGCCCGGCGACGGACCAGAGCATCGGCGGCATCATCACCTGGATTCCGATGACCATGATGAGCGCCGTCGCCATCCTCGTCGTCCTCAACTGGATGCGGCTGGATGAAGAGGCTGCGATGAAGGCTGTCGAGGGGGGTGCGGAGTTTCCGCGATGATCCGTCGCAGCTCCCGCGCGATGCCGTCGGCGTCGTGGGAGAGGTCGAGGGCCGGGATCAGCAAGCGGGCCGCCCCCGACGCGTCGAACACATAGACCGAGTTGGAATGGGACACCTGGTAATCATACCAGCGGTCCGGGTCCGTCACCGCATAGGCGGCCCGGTAGCGCCGAGCGACCGCCGCCAAATGATCATCGCTGCCCCTCAGGCCAACCACCTGGGGACCGAACTGCGCTCCGTACCGCTTGAGGACAGGCAGCGTGTCGTGCAGGGGATCGACGGAGACGAACAGGATCCGCACCTTGTCGGCATCTCCGCCAAGCCGCTTCAGTGCCTCCGTCAGATCGAGCAGCGTCGTCGGGCAGCTGTCCGAGCAGCCGGTATACCCGAAGTAGAGCAGAGCGACCTTTCCCTTGAAGTCCGCGGCAGTGACGGCCCTGCCGTCGCTTGCCCTGGTCAGGGAGAAGCACAATGGGGGAAGTGCGTCCTTGACGTCGATGGCTTGTCCGGGCTTGCCCGAATTGCAGGCGGTCAAACCTGCACAGAGGAGTGTGACGCGCCATGTCGTGGCGAGGAATCGAGCCTGGTGCCTCATCCGATGTCAGTTCGGTTGCCGGCGGCAGTCCTGCGAGCGGCTGACGCCGTGATTGATGCCTGCACAACTCCATTCAGATAATCATTGATGCCGGAAACGGCCAGGATCCGGACGGAAGGGGGAACTCGCTGGCCCCGCCCGCATCTCCTCGGCCAGGTCCACCCAGGCCCGGGCTGCATGGGGCAGATAGCTGCCTTTCCGCCAGATCAGGGCGATATGCCAGTCCATGCCGTGATCGGCAACGGCCATGTGTCGCACGCCGTCATGGTGCCGCTGGCGGGCGATCATCCGCGGCAGGAAGCCGATGCCCAGGCCGCTGGCGACCAGTTCGATGATGAAATCGATCTGGCTGGAACGGGTGACGACGGCCGGCTGGAAGCCGCTGCGGCGGCAAGCCTCCAGGATGATCGGGTTGAGGGCGAACCCCTCGCCGAACAGGATGAACGGCTCGGCGGCCAGTTCAGCCAGCGCTACCCGCCCGCGGCCCGATAGCGGATGGTCGGCGCACACCAGCAGGTCGAGCGGCTCGTGGCGCACCTCCTGCCAGGCGAATTCCGCCGGCACCGGCAGCAGCGATGCCGCAAGATCCAACTCACCGTCCAGCACCAGCTCTTCCAGCCGCTTGCTGCCCTGCTCCACCAGCCGGATGTCGATGCCGGGATAGCGGCTTCGGTAGACGGTGAACATCGGGGCGAACAGGGTATGGGAGCCGATGGCCGGCAGCCCGAGGCGCAGCACGCCGCGCTTCAGGCCCCGCAGTTCGTCCAACTCGGCGATCAGATCGTCTCGCTCGGCCAGCATCGCCACCGCGCGGCGAAAGACGATCTGCCCGGCGGCGGTCATGTTGCTGCGATGGCCGATCCGATCCAGCAGCGGCAGGCCCAGCTCCTCTTCCAACTGGCGGACCGCCTTGCTGATCGTCGACTGGGTGGCGAACACGGTCTTGGCGGCCTGGGAGAAGCCTCCCTGGCGCACGACTTCGACGAAAGCGCGGAGGGTGCGAAGGTCCATCCCTATTCGATATTTGACTGATTGCTATTCAGTCAAATCATTCCTTCCATGATGCCGGCTGCCGGCATGCGGGACTGCCGGTCATCCACCCATCGCAGCAGCTCCGATGCCGGCATCGGGCGAGCGATGCCATAGCCCTGCGCCATCGTGCAACCCAGCGCCCGCAATTCTTCCGCATGGGCGGCGGTCTCGACGCCTTCGGCAATGACCCCACGCTCGAATACCTTGGCCAGACCGATCACGCCGCTGACGATTGCCCGGTCGTTCGCATCGTTCAGCATGTTGCAGACGAACTGCCGGTCGATTTTCAAGCTTGCCGCCGGGAGATAACGAAGATGGGCCAGCGATGAATAGCCGGTGCCGAAATCGTCGAGGGCGAAGCGTATTCCCATGGCGCAGCAGGACCGCATGACCTCGCTGACCAGGTCGATATCACCCAGCGCGGTCGATTCCAGGACTTCCAGTTCCAGGTCGGTGGGCGGAACGGCGGGGTAGGCCGCCATCAGCCTTTGCAGGCGCACCGGGAAATCGGATCGCTGCAAATGCCCGGCCCCGACATTCACGCTCACCGGTATGACCCGCCCCATCGAGCGCCATTCGGTCATCTGTTCGAGTGCGGCGTCGATCACCCATTCGCCAAGGTCGAGATCGAGCTCATGGTCTTCGATGAGGGGAAGAAAATCGGCAGGATAGACCAGGCCTCTTTCGGGATGTTGCCAGCGGATCAGGGCCTCGACGCCGACCAGAGCGCCGCTGCCGAGGTCCACCTTGGGTTGGAAATGCAGAACGAACTCGCGCTGGGCCAGGGCCTTGGCGATCCGATCGACGCCTTTGCGCTGGGTTCGCAGGGCTTCGTCTTGTGCGACGTCGAACAGGCTGCAGCGGTTTTTGCCGGCTTGCTTGGCTGAATACATGGCTTGATCAGCGTGACGGAGCAGCAGGTCGGCATAGCTTTCGTCCTGCGGGAACAACGCCACACCGACGCTGGCCGAGATCTGGATGGTGCGGCATTGAACCACTATGGGCTGGGACGCCGCCGCCATCAGACGGCTGACGGTATCCTCCCAGTCCTGCGGCAGTTCGAGGTCGGTCAATACGGCAACGAACTCGTCGCCGCCGACGCGGGCAAAGATGTCGCCATCGCGGAGTGCCGCCGTCATGCGCTGCGACAGGGCGACCAGCAGGGCGTCGCCCACTTCCCGCCCATGAAGGTCGTTCACCGTCTTGAAATCATCGAGCCCGACATAGACGACGGCCAGGGAATCGCTGTGCCGTTGGGCTTGGACGATGCAGTGCCGCAGACGGTCGACCAGCAACGCGCGATTGGGCAGCCCGGTCAATGTGTCGTGGTAGGCGATGTATTCGACCTGCCGCTGGTAATCCCCCGCCAGGCTGACGTCGGTGAACAAACCGACATAATGCGTTGTTCGGCCGAAGGAATCGCGAATCGCGGTGATGGTGAGCCATTCGGTATACTCCTCGCCGTCCTTTCTCCGGTTCCAGATTTCTCCGGCCCAATAGCCATCGTCGGCGAGGGCTTGCCATAGGGCGGCGTAGAAATGGGCATCATGGCGGCCCGATTTGAGGATCCGGGGATTCTGACCAACGGCGTCGGCCCGGCCGTAGCCGGTGATGCGGGTAAAGCTGTCGTTCACCGCGATGATCGTGCCGTGGGTGTCGGTGATCGTGATGGCATTGTGCGAATGGGTGAACAGTTCGCCGGCGATTTGCAGGCTTGTCTCCGGATCCAGGGACAATTCGGATCGGCCGTGGCCGTGGGCGATCAAGCCCAGGGCATCTTGCCTATCGGCCTTGCCCTGGTCCAACCGCTCCCTGATCCGGGGGTATGTCATGGATCTAGTCCGCAGCCATCGCGCGCACCAGTTGGCTAATCGCCAGACGGCGTCGAGGATCTCTGACGCGGCTGAAGTTGCGGGCCAGTTCCAGGTCGGCGCGGGCGACGGGCATGGGGGTGCGGGCGTCGTCGATGTTGGGCAAGAGTTCGGTAATATCGATGCCGAGGATGGAAGCGATCTGGAGAAGGCGAGAGACTGAAGTTCCATTGACGCCTCGCTCATACTTGTGGGCCTGCTGATAGGTAATTCCTATGCGCTTGGCCAACTCGGACTGGGTCATGCCTCTTTTGATGCGCTCTTCGCGGATCCTTTGACCGATAAAGCGGTCGGCCTCTTTCTTTCCATCGTATGAGATGTCCATAGCTCTTCTTCATCCAAAAGGATTGCGACCGTCGCAACCACCAGATGAAGGATGCCGATTTGAAGTTTTCCGCTAAATAAGATGATCTACTTAGGGGCGCCGCCGCCGAATCAAAAATGGCGAAGAATCTGGGTCTGACAGACCAATAAGGTGAAACCCGTATTCCGCTGTGGTAGAGGCACTTTCGTTGTTACATCCGTGTATCGCGCCGTCGAGGCGCAGATGTGACGAATGTTATAAAGTCCTGAGGTGGTACAGGCTTGCTACTTGCCCATGCTGCACCTGCTGCTATCGCCGCATCGGCAATCTGCGGGGTCAGGGCGGCGGAAATCAACAGAATGGCGGGGTGCTCGGGATGCGAAGCCACGATGCGGATCAGCTCGAGACCGCTGATGTCTCCGAGATTGTGATCCACGATCAGGACGGACGAGCGGTCAATGGCCTCGCGGTCAGCAAGAAACGCTTCGGCTGACTCGTAGCAACGGGTGGCAAAGCCGGCGACTTCCAATAATGCACGGATCGACCGCCGCATTCCGTCGTCGTCGTCGACGATGGCTACAATTGTCTCGGTCTCCGGCACGAAGTCTCTTTCGCTCCCGAGGTTTGTACCGAAACAAGATTAGGGCAACGCGCGGTCCGTGGCTGTAAGGTGATTTACCTAGTGGCATACACCAATCAAATGGTTCATAGTAACAGGCTTTTCAGTTGCGTCGGGCGCTTTCGCGCCTGCCGATGCTCAAGCGCCACTCGGCCTTGATGCGCTCGATCCTTCTAGTGAGCCGGCCTTCGAGTGAGCCGGCCTTCGAGTGAGCCGGCCTTCGAGCGAGCCGGTGACCTACCGCCATTTCGGGCCGCTTACGACCGAGGCGGCGAGTGCGAACCTGACCAGATTGGACAGTCCGCTCACCCCCAGCTTTTCGCCGATATGCGCACGGTGCACCTCGACGGTGCGGGGACTGATCCCCAGCCGGTGAGCGATGATCTTGAACGGAAGACCTGCCACGATGCCCTCAAGGATTTCCCGTTCACGTTCGGTCAGTTGGGCCAGCCTTGCGCGGAATGCGGCGATTTCCGGTTCACTGCCGGCCTGATTGGTGCTGCGGCTGTGCGCCGATTTTATCGCGTCGATGAGCGCCGATGGATGGAACGGCTTTTCCAGAAAATCGACGGCACCGGCCTTCATGGCCCGGACGGCGGTGGGAATGTCGGCGGCCCCGGTGATTACGATCACCGGAATCTCGATGCCCTGGTCGTGCAAGTGCCGTTGGAGGGCGAAGCCGTCCATTCCCGGCATCCTGACGTCGATCAGCGCGCATCCCTGCGGCGATGGGGTGATCGCCTCGAGAAAGGCATCCCCATCGCCGTATTCGATGACAACGAATCCATTGGTCTCGAGCATCGCCCTCAGCGAGGCGCGAAACGTCGCATCGTCATCAATCACATGGATCGTAATGTCATGCATCGGCGGCTGCTATCGGCAAGGTCATCCGAATGGTCGCGCCGGTCTCGTCGTCTTCGATCCATAGCTGGCCGCCATGGGCTTGAATGATCGCTCGAGAGGTCGACAGGCCGAGGCCGGTACCATCCGGTTTGGTTGTAACGAAGGGAGTGAACAAATGCTGGCGTATTTCGTCGGGAAAACCGGGCCCGGTATCGGCGACCGATAGCTCGACCAATGCCCGTTCCGCCGCGAACGCGGCGGAGATCGTCAGTTCCTTGCGTTCGACACCGGCCATGGCCTGGGCTGCGTTGCGGATCAAATTCACCAGGACCTGGCGGATTTGCACGATGTCGACCAGGACTTCAGGCAGATCTTCCGGCACCGCCAGGCAAAGCGTGATATCGCGCTCCGTCTTGCTGAGCAGTCCAAGGGTTGCCGCCTCGGCGACGATCGAATTCAGCCGTTGAGGCGCGGGATGGACCGTTCGGTTGGCGGCAAAGTCACGCACCTTCTGCACGATGGCCGCCACGTTGAAGAGCTGGGCATCCACGTCGTCGAGGAAACCCCGGACGATCGGGTCGGTGGCGACCGACTTGGCCGCGTGGAGGAAATTGACTGCGGCGCTGATCGGCTGGTTCACTTCATGGGCTATCGTCGACGCCATTTCGCCCAATAAAGTAAGACGCGCCGCATGATAGAGGTCGATAGTGGCGGTCAGCGCCGCTTCCTGCAGCCTGGATTTCTCCATGAGAGCCTCGGCCAGCTCGTTTTCCGTCCTGCGCTGCTCGGTGACGTCGAACACCGTACCGATCGACCGGATCGGCTTTTCTCCGTCGAAGCTGGTCTGTCCCCGGGCGGCGATCCGGCGTTCCTTTCCGTCTTTCAGACCGACGACGCGCTGTTCGACGGCAAACTCGCCTGATCCGCGGGGATCCCACGACTCGGCGAGTGCGGCGACGATCCGGCCACGGTCCTCGGGATGCAATCCCGCCAGGAACATCTCGTAAGTGACCGGCTCGTCCGGCGGCACACCCCACAATTCTCTGACGCGATCATCCCAATCGAGACGGCCCGTCCTGATGTCGTGATCGTAAATGCCGAGTCCCGAGGCCTTCTTGGCCGCTTCGAAACGCAGAAGGGTCTCGTGCAATGCCGTTTCGGTCAGCTTGAGGCGCCGGCGCGTCTTGGCCTCGCGGAGACTGTAATCCACCGCTGCCTTCAGCCGCTCCAGGCTATCCTTAAGAACAAAGTCCCAGACTCCCTGCTTCAGCAGCGCCACCGCCTTCTCTTCGCCGATCGCCCCCGACACGAGCACCAGGGGCGTGTCGGGCTGGCGCGCCACGATCATCGGCAGGCAGGTCTCGAAACGCATGCCGGGAACGTTGTAATCGGACAGAATCAGATCCCACGCCGGGTCATCCAAGGCGCCGGCGAGTTCCGCCGTGGTCTGGATCCGGCTGCAACGGATCGGGTAACCGGTTCGTCCGAGGTGATGCTCGATGAGCCTGAAATCGGCGTCACCGTCCTCGATCACCAGGCATTTCAAGTCGTCCGGCATTGCTGTCCTATAAGTTCGGAGGTTCGTTGGTCGCCAGCCAATAGATTCCCAGCCGGGCGACGACTTCGGCGAATTCGCCAAAATCCAAGGGCTTTCTGACAAAGCTGTTGGCGCCGTTGTCGTAGCTGGCGAACCTGTCCCGTTCCTCGTCGGAGGAGGTCAGGATGATGACCGGAAGCAGCCGGGTCCGGGGGTCGGCCCGAAGGCGCGCCAACACATCGAGGCCGTTGATGCGCGGCAGGCCGATATCCAGCAGCACCGCTGTGGGGAAGTCGGGTCCCTCGCGGTTCGCGAATTCTTTCTCACGGAACAGGTAATCAAGCGCCTGCTGGCCGTCCCGCACGACATCGATCTGGTTGGCGAGGTTGATCTTGCGCAAGGCGCGAAGCGTAAGCGCCTCGTCTTGAGGGTTGTCTTCCACCAGGAGAAGGGTCTTGGTCATCATGCTGCTCCCAATTCGGGTTCCGGCAGGGTGAAGCGGAACGAGGCCCCCCGGTCCGGCGCCGCATCGGCCAGGAGGGTCCCGCCATGGCGGCGGATGATGCGCAGGACGGTCGCCAGGCCGATCCCCAGGCCCGGAAATTCATCCTGCCGGTGAAGCCGGCGGAAAGGCTGGAACAATTGATCGGCATAGGCCATGTCGAACCCGGCGCCGTTGTCTTCGATGCTGATGAAGCGCTGGTTGTCATGGGTCGAGGCCCGCACGCGGATCACCGGCGCCGCCGTCGAGGAGGTGTATTTCCAGGCATTTTCGAGGAGATTACGCATGACCGATTCGAGCATGCGGCTGTCGCCTTGCATGACGAGGCCGGGCTCGATGTCCCATGTCACCGATCGCGTCGGTTCCGACAGCTCCAGTTCCGTCCTGACGCGGTGGGCGATCTGCGACAGGTCCACTGCCTCCCGCTTGAGTTCACCCCTGGTGACGCGCGACAGGACCAGGAGGCCGTCGACCAACTCCCCCATGTTTCTGCCAGCCGTCGCGATATGTTCCACGCATTCCCTTGCCTCGGGCTGCAGTTCGGCAGAGAACTCGTCTTCCAATATTTTTGAAAAGCCCCGCATCGCACGCAGGGGCGCCCGCAAATCGTGGGACACGGCGTAGGCAAAGGCCTCCAATTCCTGGTTGGCCGCGCTCAATTCAGCCGTGCGAAGGCGGAGCGCCTCTTCCACGCGCCTCCGTTCCGCGATTTCGGCCTGAAGCTCCTCGTTGGCGTGACGCAATTGCTCCGCGCTGGGCAATCTCAAGGCCTGCGGTATCAGCGGCCAGAGCATGACTGCGCTGGCAACCGAAACGATCGCGGTCAGCGCCTTGGTGAGGGCGCTCAGCCCATAGAGGGGATACCACAGGACGACGACATCCATAAGATGCGTCGACCCACAGGCCATTATGAATGCAGCGGAAAGCCAGAGAAGCCAAGGGTACGGAAAGTCTTTCCGTCGCCGCGCAAAATATAGCATGGCGATAGGCATCGAAAAATACGAAACAAATGTCAGTATATCACTAAAAACAAACGTATAGACGAGGGGAGACCACCAGCCTATACAATATCCGTGTGGCAAATATGCCGCCGTTGATAAGAATTCATGGATCATGTTGAGCACAGAACCCTCCCCCAGACACTGGAAGCCTGTTGCACGGGATGATCAATCTATTTTGGCCGTCCCGGTGGTTCCGCTGGTCTGTCTGCGTGCCGCATGGGTAACGGCGCTGTCGCGCTCGTGGCCATCGGCCAGGATTTGGGGCTCGGGAAAGGTGGTTGGCTACATGTCGTCCGAGGACGGATGCGTCTCATCAAGGAGTCCATTCCCACACTCTTTAGGGGTATTCAAGCAAACTGCCAGAAATAGTCAATCTCTACGAATCGGGCACCGCTCACGGGATGACGCTCGGCTCCAGCGACCGCAAGACGATGCGGATCTCATCGGATATTCCAATGTGGACTGATATATATTCGAATAATTCATTTTGCTCATGATCGGCGGCGGCATACGGTTCTGACGCAAGGAATGCCATCATGGACTTACGAAGAATCATCATCCCCGGCCGCCGCAGCCTCCGGTCCAACCGGCCGGCTCAGATCGTCCTGCTGTTCGCCTTCTGGTTGCTGGGTGAAGCCTTGGCCCGTTGGACTGGCCTGCCCATCCCGGGCGGCATCATCGGCATGTCGGTCGTCCTGGCGTTGCTGGCCAGCGGGTGGCTCGGCCAGGGCAGCCTGCGCCGCGGCGCCAACTGGTTCATCGCCGAGTTGCTGCTGTTTTTCATCCCCGCCGTGCTGGCCATCCTCGATCATCCTGAATTCCTGGGCATCCTTGGCCTGAAGATCGTGGCGGTGATCCTGGGCGGTACCGTGGTGGTCATGGGGGTGACGGCCGTGGTGGTCGACCTGTGCTGCCGTGCAATGGGGCGGCTGGAGGCGGACGGTCATGTCATTGAGTGATCCGCTTTTGCAGGTGGCGTTCTGGTCCGCCGCCACCATCGCCTCGTATCTCGTGGCCAAGCACCTGCATCGCCGGCTGATGCGCTGGTGGTCCAGCCCGCTGGTCCTCGCTCCCGCCGCCCTGATCGGCCTGGCCCTGGCGCTCCATGAGAGCTATCGTGACTATATCCGCGAAACCCATTGGCTGGTCGCGTTACTGGGACCGGCGACCGTCGCCTTCGCTGTTCCCATCTGGGAACAGCGGGGACTGATCCGCCGGCATTGGCCGGCGCTGGCCGCCGGGGTGGTCGTCGGCAGTATGACCGCGATGGCTTCGGCCTGGGGGCTGGCCGAATTGCTGGGACTCAGCGGCAGCCTGCGGCTGAGCCTGTTGCCGCGTTCGATCAGCACCCCGTTCGCCATGACGGTATCCGGCCAAATCGGTGGTGTGCCCGACCTGACGGCGGTGTTCGTCGCCCTCACCGGTGTCTTCGGCGCCGGTTTCGGCGAAACCATCCTGCGGGTTCTGCCGTTGCACTCCGCCCTTGCCCGCGGCGCCCTGTTCGGCATGGGCGCCCATGGTGCCGGTGTCGCCCGGGCCCATGGCATCGGCCGCGAGGAAGGATCGGTTGCCGGCCTGGTGATGGCCCTGGTCGGACTGGTGAACGTGCTGGCCGCGCCGCTGCTGGCGCAGATGCTGTAACGCCCTACTCGGCTCCTTCGGGACTGGTTCCGTCGTGGAAGGGATGCAGCGGCGGAATCAGCGCGGCGATCAGGTGCATCTTGCCGGAGATGACGCCGCGGCAGGTGATCATCTCGTCGGAAATGGCCTGTAGCTTGCGGGCCGGCCCCTGGACCAGGATGGCCTCCATGGTCTGGTTGTGAATCAGGTGGACGTGCAGCGAACTGATCACCTCGTCGATATGGGTGAACTGCAGGTCTGCCAGGCGCTTCTGCAGGCCGCTGACGGTGTTGTCGTAGAACAGGGTGATGATGCCGACCATCACGTCGTCGCCCAACCGGCGGCGATGCTCCACCAGGGACTGGTGCAACATGTCGGTGATGGCCTGCGAGCGGCTGGCGAAGCCCCGGTCGGCCACCATGGCGTCAAGTTCCGCCAGCAACTCCTCGGGCAGGGACATGCTGATTCGACTTACTTGCCGGGCGCCGCCGTGCTTCTCCGACATTCCTTGCCCCCGATGGCAGCGGGCGCCGCTCTGGATGGCGTCGCCGCGCTCGCAAAGGCGCCAATGACCTTGAGCCACCGGCCTTGGCGCTAGAAAAGATGGCTGTACCGCTCGATCTCCCACTGGCTGACCGACAGGTGGTACGCCTCCCACTCGGCGGTCTTATAGGCGATGAACTCGTCCCGCAAGCCCTTTCCAAGAGCCTGTTCGACCAGCGGGTCGGCGGCGAAAGCGGCTACCGCCTCTTGCAGGGTCTGTGGCAGGAACTCGATGCCACGAGCCCGCCGCTGCTCCTCCGAGATGGTGTAAAGGTTGTCCTCGTTGGATTCGCCGGGGTCTATGCGGTTCTCGATGCCGTCGAGGCCGGCGGCCAAGGCCAGGGTCGCCGCCAGATAAGGGTTGAGCGCGCCGTCGGCGTTGCGCGATTCGCAGCGGCCGCCGCCGGCCGGCACGCGCACCGAATTGGTACGGTTGTTGGAGCCGTAGGAATTGAACACCGGAGCCCAGCTGAACGTGCCCATCGACCCTTGGCGGACCAGGCGCTTGTAGCTGTTGACCGTCGGCGCGAAGGCGGCGCACAGCGCTTTTCCGTGTTTCAGGATGCCGCCGATGAACCAATAGCCGAGTTGGGTCAAGCCAAGCCCGCGCGGATCCTCGGAGGCATCGCAGGCAAAGGCGTTGGCGCCAGTCTCCAGCGAGGACAGCGACATATTGAAATGGGCGCCGGTGCCGGTCTTGTCGGCGAAGGGCTTGGGCATCATGGTGGCCAGCAACCCTTGCTCCTTGGCATAGTGCTTGGCCATGGTGCGGAAGAAGATGAAGCGGTCGCACATGGTCAGCGCGTCGGCATAGCGGAAGTCGAACTCGTATTGACCGTTCCCGTCCTCGTGATCGAAAGAATAAAGATCCCATCCTAAGTCGTTGATGCAACTTGCTACTTTATCCAGCCAGCCGAAGCTGTTGAGAAACCCGCGAACGTCGTAGCAGGGCTTGGCCAGTTTGTCGTCGGGGTCGGGCACGGCCAGGCTGCCGTCGGCGTTCTGCTTCAGCAGATAGATCTCGCATTCGATGCCCAGGTTGAAGCCGAAGCCCAGCCGTTCGGCGCGGGCCAGGACGTTCTTCAGGGCGACTCGGGTATTCAGCGCATAAGGCTTGCCTTGGAATCCGTTGTCGGCCGGTATCCAGGCGATCTTGGGCTCCCAGGGCAGCTGGATCAGCCGGCCAAGGTCGGGCAGCGAGACGATCTCGTCGTCATTGGGGGCTTGACCCAGCCCATCCAGCGCATAGCCGGTATAGCGCTCCGAACCTTGCGCCATCTGCTCCAGATGGTCGATGGGAACGACCTTGCCCTTGGGCGCGCCGTGGATGTCGACATAGGCGCCGATGCAGTACTTCACCCCCTTGGCGCGCAATTGCTCCTGCAGGAACCTGATCTGTTCGGTGGTCGCCGGCATGGTGGGCTCGATGATCGTCATGTCGTCCTCTCGGTGTCGGGGGTGTTGCAGGATTGGAAATAGGAGTGGTCGAGGGGCGGCTCCTCCGCCTGCCCCTTGCGCACCAGGGCGCTCAGGTCCTCGACCATCCAGTCGAAGAGCCGGCGCCCCTTGTCGGCGGTGGCGCGGCTGGGGTTGCCGGTAACGCCGTTGCGGCTGGTCCGGTTGACCGGGTGGGAGAACACCAGGTCTCCGGTGCGGTCGGGATCGTCCGCCTCGGGCAGGCGGTCGGGCCGCGCAATTTCCGGGGCTACCGCCAGCATTAGTGAGGTTTCGGCATCGTTGGCATGCCAGTCCTCGCCGTCGGCGAAATGGGCGGCGCGGACCCGGTCGGAGATGGTCGCCGAATTGACCAGGGCGACCATCATGTCGTCGTGCTCGGCCCGCAGCATCTCCAGGGCGCAACGCAATGGAGCGGCGTTGGTGACATGGGTGTTGACGATGAACAGACGGCGCACTCCACCGTGATGGGCCCAGTCGCCGATATCCTTGACGAACTGGATCAGGCTGACCGGCTGCACCGCCAACGTTCCCGGCCAACGCCGGCTGTGGCCAAGCGAACAGCCGTAAGGCAAGGCCGGCAGCATGGGCACGCCGGTGCGTTCGGCCACCGCTCGGCAGAGCCGGTCGGCCAGCACGAAATCCATGCCGCAACCCAGGTGCGGTCCGTGCTGTTCGGTGGCCCCCACCGGCAGGATCGCACTCCAACGGGCGGCGGGTAGGTCGCCGGACAGTTCGGTCCAGCTCTGTGTCGACCACTGCATGACCTACTCCACATCGTCGCCGACGGCGGTCAGGCGAGCGACCATGGGATAGGCTTCTTCTTCCTCTTCGGCTTCACCGTGGGCGGAGTAGATCATCTCCTCGAGCCGCGCCTTGGTGGCCAGGAAGCTGTCGGAGATGAACTGGTCAGGGTCGCGCGGCCGAGGGACGGGCACCTCGATCAGTTCCTGCACCTCGCCCGGATGGGCCTTCATGACCAGGATGCGGTCGGCGAGATAGATCGCTTCGTCGAGGTCGTGGGTGATGAAGACTATGGTGACGTCGATCTTTCGCCAGATTTCCAGCAGATGGGCCTGCATGCGGCAGCGCGTCTGGGCGTCGAGGGCGCCGAACGGCTCGTCCATCAGCAGAATGCGCGGCTGGGTGGCGAGTGCGCGGGCGATGGCCACCCGCTGTTTCATGCCGCCCGACAGCTGGTGCGGATAGGCCTCGGTGAATTTCTCCAGGCCGATCAGCTGCAGCCATTGCAGCGCCTCGCTCTCGGCCTGCGATGTGCCCGCGCCGTTGACCTCCAGGCCGAACATGACGTTCTTCTTGACCGTCAGCCAGGGGAACAGGGTGTAGCCCTGGAACACCATGCCGCGGTCCCTGCCCGGCCCGGCCACCGGTTTGCCCTCCAGCAGAACCTGTCCGCCGGTCTGCATGTCGAGTCCCGCCAGGATGCGGATCAAGGTGGACTTGCCGCAGCCGGACGGGCCGACGATGACCAGGAACTCCCGCCGATGGGTTTGGAAGCTGATGTTGCGCAGCGCCACCGTCGTGCCTTGGCGTGACGAGAAGGTCTTGCCCAGGCCGTCGACCCTGAGGATGACCTCGCGGTTCTTCAGGCGGCCGAAGCGGTCCCTGACGGCTGGGGTTTGGTCCAGGTAGGACGGCAGGGCCTTTGGCGCGTTGACGATCTGATCCATGCTCAGCCTTTCGCAGTCGGGCGGTCCCAGGGGAACAGGCGGCGGCCCAGCGCGGCCAGTACCATGTCGGTGCCCAGCCCGATGATGCCGATGAGGAAGATGGCGGCGTAGACGTTGGGGAAATGCTGGTAGCGGGCCTGCTGGGTGATAAACCAGGTGATGCCCGAGGTGGTGCCGATCAGCTCGGCGACGATCAGGTAGGTCCAGGCCCAACCCAGCAGGATGCGCTGGTCGCGATAGAGGTCGGGCAGGATCCCGGGGATGACCACCCGCGACAGCAGCTTGGCATTTCTGGTGCCCAGGGTGAGCGCCGCCTCGATCAGTGCGAAGTCCAGCTTGCGGGTGGTGTTGGCGACGATCAGCACCTGCTGGAACAGGGTGCCGATGACGATGATGGCCACTTTCGGCCCGTCGTAGATGCCGAGTATGGCCACCGCCAGCGCGCCGAAGGCAGGCGCCGGCAGGTAGCGGAAGAACTCGATGAAGGGCTCGGAGAGGCGCGACACCCGGGCGACGGCGCCGCAAAGGATGCCGAGCGGCACCCCGATAGCCGAGGAAATGGCGAAGCCACAGAAAATGACCTGGACGCTGTGCCACAGGCTCTGGTGCAGCCTGGGGGCGTCGCGCGCTTCCGGCGGCATGGTGAACGCCGTGTAGAAGGCGGTGAACACCTGGTCGGGCGCCGGCAGGTAGATGGGGTTGGCCGGCACGCCGGCCGGCACCGCTTTGCCGGCCGATTTGGCGGCTTCATATTCGCTTTCGAAGACATCGCGGCCGACCCGCATGCCCGGCTGGAAATAATCGACGTCGCCCGCCTCGGTGATCAGCATTTGCGGATGCCAGACGAAGGGAAGATAGCTGACCGCGCACCAGATCAGGAGAGGCAGGACGAACGAGAAGATCCCCAGGACCCGCTTCTCTCGGGATGAAAGCTGCTTCAGCAAGATGAAATCCTCTCATTCACTGCCGTGGGGTCTTGTCATCCTGGCGACCGAAGGGCGGAGGGATCTCGTTTGGACAAGGAGACCCCTCTTTGCCACTCGGGATGACGGGTGCTACTGCATCAGAGAGGCGTCGATATAGTTGTCGATGTCCTGTTTTTCCTTGTAGACCTCATTCTTGACATTGAAATCATTGGCAATTTCCGAGGAACCGTAGAGCGAATGCAAACCGCCGGCCTTCTGGAAGACCTTCTTGCCCTCGGTCAGGTCGATCAGGTGGGTGCCCTTCAGCAACGGCTTGTAGGCCTCGGGCGTCAGGCCGACGCGGGCGGCCATGATCCTGACGGCGTCGTCCTGGGTCTTGGGGTCGTCGATGTAATGGACCACCTGGTCCCACACGCCCATCAGCTTCTTCCACTCGGCTTTGTGGGCCTTCAGTGATTCGGGATTGACCACCAGCACGTCGTAGATCAAGCCGGGTTCCTGGGCCGAGGTGAAGACCGGCTTGGCGCCCGGAAGGGATTTCATCGCCATCCCCGAATTGGGCTGCCAGGCGCCGATGGCGTCCACTTGTCCGGACGCCAGGACCTGTGGCGTGTCGTTGGTCTTGGTGTTGACCAGTGTGACGTCCTTCTCGCCAAGCCCGGCCTTCTGCAGACCGTCCAGCAGCAGCAGGTGCTCGACCAGGCCGACCTCGACGCCGATCTTCTTTCCCTTCAACTCCTTCAAGCTCTTGATGCCCGGCTTGGCGACGATCATGTCGTTGCCGTCCGAATAGTCGGTCAGCATGATCATCAGGCTCTTGGTGCCGCCGCCGCCCATCACCAAGGCATCGCCGTTGGTCACCAGCACGCCGTCGATCTTGCCGGCGCCGAATGCGTCCATCGACGCCGAATAATCGAACCACTCGAAATCCGCATCGACGCCGGCCTTTTGCAGCCAGCCCTTGTCGATGGCGACCTGCCAGGCCACCCAGCCCGGCCAATCGCTATATCCGATCTTGATCGGCGCGGCCTTCGCCGGAAGCGCCGCCAGGCAGGCAAGACCGACGACAGCGCCGAGGATCCGGCCGAATTTTCCCTTCCTACCCATGGCAAACTCCTTGCGTAGAGTATTACTGAAAACAGAATGCGTAATACGCTAACGCAAGCCCCATGCCAGAACCGGGAGTGGCGAAACCCCTGGTGCCATTGCCGTGATCGACCTCAATTGCTGCTTAATTAGTGGGCGTGTGAGTAAAATATGGGCGACCAAATGTGGATGCCTAAATCATAGGCGAGATGGCCAGATTCCTTCGGCCGAGACAACGTTCCATCGGCGTGTGGTTGGCCTTCCCCGTGCATCCGGTTCGGCTGTCGTTACGCCTTTGCCGGTGGTCGCGAAACCGAGCGAACGTCCCTCGCGGAACGGCAGGGTCGATCGGCTGATGGTCCAGATCCCTTCGCCCACCCGCCCCAGCGAGATCTCGCAGTCCACCATGTCCTGCGCTTTCCGCAGGTCGCCCGCTGCGGCAAGGCATTCGGCCAGAGATCGCCCATCCGGCAGGCAATGCGCGCGGTCCCTGGCGAACAGGAACCAGTCGCCATCGCGAAGCAGGATAGCCTCGCGTCCATCGTCCGGCGCGCCGAGGCGTAGCGCGGTGCGGCGGTCCTCGGCCGACCGCCGGCGGCGATGCCAGTGCTCGACATAAGGCAGATGCTGCCCTTCTTCGATCAGAATGCCGCCGTCGAAGCGCAGCCGCGCGGCGTCGGGTAGTGGGCCGGCAGGCTGGAAATCGATCATCCTCTGCCAGATGAAGTGTTCGCTACGGCGTTCGAGGATGCCGGCGAAACCCTCCTGCCGGGCCAGCCAGGCAAGGTGGCGCGGGGCAAGATCGCGCAGGCACTCAATTCCCGAGAAATCGGGGCGCCCCGCCGGCTGGCGCAAATCGGCATAGAGGTTCGGCCCCTGCAGCCAGGCGACGAAGGTGGTTTCGTCGCGACGGCCGTCCGGCCAGGAAATGAGGGATCGGAACCACAAACCCCGCAGGTCGGCGACGCTCAGTCCAGTCAACCCGGCTTCTCCGTGGAAAGCGTGATGCTCTGTTCGGATGCAATGCGGGTGCCGGATTTATCCTTTGCGGCCGGGGGGCAGGAAAATACCGTCATCGCAAGCAGCGAAGGGTTTTTCATCCGTGACGGGGCGGCTGCCGGGCCGGTCCCCAACTCACATACGCCCCCCTGAAGGGGCGCTACGTCAGGCTTCCCGCACCTCTTTCAGGAATTGCTCGACCTCACCTTCCAGGGTCTTGCTTTCGGCCAGAAGGTCGTTCGCCGAGGCGAACACGTCCTGGGCCATGCGGCCGGTTTCCGCCGCGGCTCGGGCGACGTTGGCGATGTTCGTGGCGACCGTCCGGGTGCCTTGCGAGGCCTGCTCGACGTTGCGGGCGATTTCGGCGGTGGCGGCGCCCTGCTCTTCGACTGCTCCGGCAATGGTGGTGGCCAGTTCGTTTATGCCGACGATGGTGTGACTGATGCCGCCGATGGCGGCCACGGCAGCCCGTGTCTCGTCCTGCACATTGGCGATCTGCTGCGCGATCTCGTCGGTGGCGCGAGCGGTCTGTCCGGCCAGGTGCTTCACTTCGTTCGCCACCACGGCGAAGCCTTTGCCCGCGTCGCCGGCCCGGGCGCTTTCGATGGTGGCGTTCAGCGCCAGCAGATTGGTCTGCGAGGCGATGTCGTTGATCAGGCTGACCACCTCACCGATCTTCTGCGCCGCCGCGGCCAGGCCGTCGATCTTGCGATTTGCCGCCTCCGCTTCCTCCGCCGCCGAGCGTGCGGTCGCCGAAGATTGCTCGACCTGGCGGGAAATTTCCTGAATCGAGGAGGTCAATTGCGTTCCGGCCGACGACACGGTCTCGACATTGGCGGTGGCCTGGTGGCTGGCAGTCGCCACGGCGGCGCTCTCCCGCTTGGTTTCCTCGGCATTGGCGGACAGGGCGTCGGCCGCCTGATGCAGATGCTGTACGGCGGTATTGATCTTGGCCAGCATGGCACTGATACGGGCGTCGAACCGTTTCGTCGCCTCGTCGATTCTCTGCCGTCGGACGTCACGGGCCTCGACCGCGGCCCGTTCGCGCTCCTCCATGCGGCGCCGTTCGATGGCGCTGTCCTTGAACACCTGGAGGGATCGGGCCAGCGAGCCCACCTCGTCCTTGCGGGCGGTGCCTTCGACGGGCGCATCCAGATCGCCGTTGGCCAGGCGTTCCATTGCGCCGGTGATCCCGGCGAACGGCCGTGCCACATTGGTGGTCATCATCCACCAGAGGAATCCCGCCGAGGCGATGCCGCCGGCGACGGTGATGGAAATCAGCAGGATGACCACGCGGCGCAACTCGCCGGCGATCTCTTGCGTCGCATCGTCCATTTCCCCCCGGCTGCTTTCGACCCGCTGGGTCAGCTGGTCGTTGAGCGCAAGGCGGGCGTTGCGGCCTTCGGTCGAGGAGGCGTTGAATGCCGCTTCGTGATCATGGCCGACGGAGGCTTCCAGCACCTTTTGGGTGATCCGGTCATAGGCGAGCAGCTTGTCCTTGATGGCCTGGTTGAACGCCCTCTGCTCGGGCGTGTCGGACAGTGCGAGGAGCTGGTCCGCGGCATGCATCGCCTCGGCAATGGCCGACTTATAGTCGGTCAGATAGGCCTTCAACTTGTCCTGGCTGTATTCGAGGATGACGTTCCTCTCGTTGACCGCCGCGTCGTTGACCGCTGCAGCCATCGTCAGCGAGGCTTCCAGCCGTCTGGCGCTGACTTCCGCAACGTGGTTCCCTGCCGCGGCAAGATGCCGCAGCCCCGTGTAAGCGTTGGCTGTAACGATCGCCAGCAATATAAGCAAGACGCCGACGGGGAGGATGACTTTCTTCAAAAGGCTGATATTGGCAAGCCACGTCATAATCGTTGCCCCCAATGCTATGGATACATAGCAGATGTGATTAGCGCTGGCTTTGGCTGTGCCCCCGCGGCCGCCACCTATCCCACAGGATAATTGTGAATATATAACCAGGGCGACAATTACAGAAACGGTTTTGCGCGCCGAGGCGACCCGGCCTTCACCGGGTCGAGCGCGGCCGAACGTTCGGCCAGCAGACGCCCGCTTTCCGCGAGCTGCCAGCTCAGCAGCGCCGGCGCGCCGATGACCAGGTCGCGGGACCGTTTCAGTAGCGACAGGGCGAGAGCCGCCTCGGGCGGCAGGCCGAACATGCCGCCGATCAGAATGTAGGCGCCTTCCTGGACACCCAGGGCATTGGGCACGGCAAAAGCGACGCTGCGGATGGCATGCAGCAGGCTCTCAATGGCAAGCACGGAGGCCAAGCCGATTCCAAGCCCCATGAAATGCAAGGCGAGCCAAGCCTCGACGCCGCTGACGATCCACGCGCCGAAATGCAGCAACCCGGCCAGCCACAAGGCGCCGCTGCGGTTCCAGATGTCGCGCAACGCCTCACCGACCGGGGCCAGGCGGCCGACCGCGTCGCTGAAGCAGTGGCTGGCGATCAGCGCCAGCAGGCGCCCCAACCGGCCGAAACCATGCCGCTGCATGGCGGCGAAGGCGACAAGCGCCAACACCGCCAGGCAAAGGCCGAAAATCGTCCAGGCGATGAAGCGATTGGTCGGCTGCCTTGCGGCCATGATGCTCAGGCCGAGGGCCGTGTAGCCCATCTGGCCAAGGGCCTCGAGCGTGACGTCGACGACGGTCGAGGCGATGGCGACGGTTCCGGAAACACCCATCAGCGTGGCCGCCCTGGCGCCCATGACGAACCCGCCGACCTGCGACAGCGGCAAGACTTCGGCCGCCGAGTCGCGGATCAGGCGGCCCCAGACGAAGGCGGCACGCCGCACCGGCGGCCTGGCTAACAGCGACCAGCAAAAACCGAGGAGCGAGGTTGCCGCCAGGCGATAGACGAGGATGGCGGCGAAACCACCCCAACCGATGGCCAGCAGTGCTCGCGTGACCTGGCCGAAGCCGAAATAGGCGATGACCACCGTGCCCGCCAGCAGTCCGCCGATGCCAGCCAGGATGGTGAAGCGTCGCATTGCCGGTCACGCCAGAAAACGCCGGAGCAGGCGGACCATTCCCGGCACGAAACGCGGCCGGACCAGCCGGCGATCGTATAGGCCGAGCCGCCGCTCGTTCTCTGCCAGGCAGACATCCAGAAGCGCGCCCGGAGTCACCTCGGCGCCGACCGACTTGCTGCCGGTCAGGGTAAAATTGTTGTCCGACGGCGGGCCGCCCATTTCGCGGGCGATGGCCATGCGTTCCCATAGCAGGAAGACCCATACGGCCAGGATTTTGACCCGGAACAGCGGCCGACGCCACCAGGGAAGGTTGCGCTGGTGCCAGGCAACCCAGTTGACGAAGAAGGTGATGTGGCGGCCCTCCTCCTGGATTACCGGCTCGAAGGTGTCGACCAGTGCGACCGGAAAATAGCCGGATCGTTTCGCGAGTTCGAACAAACCGAAGGCGAAGAAGCTGTCGATGCATTCGCTGTAGCCGGTAACCATGAACGCCCATTCTGCGTCGCGCGGCGGGGGACAGCGCGCCGGCTGAGCGATCTCTATGCCGTAGGCCCGGACAAGCCTGGCCAGAACGGCCTTATGCCGCCCTTCCTCGAAGGCGTTGAGTTCCGTTGCTTGACGGAGCAGCGGATCGGCGATGGTCTCGGCATAGGCCTTGACCCGTCGACTGGCCTTTTCCTCGGTATCCACCGCGATGTCCCAGATCGGCAGGGTGCGCAGGCGGGTCTGTGCCGCCTCTTCGAGTTGGGGCCACCGGATCGCTTCCGGGTCATAGGGATTGAAGGTGTCGAGCAGCATGCGGCTGAACAACGCCAAGTGCTCGGCGCTGCCGAGTCGGACCGGTCCGGCTTGATCGCTCCCTTCCCGCCTTGGCGCGGCCGCAAATGGAACGGCATCACTCATCGGATCCCTCCTTAGTCATCCGGGCACAAGGGGATGTGCTGGACGCTGGCGGTGAGATTCAGCGGTTGGGCACGACCTTCCGCCGGCCGACCCGGGCAAAAGGTACTCGACGTTGGACGTGGGTTGCGTCCTGCGCTCAAACAAGCGGTTAATTCGCCTGGGCAGAACCGGCGCTCCGGGCTTTGCGGCTGGTACCGGGCGGCGGGCCGCGGGTACGGCAAGGGGCGCCGCCGCCGTTTTCGGCAAGGGGGATCGAAATCGAGAAGCACGATCCCCGCCCCACCCGGGACCTCACCCGTACCTGATGGCCGAGCAGAGCGGCGATGGCGAAATTTCGCGGGGCGGCGACCACCAGGCCGGCATCGAGCCGGGATACATCGAGGATGCCGTCGAGTAGAAGCCGCAGCGCATCCACCGAAGTCTGGAGATGCTCGATGATCGGAGCCGCCGGATGCCCGGCCAGCTTGCTGCTCAGCAGCGTGGTCAAGAGGGTCAGCGACTGGGCCGGCTGGCGCAGGTCGTGGCTGGCTGCGGCCAGGAATCTGGTCTTGGCCAGGTTGGCTTTTTCCGCCTGTTCCTTGGCGGCGTGCAGGGCGCATTGGAAGCAGTGTCGGTCGGTGATGTCGCGCGCCACGATGAGAAACGAACGTTGCGCGGCGGGAACCATCGCGGCCGGCCGGGGGGCATCGCGGGCGCGACGCGGCAGGTCAACTCCACCGGAAAGCGGCTGCCGTCGCGGCGGCGGAAATACATTTCGAGCTGGGTCGGGGCCCGTTCCGCCTCCCCCGCCGCGAGCGCGTCGAGGTCGCCGCCGTCGAGAACTTCCGCCATCGGGCGGCCCAGCAACTCCTCCCGCGGCCAGCCAAGGCATTGGCACGCCGGGAGGGTGGCGTCGATGAGGGTTCCGGCGGGCAACTCGGCGAGCAGGATGAGATCGTTCCCGGCGTCGAACCGGGTGCGGAAATGCTCAAGTTCCTGGAGACGGCGGCGGAGTTCGGGGTAATAGCTCTTGCGCATCGACGCTGGTCCGAATCCGACGACCGAATCGAGAAGCGGGTTCTGCTGGGACAGAGCCCCCGGGTCGCTGACCAGCAGAACACGATACCCGCCGAAATTGGCGGCATAGCGGCCCGCAAGCTGACGGGCCCCGCGGCCGAAGACGAACTCGGGAGCAACGAATTTCCGTAGCGGCGTCATTCTGCAATGATAGGTGGCATGGACCCCGGCAACATTGACCATCCGGGGTAGATGACGTAGGGGGCGTGTCGCGTGCCAATCGCGTGTTGCCCAGGCAGCCTTGTTGAGGGCCGTGTGGCCCTTGGGCTATGGTGGCCGCCCCAGTTCTTCGAACCCGATGCCCCTACCCGTTAGTTCCGAGCCTCAGATGACCGACCTTCACCTCGACCACGTCAACGTCGTAGTCCTCGATATGCGGCGCTCGCTCACATTCTATAGCGATTGCCTGGGCTTGCAGCCATTGATGGACCGGGTCCTGGAAGGCGCATGGTTCCAGCGCCTCACCGGCTTGCCGGAAGCTCGCGCCCGCTGCGTGATCCTGCAAAGCGCCGGCGGTGGTTGCCGGGTCGAATTGCTGCAATATCTGGGGCGCGACGATCGGCCATTGGACGCCAACACGGTGCCAGCTACGCCGGGGCTGAGGCATTTCGCCATTCGGGTCAAGGCGATCGACCCCATCCTTGAAGCTGCGCGTGAACTGCTTGGCATTGGCGCCGAGGTTATCGAGGTTCCCGCCGATATCGTGCGTGGGGGAAAACGGATGGCTTATCTGCGCGATCCGGACGGTGCCATCGTTGAACTGTCGCAATACGCCGAGGCGGAGCCCAGTTTCTGCGGCTGAGGCGGTTTTCACCACCTGCCCGGTCAGCCGGGGAATTCGGCCGCGATCGGTTTCGCTTCCGGCCGGCGACCTAGGGCGAAAGCGGCGGCAAGGCCACACAGGGCGGCGAAGGACAGCCATAGTCCCGGCATCGCCGGGTTGCCGGTGCGGTGGATCAAATAGCTGCAGATGGCCGGCGTGAAGCCGCCGAATATGGCTGTTGCCAGGCTGTAGGCCATGGAGAAGCCGGCGGTGCGTACTTGCGGAGGCATGATCTCGATCAGGCAGACGACCATTGCTCCATTGTAGCCGGCATAGAGGAACGACAGCCACAGCTCGACCGCGAGCAGGCGTGGAAACGAAGGTTGGCCGGCCAGCCAGGCCATGGCCGGATAGGCGGTGAGCAGCGCCAGCCCGGCGAAGAAGACAAGCGGCGGTCGACGCCCCAGCCTGTCGGCCAGGGTGCCCATGACCGGCAGCCAGAACAGGTTGGACAGGCCGACACAGAGGGTGACGAGCAGATTGTCGGTGGCGGCCAGGTTCAGCGCCGACTTGCCGAAAGTGGGGGTGAACGCGGTGATCATATAGAACGACACCGTGGTCATGGTCACCATCAACAGGCCGATTGCCACCAGTCGCCAGTTCACCGCGACCGAGCGCAAGACCTCGCGGGCCGTCGGGTGTTGGCGGCGGGCCAGGAATTCTTGGGTCTCCGCCAATGCCCGGCGCAGCATGAACACAACCGGAATGATCAGGCAGCCGGCCAGGATCGGGATCCGCCAACCCCAGTCGGCCATCTGCTCGGGCGGCAACGCTGATGCCAGCGTGACGCCCAGGAAAGCAGCGAATACGACGGCCACCTGCTGGCTCGCGGATTGCCACGAGACGTAAAACCCCCTGCGGCCCGATGTGGCAATTTCCGCCAGATAGACTGATACACCCCCCAGTTCGACGCCGGCCGAGAATCCCTGCAGCAGCCGTCCGGCCACCACCAGCACAGGGGCGGCAAGGCCGATGCTGGCATATCCCGGCGTGACCGCGATGCCGAGGGTGCCCACCGACATCAATCCCAGGGTCAATAGCAGGCCGCGGCGTCGGCCATGGTGGTCGACATAGGCCCCGAGGAGGATGGCGCCCAGAGGGCGCATCAGAAACCCCGCCCCAAAGGTCATCAGCGACAGCATCAACGAGGCGAATTCACTTTCGCTCGGAAAATAAGTCCGCGCGATGCCCGAGGCGTAATAGCCGAACACCATGAAATCGTACATTTCCAGGAAATTGCCGCCGGCCACGCGCAGCACGGTCATGACCTTGGCGCGGCGATTCTGGACCGCGGCCATCGCTCCTCCCCCCCGATGGATCCGGCTTCCTGCCGTCACGTCCTATGACGGCATCATCGGCGGTGTCTGGCAAGCATCGGTTTTGCTTCCCTGCCGGGAATCACCCCCTGATCTCCGCTGCCGCCAGTTGCGCGGCCTGGGTCCACCGCTCCGCCTTGGTGCGCGGCCGCAGCGCCGCCATGAGGACGACATCGACCCACCCGCCGTCGATGAACTCGGCGCGGCGCAGCAGTCCCTCGCGACGGAATCCGGCGGCGGTGAAGGCCCGGATGGCTCGTTCGTTATGCTTGAAGGTCGTAAGATAGAGCCGGTTCAAGTTGAGCTGGTTCCAGCCGTAATGGAGGACCAGGCGAAGCGCTTCGCGGCCGATGCCATGGCCGCGGTCGATCTCCTCGCCGACCCTGATGCCGAGCTGGGCCGAGCGGTGCACCGGATTGATGTTGACGAGTTCGAGATAGCCGACCAGTGCGGGGTCGTTGTGCCGCCGGATGGCGAAGACCACGCGGTTCGGATCGCGGCCCACATTGTCGCACCAAGCTTTATGGGCGACCCAGTCGACGGGGCGATAGGTTCCGTTGAAACGTGCGGCTTCGATATCGTTGCTCCACCGGAACATTGGCGCGAAGTCATTGGGGACCAATGGCCCGATCGAGACCGAAGGACCGGCCAGCATGGTGCTTTCCCGAACAGCGGCAACTGTTGACCATCTTGGCGGCCACCCGCTCTCGGTCAATTGCTTCCAGGGGTGTTAGCCGTCAGTGGGGCAAGGCTCCATCGAGAATTCCGAGTCCGAATGCCATAAAAAGACGGCCGAAGCGGCGCGAACGGTAAGGCCGTCGGCATAGGTATTCTGTTGGCGGGACGGATTCCAGAGCCTCACGGAAGGTGTATCCCTTATCGCTTAGGTTGCGCCGATTTGGCCACCGGTCGCCGATGCCGATGACCGAAAGATACGGCTCCCACCACCAAGGCGGCGCCGTAGATGGACAGGGCCGCGGCGTCGGCGATCAGGGCTGACGGCAATGCGGCGGGATCGACTGCCGGGCTGTGCGCTTCCCACCAGGTCACCCCGCAGGAGCCGGCCAGGATCGCCCCCACAGCCAGGATCCAAGGGGGCGACAGAGGCGGCGGCCAGGATGAGCGCGGATGGTCGGAACGTCCGTCCGACAGGCCGAGCAGCGCCGCCAGCAAGCCCAACGCGATGGCCCGCGGGGCGAACGGGTCCTGGGCCAGGACCAGTGCGGCCATCAAGACCAGTGCGGCCAGGCTGACCAGGCGGGCGGATCGGCTTTGCCGGTTGAGTCCGCGGGCCATCACCATGACCAGGCACCCCGCAGCGGCTTCCACCGTGCCGGCGATCAGCGCGGCCGGCGGACCGGGCTTCGGCACCGCATGGGCAAGGACCGTGACCGCGCCGGTGGCGAAGGCCGTGACGGCCAGGACCGGCGGCCCGACTTCGTCGAACAGTCCGCCGATCCGCCGGCTGGCGCCGGGAATGCGTTCCATAATTTCGTACGCCAGCAGCAGCACGGCGGCCAGAGCCAATGGCAGAAGGTTGTATAGTCCGCGGAACAGCAGCAGCGCTCCAAGGACGCTTTCCGCCGGCGCGCCGGGGCTCAGGACCAGAATGGCGGCATCGAATACCCCAAGGCCTCCCGGTACATGGGCCAGCAGGCCGAGAAGATTGGCCACTACATAGGCTCCGACGAAGGACGGGTAGCTGGAGTGCCCGGTGGCGGGCAGCAGAACGAACAGGGCGGCCGAAGCAAAGGCCAGGTCTGTCGCGGCCACGGCGATCTGCAGGGCGGCGATGTGCGGGGGTGGCACCGGATAGCTGTGATGGAACAGCCGCAGCGGCCGGCGCGACAGGCCGGCCCACCCCAGATAGCTTGCTGCCGGCAGGGTAAGGGCGCCACCCACGGCCCGCAATGTGCCGGCCGGCAGGCGCAATACGGCCGACAGCAGGTGGGGCTCGGTCAGCATGGCCAGCGCGGCCAGGCTGGAGGCGCCCAGGCCGAAGGTAATGCCGCAGAACGCGACCACGGTCGCGACTTCTGCCGCCGTCAGGCCGACCGCCGAATACATCCGGTAGCGGATTGCGCCGCCGGTCAAGGTGGCGAAGCCGGCGCTGTGGCTGACGGCGTGGCTGACGAACGAAATGAGGATGATGCGGGCCGGCGGCAGGCGGCGGCCGATATAGGTGGCGCCCAGCCCGTCGAAGCCGGCCAGCGCCAGGTAGCTGGCGGCGGTCAGGGCCAGGCTGGACAACAGCGCCCGGGGTGGCGTCGAGGCAAGCTGCCGTGCCACCTCGGCGACATGGATGTGCCGCAGCAGGTGATGCAGGACCAGCAATGCGCCCGCAAAGATCACCACGCTGAGCAGCGGCACCAACCGCTTCGCCCAGACCATCGGCCCACCTCTTTGGAAATACGCCTACGAGCAGGCAACAAGAGGACGCGGGCCGGGTTCCCTTAAGCCAATTTCGCGGTCAGCTGCCCGGAGGCCGGGGCGGCGGTGCCCTTCCCTGTCTCTGCCAACAGGCGATCCAGGCAGGCCAGAACCCGGTCCGAGGCTTCTTCCACCAGTTCCACCTGCCGCATGGCATCGGCGATGCGGCCTTGGTTGAAGCTGCGCACGGCTTCGATGCCGTTCCGGTGGACAGCCCGGTGCGGCTCTTCCAGGTCGCGATAGGCCGGATGGTCGCGGAACAGCATCGAGGCAGGCCCGTAATACCACCGGCCCAGCCGGCAGCCGCGCTCATCGAGCATGCCCTCGACGGTCAGCTCTGCCTGTCCGGTGACCATGTCGTAAAGGCGCTTTTTCCACAAGATGTGATCCGACTTTCCCAATATGATGATTTTATTGGGAATATCGCGGTCCGCAAGGACGGCGAGCAGCGAGGCCATTTCCGCCTCCAGCCCGAAAAGCGCCTTCGAACTGGCTTCGATTGCCTCGGCGTTCAACCTGGTCTGGTTCGACACCTTTTGGGCGCCCCCGGAAATTTGCCCGGCGGCGGCTGATTGCTGGACCAGGATGCGGGCCATGTCGGTCATACGGGCGGCGGTGTCCGCCACCATCCCGCCCACCGCCTCCATCCGCGCCCCCATGGACTCCATGACTTCGCGCCCCTTCGCCATGGCCTCGGTTCCCTGGCGCATGGTGATGCCGATTGCGGTCATCTCCTGACGCAGATTGGCGATGCGCAAGGCGATGTCCTCAGTGGCCTTCGCCGTCTGGTTGGACAGGCTTTTGACCTCGTTTGCGACAACGGCGAAGCCTTTGCCCGCCTCGCCCGCCCGCGCCGCCTCGATGGTAGCGTTCAGCGCCAGGAGATTGGTCTGGCTGGCGATGTCCTCGATCGAGGATAGGATTTCCGCGATGGCCTCCGATGCCTGAGACAGGCCGGCCACTCGCTCCGCCGCCCCGGTTACCGCCCGCTCGATGGCCGCGAATTCGCTCATGGCGGCGGCAACCACGTTTCGCGCATCGTCGGTCTGGGCGTGAGCTTCTGCGGAATAGCCGGCGGCCGCCTCGCTGCTGCCACTGATCTCCCGGATGCCGGAAAGCAGACCTTCGGTCGCCGTCAACATCTCCTGGGCTTCGGCCGCCGCCGCGTGGATGCTGCCGACGACACGGGCGTTGGCGATCGCTCCTTCGTTGACCGTCACCGTGATGGCGACGGCATTCTGAAGCATCCGTTCTTCGAAGATGCGGACCTGCCGGCCCGTGCCATCCATCTGCGCCAGGGTGGCGTTGACACTGTCGGCATAGCGGGCGAACTCGCCGTGCAGGCCGCGAGACAGGATCCGGCGATGGAAGCGCCTTTCCCCGGTCGCCTTCATCGCCGCGTCGGTTTCCTTGGCAAATGCTTCGATCTGGTCGAGCAGGCGGTTGATATTCGCCAGCATCCGCCCGATATTGCCGCGGCCGCGGATATCCATCGCCCGCGATTTCAGCCGGCCTTCGGCGGCGTCCGCGAGCACGCCGACTGCCTTGTCGATGCTCGCCGTGGCGCGCGTCAGCAAGGTTGCCGCGGTTGCCGCCAGCAGCGCCATTGCGGCGGCGAAGGCCACCTGCGAAAGGGTTCCCTGGACGACTGCCCATGCCGCGGCGCCCAGCGAAAGCATCAATATGCCGAGGCTGGCGGCCAGGGCTTTAGAGACCGAAGACAAACTCTTCATAAGTGCTTCCTTTGTCGACCAGCGCCTTCTCCAGCAATTCCATGCCGGCCCGAATTCCCGCGTGGCGATCGGCATGGCGGGCCTCCTCGGCCCTAAGACGGCCATAGAGCGGTTCGATCACCGCGAGAGCCCGGCGGTCGACGGCACGGCGGAACGAGTGATAGCCGCAGATGTTGCCGCTCATGTCGAAATCCGGAGTGACATGGGCGAATACCCAATAATGATCGCCGCGCCGTGAGCGGTTGATCACATATGCGAAAAGTTCCTTGCCGGATTGCACGGTGTCCCATAATAGTTTGAAGACACATCTCGGCATCTGCGGGTGCCTGATGATGTTGTGTGGGCGACCGACCAGTTCCTCTTCCGAATAATCGGCAAACGTCATAAATATATCATTGCAGTACAGAATGTTGCCATTCAAATCGGTCTTGCTCACAATGATCTCGTCGTCACGGAGATCGCGCTCGACTCCCGTCAAGATCTTCTCTTTCACCATGTCCGGTCATCCTCATCGTTATCATTTCAAATTATCGCCTCGCCAACGCTGACGACGGGCAATGACGTATTTTCATTGAGATTGTAAGTATTGACAAATAGCCGAATTGGTCAAGTTGTTAACTTGTATCACAATTGTGCCAGCCAATCATGACAAAAGATATATTTCATCAACTTGTAGCATGGGCCGCGCCAATCGACCCCCTGCCCTCCTGCCCAGCCGGTTCCCAGGGGCCTACCGGTATGAAAGAATTCGTATTATGCTTAATGATCGTGCCACGGGGATGAAAGTGCTGCGTCGGATGGTCCATTTAGCCAATATTCTCATCGCAGCCGAGGACCCGACTCTCGCCCAGGAACTTCTCCGACAGATCCGCCGCCACGGCTATGAGGGGAGGACGGCGGCCAGCCTGGATGCGGCCTTGGCCGCGGTCCGGCAAGAACGCCCCGACATGGTCCTGGTCGGCGCCGACGTGGACGGCGCCGATGCACTGGCCCTGGCCGAGCGGCTGAAGGCGCAGCCGGACTGTGCGGAAATTCCGGTATGCCTCCTGGCCGCGGCCCGCTCGCCTTCCCTGAAGGCCCGGGCCTTCGCGGCTGGGCTTGACGACGTACTGTCGCCGCCGCTCGACGAAACGAAACTGATGGCGCGCCTGCGTCCGCTGGCGCGTCTTGCCATCATGCACGCGGAACTGCACCGCCGGGCGGCAGTAGCCCGGCGCTTGGGCATCGAGATCGATGAAAGACTGCCGCCGGCCACGCTGGACGGCGGTTTCCCCATCCTGGTGGTCGGCCCCGGCGGGCCCGACCTGGCGGCGTCCTTGAGCGGGCATCAGGTCAGCCTTGCCGCTGATCCCTTCGAGGCCAATGATCTGCTGGAACGCAACAACTTCGACGCAGCGTTGGTGCTGCCGGCGGAAGATCCGTCGACCTATCTCGACCTCTGCGCCCATCTGCGCAACAACCCGCGCCTGTTCAACCTGCCCGTATTGGTCGTTGCGGAGCCGCACCGATTGGGCGAAGCGGTAGCCTATCGCCATGGAGCGAGCGGCTTTTTCGTTCGTCCCGTTGATCCGGCAGAGCTTCAAAGCGCGGTCAACACCCTGGTGCGGCGGCAGCGCCAGCGCTGGATGATCCGCGAAGCACTTGGCCGGACACTTCAGCCGGGTACCCGTGACGTCGCCACCGGCCTCTATAACCGGGCCTTTCTCGACACCTATCTGGCCGATCGCGTTCCTTTCTGTGCCGCCCATGCACGGCATCTGTCCATCGCATTCTTCCGCGTGCCCGACATCGAGGGTGTCCGCCAGCATTTTGGCGAGGAGCAGGCCAAGCATTTGCGTCTTCAGGTGGCGCAGTGGATCACCGGACTTCTACGGGCCGAAGACTTGACCGCGCAATACGAGGAAAATGAATTCTGTGTGCTGCTTCCCGATACACCGAAGGAAGAGGCCGAGATCGTCATGCACCGCATTGCCGGTGTTCTCGCCTATACCGATTTCGCCGTGAAGGACGTATATCAGCCGGTGAAAGTGTGGGTGCGCGTCGGGGCAGCCAACTTGCAGGCCGACGATGGTGTCGATACTCTGATCTCCCGTGCCCGCCGTGATATCGTTTCCTGATCCGCCGTGAGAATCGACGTCATCTTCGATACGGTCTGCCCCTGGTGCTACATCGGCAAGCGCCGCCTGGACCGCGCGCTGGCGGCGCGTCCCGACGTGGTGCCCGACATCCGTTGGCGGTCCTTCCTGTTGAACCCGGAAATCCCGCATGAGGGGCTGGATCGGCAGCAATACCTGGAGCGGAAGTTCGGCAGCACCTATCGCATCCACAGGGTCCACGGGGCCGCGATGCTGGCCGGGCAGCCCGAAGGAATCGCCTTCGATTTCGAGGCCATGACGCGGACGCCCAGCAGCATCCTGTCCCACCAGCTGATCCAATACGCCATTGGCTCGGGCCATCAGGGCGAGGTGGTGGAGGCCATATTCCGCGCCTATTTCGTCGAAGGCCTGGACATCGGAGATGTTGCGGTTTTGCGGCGGGTCGCCAAATCCTGCGGGCTGCCCGGCAACGAGGCCGCAGACTATCTGCGCGGCGGCACGGGGACGGTCGCCGTACAGGCGGAACATGGCCGGATGCAGCGGCTGGGGGTCAGCGGCGTGCCCTGCTACATCTTCGACGAACGCTATGCCATCTCCGGCGCGCAGGAGCCCGATATCCTGGTCCGCCTCATTGACATCGCGCGGGAGTCGCAGTTGGAGGCGGCGTCGAGCTGAGGGGGCAGGTCACGGTTCAATGCTGCTGATCGCAACCTGCGTCAGACTCGACGCAGGTTGCGATGGCGGGTTGTGCTCCTCTCGTTTTCGTCTTCCCGGGCTTAACCCGGGGATCCATGGATTGCCGGGTCAAGTCCGGCTATGCCCGTGAGACGGACGGGCCCGCAAAATCGCGTGACACCGTAGCGCGGGATGACGGGCGATCAGCGCTTCAGTGTAAGCGGTCCCTGTGGCGGGCGGCGTCGCGTGACGCCAGATGCGGAACCTCGGCCTTGAGTGCGCGGTCTCCCTTCAGCGCAAAATCGCTCAGTGACAGCATGCCGACGATCCGCTTTTCCCGGCTCAGCACGGGAAGGTGATGAATCGATTTGCTTTCCATCACTTGCAGCGCTTCGGCGTCGGTCTGGTCCTCGAAGCAATAAATTATGCCTTGGGACATCACTTCGCGGGCCATGGTCTTGTTGGGGTCGCGGCCTTCCGCGACGGCGCGGCAGGCGATATCGCGGTCGGTGATCATGCCGACCAGCCGGTCGTTGTCGCCGACCGGTAGGCAGCCAATGTCATTGTCGCGCAGAGTCTCGGCAACTTTCGCCAGCGATGTGTCGGCGTCGACCCAGGCGGCGTTGACGGTCATCAGTTCTTTGACTTTCATGGCGACCTCCATTGCGGGTGGAGGTCCGGCATCGGGCCGTGCTCCGGTCGGCGGCGGGCGCCGCAGGCCGGACCGCGACCGCGATCCGAACCCGAACCGAATGCCGCCCAGCGCGATGGCTTCCTCGCCGAAGGCGGCGAGAGACAATAGCAGAAACCGGTCTGCCGGCGCCATGGGAGTGCGCATTTTTGGCCTTGATCGGGGGCACCTATCCGCTTGTTACGCCTGCAGGAAATGTGGGTTTGCAGGCATTTCAACGAGGCCGCGCGGACAGCTGGTCGATGCCGCGCGTCGAGGATCAAGTCATCATCCGCTCACACCGTCGCGGTCAGCTTGGCGAGCCCTTCGATCAGCGCCTGCACGCCCTTGACCCGGGCCGGGGCGTCGTCCCAGGCCCGTTGCAGCACCAGCTTGTGGTCGGGCCGAAGCTTCACCGTTCCCAGCTGCCGGCTGATGAACTGCACGAGGCCGGCCGGGTTGCTGAAGGTGTTGTTGCGGAAGCTGAGTACCGCGCCCTTCGGCCCGGCGTCCACCTTTTCCACCCCGGCGCTTTTGCACAGCACCTTGATGGCGACGATTTCCAAAAGGTTTTCCACCTCTTGCGGCAGTTTGCCGAAGCGATCTATGAGTTCTGCCGCCAGGGCCTCGATCTCGTCCCGGCTGGTCAGGGTGCCGATGCGGCGGTAGAGGCCCAGCCGCACCGCCAAGTCGGCCACATAGGTGTCGGGGATGAGCACCGGCATGCCCAGAGAGATCTGCGGCGACCATTCCTCGGCCGCCGCCTGGTCCTCGGTCAGGCCACCACGCGCCGCCGCCACCGCCTCTTCGATGAGCGTCTGGTAAAGCTCGATGCCCACTTCCTTGATATGGCCGGACTGCTCCTCGCCCAGCAGGTTGCCGGCACCGCGGATGTCCAGGTCGTGGCTCGCCAGGGTGAAGCCGGCGCCCAGGCTGTCCAGGGTCTGCATCACCTGCAGCCGCTTTTCGGCGGCCTTGGACAGCGCCTGGTTTGGCGGCAGGGTCAGATAGGCATAGCCGCGCGCCTTGCCCCGACCCACCCGGCCGCGCAGCTGGTAAAGCTGGGATAGCCCGAACATGTCGGCCCGGTGGATGACGATCGTGTTGACCCGCGGCATGTCCAAGCCACTCTCGATGATGTTGGTCGAAAGCAGCACGTCATAGGCGCCGTCGGCGAAGGCGGTCATCACCTCTTCCAATTCGGTCGGCGCCATCCGCCCATGGGCGACGGCGGTGCGTACCTCGGGCACCAGGTGGCGCAGACGGTCCAGCACGCGGTCCATGTCGGCCAGCCGCGGGCAGACGTAGAAGATCTGCCCGCCGCGGTAGCGCTCGCGGAGGATGGCCTCGCGGATCACCACCCCGTCGAACGGCAGGACGAAGGTACGGACGGCCAGTCGGTCCACCGGGGGGGTGGCGATGACGCTCATCTCGCGCACGCCGGTCAGCGCCAACTGCAGGGTGCGGGGGATGGGCGTTGCCGTCAGCGTCAGCACATGCACGTCGGCCCTGAGCGACTTCAGCCGCTCCTTGTGGGCGACGCCGAAATGCTGCTCCTCGTCGACGATCAGCAGGCCGAGGTCCTTGAAGGCGATGGTCTTGGCCAGCAGGGCGTGGGTGCCGACGACGATGTCGATCTGGCCCTCGGCCAGCTCCTTGCGGACCAGCGTCGCCTGTTTCGGGGCGACCAGGCGCGACAGCTGGGCGATGCGCACCGGCAGTCCGGCAAAGCGCTCGGCGAAGGTGCGGTAGTGCTGTCGGGCCAGGAGGGTGGTCGGCACCACCACCGCCACCTGCTTGCCCTCCAATGCGGCGACGAAGGCGGCGCGCAACGCCACCTCGGTCTTGCCGAAGCCGACGTCGCCGCAGACCAACCGGTCCATCGGCTTGCCCGCCCCCAGGTCGCGGACGCAGTCGCCGATGGCCCGCAGTTGGTCGTCCGTTTCCGCATAGGGGAAGCGGGCGCAGAATTCGTCGTACAGCCCCTCCGCCGGCGCCAGGCTGTCCGAGGACTTGAGCTGGCGCTGGGCGGCGACGGCGATCAACTGCTCGGCCATGTCGCGGATGCGCTTCTTGAGCTTCGCCTTGCGCGCCTGCCATGCGGCGCCGCCCAGCTTGTCCAGCTGGACGCCGGCGATTTCCGAGCCATAGCGGGACAGGACATCGATGTTCTCAACCGGGACGAACAGCTTATCGCCGCCGTCATAGATGACCCGCAGGCAGTCATGGGGCGCCCCAGCGACTTCCAGTGTGGTCAAGCCGTCGTAACGCCCGATGCCATGGTCCACATGGACCACCAGGTCGCCTTCCGCCAGGTTCGAGGCCTCAACCAGAAACTGCTCGGCCCGGCGCCGCTTGCGGGTCGGCCGCACCAGGCGGTCGCCAAGGATGTCCTGTTCGGCGATCACCGCCAGGTCCGGGGTGACGAAGCCATGCTCGAGGCCCAGCACGGTCAGGGCGGCCCGGCCTTTGGGCAACGCTTGGGCGTCGGCCCAGCCCTCCACCACCGGCAAGCCGCCGGCGACGCCGTGTTCTCGCAACACGCTTCCCAACCGCTCGCCCGAGCCGGCGCTCCAGGCAGCGACGAGGACGCGCCGCCCGGATTTCATCTCGCTTTCGATATGTTTGCCGACGCCGTCATAAAGGTTGACGCCCGGCTGGGCCCTGAGGTCGGCGAAGTCGCGGCCTTGGCGGCCACCGGCATCCATCGTGTCCGCCACCCCTTCGGTCGGGGCAAACGGCCAGAACGCACCGACCGGCCGGGCGGCCAGCAGCCGGGCCCATTCCTCGGCCTCCAGATGCAGCAGGGCCGGCGGTACCGGATGGTAGACCATGCCCGCCTCGGCGATTCCCTGGCCCTGGATCGACCGGCGCGCGTCATAATATTCGGCGATCTGCGCCAGGCGCGCCTCTTTCGCCTCCTCCACCTGGTGGTCGAGGCAGACCGGCGCGTCAGGCAGATAGGCGAACAGGGTGTCCAGTCCGTCATGGAACAGCGGCAGCCAATGTTCCATGCCGCCGAACTTCACGCCCGCCGAGATGGCCTCGTAGAGCGGGTCGTCCCCGGTCACCGGCCCGAACATCTCGCGATAGGCGGTGCGGAAGCGCTGGATCGACGCGTCGTCGAGGGCCACCTCGCTGGCTGGCATCAGGTCGAAGCGGTCGCGTTTGCCGGTCGAGCGCTGGCTCATCGGGTCGAAGCTGCGGACCTGCTCGACATCGTCGCCGAACAGGTCGAGTCGCAGCGGCTCGGCGCTGCCCGGCGGAAACACGTCGACGATACCGCCGCGAAGGGCGTATTCCCCGGGTTCCATCACCGTGTCGGCGCGGCTGTATCCGTTGCGCGCCAGGAAGGCCTGCAGGGCGTCCAGGTCGAGCCGGCCGCCCACCGTCACCGAGAAGCAGGCCGAAGCGAACATTTCCGCCGGCGGCACGCGCTGGAGGACCGCTCCGACGGTGGCCAGGACAATCCTGGGCGGCGCCCCTTCGGGCCGCGGCCGGGCCAGGGCGGAAAGGGCGCGGATGCGCTGCGCCACGATCTCCACATGCGGCGAGACGCGATCATAGGGCACGCAGTCCCAGGCCGGGAATTCCAGGACCTCGATTCCCGGACCGAAGAAGGCCAGCGCCTCGGCCAGGCGGGCCATGCGGGCGTCGTCGCGGGCGATGTGAAGTACATCCCCACTCCTCGCCGCCAGGCGGGCGAGGACCAGCGCGTCGTAGCCTTCGGGCACTCCGGCGACGGTTCGCCGGCCGGGAGCGCTGAGGATCTGGGCAAGCGGATCGGTCAACGCCGTGCAGAGGCCAGGGTAAAGGATCGAAGCATATGCATGATGTCGTTGTCGTAGGCCGCCGGCACCGGCTTTGCGCCGGTCACCCAGAGGAACAGATCCGGGTCGCTCACTTCCAGCAGTTTCTCAAAACGCTCGAGCTGTTCTCCGGAGAGACTTGGCAAAGTCGCTTCAGCGAAGTTCCCGAAGAAAATATCGTTCTCGTTGGTGCCCATGTGGCGGGCGCGGAAGAGAAGGCGTTTGCGGGTGACGTCCATCGGCTCCGGCGTTGGTTCGCGTTGACGATGGGGACGATATAAAGATTTTGTCGGGCTCTGTCAGCCCTTGATGCCGCCCGGGCAGCCCTTGATGCCACCCGGGACACCGGCCCCTTCGTTGCGGCAGCCCACTCGGATTCTCGACCCGCGGACCCATTCCGCCAACCGACCCCGGCCAGTGTCCGGAGTGTGAAATGCTTAACTCTCTTTCGACCGTTTCCGGTTCTTAATTATGTCGGGCCAGGCCAACGGGAATCGGCCGGCCCGTCACCATGGGGTCGTCGGTGGAGCGGAAGCAGGTCTTCCGTGTCGCTCGCGACATCAGGTCGTACTCCAATGTCAGGACGCCGGACAATCCCTCGCGGGGCTGCTCGGCTTTCATATCCCTTGGTTCGACTTGGATCTTTTGATTGCCGTCATCGACTTCCCATGCGGCCCCGGTCCAACAGGCGATGGTCCCGTGGCCGACAATGACTGCACTCGCCATTGCTACACTCCCTTAGCTGTATGTGTTTTATTGTCTAGACGAATGCGGCCGGGTCGCCTTTTTCCGACCGCCCACAAATCTTGCCACATTTCAAGACAAAAATGAATGGGGTGCGTTCGCTTAGACCACCGTATATGGCGAATCCCATCCGTTCGGTTTAGATATTCTTGCTGCTCTCCCGGGGGAGCGGAGGCTACCTTTCTTCCATGCGCCCGGAATGCCTTTACCCCCTGTTCGCCCCCGTCACCGCCCTGCCCGGGGTCGGTCCGCGGCTGGCACCCCTGATCGAGAGGGTGGCCGGCGCCCATGTGGTGGACCTTTTGTGGCACCTTCCCCACGCCCTGGTCGATCGCCGCTTCTGCCCGATGCTGCGCGACGCGCCGCCCGGGCGGGTGGTGACCTTGCGCCTGCAGGTGGATCGCCATGAGCCTTCGGCGAGTTCGCGCCGCCCCTACCGGGTGTTCTGTTCGGACGATACCGGCCGGCTGACCCTGGTGTTCTTCCACGCCAAACCCGACTGGCTGGCAAAAGCGCTGCCGGTCGGCGCCGAGCGCATCGTCAGCGGAAATCTCGAGCAGTTCAACGGCGAGCTGCAGATGACTCATCCCGACCACATCCTGCCGCCCGAACGGGCGGCTGAGGCGATGACCATCGAGCCGGTCTATCCACTGACCGCAGGTTTGCCGCCCAAGGTCGTGGTCAAGGCGGCGAAGAACGCCGTGGAACGGGCGCCGCAGTTGCCGGAATGGATCGAGCCCGGTCTGTTCCGCCAGCGCCGCTGGCCCGGCTGGCGGGACGCCGTGGCAGGCCTGCACAATCCGGCCGACGAAGCGGAGTTGTCGCCCACGAGCCCGGCCCGCGAGCGCCTGGCCTATGATGAACTGCTGGCCAACCAGCTTGCCCTGGGACTGGTTCGGGCCCGGCTGCGGCACGCCGCCGGCCGGCCGATCCAAGGCGATGGTCGGCTGCGGCGGGCGATCCTCGACGCCCTGCCGTATCGCCTGACCGGCGCCCAGCAGCGCGCCCTGGCCGAAATCGATGCCGATATGGCGACGCCTTTGCGCATGTTGCGGCTGCTGCAGGGCGACGTTGGCGCCGGCAAGACGGTGGTGGCCGTGCTGGCCATGGCGGCGGCGGTCGAGGCGGGCATGCAGGCCACCCTGATGGCGCCCACCGAGATCCTTGCCCGCCAGCACCTGGCCACGCTGGAAGGCCTGGCCGCCCCGGCGGGCCTGCGCCTGGGGTTGCTGACCGGGCGCGACAAGGGTAAGGCGCGCCAGGGTCTCCTCGACCGGCTGGCCGCGGGCGAGATCGACATTCTGCTAGGCACCCACGCTCTGTTCCAGGAAGGAGTCGCCTTCCGCGACCTGGGATTGGCGGTGATTGACGAACAGCATCGCTTTGGTGTGCATCAGCGACTGGATCTGGCGGCTAAGGGACAGGCGATAGACATGCTGGTGATGACGGCGACGCCCATCCCGCGCACCCTGATGCTGACCGCCTATGGCGACATGGATGTGTCGCGGCTGGACGAGAAACCGCCGGGCCGTCAGCCTATCGATACTCGGGTGTTGCCGCTGGCACGTCTGGACGAAGTGGTCGGCGGTGTCCAGCGGGCCATCGCCGGCGGCGCCAGGGTCTACTGGGTATGTCCGCTGGTGGAGGAATCCGAGAAGACCGATCTTGCCGCCGCAGGGGAACGCCACCGCGAACTGGAGGAGCTTCTGGGGCCGCGCGTCGGGCTGGTGCATGGGCGGATGAAGGGATCGGCCAAGGATGCTGCGATGAGCGCCTTCGCCGCGGGCGACATCGACCTTCTGGTTGCAACCACGGTGATCGAAGTGGGGGTCGACGTGCCGGCCGCCACGGTGATGGTCATCGAACATGCCGAGCGCTTCGGCCTGGCCCAGCTTCACCAGTTGCGCGGCCGCATCGGCCGGGGCGACCGCCCGTCCCGCTGCCTGCTGCTCTACGGCGCCCCCCTGTCGGAGAACGCCCGGGCCCGCCTCAATATCCTGCGTGATAGCGAGGACGGCTTCCGCATCGCAGAGGAGGACCTGAAACTGCGGGGTGCCGGGGAACTTCTGGGAACCCGCCAGAGCGGCCTGCCGGAATTCCGCCTGGCCGACCTTGCTGTTCATGGGGACCTGCTGGTCATCGCGCGCGACGACGCCCGCCTGGTCCTGGAATCCGATCCCGAACTGCAGACGGCCCGTGGCCAAGCGCTGCGGACGCTGCTCTACCTGTTCGAACGCGACGCGGTGGTGAAGACCCTGCGGTCCGGGTGACTTTGTCGGACAAATCGATCGCTGCAAAGTCCCGTGGCGATCTTGACTGTGGCGATCTTGACTCGCCGAATGGGCATCGCCATGGTTATATTGTCGGACAAACAGACAAATTTTGTATCCGTGACGGGCTCCAGCTACCAGCCTCTCTCCCCGACCCCCGCCTATAAGCTGGTGGCCGATGCCATCGAGCGGGAAATCCTGTCGGGCCGCGTCCGTCCGGGGCAAGCCATCGGGACCGAGGCCGAACTGGTCAAACAATTCGCCGTCAACCGCTCGACGGTGCGCGAGGGCATTCGTCTTCTTGAACAGGGCGGCCTGATCCGCCGCGATTCGAGCCGCCGACTCTTTGCCTGCCTGCCACGCTATGACCGCTTGGCCAACAGGATCAGCCGGGCCCTGTTGCTGCACCAGGTCACGTTCGGTGAGCTGTGGGAAGCCACCTTGGCGCTGGAGGTGGCGGTCGCCCAATCCGCCGCCGAGCATGCCACCCCAGAAGGCCTCGCTGCGCTGGAGCAAAACCTGGCCCGCACGCGGGAGGCGCTGGGTAATCCGGCGCTGCTGGCCAAACTGGACACCGAATTCCACGCGCTGCTCTGCCAGGCCTCCGGCAACCGCGTGCTGCGTTTGGCGCGCGAGCCGGAAAGCCAACTCCTCAGCCCGACCACGGAAGTCATCTTCTCGAAGGTGCCCGAGGCCACGCCCCGACTGATCGAGGCCCATGGCTTCATCATCGACGCCGTGCGGCGCCATGACGGCGAGGCCGCGGTCCTGTGGATGCGCCGGCACGTCAAGGATTGGCGCACGGGGTTCGTACGCGCCGGCAACCCGCTGGACCGCACCATCGACAGCCTTTACCGCGACAAACAGGGGGAGAGCCCCCCTACCCCGTGACGCGGAGCGGGCGAAAGAACCAGACGGGAGGAAATCCATGGGGCACACCGATCCGCCGTTACCGCATGGCGCCGGCCGCAACACCATCGCCGACGCCCTCCATCGTTCGGTCAGCCGATTGCCGGACAAGGAAGCGCTGATCTACGGCTCCCGCCGCTGGACCTTCCGGGATCTCGATGCCGCGTCCAACCGGGTGGCTCGCGCCCTGCTGGCCTCCGGCCTCGAACCGGGCGACCGGGTTGGCGCCTTCGGCAGAAATTCCGACGCTTATGTCTTGCTGTGGCTGGCCTGCAGCCGCGCCGGCCTGGTCCATGTTCCGATCAATTACGCGCTAGGCGAGCAGGAACTGGAATACATCCTGCACCAGTCCGGGGCGGCGGCGCTGATCCACGACAAATCACTGGGGGGGCTGGTGGACGGACTGCGTCCGGATCTCGGTCCATGTCTGCGCGGAACCTTCCGTGAGGGCGACGGCCTCGACATCACGGCTATCGCGCTCCGCCAGGGGCCGGCCGAGCCGCCCGACATTCCGTTGGACGACGGCGACCTGGCGCAGTTGCTCTACACTTCGGGCACGACCGCCGCGCCGAAGGGGGCGATGATGACCCACCGTGCCTTGCTGGCCGAATACGTCAGCTGTGTGGTTGAACTGGACATCAGGCCAGGTGATGTCGCCCTGGCCGCCCTACCCCTCTACCATTCGGCGCAGATGCATGTTTTCCTCATGCCCGGGTTGCTGGCCGGCGCCACCACCATGTTGATCGAGGCGCCGGCGGCCGAGGAATGCCTGCGCCTGATCGAGGAGCGGAGGATCACATCGTTCTTCGCCCCGCCCACGGTGTGGATCAGCCTGCTGCGCAGCCCAGCCTTCGATCAGCGCGACCTCTCATCGCTGAGCAAGGCCTATTACGGTGCCTCCATCATGCCGGTGCCGGTGCTGCAGGAGCTGCGCCGGCGTCTGCCGAGGGTGGGCGTCTACAACTGCTATGGCCAGAGCGAAATCGGTCCGCTGGCCACCGTCCTGCGGCCCGAGGACCACGAAGAGCGACCGGCCTCGGCTGGGCGGCCGGTGTTCAATGTGGAGACGCGCATCGTCGACGCCCGGATGAACGACTGTCCGCCGGGCCAGCAGGGCGAGATCGTCCATCGGTCACCGCAATTGCTGACCGGCTACTGGGACAAGCCCGAGCAGTCGGCGGAGGCTTTCGCCGGCGGCTGGTTTCACTCGGGTGACGTGGGCTATTTCGACGAAGGCGGCTATCTCTACATCGTCGACCGGATCAAGGACATCATCAACACCGGCGGCGTCGTCGTCTCCAGCCGTGAAGTCGAGGAAGCGCTGTTCAGCCATCCGGCGGTATCCGAGGTTGCGGTGGTCGCTTTGCCCGACTCGAAATGGATCGAAGCGGTGGCCGCCATGGTGGTCCTGCGCGCCGGCCAGGACGCTACCGCGGAGGAACTGATCGCCCATGCTGCCCGGCATCTGGCGCCGTTCAAGCTGCCAAAAAAAGTCTTCTTCGTCGACGCTCTGCCCCGCAATACCGCCGGAAAGATTTTGAAACGCCAGCTGCGTGAAAAATATTCACAACCTGCGAATGGCGTTGTCTGACGTATAATTAGCAATAATGCGCAGGTAGCAACTGTTCGGCAGGCGAGACAATACTATCGCTCTGTACAGGACGCAGTATCTGCAGATTGCAAATCGGAAATGTGAGGAGACCAGTTCATGTCGGAAGCCGTCATCGTCGAGGCAGTACGCACACCATTCGGGCGGCGGGGCGGTGCCCTGCGCGAGCAGCGGCCGGATTCTCTACTGGCCTTTGCCGTAAGCGGCCTGATCGCTCGGGCCGGCATCGACGGCGCCAAGATTGAGGATGTGATCGCCGGCTGCGTCTGCCAGGCCGGCGAGCAGGCGGCCAATGTGGGGCGGCTGGCGGTTCTGCTGGCCGGTCTGCCCACCGACATCCCCGGGGTCGCGTTGAACCGCATGTGCGGCTCAAGCCAGCAGGCGGTGCATTTCGCCTCCCAGGCGGTGGCGGCCGGCGACATCCGCTACGCGGTGGCCTGCGGCGTGGAAAGCATGACCCGGGTGCCTATGTTCCTCGACATCACCCTCGGCCAGCGCGACTTCCGTGGTTTCGAGGATTTGAATCCTGAACTGATGGCTCGCCACGCCCTGGTCCACCAAGTGGAAAGTGCCGAATTGATCGCCGAGCGCTGGGACATCAGCCGCGCCGACTGCGACGCCTTCGCCCGCGAAAGCCACCGGCGGGCGTTCGCCGCCATCGGCGCCGCTCGCCACAAGGAAATCCTCCCCACACCGGCCGTCGACAAGGACGGCAAGGCGTTCACGCTGACCTTCGATGAAGGCGTCCGCGGGCAGCTTGACGAAACCAAGATGGCCTCGCTCAACCCCGTGTTCCGCGCCTCGGGCATGGGAGTGGTCACTGCGGCCAACGCCAGCCAGATGTCGGACGGCGCTTCCGCTGTGCTGATCGCCGACCGCGCCGTGGCCGAGGGGGACGGACTGCGTCCCCGCGCCCGCTTTCGCGCCCGGGTGGCGGTGGGCGCCGATCCGCGAATGCAACTCACCGGAGTGATCCCGGCGACCAGCCTGGCGCTCCGGAAAGCCGGACTGACCATCGGCGACCTCGACTGGATCGAGATCAACGAGGCCTTCGCCACGGTGGCGCTGTCCTGGATGCGCGAACTGCGGCCCGACGAGGCCAAGGTCAATCCCTGGGGAGGCGCCATCGCCCATGGACATCCGCTGGGCGGTACCGGCGCGGCGCTGATGGCCAAGATGCTGGCCGGGCTCGAAGCCACCGGCGGCCAATTGGGCCTGCAGGTGATGTGCATCGGCCACGGCATGGCCACGGCGACGGTCATCGAGCGGATTTAGATCATGAGCAGCTATGCCGCTCCGCTGACCGAGATTCGTTTCGCCCTCGCGCAGCTGGGCGGGATGATGGAAATCGCCGCCCTGCCCGGACTGGAGGAGGCCACTCCCGACCTGGTGGATGCCGTGCTGGACGAGGCGGCGCGGCTGGCCGCCGAAGTCCTGGCGCCGCTCAGCCAAGTGGGCGACCGCCAGGGTTGCCGTCTTGCAGACGGTGCCGTATGGACCCCCGATGGCTGGTCGGCCGCCTACCGCAGATTCGCCGAGGGCGGCTGGAATGGCCTGCCCTTCGATCCAGCATACGGCGGTCAGGGACTGCCCTGGCTGCTGGCCGCAGCCGTGCAGGAGATCTGGCACGGCGCCAACGCCGCCTTCGCCCTATGTCCGCTGCTCAACCAGGGTGCGATCGACGCCATCACCCATCACGGCTCGGCGGAACAGAAGGCCATCTATCTTCCGCCGCTGATCGCCGGTCGCTGGACCGGCACGATGAACCTGACCGAACCTCAGGCCGGCTCGGACGTGGGCGCGGTCCGGACCAGGGCGGCTTCCGAGCCCGACGGCAGCTATCGGATCACTGGGCAGAAGATGTTCATCACCTATGCCGAACACGACATGGCTGAGAACATTGTCCATCTTGTGCTGGCCCGCACACCCGGGGCGCCATCCGGCGTCAAAGGGGTCTCCCTCTTCATCGTGCCGAAGTTCATCCCGCGGCCGGACGGATCGTTGGGAAATCGTAATGATGTCAGGGTGGTGTCGCTCGAACATAAGATGGGCATCAAGGGCAGCCCAACGGGCTCGGTGGCCTTCGGCGACGCCGGCGGCGCCGTCGGCTGGCTGGTGGGACAGGAAAACAAGGGCCTCGCCCATATGTTCACCATGATGAACAACGCGCGCCTGGGGGTTGGGCTGCAGGGGGTGGCCGTGGCGGAGCGCGCCTACCAGCAGGCGCGCGACTACGCCCGCCAACGCATTCAATCGCGGGCCCTGGGATCGCGCGACCCCGAACCGGTGGCCATCATCCGTCATCCGGACGTCCGCCGCATGCTGATGACCATGCGGGCCGCCACCGAAGCGGCGCGCGGCCTGGCCTATTTTACCGCCGGCCTGCTGGACCTGGCGCGGCGACACCCTGAGCTATCGGTCCGCGATGCGCGGCAGGCCCTTGTGGATCTGTTGATACCGGTGGTCAAGGGGTGGTGCACCGAACAGGCCAGCGTCGTGGCTTCCCTGGGCATCCAGGTGCATGGCGGCATGGGCTATATCGAAGAGACGGGGGCGGCGCAGCATCTGCGCGACGTGCGCATCGCCGAAATCTACGAAGGGACGACCGGAATTCAGGCCAATGACCTGATCGGCCGCAAGCTGATGCGCGATGGCGGCCAATGCGCCCTGCACTTCATCGGCGAAATGGGCGAGGCCGCGGCGCACCTCGGCGGCGGACCGCTGGCCCGCATGCGGGCCAATTTGGAGGTGGCCCTCGACAAGCTGCAGTCGGCCACCCGCTGGATGCTGCTGCGGCAAGACGGCGATCCGAACCAGTGGGCCGCCGGCGCCGTTCCCTATCTGCGCCTGTGGGGGACGGTGGTCGGCGGCTGGGTGATGGCCCGAAGCGCCTTGGCGGCCGAAGCCGCGCTGCGCGGCGGCGATAGCGGCCAGCGTCACCTGGCGGCCAAGCTGATTACCGCCCGCTTCTACTGTGAGCATATCCTGCCGCAGGCCCCCGGCCTGGCCGCCGCCGCCATGGCCGGAGCCGAAGCGGTGATGGCGCTGCCCGACGAGGATTTCTGAGGGCCGGCGCAGACGGTTCAGGCCAGCCTACATTGACTCGGAAGGTTGCAGCCTGCCCTTCTGCCGGTTGTAGGCGGCGCCCAGCAGGACCAAGGCGATCAGGATGCAGGCGGTGCCGGCAATGACGAAGGCCAGCAGATAGCTGTCCAGTTCGCTGCGCAGCAGGCCGGCGCCGAAGGCGGCCGTAGCGGCGCCCATCTGGTGGCCGGCAGAGATCCAGCCGAACAGGATGGGGGCGTCGCGGTCGCCGAATTCTGCGGTTGCCAGGCGGACGGTGGGCGGTACGGTGGCAATCCAGTCCAATCCGTAGAACACCGCGAAGATCGACAGCTCGACCAGGCTGAAATCGGTGTAAGGCAGGAATACCAGGGAAATCCCGCGCAAGCCGTAGTACCAGGCAAGCAGCACCCGGTTGTCGTAGCGGTCGGACAGCCAGCCGGAAAAGGTTGTGCCGAACAGGTCGAAGATGCCCATGGCGGCCAGCAGGCCGGCGGCACGCACTTCCGGCAGGCCGTGGTCTAGGCAAAGCGAGATGAGATGAGTGCCGACCAGGCCGTTGGTGGACAGGCCGCAGATGAAGAAGCTGCTCCACAGCAGCCAGAAGACAGGCGACCGGACGCCGCGGCCGAGCACGGCGAATGCGGTAGCCAGCGGGTTGCCCTGCCCCGTCGCCGGAGGCTCCGCACCGGTTGCCCCATAGGGCCGCAAGGCCAAGTCAGCCGGTCGTTCCGGTACCGCCAGAAACACCAGGGGAACGACGGCCGCGGTGACACCAGCGACGATCAGCGTGGCGGTACGCCAGCCGGCTGCCTCGATGACGCTGGCCAGAAGCGGCAGGAAGACGAGCTGACCGGTTGCCGTGCTGGCGGTCAGAATGCCCATGGCGAGGCCGCGGCGCGTGGCGAACCAGCGATTGACCACCGTCGCTCCCATGACCAGCCCGACGGTACCGGTGCCGAGCCCGGTCAACACGCCCCAGGTCAGCACCATCTGCCAGGGCGCTGTGACCAGCGTGGTCGAGGCCACCGCCGCAGCCAGTAGGGCCAGGGCGGCCAACAGGGTCCGCCGAATGCCGAATCGCTGCATGATGGCGGCGGCGAAAGGACCGGTCAGGCCGTAGAGGGCGATACCCACCGACACGGCGAAGGAAATGGTGGCGCGATCCCATCCCAGGTCGTTCATCAACGGCACCAGCAGGACACCAGGCATGCTGCGCACCCCGGCGGCCGTCAGCAACGCCAGGAACACCGCGGCCGCGACGATCCAGGCATAATGGAGACGGCGTCCGGCAAACCGGGCAAGGAACGGCATTGGGCGAACCTCCTTCTCGCTCTCCGGTCAGTGTATATGCACCTTTAGACATTGACCGCAAGGCAAAGACGTGCATATACACCTATATGCATTGTCGGCAGATTGTCAACCGAGGAGACGAATAATGCGGTACCTGTCGGATTTCAGCCCCGGCCAGCGGTTCCACGCCGGGCCGGTCGAGGTGGAGACCGAGGAAATCGTCCGCTTCGCCCAGCGTTATGATCCACAGCCATTCCACACTGATCCCGAGGCTGCCGAGCACAGCTTCTTCGGCGGGCTGGCGGCCAGCGGATGGATGACCGCGGCATTGACCATGAGGATGCTGGTCACCAGCCCGGACGGGTGTGCCGGCGCCTGGGGGGTGATTGGCCGCGACGTCGAATCGCTGGGTTGGTTGCGTCCGGTGCGTCCGGGGGACCGGTTGCGCGCGGTGAGCGAGGTTCTCGAGGTGATGCCGTCGCATTCCCGCCCCGACCGTGGCATGATCAGGGTGCGGACCGACACTTTCAACCAGAACGAAGAGATGGTCCAGACAATGACCGCGCGCCTGCTGGTGCCGGCGCGCGCCAATGGCAATGCCGATGGCTGAGGGCGAGGAGCGCTGGCTCAAGGGCTGCACCTGCTTTCGGCTGCGGCGGACGGCGCGGCGGGCAACGCAGATTTATGATTTGCGGCTCGCCGCGGTCGGGCTGACCCTGACGCAGTATTCGCTGCTGGCCAATCTGGTCCGCCGCGAGCCCCCCAGCGTGCATGAATTGGCCGCTCTCATGGGGATGGACCGGACCACCGTCACCCGCAACCTGAAGCCTCTGCTCGCCCGCGGCCTGCTGGTTCTGGCCACCGGCCCCGACCGCCGCAGCAAATATGTCGCCGTGCCCGAGGCCGGCCGCGCCCTTTGGGCGGAAGCCAAGCCCCTGTGGCGCCTGGCGCAGGACGAAATCCAGGCGCGCCTGGGGGCCGGGGATCTGGCAGACCTCCACCGCCTTCTCGACGAAAGCTTCGAAAAGCTTTCGGTATGAAGCGGTTTTCCCGCGGGGGAGCCGCGCCCTGAGCGGCTGGGAAAGACTTCTTGAAGGACGCGAACCGCCTATCCCGTCACGACGGCTTCGGTGCCCGCGAGCGGAACAACGCGGTCCGGCGGGGCGACGATGCCACAGGAGATCAGCAGCTTGAACCCCTCGTCCACGCTCATATTCAGCACATGAACCTCGTTGCGCGGGAGGAACAGCAGGAAGCCCGATGTGGGATTGGGGGTCGTCGGGACGAAGACGCTGATCAACTGGTCGCCGGCACAGCGGTCGATCTGGGGAGCCGCCGGTCCGCTGATGAAGGCCAGCGTCCACATGCCGCGGCGGGGGTATTCGATCAGCGCTACCTCGCGGAATGCCTGGGACTTGTGTGAGAGCACGGTCTCGAAGATCTGCTTGACCGCGGAATAGATGCCGCGCAGGACCGGCGTGCGCTGCATGACCGCTTCGCTGAGGCGGATCCACATTCGGCCCAGGATGCCGGCGGTCAAGGCCCCCACCAGGGTGAATGCGACCACCACCAGCAGGAGACCCATGCCGGGAACCCCCCACTGCTTGGGATTCCACGCAGCGGGAATCCACGGCGTTACCTGACGATCGACGAAGTCGATGAACAGCCAGGCGATGTAGATGGTGATGGTAATGGGTGCTGTGACCAGGATTCCGGCAAAGAAATACGCACGCAGCCGTCCGGCCAGGGTCAGATGCACCGGGCTCTCGGAAGGCGGGGGGGTATCACTTTTCGACTGGTCCATTCCCGATGCTCACTACGCGAGGAGTCTGGCCGCGCTTCACGCGGCTTCCCAAATCATCCGTGAATTCTCTCGCGGAGATTCCGTCCATGTCAACGAGCCTGCTCGGAATTGGCGTCGCCGTGCCGGAGACGGTGCTCGAGCGTGACCAGGTCGTTGCCGGGGCGCGGCGGATTTTTGCCGGCGGCACCGCCGACATCGACCGACTCCTGCCCATCTATGCCAATGCCGGCGTCGACAAGCGCCATTCCTGCGTGCCGCTCGACTGGTACTTTCGGCCCTGCTCCTGGTCCGAACGCAACACCTTGTTCCTCGACAACGCCCTCGATCTGATGGAACAGGCGGCCAGCCGGGCGATCGAGGAGGCCGGCCTGACCGTCGAGGCGATCGATGTCATCATCGCGGTCTCATCGACCGGTATCGCCACCCCAAGCCTGGACGCGCGGCTGATGGAACGCATGGCCTTTCGTCGCGACGTTGCCCGCCTCCCCATCTTCGGCCTCGGCTGCGCCGGCGGTGTGCTGGGCCTGGCCCGCGCCGCCGCCCTGGCTGCCGGCCAGCCACGCGCGCGCATTCTCCTGGTCGTGGTGGAGCTGTGCGGCCTGACGTTCCGCTCCAACGACCAGTCAAACGCCAATGTGGTGGCCACCGCGCTGTTCGGCGACGGCGCTGCGGCGGTCGTGCTGGGGCCCGCGGCCGGCCGGCCGCGCATCACCGGCTGGGGGGAACATACCTGGCCACAATCGCTGGACGTCATGGGCTGGCGGGTGGAGGACGACGGGTTCGGCGTGCTGTTCGCCCAAAGCATCCCGCTTTTGGTGCGCGAGCGCTTCCGCCCGGCGCTGGATGCGTTCCTGGCCGGCCAGGGCCTGGACGCCCGGGCGATTGACCACTATGTCTGCCATCCCGGCGGAGCCAAGGTGCTGGCGGCGCTGGAACAGGCCCTGGGCCTGGCGCCCGGCCGGCTGGCGGAAGAACGGGCGATCCTGCGGGAATTCGGCAATATGTCGGCGGCCACCGTGCTGTTCATCCTGCACCGGCGTCTGCAGGGCGGGATTTCGGGCCGCAGCCTGATGACCGCCTTGGGCCCGGGATTCACCGCGGGCTTCCTGCTGCTCGAAGCGCCGTGAGAGCCCTTTGGCCGATCCTTGGGGGAATTGCCGCCTTGCGGCTGGCGGAGCTGGCCTATGCCCGGCGCAACACCCGCCGCTTGCTGGCCGAAGGGGCAAGCGAAGCGGCACCGGGCCACTACCCCCTGATGGTCGGCCTCCATGCGGCGTGGCTGACGGCATTGGCGGTGTTCGTTCCCGCCGGCCGCCTCCCCGACTTCCGGTTGCTCGGCCTGTTCGTGGTGCTGCTGGCCGGGCGTCTTTGGGTCATCACCAGCCTGGGTCCCTATTGGACGACGCGCATCGTCACCCTGCCCGGCCGCCCGTTGATCCGGCGCGGGCCGTACCGCTTCCTTCGCCACCCGAATTATGCGGTAGTGGCGGGCGAGATCGCCGTGCTGCCGCTGGCCTTCGGCGCCTGGAGGCTGGCCCTCGGATTCTCGGTGGCAAACGGCCTCCTGCTGGCTTGGCGGATACGCAGCGAGGACCGCGCGCTGGCCGCACGCAGAGACCTGGCGGGGCCATGACCTATCAAAAAGTATGGTTCATTTGCACTGCGAAGTAAGAGACTGGAGGTTGTGGAATTTATTCCAGGTCCAATGTAGGCTCTTCGTCAAATAAGACTCCGGGTCCTTTGTGCACTGCACATCGGTAATCCAATAACTCGGGAGGGAGGGGCCATGACATTTGGCGCAATGCCGGTTTCCATTCGCCTATGGATATTGAGCGGTCTGGTTGCCGGTCTTTCGGCGGTGGGTACGACCATCGGTATCTCCATCGCCCAAGGCGGGAGCGGCGATTGGCCGGCGGCAGTCGCGCTGATCGCATTTGCCGGCGCGGCGGTCTGGATGGGGCGGTCCGTCGCCTCGTCCTTCGGTAGTCTGGCCGAGGCGGCCGAGGGGCTGCGGCGGCAATGGCGCGAGACCGCAGCCGCCCCGCGGCAGACCGGGGCTGCGGCGGATGATCCTGCGCCGCCGTCCGCACTGGAACGCGACGAGCGGACCGACCTGTTCGAAGAGCGGGTGCAGGCCATCGTCGCCGATCTGCGCAAAGCAATAAACCATCTCCACGATAGTGCCGACGCCCTGGCCGACACGGCCAGGGAGGCCAACGCCGACAGCTCGGCCGTGGCCGGGGCCACGCAGCAGGCCAGAGGTAACGTGGAGGCGGTGGCGCAGGCTAGTTCAGAACTGTTCACTTCCGTCACGGAAATCTCCGGGCAGGTGCAGCAGGCGGCGACCATGGCCCAATCGGCGGCCCGCGACGTCGGCGAGGCCAAGCGCAAGATCGGCGCCTTGGCCGAGGCGGCGCAGCATATCGGCGAGGTGGTGACCACCATCGGGGCCATCGCCGCACAGACCAACCTGCTGGCGCTCAACGCCACCATCGAGAGCGCCCGGGCCGGGGTGGCGGGCAAAGGATTCGCCGTGGTCGCGCAGGAAGTGAAGAGCCTGGCCGGCCAGGCTGCACGGGCGACCGAGGATGTGGGACGGCAGATCGCCACCGTCCAGGCCGAGGTCCGGGCCGCGGTCGACGCCATCGGGGCCATCTACGGGGCGGTCACCAGAATAGACCAGCTTTCGGCGGCCATCGCCGGCGCGGTTGAACAGCAAGGCGCGGCCACCGCCGAGATCGCGCGCAATGTCGCCGACGCCTCACAGGGTACCAGCCAAGTGGCCGACAATGTCGAGCGGCTGGCGGAGGCGGCATCGTCCACCGGCGAAATGGCTCTGGGCGTATTCCGCATCTCGGAACGGCTGCTGGCACGCGGCACGGAATTGGAAGGCGAAATCCACACCTATCTGCGGTCGGTCCGTGACGTGAAGCGCGCCTGACGGGTTTTCGCCCGCCGCTCCTCGTGGTAAGAGGTGCCGGCCATGGTCGAACGCGCAGCACAACCAGGATCCTCGCTCCCATGAGCGATCGCCCTACATCCCCGGTGGTCGGGGTCGGCGCCGTCGTCTGGAAGGACGGCAAGGTGTTGCTGGTCCGGCGCGGCAAGCCACCTCGCCAGGGAAGCTGGAGCCTGCCGGGCGGGAGGCAGGATCTGGCGGAGACCGTCTACCAGGCGGTGGAGCGTGAAATCCGGGAAGAGACAGGGGTAACGATCCGCATCCTGGACGTGGCGGCGGTGGTCGACCTGATCGATCACGATGAAGCGGGGATCCGCTTCCATTACACGGTGATCGACGTGGTGGCCGAATGGGTTGCCGGCGAAGCGCAGGCCGGCGACGACGCCGAGGCCGTCGCCTGGGTGCCGCCGGAAGCTTTCGATGCCTACGGTCTCACTGACGCGGTGCGACAGGTGGTCGCCGCCGCGGCGGAAAAATGCAACCTCTTCCGGCATAGTGACAGCGCCGCGAAGGGCGGCCTATGATGCTGGAACCATGGACTCCGTTCTCGATCTGATCGGGCGGCTGGTCGCTTTCGACACCACCAGCCATCGCTCCAACCTGCAAGCCATCGCTTTCATCCAGGACATACTGGAACGTTTCGGCGCGTCCTGCCGCCTGACCTATGACGATGCCCGGCACAAGGCGAACCTTTACGCCACGCTGGGCCCGTCGGACCAGCCGGGGATAATGTTGTCTGGCCATACCGACGTGGTGCCGGTGGAGGGGCAGTCCTGGTCGACCGATCCCTTCGCCCTGACCGAGCGGGACGGCCGCTTCCACGGGCGTGGCACTGCCGACATGAAGTCTTTCATCGGTCTGTGCCTGGCGTTGCTTCCCGAGTTCGTGGCCCGCGGGCTGACCACGCCCTTGCATTTCGCTTTCTCCTACGACGAAGAACTGGGCTGCGTCGGGGTAAGGCGGCTGATCGACGACATGGCGGCGCTGCCGGTGCACCCGAAGCTGTGCATCGTCGGCGAGCCGACGGGGATGAAGGTGGTTGCCGGTCACAAGGGCAAGAAGAGCCTGCGCTGCGAAGCCCGCGGCAAGGAGTGCCATTCGGCTCTCGCCCAGGGAGTCAATGCCGTGGAAGCGGCGGCCCGAATGATTGCCCAGATCACCGAAATACAGCGGCGCATCCGCCGGGACGGTCCGTTCGACCCAGCTTACGATCCGCCCTACACCACGCTGCACACCGGTCTGGTCCAAGGCGGCCGCGCGCTCAACATCGTCCCCAGGGACTGCTGGTTCGAGTTCGAGATTCGCGCCCTGCCCCGCCATGACGCCGACGGCCTCTACCAGGAGATTCTCGCCCATGCGCGGGAGCGGATCGAGCCTGAGATGAAATCCGTGGACCAATCGACCGGCTTGGCCTTCGAGGTAATGAACGACACCGCCGGCTTCGACCTGCCCGACGACGACCCGGCGGTGCGCTTCGTCAGCCAACTGACCGGCGACAATGCCACCGGGCGTGTCAGCTTCGGCACGGAAGCGGGTTGGTTCAATCACGCCGGCATTCCGACGGTGGTCTGCGGCCCCGGCTTCATCGAGCAGGCCCACAAACCGGACGAATATATTTCCGCCGACCAGTTGGCGCAGGGCGAGGCCTTTCTTCGCCGGCTGATGGACGTCGTCTGCGGCTGATCCAGCCGGCTCACACCCGCTCGACGTTTACGTCGTGGTTACGCTTGCCGTAATTCTCGGACCAGTCGGCACCTTGAGGAATTTTGTCCTGAAGTCGCAGGAAACGCGGGTGCTCGAACAGCTTGGCCTGTTGCTCGAAAATCCGTTCGTAGCCGGTAAACGTTTCGATCATCAGCTTGGCCCAGCCTTCGCACATGGCAAGTTGCATCTTCACCATGACTTCCAATGGTGTGACCATGACCTGCCCTCTCTTCTCGGGCATTTTCGATGCCTCGGTTTCTCTGGTCTTGGTTTTTGCCCCTCGCCGGGCGAGGGACGATGGCAAACCTAGTGCCGTGAACCTTTTGATTGAGTCACTGCACCAAGCGGATTGTAGCAGATCGCGGGATGATCGCGAGGTAGGTTTTCTCGCGAATGGCGCTGTCTGCGGCAGAACATTGTAAGGTGAGCCGAGGAGTGGCAAAATAGCCGCCTGTCGAGAAGGAGCGCTCCGAAAACATGGCTTACGACGATCGTAATCGCATGCGGAAGATAGCCGCCAATTTGTCGGAAGAGGGCCGCAAGAAGCAACTCAGCGCCGCTGCGGATGTTCGGCGCGATATCGAAGAGACACTGGGGTCGGATATCGTCAACCAGGAAAAACTGACGCAACTGGCCGAACAGATTTGGCTGGCGGTTCCGCATCAGGCCCGGGCAAAGTTCACCGCCGAGGATTGGCAGAAGGCCATCCATGACCGCTGCATGACCGCGTTGATGCGGGCGGAACAGAAGCTGGAAGAGAATAAAATCGACGAAAAGATGTTCATGGCGAAGGTCAAGATCCTTCGGCAGACTTTTGCCGCACAGGTTGTGCGCGCAATGCACGACGTGGCGGAAAAATACCGCCGGCTGCAAGGAACCTGATACGAGCGGCGTCCAGGTAAAGCCGCCATCGCAATACCGTCGGGTCGCTCGGCAGTGACAGAATTGGGACCAGGGGTGGAGTTCTTTCATGGCCCGCATGGACGTCGATCTTTCGAACCTCACGGTCCTGGTCGTCGATGATCAGGATTTCGTCCGTGCGATCATCGTCCAACTGTTGCGGCGCCTCGGGGTGCGCCGGGTATTGGAGAAGGGCGATGGGGCCGCCGCCCTGGAGCTGCTGGAATATCGGAAGCCCGACCTTATCCTTTGCGACATCAAGATGACGCCGGTGGATGGCCTGCAATTTCTGAGGGACGTGCGGGGCGGCCTGGGCGGGCAAAATCCCGATGTGCCAGTGATCTTCCTGACCAGCGCGTCGGACAGTGAAACGGTCCAGGCGGCCGTCGACAACGAAGTCGACGGCTATCTGGTGAAGCCCGTCTCGGCCGAGGATCTGCGCAAGAAGATCACCAGCGTCATGGCCAAGCGCAACGCCAGCAAGGGCGTATCCTGGGGGGTCTAGCTCAGCAATTTGCTGATTGCCGCTTCGACCTCGGCGAAGCATTGGGGCAGTTTTGCCGCCAGTTTGCCGGCGCTACCGGCATCCCCTTCCCTCGCCGCCTTTTCGATGGCGGCGCAGAGGGCGCCCAGGCGCGCCGCGCCGGTCACATTGGCCGCACCCTTCGCCGAATGGGCAGCTTCCGAAGCAACCCGCAATTCTCCTTTGACGAGCGCCTCGGCAATCCGGTCCAGCAGCGGCCGGGTCGTTGTGATGAATCGGCGCAACGCCTCCAACGCGTCGTCATCGATAGCGCCAAAAGCATCCTCCAACGGCGCAAGGTCGAGGATGGGCAACTGCGGGTCCGTCATGTTTTTCGCCGCCGATAACAAGACATTCGAGAATGGTACGATATTACCAGCAACGTCACGAAGGAGATACGTTTTCTATTGACATTTGGCAAAGGATTCAATCAATAGAAAATTTACTTAAAATGTCTGGCATTTATGCCGCTCCCCAGCGGTATCAATTGCCTGAGTAAGAGCGGACAATAAGATGAAGATCGTCCCAATTCTCGGTCTGGCGATGGTAATCGGCTTTTCAGCCCGGGCTGAGGATGATCAGGATCGTGTTCGACGGGCCGTCGAAGCCGGGCGGATCCTGCCCTTGCGCGAATTGTTGGACCGGGTCGAGCCGGCCATTCCGGGGCAACTGATCGAGGCGGAGCTGGAGTCCGAGAACGGCACCCCGATTTACGAACTGATTCTGGTGTCGCCGGAGGGCAAGGTGGTCAAGCTGCGGTTTGACGCCCGAACCGGCGATCCTGTGGCGGCTCCCGGCAGGTCGCACCGGCATTGAGGAAATACTGCCGAAATGTATAATTGCAGCTTGTACAACGGGGCGGGCTTCAGGACATGTTGAAGCGCAAGAATTTTCAGGTCGAACTCGGCGATCGCTTCAGCAAGGCGGGCGACCGGTACGGCCGGGTGTGGGAAGTCGTCTACGTGTGGGTAGCCGTCGACGGCATTACCCATGCTCGCCTGGCGGTTGTCGGCAGCCAGTCCGATCTGCGGACGGTGGCGGCGCCGGTCCTTGCCGATACCCAGTTCTGGGAGCCGGTGACGCGGACCATTTAAAACCTCGTCGGGAACAAGGCAATTCGACTGAAAACACCGAGCCTCTCCCGACCGACGAGCGGAGCTTCAGCTTGAGCCCGAGCGCGGTGGCGAGGCGGCGTACCGTGGCGAGGCCCAAGCCAAGCCCCTTGGCTTCCCCCGGTATCTCTTGCTGCTTGGCTTCCGGCCCGCGATGGAACGCCTCGAAGACAGCCTCTTGCTCCTCCTCGGGGATACCCGGCCCGGTGTCCCACACCTCGATCCGCACGCAGCCCGAGGTGCATCGGCAACCAAGCAGCACACGGCCACGCGCCGTGTAGCGCACGGCATTGGCCAGGAGGTTGCGGACGATGCGCCCCAGCATCTGGCGGTCGGTGTGGACCGGGCGGGTGCTGGGCACGAAGCGCAATTCCAGGCCTTTTTCCGCCGCCTGCGGTCGCCATTCGTCGGCCAGTTGTGCCAACAGGCAGCCCACGGGGAATGAAGCAGGTTCCGGCCGTAGCAGGTCGAGTTCGACTGCGGTTATGTCCTTGAGCGAATCGAGCGCTGCTCCAATGGCTTCGACCGCGCCCTCGATGCGCTCGATCAGCAGGCGGCCGCGGAGGTCCAGCGGCTGGCGAGACAGCGGTTGGAGAAAGAGGCGGATCGCCTGGAGGGGTTGGGCGAAGTCGTGGCGCAGGGCGGCGACGAACCGGCTTTTCGCAAGGCTGGCCTCATTGGCGCGCTGCGTCGCCTGCTGGGCCCGCCGCATCGCCGCTTCGGCCTGGCACAGCGCCTCCTCCAACTGGGCAACTGCCCCGACCAGCACGAGCGCTGTGCCGACCATGATGGCAAAGGACATTTGCGTCAGGGCCAGGTCGGGGACGGCGCCGCCATGGGCGAACGGACCCACACCTGCGAACGTGAGTCCGATCGCCAGCAGAGCCATGGCCGCCGGGATTGGCACGGCCTGGCGTGGTCTCAGGCGCAGGCCGGCCCATACCATGGGGGGAAAGACCCACAGGGTGGGAACGCGTTCGAGGCCGAGCCTGATGAAAAGAGGCTCGCCTGCGAAGACGGCGCTGACCGCGGCAAGCCCTGCGGCCAGCGTAGCGGCAGCTTCCCAAGGGTGCCACGGCTGCGCCGTCTGCGACCGGGTGCCGAACCAGGCCAACAAAGGCGGGGTAAGGATCAGGATACCAGCGGCGTCGCCGAGCCACCACGTTCCCCAGCGCGCAGGGAGCTCGGGCCAGGCCGCCAGGCCGTCGATTATGGGGCTGAGGGCGCCGCCGGCGGCTGAAGGCATGGGGGCCAATAGCGCGGTGGTCACCAGCGCCGCCACATCCCGAACGCCTTTCGTCTCGCCAATGACGCCCCAACGGCGCAGCATCCAGCCGCCGGCCCAGGCCTCAAATGTGTTCCCGAGGGCAATTCCGGTCGCGACCGGCGGCGGATTGCCCGCCAACGCATAGGCGATGAATGCCCCTAGCGCCACTCCGGGCCAAAGATGACCGCCCCGCAGGCCGAGGGCAGCCACCGCCAAGCCGGTGGTGATCCAGTCGGGGGAGACGAGGCCGTGACCGTAAGCCATGGCAAGCCCGACTTGGGCCGCCGCAACGTATCCGGCAGCCAGCGCGATGATCTCCAGGAGCAATCCGATCCCACGCACCATTGCGCCCTGCGGGTCAGGTCGTGGACAGCTATATCTATTCGCGGAGGCTGGTGGTCACTTGCACTCACGGGGGAGACAAGGCCAGTTGACGGTCAATCACCATATTTTGGTGAGCGCGATGGGATTCGAACCCATGACCTACTGATTAAAAGTCAGTTGCTCTACCGACTGAGCTACGCGCTCCCCTTATGGCGGGGCGCCCAACATAGAAAGAGCAGCGGCTTCGGTCAATCACTCTTAACACGGCGGCGTCGGGCTGGGCCGGAATGCGCGCGGGTCCGGCCCAGCCTTGCTCATTCCTCGGGAACGCGGACGGGCACCGGAAGCGGATATATGGATTTTCGAGGCGGCAGGCGGTGCACCAGGATGGCCACCGCCAGCAGCGTGAGGGCGCCGGACAGCACCGGGGTCAGCACGAAGCTCCAGCTGGGATGGGTGGTCATCACCACCAGCGAGGTGGCTCCGGCCGGGGGATGGGAAAGGCGGAGAAGGCCGATGAGGAAAATGACGAATCCGACGGTTCCGGCTAGGGCCCATGGGCCGGCCGGGAGCAGGCGATCCGCCGACAGGGCGACGACGGCGGCGATCAGATGGCCCCCGATGAAATGCGCGGGTTGGGAGAGAGGACTTTCAGGAATACCGAAGACCAGGACCGCCGATGCACCCAAAGGCGCCATGATCATGATGGCATCGGCCACATTGCCGATCATGGCGGCTGCCAGGAAGGCGGCAACCGTTCCCAAGCCGGCTTTCACCCAGCAGGGCAGGCAGGCGGTGGGCTGATGGCGGTGAAAAAAGCTGCGCATCCATTTCCTCCGATTCGTGAACGAATCCTTTTTCCCCAAAAAATCTGCCGTTATTCGGGAGATTGCCGCGGAACCACTGTCAGTTCACGCAGATCTAATATTATGATGGTTCTAATGTGACACACCCCCCCGCGTGGTGCAACTTGACTTCGATCAAGTCCAAATGGAGGGGTTCAGCATATCCGTCAGTTGAATGAATGTAGGGAAAAAGCGCGACAAAGGAATGCCGTGGTAACAGAGCGGGTATCGGTGCTGCGGGTAAAAAAAGGGCTGGACCTTTCGGTCCAGCCCTTCGTTCGATTGGAGGATTTCGTCCTGCCGGTGGTCAGCTCTTGACGTCGGAGGCCATCTTCATCCACAGGATACGGTCCGGATTGGTGACCGCGCCGTTGTCGGCCTCGTCCCCCTTCTTGATCTGGTCGACCACTTCCATCCCTTCGATCACCTTGCCCCAGATGGTGTATTTCCCATCAAGATTGGGCTGCGGGGCAAAGCAGATGAAGAACTGCGAGTCGGCACTGTTGACGTCCGGGCCACGAGCCATCGACACCGTGCCGCGGAGATGCTTTTCACTGGAGAATTCGGCCGGCAGCTTGAAGCCCGAGCCGCCGCGGCCGGTGCCGGTCGGATCGCCGCCCTGGGCCATGAAACCCTCGATGACGCGGTGGAACGGCGTACCGTCATAGAATCCCTCGCGGACCAGCTGCTTGATCCTGGCCACATGCTTGGGCGCGAGATCCGGCCGCATTTCAATGACCACCCGCCCCTGCTTCAGCTGCATGATGACGGTGTTCTCGGGATCCTTGATCGGCGTTGCCGCGGCCGCCACGGCGGTCCCGGCGAGGCAGAGGAAAAAGGCGACGAAGACGCGTTTGATGAAAGACATCCGGTTATTCCTTGACGTCAGCTGCGACCTGCATGCGGATGATGTGGTCGGGGTCCTTGACCGCTCCGTTGGCGATGGAGCTGCCCTTTTTGATGTTGTCGACGTAGTCCATGCCACTGACTACCTGGCCCCAGATGGTGTACTGACCGTCCAGGCTGGGGGCCGCATCGAACATGATGAAGAACTGGGAATCGGCGCTGTCCGGATCGCGGGTCCGCGCCATCGAGCAGACGCCGCGCAGATGCTTGGCGCGGCTGAATTCGGCTTTCAGCTTCTTGCCGCTGCCGCCTGAACCGGTGCCGGTCGGATCGCCGCCCTGGGCCATGAAGCCGTCGATGACGCGGTGGAAAACGATGCCGTCGTAGAACCCCTCGCGGGCCAGCTCCTTGATCCGCGCCACATGGCCGGGCGCGAGATCGGGGCGCAATTCAATAACGACGCGGCCGTCCTTGAGATCGAGATAAAGGGTGTTTTCGAGGTCTGACGGGGCGGACGTACTGGTCATGAACAAATCCCTCCTAATTTTCGGCCGGCGCGTTGCGAATGGCGTCCCACCGCTCTTGTAAACGCTCGCGGACACGCGGCGATACGAAAGATGAAATGTCGCCGCCAAGCAGACCGATCTCCTTGACGAAGCGTGAAGAGATGAACTGGCACCGCTCGGAAGCCATGAGGAACACAGTTTCGACTTCTGGATTGATGCGGGCGTTCATTCCGGCCATCTGAAATTCGTATTCGAAATCCGACACCGCCCGCAAACCTCGGATGATGATCCGCGCCCCGCATTCCATGGCGAAATGCATCAGCAAATTGTCGAACGGCCGTACCTCGATCACCGCTCCGTGATTGGTCTTCATTGCGGCGATGTCCTCGCGGACCATGGCGACCCGCTCATCCAGCGAGAACATCGGGCCCTTGCCGACGTTGATCGCCACCGCGACGATCAGCTTGTCGACCACCCGGGTGGCGCGCTGAATGATGTCCAGGTGCCCGTTGGTGATCGGGTCGAAGGTTCCCGGATAGACGCCGATACGTGGTTTCGCCATCAGACCTCCCCTTGTTCGGTCGGCGGGGCCCCATCGCCCTCGTCGCCTGAGTTCTCGTCGATGGTCGTTTCCCCATTTCCTTCGTCCCCATTGGGGCCGACCTCGCCGAGGCGGGCCACCGAGACGACGGATTCGTCGTCGGCGGTTCGCAGCAGCGTGACGCCCTGGGTCTTGCGGCCGGCGATGCGAATGTCGTCGACCGGAGTGCGGATGAGCTTGCCGCCATTGGTGACCAGCATGATTTCGTCCGCATGTTCGACCGGGAACGACGCGACCACCGGGCCGGTCTTTTCCGTCAGGTCGATATTGGCGATGCCGCTGCCGCCACGCCCCGTAATCCGGTATTCGTAGGCCGAGGTGCGTTTGCCGTAACCGTTTTCGCTCACGGTCAGGATATGTTCTTCGAGCCCGGCCAGGCGCTCCTGCTCGACGGCCGGCAGCTCGCCGCGCAGGTACGCGTCGCGGGTTTCGCTGTCGAACTCGACGTGGCGCAGCACCGACATGGAGATCACGTTGCTGCCTTCGTCCAGCCTGATGCCGCGCACGCCGGTGGAATCCCGCCCCTTGAACACCCGCACGTCGGTCACCGGGAAGCGGATGCATTTGCCGTTTCGGGTCGCCAGCAGCACGTCGTGCTCTTCGGTGCAGGTCCGCACGGCGATGAGCCGGTCCCCCTCATCCAGCTTCATGGCGATCTTGCCGTTGGTCCGAATGTCGGTGAAGTCGGACAGCAGATTGCGCCGCACATAGCCTGAGGCGGTGGCGAACATGACATGCCAGTCACCCCAGGTGGTTTCGTCCTCGGGCAGAGGCAGGACGGTAGAGATGGTTTCGTCCTGGTCGAGCGGCAGCAGGTTGACCATGGCCTTGCCGCGCGCCTGGGGGCTGCCCAGCGGCAGGCGATAGACCTTCATCTTGTAAGCGATGCCGGTGGAGGAGAAGAAGATGATCGGCGTGTGGGTATTGGCGACGAACACCTGGGTGACGAAATCCTCTTCCTTCATGCTCATGCCCGAGCGGCCTTTGCCGCCGCGCCGCTGGGTGCGGTATTCGGAGAGCGGCACCCGCTTGATGTAGCCGGTGTTGGTCACCGTCACCACCATGTCCTCGCGGGCGATCAGGTCCTCGATGTCCGCCTCGAACTCAGCGTCCTCGATGGTGGTGCGCCTGGGCGTGGCGAACTGGGTCTTCATGTCCACCAGTTCCTGGCGCAGGATCTCGTAGAGCCGTGCGCGCGACCCCAGTATGTCCAGGTATTCCTGGATCTGCTCGCCGATCTCCACCAGTTCCTGATGGATCTTCTCGCGCTCGAGCCCGGTCAGGCGATGCAGGCGCAAATCCAGGATTGCCTTGGCCTGTTGCTCGGACAGGCGGTAATGGCCGTCGACGACGGCGTGCCCGGGCTCGTCGATCAGCTGGATCAGCGGCTCGACGTCCAAGGCGGGCCAGTCGCGCGCCATCAACTGGTCGCGCGCCGTGGCCGGGTCGGGCGCGGCGCGGATCAACTCGATCACCGGGTCCAGATTGGCCACGGCGACGGCCAGGCCGGCCAACACATGGGCGCGGTCGCGGGCCTTGCCCAGTTCGAAAATGGTGCGGCGGGTGATCACCTCCTCGCGGAAGCTGATGAAGGCGGCGATGATGTCCTTCAGCGCCATCATCTGCGGCCGGCCGCCGTTCAGCGCCAGCATGTTGACGCCGAAGCTGGTCTGCAGCGGGGTGTACCGGTAGAGCTGGTTGAGCACTACGTCCGGTACCGCGTCGCGCTTGATTTCGATGACCACCCGCACGCCATCCCGATCGGACTCGTCACGCAGGTCGGAGATGCCCTCGACGCGCTTGTCGCGCACCAGTTCGGCCATCTGCTCGATCATCCGCGCCTTGTTCACCTGGTAGGGCACCTCGGTCACCACGATGGCGGTGCGGTCCTTGCGGATTTCCTCGAAATGGCAGCGCCCGCGCAGGATGATCGAGCCGCGTCCGGTGGTAAAGGCGGAACGCACGCCGGACCGGCCCAGGATGATGCCGCCGGTCGGGAAGTCCGGCGCTGGGACCAGGGCCATCAGCTGCTCGACGCTGATGGCGGGATCGTCGATGAAGGCGCAGCAGGCATCGATCACTTCGCCCAGATTATGGGGCGGGATGTTGGTCGCCATGCCGACCGCGATGCCGCCGGCGCCGTTGACCAGCAGGTTGGGAAAACGCGCCGGAAGGACTGTCGGCTCGTGCGTGGTATCGTCGTAGTTGGCCTGGAAGTCGACCGTTTCCTTGTCGATGTCGTCGAGCAGGCTGGCCGAGGAGCGGGCCAGGCGGGCTTCGGTGTAGCGCATGGCCGCCGGCGGATCGCCGTCCATCGAGCCGAAATTGCCCTGGCCGTCGATGAGCGGCAGGCGCATGGAGAAATCCTGCGCCATGCGGACCATGGCATCGTAGATGGCGGCGTCGCCATGGGGATGGTACTTGCCCATGACGTCGCCGACGATGCGCGCCGACTTGCGGAACGGCTTGTTGTAGTCGAAGCCGCTCTCCTTCATCGAAAACAGGATGCGCCGGTGCACCGGCTTCAGGCCGTCGCGAACGTCCGGCAGGGCGCGCGAGACGATTACGCTCATGGCATAGTCGAGGTAGGAGCGTTTCATCTCCTCCTCGATGGTCACCGGAGTGATATCGAAGGTCGGCGGCGTCGGTGTCGTGGTCAATGGATCAATCTCGACTGAATGGACAACCAATGCCGGCGGGCAACGGCCGGCATGTGGGGATTCTGCGGCGGGACCGTAGCAGATAACGCTAGTGCGAACAAGGCGAGCCCGGGGAGCCAGCCGACCTTTTGCCTATCCTACAAGGTGTGGACGGCGAACGCAGAAATTTTGCACAAACATCACATCTTGCTAATGTGTGCAGCGTTCCCACATATTGCCCGGCGGCGTCTGTAGCTGACGCCAGAAGCATGTCCGCCGTTACCAGGAGAAACGTCCCATGGACCACGCTTTTTATCATGCGACCCGCAGCGACTGGGTCGAATTCATCCTCAACAATGGGTTGAAGCCCAATGGTCCCGAGAATGCCGCGCAGAGAATCCTGCTGTTCCTCGACGAGAAAGATGCCCGCGCCCTGGCAGCGGCCGTGTTCGGCGGCACCCCCGAGGATGCCTGCATCCTGGCGGTCAACCCGCTGGAGGTGGAACTGGCCAGTCAGGAAGCCCTGGACGGCCCGATCGGGCGGCATGTCTTCGCCGTGAAGGACATCCCTCCGCGCGCGCTCGCGGTTTGCGATAACTGACACTTCGTCATCCGTCAGCACCCTAGGAAAGGACACGACATGCAGCTGAATGTGAACGGCCGGACAGTGGAACTGTCGGAGAACGGCTGGATGGAAAACATGGCGGAGTGGAACGAGGAAGTGGCCGCGGTCATCGCCAGGGATGTCGAGAAAGTCGATATGACCGAGGACCACTGGATCATCATCAGGGAGTCCCGGGCCTATTTCGACGAGTTCGGCACTGTGCCGGAAATGCGCCAATTCTCGAAGATCATGAAGGGGAAATACGGCGCGGAGCGGTCGACTCAACAATATTTCTACGGTCTGTTTCCCCACGGCTTGATCAAGTCGGCCAACAAGATCGCCGGCCTGCCGCGGCCCAAGGGCTGCAGCTAGGGCGTTTTCGGCCTTCGTCGGTGGGGCTGAAATCGCGACAAGCCCGTGCGGCGCCCGACCATACCGTCATTGCGGGCGCAGCGAAGCGATCGCGAAACCGTTGGTGTGAATTGGCCGCTTCGCTATGCTCGCAATGACGGTCATGCTCCATCCGGAGATCTGCCAAAATGAATGCCAGTGCTGCCTACCTCTCCTCTCTTTTTGATCTGTCGGACCAGCAGGCCTATCTGGCTTGGCGCGAGCGCAAGTTGACCGAGGCTCCGCGCCGGGCCGCGGATCTCGTCGTGGAGATTGAGGACATCGGCCGGCTAAGCGAGGCGGAGCATGGTGCGATCCTGCAGCGGGTGCGCCGCTGCAACATGGCAGTCTACCAGGAAGCGCCGAAGCCGGGACGGGATGACAAGGCGGCCGTGCAGGCTTTCGCCCGGGCCTTCGGCTTGGAGCGGCTGGACGCCAACGTGCTGGCTGACGAAGACGGCATCACCCCACTGGCCGTTCACCGCGAGGGCAGCCGGGCGCGCTACATCCCTTATACCGAGCGCCCCATCGCCTGGCACACCGACGGTTATTACAACACCCTGCCGGAACGGGCGGTCCGCTCCGTCCTGCTGCATTGCGTGAACCCGGCCGCCGCCGGCGGCGCGAACCGCCTGATGGATTACGAGATCCTCTACATCAGGCTGCGCGACGAGGACCCTGCGCATATCGCCGCCCTGATGCGTCCCGACGCGATGACCATCCCCCCGAACGCCGAGGAAGGCCTGGAACGGCAAGCCACCCCTGGACCGGTGTTCTTCCTCGATCGGGGCGGTAACCTGTGCATGCGGTACACCGCCCGGGCGCGCAACGTGGTTTGGTCCGACGACCCCGCCGTGGTTGCCGCGGCAGCGGCCATCCGCCGCCTCCTGGACGGGCCGGACGAGTTGATCCTTCAACATCGCCTGGCGGCAGGCCAGGGCCTGATCGGCAACAATGTACTCCATACGCGCGAGCCGTTCAGTGACGACCCTGCCTCTCCCCGGCTGCTTTACCGGGCGCGCTTCTACGACCGCGTCGCGGGAAGTTAGAGCCTGCCGCCGTCCAGCCCGTCTATCCTTGCCCCTACTGCCGGTTCAACGGCGGCCAAAAGGCTTCGACCAGATCGCGCAGTTCGGTCTTGCGGGCCTGGTCCCCGTCATCGTTGGCATGAGCCAGGACATGATTGCAACCGAGAGTTCGGGCCCGATCCCATAACGTGTGCCCGGTGATCGCCTGACGCAGATCGGTGGTTTCGCCCAGATAGAACACCAGCCAGTTGCCGGTGTCGGTGTATTCGGCGAAGGCGTAATTGCCAGGCACTTGGTTCCAGCCTTCATCCATGGCGAAGGCGCTGTAGGAATAGTCGGCGCCGCTCGCGCCCTTCAGGGTGACGGTCGTCTCCATGGGCATCCTCCGTAAGGCGGGTGCATATACTACAAATTATATAGGGTGCCTTTCCGCTTGCGTTGACGTCATAATCTTGCTGCGTTATAACTAACCGGTCAGTCACTAATCTTCGGTGCGGCAATGTCCAGCCAGCCCCCTCCCCGCCGCCGACGTCGGAAAGAGGCCCGCCCCAAGGAAATTCTGGCTGCCGCCTTGACCGTGTTTACCGAACGCGGCTTCGCCGCGACCCGCGTCGACGACGTCGCGAGCCGTGCCGGGGTGACCAAGGGCACGGTCTACCTCTACTTTCCGACGAAGGAGGAACTGTTCAAGGCAGTGATCCGTGACGCACTGTTCCCGGTCATCCACGCGGTCGAGCAGCATATCGCCGAAGCGGCCGGTTCCACCTGCGCCGCCGACCTGCTGCGCTATATCGTCCAGGTATTTCCCAGCTTGGCCGGCACACCGGCCGGCGCGGTGATCAAGCTGGTGATCGCCGAGGGCGGGAACTTTCCGGATATCGCCAGCTTCTATACCACCGAGGTGATCCGCCGGATGCGCAAGGTGCTGGCGGCAATCATCGACGGCGGCGTGGCGCGAGGGGAGTTTCGCCCGGTCGAGGCGCCAGCGGCCATCATGTGCCTGTTCGGCCCTGCCGCACTGACCTTGTTGTGGCAGCACAGCTTCGCCCCTTATGACGATACCCCCATCGATATGGAATCGGTGTGCCGGACGCTGTCCGAGGTTTTCATCGGCGGCATGCTCCGGCGGGACGGTGAACCATGAACCGTCGCCTGCTCGGCGGCCTTGCCCTGGGCTTGCTGGTCGCCGCCGGCTCCGGCGGCGGCTGGTTTTTGTTGCGCGGCAACCGCAACGCCGGGCCTGTCGTGCTGCAGGGCAATGTGGATGTCCGGCAGGCCGAGCTGTCGTTCAAGGTGGGCGGGCGCATCCAATCGATGCAGGTCCAGGAAGGTGACGCGGTGAAGGCCGGCCAAATCCTTGCCGAGCTGGAGAAGCAGGACTTTGAGGCGGACTGCGCCCAGGCACGGGGTCAAGCCGCAGCCCAGTCGGCCGGGCTGGCGGAACTGCTCAACGGTTCCCGGCCCGAGGAAATTTCCCAGGCGCGGGCGCAGGTCGCCGATTACAAAGCCGCCCTGGTCAATGCCGGGATCAGCGTCCGGCGGGAGCAGCGGATGGTAGCGGCCGGCGCCTCATCCCACGCAAATTACGATCTGGCCCAAGCCAACTTGCAGGAAATCGAGGCTCGTCTGGCCGCGGCCAGGGCGGGACTGGCGCTGGCGGTGAAAGGACCGCGGCAGGAGCGTATCGATGCAGCCCGCGGCCAACTACAGCAGGCCAAGGCGACGGTAGTCTTGGCCGAGCAGCGCCTGGCCGACACCAGCTTGGTCGCGCCGGACGATGGGGTGATCCTGGCCAGGGTGCGAGAGCCGGGAACCATCGTCGGCATCGGCGATCCGGTCTACACCGTCGTCTTCACCCACCCCACCTGGATCCGGGCCTATGTGGCGGAACCCAACCTTGATCGTGTGCGGCCCGGCGCCAAGGCGGAGATCCGCACCGACAGCGGCCGGGTCTATCACGGGCAGGTGGGCTATGTGTCGCCTTTGGCCGAGTTCACCCCGAAAACGGTCGAGACGCCCGAACAACGCCCAGACTTGGTTTATCGCCTGCGGCTGGTGGTCGATGACGCCGACCAGTGGCTGCGCCAGGGCATGCCGGTGACCGTGCGATTGGCGGAAGCAGGGAGATGAGCATGTCGGCGCTCATCCGCATCGAGGCGGTGAGCAAGCGTTTCAGCGGCCAGCCGCAGCCGGCGATCGACGGTCTGTCGGTGGAGTTCGATGCGGGCCGCGTCAATGGGTTGGTCGGACCGGACGGCGCAGGAAAGACTACGCTGATCCGGCTGATGGCCGGTCTGCTGGTCCCGAGTTCCGGCTCGGTCCGCGTTGCCGGCCTCGACCCGGTCGCCGAGGCCACCGAGCTGCGCGCCGCCGTCGCTTATATGCCGCAGCGCTTCGGCTTGTACGAGGACCTGTCGGTGATGGAAAACCTGGCGCTCTATGCCGATATCCGCGGGGTCAGGGGGGCGGAGCGTCGGCGGCGCTTCGACGAGCTACTGGCTTTCACCCAGTTGGCGCATTTCACCGACCGGCTGGCCGGCCGGCTTTCCGGCGGCATGAAGCAGAAGCTGGGCCTGGCCTGCGCCCTGGTGAAAGTACCGAAGCTGTTGTTGCTGGACGAACCGAGCGTCGGCGTCGATCCCATATCCCGACGCGAGCTCTGGCGCATGGCGGCGGAGCTGGTGGGCCAGGGGATCGCGGTGATCTGGAGCACGGCCTATCTGGACGAGGCGGAAAAGTGCGACCAGGTTCTGCTGCTCAACGCCGGCCGCGCCCTGTTCGCGGGCCCACCGGCGCAATTGACCGCCGAACTGGCGGGGCGCAGCTTCCTGGTTCATGGCCTGGGAGCGGCGCGCCGCGCCGTGCTGGAACACGCGCTCGACCACCCGGCGGTGATCGACGGCTTCGTGCAGGGGGCCAGCCTGCGGCTCGTTCTCGGACCGCGCGCCCAGCCCCCGACCGTCGAAGAACTGCGGGCGCCCGCTGGTGCTCGCGTGGTCCCCGCTCCTCCTCGCTTCGAGGATGCTTTCATCGCCCACCTCGACCAGCGGGTCCATCCGCACACAGCTTATGCCGAGCGTCAGGCGATCGGTGCCGTCGGCACGGTCACCGTGTCGGCCAGAGGCTTGACCAAGCGCTTCGGCGATTTCACTGCCGCCGAGGACATCAGCTTCATGATCCACGGCGGCGAGATCTTTGGTCTGCTGGGCCCCAACGGCGCAGGCAAGTCGACCACCTTCAAGATGTTGTGCGGCCTGTTGAAGCCCAGCCGCGGCACCGCGTCGGTATCAGGCTTCGACCTGCTGACGGCGGCCAGCCAGGCCCGCGCGCGTATCGGCTACATGGCGCAGAAATTCTCGCTCTACGGTGATCTGTCGGTGCGCCAGAACCTGGACTTCTTCGCCGGGATCTACGGTCTGCGCCGCCGCCGCGGGCCGCTGATCGACCGCGTTGTCGATGCGTTCGGCCTGGCGCCCTATCTGAACGCCGACGCCGGTGGTCTGCCTCTGGGCTTCAAGCAACGCCTGGCATTGGCCTGCGCCACCATGCACGACCCGGCCGTGCTGTTCCTCGACGAGCCGACCTCGGGCGTCGATCCCCTCACCCGCCGGGAATTCTGGTCCCACATCAACGCGCTGGTGGGGCGCGGGGTGACTGTGGTGGTGACCACCCATTTCATGGACGAGGCCGAATATTGCGACCGTATCGGCCTGGTCTACCGCGGCCGCATCGTCGCCGAAGGCCCCCCCGAGCGGCTGAAAGCCGATGCCGGAGTGGGATCATTGGAAGAGGCCTTCATTTCCTTGGTGGAAGGCCAGGAGGACGCCGTATGAATGACGATTCCTCCCATAGTTCCCGCCGAAGAGGAACCCCTGCCGCGGGCATGGAGCCCCGCTTGCGCGGGGATGCCGCGACACGCCTGGGGGCCATCCCACGCCGGCTGATGGCATTGGTCTGGAAGGAATGGCTGCAGATCGTCCGCGATCCCAGCAGCATCCTGATCGCCGTCGTGCTGCCGCTGATCCTGCTGTTCCTGTTCGGCTATGGAGTGAGCTTCGATCTCAAGGACTCGCCGGTCTGCGTGGTGATCGAGCAACCGAGCGCGCCGGCAGCCGGCCTTGCGGCTTCATTCCATGCGTCACGCTTTTTCAAGGCCGATACCGCCACCTCGACGGGGCGATGTATCGATGAACTGGTGGCCGGGCGCTTAAACGGCGTGGTGGTGATTCCGTCCGACTTCGCCGAAAGGCTGGCCGGCGGCGACCTGGCGCCGGTACAGATCCTGGTCGACGGCAGCGATCCCAACACTGCCGGCCTGATGGAGAACTACCTGGCCGGCACGTTCCGCACATGGATGTCCATCGACGCCGACATGCGGGGACAGGCGGCCGCGCAACGCATCGGCGTGGTGTCGCGCACCTGGTACAATCCGGCGAAAGAAAGCCGGCGTTTCCTGTTGCCCGGCCTGGTTGCCATCATCATGACCCTGATCGGCACCATGCTGACCTCTCTGGTGGTATCGCGGGAATGGGAACGGGGCACCATGGAGGCGATGATGGCGACGCCGCTGACTTTGCCGGAACTGGTGCTGGGCAAGCTCATTCCCTATTACCTGCTGGGCATGGCGGCGATGGCGGCGACCACCGCCATCACCATGCTGCAATTCGGTGTTCCATTCCGCGGCTCGATCTGGGCTCTGGCCGGGGTCACATCGATCTTCCTGCTGACCACCCTGGGGCAGGGATTGGTCATTTCCTCGCTGGCCCGCAACCAGTTCGTCGCTACGCAGGCGGCGTTGTTCAGCGCCTTTCTGCCCGGTTTCCTGCTGTCGGGCCTGGTCTATGAGATCGGCAGCATGCCCTGGCCGATCCGCCTGGCCACCTATCTGGTGCCGGCCCGCTACTACGTACCCAGTCTGCAGACCTTGTTCCTTGCGGGCGACGAACCGGGCGTCCTGTGGCCCAACAGCCTGGCGATGCTCATCATCGCCACGGTGTTTTTTACTGTGGTGGTCAGAAAGACGCCGCGGAGACTGGACGAGTGACATGTGGGAACGGATCGTCAGCCTGATCATCAAGGAAATTCGCGCGGTGTGGCGCGACCCGAAGAGCCGGACCATGCTGATCCTGCCGCCGATGATCCAACTGGTGCTGTTCAGCTTCGCCGCCACGCTCGAAGTGAAGAATGTGGACATCGCCGTGCTGAACCGCGACGCCGGCGGTCATTCCATCGAACTGATCCAGCGCGTTGCCGGGGCCAAGGACCTGGTCAGGGAGGTTCTGCTGACCCATTCCGAGAGCGAAGCGGGTGACGCGCTGGCGGCGCAACAGGTGATCGCGGTGATGCGCTTTCCGCCGGAGTTCTCACGGCAGATCGACGCCGGCCGCCCCGCCGAGGTGGATCTGATGCTCGATGGCCGGCGTTCCAATGCCGCGCAGATCCTGGAAGGTTATGTCAACGACATCGTCGACCAATATGCCTCGGACCTGCGCGGCAGAGGGGGTACAAAACAGGCGGTCCTGGCGCCCCGGGCCTTCTTCAATCCCAATCTGGAAAGCTCCTGGAACACGGTACCCAGCCTGACCGCCATCCTGACCATGCTGGTCGGTCTGGTGGTGACCGGGCTTTCGGTGGCCCGCGAGCGGGAATTGGGTACCTTTGAACAGCTTCTTGTGTCGCCCGCCCGGCCGGGCGAGATCATCGTCGGCAAGACGGTGCCTGGCCTGGTCATCGGCCTGGCCGAAGGCAGCCTGATCATCGCCTTCGCCCGCTTCGTCTTCGGCATCCCGCTGACCGGTTCGGTCCCCCTGCTCTATCTCGCCATGGCGGTGTATCTGGCGGCGGTGATCGGCGTTGGGCTGTTCATCTCTTCGGTGGTGGCCACTCAACAGCAGGCCATGCTCGGGGCCTTCACCTTCGTCGCCCCGGCCATGTTGCTGTCCGGCTTCGCCACCCCCATCGCCAACATGCCGGACTGGTTGCAGCCGGTCACCCTGGTCGATCCGGCGCGATATTTTCTGATCATCATCAAGGGCGTATTCCTCAAGGATATGCCCGCCGTCGAGGTCTTGGGCGAGATCTGGCCCATGGGGCTGATCGCCGCATTCACACTGTCGGCGGCATCCTGGCTGTTCCGGCGGCGCCTCCAATGACCATGTTCACGTCCAGGATAAGAACAGGGCCGGACGGCGGCAGCGCCAGGGCACGGACCCCAGCGAGACTCATGCGGGCGGCGACCAGCCGCGGCAGGGGATGGATTTGGGCGGCGGCCAAGGTTTCAAGACTGACCGGGCCGGAGACTTCGACACACGGGCCGCCGGCCTTCAGAATCAGACGGTGGCGAAGCTCTCCGGCCGACACCGGCAGGCCGATCAATCCCTCGATCGGCACTGCGTCGCCGCCGTCCTGATCGGCCGCCAGCATGGTCCTTACCTGGCTGGCTTCGACAGCGAACCGCGCCCGGGACGCGGTAAAGCAGACTACCTCGATCTCCATCTAGCGCAGTCCGGCGCGGTAATCCTCGAAGATCCGCTCGAGGTCGAGGAGATGGACCACATGGTCGCCGAAGGTGAACACCCCCAGCATGATCGGCTGAAGATGGTCCGGTGTGGTTGGCGGCAGCGGCTGAATGGCGCTTTCCAATACGTCCACCACGTCCTCCACCCGGTCCACCCGGACACCGCTGCGCATGGCGCTGGCCTGGCCCAGCAGGATGCGCGACGAGATGCCGTCCGCCATCGCCGGCAGGCCGAGGATCGAGCGCAATCGAATCACCGATTCGATGTCGCCACGGACGTTGACCACGCCCTCCAGCGAAGGCGGGCAACCGGGCAGGAAAAATACGGGCGCTTCGGCCAGTACTTCCCGGATGCGTTCGCCGTGAAAGGCGAACCACTGGTCGCCCAGAGAGACGATCACCAACTTCACCGCCGGTTCATCGACACTGACGATCTCGCCCGAGCCTTCCTGGCGGAGCGACAGAATCCGCTCCAGGGACGCTTCGGTGGTCATGGCCGTGCCTCCGCCTGCCCGGCAGCGGCGGCCGGCGCGATGCGGCCCCGCCCCTTTTCCTTGGCTGCGTAAAGCGCCCGGTCGGCGGCCTGGACGATCGCTTCCGCGGTGGGATGCTCCGGAAAGGCGGCGACGCCGCCGCTGAAGGAGCAGGAAAACACCGTCTCATCGGCTTTGAAGGTGAGTGCCGAGAAATCCCGGCGAATGTGGTCGATCACCCGGACCGCCTCGTCGATCGACAGGTTCCACAGGATGGCGGCGAATTCCTCGCCGCCATACCGGCCGATCACGTCAGATGTCCTCAGACGCTGCTTGAGCAGGCGCGCCAGGGCGACCAGCACCTGGTCGCCGGCAGGATGGCCATAGGTGTCGTTAACCTTCTTGAACTCGTCGAGATCCAGCATGACGAAGCACAGGCGGCTATCCTGCCGCAGTGCATTGGCCAAAGCGGTGTCCAGGAACTGCGCCAGCGTGGTGTGGTTGAGCAGGCCGGTCAGGCTGTCGCGCATCATCAGCGCCCGCAAGACGCGGGTACGCTCAGCCCGCACGGCCACGGCGGTGACCAGGTCTTCGGGCGGGATCGGCTTGGTAAGGAAGCCGTCGGCCCCTACCCGCATGGCCGATACCTGGACAAGCCGGTCGGTTTCGCTGGACAGGAAGATGATGGGAAGGCTGACGAATTTCGGGATCTGGCGGATCACCCGCGACAGCTCACGGCCTGAACAACTGGGCATGTACATGTCCATCAGCAGCAGGTCGGGCTGGAATTCGTTCAACTCCTCCAGGACCCGGGTCGCGTCGTCCAGACGCCGTACCATCATGCCTGCGCCCTCCAGGATCAGCGCGTGGTAATCGCCCATCTCGGGCTCGTCGTCGATGATCAGGACGCGGAACGGCTCGGGTTCGCGGCGGACGGTGACGGCATCCAGGGCGTCCACCACCTCGTGGGCGGTTACCGGCTTGACGAAATAGGCCTCGCCACCCGCTTTGATAGCCTCCAGGCGGGTGGGAAAATCCGTCCGCTCCGAGACGAACAGTATGGGGACGGCGACCGTCGAGCGAAGATCGGCGAAGAGCTTGGCACCGGCAGTGGACATCACCACCGCATCGGGAGGCGCGGCCAGGACTTCCGCCTTCATCGCTTCGGCATTGATGAAGCTCGAGAAGGTGTACCCGAAGCAGGACAACTGGGCTCCCAATGCCGATCCGTCGAGATCCTTGTCGCAGAAGAATACCACGCGGCGCTGCACAGCGGGCTCGGCCGCGGCGGCGACCGCGGCCTCGCTCCAAGGCGCGGTGACCGGGGCCGCGGCGATGGCCGCGCTATCCTTCAGGTTATCCAGCCGTTCGATGCACGCGGCCAGCTCGCCGACGGCCGCTGTGACGGCTGACCGGCGTTCGGCTGCGTCGAGTCCTTTCAGCCTTCCCAGAAGATCCGTCCCGACGGCTCCTTCGGCGCTGATTTCCGGCAGGCCGAGCGAGGCGGCGGTTCCTTTGAGATTATGGAAACTGCGATGCAGGGTATCGAGGGTGTCGGCCTCCTGCGGACTGGCAGCCAGTTGTTCGCATGCCCGTTTCACTTCGTCCAGGATGCGCGGCAGCTTGTCGATATATGCGTAACGCAGCCGCATGATGCGTTCGCGCAAGACGGGAGATGGCGTCGATTTCATGGCTCCTCCGCGCGTACCGGCGTCAGCCGGCCGCCGGCAACCGCACTTCGGCGATCGCCGTCATCAAGGTTTCCTCAAGCTCGGCATCCTTCGCGACGCAGGCGGCAAGCCCCGGTTCCTGGCCACGCAGTTGTTCGGGATCGTCGCCCGAGAGAAGGATGAACGGCAGGCCTGACTTGCCATCCCGCAGGCGGCGGAACAGCTCAAGCCCGCTCATGCCCGGCATGTTCATGTCGGAGACCACGGCGTCGAAGTCACGGTCGGTGGCAAGCGTTTCCATCGCCTGGTCACCGCTTTCCACGATGACCGCCTCGCAGCCGCCGTCTTCCAGCACCGCAGCGGTCATTTCCGCTGCCAGGGCATCGTCATCGACAACCAGAATCCGCATTTTTCCCTCTCTTTCCCCTATCGGTCATCCTTCGATACGGCCGCCTTCCACGGCGGCCTGCTCAGGATGAGGTTCCTTCTTATCTCCTCGCCCTGGGGAGCGACGCTCCGCGAAGGACGGTCACCCCAGCAAGCCCTTCAACGTCTCGATCAGGCTGCTCTGTTCGAAATCACCCTTCACGATGTAGGCATCGGCGCCGACCTCGATGCCGCGCCGCTTGTCTTCCTCCTTTTGCCGCGACGTGATGATGATGATGGGGATGTCGCGATAGCGCTCGTCGGCACGTAACGCCTGGGTCAGGGCGAAGCCGTCGAGGTTGGGCATTTCCACGTCGGTCAGCACCGCGTCGAACTCGGCACCGATCGCTTTATGAAGGCCGTCCCGGCCGTCCTCGGCCAGGGTAACCTGATAGCCGTGGGCCTCGAGCAGATCCTTCTCGATCTCGCGGGTGTTGAGCGAGTCGTCGACCACCAGGACCCGCGTCCGCCGCTGTTCCCCTGCCTTGTCGCGTTGGCTTTCGGCGCGCGCCTTACGGGCCATTTCCACCAATACCGCCGCGTGCAGCACGGCGACCAGGGAATTGCGGCCGGTGACCACCATTCCGGTTACCATGGCGAGATGCGCCAGATGCGGTGGCAGGGGCTTGATCACCATGTCCCGCTCGTCGACCAGGGTGTCCACCTGAAAAGCCAGCTTCTCGTTACGCACCTGCACCACCACCAGCAGCAGCTCGTCGCCGGGCTGCTCAGGGCGGGGCGGCAACGACAGCAGCGAGGCAAGGCTGGCCACCGGCAAGAATTCGTTCTGCACGACGACCGCCGGCCGTCCGGCCACCATCAGAAGCTTCTCGACGGGAACTCGCAACAATTGTGCCACCTGTTGGGCGGTGAAGGCGAAGGTCTGGCCCCCGGCCTCGACCAGCAGCACCCGCATCACTGCCAGGGACAGGGGCAGGCGCAGCAGGAAGGTGGTTCCGGCGGCCGGTCGCGTGTCGACCTCGATGCCGCCCTGCAGGTCGTCGACGATGCAGCGCTTGACCACGTCCATCCCGACACCGCGCCCCGAAACGTCGGTGACGATGGCGTTGGTGCTGAACCCCGGGCGGAAGATCAGGTCGACCACCTCGGCCTCCGACAGGGCCGCCGCCTGCTCGGCCGTCATCAGCTTCTTGCGCACCGCTTTGTCGCGGACCGCTTCGAGCGCTATGCCGCCGCCGTCATCGCTGACTTCGACCACGACCCCGGCGGCGTCCTGGCGGGCGCTCAACCGGATCCGCCCGGCCTCAGGCTTGCCGGCGCGGCGGCGAGCTTCGGCCTCTTCGACGCCGTGGTCCACGGCGTTGCGCAGCAGATGGAGGATCGGATCGCCGAGCCGATCGATGGTCTGCCGGTCCAGTTCAATCTCGGTCCCGGTTACCACACATTCGACGTTCTTGCCGATGGAGCGGGCCAGTTCACGGACCATGCGCGGCGCCGACTCGAAAACCATGCCGAGCGGCAGCATGCGCATGACCAGGGCCTTACGGTGCAGTTCCTCCATCAGCAGTTCTTGGGCGGCCACGTCGTCCTTGAGGTCGCGGGCGAAATCCTTGAGGACCGTCGGGCTTCCGCCTGGTGCGAGAGCGCGGGTGCGCTCGATGGCACGCAGATCGGCGACCCGCTGGCGCAGCATGGCGTGGCTGGAGACCACCTCGCCCATCAGCTTGATCAGTTCGTCCAACTTGTTCATGGACACCCGAACGGTATCGGGGGACTTGAGTTTGGCCGAGGCGGTGGCCGAGGGTGTCGGCGTGGGCGGTGGCAACGATTCGGCTTCAGCCTGGGGCGTGGGCACCGGCGTGGCTGTAGCCGGGGCTGAGACGGCTTCACCGGCTGCCGCCGCCGCAGCGCGGCCCAGTTCGTCGCAAAGCAACGGATCGGCGGCATCCGGAATGGTTCCCTCGGCCACCTGCTCGACCAACCCGGCGATGGCATCGACCGCCCTCTCCAGCAACCGGCCCAGCTCGGCGGTATAGGTCAGTCCGCCGCTGCGCATGGCACCCAGGACGTCTTCGAGGTGGTGGGCGGTTTCGTTGATGGCTGCCAGTTTCAGCATCCGCGCCGAGCCCTTGATGGTATGGGCCGAACGGAAAATGGTGTTGATGGTCTCGGGATCGGCCACGCCGCTATGAAAGGCGGCAAGGCCTTCCTCAAGCTTGCCCAGATGGTCGCGCGCCTCGTCGATGAACCGTGCGGTGAATTTCTTCAGGTCAAGAGCCACGGTTCGCCTCCCCGTCAGCCGGTTCAAGGGTGGCCGTGACGCGGCGCTCGCACAGGAATCGGATATCCGCCACCGGCAGATCGAGCGGTAGCGACAATCCTCCGTCCGGATCGGGATTGGCGGTGATCTGCCGCATGGTGGTGGCATATTCGCGACGGGCTTTGCCCGGGTCGCTATGCTGCAACATGCTCGCCAGATAGTAATGGGCCGGCCAGCACTCGGGCCGCGAGTAGGTGACCCGGCGGAAGGCGCCGATGGCCGCATCGTTGTCCATCTGCCATTTGGCCGCCAGTCCCAGCAGCATATGGGCCTCGGCAGACCAGGCATCCCGCTCGGCCGCGTCCGAAGCGATGGCCGCCGCTTCGGCAAACTGCCGCATATGCAGCCGCACATATCCTTCCAGCAGCGAGGCTCGCAGATCCCCAGGAGCAGCGGCGCGCAGTGCGGCCGCCGCCACCATGGCGTCATCTGGCCGCTTCTCGCGCAGCGCCAGGCGGACGTCGTCGCGAGCCTCGGGCCAGGGATCGGAAGGCGGCGGCGGCCGGTGCTCAGCGACCACGTGTTTTGTGCTGGGACGGGCGTTCTGCCCGTCTGCGCCGCTACGCGGCGGAATCGCCGGACGTGGAGTCGGTGCCCGCACCACCGTTTGTTCCTTCAGGCGCTCGCTCAACGACGGAGCCTCCGTCTTGACGAAATAGAACCCGCCCTCCTCCTCCACCAAGCGAAACAGGCCGAAATCATTGGCCATGGTTTCCGAGGCGCCGACGATCAGCGCCCCTCCTTCTTCCATGGCGCCGTGAAGGTGGGCGAGGATCGTCCTGCGCGTCGCGGCGTCGAAATAGATCGAAACGTTGCGGAAAAACACGATATCGAACCTGCCGAGAGCTGCCGGAAGGGGGCCGCCGAGGAGGTTCAGTGGATGAAGTTCCACAAGGCCGCGCAGGTTGTCGTTGAGGCTGCAGCTTGCGGGCCCGCGCGTTACGAAATGGCGGGCTCGTAGTTCGGGCGCCAGGGCGCGGAACGAAAACTCTCCGTATTCGGCGCGCCGCGCCTTGGCCAGGGCGTGGTGATCAATGTCGACACCGACGATCGAGAACAGGCGATCGGAGCTCTCGCCGAACTTTTCCTTCAGGGCGATGGCGATGGAGTACGGCTCTTCACCGGTCGAGCAGCCGGCGCTCAGAATGCGCACCGGGGCCTGTGACGCACCTCGGCTGAGCAGGCGGGGCGCCAGGCATTCGGTGAGCAGCTGCAGCTGCGCCGGCTCGCGGTAGAAATAAGTCTCGTTCACCGTAAGCAACGCGACGAATTCGAGGAATTCACCGTCGCTGCCGGCCAGTGCGGCGTAATAGGCCGACGGCGTCGCAGTGCCGCAGGCGTCCATCCGGCGGCTCAGCGCCGCCGCCAAATTGGCCTCGGCCAGGCCGTCGAACAACAGGCCGCAGCGCCGAGCCATCAGTTCCTTGAACGGCTGAAGGGTCGATTTACCGGGGATCATGCGGTCTTACCCCCGCCCCGTGGCGCGGCGGCGCCCAGTCGGATCATCTCGGCGGCGATATCGGGAAGTGGCAAGACCTTGTCCACCCAGCCGCCGCTGATGGCGCATTGGTTCATGCCGAACACGACAGAGGACGCCTCGTCCTGGGCGATAGTCCGGCCGTCCGCCGCCTTCACACTGCGCATTCCCACGCTCCCGTCGCTTCCCATGCCGCTCAGGATGATGCCGACGGTACGTCGCCCGAAGCAGGCTGCGACAGTGCTCAGCAGCCGGTTACAGCTTGGCCGGTAGATATCCGCTTTGCGGATTTCGGAAAAGGCGATGCACCCCTGGGCGGTGACGCCCATATGCACTTCCGAGGGAGCCAGATAGATGGTGCCGGGGGCAACCGGTTCTCCGTCCTGTCCCAGCCTCACGGGCAGGCGGGACAGGGTTGACAGCCAGCTCGCCAAGCCGGCGGCGAAGCCGGGGACCACATGCTGGGCCACCAGGATTGCGCTTCCGAAATCGGCAGGCAGGCTGCCCAGGATCTGCGCCAGTGCCTGCGGCCCGCCGGTTGAGGAGGCAATGGCGAACACCGGTGGTTGGGCAAATGCCGCGGTCCGCGCGGCCGACTGCAAGGTGGCCGCTGCCTTGGGCTGCTGCCAGGGGGTCGACAGGCGAAGATGGGTGATGACGCGGATGCTGGCCACCAGCTTCGCTTTGGCAATGAAGCGCGCCATCTCCGCATCGCTGGTATCCGGCTTGCCGATAACGTCGACCGCACCGCGCGAGACCGCGGCAAAGGCATTGTGGGCGTCGGCGAACCCGCTGACCACAAGGATGGGCACGGGCCGCGTCGCCATGATCTCGGCGATGGCCTCCATGCCGGTCATCTCGGGCATCTCCAGGTCCATGGTGACCAGATTGGGGCGCAGGCTCGCCGCCAGGGCCACGGCCTCAAGGCCGTTTGCCGCCTCGCCCACCACTTCGAAAGCCGGATCGCTTTCCAGCATGTCCCGCAGCAGAGCACGCGCCGTTGCGCTGTCATCGACGATCAGGACCCGGATCAAGCCGCCCACCCCCACTCCTCCCGCTTCAGGCCCGGCCGCCGGACGCGTCGGCCAGCCGGAACCGGCCAACCTGTTGTTCCAGATCGGATGACAGGCCTGCCATGTCGCGGCTGATGTCGCTGAGCTGATGCATGGAGCCCGCCGCATGTGAACTGGCTTCGGCGATTTCGCGCAGCGCGACGACCACCTGGTTGACCGCGGTCTTCTGCTGCTGCGTCGAAAGCGAAATCTGCTGTGCCGCGGTATTGGTCCGGTGCGCCGCCTCGACCATATCCCCCAGCCGCTCTGCCATGTTGGTGGCGGCCATCCGGCCGTCGGCAATCCCGGTGGCTCCCTTTTCCGAGGTGATCACCAGACGGCTGATGGAATCCTGGATGCGCCCGACCTTGCCTTCGATCTCGCCGGTTGACTCGGTCACGCTGTCAGCCAGCCGGCGGATCTCGGCAGCAACCACGCCGAAACGCCGTCCGGCTTCGCCGGCGCTTGCCGCCTCCAGGGCGGCATTGAAGGCGATCAGCTTGGTCTGGTCGGCGATGGCGTTGATGATCGACATCACCCGGCTGATCTCCTTGGAAATCTTGCCGAGTTCGATGATCTCGCCGAGGCTTGCCTGGTTCTCCTGGTGGATGGACTCCATCTTGGTGCTCAGCAGTTCCATCGCCTCGGCGCCTTTCTTGCTGCTCTCCCAGGTCAGGCTGGCGATGTCGACCACCGATGCCGAATGTTCGGAAATCTGCGATGACGAGGCGGACAGCTCCTCCATGGTCGCAGTGATTTCGGCGACCGAGGCCGATAGCTGGTTCGAGGTCACCGACAGGTTTTCCACCGATCCCGCGATGCTGTTGGCGTCCTTGTGAACCGCTTTGGCCGCGCCGATGACATCGCTGACCAGCGCCCTGAGCTGCAACAGCATCAGGCGTAGTGCGATGCCCAGACGATCCAGGTCCGAGACCGGCCGTGCGACGACGGTAAGGTCACCTTCGGCGATCTTGTCGGCAACGGCGGCGCTTTCCGCCAGATTACGCTGCATGGATTGCAGCGCCCTGGCCATGGAGCCGATTTCGTCGCTGCGGTCGGCTCCGGGAATGTCGTTGTCCAGCCGGCCTTCGGCCAGGCCGTCCATCTGGTTTCCTATGGCCGCCAGCGGGCGGACGACTCCGCGGGTGATGACCAACGACAGGGCGACGGTGACCACGAGCCCGATGACACCGATCCCGCCCAACCGCATGGCCTGCCGACGGAACATGGTGTCGATGTCGTCGACATAGACCCCCGTGCCGACCACCCAGTTCCATTCGGGAATGCCCGCCACATACGAGATCTTAGGTCTGGCATGGACATCGCCGGGCAGCTTCCACATGTAGCGGTAGAAGCCGCCGCCGCTCTTGCGGACCACGTCGATCATGTCGCCGAAGATGCCGGCTCCGGTGGCGCTCTTCAACTCCAGCACCGAGGTCCCTACCAGCGAAGCATTGGTGGGATGCATCAGCATCTTTCCCGACATGTCGTTGACCCAATAATACTGCTCGCCGGCATAGCGCACCGCCCGCAGGGCGTCGAGGGCGGCGCGCTGGGCATCGGCCACTGGTCGGCCAGCGGCGGCGGCATCGCGCATGATCCCGTGAATCAGGGTCTCGGCGACTTCCACATGTTCCTTGGTCTTCGCCTGGCGTTCGGCGACCAGGGCGTCATAGAGGTTGGTCAGCGAAATGAAGGCGAAGGCGGTCAGACCCAGCGCACCCACGAGCACCACGGCAAGCAGCCGGTAACCGATCGACATATCTGAAAATCGCATGCCCGCCCTTCTTGCCCCTGTCATATGCCCGCCTGGACAATGAGGATATCCCAGCCGGGAGCCGGCGGAAAGCGGATCAGTCGATCCCCTGACCCGACGCGTGGTCAGGATCAAAATCCCGCACGTCGGTTCGACGCGATCTGCCCGTCGCAGGTCCTGCGCGCCCCCTCTTTGCAAGCTTGACACATGATATTTATAATTTTCCATGTATTGCATTTACATTTTAGTTGTAAACATGCAATGACTCGGTATCGGCGAGATTCGTCGGAACGGATGTTTGAGAGCGTCTTATTGGGAATGCGTTCTTGTGTATTTGGGGGCACAGCATTCGCAGAAGCCATGGGGCGGACGACGAAATATCGTGCTATCGCCATTGCTCCATATGCCTCGCGGATTTTACATATCCTAATAATAAATAGAGGCGCTTCATATGGCGAGCGAAGAGGCCGCGACACCCGAGAAGTGCAAGATCGTCGAATTGGAACATTGGTTCTTCAGCAAGATTGAAAATCTAAGATTCCAAATCGATGGAGCGTCCGGGAAGCCTGTTGTAGTCATCCCCTTCAAGAAGACCGAGGCGTATCTGTCGTTCTCGGCGGTCGCCAAGGAATTCGCCATAGCGTCGGATTCTCCCGACGGCATAATGCTGGCCCTCGTCGGGTCGGGATTGAAATACGTCAAAGGCCTGTTTCCCGGGGACCCTCTGCCGACTGAGATTCTGACCGGAGAGGCTTCATGGACCTTGTTGCCCAAGCACATCCTCCTCGCGCACCAGCGCGTTGCCATGCGGCTGGTCAGCCTGATGTCTGCCAACGAGCCGACAGTCACCGATCCCATCATACTTCTGCAGATGGCCGGCGACCCCGAGGTCAAGAAAAAGGTAAATGAAGCCTTCGCTTTGGCTGCCGTGAAGCTTGGCCTGCCGGCCGAATGCAAGGAAGAGGTCATCGGCTTCGTCAATACGCTGGCCAATGAGATGGCCTATATCGAGGCGTTGCGCGATCTTTTTGACCAGATGCTGAGGATGCGCGAAAAGATCCAACTGGCACGGAGGAAATACAGTCGGGAACCGCTGCAGCGGGAAACCATGGACCAGGTGGCTCGCCTTATGGAAAAAGCGGTCAAGGAATATGCAGTCGTCTTTGATGAAATCGCCAGTCACACGTCCGAAATCATCGAGATGTTGCGTAATCTTGCCGAGGAAATTGCGTATATCCGGCGCCATCGCGATGACCTGCACGTACGCCTGCTGGCTTGGCAGGAGCTTCTGGCCCAATGGGCGTCAGTCCAAGTGGAACGTTCGATGGTCCTTACTGAATTGATACACAGCACCCACCGGTTCCTCGCGCCGCGCTTCATGACTGTTGTCGACTGGTTGGAAGTGGCGCAGAAAGAACGTCAAAAATCAGGGAAGAATTCGAAATCGGTGATGGCATGGCGGTGATTTCGCCATCCCACCTCCCCCTATAGCGTTTCCAGCCGGGGCAGCAATTCCCCGGCGAATTGCGACAGCGTGTCGTCGCGTGCCCCCATCACCACGATGCGGTCGCCCGTCCGGGCCAGTTCGATCAACCGGTCGGCGCAGGCCGGCCGTTGCGGGATCGCCAGGGCGGTCCGCCCCAGGCGGCTGATCCCATCGGCGATGTCGGCACTGCCCACCGCACGGTCGACGGTACCACCAAAATAAGCCGGATCGGATATGAGGAGGACATCCTCGATTCCGAGGTTCCGTCCGAAGCATTCGATGAATCCTTCCCTCATCAGCTTCAGCGGGCCGTAGCCGTGCGGTTGGAACAGGATCAGCAACCGGCCGGGAAAGGCGTGCAACGTCTCGAGGGTGGCGGCGATCTTGTCTGGATTATGGGCGAAGTCGTCGATAACGGTGACCCCGCCGGCGCTACCGATGACCTCGAGCCGGCGCCGAATTCCGCTGAACGTGCAAAGCGTTGCCGCCGCCTCTTCCAGTGGGATGCCAAGTCCGCGGGCGGTTGCCAGGGCGGCCAGGGCATTGGCGACGTTGTGGTTGCCCGGGACCCGCAACCGCACGGGCACGGTCATGCCGCTCCGCCGTTCCGTCACCTGGAATGCGACGCCGTCGGGCGCCGGGACCTGGTCGCCGGCAAAAAGGTCTGCCCGGCGGTCGGCCAGGCTGTAGCAGACGGTCCGTTCAGCCGCCATGGCCCCGGCCAATTCAGCCGTCCGCGGGTTGTCCAGATTCAGGACGGCAGTTGAAGAGCGAGAGATAAAAGCCTGGAACAACAGTGTAAGTTCTTCAATGGATTTGTGATCGAGAGCGATGTTGTTGAGTACCGCCACTTGCGGTCGGTAATAGGCAATTGACCCGTCGCTTTCGTCCACTTCACTGACGAACAGATCGCCCTTGCCCACCACCGCGCTAGCGAAGGGCAGGCCGGGGGCCACGAAGTCTTTCATCACCGCGCCGTTCATGATGGTCGGCGACCGTCCCGCGCGGTGCAGAAGCCAGCCGATCATACCCGTCGTGGTCGACTTGCCGCTGGTCCCGGCAACGCCGATGCTGCAGGGCGCCGCATTGAACAACTCGGCCAGCAACTGCGCCCGTGTCATCAGCCGGGCGCCGACCCGGCGGGCTGCCTGGACGTCGGGTACGGTCTCCTCGACGGCGGCCGAGGTCACCACGACCAGATCGGGGCCGGTGATGCCGCTTCCGTCCTGCGGATACAGGGGAATTCCGCGGGCTCGCAGGAAGTCGAACTTCTGCGCCGTTCGCCCCTGGTCCAAGGCCCGGTCCGATCCGGCCACGCCGATGCCGGCGGCCTGGACGATGAGCGCCAGCGGCAGCATCCCGCTGCCGCCGATGCCACAAAAGAAGTAAAGGCTGTCTCGCTGCATGGGCGGAAGCTACAATCCGACCGCTGCCGATACAAGGCATCAGGGAATGGGCATCAGGGGAATGGGAGAGGAACGGTTGAGAATCGGTGTCGTCGCCCCCAGTTCTCGCATCGAGCCGGCTACCGCCGAAGCGGTGATGCGCCTCGCCAGGGCCCTCTACCCCGGGCGGCCGCCTGAGGTCGTGTTCCATCCGCAATGTTTTCTCGCCTCGGGTCACTTTGCCGGCGAGGACGAGGCGCGGCTGCAAGCCTTTGTCGAAGTAGCCAACGACGACGGCTTCGACGCCTTGTGGTTCGCCCGCGGCGGCTACGGTTCCTGCCGGCTGGCCGAGCGCTTGTTGCCCGCACTGAACGCGGCGGCACGGCGCAAGATCTATCTTGGCTACAGCGACGCCGGTTCGCTGCTCGGCGCCTTGTACGGCGCCGGGTGTCTACGTGTAGCCCATGGCCCGATGCCCGCCGACGTCAACCGCAGCGGCGGCGATGCGGCGGTCCAGCGGGCACTGGCCTTCCTGGCGGAGGGCGCCCGCTCCTCTTTGGAACCAAGCCTGACGGCAGCTCGCCCGGCCGCCGCATTCAACATCACGATCCTCTGCCATCTTCTCGGTACGCCGTGGCAGCCCGATCTGGCCGGCCACGTGCTGATGCTCGAGGAAGTGTCCGAACAGATGTACCGGATCGATCGAGCCCTGTGCCAGATCACCAGCAACCCAGGTATCCGCGAGGTCGCCGGCATCATGCTCGGGCGCTGCAGCGACATTCCGCCCAATCGCCCGGAATTCGGCCAAAGCGAAGACCAGGTGGCGGCCCATTGGTGCGAGGTTTCGGGCATCCCCTATCTGGGGCGCGCCGATATCGGTCATGACGCCGACAACAAGGTGGTGCCCTTCGGGCGGTGGACAGGGGCATAGATCAGCTTGGCGGTTGTCCTGCCCGCGACGCGAGAGAGGCCCTCCCGCCGCACAGCCCCCTTCTCCGCGCCATCGAATATCAACTGGTCTCAGCACACCACCAGGCGGTCGCAGGCGATGCCCAGCGGCCGCAGTTCGCGCAGGCGCTCGAGGAGCCGCGGGGTCAAGGTGGTGCCGGCGGGGATCAGTTCCTCGCCGGTCGGAAGACGAAGTTCCTCGGCGAGAACCGCCGGCAGGACGATCTCGTCGAGGGTGACGACACGAGCACCCTTCGGGATCGGCTTGGGCGGGACCTTCTCGCCGGCCTTTTCCTCGGCCTTTTTTTGGGCGGCCATGCGACGGATCGCCGCCTGCACGGCCTTGAGGTTGATAGTGGCGTAATGGTCAGGGGGGCGGACGGTCGTGTCGCCGCGCAGGGCCATCAGGATGCGCTCCGCCAGGATCAGCTTCGATACCGGCTTGACCAGGAAGCAGTCGGCATCGAACGCCAGGGCGCCACCCACCAACGCCACGTCGGCATCGCCCGTCAGCATGATCACCGGCAGCGTGTTCGGGATGTTGTTGAAGCCGATGCGGATCGCCTGCAGCATTTCCAGGCCACTCATGACCGGCATGTTGACGTCGCAGATGACCAGGTCGATTGTCGGCTCAGCCATCAGGATTTCAATGGCTTCGGCACCGTTGCTGGCCCGCATCACATTGTCCGCGCCAAGGTTGTAGCAGAAATTGTAGATGATGGAGCGCTGGAAGCTCTCGTCATCGACGACAAGGAATTTCTTTCCGGCGAGGGGTGGCGTCGGGCTCATTGCAGCAGGCTTTCCGCGGGATTAGGGGTATCGAAACCGCCGAGGACGAAGGCCTCGATCTCGGCAAAGGCGTCGGCGGCCGCATCGACCAGCCGACCGAGATGGGTGAAGGGCGCCCGGCTCGGCGCTTTCGTCTCCAGTTCGACCAGGATATCGGACAGTCGGCCGGCGCAGGCGGCGCGTGCCGCACCTTTGGCGGCATGGGCTGCCTGGCGCAGCGCCTGGCGGTCACGGCAAGCGAGGGCCTGACGCGCCGCATCGATCAGTTCTGGGAAGCATTCGGTGAATGAGCAAAGGACCCCTTGCAGCGCCTGCGGGGACTCGTCCCCGACCAGGGCGCCCAGCGCGGCGCAATCGACCGCCGCCGCGGTGCCGTTTCGCCGCGGCAGGGCTTCAGAGGCTCGCCCCGGCGCCTGGGCCGGGTGGCGGTCAGTTCCGACTTCGAGCCAGCGTCGGAGAACGCTTTCCAGCCGATCGAGGGTCAGGGGCTTTGACAGGCAGTCATCCATTCCCGCCTCGAGGCATTTACTGCTTTCACTGGCAAGCGCATTGGCGGTCAACGCCACGACGGGAAGCCGCCGGCCGGTCTGCTCTTCGGCGACACGGATGCGACGGGCCAAGGAAAAACCGTCCAGAACCGGCATCAGGCAGTCGGTCAGCAGCAAGTCGTAAGGCTTTTCCGCCAAGGCGGTCCATGCCGCCTCCCCGTCGTTCACCATGTCGTAGGCGCAGCCCAGGAAACTCAGTTGCTTGCCGATGACAATGCGGTTGGTGCGGTTGTCTTCGGCAACCAGGATCAGATGGTGGCCGGCCAGCTTGCGGATCGGCTTGACGACATTGGCCGCCTGTCCGGACGGGACCAGTTCCCGCGGCGCCGGCAGCAGGGGTAGGCTGAAGGTGAATACCGACCCTTTGCCCGGCTCGCTGTCGACGCCGATCTGTCCCCCCATGATCTCGACCAGGCGCTTGCAGATGGCCAGGCCGAGCCCGGTACCGCCGAACCGGCGCGTTGTCGAGCTGTCGGCCTGGGTGAACGGCTGGAAAAGCCGATCCTGTTGCTCCTTGGTCATGCCGATGCCGCTGTCGCGCACCGAAAATTCGACCCCGTTCTGCCCTTTCGCCACATGGATGGTGACAAATCCCCGTTCAGTAAATTTAACCGCGTTGCTGAGCAGGTTGAGCAGCACCTGGCGTAGACGAGTGGGATCGCCGAACACCTGTTCAGGAACGTCGGGCTCGATCCGCCAGGTCAAGTCGACGCCTTTCGCTGTGGCCATATGGGTCACCAGATGGGCTGCGGTGGCCACCGCCTGATGGAGGTGCAGCGGCGTCAGCTCCAGTTCCATCTTGCCGGCTTCGATCTTCGACAGATCGAGGACATCGTCGATAATGGCCAGCAATGTACGGGCGGAATCGGCAATGACCGCAACCATTTCCAGTTGTTCCGCCGGCATCTCCATGTTGGCGAGGACGTCCAGCATTCCTAGCACCCCGTTCATCGGCGTGCGGATCTCGTGGCTCATGGTGGCGAGGAAGCGGGACTTGGCCTCGGTCGCCATTTCCGCTTGCTGCTTGGCCTCTCTCAGGTCTTCTTCACCCCGCTTGCGGTCGGTGATGTCATGGACGCCGAGCAAGACGCAGCGGTCCCCATCGATCTCGATGATCTGACCGGAGAGATTGGTCCAGAAGCTTTCACCCCAGTCGGTCGCCAGCTGGCACTCGAAGGAATCGACGAAGCCGCCATCCCGCAGGCGTGCCAGGAAGCGCCGGCTGTGCTCGGCGCCGAGATGGGCCTCCAGGGCGGCGGCGGTGGTTCCCGGCTGGGGGGCAAACAGTTCCGAGGCGCGACGATTGATCCGGATGACCTGGAGGTCGCGTAGGCGCACCAGCAGCATGGCGAGGGGCGCGCCGTCGAAGAACCGTCGCAGCGTCTCTTCGGCCTGCTTGCGATCGGTCAGATCGGTGATGCCGACCAGGACGCAGCGTTGCCCGTTCAGCGTGACGCTTTGCCCCGATACGCCGCCCCAATAGGCATCGCCGTACGAGGTGTTGAGCAGCACCTCGAAATCGTCGACATAGCCCCCATTGCGCAGGCGCAGCAGGAAGGACTGCGTGGTGTGGGCGCCCAGGATGTCTTCCAGCGTCCAGGCGTCGTCATCCTTGCCGGCCGCAAACAGTTCGGTGGCCCGCCGATTGGCATAAAGGATGACACCGTCCTCGATGGCGGCGAGAACCATCGGGAGGGGGGCCGCGCCGAACAAAGCCGTGCGGGTCGCATCGGCCAGCCGCTGGGCCGTGATGTCCTCGAACCACATGACGGCGGCGTTGATCCCGTCGAAGCGGGTCCGGGTCCAGGCGACTCTCGCCCAGAAGGCCGCTCCGTTGAAGGATCGCATCTCCACCTCGGACTCCTCGACCCGTCCCGAGCGGCAGAATTGTTCAAGCATCCGGGTGAATTCGTCGGAATCGGCGTGGAAATTCGCGGCCTCGGTGCCCACCAAATCGGCGCAATCCTGCCCCAGCATGCGGGTCGCCGCCGGGTTGACGTAAAGGATGTGGCCGGCTCTGGTGAGAATGACGATCCCCCACGGGGCGTTCTCGAGAACGTCCGCGATGGGAAGCAGGGCGACGGCCGAGCCGCGACCTGGCGATGTCGGTCTACCTGGCGCCATGCCTGACCACTTCGGATGCCCCCCTGACGCAGCGCGCGGCCGGTCGGCCGGCACAGCCAAACAATCCCCTCTCCGCCTTGCGGGCGGCCCCTTAAGAGCGAACTGCTTAACGATTTGGTAAGCCTACCACGCCGGCAGCCGGGCGGAAAGCCCCGGCGAGGCTCCCTCACATCTGGTCGGCGAGGAGCGGCCGCGCTTTCCCTTAAAAATAGGACAGATTCTCGCGCGCGATGATCCGCTGGACCGCAGGGCGGGCCAGGACCTTTGCGGCATGGGCGGTCCATGCCGGGCAAAGACCCGCCATGTCCCAACCGATCCTTTTTCCCCATCCGTAGAATACCAGAAGATAGGGATCAACCACCGAGTATGATCCTGGCACCGCCCAATCGCGGCCATCTGCCAGCAGCCCGTCGATATAGGCGAAATGGGCCCGCAGGTCCTCCTCGCCTTTCGCCTTGATGGACGGGAAGCATTTGTCGTCCGCCGAGAAGCGGTAGGGCCGGATCATCTGCGCCCAGGCGGTGGCATGAACGCTGCCGGTCAGCCAGTTCATCCATTCCAGGCAGCGGGCCTCGGCCGCCGGATCGGTAGGTAGCAGCCCCGCGGCAGGGTGGGTTCGGGCGAGATAGACCATGATGGCGTTGACTTCGGTCAGCAGGTTCTCGGCGCCACCGATGCGTCCGGGCACCCCCGCCAAGGCGGGTACGCGGCCTTTCGGGTTGATCGCCTTCCATGCGGGACTGGTGGTCTTGACCCCCTCGCCGTCCGGCCGGGCCGAAATGATCTCCTCTTCGTAGGGAATGCCGATTTCTTCCAGAACGATGTGCGCCGCCAGGGAACAGGCGCCTGGCGAGTAGTAGAAACGAAGCATGGAATGCCTTTTCAGAGGTGTTTCATGGATTGGATCAGCCGCTCCAACCCGTCGAGGAACCGCGAGCGGTCCTTCTTGTCGTAAGCCGCCGGGCCGCCGGTGATGCTGCCGCTATCGCGCAGATGGGTCATCAGGTCGCGTACTGCCACGGCCATGCCGATGGAATTCGCGTCGAACACCTTGCCACGGTGGTCGATGCCCCTGGCTCCCTTATCCAGGCAGCGTGCGGCCAGCGGCACGTCCCCGGTGACCACGATGTCGCCAGGGCCTATCCGCTCGACGATGCGGTCATCGGCCTCGTTCAATCCTTCAGCGGCGACCACCTGCTCGACCAACGGATGCTCCAGGCCGCGCATCCAGCGGTTGCCGATCAAGGTGACGGAAATCCGGTGCCGTTCGGCTACGCGCACGACCTCTTCCTTCACCGGGCAAGCATCGGAATCGACATAAAGGCGCATGATGACCTGGGCGCAGCCTCCTCAGGCCGATATTGCCTTATGGAGCACGGATGTCAATTTCACTCCAGGTCAAAGCGGATGCCCTGGGCCAGGGGCAAGGCGCGCGAGTAATTGATGGTGTTGGTGGCTCGCCGCATATAGCTCTTCCAGGAATCCGACCCGGCTTCGCGGCCGCCGCCGCTGGCTTTTTCCCCGCCGAAGGCGCCGCCGATTTCCGCGCCGCTGGGGCCGATGTTGACGTTGGCGATGCCGCAGTCGCTGCCGGTGGCCCCAAGGAACGTCTCGGCCTCGCGCAGGTCGTTGGTGAAAATGGACGAAGCCAGGCCCTGCGGCACGGCGTTGTGCATGGCGACGGCGTCACCGAAGTCGCGATAGGTCATCATGTAGAGGATCGGGGCGAAGGTTTCCTGCTGCGCCACGGCGCTTTGCTCCGGCATTTCCACCAGGGCCGGTGAGACGTAGAAGGCGTCGGGGAACCGCTCGGCCAGCAGGCGAGCCCCGCCGTAGACCCGGCCGCCTTCGTCGCGGGCCCGGGCTAACGCCCGCTCGAAAGCGGAAAAGGCCTGACCATCGATCAGAGGGCCCATGCGAGTGTCCGGTTGGCGTGGGTCGCCGATCCGCAGCCTGGCAAAGGCTTGCTTCAGCTGTTCGGCCAGGGCCGCTGCCACCGCCTCGTGCACGATCAGGCGGCGCAGGCTGGTACAGCGCTGGCCGGCCGTTCCCACCGCCGCGAAGGCGATGGCCGGCACCGCCAGGTCGAGATCGGCCGAAGGGGTTATGACGGCCCCGTTGTTGCCGCCCAGCTCCAGCAGGCAGCGACCCAGGCGCCCCGCCACTACTGGGGCCAGCGCGCGGCCCATCCGGCAGCTTCCGGTGGCGCTGACCAACCCCAGGCGGGCGTCGGCGGCAAGCCGCTGCGCCGCCGCGCTCCCTCCCAGCACCACCTGAACCAGGCCATCCGGCGCCGCGTCGAAGTTCTGGGCGGCCCGAAGGAACAGCGCCTGGCAGGCCAAGGCGGTGAGCGGCGTCTTCTCCGATGGCTTCCACACCACCGGATCGCCGCAGACCAGGGATACCGCCGCGTTCCAGGCCCAGACGGCGACGGGGAAATTGAAGGCGGTGATGACGCCGACCGGCGACAACGGATGCCAGGTCTCCATCATCCGGTGACCGGGCCGCTCGCTAGGCATGGTCAGGCCGTGCAACTGACGCGACAGGCCGACGGCAAAGTCGCAGATATCGATCATTTCCTGCACTTCGCCGCGGCCTTCCTCGAGGATCTTGCCGGTCTCGAGGGTGACGAGCCGGCCCAGGGGCTGCTTGGCGGCACGCAGCTCTTCGCCGAAGCGGCGGATCAGCTCGCCGCGGCGCGGCGCCGGGACCGTCCGCCATTGATGAAAGGCCTCAACCGCCACGGCGACCTTGTGGTTGGCGGCCGAACCCGAATCAGCGAGCAGAAAGCCGGTGCGGTGACCGTCAATAGGTGAGCGCAAGGGCAGATCGCCGTCGGCGCGGAGTGGAGCGGCGACCCCCAGGGTGGCGCAAAGCGACAGTATTTCGTCCATGACGTTCATTCCTCTTCGGCCGGCGAGGTCATGCGGAAGATTCCCTGGGCATTGGCACTATCGAAACCGAGATCCAGCGCCATCCGCCCCGTCGCCACGTCCAAGTGGCTCGCCCGATTGATGAATTCGAAGAACGAGCCGGGTACCGTGCGAACGGTCACGGAACCGTCCGGACGCAGCAGGCCGCGCTCGACCGGCGCGGCGCGGAACGCGGTCTGGCGGATCCGCCCCGACGCCGAAACCTCGATCCGATCCTTGAGCGAACGGCCCAGGCGCCGCTGCTCCTCGCACAACCTGGCGAGGTCCGCCACACGGTCGGTCGCGTGGTTGAAAGCGTTGCCTTCGGTAGCGATCCAGGCCATTTCGGGCGATTCAGCCAGCAGGATTTCATAGTCCGCCTCGTTGGGCGCGTTGTGCTGGCGATCGAAGCAATTGGCCAGGTCCTCGACCAAGCAGGCCGCCTCGCGCCGCGGCAGATGCCCGGACCAGGCCAGTTCTCCGAGATGCCCGGCCGCCTGGGAATGCAAAGGATCGCGCGAATCTCCCACGATCCGTGTCACCGCCGCCCGGAAACCTGGGGAAAATCGTTCGGGGTGCAATTCGCTGACGAAATATTGCGGCAGCGTCTCGGGGAATTCCTCATGGGTGTAGGCATGCCCGGTCATCCCGATGCGCTCCAGCGGATAGACCGCGGTGCGCCGATAACCCAGCGGTTCCAGCAGGCGCGAGAAGGCGCCGCGGCCGGCCGGCAGAAGACCGCAGGGCTGCGCAACAGTGCGCAGCGCGCCGTGGTCGAAGACGATGCGGCGGCCTGCCCGCCTCTGGTCCTCGACATATTCATCGCCCTGCGGGACCCGTTCCAAAAGACCGCGGAACAGCACCAATGCAAGGGCGGCGGCTACCACGGCGCGGTCGGCGACTGTCGAAGCGATGATGGCGGCCGGAAGCTCGACCGTCGTAAGCAAAACCTTGGCCTCGCCCGGTCCGAGCGTCCTGGAAAGGATGTCGCAAAGGGCAGTGGTCCGGAGTTCAGGCATGATGCGCTTTCTCCCCGCGGTCGGCTGTCAGGCGGCGATCCGGTGGCTCGGCGGCCGGAACAGGCTGCCGAACCGGTTGCCCAGAAAGTCAGGCAGTGTCACGTCCTCCTGGCGAATCAGCCCGCGCTGCCGCAGCCTGCCGGCGGCGAACAGATCAACCATGGCGCAGAGGCTGCCGGCGGTGGTCGCCTGGATGGCGCTCGCGCCGCCGTCGCCATAGACCTTGATGGAGAACGTCTCCTGGCAGAGCCGGCCGCGTTTTTCGCCGATCGCGTTGACCATCAGAACGACCACGTCCTGGTCGGTCTTGGGGATCGCCCGCTCGAAGATCCGCTGCAGCGTCTGTCGGTCGTGTTGGAGGTCAAGGTCGTGCAGCAACAGGCGCAGGATGTCGCGGTGGCCGGGGTAGCGGACGGTCTTGTAGGTCAACTCGGCGACCTTGCCGGCCAGCGTCTCGCACAGGCTGCCCAGGCCGCCCGAAGTGTTGAAGGCCTCGTAGTCGACGCCGTCCAGGGAAAACCGTTCCAGCCCCTCCAGCGGCAGCAATTGCGCGCGCCGTCCGTCGACGATGGCGTCGCAAGGATTGCAGTATTCATTGATCAGTCCGTCCGTCGACCAAGTGAGGTTGTATTTCAGGGAATTGACCGGATAGACGGGCAAGGCGCCAACCCGCATCTGGATCGACTGCACCTGGTCGAACTCCTGCGCCATGTGGTGCGCGACGATGCCGACGAAGCCGGGAGCCAGACCGCATTGCGGGGCGAACACGGTATCGGCCCCGGCTGCGATGGCGCCGATGGCCCGTGCCGTCTCGACGTCTTCGGTCAGGTCGAAATAATGGACACCGCAATCCCGAGCCGCTTCGGCGATGACAAGGTTGAGAAAATAGGGACAGGCGCTGACCACAATGTCCTGGCCGGCGAGCGCCCGTCGGAGGGTGATGGCGTCGCGCGCATCGACCTGCCGTCGTTCGACCGCAGCCGCGACCGGCAGGTCGAGCCGTGGCTCGGCGCGGTCGGCGACGGTGACCGCGTATTGCCCGGTCGCCGCCAACAAAGCCGCTATCTGCGAGCCCATTCTCCCCGAACCGAGGATGAAGATCTTTCGCATGGCCGCCGCCCTCCGTCTGGATGATTCGGATTTGGGAAGGCCCAGTGTCGGGAAAAACCGGCGATATGCGTCAATGACGGTGATTAACCGGCGAAGTGACGGTAAACTGGAGACTCCTCCCCTTCGGAGTCGAACTGCGATGAGCCGGCCCATCGACAATGCCAAGGATGCGCAACTTCTGGCCCTGCTGCGTACCAATGCACGGATGCCCGTCTCCAGCCTGGCCGAACGGCTTGGGGTGTCGCGCAGCACCATGCAGCAGAGGCTGAAGCGGCTGGAACGTGACGGGATGATCGCCGGCTACACGGTTCTGCTGGGCGAAAAGGCTGCACCCAACGGGACTCTGCAGGCCCATGTATTGATCGAGATCGGCGCACGCGATCTGGCCCGCGCCGTCAGTACCCTGCGCAACCGGCCCGAGGTCCGCCGCTGTTGCACGGCCAGCGGGCAGTTCGACCTGCTGGTCGAGGTGGAGGCACCGACCACCCATCGCCTGGACGAAACCCTGGACTGGATCGGCCAAATGCCGGGCGTCCGCCGAACCGTGACTTCGCTGCTGTTGACCACCAAGTTCGAGCGGTAAGGCGGTTTCGGGCTTCGATTGAAAACCGAAGCCGTGGCAAGGCGATGCGCGCATTCATTACGCTGGCCGACGAAGCAGACCTCAACGCCCTCCGATCAGCAGGGCGACGATGCGTCTCGCCCAGAAGCCATAGGGCGGCCTCAGCAGGCCGAGGGCACGGGCTACCAAGCCGCTTTGCCGGAGCACGCCGCGTTTTTTCGAGAAGGTCTCGAAGCCGGTGAAGCCGTGATAGGCCCCCATGCCGCTTGCCCCGACGCCGCCGAAGGGCAAGCTGTGCTGGACGAAATGAAAGATGCAGTCATTGACCGTGACGCCGCCGGACATGGTTCCCGACAGCACCTGGTCGATTCTCTGCTGGTCGGCGTCGAAATAGTAAAGGGCGAGCGGTCGGGGGCGGCAATTGATGGCCTCCAAGGCTTCGCCCAGCGACGAATACGCGACGATGGGAAGAATGGGCCCGAAGATTTCCTCCTGCATCAGCCGCATTGAGTCGTCGACACCGGTCACCAGCGTGGGGGGAAAGGCGCGATTTTCCTCGGTCAGGCTCTCCTGCGCGGGGTTGATTTGGCAAATTTGGGCGCCTTTGGCCTGGGCCTCGTCCAGCAGGTCGCGCATGCGGCGCCAAGCCCGCTTGTCGATCATCCGGGTATAGTCGCCGGACAGCAAGCGGGGAGCACGCCGCGCCATGACCCGAGCCGCTTCGGCGATGAATTCTTCGATCTTGTGCGACGGAACCAGCACATAGTCGGGGGCGACGCAGGTCTGTCCGGCGTTCCACAGCTTGGCCGAGCAGATCCGCTCGGCCGCCGCCGGCATGGAATAGGACTCGTGTACCAGCGCAGGTGATTTCCCGCCCAGTTCCAGAGTCACCGGCGTCAGGTTGGCCGCGGCCGCCTGCATCACCATCTTGCCAACCCGTCCCGAGCCGGTGAAAATCAAATGGTCGAACGGCAAAGCGGCAAAGGCTTGCGAAACATCCGCGCCGCCGGTCACCACCGTCACATGGTTCTCGGCGAAGATTTCGCCGATCATGACGCGGATCGCTTCGGCGGTGCGGGGCGCCGCTTCCGAAGGCTTGATCATGACGTGATTGCCGGCCGCTAAAGCATTGGCCAGCGGCGACAGGGTCAGCAGGATCGGATAGTTCCAGGCGCCGATCACCCCGACCACACCCAGCGGCTGATAGAGGATCTTGGCGCGGCTCGGCCGGAACTGCCAGTTCGCGGCGGCCCGGCGCGGGCGCATCCATCGTTTCAGCCGTCGTTTGATGTGGCGGATTTCATCGGCCAGAGGAAATATCTCCAGCAGCCTGGTCTCGACGGCCGAGCGATTGCCGAAATCGGCATCGACCGCTTCGGCCAGGGCGTCCTGATGCTTCAGCGTCGCCGACAGCAGTCGTTCCAGTGCTTGGACGCGCCCCTCGTGGTTCAGCGGCGCCGAGGACTGGAAGGCTCGTCGTTGGCCGATCAACAGGGTGAGCAACGAGTCTTGCACGGGCTGGTCAGCCAATCTGCACCTCCGTGCCAGTCGCCATCCAGTCCTGGGCGCCGGCCGGCGGGACATGGCTCATTGCGTGCTCGGTCAGCGCGGCGATGGTAAGGCTGGGATTGACCCCAAGATTGGAACCGAGCATGGAGCCGTCGCAGATATACATGTTGTAGTAGCCGAAAACCCGGTTCTTCGCGTCGCAGACGCCATCGGCGGGCGCATGCCCCATGGCGGCGCCTCCCATGCAATGTGCGGTCATGGGAATATTGAGGAGGATTTCGCTGACCGACGTCATAGGGATCCCGCCGGTGGACTTTGCCGCTTTGATGGCGAAATCATTGGCCTCGGGGATGAAGGCCGGAACCCTGTCGCCGATGGTGGCGAGCCGGCGCGAGAACGGCCAGAACCAGGGCCGCTTCAAACGCATGGTGAGCTGCCCTTCCACGGTCTGCATGCAAAGGAAGATAATGGTTTCGCGGGCGAAGTTGCGCGGCGAGAGGAACCGCAGGGTGGTAACGGGATCAGCCGCAAATTGCCGGAACAGGCCGGCGATCCAGCGGCCGATCCGACGCCAGCCCGGGCGGCCCGGCGCCATCAGCGTGGCCAGCAGGCCGAGAGCATCCGAACCTTCGGGATAGCGCACCGCCTCGATATGGGTCTGCTCGTCGATGTAGATGCCCGAGCCGATGGCGATCCCTTCCGACAGGTTGGTTTTGCTGCCGGGAAAGCGGACGCCGATGATCGATTCGGCATTGGTGCGCACGCCCTTGCCCAGAGCGTCGGAGATGTGTGGCAGTGATCCTCTGTCCTTCAGCCGGAACAGCAGGTCCTGGGTCCCAAGCGACGAAGCGGCGAATACCAGGCCGCGGCAGGAGATGCGGTTGCACGCGGACGAAGGAAGGGAGGAGACCGTCGCCACTTCATAGCCGGCCGAGCCGTCGTTCCGGCCGCCGAGCGGGCGGACGTCCACCACCCTGGTTTCGGCCAGAATCTCGGCGCCTTTCCGTTCGGCCAAGTATAGATAGTTCTTGTCCAGGGTGTTCTTGGCATTATACCGGCATCCGACCAGGCATCCGCCGCAGCCATTGCAGGAATTGCGGGCCGGCCCTTCCCCGGCGAAATAGGGGTCGGCATGGAGCATACCGGGCGCCTGGCCCTCTTCGCCGAAGTACACCGCGACCTCGGTGGGATAGAAGCTGTCTTCCGCCCCCACCAGCCTTGCCATCTCGCGCAGGTGCCGATCGGCCGGGCCGAGGCGCCGGTTCGGGGTGACCCCCAGCATGCGTTTGACGGTCGCGTAATGCGTGGGCATGACCGCTTCCCAGTCGTTCAGCCCGACCCAGCTGCCCTGCCGCCACACGCTGTCGGGCGGAACCAGAAGCGTGTTGCCATAGGTGATGGAGCCGCCGCCGACGGCGTTGCCGTGCAGCACCACCGCATGCCTGAAAAAGCGCAAGCTGAAGAACCCGCGCAGACCCAGGGCCGGCCGCCAGATCCATGCGCGGAAGTTCCAGTTGCTGGCGGGAAGATTGGCTTCCGTCCACCGGCGCCCCTGTTCGATCACGGCGACCCGGTAGCCCTTTTCGGCAAGCCGCAGCGCGGCGACACTGCCGCCGAAGCCCGAGCCGATGACGATGAAGTCGTATTCCACCAGACGCTCTTGGACGGCCACGCGATCCGCCGGCCGTTAACCAGCCTGGCTTTTCGAATACACGATTCCTGGATGAGTATGCCGTTTACGTCAAGGTAAAACAGCGCTGAAGCGTGTCTACAGCGGCATGGCCCACTGAAAGCGCTGGTTGATCCGAGTCATCTGTCGAGTGCAAGATGCAGGGCATCCTGCAACCCGTTGATCAACCGGGGAAATCTGGCCATGAAAGCAATTGGCGGAGGCCGCCTGGCCTCCGCCACTATTTTTTAGGATGCTGTCTTGGTGACAGTTAGAAGGGGATTTCGTCGTCCAGGTCGGGCGGCGCGTCCCAGCCGGCGCCGCCGCCAGAACCGCCGGACGGGGCGCGTCCGCCCCCGGAAGCCGGGCGGCTGCCGCCGTAATCAGCAGCCGGCGGCGCGTCCCAGCCGCCTGCCCCGCCGCCTTCACCGCGGCTGTCAAGCAGGGTCAGTTCACCTCGGAACTTGCTGATCACCACCTCGGTGGTATAGCGCTCGGCACCCGACTGGTCATTCCATTTGCGGGTCTGCAGGGATCCTTCGATGTAGACCTTGCTGCCCTTTTTCAGATACCGCTCGGCGATATCGGCGATGCGGTCATTGAACACGACAACGCGGTGCCACTCGGTCTTCTCACGGCGCTCACCCGAACCGCGGTCCTTCCACTGTTCCGAAGTGGCAACGTTGAGACTGACGATCTTGGAACCGTCCTGTCCGTGGCGCACCTCGGGGTCGCGCCCCAGATTGCCGATGAGAATCACCTTGTTGACGCTGCCGGCCATGGCCTCCGCTCCTCGAATAAAAGGTGAACGAAGATATCGCTACTGGCCGGGGTCGGAAAGAGGTTTTTCGGTGGTCGATACCGGTTGCGCCGCCACGCCGGGTCCCGCCATGGCGGCGGCCAGGTGGCCGATGCGCTCGCGCTCGGTGGGGTCGCGGCTGTGTTGGAGCGCGGCGGCAAAGGCAGCCGCCGCACCTTTGCTGTCGCCCAGATCATAGAGGCTCTTGCCCAGTCCGGTCAGCGCCCCCGTATCGTTCGGCCAGAGGGCCAGGCCGGCATCATAAGCCAGCACCGCCTCCCATGGCGACGCGGCCTGTTCGAGCCGCGCCGCGGCGCGCAGATAGGCATCCTCGTCGGCCGCCGCCGGAAGTTCCCCTGGCAGCATCACCGTCACCGCCCACAGGCCTGCGGCCATCCAATGGCGGCGCCAGCGGCCCAGCGGCTGGGCCCGGCTACGACCGTCGGCGCCCAGCACGGTCAGGGTGCCCGCCCCCAGATCGTAGCCGGTTGCCACGCCGGGCGCGTGCACTCCCTGCCCGACCACCACCGCATGCCCGGCGGCAACCTCGGCCAAAATGGCGTCGAGGCCGGCGACTGGCACAGCCAAGTCACCCACCCGGTTTGCCGCCGCCGAGACCGACCAACCACCCGCCGCTTCCGGGCGTCCCGGCAGCAACGCCATGGCCTCATCGGCCCGGCGGCCCGAAACCGCGGCCCGGTCGGGAAGCCCCCTCAGACCGTCATCCGTACAGGCCGAAAGGCCTATTTCCAGGCCGGCAGCCAGTAACAACCAAGGATAGGTAGCCGACATGCTCTTCATATTCGTGCTCCCCAGATCCTAGGACATCCCGCATGAGCCATCAGACCTTCATCCTAGACCCCGGCAGGAATGGGGCGGACGGGAAATTGGCAGCAGTGACAAGCGGCAAAGAGAAACACTTAAGATAAAAGAGTATTTCGTTTCTCATCCCCCGAAGGCCCCGCCAGCCGGTATGGCCAGATGAAAGAATCTTCCGCCATAGGCCGGTCGGCATGAAATATGGTTGAATGAACAATCACTCAGTGGTGCAATTATCGCTATCCGTCCGAACTGCTGCGGGCGGATGCCTGACCGCGGAAGTGCAAAAAAGAACCTGCACGGGGGAGGTGATGATGCGAATTGCCCAGAAACTACCGGTCGCCATCGTATGCCTGGTATTATCGTCCGCCGTGCTGAGCGGATTGGTCGGCTACTCCCAGTCCTCATCCCATCTGGTGGACGCCGCGAAACAGCGGCTTTCCGCTTTGGCCGAGGCCCGCCGCGGCCAGGCGCTGGCGATGCTTGATACATTCGGCCAGGATACCGAGATCCTCGCCGCCGACGCCGCAGTCGTGGCCGCGGTGGGCAAACTGGGCGACGCCATCGCCAGCATGAAAGCGGCCGGGATCGATCCCGTCGCCTACGTCAAGACCGCCTTCGTCGAAAAAAATCCCCAGCCACCTGAGAAACGCTACCTGTATACGGGGGCGATGGATGGGTCGGACTGGGGGCTGGTCCACACGGACTACCACCCGACCTTCCTCAAAATCTTCGAGAAACGTGCGCTGGGCGATATCCTGCTGGTCAATTCGACAGGACGCGTCGTCTATACCACGGCCAAGCACAGCGACCTGATGGAGGACCTGACCTCTCCGGCCTTCAAGAACACCGCGCCGGGCAAGCTGTTCAAGGCATTGTTCGACCACCCCAAGGCCGGCACACTCGTCTTCGCAGATTTTGCCAATTACGCCCCGGCGGGCGGTTCGGTGGCCTTCCTTGCCAGCCCGATCCTTGACAGCGGCGAGGACTTCGTCGGCGTGCTGATCCTGGAGATCCCCGTGGCGCGGCTGAATGCGCTGCTCTCCGACCCCGCCGGCATGGGCAAGGACGGCGAGGCGATCCTGGTCGGGGCCGACGGCAAGCCACGCAACGCTTCGCGCCTTTCGGGCGGCGACGCCTCGCCCTTCGAAAATCCGGACAATGCCGCCCTGAAGGCCGGCCTGAGCGGTGCTGCCGGCATCGCCTCGGCCACCGACCGGTCCGGCCGTTCGCTTCTGGCGGCATATGTGCCGCTGGTTTATGCCGGCACCGCTTGGACCTTGGTCGTGCAAGCCGACGTCGCCGAAATCCTCGCACCGGTGGCTGCCATGCGGACATCGCTCATCATCGGCAGCCTGGTCATCCTGCTGGTTGCGGGCGCCGCAGGATTATTCTTCGCAGCGCGCATCAGCGGGCCGATCTCGGCCATCACCGCGTCCATGGCCAGGCTCGCCGCCGGCGATACGGCAGTGGCAATCCCGGCCGCCGACGGCCGCGACGAAATCGGCGAAATGGCGCGCGCGGTCGCCGTCTTCAAGGAAAATGCCATCGAAATGAACCGCCTTCACGCCGCGCAGGAGGAAAACAAGCGCCAGGCCGAAGCGGAACGAAAACAGATGTTGAACGGCCTGGCCGATCGCTTCGGCGCCTCCATTTCCTCGGTCGTCGGCAGCGTCGGCCTGGCGGCGGAGGATCTGAAGGGCACCGCCGGCAGCATGACCGGCTTGGCCGAAGAGGTCAGCCGCAAGGCGAGCGCGGTGCGCGAGGCGGCGGAACATACCACCGCCAACGTCGAAACGGTGGCCGCCGCGGCCGAAGAACTGGCCGTATCGGTTGCCGAGATCACCCGTCACGTCGGGCAGGCGTCGACCATTGCCGGCAACGCGGTGGAAGAGGCCGAACGGGCCAACACGCTGGTCCACGATCTGGCGCTGGCGGCCGAACGGATCGATGAAGTGGTCAATCTGATCAATGTCATCGCCAGCCAGACCAACCTGCTGGCGCTCAACGCAACCATCGAGGCGGCCCGTGCCGGCGAAGCCGGCAAGGGGTTCAGCGTGGTGGCCGGTGAAGTCAAGAACCTGGCCAACCAGAGCGGCAAGGCCACCGACGAGATCCGTCAGCAAATCGCTTCCGTGCAATCGGCCGCCCGCGCCACGGTGGACGTCATCAGGAACATTTCCGGCACCATCGGCCAGATCAACACCATCGCTGCCACCGTGGCCGACGCGGTGCAGAGCCAAGGCCTGGCGACCCACGACATCGCACGCAATATCCAAGAGGCTGCGGGCAGCACGCGGGCGGTATCGGAGAATGTCGCCGGGGTCAATCTGGCCGCCGATCAGGCACGCGGCTCTGCCGACATGGTGCTGGCCGCAGTGCAGACCCTGTCGGCGCAGGCCGGCAGTCTGCGCAGCGGCGTCGACGACTTCCTGGCCAAGGTACGGGAATGATAAATGCCGGCAACGTTAGCGCGCGCCTTGCATTGACCGGACTATATCTCGTACCTATCTCGTAGCACTGGGCGGCATGCTTCCTCCCCAACGGTCGGAGTGGTCATTCGCGCCGTTCAGCCGATGACTCTTGACGCAAGTCGCCAATCCTGTGGCGGAGGATCATGACTTCCTTCATCCGCGTGCGCGGTGCGCGCGAACATAATCTCAAGAACGTCGACGTCGACATTCCGCGGGACAAGCTGGTGATCATTACCGGGCTTTCGGGCTCGGGAAAATCCTCACTGGCGTTCGACACGATCTATGCCGAGGGGCAGCGGCGCTACGTGGAATCCCTGTCGGCCTATGCCCGGCAGTTCCTCGAGCTGATGGCCAAGCCCGACGTGGACCTGATCGAAGGACTGTCGCCGGCCATCTCCATCGAGCAGAAAACCACGTCGAAGAACCCGCGCTCGACCGTCGGCACCGTCACCGAGATCTACGATTACCTGCGGCTGCTGTTCGCCCGCGTCGGCGTCCCGCATTCGCCGGCCACAGGCCTGCCCATCGAAAGCCAGACCGTGTCGCAGATGGTCGACCGCATCCTGGGCATGCCCGAGGGCACGCGGCTCTATCTGCTGGCTCCGCTGGTGCGGGGGCGAAAGGGCGAGTACCGGAAGGACTTGCAGGATTTGCAGAAGAAGGGCTTCCAGCGGGTCAAGGTGGACGGCGAACTGTATGAGATCGACGAAGTCCCGGCGCTGAACAAGAAGGTCAAGCACGACATCGAGGTGGTGGTCGACCGGCTGGTGGTCAAAGACGGCATCGCCACGCGCCTGGCCGACAGCGTCGAAACGGCCCTGAATCTGGCTGACGGCATTGTCATCGCGGAAAACGCCCAGACGCAGGAACGCACCCTGTTTTCGGCCAAGTTCGCCTGCCCGGTCTCGGGCTTCACCATCGACGAGATCGAGCCGCGGCTCTTCTCGTTCAACAACCCCCTCGGCGCTTGCCCGGCTTGCGACGGCCTGGGCGTCACCATGCATTTCGCCGAGGACCTGGTGGTGCCGGACGACCGCAAATCGCTGCGCGACGGCGCGGTGGCGCCTTGGGCTGGTTCGTCCTCGCAATACTATCTGCAGACGCTGGAAAGCCTGGCCCGCCATTACCGCTTTCGCCTCGATCAGCCCTTCGCCGAGATTCCCGAGCAGGCTCGCCAGGCCATCCTCTACGGCTCGGGCTCGGAAGTGGTCCCCATGCGCTACGAGGACGGCGTCCGTTCCTATGTCAACGAGCGTCCCTTCGAGGGGGTCATCCCCAATATGGAACGCCGCTTCAGGGAGACCGATTCCAGCTGGGTGCGGGAAGACCTGTCACGTTTTCAGGTCACCGCGCCCTGCGGGGTCTGCCAGGGAGCACGCCTCAAGCCCGAGGCGCTGGCGGTCAAGCTGCGCGGGCTGGACATCTCGCAGGTCTGCGCCTTCTCGATTTCCGAGGCGCGGCATTGGTTCGCCGAACTCGACCAGCATCTGAAGCCCAAGGACCGCGAAATCGCCAGGCGGATTCTGCGCGAAATCAACGAACGCCTGGGATTCCTCGACGATGTAGGGCTGGACTATCTCACCTTGGCGCGCAACTCGGGCAGTCTGTCGGGCGGCGAGTCACAGCGTATCCGATTGGCCTCGCAGATCGGCTCGGGCCTGACGGGGGTGCTGTACGTGCTGGATGAACCCTCCATCGGCTTGCACCAGCGGGACAACGACCGCCTGCTAGCGACGCTGAAGCGGCTGCGCGACCTGGGGAACACTGTGATCGTCGTCGAACATGACGAGGACGCCATCCGTACCGCCGACTACCTGATCGACATGGGGCCGGGTGCCGGGCTGCACGGCGGTGAGATCGTCGCCGAGGGCACCCCCGAGCAGGTGATGCAGAACGCGGCCAGCCTGACCGGCCAGTATCTCACCGGGATGCGCCAGATCCCCCTGCCCGTTCAGCGGCGGCAGGGCAGCGGCCGTCGCCTTTCGGTGGTCGGCGCGCGCGGCAACAACCTGAGAGACATCACCGTCGACTTCCCGCTGGGCACATTTACCTGCGTGACCGGCGTCTCGGGCGGCGGCAAGTCAACCTTGGTGATCGAAACCCTTTACAAGGCCCTGGCCCGCCGGCTGAATGGAGCGCGGGAACACGCCGCCCCCCATGACCGCATCGATGGCCTGGAGTTCATCGACAAGATCGTCGATATCGACCAATCGCCCATCGGCCGCACGCCGCGATCCAATCCGGCCACTTATACCGGCGCGTTCACGCCGATCCGCGACTGGTTCACCAATCTGCCCGAGGCCCAGGCGCGAGGCTACAAGGCCGGCCGCTTCAGCTTTAACGTCAAGGGCGGGCGCTGCGAGGCCTGCCAGGGCGACGGCGTGATCAAGATCGAGATGCATTTCCTGCCCGACGTCTATGTCGAATGCGACGTCTGCAAGGGCAAGCGGTACAACCGGGAAACCTTAGAAATTACGTTTAAAGGCAAGACGATAGCAGACGTACTTGACATGACTGTCGAAGAAGCGGCCGACTTCTTCAAGGCGGTTCCGGTCATCCGCGACAAGATGGAAACGCTGAAACGGGTGGGTCTCAGCTACATCCATCTCGGCCAGCAGGCGACGACACTGTCAGGCGGCGAGGCACAACGGGTGAAACTGGCCAAGGAGCTGTCGCGCCGAGCCACCGGCGGCACGCTATACATTCTCGACGAACCGACCACCGGGCTGCATTTCGAGGATGTGAAGAAACTGCTGGAAGTCCTTCACGCACTTGTCGATGCCGGCAATACGGTCCTGGTCATCGAGCACAATCTTGAAGTGATCAAGACCGCCGACTGGATTATCGACTTGGGCCCCGACGGCGGCATCGGCGGTGGGGGCGTGGTGGCCGCCGGCACCCCCGAACAGATCGCCGTGGTGCCGGGCAGCTATACCGGACATTACCTCAGGCCATACTTGAGCAAGGCGCTGAAGCGGGCGTGAACGTCCGATCATGCTCCGTCGCGGATCACGTCCATTTCTTCGGCGGTGACGATGTCATAGCGCACCATGGCGTTGTCGACGCTCTTGGCGGTGATGGAACGCCACACCGCCAGAGCTTCGCTGCGGGTGAAAGGGCCGTAGGTCTCAAGCTTATGGCCGGTCGCGATGGCGTCGAACTCGGTCGAGGCGTATTCACCACCGACCACGTACCAGACCGGGCCGGCCACCTCTTCCTCGGGGCGGATGCGATAGCGGATGAGGGCGTTGTCGACGGTCTTTCCGGTCAGCGCCCGCCAGGTGTCGTGCGCCTCCTTCTCGGTAAAGGGCCCGTAGCGTTCCTCGGCCTTGCCGATAGCGATGGCGGTGAAACTGGTATCGGCGTATTCGCCGCCGATGACGTAATAGCTGCTGTTGCCCATTGCTCGGCCTCTCGGTTACGCGATCCCCCCGCGCCATGAGAAAGGCAACGCTTATACGTCCGTCGCGGACTGCTTGGAACCGGTAAAATTCACTTCCGGTGGACCGGCAGCCCGGCGGTGGACCAGGCGGCCATCCCGCCCTTCAGCACATGGAGTTTGCGGAACCCCGCTTTGCGCATATGCGCAAGGCCGCTGGAGGCGCGGGGGCCATGCAGGCAGGTGATGACCACCGTGGTGTCGCGCAGGTTCGAGAATTGTTCCTTCAGCGCGCTCAGCCGCGCCGGCAGTTCGCCGATGGGCAGGTTGACCGCCCCTTTGACATGGCCGAGCTTGCCGTGGAATTCCTCGGCACTGCGGACATCGAGAACCAGCAGGTCCTCGCCCCCGGTCATCCGGTGATGCAGTTCCGCCGGCGCAATGGCGCAGCGGTTCGCCTGCAGCATGCGGAACGCGCGGAACCCCAGCAGCGCCGTGGCGCCGACCGCCACCAAGGTCGTCAGCTGATCTCCGATTTCACCACCTGCTGCCACGGCCATCGCTCCTTCGGTTCTGGACGGTTTCCTTTTACTCCGTTTCGACCGTATCCCGTCAAGTGTTCGAGCGAACGACACCTCAACGATTTCGCCTGCAGCGTTCAGCGCTGCCGCCCTCTGGACAACGAAGGCGCGACGGCTTAAGTCAGGCCGCATGAATACTGTCCATGTCATCGGGGGCGGGCTAGCCGGCTGCGAGGCGGCTTGGCAATTGGCCTCGGCCGGGATCCCCGTCCAACTGCACGAAATGCGTCCAGACCGCCGGACCGAGGCCCATACTGGTTCGCATCTGGCCGAACTGGTCTGTTCCAATTCGCTCCGCTCGGACGACGCCGAATACAATGCCGTCGGGCTGCTGCATGAGGAAATGCGCCGCCTGGGCTCGCTGATTCTGGCCCAGGCCGATGCCCACCGGGTACCGGCCGGAGGTGCCCTGGCGGTGGATCGCGAGGGCTTCGCCGCCGGCGTCGAACGCGCGCTGGAAGCCCATCCGCTGGTCACCGTCCGCCGCGAAGAGATCGCCGGCCTGCCGCCGGAGGAATGGGATTCGGTTATCATCGCCACAGGCCCTCTCACCTCGCCCGCCCTCGCCGACGCGATCCGCCAGTTCACCGGCGAGGACGCGCTCAGCTTCTTCGATGCCATTGCGCCGATCGTGACAAGAAGCAGCATCGATTTCAGCAAGGCCTGGTTCCAGTCGCGCTACGACAAAGGCAGCGGCACCGACTACATCAACCTGCCGATGAACCGTGCGCAGTACGAAGGCTTTGTCGATGCCCTGCTGGCCGGCGAAAAGCACATGCCGAAGGACTGGGAGGGTACGCCCTATTTCGAAGGCTGCCTGCCGATCGAGGTGATGGCCGAGCGCGGCCGCGATACCCTGGCCTTTGGTCCGTTGAAGCCCGTCGGCCTGACCAACCCCCACGATCCCGGGGTGAAGCCGCACGCCATCGTTCAGCTTCGCCAAGACAATGCGCTTGGGACGCTTTACAACATGGTGGGCTTCCAGACCAAGCTGAAGCATGGCGAACAGATCCGCATCTTCCGCCAGATCCCGGGGCTGGAGGGCGCCGAGTTCGCCCGCCTGGGCGGCATGCATCGCAACACCTTCCTCAACAGCCCGCGGCTGCTGGACCCGCTGCTGCGCCTGAAGATCCGGCCGGCCTGGCGCTTCGCCGGCCAGATCACCGGATGCGAGGGCTATGTGGAAAGCGCTGCCGTCGGCCTGATGGCGGGGCGCTTCGCCGCCGCCCAGCGTCTCGGCGCGGCAGTCCGGCCGCCGCCGGCGACGACGGCCGTCGGAGCGCTGCTCGACCACATCACCAGGGGTGCCAGAGCCGAGACGTTTCAGCCGATGAACGTGAACTTCGGCCTGTTTCCGGAACCGCCCGACGAGCGCGACGAGCGCGGCCGGCGGATCAAGGGACGCGAGCGCAAGAAACTTTACGCGGTGCGGGCGCTGAAGGATCTGGCGGACTGGCTGGTCAGTTGGAATACGGCCGTACCCGAGCGGCGATCTGCGGTCCCGAATTGAGTTCGGCCAAGGAAAGGTCGTAATCGCGCTGGAGGTCGAGCCAGAATTTCGGCGAGGTGCCGAAATAGCGGGCAAGGCGCATGGCCATCTCGACGTTCACCTCGCGTTTCTCGGCCATCAGCGCCTGGACATGGTTGATCGGCACGCCGATATCGGTCGCCAGACGCTCGACGGTAAGTCCCAATGGCTTTACGAACTCTTCGCGAAGTTGTTCACCCGGATGGATCAACGGAACTGTCAGATTGCGCATGACATCCTCGCGGCCAGTTGTCATCGTTCCGATCTTATGACTGTGGCACAACGACCTTTATACCCCCCGCGGGATCGCGGCGCCTTTGAACTGCCCCCCAGGATGCATGGAAAAATGGCCGAAGTGTGGCCTAATCAATACATTCCCCGGAAAAATTGCCAGCCCAGGCGTAGCGGCCGCGGGTGGGTCATCGACCAGACGGTATCCATCAGATCGTTGCCCGAGTGGGACAGCGCGTCGAGATAGCCCTCGGCCAGCGCGGCCGCAAGCAGCGCTGGAAGCGCCGCCCGCGGCACCCGGCGGCGCAACGCCCTGGCGTCGGCAAGATGGCGCCGGGCCCGCGTCGCCACCGCTTCGGCGACCTTGGGCAAACCGGGGGGCCGGCGGCCCGCCATCAGATCCTGGGCCGCCACGCCGTATTCGGCCAGCAGCGCCGGCGGCAGGTAAAGACGCCCCATCGAGGCATGGAATGGAACTGCGCGAAGGAGTCCGGTCAGCGCCCAGGCGATGCCCACATGATGCGCCGCCTTTGCCGCAGCCTCCTCTCTCACGCCAAGAATTTCGAGGGCCAGCCTATTCAAGGTGGCCGAGGTCCCTTCGGCATAGGCCTCGAGCCCGTCGAGATCGGCGGGACCCGAGTCCTCCATGTCCGTCTCGCGCGTATCCAGCAACCGGTCGAAGGGCTCGCGCGACAATTGCCGGCTGGCGATGGCCTCAGCCAGCGGCGCGGCCACCGGATGTGCCATTCCCCGCCCTTCGTAGAACCCGGCGATGGCGTCCCGCCACCATTGCAGGCGCATCCGGCCCAACAGCGGCTCGCTCACCAGTTCGCGGACCCGCGCCACTTCCGCATTGAAGGCGTAAAGACTGAACAATGCTTCGCGATACTGGAGCGGGGCGAACAGCGCGGTGCCGAATCGGTCGCGGTCGTAACGGCGCACCTCCTGGGCTGAATAGGATAGGGAAGCAGCCATAAATGAATGCGATCCTTTTGCTGCGGACGGCCGGTGGTGTGTTATATAGGCCGCTTCGCCTTCGGGGAGAACGTTTTGGTGACCCGTTCGACGACTGTTCGTCTTGACCGCGTAGTGCGCCGATGACCCTGCATGTGGTCGGGGCCGGCTTGGCCGGCCTTTCCTGCGCCTTGGACGCCAGGGATGCCGGAGTCGAGGTGGTCGTACACGAATCCGCCGGCCATGCCGGCGGCCGCTGCCGTTCCTGGTTCGAGCCGAAGCTCGACCGTCTGATCGACAACGGCACCCATATGGTGGTTGGCGGCAACCAGGCGGTATTCCGCTATCTCCGGCGGATCGGCAGCACCGACGGGCTGGTTCCCGGCCCCGCCGCCTTTCCCATGCTCGATCTGGACGACGGCCGTCTTTGGACGGCGACGGCGACCCGCCTTCTGCCCTCCATCCTTGCCTCGGCTTGGCGCATGCGCGACGCCGAGGGCTCCAGCATCTCCGCCTGTCTTGGCCGCTCGCGCAATTTCCGGCGCTTCTGGGATCCCCTCGGCGTCGCCATTATGAACACACCCTGCGACGCCGCGTCGGCCACCGTGTTCCGCCGGGTGCTCGCGCGAACCCTGTGGCGCGGCCAGGCGGCCAGCCAGCCATTCCTGGTCCGTAGCGGATTGTCGGAGACCTTCGTGCATCCAGCCCTGGCCGCCCTGGGTGCTTCGGGAGCCGTGGTTCGCCTGCATCATCCGCTCCGGCGACTGGTGCGGGATGCGAGTGGCGCCGCGGTCGAACTGGTTTTTGATGACGAGACCGTGCGCCTGGGTGTCAACGACATGGTGGTTCTGGCTGTTCCGTGGGCGGTGGCCGCCGTGCTGCTGCCGGGCCTGCCCGAGCTTTCGGCCAGCCCCATCGTCAATGCCCATTTCCGCTTGTCCGCGCCCCCTGCACAACCACCAGCCGGTGGCTTCCTGGGAATCGTCGGCGGAACAGCCCAATGGCTGTTCCTGCGCGACGGCATCCTGTCGGTGACCGTGTCGGCGGCGGCGGAACTGGCCGAACGGCCGGCTGACGAGGTGGCCGCGCGCGTCTGGGGCGACGCCGTCCGGGCCTTGGACTTGCGGGGTACGCCGCTGGCAACACGGGTCATCAAGGAAAAGCGGGCGACCTTATTCCACTCGGCCGAGGTGGAAGCCCTGCGCCCCCCGCCAAAGGCCGGGCCAAACCTTGTTCTGGCGGGCGATTGGACCGCCACCGGACTGCCTTGCACTCTGGAGGGAGCATTGCGCTCCGGAAGCCGTGCCGCAGAGGTGATATTAGGATTGCCGAATTATAAAACACGAGTTTCTAATGCAATAAAAATGTGTGTCACGGGTTGAAGAAGTCGATATACTTGACCGACAAAAATCAAGATTGCGGCGCCGTCGCCAAAAGGCCTCGCAACATATAACGCAGGGAACATCCGCATGATCCAACAAGGGGCAGAGGCCGCCCACCGCTTGGAAGACTTTGCATCCAGTCTGCTGGACAAGGTCGAGGGGCTGAGTCTCGAAGTGGCGGAAATCGCCGGGACCATCCAGGGCATGACCGCTTTCGTCGGCCACCAGGAAGAGCTTTTCGGGCATCTGCGCAATCTGACCCACGGCCTTCGCGCCTCGATCGGCGAGATCGACGAGGCCGGCCGCCAAACCACCTCCGTCACCAGCCAGGCGGCCAGCCAGTCCGTTCAGTCGCTCACCGCCGTGGCTTCGGCGCTCGGCGAGGTGCGCCAACTGGTCGATTCGGTGCGTGGCATCGAAGAGCGCCTGGGTTCGCTGGAGGGGTCCTTGGGGGCGGTGCGCGGCATGTCGCGCAACATCCAGACCATCGCCCGGCAGACCAACCTGCTGGCGCTCAACGCCACCATCGAGGCGGCGCGGGCGGGCGAGGCCGGCAAGGGGTTCGCCGTGGTCGCTACCGAGGTGAAGACGCTGGCGCGCCAGGCCGACACCGCCACCTCGGGCATCGACGGCACGGTGAACGTGCTGTCCAACGACATCGGCCAGCTGATCGCCTCCAGCAGCAACACCATCGGGGTGGCCGACTCGGTCAGCCAGGGCGTCGGCGTGATCAACGGGGCGCTGGAGCGGTTCCACTCCGCCATCGGCACGGTGGAAACCAAAGTGAACAGCATTTCCACGGCGGCCACTGGCAGTTTGGAACATTGCCGCGAAGTCCTGGGGGAAATTGATCAATTCTTCGAGGGGGTGAAGAAGACCTCGGAAGTCCTGCGCACGGCGGAAGAACGGGTCGTCAGGGTGCTCGACCACGGCGAAGATCTGATGAACCTGATCGCCGGCTCCGGGCTCAAGACCGGCGACACGCCGCTCATCGAGGCGCTGACCGCCGCCGGGCAGCGCATGAACCAGCTGTTCGAGCAGGCGGTGGACAGTGGACGGATTGGCTTGGCGGACCTGTTCGACACCAACTACCAGGTCATCCCGGGCACCGATCCGGTCCAATATATGAGCCGCTTCACCGAATTCACCGACCAGGTGCTGCCCGACATCCTTGAACCGCTGCTGGTGCTCGACCCCCGGATCCAATATTGCGCCGCCAACGATCAGAACGGCTATCTGCCGACCCATAACCGGCGGGTTTCCAAGCCGCAAGGGCCCGACCCGGTATGGAACAACGCCAACTGCCGTAACCGGCGCATCTACAATGACCGCACCGCTCAGCGGGCGGCGCAGAACACCAAGCCCTTCTATCTTCAGGCATACCGACGCGAGATGGGCGGAGGGAAGTTCCTGCTGATGAAGGATATGTCGGTTCCCATCCTGGTGAGGGGCCGACGCTGGGGCGTGATACGCCTTGGCTATCGGGTGGAGTCGAGCGGCGCCTGAGCGGCGCAGCCAGAGCCTGCTCCCGCGGGAACCGTCGACGGCCTCCCACTGTTAGGACCGGCAGATCAGAGATAGCCCGCGGGGCTATTCGCCGGACCTGCAACATGGCCATTGCCTGCCCGGATTGCGCAACACTCCAGACCATCCCGCCGCTGCCGCCCTGGTCGGTGGCCAGGTGTCGGGTTTGCGGGCTGGCCCTGGAGCGCACCGCGGGCCGCACCATCGATGGCGCCTTGGCTTTTGCCCTGTCTGCCCTTCTGCTCCTGGTACCCGCCAACTGGCTGCCATTGATGACCGTCAGTTTCGCCGGGGCGGCCCGGCAAAGTGTACTGGGGTCGGGGGTCTGGGTGCTGTGGCAGCAGGGATGGCCGCTTCTCTCCATCCAGATCGCCTTTCTTGTACTGATCCTGCCATTTGTCCAGTTCGGCCTGCTGACCGGGGTCCTGCTCGCCCTGCGGCTGGGCTATCGGCCAGGTTGGCTGGGGCGGGCCTTCCGCTGGGCGACCAAATTGGCCCCATGGGCGATGCCCGACGTCTTTCTGCTCGGCTGCGTCGTCGGCTACAGCCGCGTGGTCGCCATGCTTCCGGCGCGGGTTGGGCCGGGCGGATGGTGCCTGGCCGGAGCGGCCCTGTTCTCGCTGGTCACCGAGGCGACGCTGGATCCGCGGCGCGTTTGGCGGATGATCGCACCGGAGCACGCCGTGCCGGCCGGTCCCGTCCTGTCCTGCCGGAGCTGCGACATGGTCCTGCCGATGGAGCGCGAAGACAGGCCCTGTCCGCGCTGCGATGCCCGCCTGCGCGCCCGCGAGCCGGACTCTCTTACCCGGACCATGGCACTGGTGGCGGCAGGTTTTCTGCTGTACGGGCCAGCCAACCTCTATCCGATGACAAACACATTCACTTTCGAAGGCACGGTCCATCATACGATCTACAGCGGTATCGAACAGCTTGTGCAGGCCCGCTTGTGGCCCTTGGCTGTGCTGATCTTCTGTACCAGCATCGCCATCCCCTTCCTCAAGCTGGCCGGGCTGACCTGGCTGATCCTGTCCGTCCGCCGGGCCAGCCGGGCGGCGCTGCTGGCCCGCACCAGGCTGCATCGCTTCATCGAGAAGATCGGGCGCTGGTCGAACATCGACGTATTCACCATCGCCGTCTTTGCCCCGCTGATCCAGTTCGGCGACCTGGCATCGTCCCAGGCCGGCCAGGGAGCCAACGCGTTCCTACTGGTGGTCATGCTGACCATGCTGGCTTCGATTACTTTCGACCCACGGCTGATGTGGGACCTGGCGGGCCGGCGCAATGGGTGATGCGGGCGAGGAAAGACGGACCGAAGCCGCCTTCCGCCGGACCCGGTGGCCGGGCTGGATCTGGGCGCTGCCGCTTGCCGTGCTGGGCATCGTCGTCTGGCTGATCATCCGCCATTTCGCCCAAGAAGGGCCGGAGATCACCATTGTCTTTCCCCAGGCGGAAGGGGTGAAGGCCGACGACACCAAGCTGATCTATCGGGGAATGGTGGTGGGTCAGGTGACCTCGGTGCAATTGGCCAAGGACCTCGGCCACGTGATCGTTACCGTACGGCTCCGCCACGACGTCCTGCAAGCCTTGCGCGAGGGCACGCGTTTTTGGATCGCCGGCGCCAAGCCCGACTTCTCGGATCTTAGCTCCCTGAAATCGGTGGTCACCGGGCCCCATCTCGCCATGGATCCGGGCCAGGGCAAGCCAACCCGGCATTTCACCGGACTCGACCGGCAGCCGCAGGTTCTGTCGGGAACGCCCGGGGTGGAACTGACATTGCACAGCAGCACGGAGGGGGCGCTGAAGGCCGGCGCGATCATCGATTACCGCGGCATGGAGGCCGGCAAGATAGAGCACACCGACCTTGCCGCCGACGGCAAGGGATTCAAGATCACCGCCTTCGTGCATGCGCCTTTCGACCGCCTGGTCACCAGCCGGACGCAGTTCTGGAAAGAGGATGCCGTGCAGATATCGGCTGGTGGCCACGGTGTCACGGCAAATCTGGCGCCGCTCCCGGCCGTGCTGTTCGGCGGAGTGGCCTTCGATACGCCCGGCTCCGCGCAGGGCGAGCCCCCCGTCAAATGGGGGGCGCAGTTTCCCTTGTACCATGACAAGGCAGCGGCCGATGCGGCGCCAATCGGGCCGCAAGTGGCCTTCCTGGTCCGCTTCGACGGGGCGGTAGGCGATCTTTCACCGGGGGCTCCCGTAACGCTGAAGGGTTTCCGGGTGGGCCGGGTCACCGGCGTCAGCCTCGCATACGACGTCCGATCGAGCGCATTGCAGACGCCGGTGACCATCGAGGTCGAGCCGGACCGGTTGCATGTGGTCGACGGCTCTCCGCCCCCGGACGGAAACTGGTCACCCCTGGTCACGGAAGCCATGGACAGGCTGGTCCGCGAAGGGCTGAGGGCGCGGCTTGAGCGCAGCACGCCGTTGATCGGCGGCAAGACGGTGGTGCTGGACTTCCCCCAAGATGCAGGGCCGGCCGCATTGAATCGCGCCGGAGCCGAGCCTGAGATCCCCACGGCTCCTTCGGGCGAGATCCAGGAAATAGCCCGGCAAGTTCACGCTGTTATGGCGAAAGTCGAGGCGATGCCCATCGCCGAAATCGGCCAGGAGGTCCGCCGCACCGCTCGCCATGTGGATGGGCTGGTGTCCTCGCCACAGGTCAGGCGCAGCCTTTCCAGGGTAGACGAAGCGCTGGCATCGGCCGACGCCGTCCTGGGCGGCAGCGGTGCCGAGCAGGACCGCAACATACCTCGTGCCATCGAGGAACTGTCAGGTGCCGCCCGATCGATCCGCGAACTGGCCGACTACCTCGACCGCCATCCCGAGGCGCTGATCGCCGGGCGCACGGCCGAGGGTGGAACGGCGGGCGGACGATGAGTTGCGGAAACCGTTCAGTCCGTCGGCGGCAGGCGGAAGCGCTTGGGCGTCAGGATGGTGTTCTGGGGCGCAGCGACGGGATCCGGATAGGGGAAGTCCAGGGTATAGTGCAGCCCGCGACTTTCCCGGCGGGCCAAAGCCGAGCGGATGATCAGCTTGGCCACCAAGGCCAGGTTGCGCAGTTCGAGAAGATCGTTGGTCACCCGGAATGATCCGTAATATTCATCGATCTCGGACAGCAGCAGGTCGATCCGGTGCTGGGCGCGCTCCAGCCGTTTGGTCGTCCGCACGATGCCCACATAGTCCCACATGAAGCGGCGCAGTTCCTCCCAGTTGTGGGAAACCACGACCTCTTCGTCCGAATTGGTGACCCAGCTCTCGTCCCAGGCCGGCAGTTCACCCGGCTCGGGCAGGGTCGGCAGGCGCGCGAGAATATCCTCGGCCGCCGCCGCGCCGTAGACCAGGCATTCAAGCAGCGAGTTACTGGCCATGCGGTTGGCCCCGTGCAGGCCGGTGAACGCTGCCTCGCCCACCACGTAAAGGCCGGGTACGTCGGTGCGGCCGCGCTTGTCGGTCATCACGCCGCCGCAGGTATAATGCGCGGCGGGAACAACCGGAATCGGCTCGCGGGTGATGTCGATGCCGTGCTCCAGGCATTTCGCATGGATGGTCGGGAAATGGGCGGTGATGAACTCGGCCGGCTGGTGGCTGATGTCGAGATGGACATAGTCGAGGCCGAGCCGCTTCATCTCATGGTCGATGGCCCGGGCCACGACGTCGCGCGGCGCCAGTTCGCCGCGCTGGTCGAAGCGCGGCATGAAGCGTTCGCCGGTGGTCGGCAGCAGGAGCCGTCCCCCCTCGCCGCGCACCGCTTCCGAAATGAGGAAGGATTTGGCCTGCGGATGGTAGAGCACGGTCGGGTGGAACTGCATGAACTCCAGGTTGGCGACGCGGCAGCCGGCCCGCCAGGCCATGGCGATGCCGTCGCCGGTACAGCCGTCGGGATTGGAGGAGTAGAGGTACACCTTGCTGGCGCCGCCGGTGGCGACCACCACCGCCTTGGCGCGGAACAACTGCACCTGCCCGCTCCGGCGGTCCAGAGCGTAGACACCGACGCAGCGCCCGCGCTTGCCCATGGCATCCTTTTCACGCAAGGCGTCGATCGCCAACTGGTGCTCGAAGATGTCCAGGTTGGCGGTTTCCCGCGCTCGCTGTTCCAGGGTCGTTTCGACGGCGCGGCCGGTGGCGTCGGCGGCATGGATGATCCGGCGGTGGCTGTGTCCGCCCTCGCGCGTCAGGTGGTAATGGGGTTCTTCGTCGCCATTGCCCGAGCCGGCAGCCTCTTCGCGGTCGAAATTGACGCCATAGCCGATCAACCGTGAAATCGCTTCGCGGGCGTTTTCGACGACAAACCGGACCACATCCGCATCGCACAATCCGGCGCCGGCCACCAGCGTATCGGCGATGTGGAACTCAGTCGAATCGGTGGCGTCCAGCACCGCGGCTATCCCGCCTTGGGCATGCAAGGTGCTGCTTTCCGCCAGATCGCCCTTCGACAACAAGGCTACCCGCGCCTTCGGCGCCAACTGCAGGGCAACGGTCAGGCCGGCGGCACCGCTACCGACCACCAGGACGTCATAGGAAGGAGAACCACTCATCACTCGGCATTCCAGTCAAGGCCGATATCCACGGCGCGGGCGGACTGGGTCAGCCGCCCCACCGAGACGAAATCCACCCCGGTCTCGGCTATGGCCCGGATGGTATCCAAATTGACCCCGCCCGACGCCTCGGTCCTGGCGCGGCCGGCGACCAGAGCGACCGCCTGCCGCAGGACCGGTGGAGCCATGTTGTCGAGCAGAATGATGTCGGCGCCGGCCGCCACCGCCTCAGCCACCTGGTCCAGTGTGTCGCATTCGACTTCCACCTCGCCGGTACCGGCTTGCTTCGCTCGGCGCGCGGCCTCGGCCACCGAGCCGCAGACGGCGATGTGATTGTCCTTGATCAGTACGCCGTCATAAAGGCCCATACGGTGGTTGCGGGCACCGCCCATGCGGGTGGCATATTTGGCGGCGAGCCGCAGCCCGGGGATGGTCTTTCGGGTGTCCAGCAGGGTCGCGCCGGTGCCGGCCATGGCATCCACATAGGTGCGGGTCAGGGTGGCGATGCCTGACAGGTGCTGGAGCAGATTCAATGCCGTCCGCTCGGCGGTCAGCATGCCGCGGGCAGGCCCTTCGAGCCGGGCAAGGATGGTGCCGGCGGCAACCTTGTCTCCGTCGGCGACCGCCAGTTCCACGCCCGCTTCCGGCACCACCCGGTGAAACACCTGGGCGGCGAACGGCAGGCCGGCGACCACCATGTCCTCGCGCGCTGCCATGACGCCGCGGAACCGCAGTCCTTCGGGAATGACCGAACCGCTTGTGACGTCACCCGGCCCGATGTCCTCAGCCAACGCCGCGTCGATCAGCCGGTCGATATGAGCGGCCAGATCAGGATGAGCGGCCAGATCAGGGGGCGGGACGGACATTCACCGACACCGACATGTCCAGCATGCGTTGCAGCGGCTTCAGCGCGGCCAGCCTCAGGTCCTCCGGCATCTCGACGCGCGGCGCACCATTGACCAGGCATAGGTACAGCTTTTCCAAGGTGTTCTTCGCCATGAACGGGCAACGGGCGCAATCGCAGGCGCCGTCCATTCCCGGTGCGGGAAAGAAGGTCTTGGCCGGCGCCGCCTTTTCCATCTGGTGGATGATGTGCGGCTCGGTGGCGATGATGAATTCCTGCGCCGGGCTGGCCAGAACGAAATCCAGGATCGATCGGGTCGAGCCGACATGGTCGGCTTCCCGTAGGATCATCTCGGGGCATTCCGGATGCGCGGCGACCAGGGCTTTCGGATGCTGCACTTTGAGCTTGACCAGCTCGCGCTCGGAAAATTGCTCGTGGACGATGCAGCTGCCAGGCCACAGCGTCATCTCGCGGCCGGTCTTCTTCGCCAGATAGGCGCCGAGATGACGGTCGGGAGCAAACAGAACCGGGCGGTCCTTGGGCAACTGGTTCAAAATAGTCTCGGCATTGGACGAGGTGACGATCACGTCGGACAGCGCCTTCACTTCGGCCGAGCAATTGATGTAGGTGACCGCCAGATGGTCCGGATGTTCCCGCCGGAACCTGGCGAACGGTTCCGGCCGGCAGGAATCTTCGAGCGAGCAGCCGGCCTCCACGTCCGGCAACAGGACGGTCTTCTGCGGGCTGACGATCTTCGCCACTTCGGCCATGAACCTGACGCCAAGGAAAACGATCACCTCAGCGTCGGTGCCGGCCGCTTTGCGCGACAGGTCCAGCGAATCGCCGACGAAGTCGGCAAGATCCTGCAATTCGCCGTCCTGATAGTAATGGGCCAGGATGACGGCGTTGCGCTCACGGCGCAGCCGCTCGATCTCGGCGTAAAGGTCGAGGCTGGGATCGATCCGCTGTTCGGAAAGGGCATCCCGGCCCGGCAAAACTACGGTGTCCACCAATATTTCTCCCGGCTGGTGGAAGGCACTCTCTTTTCGCGGAAACAGGCCGCGGATGCAAGGCGCCCTTGCGCTTTCGGCCCAACTTTTTCCCCGCCTTGCTCGACCGGCCGTTTGCCCGCATGATCCCGCTCGATGCAAAGACTATGGTTCGCCTTCCTTCTTCTGCTTACTGGCGTCCGGCCTGCCCTGGCCGACAATCCGTTTGGTCTCATGCTATGGCCCACGGGTGGCGAGCCGTTGTCCCTCCTGGCCGCGCGAACAGCCGGCATCGGCGCCGCCTGGTTCCGTCCCCCGGCGGTTCGCGCCGACCGCTGGCGCCTGGGCGGGTCCTGCCCCGACTGCGCGGCATTGAGCCATCTGGGATTGAACATTGTGTTGACGGTGCGCAGTGACAACCAGGTCGGCCAGCCATTGGACGAGGATGCCTATCGAGCCATTCTCGCCTCCATCCTGGATACTTGGAAGCCGGCCGTCCTGGTGATCGAAAGCGAAGAGAACCTGTCGCCCCGTTTCGCGGCGGCACCCGAACTCTACGCCGCCCGCCTGGCAGCCGGCTGCGCGCTGGCCCATGCCCGCGGTATCGCCTGCACCAACGGCGGCCTGTCAGCCGAGGCGGCGGCATCACTGACATGGCTCTCCCTGCTCGACGAAGGCAAGGTCGCCCAGGCCTGCGAGTTCGCCCGGGCCGCCTTCTACAGCGAAGGCGATCCACAAGCCGGCGCCGCCCTGTGCGGCTACCGGGCCAGCCAGGAGGTCCCAGCCGACTTGCGGGCGCGGATGCTGGCCAACGCCGACCGGCTGATCGCCGTGTACCGCGCCGCGCCAATCGACGCGCTCAATTTCCATTGGTGCAGCCACGACGCCGCGGCCCTGGCGACGACGGCCGATCTGCTGTCGCGCCTGTCCGGCAAGCCGGCGATGTCCAACGAAATCCGCCAGCGGCCGTGGGATGCCGATCCGGCCTATGTCCGCCCGTTGCTGCGCGCCGCCTTCGCGTCTCGTTTGAAAGTGGCGATCTGGTACAGCCTGGACGCGCCGGATGCGGTATCGCTGTTCAATGAGGACGGCTCTTTGCGGCCCGGTGGCCGGGCGTTCGCCCGGCAGATGTCCGGAAGAAAATAGGGTAGGTTCGGCTCCTGTCCCTCGCCGGGCGGGGCTAGTGGGGAGAATCTGACGGATGGTGCCGACACCATCCGTCAGATTCTCCCCACAATCCAATCAGTTGGTGGGCCGATTCACCTGACGCTTGGGAATCAAGCGTCAGGATCGGACCACTAGGATAAAACCCCCGAGGTGATCTTGCCTTCCTCGATCGAATAGAGTTCCGCAGCCAGCCGCTCCAGGCATTCCACCACATTGAGCGACGCCCGGTCCATTTCGTCGAGGGCGGCCATCGCCTCGGTCATGTTGCCCTGCTCGGCCCGTTCCAGCGCCCGCTTGGCGCTGTCGTGGACCGCCGCATGCGGCGCATCCATGGCTTTGAACGCCGGGATGTCGAGGATCCGGCGCTCGGTGATCCTGTCACACCACTGGCCGAGCCGGCAGTCATGGTGGGGCAGGATTTCCGCCGCCTTCATGGCGACGCGCCCCAGCATGGCATCGACGACACGCCGCTTGAAGGCGATATGCTCGTTTTTGGCCACCTCGGCCAGCAGGGCGGCCGAGCCGATGTCGGCGAAGGTCGCTACCTGCGAATCGAGATGCCGGCTCATCGCGCTCATCTGGTCAAGGACTTCGCCCAACTGGCCATTGTTGGCGGAAGCCAGTTCGACCACATGGCCACTGCCGGCGGCGAGGTCGTTGGTGGTCTCGGTCTGGTGTCCGAGCATGGTCGAAATATCAGCCATGCGATGCTGGACCGATCCGACCTCCTCGGCGATTCCCTCCAGCCGCCGCCCCAGTGAATCCACATGGGAGCGCCCTTCGGCCACCGCCGTGGTGCTTTGCTGGATCGCCTCGACGATGGAGCCGATTTCGTTCTGCAGCACTTCGATGCGGCCGCGAATGTCTTCGGTGGCCCGCGTGGTGTGATTGGCCAGGCCTTTGACCTCTCCGGCCACCACGGCGAAGCCCTTGCCCGCCTCCCCTGCCCGCGCCGCTTCGATGGTGGCGTTCAAGGCCAGCAGATTGGTCTGCCGGGCGACCACCTCGATTTCTCCGATGATCTGCCCGATCTGCGCCGAGGCGTCGGCCAGGCTTTGGACTTTGGCGCCCGCGCTGTCCACCGCGGCAACGATGCGTTCGAAGGCGGCAAGAGCGCTGCGGCTGGCATCCAGGCCCACATCGGCGGCCCCGCCGGCATCGGCGGCGCGTTCCGCGGCGTCGGTGCTGTCGGCGGAAATCGAGGAAATCGACGCACGCACCGTGTCCACCGCGGTTGCCATGCGGTCCACCTCGTTCGAGGAAAGATCGATATCGCGCTTCATCTTGGCCAGGGCGATCATCGCCTCATTGCCGAGGATCGCCGCCTGCACGAGCGAACGCAGCATCGTGCGCTGCATGGCGAAGCGGTCGAGGTCGGCCTTCTCCTGCAAATGCCGGCGTTCACTTTCGGTGCGTTCCAGGCGCTGGCGATTTTCCAGCATTTCGGCCAATACCTCGGCGACCGGCCCGAACTCGTCGCGGCGCTCGGGGCTCAGCCGAAGGTTTGTGTCGTTGCGGCCGCCGTGCAGGACACCGATGTCATGATGCAGGGCGGCGAATCCAGCGGTCACGCTGCGTGCGATGGCCAGGCTGAGCAGACCCAGGGCGACGACGATGACCAGGAACACGATGCCCCGGCGGGCCAGTTCCCTGTGGAAGGCGGCATCGACGTCATCGACGTAGACGCCGGAGCCGATCACCCACCCCCATGGCGCGAAGTTCTTGACGAAGGAGATCTTGGGGTAGGCTTCCGCGGTCGCACCGCCCCCTTCCTTCGGCTTGGGCCAGTCATAGCCGACGAATCCCCGGCTGGAGCGCTCGGCCACCGCCACGAAGGCCGCGAACAGATTCATCGTCTTGGCCGGCTCGTAGGCCTTGGCGCCACTGGGCCGTATCCGGACCTGACGACTGAATTTCGCGTCGTCCACCACCCTGCCCACCAGCGACGTGGCCACGGGATGCATGAGGATGCGGGGATAAGGCTTCCCCATGTCGTTGACCCACAGATACTCGACATCCTCGTAGCGCATCTGCCGGATGGTCGCCAAAGCCTGTGCCTTGGCATCCTCTTCGGACATACGCCCCTGCCGCGCCTCTTCGGCAAACCGCTCGGCCACCCCGGTGGCCGCTTCGACCACATGCCGCAGATCGGTCTCGTGCGAGGCCATCAACTCGTTACGATTGTCGGCCGCGTTCACCACGAACACGATGCCAAGCCCAATCAGCGGAACGGTTCCAACCAGCCATAGCCGTGCGGCAATGCGCAGCGATGCGAGTCTATCGATCAACTTCAAGTGGCAGCCTCCCTCAGGCCGAGATTTCGGCCCCCTCCCCAGGGCAGGCCGCAAGAGGCAAAAACCTAAGCGATACAGTATTAATCCACAAGAAGCTAATCTATGAAGGGGTGGAATATCCCCTATGCAGGTCGAATGTGGAACGGCACGCTCCGGGTGATTTATTGGGGCGGCGTTCCACTATAGTAACGCACAGCAAGTGATGATAACATCGCTTGTGCATGGTTTTACAAAAGTGGCGGTAGGGTGCCGAGTATTCGGATGGCCTGCGACCCGCTGCGGGGACGGAGTGGATGGACGCTACGGAGCAAAACGCCGAGCCCGGTCCGCCGGCAGAGCCGGTGCTCCGCCATGGTGGTCGCTGCCGCGAGGCGGTCGTCCTGGCCATGCGCGCCTTTCTCGATCTGCTTGACGGGGCCGTGTCCGGGGATAGCATAAAAGTGGATGCGGTTCGGCGCATCGCACGCGCGGTGATGGATGCCGACGGCGCCCTCGGGATCTATTATGATCTTCATGCGGATGGCTGCGCGGCCTTCTTCGAACTGGTCAAGACCGAACGCAAGCGGACCGATTTCTTCGGCCGGGCGATCACCGAATCCTTGGAGCCGCTCCTCGATGACCCCAATTCCGGGTTTCAGCGCAAGAACCTGCCTCAGTTCTTCGCGGCACTCCGCATGATGCTGGGCGATGACGTCTATACCGACTACAAGGACCGCTGTACCCAGGTGGCGAACGAACTGCGCGCAGGCGGCGAATTCGTCCCGCTGGACGCCTTTTACGCCGACGCGCGAATCCATGACATCATGGAACGGACACTGGTAGCCGTCGCCCGCAGCTTCAAACGCTTCGACGCCCGCAAGGAGTGGTTCCTGATCGTGATGAATACCGATCCGCACGCGGTGTCGCTGGGCAGCAACATGTTCGTGCCGAAGAAGACCGAGGAAAAGCTGGATCACGCATTCGGCGACGCCAACTTCATCCGGCTGTTCCGCACCCTGCTGGGCCCGATGCGGCTGGACAGGTTCGACGAGGCGCGGCGTGCCGGCTTCCTTACAAAACATGGCGCCGCGCCCGAGGCAGTGTTCGGCCCGCTATTCGTCGAATTGGCGGCCCTTGAGCAAACTCCCTCGACTCCCGCGACGAAACGCCTGGGTCGGGGGATCGAAACGCGGAGATCGACCGCCAAGCGCAGGAAGTGACAGGCGGCCGCTCCTCATTTGCTTATGCTGGGATCGGTCCAGTATTCGTGGGGATCACCCTTGATCCGTACCTTGACCAGCCCCCTGGAATCGCTCTCCAGCACGTCCATTTGCTGGCCCTTCGGAAAAGCCACGCATTCGCCCGAACGGAATTCTTGTGGGGCGGCTGTATAGTACGAAGACAAATCATTTGTTTCGAGAAGGTAGGTGAGAAGCTCGACCGTCTCCTCCTTCTGGCAGGCAATGGATTTTTGTCCTTTTGCCACTTCGACCGTTTGCGCCGCAACCGGAGACGTCAGTGCGACGGAAATCAACGCAATAAGGAGAATGGACTTCATCTGAAAGGATCTCCACCGGTCTGCCCCAGCCCGTTGGTCGCAGCGCACAGCTCGCGAGAATACTTACGGGAATATCCGGCAACTGTCGAGCGAGGCCTCTACTTCACTCCGAAGTTTCCGGCGACAGGCTCTCCCACATACTTCCGGTAGGCGGCGACCCAGTCCGTGGCGATCATCCGCTGGGCTTCGCCCAAGCCGATCCGCCCGGAGCAGACCAGCCGATGAAGGGTATTTTCCAGGTGGTCTTTCAGGTGAGCATTCCAAGGCTGGCTGTCATAGCTTTCCGGCCAGAGGTTCCGCGCATCGTTGGTCCCGCCCAACTCCAGACTGATAAGGTGATCGATCTCGCAACCCTGCCGCCCGCCGCAATAGCCGGTATGGTTGCCGGCCAGGCCGTAAGAGGCGAACACCCGCTCTTTGACCGCCGCAGTGACGTGACGCACCGATCTGGCATATCCAGGTTGGCAGAGCTGCCCTGCCGTCACCGCAAAGGCGGCGCCCGGCGTGAGCCGGGGATCCGGAAGGTCGCCGTCCCAGGCCGCGGCCGGCTGGATGAAAAGGAGGACGAGCAGAACCACGACAGGCAGCATCGCGCACCTCTTGGCAAAGGATACCTCGGGCGCTCCTAACTTCCGGTGAACGGGCATCTCCAACCGGAACGGGAACTTGCGGCCTTGCCCATGGTTAGCCGTCCATGACGGAACCACAGCCCAAAGGCGTCCGCGAATGAACGGCGCACCGATCTGGCAGCTCGTACTTTATGTGGCGGCGACCATCGCGCTGATCGCCGTGATGATCGGGCTATCAGCCGTCCTGGGGCCGCGCCACCGGGAAAAGGCGACGGTCGAACCCTTTGAATCGGGAATAGTCGGCGTCGGCACTGCACGCTACCGCTTTCCCGTCCGGTTCTATCTTGTCGCAATGTTCTTCGTGATTTTCGACGTGGAAGCGGTATTCGTCTCCGCCTGGGCCATCGCCTTTCGGCAGGTGGGCTGGCCCGGATATTGGGAGATGCTGGTCTTCGTCGCCGTGCTCCTGGTCGCCCTTGCCTACCTGTGGCGCCTGGGCGGGCTCGACTGGGCACCGCGGCGATGATCGAGAGCGGCGGTTCTTTCGACCAGGCGATGCGGCGCAACCTGGTGATGGCCAGGCTGCAGGACCTGGTGGCCTGGGGGCGCAAGAATTCCCTCTGGCCGTTCAACTTCGGACTGTCCTGCTGCTATGTGGAAATGGCCACCGCCTTCACCAGCAAATATGACATTGCTCGTTTTGGCGCCGAGGTGATCCGCGCTACCCCGCGGGAAGCCGACCTGATCGTCATCTCGGGTACCGTGTTCGTCAAGATGGCCCCGGTAATCAAGCGGCTCTACGAACAGATGATGGAACCGCGCTGGGTGATCTCCATGGGATCCTGCGCCAATTCGGGGGGCATGTACGACATCTACAGCGTGGTGCAGGGCGTCGACAGTTTCCTGCCGGTCGACGTCTACGTTCCCGGCTGCCCGCCCCGCCCCGATGCCCTGCTGGAGGGCCTGATCCTGCTGCAGCAATCCATCGGCAGCGAGCGCCGTCCGCTGAGCTGGCTGGTCGGCCCGCAAGGCGTGGAGCGCCTTCCCCTTCCCAGCCAGCGTGACCTCAAGCGAAACGACCGGCGGCAGGCCAAGCTCCTGCGGACGCCGGACCAGGTCTGAGCCGATGACCGGAAAAGATGTTCTTATCGCCCTGGAATCGCGGTTCGGGCCCGATATCGGGCCCAGGCAGACGGTGCGCGACGGCACTCCGACGCTGTGGGTGGCCCGCTCGGCTCTGCATCAGGTGCTGCGCCACCTCAAGGATGAGCGGGACCCACCCTACCGCATGCTCTACGACCTGACCGCCATCGACGACCGGATGCGCCGCCAACCGCCCGACGGGCCGGCCCGCGACTTCACCATCGTCTACCATCTGCTGTCTTTGCAGGGCGCCGAGCAGATCCGGCTGAAAGTGGCACTTTCCGGGGATTCACCATCATTGCCGACGGTGACCGACATCTGGCCGGCCGCCGACTGGTACGAGCGCGAAGCCTGGGACATGTTTGGGATCCGCTTCGACGGACACCGGCATCTGCGCCGGATTCTTCTGCCGCCGACCTGGGAAGGCCATCCGTTGCGCAAGGACTACCCGGCCAGGGCTACCGAGAAGGGGTGCTTCACCCTGTCCGAGGCCAAGGAGGACGCCGAGCAGGAGGCCTTGCGCTTTCATCCCGAGGAATGGGGCATGGCACGCCAAAGCGAAAGCTCGGACTTCATGTTCCTCAATCTGGGACCGAACCACCCCAGCGTGCATGGCGTCTTCCGCGTCGTGCTGCAGCTCGAGGGAGAGAATGTCGTCGATGCCGTCCCCGACATCGGCTACCACCATCGCGGCGCCGAGAAGATGGGCGAACGCCAGTCCTGGCACACCTACATCCCTTACACCGACCGCGTCGACTATCTGGGCGGCGTCAACAACAACTTTCCCTATGTGATGGCTGTGGAAGCCTTGGCCGGCATTGCCGTGCCCGAACGGGCCCAGGTGATCCGCGTCATGCTGGCCGAACTCTTCCGCATCGCCAGCCACCTGGTGTTCTACGGCACCATGGCGCAGGACGTCGGCGCCCTGTCGCCGGTGTTCTACATGTTCAGCGACCGTGAGCGGGTCTTCGAGATCATCGAGGCGATCTGCGGCGCCCGCATGCATCCCGGTTGGTTCCGCATCGGCGGGGTCGCCCAGGACCTGCCGGCCGGATGGGACAAGATGGTGAAGGAATTCGTCCAATACCTGCCGCCCCGGATGGACGAATACGACGACCTGGTGATGAACAACCGACTTTTCAAAATGCGGACCAAGGGGGTCGGCGCTTACGACCTGGACACGGCCATCGAGTGGGGTGCGACCGGCCCCAGCCTGAGGGCCTGCGGGCTGGCCTGGGACATGCGCAAGCAGCGGCCCTATTCGCGGTACGAAGCGTTCGAATTCGACATTCCGGTCGGTTGCCGAGGTGATTGCTACGACCGCACTGCCGTTCGGGTCGAGGAAATCCGCCAAAGCCTGCGCATCATCGGCCAATGCCTGGCCGGAATGCCGGAGGGGCCGTACAAGTCCGACCACCCTCTGGCGACGCCGCCCGACAAGGCGCGGACCATGCACGACATCGAAACGCTGATCGACCACTTCCTCAATGTCAGCTGGGGCCCGGTGATACCGCCCGGCGAGGCGGCGATCTGCGTCGAGGCGACCAAGGGGCTCAACAGCTATTACCTGACTAGCGATGGCGGAACCATGTCCTACCGGACGCGGATCCGCACCCCCTCGTTTCCCCATCTGCAGATGATCCCGCTGATCTGCCGGGGCCGGCTTCTGCCTGACCTGATCGCCGTTCTGGGGAGCATCGATTTCGTCATGGCCGACGTGGACCGGTGAGAGGCAGACATGGCGCTGACCACCCAGCAAATCGCCGAAATCAACAGGTTCGCCGGTCACTACCGACAGAAGTCGGGGGCCGCGGTCGAGGCGCTGAAGCTGGTCCAGCGCAGCAACCGCTGGATCTCGAACGTGGATCTGGCCGCCGTGGCGGCGCTTCTCAACATGTCGCCGGACAGCCTGGAGGGGGTCGCCACCTTCCACAACCTGATCTTCCGTCGGCCGGTCGGGCGGCATGTCATCCTGGTCTGCGACAGCGTTTCATGCTGGATCATGGGCTGTACGAACGTCGGCGGGCATTTGCGCCGCCGGCTGGGGGTGGATTGGGGCGGCACCACACCCGACGATCGGTTCACCCTGCTTCCCATCGTCTGCCTCGGCGCCTGCGATCATGCCCCGACGCTGATGATCGACGCCGACCTGCATGCCGACGTCACGGCGTCCGGCCTCGACCGCATCCTGGAGGATTATCCGTGACCGATACGGCCGACACCCGCCCGCTGACCGGCGCCATCCCGTCCGACGGGTCGGCCCTCGGGCTTGCCGGATACCATCGGTCCGGCGGCTACGAAGGGGCGGCCAAGGCGTTGCGCGAGATGACCCCTGACGGCATCCGCGACGAGGTGACCAAGGCGGGGCTGCGCGGTCGTGGCGGTGCCGGCTTCTCCACCGGGCGGAAGTGGGGGTTCCTGCCCAGGCAGGACGGCGGACAGCGGTACCTGGTGGTCAATGGCGACGAGATGGAGCCCGGGACCTTCAAGGACCGGGTTCTGCTGGAAGGCAATCCACACCAGCTGATCGAGGGGATGGTGATCAGCGCTTTCGCCATCCAGGCCAGCCAGGCGATCATCTTTTTGCGTGGCGAATACACCCTGGCGGCGCAGCGCCTCGCCGTCGCGCTGGCCGAAGCGACCGACGCCGGATTCGTCGGCGGCAATCTGCTGGGCACCGGCTACGACCTGGAGATCCAGCTCCATTCCAGCGCCGGCCGTTATATCTGCGGCGAAGAGACCGCGTTGCTGACTTCGCTGGAAGGCAAGCGCGCGATCCCGCGCGCCAAGCCGCCTTTTCCCCAGACCAGCGGATTGTGGGGCTGTCCGACCGTGGTGAACAACGTGGAGACCCTGTGCAACGTCCCCCACATCGTCCGCAACGGGTCGGCATGGTACCGATCCTTGAGCTGCGGCGAGGATGGTGGCACGAAGATCTATGGCGTCAGCGGGCGGGTCAAGAGACCCGGCGCCTGGGAATTGCCGATGGGCACGACCGTCCGCGAGATCCTGGAGGAACACGCGGGCGGCATGCAGGACGGCTATCGCCTGCGCGGCCTGCTGCCGGGCGGCGCCTCTACGGAATTCCTCACCGCCGACCAGCTTGACGTCGCCATGGATTTCGGTTCGGTGGAAAAGGCCGGAAGCCGTCTGGGCACGGGAACGATGATCATCCTCGACGACCGCACCTGCCCGGTCGGCATGCTCCTCAACCTGGAGCACTTCTTTGCCCAGGAATCCTGCGGCTGGTGTACCCCCTGCCGCGATGGGCTGCCCTGGATCGAGCGGATGCTGGAGGCCATCGAGAACGGCGAAGGCCGCCCCGAGGACCTGGATCTGCTGGCCATGCATGTCGACCTTCTGGGCCCGGGGAAGACTTTCTGCGCCCTGGCCCCCGGCGCCATGGAACCGCTCGGCAGCGGCCTGAAGCATTTTCGCGCCGACTTTGAACGGCACATCGCCGAAGGACGGTGCCCATGGCGTCAGTGACCATCGACGGCCGCAGCTACGATGTCGAAGCGGGCGACAACTTGCTGCACGCCTGCCTGTCCCTAGGCTTCGATCTGCCCTATTTCTGCTGGCATCCGGCCATGGGCTCGGTGGGTGCTTGCCGACAGTGCGCGGTCAAGGTCTTCCGCAGTCCTGAAGACCACAAGGGCCGCCTGGTCATGGCCTGCATGACGCCGGCGACGGATGGCCTGCACCTGTCCCTCGACGATCCCGAGGCAAGGGCATTCCGTGCGTCGGTCATCGAATGGCTGATGACCAACCATCCCCACGACTGCCCCGTCTGCCCCGAAGGAGGAGAATGCCATCTGCAGGATATGACGGTGATGACCGGCCATGTGCATCGCCGCTATCGCTTCCGCAAGCGGACATTCCGCAACCAGTATCTGGGGCCGTTCATCGCCCAGGAAATGAACCGCTGCATCGCCTGCTACCGCTGCGTCCGCTTCTACCGCGACTATGCCGGCGGGCAGGATTTCGACGTCTTCGCCAGCCATCGCTACGTCTTCTTCGGCCGCTCCGCCGACGGCGTGCTGGAAAACGAATTCAGCGGCAACCTGGCCGAGGTGTGCCCGACGGGGGTGTTCACCGACAAGCCGCTGGGGCGCGAATACGCCCGGAAATGGGACATGGCCGGTTCCCCGTCGATCTGCGTCCATTGCGGCCTGGGCTGCAATGTCACGGTCAATGCGCGCGCCGGACGGCTGCGCCGCCTTTTGAACCGCTATCACCACGAGATCAACGGCTACTTCCTGTGTGATCGGGGGCGTTTCGGCTACGGCTTCGCCGACCAGCCGGAACGGTTTCGGCAGCCGCTACGGCGCGGCCAGCCGGCCAGTCGCGCCGAGACGCTGGAACATCTGAAGGATGTCCTGGCGAAAGCGAAGATCATCGGCATCGGCTCGCCGAGAGCTTCGCTCGAGGCCAACTTCGCCTTGCGCCAGCTGGTCGGACCCGATCGGTTCCACCTGGGCCTGGCGGCCGACCAGCATCGCCTGGTCTCGTTGATCATCGACGTCCTGCAGAAAGGGCCGGCGCCCGCCGCGACCCTGGCCGAGGCCGAGGCGGCAGACGCCGTCCTGGTGCTGGGCGAGGACCTGCCCAATACGGCGCCGCGGCTGGCCCTGGCCCTGCGGCAGGCGTCCCGGCAGAAAGGGTTCGCCATCGCCGACCGGCTGGAAATCCCGCGCTGGCTCGACATTTCGGTGCGTGACGCGGTACAGGAGGAGCGGAGCCCCATCTACATCGCCACCGCCGATGCCACCCGGCTCGACGACGTGGCCAGCGGCGTCTACCGCCTTGCCGACGGAGAGGTGGCGCGACTGGGCTTCGCCGTGGCCCAGGCGGTCGACGGAGATGGTCCCAGGGTTCCCGACGCCTCGCCGGACCTTGCCGCGCTGGCGCAGGTCATCGCGCTCGCGCTATGCGAGGCGAAGCGGCCTCTCGTCGTATCGGGAACCGGCAGCGCCAGTCAGGCGGTGGTCGAGGCCGCGGCGAACGTCGCCTGGGCGCTTTGCCATCGCGGGCGAGAGGCCCGCCTGTCCATGGTGGTGCCGGAATGCGACAGCCTCGGCCTCGGCCTGATGGGTGGGGGAAGCCTGGCCGATGCTTTCCAGGCCGTGGAGGCCGGCGCGGCCGACACCCTGATCGTGCTGGAGAACGACCTCTACCGGCGGGCCGAGCGGACCGCGGTGGAACATTGCCTCGACCAGCTTCGCCACTTGGTGGTGCTCGACCATACGCCACATCGTACCGCCGCGCGGGCTGAGGTCCTGCTGCCTGCCGCCAGCTTCGCCGAAGGCGACGGCACGCTGGTCAACAACGAAGGGCGCGCTCAGCGCTTCTTCTCCGTTCGCCCGCCGCCCGCCGACATCCAGGAAAGCTGGCGTTGGCTCCGCGACCTGGCGGCGCTTCGCGGCGACCCGAGCGTCACGGCCTGGCAACGGCTGGACGACGTCACCGCCGCATGTGCCGCGGCGCTTCCAGTCCTGGCGGGAATCACCGAGGCGGCGCCCGGCGCCGATTTTCGCGTTGACGGAGCGAAGATTCCCCGTCAGCCGCCGCGCTACAGCGGACGAACTGCGATGCACGCCGACCAGACCATCCGCGAGCCCAAGCCGGCCGACGATCCCGATACTCCGCTGTCTTACAGCATGGAAGGAAGCGCGGTGGCGTTGCCACCGTCAGCCATACCATATTTCTGGGCCCCGGCGTGGAACTCGGTGCAAGCGGTCAACAAATTCCAGCAGGAAGTGGGCGGTCTGTTGCGCGGTGGCCCGCCGGGGGTCCGCCTGATCCATCCGGGCCACCCCGGGCGACGGAGCTATTTGCCCGAGATCCCGCGCCCCTTTACGCCCCGCCGGGGGCGGTGGTGGATCCAGCCTCTTCATGCCCTGTTCGGCAGCGAGGAACTGAGCCGCCATTCTCCGCCCATCGCCGAACGGCTGGCGACGCCCAGCCTGGCCTTGCCGCCGACCGACGCGGCGCGCCTGGGCCTGGCCGAAGGAGCCCTAGTGGAGCTGCGCCTTGGTTCCGAGACCCTTCGCCTGCCGGTCAGCCTGCACCCCGCTTTGGCCGCGGGCACCGGCGGATTGACGGCAGGGCTGCCGGAAACCCTGGGCCTGCCCCTTCCCGCCTGGGCCGAGGTGAGAGCGGTCTCGGAGACCCCGCCATGATGGGCTTGGCCAAGGTCTTCGGCATCCTGCTGGTGCTGGTAATTCTCGCCGCCTTGCTGACCTGGGTCGAGCGCCGCCTGCTTGGCCTGTGGCAGGACCGCTACGGTCCGAACCGGGTGGGGCCGGCCGGATTGCTGCAGGTGGTGGCCGACATGATCAAGATCCTGTTCAAGGAAGATTGGGTTCCACCTTTCTCCGACAGGCTCGGCTTCATCCTGGCGCCGGCGATCGTCATGGCCTCGCTGCTGGTCGCTTTCGCCGCCATTCCCATCACGCCCGACATCGACATCTGGCCGATGAACGGCATCGGGCTGCTGTTCATCCTGGCGATGATCTCGTTGTCGGTATACAGCACCGTTCTCGGCGGCTGGGCCTCCAACAACAAATATTCGCTGGTCGGGGCGCTGCGCGCCGTGGCTCAGATGCTGAGCTACGAGGTGTTTCTCGGGCTGTCGCTGCTGGGCGTCGTCTTGCAGGCCCAGTCCTTCGACCTGCGCCAGATCGTCGCCGCCCAAGCCGGCCTGTGGTTCGTCGTTCCTCAATTCCTGGGCTTCGTAGTGTTCATGACGGCGGGGATTGCCGCCATCCACCGGCTGCCGTTCGACCTGCCCGAGGCAGAGAGCGAACTGACCGCCGGTTTCCACACCGAATATTCCAGCATGAAATTCGGTATCTTCTTCATCGGCGAGTATGTCGGCATCGTGCTGGTGTCGGCCATGCTGGCCACTCTGTTCTTCGGCGGCTGGCTGGGGCCGGTGCTGCCCCCGCTGCTGTGGTTCCTGACCAAGACCGGCGCATTCATCGCCTTCTTCATCCTTCTGCGCGCCGCCCTGCCCCGACCTCGCTACGACCAGTTGATGGCGTTCGGCTGGAAGCTGTTGCTGCCCCTGGCGCTGCTCAACCTGATGGTCACCGCCGCGATCCTGCTGGCCACCTGAACATGTACAGCCTGCTGCGAACCATTTGGCTGATCTTCCTGCACCTGTTCCACCGCCGGGTCACCGTCGAATACCCCGAGCGGAAAGCCTATCTGGCGCCACGATGGCGCGGGCGGATCATCCTGTCGCGCGATCCCGACGGCGAAGAGCGTTGCGTCGCGTGCTATCTGTGCGCCGTCGCCTGCCCTGTCGACTGCATCTTCCTGCAGAAGGGGGAATTGGTGGGCGGGCGCTGGTATCCGCAGCAGTTCCGCATCAATTTTTCCCGCTGCATCTTCTGCGGATATTGCGAAGAGGCTTGTCCGACTTACGCCATCCAGCTCACTCCGGACTTCGAGATGAGCGAATACGACCGCCACAACCTCGTCTACGAGAAGGAAGACCTGCTGATCAGCGGTGTCGGGAAATATCCGGGCTACAGCTTCTATCGAGTCGCCGGCCTGGCCATTCCCGGCAAGGACAAGGGCCAGGCGGAAAACGAGGAGCCGCCGTTCGATCCGAAGAGGCTGCTGCCGTGAAAAACGTCCTTCGAGACGCGCCGATCCGGCGCGCCTCAGGGCGATGACTTCAACCGCCAGCTGACGAAGGAGGCCCCATCATGACCGTCGCCTTCTACCTTGCCGCCGCGGTCGCCGTCCTTGCCACGGTGCAGGTGGTCGCCAGCACCAATGCGGTGCACGCGCTGCTCTCGCTGATCGTCTCACTGCTGGCGGTCGCGGTGGTCTTCTACGTTCTGGGCGCGCCATTCGCCGCCGCCCTCGAGGCCATCGTCTATGCCGGCGCCATCATGGTCCTGTTCGCCTTCGTGGTGATGATGCTGAACCTCGGCGCCGCGGCGACCCTGGAGGAGCGGGCCTGGCTGGGGCCCAGGGTCTGGCTTGGCCCGGGCTTTCTCTCGGCCGTGCTGCTGGGCCTGCTGGTCTTTTTGCTGCGAACCGCCGGCGGCCCGGCCAGCGGTGGCGTCGTAGCGCCACAACCGGTTGGCGCGGCATTGTTCGGCCCCTATGTGCTGGCGGTCGAACTGGCCTCGATGCTGCTCCTGGCCGGCTTGGTGGCCGCCTTCCACCTCGGGCGGTAAAGGGGGATGCTCCCGATGATCCCGGTCTCCCATGGACTGATCCTGGCGGCCGTCCTGTTCACCCTGGGCATGGCCGGGGTTCTGGCGCGGCGCAACCTGGTATTCATGCTGATGTGCGCCGAGGTCATGCTGAACGCCGCCGGCCTGGCCTTCATCGTCGCCGGGGCTGCCCGCCGGCAGGCCGACGGCCAGGTCATGTTCATCCTTATTCTGGCACTGGCCGCCGCCGAAGTGGCGGTCGGGCTGGCGATCATCCTGCAGATCAGCCACCGCGGCGCGACGCTGGACGCCGACGCGGCCAATCGCATGCGAGGTTGAGATGCTGCTGCCGCTGGTTCCCGCCTTGCCGCTGCTCGGCTTCCTCATCCTGTTCATATCAGGCGGCAGGATGCCGAAGCGGGCGGTTGAGGCCGTCGGCGTCGGTTCGGTCGGCATCGCCGCCATCCTCGCCCTGATTGTCGCTGCCGGATTCCTGCAGGGACCGCAGACCCCGCTGGTCGTCGCATGGCCATGGCTGACGCTGGCGGGATTCACGCCGCAGTTCGGCGTCCGCCTGGATTCCCTGTCGCTGGTGATGATGCTGGTGGTGACCTTCGTCGGCTTCCTGATCCACCTTTATTCGGCCGAATACATGGAGGCCGACGAAGGCTACAACCGTTTCTTCGCCTCGATGAACCTGTTCGTCGCGGCCATGCTGGTACTGGTCCTGGCGGACAACCTCCTCTTCCTCTATGTCGGCTGGGAGGGAGTCGGCCTGTGCAGTTACCTTCTGATCGGCTTCTGGTATCCCAATCCGGCCAACGGCCTGGCGGCGCGCAAGGCCTTCATCGTCACCAGGGTGGGCGACGCCCTGATGACCGTCGGGCTGCTGCTGATCTACACCCGCCTGGGCAGCCTGGACATCCAGACCGCCATGGGGCGAGCCGCCCAGCAATGGCCACAGGGGTCGGTCGCCGCCGTCGCCGCGGCGGCACTGCTGCTAGGCGGCGCCGTCGGCAAGTCTGCGCAGTTGCCGCTGCAGACCTGGCTGCCCGACGCCATGGCCGGCCCGACCCCAGTCAGCGCCCTGATCCATGCCGCCACCATGGTGACCGCCGGGGTCTATCTGATCGCCAGGACCCATGTGCTCTACGACCTGGCGCCACCGGTCAAGGAAGCGGTGGCGGTAATCGGCACGGCGACGCTGCTTCTGGCCTCGTTCAGCGCGCTCAACCAGCGGGATCTCAAACGCATCCTCGCCTATTCCACCATCAGCCAGATCGGCTACATGTTCCTCGCCCTGGGCGTCGGCGCCTGGGCCGCCGCCATCTTCCACCTGATGACCCATGCCTTCTTCAAGGCCCTGCTGTTTCTGTCGGCGGGCGTGGTGATCCACCGCATGGACGAGGAACAGGACATCTTCCGCCTGGGCGGGCTGCGCCGACAAATGCCGCTGGCTTTCTGGACATTCCTGATTGGTTCGGCTTCGCTTGCCGCCCTGCCGCTGGTCACCGCCGGTTTCTACAGCAAGGACCTGATCGTCGCCGCCGCCTGGCAGGATAGCCCGTGGCTCGGCGCAGCCGCCCTGCTCGGCGCCTTCCTGACCGCCGTCTACATCTTCCGGGCGGTGTTCATCGTTTTCGGCGGTCCGCCGCGCCACGAGCCCCACGGTCCCACCGGACGCCGGGTCGCCGTTCCGCTGCTCCTGCTCTCCGTCCTGGCGGTGACCGGCGGCTTCGTCCAGCCCCCTTCGGCCCTTGGCGGCGCTCCCCTGTTCACCGACTTTCTCGGAAAGACCTTGCCCTCGGCGCCGGCCACGGCCGAAGCCGCGGACGGAGTGACGCTGGCCTCGGGGCTGATCGCCCTGGCGGGGATCGGGGTCGCCTATCTGATCGCCGGCCGCCATTGGTTCGCCGGGGCGCTGCAGATCCCGCCGGCGCGGCTGCTCGAACGCTGGTGGGCGGCCGGCTGGGGTTTCGACTTTGTCTACGACCGCCTGCTGGTCCGGCCTTTCCTTCGCCTGCTGTGGTGGAACCGTCGCGACTTCATCGACGGAGTCTACACCGCCCTAGCCGGCCTCATCCGGCTGGCTTGGCGCCTTCTCAGCATCTCGGAGAACGGCCGCCTGCGCTGGTATGCCGCCGGCATCGCCGCCGGGTCCATCGTCGCCCTCGCCCTGTCGGTGTTCGCATGATCCTGCTCTGGCTCATCCTTGTCCCGCTGATCGGCGGCATCCTGGCCTGGATCGCGTCGCGCTCCGGATCTGCCTTGGCGCGCTGGATTTCGCTGGCGGCGCTGGCCGGTGAACTGCTCCTGCTGCTGCTGCCGCGGCCGGCACCCTATGGCCGCTGGCTGGCCGAACTCGACCTGCCCTGGGCGCCGGAACTCGGCATCCGCCTGCATCTGGCGATGGACGGCCTGTCATTCGTGCTGATCCTGCTTACCGCGGTTCTGGGAATCTTCTCGGTCATCGCCTCGTGGAGCGAGATTACCGAGCGGGTCGGCTTCTTTCACTTCAACCTGATGTGGACCTTGGCCGGTGTGGTCGGAGTATTCCTGGCACTGGATCTGCTGCTGTTCTTCTTCTTCTGGGAACTGATGCTGATTCCCATGTACTTCCTGATCGTCGTCTGGGGCCATGAGCGGCGGATTTACGCAGCGATCAAGTTCTTCCTGTTCACCCAGGGCGGTGGACTGGTGTTGCTGATCGCCATCCTGACGCTATCCATCCTGTTCATGCGCCAGACGGGTACGGTCTCCTTCGATTACATGGCGTTGCTGAAGATCCGCTTGCCGCCGTCCACCGCTACCCTGCTGATGCTGGGCTTCTTCATCGCCTTCGCGGTGAAGCTGCCGGCCATCCCGTTCCATAGCTGGCTTCCCGACGCCCATACCGAGGCCCCGACCGCCGGCAGCGTGGTGCTGGCCGGGCTGCTGCTGAAGACCGGCGCCTATGGCCTGCTGCGCTTCGTCCTGCCGCTATTTCCCGAAGCCTCGATCCACTTCGCCCCTATCGCCATGGCCTTGGGGGTTACCGGAATCATCTACGGCGCCGTGCTGGCATTCGCCCAGACCGATCTCAAGCGTCTGGTGGCCTACAGCAGCATCAGTCATCTGGGGTTCGTCTTGCTAGGAATTTATGCCTGGAACAGCCTGGCCCTGCAGGGAGTGGTGATGCAGATGCTGGCGCATGGCCTGTCCACGGGCGGCCTGTTCATCCTGGTCGGTGCCCTGCAGGAACGGCTGCATACCCGGGAAATGGGGCGGATGGGCGGGTTGTGGGCGGGGATGCCGCGCCTGGCCGCCATCGCCATGTTCCTCGCCATCGCGTCGCTGGGCCTGCCCGGCCTGGGGGATTTCATCGGCGAGTTCCTGGTCCTGCTCGGTACCTACCGCATAGCACCCGGATTCGCCGCCGCCGCCGCCGCCGGCCTGGTGGCCAGCGCCCTCTACGCCCTGCTGCTGATTCAGCAGGTGTTCCACGGCCCGCCACATGCCGCTCCCGCGCCGCCCGATCTCGCGCCGCGCCACATGCTGGTCATGGGCCTGCTGATGGCCGGACTGGTGTGGTTCGGCCTGGCACCGCAGCCCGTGCTCGACACGGTGGCACCCGGGCTGGACAACGTCACAGCATTTGCGAGGCAGCGATGAACGACGCGGACATCAGAGCGATCCTTCCCTTCCTCGTGTTGAGCGCGGCACTGACGGTGATCGTGCTGGGAATCGCTGTGCGCCGCGACCGCGGGCAGGCGGCGATCCTGGCGGCCATCGGCCTGGCGGCCACTTTGGCCAGCCTGTGGCCCGCCCAGGCGGTGGCGCCGCGACAGGTCACTCCGCTGTTCGCCATCGACGGATACGCGTTGCTGCTGATGGGCCTGATCCTGGCCGAGAGCCTTGCCGTGGTGCTCTTGTCCCAGGCCTATCTGGCCCGCCAGGAAGGGCCTGCCGACGAATTCTATGCTCTTCTGCTGTTGTCGACCCTGGGCGCCCTGGCGCTGGTCTCCGCCAGCCATTTCGCTTCGTTCTTCCTTGGCCTCGAGACCCTCACCATTCCCCTGCTCGGGCTGATCGCCTATCCCAGGGAACGCCCCTTGCCCATTGAAGCCGGGGTCAAATATCTGATCCTGGCAGCCATGTCCTCAGCGGTGCTGCTGTTCGGCATGGCCTTGGTCTATGCCCGCCTGGGCACCATGGAATTCGCCCGCATGGGCGCGGCCTTGGCCGCTTTTGGACAGGGGCCGCAAATCCTTTGGCTGAGCGGCGTCGCCCTGATCTTCAGCGGCGTCGCTTTCAAACTCTCGCTGGTTCCTTTTCACCTGTGGGTGGCCGACGTCTATGAAGGTTCCCCGGCGCCGGTGACCGCGTTCATCGCCGTGGTGTCGAAGACCGCCGTGCTCGGTCTGCTGCTGCGCTATTTCCTGGCCGCGGGGATATTCCGCGACCCGACCGTGGAACTGACGGTCGGCGTCATCGCCATCGCCTCAATGCTCGGCGGCAACCTGCTTGCCTTGCTGCAGACCAACGTCAAACGGCTGCTCGCCTATTCCTCGGTCGGCCATCTCGGCTACCTGCTGGTGGCGTTCCTGGCCGGGGGAACAGCGGCGATCGAAGCCGTAGGCTATTATCTCGTCGCCTACGGCACCACCACCCTGGGGGCCTTCGGCGTGGTCACCGTGCTGTCGACCGGAGCCGGCCGCGAGGTGGTCGCGCTGAATGACTATCGCAGCCTCGCCTGGCGCCGCCCGTGGCTCGCCGCTGTGTTCATCCTGATGCTGCTGTCCCTGGCCGGGATGCCCTTGACCATGGGGTTCTTCGCCAAGATCTATGCGGCCGCCGCGGGAGTCGGCCGCGATGCCTGGCCATTGGTCGGCGCCCTGGTGGCCGGCAGCGTCATCGGGCTGTTCTACTATCTGCGCGTCGTCGTCGCCGTCTGCCTGCCGGCCGCCGGAGAGCAAACGCCCGAGCCCGCCGGTGCGGCAGGGCTGGCGATGGCGACGCTGGCGGGGCTTACCGGAATTCTGGTCTGGCTGGGCGTCTATCCCGCCCCCGCGGTCGACCTGATCCGCGGTACCGCACGGGTGTTCGGCATGCAGTAGGCCTGGCCCATGGAAAACCCTCAAGGCACCTCAGACCGCCTTGACGGCGATTGAGCATAAATGAACTCCCGATCACTTCGTAATAGTGTTAGAATCCAGGAAAATGTGGCGAATGCCTGTTCTTGGGGGAAGACGTCGGGGATATGGGCCCTTTGCAATATCGCCGTGCGGGTCGAGGTCTTTCGGCAGCATTTCGCCGATTGTCGGCTGTTTCTATTGTCGCATTCTTCTGCCTGACCATCCTGGCGAACAGCGCTGGCGCGACCATGGACAACCGCGCCGCAGCGAATGGGGCGGGGGTTGCTGCCGTCGCCACCGTCGTGGTCGCCCAGCCCGCGGTTGGCTCGACGCCCATCAACGGCCGGCCATCGCTCTTCGGGAAGTATCGCGACTATGTCGGCCTTGCCCTGACGCTGTTCAGCCTGGAATCGCTGGGGATCTTTGTCCTTATTGCCATGGTCAGCCAGTTCGCGGTGGTGGAGGAGCGTTTCCGCACCCTGCTGGAACACGCGCCGGATGCCATCGTTGTCCATG
>JAJYTF010000026.1 GCA_021793155.1 Pseudomonadota bacterium | reverse complement strand
GATGACCCCCGGTCACCGAAACAATCTCGATCATCTCCTGGCGAACCTCGTCCGCCAGTTCCCGAAGCTCCTCAAGATCAAACGAACGCATGTCCGCCGGATACCGCACCCGGTCAAGAAGGGGCGTTTTACGTTTTTCCAATTCCAGTTACCCCTAAAGGCGTAGAACATCGCCTGAATTGTAAACCAAACAGGCTACCTCGAACGATGGCAGCCTGCAAGGTGGCTGAACGGTTCTTCATTGGTCTGGAGAATGAGCGGCCGGGTGCGGAAGAAACTGTAGAGAATGAACCTCAAACGTTATAACTAGACCATCTATCTATCAAAGCCCTCGCCGGGCGGGGCCATCCGGCCCCTTGGCCGCCGCCTTCTTGATGGCGGCCGGTCAGCAACAATGCCCATTGAGGCCCCACCCGGCGAGGGGCAAAAACCAACGCTAGTGCTCTGGCGCAAACTGAATTATCAGTCTGCGCCAGAGCACTAGGTCGTCAATGGTGGTCCCAGCGCATGGAATGCAGGTCCCTGGTTACCGGAGCAACGGGGTTTCTCGGTTCGGCCGTGGCGCGCGCGCTGCTGGGGCGCGGCCATCGGGTGCGCGTCCTGGCCCGGCCGGGAAGCGATCGGCGGAATCTGGCCGAACTGCCGGTGGACGTAGCCGAGGGGCGGCTCGAAGATGCCGACTCCCTGCGGCGTGCTGCCGAGGGCTGCCGCTATATCTTTCACGTGGCGGCCGATTACCGCCTTTGGGTGCGCGACCCCGACGTGATGTTGCGGGCCAATGTCGATGGTTCCCGGGCAATGATGCGGGCCGCCTTGGCGGCCGGTGCCGAGAAAGTCGTCTATACCAGTTCGGTGGCGGTGCTTGGCCATGCCGAAATCGCCGATGAAGAGACGCCAAGCCGCGTCGAGGACATGGTCGGCGCCTACAAGCGGTCGAAGTTCCTTGCCGAGGCCGAGGTCCGCCGCATGGTGGCCGAAGAGGGGCTGCCCGCGGTGATCGTCAATCCGTCGACCCCCATCGGTCCGCGCGATATCAAGCCGACACCTACCGGCCGCATCGTCGTCGAGGCCGCCGCGGGCCGCATGCCGGCCTATGTGGACACCGGCCTCAATATCGTCCATGTGGACGATGTGGCGGAGGGCCATCTGCTGGCCCTCGACAAGGGAACGGTGGGCGAGCGCTATATCCTGGGCGGTGACAACCTGTCGCTGGCCGATATCCTGCGGCATATCGCCGGCCGGGCCGGGCGGCGCCCGCCGTTGGTGCGGTTGCCGCGCCTGCCCCTGTTTCCCCTTGCCGCGGTGGCCGAACTTTACGGTCGGCTGTCGGGCCACGAGCCGATGCTGACCATCGACGGGCTGAAGATGGCCGGGCACCGCATGTGGTTCAGTTCGGCCAAGGCGGAACGCCATCTCGGTTACCGCCATCGTTCGGCCGGTGAAGCCTTGGACGATGCCATCGCCTGGTTCAAGCTGGCCGGATACTGCTCATGAGTCTGTCTGTTTCTCTCGCCACCGTCGCTGCCGCGGCCTGGGGGTGGCTGCTGCTTATGCGGGGCCAGTTCTGGCGGGTGGACCCCATTGGCGAAGCGCCGGCGCCGGACCTCTGGCCCGAGGTGGTGGCGGCCATCCCGGCCCGCGATGAAGCCGAGGTGATTGGTCGGACGGTGCAATCTCTGCTGAGCCAGGGCTATCCCGGAAAGCTGTCGGTGGTGGTGACCGACGACCATAGCACCGACGGAACGGCCGAGGTCGCCCGCACGGCCGCCCGCACCCTTGGCGCCGAAGAACGCCTGAAGGTCGTTGCCGCGGCGCCATTGCCGGCCGGCTGGAGCGGCAAGATGTGGGCCCAGTCGCAGGCCGTCGCCTCGGCCGCCGAATGGCGGCCGGAGGCCGAGCTGTGGCTGCTTACCGACGCCGATATCGGGCACGCACCGGGTGAGTTGGAGCGCATGGTCGCCCGTTTGCTGGCTGAAAGACTGGACATGGCCTCGTTGATGGTGCGGCTGTCGACCAGAAGTTTTGCCGAGAAGGCGGTCGTGCCGGCTTTCGTTTTTTTCTTCCGCCTGCTCTATCCGTTCCGCTGGGTGACGGACGCCAGCCGCGAAACGGCCGCTGCCGCCGGCGGCTACGTATTGATCCGCCGGGCCATGCTCGATCGTATCGGCGGGCTGGGCTCCATCAAGGATGCGCTGATCGACGACTGCACCCTGGCCTCCAGGGTCAAAGGACATGGCGGCCGCCTGGCCCTCGATCTGGCCGAGGAGACGGTCAGCCTGCGGGATTATTCCGGCCCGGGAGAGCTGTGGATGATGATCGCACGCTCGGCCTATACCCAGCTCCGCTATTCGCCGCTGCTGCTGGCCGGTACCGTCGCCGCCATGGTGGTCGGTTTTCTTCTGCCGCCGCTGTTCAGTCTGGCCGGCGGCGGGGCCCGCTTGCCGGCCCTGCTGGCTTGGGTTGAAATGAGCCTGGCTTTCGCCCCGATGCTGCGGTTCTATCGCCTGCCGTTGGTGACGGCGCCGTTGCTTCCGCTCGTGGCGATGTTTTATCTGGGGGCCACGGTCGATTCGGCCCGTCGCCATTGGGTGGGCCGTGGCGGCGAATGGAAGGGCCGGGTGCAAGCGCCGGCGGGGGGGCGCAGCGATGAATAATATCGAACATGCCTCGGGCAAAGACCGCGGTGACGAGAATTTTCCGGTCGGTTCCTGGCTTATCGCGGCGCCGCTCCGCCCTCATGTGCATGCCTATTACCGCTTCGCCCGAAATGCCGACGACGTGGCCGATGCGGCTGATTTGGCGGCCGACGAGAAACTGCGTCGGCTGGACCGCATGGCCACGGTTCTCGACGGCGCCCCCGGCGACGACGCGCCGGCGGCCGAGGCGATGCGCCGCAGCCTGCAGGAAACCGGCATCGACGCCGCCCATTGCCACGAATTGCTGGACGCGTTTCGCCTGGATGCCACCAAACACCGCTATGCCGATTGGGGCGAGTTGATGGCCTATTGCCGTCTGTCGGCGGCCCCCGTCGGCCGCTACCTGCTCGACCTGCACGGCGAGTCCCGCGAGACTTGGCCGGCATCGGATGCGCTCTGCGCCGCCCTGCAGGTGATCAACCACCTCCAGGATTGTGCGGAAGATTACCGAAACCTGGACCGGGTCTACATTCCGCTGGACTGGCTGGCCGCCGAGGGGGCAGGCGTCGACGAGTTGGCCCGGCCTGCGAGTTCGGCCGCTCTACGCCGGACACTCGATCGCATGGTGGCGGCTACCCGCCCTCTGGTCGAGGCCGCGGAACTTCTGCCCGGTGGCGTGCGCGATCGCGGCATGCGCGCGGAATCAGCCGTTATCGTCGGCTTGGCCGGGCGGCTCCTGGAACGGCTGGAGCGACAGGACCCTCTGGCCATGCGGGTGAAGCTGGGTCCGGCCGCCATCGCGTCGGCGGCGGTGGCTGGCATCGTCCGCGCTTTCGCCGGAGGCCGGGCATGACGGTCGCTTCGCCGGGGCAATCGCAGGCGGATCTCGACGCCATGGTGATCGAGCGGGTGCGCCGCTCGGGCAGCTCGTTCTATTGGGGTATGCGGCTGATGGCCCCCGAGCGGCGGCAGGCCATGTACGCCGTCTATGCCTTCTGCCGGGAAGTCGACGACATCGCCGACGAGCCGGGTCTTGCCGTCGACAAGCAACGAGGCCTGGCCGAGTGGCGCGACGACATCGCCGCCATCTATGAAGGCAGGGAACCGTGCCTGCCGCTGGCCCGGGCGCTGGTCGGGCCCGTTCACGACTACGGCCTGCAGCAGGGGGACCTGCTGGCGGTGATCGACGGCTGCGAAATGGATGCCGGCGATGGTCTGGTTCGGCCGCCGAAGGCGATCCTCGACCTTTACTGCGATCGCGTCGCTTGTGCCGTCGGACGGCTATCCGTCCGCATCTTCGGCGACTTCACTCCCCGTTGCCTGGACGTGGCCAACCATCAGGGGCGCGCCCTGCAGCTGACCAATATTTTGCGTGACGTCGCGGTCGATGCGCAGATGGGACGTCTTTATCTGCCTGATGAGCTTTTGACCGCGCACGGCATCGCCAGTCGCAACCCGGCCGAAGTTCTGGTCCATCCCGCCTTGCCGGCGGCCTGCCGAGAGCTTGCCGCCGAAGCCCGGCATCATTACGCCGAGGCCCGAGCCGCCATGGCCGATTGCTCGCCCCGCGCCATGCGGCCGGCGGCTATCATGCTTGCGATGTACCACGCGATTTTCATAAAGGGCGAAAAAGATGGGTGGCGGCCACGCATGGAGCCCATCCGCATTCCGCGCGCCGTTAAGATCTGGTGCGCTTTGCGCCACGGCTTGTTGTGAAGGTCTCGAAAAGCGCGCGATCTCGTGGTATTAGGCCTGCCCAATGGGTAGGTGACGAGGTTTGACGTGTTTCCTGCTGAGTTGAAATATCAGAATCCTATTGTGGCCAATGATAGCCTGGAGCAGGTGGTCAGGGATTCCGCTGCGGCGCTGATGGCGCGCCAGCGCGCCGACGGCCACTGGGTATTCGAACTTGAGGCGGATTGTACGATCCCCGCCGAGTACGTGCTGTTCCTCCACTACATGGACGAGCGCGAACCCGAGCTTGAGCGGAAGATCGGCGTCTATCTGCGCGACAAGCAGGCGGACCATGGCGGATGGCCGCTGTTCCACGGCGGTGAGCTGAATGTCAGCTGCTCGGTGAAAGCATATTATGCGCTGAAGGCGCTGGGTGACGACGTGCAAGCGCCGCACATGGTGCGGGCGCGCCAGGCCATCCTGGCTCATGGCGGCGCGGCGGCCAGCAATGTCTTCACCCGCACCATGCTGGCTTTGTTCGGCCAGGTGCCGTGGAATGCCGTGCCGGTCATGCCGGTCGAGATCATGTTGCTGCCACGCTGGTTCCCGTTTCACCTCGACAAGGTGAGCTATTGGTCGCGCACCGTCATCGTGCCGCTCCTCGTGCTGATGGCGCTCAAGCCACAGGCCCGAAATCCGCTGCGGGTGGATGTGCGCGAACTGTTCACCGTGCCGCCCGAGCAGGTGACCGACTGGCATACCGAACCGCCGCGATCCAACTGGGCCTATTTCTTCCGCCGGCTCGACAAGGTTCTGCAGGTGGCCGAGCCCTATTTTCCCAATTCGCTGCGTCGCCGGGCCATCGACCGGGCGGTTGCCTTCGTTGACGAGCGGCTGAACGGCGAGGAAGGGCTGGGAGCCATCTTCCCTGCCATGGTCAATGCGGTCCAAATGTACGACGTGCTGGGCGTCGATCCAAAGGATCCGCGGGTCGTGATCGCCAAGAAGGCGTTACGCAAACTGGTGGTCGACGAAGGTGAGCGCGCCTGGGTACAGCCCTGCGTCTCGCCGGTCTGGGACACCGCGCTGGCCTGCCATGCGCTGGTCGAGGCGGGTGACGAAGCCTCGCTGGCCTCCGCCCGGCGCGGCGCCGATTGGCTTGTCGAGCGGCAGATCACCGACCTCGTCGGCGACTGGGCGGAGCAGCGGCCCGGCTTGCCCCCGGGCGGCTGGGCGTTCCAATATGCCAATCCTCATTATCCGGACGTCGATGACACCGCGGTGGTGATGGCCGCACTCGACCGCATCGATCCGGTGCGCTACCACGACTCGGTACAACTGGGCGCCGTCTGGCTGCGTGGCATGCAAAGCACCGGCGGCGGCTGGGGTGCCTTCGATGCCGAGAACACCCACTATGCCCTGAACCACATCCCTTTCGCCGACCATGGGGCGCTGCTCGATCCGCCGACCGCCGACGTATCCGCCCGTTGCGTGTCGGTGCTTTCCGTCCTCGGTGCCAAATGCAAGGATCCAGTGGTGCGCGGGGGCGTCGATTACCTCCTGCGCGAACAGGAACCCGACGGCTCGTGGTTCGGGCGGTGGGGCACCAACTACGTCTATGGCACATGGTCTGCCCTGGCGGCACTCAACGCGGCCGGACTGCCCAATGACACGCCGGCCATTCGCCGGGCGGTGGACTGGCTGTTGTCCCGGCAGCGGGCCGATGGGGGCTGGGGCGAGGACGGTCGATCCTATTGGGAAGCCCAGCCGCGCGGCGAGGGAACGGTCAGCACCGCCTCGCAGACCGCCTGGGCGCTGCTTGGCCTGATGGCCGCCGGCGAGGTTGAGCACCCGGCCGTAGCCCGCGGCATCGAGTATCTGATGCGCAACCGCAACGCCGAGGGATTGTGGGACGAAGACCACTTCACCGCTGTCGGCTTTCCGCGGGTGTTCTATCTCCGCTACCACGGCTACCGGGCCTTCTTCCCGGTCTGGGCCCTGGCCCGCTACCGCAACCTGACAACGGGCAACGGTGGGCCGGTTTTGCACGCGCTGTGATGGGCTAGAGATGCGTTCCTGTCATCCTGACCGCCCAAGGGAGGATGGATCTCGGCAGACCGGCGAGATCGGTCCCTGCGTTCGGGATGACGGGCTTTCGCATGAGGTACGGGGATGATTGCCGTCGTTGTCGGCATGCACTCGGAAGCGCGGCTGCTGTCCGGCAGTCGCGTCGTTTGCAGCGGCGGTATTCCGGCCCGAGCACGCGAGCTTGCAGATCAGTTGCTGGCCGATGGCGCTGAAGGGTTGGTGAGTTTCGGTATTGCCGGTGGGCTCGCCCCGGGGCTTTCGACCGGCAGGCTGGTAGTCGGTTCGGCGGTCGCGCTGGGCGCAGAATTAATTCCTGCCGACCCCGATTGGTGCCGGCGCCTGGCGCAGGCCTTGCCCCAGGCGATGTCCGGTGTCGTCGCCGGTGCCGGGGAAGTTGCAGCGACGCCACAGGCCAAGCAAAGCCTGCACCGCCGGGCAGGAGCCCTGGCCGTCGATCTGGAAAGCGGTCCCGTGGCCGAGGCCTGCCGACAGGCCGGCAAGCGCTTTGCCGTTCTGCGGGCGGTGGCGGATCCGCCGGGGCGGGCTATTCCAGCCCTGGCCATGGCCGGCCTGGGGCCGGATGGCCGGACGCGGCCATGGGCGGTGGCCGCCGGCCTGCTGCGCCGGCCGCAGGAGTTGCCGGCGCTGATCAGGCTGGGAAGCGAGACGAACGTTGCCCTACGCGCGTTGTCTGCGGCTGCCGAGTGTCTCGGCCCCGCCCTTGGCTTCAATCTGCTTTAGGCCGTCCTCGACCACTTTGGCATAGACGTCGCGCGCCGGGCGCTGCCCATCCAGCGGAATGTCCGCCGCCATGGGGCCGTCGAGCCGAGGACCGCGCAGGGCCACCGCGGCCGCTTTCAGCGGATGGGACAGGGTATCCAGTACGGCAGTCGGTTCATATCCGCAATGCACCATGCAGTTGGCGCATTTCTCGTAGTTTCCGGTACCGTAGCTGTCCCAGTCGGTCTCTTCCATCAGGGCCTTGAACGAGGGCGCGAAGCCCTCGCCCAACAGGTAGCACGGCCGCTGCCAACCGAACACGTTGCGCGTCGGGTTGCCCCAAGGTGTGCAGCGGTAGCTCTGGTTGCCGGCAAGGAAGTCGAGGAACATCGACGACTGGGTGAAATTCCAGCCCCGGCCGCGGCCCAGCTGGAAGACCTCGCGGAACAGCAGCTTGGTATTACGGCGATTGAGGAAATGCTCGGTATCGGGGGCGCGTTCATAGGCATAGCCGGGCGAAATGGTGACGCCGTCGACGCCGAGAGCTTTCACCTGGTCGAGGAATTCGGCCACCTTCTGCGGGGCCGCCCCGGAATACAAGGTACAGTTGATGTTGACACGGAAGCCGCGGGCCTTGGCGGCGCGGATGGCGGACACCGCCTTGTCATAAGTGCCGGGCAGGGAGACCGCGTGGTCGTGCTCTTCGCGCCCGCCGTCCAGATGTACCTGCCAAGTGAAATACGGGCTGGGTTTGAACAGGTCCAGTTTCTTTTCGAGCAGCAGGCCGTTCGAGCACAGATAGACGAATTTCTTGTGCTTGATCAGCCCGGAGACGATCTGGTCGATCTCATGATGCAGCAGCGGCTCGCCGCCGGCGACCGAGACCACCGGCGCCCCGCATTCAAGCGCGGCCCCGACGCACTCGTCCACCGACAGCCGGGCGTTCAGGACCTTGTCGGGATAATCGATTTTGCCGCAGCCGGCACAGGCCAGATTGCAGCGGAACAACGGCTCCAGCATGAGAACCAACGGATAGCGCCGGTCGCCGCGAATGTGGCGGGCAACCACGTAGGCTCCGATGCGGGCAGCTTGTCGAAGAGGAATGGCCAAGGCTTTAACTCGCCAACTGGGGTGGAAGCTTGAAGTGCAGGTCTTCTTTAACACCTGGCAGGGTGGTCAGTTCGGTCATGCCGTACTTGTCGCGCAGCAATTCGACCAGCCCCTGGACCAGATCGTCGGGGGCCGAGGCGCCGGCGGTGATGCCGACGCTCTTCACGCCTTCCAGCCACTCGGGTTTGAGCGCTGCCGGTTCCTCCACCAAATAAGTGGGGACGCCGCGCGCTTCCGGGATTTCCCGCAGACGGTTCGAGTTCGAGCTGTTCTTCGCCCCGACCACCAGCACCAGGTCGACCAGCTCCGCCAGTTCCGCTACCGCGTGTTGGCGATTCTGTGTCGCGTAACAGATTTCCTTGGTATCCGGCCCGACGATGGTGGGAAAGCGCTCATGCAGCGCCGCGATTATCGCGCGCGTGTCATCGACCGACAAGGTGGTTTGGGTCACATAGGCCAAGCGGTCGGGGTCGGTGACCCGCAGCGTCGCCACTTCCTCGACCGTCGAAATCAACCGGCCCTTGCCCTTCAGCCAACCCAAGGTGCCTTCCACTTCCGGGTGGCCGGCATGGCCGATGAGGATCACCTCGCGTCCCTGGGCGGCGTAATATCCGCCGTCGTTGTGGACGCGCAAGACCAGCGGGCAGGTGGCATCGATCACCTTGAGGCCGCGGGCCTCGGCTTCCTGCTTCACCTCGGGCGAAACGCCGTGGGCGCTGAAGATGGTCAGGCTGCCCGGTGGGACCTCGCTCAGCTCCTCTACGAATTGCACGCCCTTGGCCCGCAGCCGGTCGACGACATGGCGGTTGTGAACGATTTCATGGCGAACGTAAATCGGGGACCCGAACTTCTTGAGCGCAATCTCGACGATGTCGATGGCGCGCTGAACACCGGCACAGAAGCCGCGAACCTCAGCGAGAACGACTCGCATTCCTTTTGTCTCCTCGCTGAATACCAGATGGAGTGGCAGTTATACCGCGTTGCGTGGGATGATAGGGACCGGATTGGCCAATTTCAACCGCTCAACCTGTGCGGTCTTTGCGCGCGGCGGCTGCCGTTTGCCGGGTGGGGCCATCCGGCTATGCCCGGCGAGGGGCAAAACCCAAGCCTCGCGCGCGAATTGCCGAGGCCGATGCGAAATGGTGGAAATACGCCGGATAGTTCTGTACAGATTAGGGCCGCTGTCCCCCAGACCGGAAACGTTTTTTGCCCGCGCGCGCTTCAAGGAAGCCGGAGAGAGAAAGCATGTATTCGCGTGTCGTCGCCATCCTGTTCGCTCTATTGCTGGGTCTGTCCGGTCCGGCCTGGGCCGAGAGCGACCCGCGCACGGTTATCCAGACGTTCAGCGACCAGCTCATCGCCGTGATGAAGGACGGGCCAAATCTCGGCTTCAAAGGGCGGGAGGAGCGCCTTCGCCCGGCGGTGGCGGCCGCCTACGACATGGTGGCGATGACCAAGGGAACGCTGGGGCTTGCCGCCGGGAAGCTGTCGGCTGACGAAACTGCCCAACTGGCCGAGGCCTACACCCGCTTTTCGGTGGCCACCTATGCCGACCAGTTCGACGCCTGGGACGGCGAGCGCTTCGAGGTGGGGGAGGCGCGGCCCGCGGCCAACGGCCTGATGCTAGTGCCCAGCAAGATCATTCCTGCCTCGGGCGCGCCGACCGCCATCGACTACCTGATGCATCAGGACGGCGGCAGTTGGAAGATCATCGACGTGCTGTTCGACGGCTCGATCAGCCAGGTGGCCGTGCGGCGCTCGGAGTTCGTGCCGGTGTTCCGCCGCGAGGGGCTGAACGGCCTGATTTCCTTGCTCGACAACAAAAGTACTGCCTTGGGCACCAAGTGACATGGTCTTTTCGTCGGTCATAGCCACGCTGCTCGGCATGGCGAGCGCCGCCGGTGTCGTCTACCAGCTGGCAGCTGCCCGCCAGTTGCGGCGATTCATGACGGCTTCGCGCCCGTCGGCGTTGGCGCATCCGCCGGTCAGCGTGCTGAAGCCGCTGTGCGGCGACGAGCCGGGCCTGGCCGACAATCTGCGCAGCACTTTTCGCCAGGATTACCCGGCACTCCAGGTGGTTTGCGGCGTGGCCGAGCGCGGCGATCCCGCTTTGCACATCGCCGAAGGGGTGGCGGCCCAGCTGCCGGCGGCGGATCTGACCACGGTGGTCGACGGACGCCGGCATGGCTGTAATCTCAAAGTCGGCAATCTGCTCAACATGCTGCCCCATGCCCGCCATGACCTGCTGGTGATCGCCGACAGCGACGTGCATGCGAGCGCAGGTTATCTGGATGACGTGGCGGCGCCGTTCGCCGATCCCGCGGTAGGCCTGGTCACCTGCCTTTACGTGGGCCGGCCGGCACCCGGCTTGTGGAGCCGCCTGGGGGCGATGGGCATCAATCACGGCTTCCTGCCCTCGGCCCTGGTGGCCCGGGCGCTCGGCCGCAAGGACGGTTGCTTCGGGGCGACCATGGCTTTGAAGCGCGATACCCTTGAGGAGGTGGGTGGCTTCGACCTGCTGCGCGACACCCTGGCCGACGACTGGGCGCTGGGTGCGGCGGTGCGCCGGTCCGGCCGCCAGATCGCTCTGGCCGCCCGGCCGGTTGACCTGGTCATCCACGAACCCGACCTGAAGAGTCTGGTGGCCCACGAGGTCCGGTGGGGGCGCACCATCGCCGCCATCGACCGGCCATCCTACCTGGCTTCGGTGATCACCCAACCGGTAGCCCTGGCCCTTCTGACCGTCGCCGTCGGCGGGTCGGCATGGCTCGCCCTGGCCGTGGCGGCGGCGTTGGGACGGCTATGGGTGGTCCGGTCGGAGGAGCGGACCCTGGACCTCCCCCAGGCACCCCTTTCCTTGGTGGGGGCGCGGGAGGCGTTGAGTTTTGTGGTATTCGTCATTGCCTGTTGCGGACGGTCGGTGTTGTGGCGGGGCAAACGCTTCCGCATTCGTCGCGATGGGACGTTGGAACAATTAAGAGGCATTTCGGCATGAAGAAGACGCTGTTCCTCAATCCGCCCTCCTATGAAGGCTTCGATGGTGGCGCCGGATCGCGCTATCAGGCCAGGCGCGAGGTGAGGTCGTTCTGGTATCCCACCTGGTTGGCCCAGGTAGCGGCGTTGGTGCCGCACAGCAAGCTGATCGACGCCCCGGCGCGCGGCCTTTCCCTCGACGAGATCCTGCCGCAGGCCAAGGATTTCGAGTTGGCCATCCTTTATGTCAGCGCGCCGACCTTCCACTCCGATATCCAGGTGGCCGAGGCGCTGAAGAAAGCCAATCCGAACATGATGGTCGGCCTTGTCGGCGCCCATGTGGCGACGCTGCCGGAACCGTCCCTGGAGGCGTCCCAACTGGTGGATTTCGTCGCCCGGCACGAATTCGACTACACCATCAAGGAAATTGCCGAGGGCAGGCCCTTCGAGGAAGTGGACGGCATCACCTGGCGCAAGGATGGCAAGATCGTCCACAACAGGGACCGGGCGCAGATCCACGACATGGACGCGCTGCCCATGGTGACACCGGTCTATCACCGCGACCTGGTGGTCGAGGACTACTTCATCGGCTATCTGAAATACCCCTACATGTCGTTCTATACCGGCCGCGGCTGCCGGGCGAAATGCACCTTCTGCCTGTGGCCGCAGACTATCGGCGGACACACCTATCGCACCCGCAGCCCGGCCAAGGTGGTCGAGGAAGTGGCACTGATGAAGAAGATGTTCCCGCAGGTGCAGGAGTTCTTCTTCGACGACGATACCTTTACCGACAACCACGAGCGGGCCGAGGAGATTGCCCGGGGCCTCGGCAAGCTGGGCATCACCTGGTCGTGCAATGCGCGGCCCAACGTGCCCTACGAGACGCTGAAGATCCTGAAGGAGAACGGCCTACGGTTGCTTCTGGTGGGCTATGAGTCCGGGGTTCAGGACATCCTGAACAACATCAAGAAGGGCACCAAGATCGAGATCATCAGGCGCTTCAACGCCGATTGCCACAAGCTGGGCATCGCCATCCATGGCACCTTCATCGTCGGCTTGCCCGGCGAGACTCGCGAGACCATCAAGCAGACCATCCAGTTCGCCAAGGAGATCAACCCGCACACCATCCAGGTGTCGCTGGCCGCACCCTATCCGGGCACTGCGCTCTATAAGCAGGCCCGCGAAAACGGCTGGTTGAAGGATGGTGATCTGGTCCAGGACAACGGCCTCCAGATCGCGGCGCTCAACTATCCGCACCTGTCATCGGAAGAAATTTTCGAGTCGCTGGCCGAGTTCTACAAGGCCTTCTATTTCCGCCCGAAGAAGATCGCCGAAATCACCTTCGAGATGCTGAAAAGCTGGGACATGACCAAGCGCCGGTTGCGCGAAGGGGCCGAATTCTTCCGCTTCCTGCGAACTCGGCACGGCGACTGCGAGGCGGCGTGACGCCGTCGGCGTCCTTCGAGACGCGACGCCAGGCGTCGCTCCTCAGAACGATCTATCGTCGTAGAAGTCCTCATGCTGAGGAGGCCGCGCGGTAGCGCGGCCGTCTCGAAGCATGTTGCCGGAGAGAGGCACGGCAGGATGACACCGATACCCGACACCAATCTCGCCGAGCGCGCCCGCTTTCCCTTGTGGGCGCGCGACGTGCTGCGCTACGGCGACACCGATCGCCAGGGCCATGTCAACAACGCGGTCTTCGCCACCTTCTGCGAGACCGGCCGGGTCCAGTTCCTGATCCCGCTGCTGCCGGTCGGCTGCTCCTTCGTGATCGCCCGGCTGATCCTCGATTACCGAGCCGAGATAATGTGGCCGGGAGAGGTCGACATCGGCACGACGGTGCTGGCGGTCGGGCGCAGTTCCTTCACCTTGGGGCAGGGGCTGTTCGTTGCCGAGCGCTGCGTGGCTTCGGCCCAGTCGGTAATGGTGCTGACGGATGACGAGACGCGCCGATCGACACCGCTGCCCGAGGCTTTGCGGGCGCGGCTGGTCGAGTTGACCGCAGGCTGAGCCGGCCCTTTTGTCGTCCTGAGGGCGCGACGGCCGAAGGATCTCCTTGGCCCGAGGAGATCCGTCACATCGTTCGGGATGACAGTCTTATATCGAGCCGCGCTGTTCGGCGAAGTGCCAGGCGAACAGCGCGGGCAATCCCAGCAGCAGTTCGCGCCCGCGCTTGAGCAGCGACACGGCCAGGGCCACGTCGGGCGGCAGGCCGAGCGCGGCGCCGACCAGGACATAGCCGCCCTCCTGCACGCCGACGGCGCCGGGGATGATGAAGGCCGAACTGCGGATGGCGAAGATGATGCTTTCCATCGCCACCACATCGGCCAGGGGCAGGGGATGGCCAAGCAGAAGCAAGGCCAGCCCGGCTTCGCCGGTGCTCAGCAGCCAGGCCGCGAAATGAATGCCCACCGCCCGCATTACCTGCCGGCGATTGGAATAAATGGCGGAAATGGCCGCGTGGACCCCTGCCTCGATGTCGGGGGCCTGCCATACCTTGGGCAGGAGGCGTGACGGCAGCGTCTCGACGAAGCGCATCAGCACCGACCGCTGGGCGAAGACCAGAGCGACGAGGACCGGCAGGCTGAGGGCAAGGCCGATGAGGCTCCAATGCACCACTTCCGCCGCGGGATGGCGCCACAGCCACAGGCCGACGCCGATCAGGGTGAAAAGGAACTGGGCCAGCACTTCGGCGGTGACGTCGACGACGGTAAGCGCGGCTGCCATGGCCGTGCGGATGCCGCGCTGGGTCAACACCCGCGCGCCCGCCAGTTCTCCGGACAGCGGCAGAAATCCGGCGATCTCGCTGACTCCTTCGCGGACCCAGCGGCTCAGGATGAATTCCCCGGCAACGCCGCCCGGATGGAGCGAGCGCCAGGCTACGCCGCAGAGCGTCAGCGGGCCCACATGGTAGGCGGCGATTGCCGCTACGGCGAACCAGCCGGCGGCCTGCAAGGCGGCGCCGACATCGCCGAAGCCGCCGCGGAAATACCAGCCGGCCGCGATCACGGCGAAGACCAGCAGGATACGGAAAAAAGCCCCCATCAGGCCGCCTTTTCCCTTGCCGCGGCTTCCAGGGCGAAGCTGGTCAGGATGATGCCGTGCCGCTGCAGTTGTTGGCGGACCTTGGGATGGACCAGGGCCAGGTATTCATCGACACAATTGTAGCTGGGGGGCATCGGATAGTCGTTCCAGGTTCGCGTGGCGGGGTGGCAATAAATCTCGTTGAGCCCGTCGGGCAATGCAGCCAGATAGTCGCAAAGGCGGTCGGCGTCCATGGCCCCAGAGTCGTTCACACCGAACACCCGGTCATTGACGAGCAGCCCGGCCTGCTGCGCTTTGCGCCGCATGCGCTGGGTCCGGCGCAGATGGAACAGGGCATTGGCCAGGCGCCTGCCGACCCCCTCGCGCCGCGCCCGCCACGAGGCCAGCGGCGGTTCCCACGGAACGCGAATCGCCGGCGCGCTGAATTCGACCGCCAGGTCAAGGACCAGGTCGAACACGGTGGGATGCAGGTGGTAGTGATGATGGGCGTCCACATGACCGAGCGGAAGACCGGTCGCCTTGTACCGTTCGAACTGGGCCCGCAGTTCGGCCTCGGCCTGGCGCCGGACATTGCGGTCCAGGAAGATCCGGGCTCCCAGCGCCACCAGGCGGTGGGTAAACCGTCCGTCGGCCTCCACCAGGTCGGGAACCTGGGCCGGAGGCAGCACTGGCTCGCCGTCCACCAGGGTGATGTGGAGACCCACCGACAGGCCGGGCAGCCGCTGGGCCCGACGCACCGCGTCGTCGGCCGCGTCGCCGGTCACCATCAGGCTGGCGGCGGTCAGGATGCCGTTGCGATGGCCATCTTCAACGGCTTCGTTGATCGGCAGGCAGCGGCCGAAATCGTCGGCGGTGACGATCAGGCGTTTCATCGCTTCAGTCTTCCCATGGCGCAGAACAATGCGGGCAATACGATGAACGTGGTGATGACCGACAGCCCGAGCGACAAGAACAGCAGCAGTCCCATGGAGGCCGTGCCCAGATGCGGCGACAGGGCAAGGCTGCCGAAGGCCGAGCCCGTGGTCAGCGCGCTGAACAGCACCGCTCGGGTTGTCGCCGACTCGAGGTGGCCCGTCAAGCCCTGCCGCCAGTTGACGACGAAATAGATGTTGAAGGCGACGCCGATCCCCAGCAGCAGTGGCAAGGCGATGATGTTGGCAAAATTGATCGCCAGCCCGGTCGCCACACAGCCGATGACGGTATACAGCGCACCCATGGCCAGCGGCAGCAGCACCAGAACGGCGTCACGGACCCGCCGCAGCATGATCCATAGGAGGATGCCGATTGCCAACAGGGCCGTAAGTCCCGCCTTGGTGAAGGCATGGACCACGACAGTGCCCGATTGCTCGATGGAGACCGGCATTCCCGATGCGTTGGGCGCAATGGCGCGCACTGCCTTGACGAAGCGGGTGAGCGCCTTCTCATCCTGCATGTCGCCCTTCGGCAAGATCTGGATGCGCGCCTTGCCGTCGGGGCTGATCCATTCGCGCACCAGGTCGGGGGGCAGGGTCTTGAAGGTAATCGCCTTGACCGACAGCATGCGGCGCAAGTCGTCCAACTGGCCCGGCAACCCGGTGACCAGCGCCTTCTGCAACGCCTCGGCCGAGGCCGGCCCGGCCGCCGCCACCTGCCTCAGGTGCTGAGCCAGATTGTGCATGGGGTCCTGCCCCTTCGCCACCACTTCCAGTTTGTCGGCGGTAGTGCCGAGGACCGTCACCAGTTCCTCGCCGCTGGGCGGGGGGCGTGTCTCGATGGGGTTCAAGGTCGGACCGAGGAGGGCCGACAGATCGTCGATGATGGCCAGCTTTTGATCCTGCTGGTCCGGGACGAAGGTCTGGATGGTCATGGTTCGCCGGACCTCCGGCAGACGGTCCAGACGTTCGGCAAGGCTGGACGCCGCAGTTACCGAAGGCTCCAGCACGCTGATGGCATAGGCGGTGCTTTCCGGGTCGTGGCTCAGCTCCATGAAGGTGGATACGGCCTCCGCCTTCGGGTTTTGCAGGTTCAGCGGATTGAAGTCCATCGGCAGGAACGGCAAGGCGGCAGCGCCGGCCGCGGCAAGGATGGCGGACACCCCGACCACGGGCAGACAATGCCGGGCCAGCCAGCCGTCGACTTTGGCGAGAGGCAGCCCGACCGGCGCCTTTTCCGGTGGAGGGTGCAGCAAGGCAAGCAGCGCCGGCAGCAGGGTGAAGTCGACGACCAGCGCGATGATCATGCCGCCGCCGGCGATCAGGCCCAATTGCGAGACGCCGGTGTACTCGGTCGGCAGGAAGGACAGGAACCCCACTGCGGTGGTGGTCGCCGCGACGGTCAGCGGTGCCGCCATTTCGGCGGCGCAGGACCGCAGCGCCAGGACCGGTTGGCTCAGGCGATAGCGCTCGTCACGGTAGCGCACGACGAACTGGATAGCGAAATCGACGGCAATGCCGACGAACATCACCGCGAAAGCCACCGAGATGGGATTGAGGGTCCCGACGGTGGCCGCGGCGAAGGCGCCGGTGGCCACCAGTCCGACCAGCAGCGAAAGCAGGATGGCGGCCACTACTCCGGCCGAGCGGACGGCCAGGTAGAGCAGGACGCAGACGGCCAGCAGCATCAGCGGCGCCGAGACTTCGACGCCTTCGGTGACGGTGGCGAAATTGGCGTCGGCCAAGGCTACCGATCCGGTCAGGCGGATCCGGTAGCCGTTGGCCGAGGTGAACCCCAGATTGTCCGCTGCCTGCCTTATCGCGTCGGAGGCCTGGCGACCGGCGACCAGTTCGCCGTATTTCAGGATCGGCTGGGCCAGCAGGAAGCGGCGCGGAGTATCCTGCATGCCGGCAGGGCCGAACAGGTTCTGCCAGGACAGCGGCGCGGCCGCCTTGCCAACCGCAAGCTGGGCCGCGACCCGGTCCAGCTGGTCGACCATGGGCTCCAGATCCTTCACGTCCATCTGTCCATGGGCCGCGCCCTCCAGCGCCAGGTTGACGGAGGACAGCATGCCCCGCAGGCTGGGGTCGCGGGCCAGGGCGCCCAGAAGCGGTTGCGCGGCGACCAGCCGGTCGGACAGTTCGGTCAGGTCTTCGGTCGACAGGAACAGCAGGCCGTTCTTGCGGAAGAAGGTTTCCTCGGACGGCCGGCGCAGGCTGCGAAACAGGTCGTGGCGCACCTCCAGCCGAGCCAACAGCTGGTTTACCGCCTGTTCGGCGCGGTCCGGCGTCGGCCCGTCGACCACCACCACCAGCAGGTCCATGTTCTGCGGGAAGCCCCTGTCGGTCGCCTGTTCCGCCTTGCGGAACGGCAGATCCGCCGAAATCATATGGCTTTCGTCGGTGTCGAGGCCGATATGGGTGGCTGCATAGGCTCCCAGCAGGACGGTGAGGACGATGGCGCCCACCACTACCAGGCGCGCATGGTGCCAGCACCAGTCCACAATATCCACGATCCGTCGTCGCAACATGGTCCGTCTCGAATTCCAGTGGCCCGCCCCAGACGCCTGGTTACCAAGCATCTGCATAAGGCGGTCCGCCGACTGATTGAACTGTGATGAGAATCCGGCCGATGGTGACGGTACCGTCGGCCGGATTTTCATCACTAGCGCGGCGCCATCATGCCGAAAGATGGCGCCAGGGCAAGCAAATCTCGGTACCGCCTCACGCTGCACAATGCCCCGCACTGGCTTTGGGTTCTCTTGACGCCAGGCGGGTTGACTTCGGTCGAACTGAGGATTTGAATTATCTCGGGAAAAGGGTGATGGGTGATGCGCGCCGCACCGGCTGAATCGAACACCGGGAGCCCCGGCGCCACGAACGTCCAAAGGAATACATGACACTTCCGCGCATGCCGGGCGCCATAGGTCCATTGTTCGCCGATACGTTCCGCGAGCTGTTGGCGGATTCGCTGTTTGAGCAGTTGGTCGAAATGTGCGAGGGAGCGGTCGCCGTCGACGCCGAAGCCCGAATCATTTGGATCGATGACAAGTACAAGGCCCTGCTGGGGGTGAACGAGGCGGACGCCCTGGGCAGGCCGATCGAGCAGGTGATTCCGCAAAGCCTCATGCGCCAGGTGGTCGACGCCGGCAAGCCGATCCTGCTCGACATCATGCAGTTCGGCGAGCGGTCCTTCGTTGTCATCCGCTTTCCGCTGAAGGACGCCGAAGGCGTCGTCCGGGGCGCCATCGGTTTCGTGCTGTTCGACCGCTTCCAGTATCTGCAGCCGATCATTTCGAAATTCACCGCTTTGCAGGCCGAGCTGGCGCGCGCCCAGAAGCAGCTGGCCGGCGTGCGGTCGGCGAAATACACCTTGTCGCAGTTCCTCGGCACCAGCGAGGCGACGCGCAACGTCAAGCGGATCGCGCGTCGCGCTGCGCAAGGCGACAGCACCGTCCTGCTGCTGGGCGAGACGGGGACCGGCAAGGAACTGCTGGCCCATGCCATCCACGCGGCGTCGTCGCGGGCCGATAAGCCCTTCATCGCGGTAAACATGGCGGCGATCCCGGAAACCTTGATGGAGGCCGAGTTTTTCGGCGTCGCGCCCGGGGCCTTCACCGGGGCTGACCGCCGGGGCCGCGACGGCAAGTTGAGCCTGGCCAACGGCGGTACGCTGTTTCTCGACGAGATCGGCGACATGCCGCTAGCCCTGCAGCCCAAGCTGCTGAGGGCCCTGCAGGAGCAGGAGATCGAGCCGCTGGGCAGCAACCGGATCTGCAAGATCGACGTCCGGGTGATCGCCGCCACCAGCCGCGACCTGGTCACCCTGGTGGAGCAGCGGGCTTTCCGCGCCGACCTTTATTACCGGCTCAACGTGCTGCCGATCACCGTGCCGCCGCTGCGCGAACGGCTGGAGGACCTGGAAAGCATCGCCGAAAGCCTGCTGGAGCGTATCGCACAGAAGTCCAACATGCCGCCTCGCGAGCTTGCGGCCTCGGCGATCGAGGCTTTGAACACTCATCATTGGCCGGGCAACGTGCGGGAGCTGGCCAATGTGCTCGAACGGATGACCACCCTGTCGGACGCCGCGGTGCTGACCGCCGACGAGGTGTCGATGGTGCTTCCCGGCATCGCGCCGGAGAAAAAGGCGGCCGCCGGAGGCGGCGCCGTGGCGGCCACGGCCAACCTTCAGGACGTGCTGGCCGAGGCTGAGCGGCGAACCATTCTGGCTGCCATGGCTGAAGCCAAGGGCGTCAAGGCCGAGGCGGCGCGGCTTCTGGGAATCTCGCGGGCCAACCTTTACGACAAGCTGGTGCGCTACGGCCTGGCATCGGAGGTGTAGCGATGCTCCCTTAGCCCGCTTGGGGAAGATTTCATCGCAAGGGCGTCCCTTGGGCGCCACGATCGGGATGATCGCAGACCTGCCTTAATGCGGAAAGCAGCCCGAAGCGCTCAGGCCGCCGGTGGGTGATGGAATATTGACGGGTGTTACGGGAGTGAAAGCATAGGTGATCGTCACCTTGGTGAAGATGCCCATCGAGCTTCCGCAGGCGTCATTGGTCGACACCGCCACATTGGCCGGCTGGAGGTCTGTCAGCCCGCGCTTCGCCGCGGCGGCCACCGCATAGGCGCCGGCGTCGGGGCAGGTTACCGAGGCGATGGCCAGGCAGCGCGCGGTTTCGGTAGCGGTTGACTGGAGCACCTGCTGGGTCCACAGCATGCGGCTCATTTCCTCGGCACCGAAGACGAACAGAACCAGTGCCACCGCGGCAAGGGCGAATTCCACCGCCGTCGCGCCGCCATGGTCCCGGCGGAACTTTCGCAAGCCGGTCATTGCACTCTCGCCGTCACCGTCTCGGTGAGCACCGGGTTGGCCAGCAGGGCATAGGTGGGGAAAATGGCGGGATAGGTATAGGTGGCTGCGATCGAGACATATTTCCCTGCTGGCGTCCCATTAGCGCAGTTGGAGCCACAGGTCTGCGCGGTCAGGGCGACGGGCGAGCCGGCCAGACAGTAGCAGGAATTCGGACTATAGGTGACCGTGACCGACAGCGGGGACAACGTGGAGGCGCTCTGGACGACCGTCTGCACTTGTGAGGCCTGGACGCTGGCCCCATTCAGGAAGGCGAACTGCGCCCCTTCGCCGACCGCCGTGGCAAGCCTCAGCTTGGCGTCGAAGGCCAGGCCGAAATCGATGGCGCCGACGCAGACGAGGGCGAAGACGGGCAGCAGGAGACCGAATTCGACCGCGGCGACACCCGACCGATCGCGGGCCAGGCCGGCCAACAAGCTGGAAAATGCCTTCATGACGGCCCGACTCCTCATTGCACCAGGGCGACGCCGCTGTTGGCGCTGTTGATGGGAGTGGTGCCGGCATTGTTGCAGGACGAACCCAGCGTGGCCGATCCCTTGAAGGTGATGCTATAGGCGATCACCTGGGTGCAGCCGTTGGCTCCGTTCGCCGAATTCCCGGTGAAGGTGATGTTGCTGTTGGGGAAATAGATGGCTCCCTGAAAGGCGGACGAGGAGCCACCGTTGATGGTTGCGGAAGTGGTGCTGGGGCTGGCTAACACCACGCCCGGGATGCCAGAGGCGCCACCCTCGCCCTCTTCGCCGTCGTCACCGGTCGGCGCGGCGAGGTTGAGCGTGGCGCCGCCATTCACTGTGACCGAACCAGAGGCGATGATGGTGACGCCGTTTCCCTGCACCGTGGCTTGGCTGTCGAAGGTAATCGGGCCGTTGACGATGTAGGTTCCCGGGTTGAGCGTTGCCGTACCCTTGATGTCGAGGCCGGAATAGGTTCCGGGTGACAGGGTGACGCTCTGGTTGGGGCTTACCGAGACGCCGACTCCGCCCGAGCCAAGTTGGCTGAATGCATTCTGCAAGGCTTCGTTGCCGGCGTAGGGGTCGGCGATGATGCCGGCATTGGCGACCAGTTGGCCCGTTGTCGGCGTCGTGCTGATGTTGCCGCTGATGCCCCCGGCCGCATAGGCGCCGAGTGCGGTGACCCCGGCGCTGCCAAAAACATCGATGCTCGCATCCGAGCGCAGGGTGCACCCGCTCAAGGTCAGGGTGGCATTGCCGCCGATGCTGAGGTCGTTGGTCACTCCATTGCCGGATTGGGCCAGCGCCAGCACGCAGGCTGGGGCCGGCGTGGCCGGTGGGGTAATTTCAGCCCAGGACGAAGCGCCGATCGTCGCCCCGCCACCAGGGATCAGGATCTGCGCCAGGAGCAACGGCACCTGGTTCGACACCGTCACCTGCACCGCCTGGTCGGCCGGATTGCGGGGGCTGGGGACCAGTTGCACGGTTATGGCATTGTCCGACAGCGTCAGGGTCGCTGCCTGCCATGAGCGGCTCGACGCCCCTTGTGCGCCATTCAATTCAGCGGTGTCGGCGGCGGCATTGGCCGCGATCTCGGCCTTCGGGGTGGCGGCATAGGCAAAAGCGCCGCTGATTGCGGCGGCGTCGGCGGTGCGCTGCAGGTCGACGCGGGCGACGTACCAGTTGCCAAGGTCGACCGCCAGCGCGGCCGTTCCGATCAGGACGGCGAACAGTACGGCTCCAAGGACGGCGATGCTGCCTCGCTGGTCGGTATTCAGGCGAGAAGAAATCGGCATAGGCGGCGTTCGGCGAAGATTGGGGTCATCGTCCGCACAATGCCAGAATGACGGATCGAAGTCAGTGATTGCGATCACCGTAGATGGCCGCTGGCGCTAAGTAGATTAGCTCACATTATTTTCATGTATTTTTGATTTGCGACAGTGCCGCCGAAATGGTTGGCGACAACGTCTGGTATGCAAAAAATAAACCAGAGAGATGCGTGATAATAGCTAATGTTAGATCATCGGCACTAAACCAACAATTCACCGATCCGGCAGTTCACGCCGGAATGGCCCAGGTATTATCCAGGCTGGTATCCAAGAATGGTGAAGTTATTAAAGCTGTAACATAATAAATACGTTGATGGCCGGCCAATGTAATCTGTACGGCATTTGAAATATGCAACGATTCTAATTTATCTATCTTAGGGCGATGCGTTCCGACTGCGCTTTCGCCTCTGCCTCCCTAAGTAGATTATCTCACTTGGCGGTAGGTGATGATAAGGCATTCTTCATTTGCCGGTTGTGAATGCGATTGCCCCAGTGCATCCGGCGGAGGAAAGCCATGAGCAACTCCCTCAGCAAGATGAAAAATCGCGACAATTGCCCAAGGCGAGTGATCGAAAAGACGCGGAGCCATTAGCCTCGGGGGAGGCCGTATTGAACGCGACATCCACTGAGAACGAGGCTGATGGCGCTGCCCCGGGCGGCCAAGGCAATGTCCTGCTGCGGGTGTCGGCTGACAAAGTCAGCCGATTGATGGACTTGGTCGGCGAGCTGTCGCTCAGCGTCTCCGAGGCCATCCGTAGCCCCGATCTTGCCGGCCTTGACCTGACCGAATTCGAAAAATCGGCCCATCGCCTGATGATGGTGGTGCGGGAGGTCCAGGACGCCGCGGCCGAACTGCGCCTGGTGCCGGTCGGCGAGGTGTTCCGGCGGCTGCGTCGCATGGTGCGCGAGCTTGAGCGGCAGACAGGCAAGAAGATCGAGTTGCGGTTGCAGGGAGAAGAAACCGCCATTGACAAGGTGGTGGCGGACCGCCTTTACGAACCCTTGGTCCATGTGTTGCGCAATTCAGCCGATCATGGCTTGGAGGCGCCGGCCGAGCGGCTGGCCGCCGGCAAACGCGAGGCAGGCTGCATTACCTTGGCTGCCGCCCAGGTCGGCAGCGAGATCCAGATTGCCGTCGGCGACGATGGGCGAGGCCTGAATCGCGAACGCATCCTGGCCCGGGCCCGCGAGCGCGGATTGATCGGCGCCGAAGAAGAGCCCGATGACGCCTCCCTATGGAGGGTCATTTTCCAGCCGGGGTTTTCCACCGCAGAAAACGTCACCAACCTGTCGGGGCGCGGCGTCGGCATGGATGTGCTGAACACCACCCTCAAGGACTTGCGGGGACGCATCACCGTCGACAGCGTAGCCGGGCGGGGCACCACCATCGGCCTGGCCATCCCGGTGACGCTCGCCTTCCTTGACACCCTGGTGATGCGGCTGGGCAAGCGACTCTACGCCACCCCGATCGACGTGGTGTCGGAGATATTTCGCCCCGACAGCGACCAGATCACGGTGGTGTCGGCGGCCGATGGCACCGAGATGGTGCGGGTGCGCGACGAGTTCGTGCCGGTTTGCCGGCTGCAGCAGTTCTATGGCGAAGCGGCCGAGGACATGCAGCCGCTCGATCGCTCGATCGTCATCGTCTTCAACACCAGTCACGGCCGCATCGGCCTGCCCGTCGATGAGATGCTGGCCCAGCAGCAGGTGGTGATGAAGCCGCTGGTCGGCCAGCTCGAACACATCCGGGCAAGCTGGGGCTGCGCTCTCCTGGGTACCGGCGAGGTGGCCGTGGTCCTCGACTGCGAGCGGCTGGCCGAGGGGGCCCGCTGATGACGGCTGTGACCTGCACCATCGGCGACGACACCCAGCTGGCCGGCTTCGAGAGCATCCGCGCCTGGCTCAACGAGCGCTATGGCATCTTCTATCCGCCCCGCAAGGAGGATCTGCTGGTCCACCGGCTCAGTCGGGTGCTCGACCGCTACGCGCTGTCGAGCCTGCAGGAACTGGCCCGGTGCATCGAGGCGGCACAGCGGCCCGACGTCATTCTGGCGGTGCTGCACGCTGCCTCCACCAATCACACCTATTTTTTCCGGGAACCCCAGGTCCTCGATTATTTCCGCGACCGCATCCTGCCGCAGCTGGGCGAATTGCCGGAAATCCGCATGTGGAGCGCCGCCGCTTCAACTGGCGACGAGGCCTACACGGCGGCGATCCTGGCCTGCGAGACATTCGGCCGAATGGAAGCGGCAAGCCGCGTCCGCATTCTCGGCACCGACATCAGTGAACCGGTGATCGCCACTGCCGAGTCCGGCCTGTACAGCCAGACCCATCTCGAGCAGACCCCAACTTGGATCGTTGGAAAGTATTTTCAGGCAAGTGGCATGGGTCAATCAGCCATTGCCAACGATATTCGTCGGATGTGCATGTTTAGGCGCTTGAATCTGAAGGCCACATCTTACCCATTCCAACAGCATTTTCATGTAATATTCTGCAGAAATATTTTGTATTATTTTGAAAAAGTCGATCAAGCACTGGTTTTGGAATCGATTTACGATGTTGCCGAGCCTGGCGGTTGGCTGTTGACCAGCGTCACTGAGACGGTGCGGGACCTCGGCACCCGATGGACCGCGGTTGGCGGCGGAATCTACAGGAAGCTGCCATGAACACCGCCGAGATCCGCCCTGTCCGCGTCCTTATCGTCGACGACTCGGCCCTGGTCCGAAAGCTGCTCAGCCTCGGTCTGCGGCGCGACCCCGGCATTGAAGTGGTCGGGCTGGCAGGCGATCCCTATCGCGCCCGTGATCTGCTGGTCGAACTTGAACCGGACGTAATGACTCTCGACGTCGAGATGCCACGCATGGACGGGGTGACCTTCCTGCGTCGCTTCATGCCGGTAAAGCCAACTCCGACGGTGGTGATCAGTTCCCTGACGCAGGAAGGCAAGCGCATCACCCTGGAGGCGCTCGAGGCCGGCGCCGTCGACGTGGTGGCCAAGCCGGTGATCGGCTTGGTCGACGGCATGCCGCCGATGCTTGAAGACATCTGCCGCAGGGTCAAGGCGGCCGCCAACATCGATGTCCGGCGCTTCCTCGGCCGCCGGCCGCTGGCTCCGGTAGCCGCCAGGGTGGCATTGGACGAAACCAGCGACCGGTTGATTGCCATAGGCGCCTCAACCGGCGGCGTCGAAGCGCTGTCGCGGATCCTTCCGGCTTTTCCCGCCGATGCGCCGGGGATCGTCGTCGTACAGCACATGCCGATGGGGTTCACCGCCAATTTCGCCGACCGCCTGAACAGTCTTTGCCGCATGCGGGTCAAGGAGGCCGAAGAGGGCGATCGCATCCTGCCGGGCCGGATCCTGGTGGCGCCGGGCGGGCATCTGCACACCCATGTGGTGCGCTCGGGCGGCCAGTACCGCATCGCACTCAAGGAGGGCGATCCGGTCAATTACAGCCGGCCGGCCGTCGACGAATTATTCCGGTCGGTGGCACGCGAAGCCGGGCGCAACGCTTGTGCGGCCCTGCTGACCGGCATGGGCCGCGACGGCGCCGCCGGTCTGCTGGCCATTCGTTTGGCGGGCGGCCGCACCCTGGCGCAGGACGAGGCGACCTCGGTGGTGTTCGGCATGCCCCAGGCGGCGCAGCAGTTGGGGGCGCCGGAACAGGTGGTGCCGTTGGATCGGATCCCTGCCGTATTGGTCGGGTTCAACGCGCATTAGTGACAATCGAAAATCGAGGAGGCTGCAATGCCAGAGATTTCCGAAGAACAAGAAAATGAAAATAATGAGCTTGTCTTCAATGAAGAAAACAACATTGACGACATGTATCTGACCTTCGGAGTCGCCGGCGAGGATTACGGCATCGGCATCGGCTTCGTGACGGAAATCGTCGGCATGCAGAAGGTCATGGAAGTTCCGGATGTCCCCTCGTTCATTCGCGGGGTTATCAACCTGCGCGGCAAAGTCATTCCGGTAATGGATGTGCGTCTGCGCTTCAACATGGAACAGAAAGACTATACCGAGCGGACGGTGATCATTGTCCTCGACATCGACAACGTACCGATCGGCCTGGTCGTCGACAATGTCAGCGAAGTGCTGGAATTGCCGGCCCAGAACATCGACCAGCCGCCGCAGTTCGGGGCCAGCCGCGACGGCAAGGGGGTGATTCGCGGCCTCGGCAAGCAGGGCGACAAGGTGGCGATCATCCTCGACATCAAGCGGCTGGTCGCCGACCAGGCGCTTGACCTGCAACAGGACCTCAATGTCTTGCGAAGTGTGGCGGCGTGACCGTCCGGCGGGCCGGCGGCCGGCCCCTTGGCGGAGCGCCCTCGAATGGTTGTTCAAAGGCGGCAAGGATAGCGGCAAGGGCCGCACTCCAGGGGAGGCTTCCCTGGAACGTCAACAGGAATGGAGCCGTCCGGGCCACGCTGTCCGGACCGCAGTCACGAGGAGTGTGAGGCTATGTCAGAGCAAGCCAGGCCGGATTACAGCGGCAGCAACGAAGCCGCGCAGAGAGAACTGAAAAAGGTGCTGGAGGCGGTGCGTCTCGGCGACCTGAAACAGCGCGCCAACACGTCCATCGCTTCGGGCGAGTGGGTCGAGATCCTGACCGCCGCCAACTCTATTGCCGAGATTCTGGGCGGCATGATGAGCGAGATGAACATCATGTCGGCCGAGCACGACAAGGGCGAGATCGACACGGCGATCCCGACCGATCGGTTCCCCGGAGACTTCGGCAAGATGGCCAAAGGCGTCAACGACATGGTCGCGGGCCATATTATGGTGAAGAAGAAGGCGATGGCCTGCATCGCCGAGTTCGGCCGCGGCAATTTCGACGCCCCGCTAGACAAGTTCCCGGGCAAGAAGGCCTTCATCAACGAAACCATCGAAGGCTTGCGCGCCAATTTGAAGGGGCTGATTACCGAGATGAACAAGATGTCGTCGGAACACGACAAGGGCGACATCGAGGTGTTCGTGCCAGCCGCCCAGTTCCACGGTGATTTTGCCAAGATGGCCCAGGGCATCAACGACATGGTGGCCGGCCACATCACGGTAAAGAAGAAGGCGATGGCCTGCATCGCCGAGTTCGGCCGCGGCAATTTCGAGGCGCCGCTGGAGACGTTCCCCGGCAAGAAGGCCTTCATCAACGACACTATCGAGGCGCTGCGGGCCAATCTCAAGGGCCTCATCGCCGAGATGAACAAGATGTCGGCGGAACACGACAAAGGCGACATCGAGGTGTACGTGCCGGTCGAGCAGTTCCACGGCGATTTCGCCAAAATGGCCCAGGGCATCAACACCATGGTGGCGGGTCACATCGCCGTAAAGAAGAAGGCGATGGCCTGCATCGCCGAGTTCGGCCGCGGCAATTTCGAGGCGCCGCTGGAGAAATTCCCCGGCAAGAAGGCCTTCATCAACGACACCATCGAAATCGTGCGGGCCAATCTGAAGGGGCTGATCGCCGAGATGAATCACATGTCGTCCGAGCATGACAAGGGTGACATCGACGTGGCCATTCCGGTCGACAAATTCCAGAACGATTTCGCGACCATGGCCCAGGGCATCAACACCATGGTGGCCGGCCACATCGCCGTGAAGAAGAAGGCGATGGCCTGCATCGCCGAGTTCGGCCGCGGCAATTTCGAGGCGCCGCTGGAGAAGTTCCCCGGCAAGAAGGCCTTCATCAACGATACCATCGAACAGGTGCGGGCCAATCTGAAGGCGCTGATCGTCGACACCGACGCCCTGGTCAGCGCCGCCCTTGAGGGCCAGTTGCAGCGACGCGCCGACGCCACCAAGCACGCTGGCGACTTCCGCAAGATCGTCCAGGGGATCAATGACACCCTCGATTCGGTGATCACACCGATGAACAACATCGCCGCGGCGATCGAGGCGCTCGGCAACAACGACATGAGCGTCAGCCTGAAAGGCGAATACCGGGGCGACTTCCTGGCGGTCAAGGAATCCTTCGAAAATGCCTTGGCCGGCATCAACGCCACCCTCTATCAGATCGTCGACGCGGTCGAGCAGGTGGCGCAGTCGGCCGACCAGCTCAGCGCCGCCTCGCAGAACATGGCCTCGACCTCGGAAGAACAGTCGGCCTCGGTGGAAGAGGTGACGGCCAGCGTCGAGGAGACCGACAGCCAGGTCAAGGCCAATACCGACAATGCCAACACCGCCAATCAGCTGGTAATGGGCACATCGCAGGCGGCCGTCGACGGCCAGGCCAAGATGACGGCGATGACCGAGGCGATGAGCGCCATCAACGCTTCGGCCCAGAACATCGGCAAGATCATCAAGGTGATCGACGAAATCGCCTTCCAGACCAACCTGCTGGCGTTGAACGCCGCGGTCGAGGCGGCGCGGGCCGGACAGCACGGCCGGGGCTTCGCAGTGGTGGCGCAGGAGGTGCGGAATCTGGCCGGCCGCAGCGCCAAGGCGGCCCGCGAGACGGCGGAACTGATCGAGAATTCGATCAAACAAGTCGGCGATGGCGTCACTATCACCGGAGAGACCAGCGACGCTCTCGACATGATCGTCGGGAACGTCGTCAAGGTTAAGGATCTGGTCGCCGAGATCGCCACCGCCAGCGGCGAGCAGGCCCGGGGGGTGGCACAGATCAATCTGGCGATGAACCAGGTCGCCAAAGCGGCCCAGGACGGCAGCCAGCAGTCCGAGGAACTTGCTTCGGCCGCCGCCGAACTGACCAGCGTCGCGCAACGCATGAAGGAGGAGGTGCGCCGTTTCAAGCTGCGCGATCGCAAGACCTCTGCCGTCGCCATCCCCGGCTTGGAGGGGCTGACCCCGGAGATGCTGGTGCAACTGAAGGCTCTGTTGGCGGCTCAGGGGCGTTCTGCCGCACCGATCAAGGCGAACGGTTCGGGCAACGGCCGCCGGCCACCTAAGTCTGTCCTTCCGCTCGATCAGGACGAACGGGGTTTCGGCAATTTCTGAGGTTCGGCGGCGGCTGCGGCACTGGCCGGGCCGCCGCTTCATCAACGCATGCGGAGGCAGGAGATCACGCGATGGTGCACAAAGTAATGATCGTCGACGATTCCATGATGATGCGAACTGTCATCACGAACCTGGTCAAGAGCTTGCCCGGTTATGAAGTGTCCAGCACCGCCGCCAACGGCAAAGCAGCGCTGGAACAACTGGGGCAACATCCCGATCTGTCGCTGATCCTGCTTGATATCGAGATGCCGGAGATGGACGGATTGGAATTCCTGAGGCATGCCAAACTCAGGACCAAGGCCAAGATCTGCATCCTCTCCTCGGTGGCGGTCAGCGGCTCCCCCCATGCCGCCAAGGCCCGCGAACTGGGTGCCGATGCCATCGTCACCAAGCCGTCAGGCGCGGTCTCGATGGACCTGGCAGCCAAACGCGGCCAGGAACTGGGGCAGATCATGAACCGCCTGGTCGGGGCGTGATCCCTCGGCCGTAAAGGCTTGACTGGACCGCCGAAGAAGGGGGCGATGATGTCTGACGAACTCGATGAGGTGTGGGGCCTCTACGCGGACGACGGCTGCCAGTCGCTCGACATCGTCGAAGAGGCGCTGTTGCGTCTCAAGCAGATGCCGACCGACACCGAGAGCGTGGCGGCCTTGTTCCGGGCCATGCACACCTTCAAGGGCAATGCCCGCGTCCTCGGCCTCGCCGTGGTGGAGTCGCGGGCTCATCGGGCGGAAGATCTGATTGGGTTGGTGCGCGACGAAGGTGTCGCTCTCGATCCCGATATGCTTGCCCTGCTGCTTGAGGTGACCGACGCGCTGCGCGGCATGCAGGAGGCCACCGTGGCTTCGCGCAAGGACGTCGATCCGGCGCCCACCGCTGCGCTGTTCGACCGGATGAAGGCCAAATACGACCTTTACAGGGAGGGCGCGGCGGAGCCGGAGCAACTCGAAGCAATCGTCTTCGAGCCATCGCCCCAACGCCGGCTGGCCGATGACCGCATGTACCGCGAAGTCTTTGCCGGTGTCGCCGGTGACATATTGCGCGAGACGCGCCAGTCGATGGAGGAATTCGCCTCCGACCCTGATCGCGTCACCCGCGACGTTCTTTCCGCGGCGGAACGGCTGCGTTTCGCCGCGGAACAGATCGGCATGCGCGACTGGCACGCCCTTCTGTCCGATCTGCTGTGCAGTTCCGCGCCAAGCCGTCCGCAGTTGGACAATACGCTGCAACGCCTGGCGGCAATGTACGAAGCCGATTTCGGGGGAGCCGAGCCTCCCGCCGAGGCACCAGCCGTGCCAGATCCGATCTGGGCGTTCTTCGATGCCTTGGCGCCGCATCTGGAGCGGTTGTCGCAGGCGCGCGACGGCTTCGCTGGGTCGACGGCCGACGGCTCCACCCTTGCTTCGTTGGTCGGCGACATCCAGGGGCTGGCCGAACCGCTTGGCTTCGTTCGCCTGGCTGACGCCGCCCAGCGAATTCTCCTGGCCACCGAGGTCGAGACGTTCCGCAGCGCCGAGTTCCAGTTCTACGAAGAACTGGCGGCGATCGAAGCGGTCGCCCCGGCCAACGGCGATACCCGTCGCCTCCGGCCCAGCGTCATTCTGCGCAACTGGTGCGGCGAGCAGGTATTCGACAATCTGCTGGCGCTGCACGGGGTGCTCGAGACGATCGGCAAGCCTGAAGAGGTTGTCGCCCAATGCGGCCGTCTCAACGAGATGCTGCGCTTCGTCTACCACGCTTGCCTGCACAACAACCTGGAGACCGCTGCCCATCTGTGCATGTCGCTGGTCGATCTGTTTGCCCGGGTTCAAACCGGCGATATGGCGCCCGACCCGATCCTCATGCACATCGCCAGATCCTTCGTGGCGACCATGGAAATGGTGTTCGATGCCGCGGGGTCCGGCCGGGTTCCCGACATGGCGGCAGTCGAAAAGCTGTTCCAGGCGGCAGCCGCAGCCACTTTCGTGGCAGGTGGGACAATTCCCTCCTCGGCTATCGAGGCTCGGCTCGGCCTGCCGAAGGCGTTCCACAAGGTGCTTACCGCGGAGAGCGTCGAGACAGCCAGCGCCGCCCTCCAGGCCGGGCATCGCTTCTATATCGTACGGGCCGACCTCAATCGCGACGAAGCGATTGCCTCCCAGTTTCTTGCCTGGTTCGAATCCGGCGCCGCCAGGGTGATCAGCAACGTCACCGTGTTCATGGGTGAGATCACCGTTTTCGATTTCCTGCTCTGCTCGACCATGAACGAGATGGAAGTGGCCGAGGCGCTGAAATCGCTGGACCCGAACGGTGATGCGCTGATCCTCGAAAGGGTTCTGACGGATCGAGGGGACAGCGAGGCAGTGGCGGCGCGCCGTACCGAGGCAGCCGACGAGACCAGCCTTAAGACATCCGTCCAGCCCGAGACCATGTCGACCGGCATGCTCGAGGCCATTGGGGAAATCGTCACCGGGCAGGCGATGGTCCGCCACATGCTGACTGAGCTGGCAGAAGAGGATTTCACCGGAGCGCTGGAAAAAGAGATTGCCCATGCGGGCGGGCAATGGGAGGCCGCGAGGGATGCGGTTCGTCGGCGACTGGGCAGCCTGCAGGAAACGATCGATCGGATGTTGCAGATCGAGGGGCAGCTTAGCGGCCGGCTCGACCGCCTGCAGGAAGAGGCCATCGCCATTCGCACCCGGCCGGCCGCGCTGTTGCTGAAGCCGTCTTCGGCCTATGCCGAGACGTTGGCCCGCCAGCAGGGAAGAAACGTCGAGGTGACGACCAGCGGTGACGACGTCACCCTCGATTTCACAATGATGGAGCATCTCAAGGCGCCCCTGCGGGCGTTGGCCAGCTTTGCGGCCTGTCAGAGTATCGAATCGCCGGAGCAGCGTCTTGCCGCCGGCAAGCCGGCACATGGGCGGGTGCGGCTGGGACTCGCCAGATTCGACGACCACGTCATGTTGACGGTGGAGGATGACGGTGCTGGCATCGACCTGCATCACGTTGCACAGCGTGCGGCCCAGTTGGGCTGGACGGAGGAACACAACGCGGTCAACCTGGCGCTGCGCCCCGGCTATGGGCGGGTGGTCAATGATGACAATGCTGACGGCGGCGTGGATCTCGGCGACATCCTGGCCGGCTTGCGGGCCCATGGCGGCGATCTCCGGGCGGCCAACCTGCCGACCGGCGGATTGCATTGCCAGATTACCTTGCCCCTGGCCATGGTCGTGCTCGACGGCATGGTCGTGCGAGTCGGCCAGGTCATGTACGTAATCCCGGTGGATGCCATACAGCGCATCATTCACTCGGGCTCGGATGAATTGATCCACATCTCGGCCGACGACGGGCGCTACATGTTGCGGCTGGTTGATGGCGTCTTCCCGGTGCACTTCCTGATGAAAAGCGGCATCGAGGCCTCGAACGATTCCTTTGCGCCGGGCGTCGCCGATGGTGGCGGTGATGAATCGCGCGGGCAGAAGCATCTGTTCGTGGTGGCCGGCAAGGGCCAGCGCCGTGTAGCGCTTTCCGTCGATGAACTGGTCGGCCAGCAGTTGGTGATGGTCCGCCCTCTGCAGGGCTACCTTTCGGGGATCCGCGGGGCCACTGGCTGTGCGGTATTGGGCAGCGGCGGGGTCGGCATGGTGCTGGACATGGGGTACGTGATCGGCCAGGCCTGAGATGGGCGTTCGGACGGTATCGGCTTAGAAAGGAGAACCAATGGACATGTTGGCCAAGTCCGGCATTGCCCAGCGTCTGGCCGCAGGCATGACGCTGATGCTGGTTTCGATCGCCATCGTCGGGTTGTCGGGCCTGTCCATGCACCCGGAGGATGGCGCGGCGCGACTGATCCCGCTGATCGGCTGTCTGGCCGTGGGAACCGTAACCGCGATCGTCACCGCCCGATCGATCCTTGCGCCGATTGCGATGGTGCGCGATAGCCTTACCGCCCTTGCGGCCGGCAATCTTGATGTCGATCCGCCCGCGTCCGCCTATCGTGGCGAAATCCGCGCCATGGCCCGCTCGCTCGCCGAATTGCGCGACACCTCGCTCCGCGCCCGGCAATTGGAAGTCCACCAGGAGGAAAGTCGGCGCCATTCCGCCGACCAACGTCGCATCGCTCTGCGTGCCGTCGCCGATAGTTTCGAAGCGCAGGTGGACACGGTCGTCAATGCCGTGCAGGCCGCCTCGGAACAACTGCGGGGGGCGGCGCAACTGATGGCGGCGACTGCCGATCAGACCCATTTGCAGGCCTCGGACGCCGCGGGCGCAGCGGAACAGGCCCTGAGCAATGTTCAAACGGTGGCTTTCGCCACGTCCAACCTGCTGGCATCGATCACCGAGATCTCCGAGCAAGTGGAGCGTTCGCGCGCCGTTGCGGAACATGCCGATACCGAGGTCCGTGGCGCCACCGAACTGATAGAGACGCTGTCACATGACGTGGGCAGCATCAGTGAGATCGTCTCGTTGATCAACGGCATCGCCGGCCAGACCAACCTCCTGGCCCTCAACGCCACCATCGAGGCGGCTCGCGCCGGAGAGGCCGGAAAAGGCTTTGCCGTGGTGGCCGGCGAGGTGAAGCTGCTGGCCAGCCAGACGGCCAAGGCGACTGAAGGTATCACCTCGAAGATCGCCGCGGTGCAAAGCGCCACGGCCAACGCGGTCGACGCGATGGCGTCGATCGTCGAAGTGATCCGCGAGATGCGAGGCATCAGCGGCATGGTGACCACCGCGATGGAAGAGCAGTCGGCGGCGGCCGGTGAGATCGTCCGATGCGTCGACGATGCGGCCAGTGGCGCGGAAACGGCCTGGCGTCACATCAACGGGGTGGAGACAGGAGCTCGTGAGGCTCAGCATGCCGCCGATGAGGTCGGCGGGGCCTCCGGTGGTTTGGCGCGGCAGGCCGAATTGTTGCAGGATGAGGTCACGAAATTCCTGCGCCAGGTCTGCCCGGACGACGATCATGTGGCGTTGATGACGCTCGACGATTCGCTGTTGGTCGGCTTTGCCGAAGTGGACGGGCATCATCGGGCGATTGTCGAACAACTGAATGCCTTCCACGGCTGCATGATGAATGGAGAAGGACAGGCCGGGGCGACAAAAATCATCGCCAGTCTGTCGGAATCCATGAATAGACATTTCATGTACGAAGAAGAACTGATGAGCAGGAACGGCTATCCGGGGCTGTCCCGCCACCGCGCCGCCCATGAAATTTTCGCCATCAAGTTCGAAGAGCTCAAAGACCGGATCAGGAGCGGCGCATTTGACGGGCCTACCGCCCTGTTCCGTTTCTTCGTCGACTGGTTTCGCCAGCACGTGCAGAGCGACGACAAGGCGATGGCGGCGTATCTGCGGCAGCGGGCCGGATAGGGGCGCCGGTACTGGATGGCCCCACGGCCGAGGGCCGCCACCCGCGCCTGCCGTCGAAATCGACGACAGCATGTCGGCAGGGCAGACAGCTTGCGCTCCGCTACGTCCAGCAAAGGCCGTCAATTCCCAGGAAACGCGGCGGTTCTCTCCGCGCTGCGCGTTTGGCACGGGCCTTGCCAATAGAGTTTGGTGCCCGTCGTTCCCGCCGGGCCACGACGACCCGGCGGCGATCCGTAGTGGGGAGAACCATGAGCAAAGCAATTTCGCTTCCACAAGCCGTGGAGATGATTCCCGACGGAGCCACCTTGATGATCGGTGGCTTCATGGGATGCGGCACGCCGAGCCGTGTCATTCAAGAACTGGTCCGTCAGGGCCGCAAGGATCTGACCGTCATCGCCAACGACACGGCCCGGCCCGGAGTCGGCATCGGGCGGCTGATCGACGCCAGGCTGGTGCGCCGGCTGGTCGCCACGCATATCGGGACGAACCCCGAGACCCAACGGCAGATGATTGCCGGCGAGATCGACGTCGAGCTATGCCCGCAGGGCACGTTCGCCGAGCGCATCCGCGCCGCCGGCTTCGGTCTCGGAGGCGTGCTGACCCCCACCGGCGTCGGCACCTCGGTCGCTGAAGGCAAACGGACCGTTGAGGTCAACGGCAATACGTTCCTGCTGGAAGAGCCGATAAAGGCGGATTTCGCCCTGGTCGCCGCGCATCGGGCCGACTGGCAGGGCAACCTGACCTATTCGCTGACCGCCCGCAACTTCAATCCGGTCATCGCCATGGCGGCGGGGACCGTCATCGCCGAGGCGGCGGAAATCGTCCCGACTGGTGCCATACCGCCTGACGAGGTGGTGACGCCGCATGTCCTGGTGGATCACCTCGTCGAAAAGGAGGCGTTCAATGGATGAGAAAGAAATGATCGCCCGCCGCGTGGCGCTGGAATTGCGCGACGGCAATCTGGTGAATCTGGGCATCGGCCTACCCACCCTGGTGGCGAAATACCTGCCGGTGGGCGTGCAGGTCAGCTTCCAATCCGAAAACGGCATCATCGGCATGGCCGCCGCACCCGAGCACGGCCTGGAAAACGACACGCTGACCAATGCCGGCGGCGGTTTCATCGGTGCCGTGGCCGGGGCGGCCAGCTTCGACAGCTGCATGTCCTTCGGGCTGATCCGCGGCGGCCATCTCGACGTCACCGTGCTGGGGGGGCTGCAGGTCGACGAAACAGGCCAGCTGGCCAACTGGATGGTGCCCGGCAAGATGGTGCCCGGCATGGGCGGGGCCATGGACCTGGTGTCGGGGGCTCGCCGTGTCATCGTCGCCATGACCCACACCGCCAAAGGCGAACCCAAGATCCTCAAACGCTGCACGCTGCCGCTGACTTCCGTGCGCCGGATCGATCTGATCGTTACCGAACTGGCGGTCATCGAGCCCACCGAGGAGGGCCTGGTGCTGAGGGAAACCGCCCCGGGGGTCACGACCGAGCAGGTCATCGCCGCCACTGCGGCCGAACTGATCGTTCCGGCCAGCGTCTCGGAGATGCCGATCGCCGCCTGAGAAACAGAAGCTGGCCCTTGCCGGCCCGTTGGGGGCCGGCAAGCATTTCGGCATGGGGGCCGGGGCGGCCCATCTCTCATGCCCAACAATAAGCTGGAACCCAGCAATTCGACCCGATCCGGAGGAGGAACCCAATGAGTTTCCTGGTCTGCATAGCGGCGCTTGCCTTCTTGATGTTCGTCGCCTACCGCGGTTTCAGCGTCATCCTTTTCGCCCCCATCGCGGCCCTGGCCGCCGTCCTGTTGACCGATCCCTCGCTGGTGTTGCCGGTCTACAGCGGCCTGTTCATGGAGAAGATGGTCTTCTTCGTGCAGAACTATTTCCCGGTGTTCCTGCTGGGCGCCCTGTTCGGCAAGGTCATCGAAATGTCGGGATTTGCCCGTTCCATCGTCAGTGCGGTCATTCGCATGGTCGGGCGTGAGCGGGCGGTGCTCTCGATCGTTCTGGTCGGTGCGCTGCTCACCTATGGTGGTGTGTCGCTGTTCGTCGTGGTGTTCGCCGTCTACCCGTTCGCCGCCGAGATGTTCCGCCAGGGCAACCTGCCCAAGCGACTGATCCCCGGCACCATTGCCCTGGGCGCATTCACCCTGACCATGGATTCGCTGCCAGGCACGCCGCAGATCCAGAACGTCATTCCCACCAGCTTCTTCAAGACCGACATCTATGCCGCGCCGATCCTCGGCACCATCGGCGGCCTGTTCATCCTGGTGGCCGGCGTCAGCTATCTGCAATGGCGTATCCGCCAGGCCGAGGCGGTCGGCGAAGGTTACGGCACCGGCCACACGCAGGAGCCGGAGATCATTTCCGACGAACCGACGGTCAATGCGGCGGTCGCCATCATGCCGCTGTTCGTCGTCGGTATCATGAACCTGGTTTTCACCAAACTCGTGTTCCCGACCTTCTACCCTAACCCGACCGCCGAAGTGGTTCTTCCCGGACTGGCCAAGCCGATCACCCTGACGGTCAAGGCGCTGATCGGCATCTGGTCAGTGGAAGTCGCTTTGGTCCTGGGCATCCTGACGGTGGTGGTGTTCTCCTTCAGGAACATCGCCGGAAAATTCGCCGAAGGCAGCAAAAACGCCATCGCCGGCTCGCTGCTGGCCTCGATGAATACTGCGACCGAATATGGTTTCGGCGCGGTGATTGCGGCATTACCCGGCTTCATCGTCATCAAGGAAGCCTTGCAGGCCATTCCTAATCCCCTGGTCAACGAGGCGATCACGGTGACCACCCTGGCCGGCATCACCGGCTCCGCTTCGGGCGGCATGGGCATCGCGCTGGCGGCGATGGCCAACCAATTTATCGCGGCGGCCAATGCGGCGCATATCCCGCTGGAGGTCCTGCATCGCGTGGCGGCCATGGCCAGCGGCGGCATGGACACCCTGCCGCACAACGGTGCGGTGATCACTCTGCTGGCGGTAACCGGCCTGACCCACCGGCAGTCCTACAAGGACATCTTCGCCATCACCTGCATCAAGACCTCCGCCGTCTTCGTGGTGATTCTTGTCTATTACCTGACGGGGCTCGTGTAATCCTCCCAAACTCGATGGGGGCGCTGACTCCCGTGCCCCCATCACCATTTTTCCGTCGTGAAGGATAATGAACCATGTCTACGACCCTGAAAGGACGTGTCGCCGTCATCACCGGTTCGACCAGCGGAATCGGACTGGGCATTGCCCGCGCGCTGGCCGGCGAGGGGGCGGCCGTGATGTTGAACGGCTTCGGTGATCCGGCCGAAATCGAAAAGCTGCGCGCCGGCTTGGCTGCCGAATTCGGTGTGCAGGTATTCTACAACGGTGCCGATCTGTCGAAGGCGCAAGCCTGTGAGGAGTTGGTCACAGATGCCGAGCAGCGGCTGGGCGCCGTCGACATCCTGGTGAACAATGCAGGTATCCAGCACGTGTCGCCGGTTGAAAGTTTCCCGGCCGATCGCTGGGACGCCGTCATCGCGATCAATCTGAGCTCGGCCTTCCACACCATCCGCACCGCATTGCCGGGGATGAAGAAGCGGGGTTTCGGGCGTCTGATCAACATCGCCTCGACTCACGGGCTGGTCGCTTCGGCCAACAAGGCGGCTTATGTGGCGGCCAAGCACGGGATCGTCGGTCTGACCAAGGTGGTGGCGCTGGAAACTGCCGAGACCGGCATCACCTGCAACGCCATCTGCCCCGGCTGGGTGCTGACGCCCCTGGTGCAGAAGCAGATCGACGCCCGGGCCGCCGCAGGCGGCATCCCGACGGCGCAAGCCGAACGCGAACTGCTCATCGAGAAGCAGCCTTCGGCCCGCTTCACCACCGTCGAGCAACTGGGGGCCCTGGCGCTGTTCCTATGCGGCCCCGGCGGCGCCAACCTTACCGGCGCGGCCCTGCCGGTGGACGGTGCCTGGACGGCCCAGTGACGATGCCGGATGGCTCACAGCGGATATCCGGCGTGCCGGAGGGGGCGGAACGGCATGGTGAGGAGTGCCGGCTCTTGGCGGACCCGCACCGGTCGCGCCGGGGCGTCGAACAGCGAGGCGATGATATCGTCTGCCGTTCCCAGTTCCGCGGCCCAGCGATGGACCGAGCGGAACCACACCCGGAAAGTGCCGTCGTCACGGCAATAATGGCTCAACGAGGCTTGTAGCCTTGGCAGGAAGCGATCCTCGACGCCGGCTCCTCCATCCGTCCCCGAGGCGCGCAGCGAAATGACGCCGACGCTGCCGTCGGCCAATGTTCCGACGGCGTCCAGAGGAGCGGCGGCGGCGCGCACCGCGGCGGCTACCGCCGCTGCCGGCAGATGGTGGGTGGCTACCGACATCAGCGACATCCGTTGCCGGGACAGCCTCAGGACTTTGATCTGGCGCGAGAGTTCGGGGCGGATCGGTTCCAGCGGGGTCAACGGCTGACACTCACCTGGTGGGAAGAAGTGACGGCGCCGATGACGGCGCCGGCGGCGCCGCCGACCAGCGCGCCGCCCAGGATGCTGCCGCCGGCCAAGGCGGTGATCGCGGCACCGCCTGCGGCGCCAATGGCGCCGCCGGACAGGGCCCGCTGGGCCTGGGTGTTCATGTTCGAACAGGCGGAGGTGCTGAGCACCGCGGCGGTCAGAACGCAGACGGAAACGAGCTTTTTCACCGGCGGCCTCCTAATCCACTTGCGTACTTCTAGACGCTAGAGACCAGGCTAAGGCTGTTGGACCGTCGGCGCCCGCAATCAGGCTGTGAGTTTTCTGTGATCAGCGGGAAGCGTCGAACGATCCGTCAGACGGCATTGCCGCCGTTTCCTCGGTCTTGCCAATCATCACATTGCGTCCGTTGCCCAGCGTCACCACGAAGGATGAATGCGGGGTCACCGCCGGACGACCGCTGGGGCGGCTGCTGATCGCCTCATCGAAGCTGCGGGCGGCGACGAGGCCCTGGCGCCGCATGTCATTGAACAAGGCACGCCAGCTGTCATGGATCCGCCTCGCGGCGGCGATATCATCCAGGGGCATGGGCTTCAGGCCCGTCTGCAGGGAAATCGGTTCGCGGCGATAAATCGCCACGGCGATCTTCCGGTCGCCCGGCGCCAGGCCGGCGAACGCTCCGGCCGCCGGGTCGCCGACGGTGGCGGTCTGCCCCTGGGCGGCGGCTGCGGCGAAGACGGTTACCAGCAGGATCAGCGGCACTGCCGCGGCTCGTCGAATATTCCTCATGCCTGCCCCCCGTGGCGTTACGGCCTTTCGGCCGCCCAAGGATTCCCCTGTCTTGATCCCGATGATCAGCGCTTGACGGCGACCTGGTTGGGTGAGGTGACGGCGCCAATGACCGCACCCGCCGCGCCGCCGATCAGCGCGCCGCCGAGCAGGCTGCCGCCGGTCAGGGCGGTGAGCGCCAATCCGCCGGCGGCGCCAATGGCGCCGCCCGACAGGGCGCGCTGGGCCTGCGTGTTCATGTTGGAGCAGGCCGAAGTGCTGAGCACGGCGACCAGCAGAACGCAGGTCAGAACGATCTTTTTCAACGAAAGTCTCCTTGCAGAACGATGCGCGCTGTCGCGTTCCGCTGAACCTAGGCCGAATGGCCAGACGATGCCCGCAAGGAGATTGTGAGGCGGCTGTGACCTTTAGCGGTTTCGCGCGGTCATCCTGACCGCGATGCTCAAGTGCCGCGCAGGCTTGCCACTGTTCCCATCTTCCAGCGAGGGCCGAAACCGCTTCAACCGGCTTGGGGAAGTGTCAGGCCGAAGGCAGGGTGATCGTCACCTTGAGCCCGGCGCCCGGCATATTTTCGGCGACGACGCGGCCGCCCAGCAACTCGATATTGCGGCGAACCACGGCCAGGCCGATGCCGAAATGCGGTTGTCCATCGTCGCTGCCAGCCCGATCTTCCGGGCGATGAGAAAAGTTCCGCCGAAAGATCCGGGGCAGTTGCTCGGGCGTCACGCCCGGGCCATCGTCCTCGACGCTCAGTTGGACGGTTCCCGCCGTGGCGGCGACGACGACCCGCACCGTTCCGCCCGGAGGAGAGAAGCTCAGGGCGTTGTCCAACAGGTTCTCCAGAACCGCCTCCAGGCTATCCTCGGTCGCCGCAACCATGGCCGGCCCGCCGATGCGGACGGACACCCGCAATCCCTGCTGGGCGTGCAGCCGATCGTAGGCCTCGGCCATCTGGCGCGCGAAGTCCGCCAGGTCGAGGCGGTGCAACTTGGCCTTCATCAGGTCGGCCGCCGCCTCATCCAGGCGGCGTGCCGCGTTGACCAGGCTGCCCAGACGTTCCAGGGCGCGTTCGACCACTTCCAGCGCCTGGGCCGCGCGGGGGCTTTCGGGCGCCACCTGGCGCAACGGCTCCAGCGACTGGGTGATCGCGGCAATCGGCCCCTTGAAGGCGTGGGCATTGTCTTCCGCCGCTTCGCGCAAAGCGCTGGCCGAGGAGTCGAGGGTCGCCACCATGCGGTCGAACTCGCGGGCCACCGGCAGCAGTTCCGGAATGGCGGCGACGGCAGCGAAGCTTTCCTCGCCCGCCGAGCCGCCCTGCCGTATGCGGTGGGCCAGGCGGCCGAATGCTCTCAGGTCGAGCAGCGTGCCAGCAACCGCCATGCCGATAAGCAGTGCCATCAGGCCGTAGAAGGCGGTTGCCAACTGGACTTCCGGCGCCTGCGAGAAGGGGCGGGCTAGCGACGATCCAGCCAGGTCGTCGGTTGCATAGGACGTCAGGATCACCCAGCAGCCGGCGGCGGCATGGACCGGCGACATGGAGGTGAGGAGTTCCTCGTGGCCCGACGGGCCAGTATAGCGCAAGGCCAGCGGCCGGTCTCCCGCGCAGCTTTCATCCAGGCGCGGCAGCACGCCGGTCTCGGTGAGATGCTGGCGCTCCTTGTCGAGGTCGGCAGGATCGATGGGCGGGCTGGCTGCTACCAGGAAGAAGGCGTCTCCGCGGTTGAGGGGAGCCGCCGGCCGCAGCAGCAGCTTGATGTGCACCTGGTCGTTGGCCAGGCTTTCGACCGCCCGCGCGGCGTCGAGCAGGGAGCGGCCGCCGACCCGGTTGAGGGCCGGTTCCAGGCTTTGAGCTGCCAGCCGGCCCTGCACTTGCAGGGTGCGCAGCAGGAAGGCTTGGCGTTCGGCGTCTGCGGCCTCGAACTTGTTGTAAAGGATGAGGGGGACGGTCAGGAAGATCCCGGCCAGCGCCAGGAACTTGCCGGCCAGGGAGCGGCTGGCCAGGCGCAGGAGCTTCAGCGGGCTAACCATCACCCGGTTCCCCGACCCAGCGATAGCCGAAGCCCGGGTAGTTGGCGATCGCGGCAAAGGCGGGATCGACGGCCGTGAATTTTTCGCGGATGCGTTTGATCAGCGCCCGCACATTGGCCCGATAGCCCTCGGGGCCTTCGCCGGCGGCGAAGTTCTCGCCCCGTAGGGCATCGTAGATCTCGCGGTAGGTGACATCGCGCCCGGCCCGCGCCAGCAGGTCTACGACCCGGAACTCGCCGAACGTCAGTTCCACCTCGCGGCCGCGCCATTGGGTGCGGTGCATGTTGCTGTCCAGCTTGAGCGGCCCCGTCGACGCCAGGTCACCCTGCCCGACAGCCTCGGCGCGGCGGGTGAGAATCATCTCGATGCGTTTGAGCAGGATGGCGAAGCTGCGCGTCTTGTCGATGAAATCCACGGCGCCACAGGTCAGCGCCGCCTCTTCATAGATCGTGTCGTTGTGCGAGGTGAAGAACAGCGCCGCAGTGGAGACGCCGCGGCGCCGCAATTCCTGCAGCAGCTCCAAGCCGCTCATGCCCGGCATCTTCCAGTCGAGGATCAGCAGATCGGCGCCCGTGTCGCCGGCCAATTCACGCAAGGCCACGGCGGGGTCGGCGAAGGCGCGCACGCCATAGCCGGCCTGTGTCAGGTTTCCGGCCAGCACGGTGCGCAGCATGTCGTCGTCGTCAACCAGCACCAGCTGCGCGATGCTCACTGCGCACCTCGAAATTCGCCATAACAGCGCTTGTCGACCGCCGGACGGGCCCTGCCTTCGTCGAGCTGGTAGGACAGCACCCGCAGGTTGCCGGCGTTCACGTCGAAGAACAGGATCACGTCGAGGGCGCAGCGGCTGGTCCGGTAGGTGAGAATGCGGGCCGCTCCGTCATTCCGGGTATTGGCCGGAGAGCCCAGCAGCTTGCGAACCCCGTCTTCGTCAAGGCCGACCAGCTCCTCGGGATTGGCCGGTGCCTTTGATCCCGGTTTGACCGGTGCCGGACGGGAAGCGGACGCGGAGGCCGGCGGCTTCACAGGTTTGCCGGAGCTGACCGGCGGCGCGGAGCGTGCCGGTGCCGTCGAAGGCGCGTCGGCATTGGGCAAGAAACTGCAGCCGGCGAGCTGGATGCCCATCGTCACCGCAAAAAGCCAACGCCGATCCACAGAGCCTTCCTTTCCCACGCTGACAACCGAGGTGGTACATCATCGCGCGAAGGAGTTAAAGCTCTTGTAACGAAATTGGCCATCGGCCGCGTTCAATGCCGCAGTTCGCCAGCCTTACCGCAAGGGGCGTAGTCGAGACTGCAGCAACAGCCGAAATGGCCGGCCACCCTGCCGGCCACTCCATGGCGCACCGGAACCCGGCCGGTCAACAGGACATCCGCGCAGGCCGCTTCATCCAACGGCTGGTCGGGGTCGTCGCCGCATTCGACCAGATACCAGGAAACCTCCCCAGCCGTCAGTCCCCATACGCTGCGGGACAACTTGGCCAGGACCTCACGGACGAGTTCGGGATGCCGTTCGGTCGCCTCGCTCAAGGATACGGGCTTCATCGCACGCCTCCTTTGACTGAAGAATAATTATACCACTTCGGCACCATACCCGGAGGCGGCGTAGGGATAATGATTCCGCGGAACCGGCCATCGCCCCCTTCGGGCGGCGCGGGGGTGAGAAACGCGGGCTAACCAATGATCAGCATGTACAGGTCACAGACATTGGTCATGGTGGGGCCGGTCTTCAGCAGGCGATCGATGCAATCGAAGAAATGGTAGGAGTCGTTGTTTTCCAGATGGGCTTGGATCGACAGCCCGGCCTGGCGGGCAAGGGCCAGCACTTCGGCCGAGGCATAGGCGCCCGCCGCATCCGTGGGGCCGTCGGTGCCGTCGGTTGAGGCAGAGAGGAAATGGATGTTCCTCCCGCCGCCGTCGTCCTTGGCCAGTTCGGCGAGAAAGGCCAAGGCCATTTCCTGGTTGCGGCCGCCTTTTCCGGCGCCTTTCAATGTCACCACCGTCTCGCCGCCGGCGACGACGAAGGCCGGACGGTTCACCAGAAGCTGGCGGTTTCGCACGTCCCGGGCGATGCCGAACAGGAACTTGGCGGCTTCGCGGGCCTCGCCCGTGAGTTCGCTGGTCAGCGCCGCGACGTGGTAGCCCAACGCCTTGGCCTGCTCACAGGCGGCCAGCAGGGCGGCAATATTGGTGCCGATCAGGATGTTGGTGGCGAGCGCGGTTGCCGGATCTTCGGCCTTCGGCGTTTCGCTGATCTCGCCCTGGACACCCAAGGTGAGGGCGCGCAGCACGTTCGACGGCAGCTTGTCGGCGAGCTGGTACTTCTCGACGATGGCCAGGGCGTCGGCGAAGGTCGTCTCGTCGGGGCTCGTGATACCCGAGGCGATCGTGTCCAGCCGGTCGCCGACCACGTCGGAAAGGATGAAATTCAGGCTGCGCGCCGGCGCCATCAGTCGCAGCAACCGGCCGCCCTTGACGCCCGAAATATGCTTGCGCACGCAGTTTATTTCGCGGATGTCGGCGCCGCAGGCCAGGAACGCCCGGGTGGTGGCTTGTTTGTCCTCCAGCGTCAGGCGCACCGAAGTGCCGCCATCCCCGTGGACCAGGGGTAGGCAGAGCAGCGCCGAGCCGCCGCCGGAAACCAGGTTCAGGATCAGTGTCTTCTCATCGGCCTGGCGCGCCAGTTCGGCGATGCGCCGGGCCGCCTCGACACCATGTTCATCCGGCGTGGGGTGTCCGCACTCGATCACCTCGACGCGGCTCAAGGGCTCGCCGTGGCCATATTTGACCGAGACCAGCCCCCGCCAGATGCGCTCGCCCAGGATTTCTTCGACGGCGCGAGCCATGCGGGCCGAGGCCTTGCCGGCGCCGAGGACGAGGATGCGGTCATAGGCATCCATCTCCACCTCATGGCGCAGGCCGTCGAAGGCCACCACCAGACGGCCCGCCTCCAGGTGGACATGGTCGACGATCATCTTGTAGGGATCAACCCGGCCCAATGCGGCCCGGAAGATCGCGGCCAGTTGCTGTGCTTCGTTCATCCGTGCAGCCTATCTTGGCGATGCCGACCTGTAAAATGTGGGGGCCAATGGTGATCCGGAGAGGCGCAATCCGGCCATGCCGGACTTCCGGATTGCGCCCCCGGTTCTATCTCAGGCCGCGCTCGACGAGGAGGTATCCGCCTCCAAAGCCGGCGCCGGCTGGATGTTTACGCTCTTCGGGTTGAGGAACAGGGTTATGGCCGCGCCGACCAGCAGGATGAGGGCGATGGCGTAGAGTGCTGCCGAGGGGTCGGCCGAAACCTGCTTGATCCAGATCGGCACGTTGGGGCCGACATAGCCGCCCAGATTGCCGATAGAGTTGACGATGCCGATCCCGGCAGCCGCCGCCGTCCCTGTCAGAAAGGCCGATGGGATCGGCCAGAATAGCGGCATGGAACCGATTACGCCCATGGTGCCGATGGAGATGAAGGCGATGGAAAGGACCGGGTTTGACGCGTAGACGCCGCTCAGCGCCAGGCCCAGGGCGCCGGCGGAGACATTCAACACGTAATGCATGCGGCGTTCGCCGGTGCGGTCCGAATGACGGCTGACCAGCAGCATGCCCACGGTGGCGACGCCGTAGGGAATGGCTGAGATCAGGCCGACATCCAGGTAGCCCTTGACCCCGAACGCCTTGACGATGGTGGGCAGCCAGAAGGCGATACCATAAAGGCCGATCATCAGCGTGAAGTAGATGGCGCACAGGGCATAGACCTTGCCGTTCTTGAAGGCGTCGACCAGCCGGTGTTCGGCCTTGTGCCTCTCTTCGGCGTCCAGGTTGCGGATCAGCAGGGCCTTTTGTTCCTCGTTCAGCCATTTGGCTTCCGAGATGCTGCTGTCGAGATAGCTGATGACCCAGAATCCGACGAGGATCGAGGGGATGCCTTCCACCAGGAACAACCACTGCCAGCCGGCGACACCGGCCACGCCGGTAAGCTGGTCCATGGTCCAGCCGGAGATCGGATTGCCGATCACCCCGGCGAGGGGGATGGCGGAGACGAACCAGGCGGTGCGGGTGGAGCGCTGGCGGGACGGATACCACAGAGTCAGGTAGAAGATGATCCCGGGAAAGAAGCCTGCTTCGGCCAGGCCCAGGATCATCCGCATGGCGTAGAACGTCCACTCGTTGGTGACGAACATCATGGCCGAGGAAATGACGCCCCAACTGATCATGATGCGGGCGATCCACATGCGTGCGCCGAACTTCTTCAACAGCACGTTGCTGGGCACTTCGAAGAAGAAGTATCCGATGAAGAACAGGCCGGCGCCGGTGGCGAAGGCCGCGTCGCTCAACGAAAGATCCTTGGCCATCTGCAGCTTGGCGAACCCGACATTGACGCGGTCGAGATAGGCCAGGATGTAGCACATGAAAAGGAATGGAATGATGTGCCGGTCGACCTTCGAATAGGTCGCCGAAGCAAGGGCGCGATCGGCCTTCATGACGGAAAAACCTCCGAACAGAGCGGCCGGCCCGGGATGACCCGGATCATGGGTGAAGCAGGGCGGCCTGGATGGACGACTGGTCCATCTTCATCCGCCAATAGCCTAGTCCAAGAAATGAAACAGGAAAAGACTCGTAGAAATGTTCGCTTGAATGGGTGCAAAACTTTTCCGCATCGTGGTAAAGCCATCGATGCGGGAGTTGCCTGATTTTCTAAGCTTTCTATTCGTCGTATCGTGCCACGGTGCGATATTCAAGTTGGATTTGTTCCAGCCAATTCTGCGGTGCCTTCCTCGAACGTTGCTCCTGCGGCGAATTGCAGGGCGTGCAGCCGGGCGTAAAGCCCCTCCTTGGCCAGCAGGGCGTCGTGGCTGCCGGACTCGGCGACGCGGCCATGGTCGAAGACGTGGATGACATCGGCATTGCTGATGGTCGAAAGCCGGTGCGCGATGACGATGGTGGTGCGGCCGCGCATCAGTTCGGCCAGGGCGGCCTGGATATGACGTTCCGATTCGGTGTCCAGCGCGCTGGTCGCTTCGTCGAGCAGCAGGATTGGGGCGTTCTTCAGGATCGCCCGGGCGATGGCGATACGCTGGCGCTGCCCGCCCGACAGGCGCATGCCATGCTCGCCGACGCGGGTATTGAACCCTTCCGGCAGGCGCCGGATGAACTCGGCGGCGGCCGCCGCATCGGCGGCGGCCCGCACCTCGTCGTCGGTGGCGTCCAGCCGGCCGCAGCGGATGTTGTTGATCACCGTGTCGTCGAACAGGATGACCTCCTGGCTGACCACTGCCAGGGCATCGCGCAACGAGCGGAAGCTCACCGAACGGAGGTCGATTCCGTCGATCAGGACGCGGCCGTTGCTGGGGTCGAAGAAGCGGGGGATCAGGTTCAGTACCGTGCTCTTGCCGGCGCCCGACGGGCCGACCAGCGCCGTGATGCCCCCGGCCGGAGCCTCGAAGTCGACGCCGTCGAGGGCGAAATGCTCGCCGTCGTAGGAGAACCGCACATTGTCGAAGCGCACGGCGGCGGGGCGGCGGGGCAGCGATACGGCATCCGCGGCCTCGGCCAGGGCCGGCTGGCGGTCGAGCAGGGAAAACACCCGATGGGCCGCGGCCAGGCCGGTCTGCACCGACACATTGACCTTCGACAGCGCGCGCATCGGCTGGTAGGCCATCAGCACGGCGCCGATGAACGAAAAGAAGGCGCCAGGTGTGGTGGCGCCGTCGATGACGCGGGCGCCGCCATAGACGATGACCGCGGTGATGGCGATGCCGCCGAAGGTGTCGATGATCGGCTGCGCCGCCGCCTCGACCCGCGTGGCGTGGATGGCCAGGTCGCACAACGAAGTGACGAGGCGCTTCACCCGGGCCCGCTCGAACCCTTCCAGGCCATAGGCCTTGATCACCCGGATGCCGTGGAAGGCTTGGGACAGGGCGGTGTTCAGGCTGCCCATCTCCTCCTGCGTCTGCGAGGCGACGCGGCGCATGCGCTTGCCCAGGCGCTGGATGGGATAGATGGACAGCGGCGCGGCCACCAGGCTGACGCTGGCCAGCAGCCAGTCCTGATAGAAGATCAGACCGACCAGGAATACCACCGACAGGGCGTCGCGGCCGATACCGACGAAGGCGCTGGACACCGCCATCCGCATGGCGTTGATATCGTAGGTGAAATGCGAGACCAGGGTGCCCGAGGTGCGGGCCTGGAACAGCCCGACATCCTGGTCGATGATATGGCCGAACAGGCGGTTCTGGGTGTCCGATATGATGTGTTGGCCGACATAGGCCAGCAGGACTTCCTGAAAGTAGCTGGCGACGCTCTTGACGGTGAAGACGGCCAGGACGGCGCCGCCGATCAGCCACAAGAGGCTGCTCTCGTGCTGAACGAATACCTTGTTGACGACCGGATCGAGGAGCCAGGCCGAGGCCGTGGTCATTCCCGCCACGATTCCCATGCAGACGACGGCCGCCGCCAGCTGCCAGCGATAGGGCATTACCGATTCGGCGAACAGGCGGCGCATCAGACGCAAGGAGCGATCGTCGGAAATGGCGATTTTTGCTTCGTTCTTTTTCGTTCCCGTCATCAGAGTCTGTTCCTGCAGCGGCGGAAGCTTGATATACCATCCTGCCTCCGAATTGGTGAGGAATTCGCGGAGACCGTCATTTGAGCATTGATTTGCCGACGCTGGCGCCCCCGGCACCGGCCATGACCTGGCGCCAGGAAATGCGCGCCTTCTTCAGCATGTGGCTGAAGGATCACGGCTTTATCCGCGACGTCTACTGCAACATCCATCGTGTCGACGACCGGGTATGGCGCTCGGCGCAGCCGGCCCCGCACCATCTGCGCTGGGCCAAGCGCCAGGGCATTCGAACCGTGCTCAACCTGCGTGGCCGGCGCGACACCTGCGGTTCCTACATCCTCGAACGCCGGGCCTGCGAGCAACTGGGGCTGACCCTGGTCGATTTCCCCATCCGTTCGCGCAGCCCCCTGGACAGGGAAACGCTGCGTGCGGCGGGCAAGGTGTTCGGCGACATCGAATATCCGATGCTCATGCACTGCAAGTCCGGGGCGGACCGCGCCGGCTTCATGGCCACCCTCTACCTGTTCCTGCACAAGGGGGTGCCGCTGCGCCAGGCCATGGGGCAGCTTTCCCTGGCCTATGGTCATATGAGGCAGGCGAAGACCGGCGTGATCGATTTCTTTTTCGAACAATATATGGCGGCCGCCGAAGCCCGCCCGATGTCCTTCGATCAATGGGTCGACGAAGTTTACGACCGTGACGGCCTGGAGGCCCGGTTCAAGGAAAACTGGCTGGCCGGCGTCCTGATCAACCAGATTCTGCGGCGGGAATAAGCCCAGGTTCCATTTGGGCTCAGGAAATGCCTCGGCCCCGTTCGAGATGACAAGAGGGCGCGGCAGCCCCTTCCCGCCCTAACCGAATACCGTCTCGGCGAAATAGGCCTGCGTCACCGCGTGCAGCTCGCTCTCCAGGCCGGCGTCTTCGCGGCCCGCCAGGTCCGCATACAGCCGCGGCGCCAGCTCCAACAACTTGTCGAGCAGGCGTGGATCGAAATGGGTGCCGCGGCCCTGTTCCAGCAGGTCCACCGCCTTGTCCAACGGGAACGGCACTTTGTACGGGCGCCGCGAGGTCAGTGCGTCGAACACGTCGGCGATACTGAAAATGCGGGCGATAAGGGGAATTTCCTCACCTTTGAGGCCACGCGGATAGCCCGAGCCGTCATACCATTCATGATGGCAGCCGACCACGTCGGCGGCATCGGCCAACCAGTCCAGGTGATTGACGATATCGAGCCCGTGGGCGACATGGGTCTTCATCACGGCGAATTCGGCCTCGTCCAGGCGGGCTGGCTTCAGCAGGACCGCGTCGGGAATTGCCAGCTTGCCGAGGTCGTGGAGGAAGGCTCCCTTGATCAGCGCCCGCACCTGCTGGCGCTGCAGCCCCGCCGCCTCGGCCAGGCGTACGGCGATCAGGGCGACCCGGTAATTGTGGCTGTTGGTGTCGCTGTCGCGCTTGGCGATGGCGCTGCCGAGCGCTTCCAGGGTGCCGAGATTGGCCTGCAGCAGGGCCTGCGAACGGGTAAACAGGCCGTGGTTGAGGCCCGAGATGACCGGATACAGGAGGGCGGTGGTGGCAAGCACCGCGACGATGACCAGCATGGTCGTGCGCAGCTCGACTACCACGATGCGGCTCAGGATCGGCCGGGGGAGATGATAGATCCCCTCGAACCAGCCGTTCTGCTTTCCGTCGGGCCGGTAGAGCGGTGTCGCCACCAGCAGATAAAGCTGGCCCGAAACCAGTCGGGCGGTATGCCATGCTTTTTCGCCACCGATGGCCCGGTGGCGGGGAAACGAAAGGACGTCCGCCGCCTCGACACGGTCCGGCGCGACGCTGTCGGCGACCAGGCGGTGGTGCAGGTCATAGATGCTGGCAACGGCAAAACGGCCGTCGGGATTGGCCGAGCCGGCGGTAATGAAGGCCTTCAGCCGGTCTTCAACGGCGCTGCGGGCTTCCGCGTCAAGGGCCTCCAGATCCTCGGGAAGACCGGGGGACAACCGCGCGGCGTCGGCCTTGGCCAAGGAGAGGAGCGCCTTGTCGATCCGGCCGAGGTCGCTCCACAGCACGGCGCCGCCCAGTGCCGCTGCGATCGCCAGGCCGCCGAATCCCAGGCGCTCGGCCAGTTGGCGGCGTAGGATGCCCGGCCTGCCCCAGCGCAACTGTCGTTTGCCTTGGTCGCTGTCGGCGGGGGGGGCTGCTTTGGCGGCGGAGACCGTCTTATAGAGGTTCGCCATATACATCCCGAAGCTTCCGCCGATGATTAGAACGATAACGGCGGCGAGAACGATAGCGGGGATGGAAGGACAGCCCATGGCGACCTCCCGCAGCGATAGTGAACACACACTGTCGTCGAACGGTTCGACCGATGCAACAGATGATGCCGCGAAGGTGGCGGATTTAGGGCCGTATAACCTGCGGATCAGTCGGGGGGCGGGTGGCTCTCGCCGGTGACGTTGACGATTTCCCCTTCGGCCAGCGAATCGGGCGGGTGGTTGATGACCCGGTCGGTGGGGCTGATACCGGACAGTACATCCACATTGGTTCCGAGATCGCGGCCTAATTCGACATGTCGCAGTTCGACCTTGTTGTCCGGACCCAGCACCGCCACCTTCAGCCCGCCTTTGCGGAACAGCAGCGCGCTGGTGGGAATGCGCAGCACGTCGGCGCCGGCCTCGAGATGGAAATGGACCTCGGCATAGGAGCCGACCTGGAGTTCACCGACGGGATTGTCGGCATGCAATTCGACCAGCAGCGTGCGCGATGCCTGTTGAATGGCCTGCGACGTGGTGGCGACGGTGGCCGTGAAGGTCTTCCGCGGATATTGAGGCAGATGGAGCGTCGCGGGAAGGCCGGATTTGACGCCGGCCGACATCTGCTGGGGCACGTCCACGTAAATGCGCATTTCGTGGACGTCGGCCACCCTGAACAGTTCGGGACCGTGCCCACTGCCGGCGTTGATGAGGGCGCCGATGTCGGTCTCGCGCGCCGTGACGATGCCGTCGAAAGGCGCGATGATGCGCTTGAAACCTTCCAGCGCTTCGAGTCGGTCGACATTGCCCTGGTCGGCGGTGACATTGGCGATGGCCGCCGTGAGATCGGCGACAGCGCTGCGGTAATCCGCTTTCTTGCTTTCCAGTTCCTGGATCGATACGACCCCGCGGGGCGAGCCGCGCCATCGGTCATAGGTGGTCTTGGCGAATTCCATCTGCGCCTGTCGGACCCCAACCACCGATTTCGCCGAATTGAGACGCCCTTTTGCGGCGGCCAGGGCGGCGTCAAGGTCCGGTGTGTCGATCTCCGCCAGGAGCGCGCCTTTCTTCACCTGAGCCCCGTAGTCATAATACCAGTTCTTCAGATAGCCATCGACCCGCGCATAAATGGGCGCCTCGTACCAGGCCTGGATCGTGCCGGGCAATATGAGGGTTCGAGTCGCCGGCCCGCGCTGCGGCGTGACCGTCGAGACCGTGGGTGTCGCCTCTTTCTCGGTCCATTGCCTGACTTGTGTTTCATTCCGATGCCGCCCGACGATGCCGATGGCGGCGGCTCCAACGGCGAGGATGATCGCTGCCACACCCGCCAAGCGCAGATTCCTGCGCAAGCGCGGCGACGCGGTATCTCCGTGCCGGTTCATTTTGCGGGCCTCCGCCGTCAATAGTGGGTCTCCTCGTTCATTCCGTCGGCCGGGGGGACGATGTCGTCTCGGCAGGATTGGCGCCGTGCCGGCGGTGGAGGAAGGCGAAAACGGAGGGAACGAAGAACAGCGTGGCGATCGTGGCGACGAGCAGCCCGCCGATCACGGCGCGGCCCAGCGGCGCATTCTGTTCGCCGCCTTCACCCAGGGCAAAGGCCATGGGCAGCATGCCGATGATCATGGCGAGCGCGGTCATCAGCACGGGGCGGAGGCGGATGGTTCCCGCATCAAGCGCGGCGGCCGTCGAATCGGCGCCCTCGCCCATCCTTTCCCGCGCGAAACTGACCAGCAGGATGCTGTTGGCAGTGGCGATGCCCATGCACATGATGGCGCCGGTAAGGGCCGGGACGGACAGCGTGGTGCCGGTCAGGAACAGCATCCAGACAATGCCCGCCAAGGCTCCCGGCAGCGCCGTGATGATGATGAAGGGGTCGGTCCAGGATTGGAAATTGACCACGATCACCAGATAGATCAGGACGATGGCGCCCGCCAGGCCGAAATACAACTGGCTGTAGGCGGTCTTCATGGTCTGGACCTGACCCCGCACCGCCACATAGGAACCGGGAGGAACCTTTTTGGCGGTCTGGTTCAGGACGCGCTGCACGTCGCGCGCGACGGCGCCAAGATCGCGCCCTTGCACCGCGGCGTAGATATCCATGACCGGTTCCACGTCATAATGCGATACCAGGCCCGCGCTGGGCCCCGGCTCGATATTGGCGAGGCCGCCCAGAAACTGGGGGCTGCGGGTATGGGATGAGGTGATCGGTACGTTGTCCAGGTCGGAAAGGTTGTCGATGCGGTATTGGGGCATTTGGGCGACGATCGGATAGGACACGCCGGTTCTCGTATCCAGCCAGAAATTGGGTTTGATCTGGCTGCTGCCCGACAGCGTGACGAGCAGGCTGTCGGCCACGTCCCGCTGGGAAAGGCCGACCAGGCGGGCGAGGGAACGGTCGACGTCCACGTTGATCTGCGGATAGCTGAAAGTCTGCTGGATGCGCGTGTCGGCGATGCCGGAGAGCCGCCGGATCCGCTTATAGAGGTCGGTGGCGTAAGCGTAGTTGGCATCCTCGTTGTTCCCGATGACCTGGACGTCGATCGGGGCGGGCAGGCCGAAGTTCAGAATTTGCGATGTGATGTCGGCCGGCAGGAAGGCGAAGGTGGTTCCTGGAAACTGGCCCGGCAGCGTGCCCCGGAGCTGTTTGACGAACGATGCCGTCGGTCCGTGGTTGGCGTTCAGGGAAATCAGCACGTCGGCATCTTCGGGCCCGATGGTTCCGGTGTTGGCGTAAGCCATGTTGATGCCCGAGAAGGGCAGGCCGATGTTGTCGACGATATTGTGGAGCTGATCAGGGGGAATGATGCGACGGACGGACTGCTCGATCAGGTCGCACTGACGGGCCGTTTCCTCGATGCGGGTGCCGGGCTGGGCACGAACATGCATGAGGATCTGGCCGGCGTCGACGGCTGGAAAAAAATTCTCTCCAAGGAACGGCGCCAGACCGAACGACAGAACGACGCAAATCAGAAATCCGGCGATGAACGTCCGAGGGTGGCCCAATGCCAGCGAGAGCAGCGCCCGATAGACGTCGCGAACTTTCTCGAAGCCGGCTTCGAATCCTTGTTGGAACCGCTTGAGAGGATTGCGCGATCGCCGTGGGGCCTGCTGTTCGGTATGGCTCTCGGGCGCGTGCTTCTCCTGTTGGCCCGCCAGGAGATAGCGGGCCATGGTCGGGACCAGCGTGCGGGACAGGGTGAAGGAACCGATCAAGGCCAGCACCACGGCCTCGGCCATGGGGCGGAATAAATAGCCGGCGACACCGCCGAGTTGGAACATCGGCACGAAAACGATGCAAAGGCAGAGCAGGGTGACGAAGGCCGGGACCACGATCTGTCGGGCTCCGTCCAGGATGGCGGGCTCGATGGCCTTGCCCTGGTCCAGATGCCAGTTGATGTTCTCGATGGTGACGGTGCCATCGTCGACCAGGATGCCCACCGCCAGTGCAAGGCCGCCCAGCGTCATCACGTTCATGGTCTCGCCGAGCGCCGACAAAGCCGTCAGGGCGAACATCATGGCCAGCGGGATTTCGATCAGGATCACCACGGTCGACCGCCAGCTGCCGAGAAACAGCAGGATCATTCCCCCCACCAGGGCCGCGGCCATCCCCGCTTCGCGGATGACGCCGGTCACGGCAGCCTTGACGAAGACCGACTGATCGCCCACCGCGTCGACTTTCAGGCTGGGCGGCAGACCTTTCTCGATGCGCGGAAGGAGCGCCTTGACCCCCTCGATGATCTTCAGGGTCGAGGCCGTGCCGCTTTTCAGGATGGTCATCAGCACGGCCTTGCCGCCATCGACGCGAACGATGTTGGTTTGAGGCGGAAAGCCGTGATGCACATAGGAGACGTCGCGGAGATAGATGACGGTTCCGTTGGCCTTTTTGAGCGGCAGGTCGTTCAGGTGGTCGAGTTGGATCGGACTGGCGTTCAGTGCGACGTTCCAATCGAAATCTCCGATCTTTTCGTCGCCTGCCGGCAGGATCAGGTTCTGCGCGGAGATGGCCCGGAGGACGTCCTCGGCCGAGACGCCTTCGGCCTGCATGGCGCGCTGGTCGAGGTCCACCTGGGCCTGAAGGATCTTGCCGCCATAGGGGCTGGGGATGGCCGATCCCTCGACGGTCGCCAACTGCGGCCGGATGAAGTTCTGTCCATAATCGAAAAGCCGCATTTGAGGCAGCTTGTCGCTCGACAGCGCCAGCTGCAGTACCGGCACGCTCGAAGCGTTGTAGCTGAGGACCACCGGTGGTGTGATTCCGGGCGGCAACAGCTTGAGGACCGTCTGCGATGCCGCCGTCACCTGCGCCAGCGACGAGGCGATATTGACACCCGGGTGGAAGAAGATCTTGACCACGCCATAGCCGCTCAACGACTCCGACTCCATGTGCTCGATGTCGGCGACCTGGGCGCTCAGGGTCCGTTCATAGTAGTAGATGACGCGACCCGACATGTCGCTCGGAAGCAAGCCCGTATAGGTCCAGACCACACTGACCACGGGAATGTTGATATTGGGGAAGATGTCGGTCGGCATGCGCAGCGCCGAAAGTCCACCGAACAAGGCGATGACGATCGCCAGCACGATGAACGTATATGGGCGCCGCAGAGCGACCTGGACGATCCACAGCATGTCCGCCGTTCCCCTCGCGAAAGATCGACCGGCGGTCCGCCGGCGGCATCGGGCAAGGGATGAACAGGCGGGGAAGCCTGGATGTTCTGGCTCCAATGCCGTTGAGCCGAGCGCCGTCATCGCCAGTCGTAAAAGGGGTGGGCGGCCGACCCTGCTGGATGAAACGGGCCCGCTCGGTGTCTTGCCGGCGCACCGAAGCGATGTCGAAATTTGACGTCGGCGGTATTGGGGCTACCCCATGTTCTTTCGCCTCTTCTCTGCGCAAGCCGGGGCTACGGCGGCAGATCGGCGCTTCGCAGCGCGGGCCTCGCCAAATGTCATATTTGAAAAATTAAATGTGTTTGAGGCTTGCAACCCAACCATAAGACCCACTATTGTAATCAGGACTGAATTGGTCCTGATTGAAAGGTGCTGGTGGTGCGGCTGAGCCGGATGACCGATTATGGGGTGGTGATCCTTTGCCAAATGGCCCGCGGGCCGTTGGGCGCGGTGTTCACTGCCTCCCATCTGGCCGAGGTAACCCATCTGCCGCTGCCCAGCGTCAGCAAGATGCTCAAGCTGCTGACCCAGAAAGGTATCCTGCGCGCCCAGCGCGGCGCCAGCGGCGGTTATGGGCTGGCCCGGCCGGCGGCATCCATCTCGGCCCGCGATATCGTCTTCGCCCTGGAGGGTCCGGTCGAACTGACCGACTGCGTGGAAGGCGGGGAAGGCGGCTGCGAGCACGAGCGGTCCTGTCCGTTGCGCGGGCATTGGGATCCGGTAAATCGGGCCATCGAACAGGCATTGAGCCAGGTGAGCCTGGTGGAAATGGCGGCGCCGCGGCCGCCCTTCGATTTCATCCGCGGCATCGACGCAGCGGAAAATCTGGCGGTTCCGGGGGTAGGCATGGAGTTTGGCCATGAGTGATGGGATGGAACAGGTGCGGTCCCTGACCGACCAGAAATACAAGTACGGATTTGTGACGGATATCGAGGCCGATGTTGCCCCCAAGGGCCTGAACGAGGACATCATCCGCTTCATCTCGGCCAAGAAGGGCGAGCCGGAGTGGCTGCTCGAATGGCGCCTCAAGGCCTATAAGCTGTGGCTCGGCGAGATCGAGCCGAACTGGGCCAAGCTGCATCATCCGCCCATCGACTATCAGGATGCCTATTACTACTCGGCACCGAAGAAGAAGGACGGGCCCAAGAGCCTCGACGAGGTCGATCCCAAGCTGCTCGAGACCTATGAGAAGCTGGGTGTACCGCTGCATGAGCGGGCGGCCCTGGCCGGCGTGGCGGTGGACGCGGTGTTCGACAGCGTGTCGGTGGCCACCACCTACAAGGGCAAGCTGGAGGAGATGGGAATCATCTTCACCTCCATGTCCGAGGCGGTGAAGAAGCATCCGGATCTGGTGCGCAAGTATCTTGGCTCGGTGGTTCCCTATTCCGACAACTACTTCGCCACCTTGAACAGCGCGGTATTCACCGATGGCAGCTTCGTTTACGTGCCGCCGGGTGTCCGCTGCCCGATGGAGCTGTCCACCTATTTCCGCATGAACGCGGAGAAGACCGGCCAGTTCGAACGTACGCTGATCATCGCCGACAAGGGGTCCTATGTCAGCTATCTGGAAGGCTGTACGGCACCGATGCGCGACGAAAACCAGCTGCATGCCGCGGTGGTCGAACTGGTGGCCCTCGACGAGGCCGAGATCAAGTACTCCACCGTGCAGAACTGGTATCCGGGCGACGAGCAGGGGCGGGGCGGCATCTACAACTTCGTCACCAAGCGTGGCGCCTGCCGCGGCCGCGCCTCGCGCATTTCGTGGACGCAGGTGGAGACCGGTTCGGCCATCACCTGGAAATATCCCAGCTGCATCCTGCAGGGTGACGACTCGGTGGGTGAGTTCTATTCGGTGGCCATCACCAACAACTTCCAGCAGGCCGACACCGGCACCAAGATGATCCATATCGGCCGCAACACCCGGTCGCGCATCATCTCGAAGGGCATCTCGGCCGGCCATGCCGACAACACCTATCGCGGGCTGGTGCGGGTCCTGCCGAAGGCGCATGGGGCGCGCAACCACACCCAGTGCGACAGCCTGCTGATCGGCGATCGCTGCGGCGCCCATACCACGCCTTACATCGAATCGCGCAATTCCTCGGCGCGCATCGAGCATGAAGCGACGACCAGCAAGATCAGCGAGGAACAGCTTTTCTATGCCCGCCAGCGCGGCCTGTCGGAAGAGGAGGCGGTGTCGCTCATCGTCAACGGCTTCTGCCGCGACGTGCTGCAGCACCTGCCCATGGAGTTCGCCGTGGAGGCGCAAAAACTGGTGGCCATCAGCCTTGAAGGGAGTGTGGGGTAATGCTCGAGATCCGTAACCTGCATGCGTCGGTCGACGGCCGCGAAATTCTGAAAGGCATTGACCTGACCGTGCCCGCGGGCGAGGTCCATGCCGTGATGGGCCCTAACGGCTCGGGCAAAAGCACCCTGTCCTATGTGCTGGCCGGGCGCGACGGCTACGAGGTGACCGCGGGTTCGGCGACCTACAAGGGCCAGGACCTGCTGGCGATGAAGATCGAGGAGCGGGCCCGCCAGGGCGTCTTCCTGGCCTTTCAGTACCCGGTGGAGATCCCCGGCGTCACCGGCGTCAATTTCCTGAAGACGGCGGTCAACGCGGTGCGCCGCTCGCGCGGTGAATCCGAGTTGGACGCCATGCAGTTCCTCAAGCTGGCGCGCAAAAAGGCCAAGGAGCTGGGGGTCGGCGAAGAGATGCTGCGCCGCGCCGTCAACACGGGCTTCTCGGGCGGCGAGAAGAAGCGCTACGAGGCTCTGCAGATGGCCTTGCTGGAGCCCAGCTTCATGATCCTCGACGAGACCGACTCCGGCCTCGACATCGACGCCTTGCGGGTGGTGGCGGAAGCAGTCGACGCTTTCCGCAATCCCCAGCGGGCCATGCTGGTGATCACCCACTACCAGCGCATCCTCGACTACATCGTGCCGGACAAGGTGCATGTGCTGGCCGGCGGCCGCATCGTCCAGACCGGCGACAAGGACCTGGCGCTGGAACTGGAACGCTCCGGCTACGCGCAGTTCGTGGGGCAGGCGGCATGACGGGCACATCCCATCCGGATTGGCTGGCCTCGCTGCGCCGGGTGGCGCGGGCGAAGGCCGATGCCGCCGGCCTGCCGACTCGACGCGACGAGGCATGGAAATACACCGACGTCGCGGCACTGGGCGTTGGCTCTTTCCTCCTGGCCGAACAGCCGCGGGGCGCCGTGCCCGAAGTGGCGCCGCTGGGCGACACCATCCGGCTGCTGCTGGTCAACGGCAACCTGGTCGCCGCGCCCGACGAGCCGCTGCCAGCCGGCGTTGTCGTCGACCGCCTGGACAGCGGCTTCTCCGCCGGAGTGGTGCAGGCCCATCTCGGCCAGGTGATCCCGGCCGATGCCAAATCGCTGGCGACGCTGAACAGTGCGCTGTTTGCCGACGGCGTGGTCTTGCGCATCGGCGCCGGGGTGAAGGTCGACCGGCCGTTCGAGATCGTGTCCTTCGGCCAGGGCGGCGATGAGCCGGTGGCCTTCCATCCGCGCTGCCTGGTGGTGGTGGAGGAGGGCGGTTCCGCTACCCTGATCGAGCGGCATCTGGGATCGGGCAGCTATTTTTCCAACAGCGTAGTGGAAATCGCGCTCGCCGACGGCGCCTCGTTGCACCATTACAAGCAGCAGGACGAAGCGGCGCATGCCGTCCACGTGGCGACGACCGGTGTGTCCCTGGCCGGCGGCGCGCGCTATGCCGGGGTGCTGGTGCAGACCGGGGCCAGGCTGGCCCGCCACGAGGTGCATGCCGCGCTGGGCGGGCAGGACGCCTCGTTCGGGCTGGACGGGGCCTATCTTGGTGCCGGGCAGCAACATCTCGACACCACCACCTTCGTCAACCATGTGGCGCCCGGCGGCGCGTCGCGCCAAGTGTTCAAGGGCGTGCTCGACGATCAGGCGCGCGGCGTGTACCAGGGCACGGTGCTGGTCCAGCGCGGCGCGCAGAAGACCGATGCGCACCAGCTCAGCAAGGCCTTGCTGCTGTCGCCTCATGCCGAGATGGACGGCAAGCCGGAACTGGAGATTTATGCCGACGACGTCAAATGCGGCCATGGCTGCACGGTCGGCGACATCGACGAAACGGCACTGTTCTATCTGCGGGCCCGTGGCATCGACGAGGCGACCGCCCGTCATCTGCTGATCGAGGCCTTCCTCGCGGAAGTGCTGGATCAGATCGAAGTTGAGCCGGTGCGCCAGGCCTTCGCCGCGGTGCTCGGCGAGCGCCTGGAAGGTGCCCACGCGACGAGGAGGAGCGATGATCATCGCCAAGGCTGAGGCGCGCGGCGCCTACGACGTCGAACGCATCCGCGCCGACTTCCCCATTCTGGGGCGGCCGGTGCGGGGTCGCCCGCTGATCTACCTGGACAGCACCGCCTCGGCGCAAAAGCCGCAGTCGGTGATCGATGCGGAAAGCGAGATCTATGCGACGGAATACGCCAACATCCATCGCGGGCTTTATTATCTCAGCGAGCGGGCGACCGAGCGCTACGAGGCCTCGCGCCGGACGGTGCAGCGGTTTCTCAACGCCAGGCACGCGCATGAGGTGATCTTCACCCGCAACACCACCGAGTCGATCAACCTGGTGGCCGCCACCTATGGCCGGCGGTTCCTGCAACCGGGCGACGAGATCGTCATCACCGGGCTCGAGCACCACTCCAACATCGTACCCTGGCAGTTGCTGCGGGAAGAGCGCGGTATCGTGATCAAGGTGGCTCCGGTGGCCGACGACGGCGATGTGCCGCTGGAAGCCATCACCGGCCTGCTCACACCGCGTACCAAGCTGGTGTCGGTCGCCCATATCTCCAACGTGCTGGGGACGATCCTGCCGGTGGCCGAGATCATCCGTGCCGCCCACGCCGCCGGCGCCAAGGTGTTGATCGACGGCGCGCAGGCGGTGATGCATTTGCCGGTGGATGTGCAGGCCCTGGATGCCGACTTCTATGCGTTCTCGGCGCACAAGCTGTATGGGCCGACCGGCGTCGGCGTGCTGTACGGCAAGGAAGACCTGCTGAACGCTATGCCGCCTTATCAGGGCGGCGGCGACATGATCCGCACCGTCACCTTCGAGAAGAGCACCTGGGCGCCACTGCCCCAGAAGTTCGAAGCGGGGACGCCGGCGATCGCCCAGGTCCCCGCCCTGGCGGCGGCTATCGACTATGTGACGGCGCTGGGGCTGGACCGCATCGCGAGCCACGAGAACAATCTGCTGGCCTATGCGTCCGAGCGCCTGGCGGCGGTGCCCGGGCTGCGCATCATCGGCACGACGCCACACAAGGCCGCGGTGATTTCGTTCGCGCTGGACTGCGCCCATCCCCACGACATCGCCCAGGTTCTGGACAATGCCGGGGTGGCGGTGCGGGCCGGCCACCATTGCGCACAGCCGCTGATGGAGCGTTTCGGTGTGCCGGCCACCGCGCGGGCGTCGTTCGGCCTTTACAACAACCGGGCCGATGTCGATGCGCTGGTGGCGGCGGTAACCAAGGTTCAGGAGCTTTTCGGGCAATGAGCGACGATCTGCGCGATCTTTATCAGGAAGTCATCCTTGACCACGGCCGGCATCCGCGGAACCGCCGGATGATCGAGGACGCCAACCATCACGCCCGCGGCGAGAATCCTCTTTGCGGCGACAAGCTGATCGTTTTCCTCAAGATCAACGCCGACGGCGTGATCGAGGACGTGTCGTTCGAGGGGCAGGGATGCGCCATCTCGACCGCGTCCGCCTCGCTGATGACCGAGGTCATCGTCGGCAAGAGCGAAAAGCAGGCGGAAGAGCTTTTCGCCAGTTTCCATGCCTTGGCCACCGGCGGCGAGGTCGAATCCTCCGAGGAACTGGAGGACGAGATGGATCGCCTGCATGTTCTGGCCGGAGTGCGGGATTACCCGGTTCGGGTCAAATGCGCGACGCTGGCCTGGCATACCCTGGTGGCGGCGCTTAAGGACGAGCAGAAGGTGACAACCGAATGAACGCGATGGATTTAGGTGGTTCCTCCACTGTCGCGGAAGCCGGCGCTCCGTTGGAGCCGGGTCTGCTGGCGGCTGATGAAGAGGATGTGATCGAAGCCCTGTCGACGGTCTATGATCCCGAGATCCCGGTGAACATTTTCGATCTCGGCTTGATCTATAATCTCGACGTCCAAAAGGACGGCACGGTCCATATCGAGATGACCCTCACCGCGCCCAGTTGCCCGGTGGCCGGGGCCATGCCGCAGCAGGTGGCGAATACCGTCGCCCTGCTTCCCGGCGTCGGTGTGGTGACCGTGGCGCTGGTCTGGGATCCGCCGTGGACCATGGACCGCATGTCCACCGACGCCAGGTTGGCGCTGAACCTGCCTTAGTGCCGTGGACATTCAGATGTCCCACAGCACCAAGGCCATCGTAGCCGCGTCGCGTCCTTTGGCCTGGCGGCCAGGAGGGTGGTGCAAGCCGCGCCGTTGAGGCATGCTGGAACCGCGTGAACTGTCCTAGTGGTCCGATCCTGACGGATGGCTCCCGCGCCATCGGTCAGCTTCTCACCACGAGGGGATTGCGGCATGCCTTCCTATACCTTTCCCAAAGATTTTCTTTGGGGCGCGTCGACTTCGTCCTATCAGATCGAGGGCGCCCTCGACGCCGACGGCCGCGGCCCCTGCATCTGGGACACGTTCGCTGCGGCGGGGAAGATCGTCGACGGCAGCACCGCCGCCGTCGCCTGCGACCATTATCACCGTTGGCCGGAAGACATCGCGCTGATGAAGGAGGCGGGTTTCAACGCCTATCGCTTCTCCATCGCCTGGCCGCGCATCATTCCGACGGGCACCGGCCCGGTAAACCGGCAGGGCCTGGATTTCTACGACCGCCTGGTCGACGGCCTGCTGGAAGCCGGCATTCGTCCGATGGCCTGCCTCTACCACTGGGATCTGCCCCAGCCGCTCGAGGATCGCGGCGGCTGGCAGGGCCGTGAGGTCATCGGGCCGTTCGCCGAATACGCTCGCGTGGTCACCAAGCGCCTGGCCGACCGGGTCAAGGACTGGATGATGCTGAACGAGCCCAATGTAGTAGCCATTTTCGGCTATGGCGTGGGCGAGCATGCGCCGGGTCATAAACTGGGCGAGCAGGGCATCCTGCGGGCGCTGCACCACCAGAACCTGGCTCAGGGCGCCGCACTGCGGGCGATTGCCGCCGAGCATCGCGGACTGACCCTGGGGACGGTGATCAATCTGCAGCCTTGCCGCCCCGACACCGACCGCGCCGCCGACGTCGCCGCGGCGGCGCGCTGGGACGCGGTTTGGAACAGGGTGCCGCTGGATGGCCTGCTGCGCGGGCGCATTCCGCCGCTGCTGGCCGACCGCATGAAGGATTTCGTGCTGCCCGGAGACGAAGAGGCGATCCGCTATCCCATCGACCTGCTGGGCATCAATTATTATTCCCGCATGACCATGAAGTACGAGGCCGGGCACCCCTTCGACGTCGGATGGGGCGACGCCCGCTGCGAGCGCTGGACCGGCATGGCCTGGCCGGTGCAGCCGGACGGGCTGTACGATCTGCTTGTCGAGTTCAAGGAGCACTACGGCAATCCGGCAGTGTTCATCGCCGAGAACGGCGCGGCTTACGACGACCAGCCGGTGAACGGCAAGGTGCACGACGCCGAGCGGGTGGCCTTCCTCAGGGACCACTTGGAATCGGTGGCCCGCGCCCTGGCCGACGGCTGCAACGTCAGGGGCTATCTGTGCTGGAGCCTGTTGGACAATTTCGAATGGGCCTTCGGGCTGTCCAAACGCTTCGGCATTGTCCGGGTCGACTACGACACCCTGAAGCGCACGCCGAAGGACAGCTACAAATTCTTCAGCAAAGTGGTCAAAAGCGGGAAGCTTTGATCAGCCGGCTTCCCGGCTTTCCTTTGGGCCCGGCAGAGGCCTGCCGGCGCCAGATCAACTGTGGAGCCCCGGTGCTTCCTGCCCGGTGCGCAGGACGTATTCCGTATAGCCGCCGCCATATTGGTGGATGCCCTCGGGCGTCAGTTCCAGCACCCGGTTGGACAGCGCCGCCAGGAAATGGCGGTCGTGGGACACGAACAGCATGGTTCCCTCATAGGCGGCCAGCGCCGTGATCAACATTTGCTTGGTATCGAGATCGAGGTGGTTGGTCGGCTCGTCGAGCACCAGGAAATTGGGCGGATTGAAGAGCATGATCGCCATCACCAGCCGGGCCTTTTCGCCACCGGACAGGACGCGGCATTTCTTTTCCACGTCATCGCCGGAGAAGCCGAAACAGCCGGCGAGCGCCCGGAGCGATCCCTGGTTCGCCTGCGGGAAAGCCGCTTCCAGCGACTCGAATACCGTCAGGTCGCCATCGAGCAGTTCCATTGCGTGCTGGGAAAAATAGCCCATCTTGACACTGCCGCCGACGGCGACGGTTCCGGCGTCCGGTTCGGCCGAGCCCGCCACCAGCTTCAACAGCGTCGATTTCCCCGCGCCGTTGACACCCAAGACGCACCAGCGCTCCTTGCGGCGGATCATGAAGTCGAGACCCTGATAGATGGTCTGGCTGCCATAGCGCTTGTGCACGTTCTTCAGAACCACGACATCCTCGCCGGAGCGCGGTGCCGGCGGAAAATCGAACGAGACGGTCTGGCGCCGCCGCGGCGGCTCGAAACGCTCGATCTTATCCAGCTTCTTCACCCGGCTTTGCACCTGACTGGCGTGCGAGGCACGGGCTTTGAAACGCTCGATGAACCTGATTTCCTTCGCCAACATGGCTTGCTGGCGCTCGAACTGCGCTTGCTGCTGCTTTTCGTTCAGCGCCCGCTGCTGCTCGTAGAATGCGTAATCGCCCGAGTAACTGTTCAGTGATCCGTCATCGATCTCGATGATCTTCGTGACGATTCGGTTCAGGAACTCGCGGTCATGCGAGGTCATCAGGAGAGCGCCTTCGTATCCCTTCAGGAATTCCTCCAGCCAGATCAGGCTTTCGAGGTCCAGATGGTTGCTCGGCTCGTCGAGGAGCATGGCGTCCGGCCGCATGAGCAGGATGCGGCCAAGCGCGACGCGCATCTTCCAGCCGCCCGACAGAGCGCCGACGTCGGCATCCATCATCTCCTGGCTGAAACTGAGCCCGGCAAGCACTTCTCGGGCTCGACCCTCCAGTTCGTAGCCTCCCAACTCCTCGAAACGCGCCTGCACTTCGCCATAGCGCTCGATGATCGCTTCCATGCCGTCGGCGCGGCCGGGATCGCACATTGCCAATTCCAGGCTCGCCAATTCCGCCGCCACCGTGCTGACCGGCCCGGCCCCATCCATCACTTCGGCGACGGCGCTGCGGCCGGACATTTCGCCGACATCCTGATTGAAGTAGCCAATCGAGACGTTTTTCTCGATCGACACCTGCCCCTCGTCCGGCAACTCTTCGCCGGTGATCATGCGGAACAGCGTTGTCTTACCGGCACCGTTCGGGCCGACGAGGCCGATTTTTTCGCCCCGGTTGAGTGCTGCCGAAGCCTCGAAGTAGAGGATTCGGTGACTGTTCTGCTTGCTGATATTCTCAAAACGAATCATCTGTCGCTGCGTTCCCGTGACGTGAGCGGCCCCTTATGCCACAGGATATGCAGTGCGACAGAATCCTTATCGATCTGATGAAGATCTCCGCTGCCCTCTGCCGCGACCATGCCTATATGGTGGGGCGGTCCCACAGCGGAGGACGGCGCATGAGCAGTGGTCACGACAGCAGCCGTGATGGCGAAATCGTTACGGTCCGGCCGTCGAGCGAATTCATGACGCGGCAAAAGCTTCCCTATTTCGTCGGCATTTCGGGAACGACTGCCGGATCGAAAGGCATTTCCATGAATCTGGTGGTGATCCCGCCGGGCGGGGCCGCAGAAGCGCACCATCATGCGGGGTTCGAGACGGCGATCTATATTCTGCAGGGCGAGGTGGAAACACATTACGGGGATGGGCTTCGGAAAAGGATCATCAACCGGCAGGGTGACTTTCTCTACATTCCCCCAAACCTTCCCCATCAACCGTTCAATCTGAGCGGCACCGAGGCGGCCTACGCGATCGTGGCGCGAAACGATCCGGACGAGCAAGAACACGTCATTCCCTGTGCTCCGGAAAACTGATCGCGTTCGCTCCTGGGATGAGGACCAGAGGCCTGTCCGAGTGAAACGCGAGGTCCGAAGCCGGGTTGCTTCGCCTCGGGCTCACGTCGAGTGATCAAAGAGATTACGCTTGGCAGCGATGACGCTTGCCCGGCGACGAAGAGAGTTGCTCGCCAATGACATTGAGAAGTCGATCGAGGGGGGCCGGCTTGTGCAGGAGGGGGGAGCCGCTGGCCTCGGCCTGCTTCAGGCTTTCCAGGGAGGTGTCCCCCGTAAGCAGGACCCCCGGGATGGCGGTGCCGAATTGGTCCCGAACCATTTTGATCGCCTGCGGGCCGGTGCAGCCACCGCGCAAGCGAAAATCGGCGATGATTACATCAGGTTGTGTGCCTGCCAGCGACGCGAGCGCTTGCTCGGCGCTGGCCGCCAAGACCACCTGGAGCCCTGCCTGCTGCAAACCGGCGGCCATCGCCTGAGCCACCTCGATATCGTCCTCGACGACCAGTACGCGCCCTTCAAGGTGCCGGGAGGCGTTCTTGGGGGCCGCGCAGATTGGACTGACATGGCGACGGTACAGTTCCACCGAAATGCGCGTGCCGCGGCCGGGGCACGAACGAAGGTCGACCCGATGTCCGAGCAAGCCGGCCAAGCGGCGGACAATGGCTAAGCCGAGTCCCAGCCCCTTGCGACGATCGCGTTCCTCGTTGCCCAGTTGGACGAATTCCCTGAACACCTCGTCGATCTTCTCGGCAGGAATGCCACGCCCGGTGTCGACCACTTCGATGCGCAGAACCGCGCCGCGATGACGGCAGCCCAGCACAACGCCCCCTCGGTCGGTGTAGCGGATGGCGTTTTCAATGAGGTTGCGCAGGATGCGTTCCAACAGCACCGGATCACTTGATACGGCGGCCCGGGTCGCCACCGTCCTTAGCCGAAGGCCCTTTCTTGTCGCTTCGGGCCGGGCCTCACCCGTCAGACGTTCGAAGAGCGGCTGCAGCGGGAAGGACGCTATCTGTGGCAATATGAGTCCCGCATCCAGCCTCGAAATATCCAAGAGACTGTCGAGCAGTCCACGAAGGGCGTTTACCGCCTCCCATGCCGCCTCCGCAGTCCGGGCTGCCGGTTGTCCCCTGAGTGCGTTCCTGAGCACATCGACGAGCAAGAACAACGATTGGATCGGTTGGCGCAGGTCATGGCTGGCCGCCGCAAGGAAGTGCGCCTTCGCCGCTTCGGCCTCGTTGGCGCCGTCGAGGGCGCGTTTAAGAGCCTCCTGCGCCTCATGCCGTTCGGTCACGTCGACCGCTGCACCGGAGACGCCGACTATGGCGCCGTGATCATACAGCGGCTCATAGGTCACGTCGAAGCGATGCCGGCAGTCGCCAATGAGCAAGTGGACAGACCCGCGGACGACGGTCGTCTGCTCCAGCGCCCGACGCTTCAGCGCCGAGAGGTCGCGGGCCAATTCAGGTGCCCAAATCTCCTCGCAGGTCTTGCCGAGGAAGGCCTCGGGGGATGTCGATCCAGGCGGATTAGCGATCCAGGTATAGCGCAGATCGCGATCCTCGGTGCACAACACCACCGGCGAATTGGTGATGGCCAGACGAAACCGGGTGTTGGTGACCTCCAGTTCGCTTTCGATGCGCCGGCGGGTAGCGGCCTCTCGCGTGACCATCTGGGTGGCCAGGCGTTCCTCCAGTCCCTGCGCCACAATGGCGGCGAGGTCGACAAGGAACTGGCGATCGGTCTTTGACACCTTGCGGCGCTGATGGCGGTCGAGGGCCGCGACCATGCCGAGCCGGCATCCTTCGGCGGCGATGATGGGTGCCGCCACTAAGAAGCGAATGTGGGGAAATCCGGTGACTTGGGGGTGCACACGGAAACGAGGGTCTTTCCGCGCGTCAAGGATGACGGTCACCGTGCTTTTCCGGATAACATCCCGACAGAAGCCGTGGCTACGGCTGATCTCTTGTTCATCAAGGCCATAGGTCGCCTTGTGCCATTGGCGAGCATCGTCGACGAACGATACCAGTCCGACCGGGGTGTGGAAGTGCCATGCCGCCATCCGCGCGACGCGGTCGAAGGCCTCCTCGCGCGGTGTATCCAAAATGCCGTAGCGTCTGAGCACGTCAAGACGATGTGCTTCTTCCTGCTGCATCGCGGCATCCACTTGCGGAAAGCTCATGATATCAGGATGTTCGACTTGAAAGTGAATGACCGAAATTCGGTAGTGCGCCTTTTGATGACGGCTTCCGACGTCTCACGCGGGCTATCCGCTGGACATCCGTCATCGATCAGCTGACTGTCGCTTTTCCGGCTCGTCGGCGCCGGTGCAGGTGGCTCCGCAGGCCGGTCCCGACTGGGTATGGCGGACCTCAGGATCGGACCGCCAATTGATTGAATTGTTGGGAGAATCCGACTGGTGTGGACACTACCCGTCGGATTCTGAGCCTAGTGCAGTGGCTCAATCAAAAGGTTTACAGTGTCAAATTTACCATAGTCCCTCGCCGGATGGTCCCGCCCGGCGAGGGGGAAACCAAGGCTAGTGGTCCGCCCCAGACGCTTGGTCCCCAAGCGCCTGGATCAGGCGGCCCACCAACCAATTGAATTGTGGTGAAAATTCGACGGCTGGTGGCGGTACCATCCGTCGGATTTTCACCACTAGGAAAGTTTCTGAGCGGTATCGAGCAGGACGGCGCGGAACATTTTCAACAGGCGCTGGTCCAACTCCTTGTCCAGTTGCGTCAAGATGAACATGGCCTGCTCGGGATCCATGGCGTCCTTGTAGGTCCGCCAGTCGGTAAGCGCGCTGAACATGTCGGTGATTGTCGCCATGCGGGCCAGTTCGTTCAGTTCGACTCCCTTGACGCCGTGCGGATAGCCGCTCCCGTCGAGTTTTTCGTGGTGCTGCGCGGCGATGGTCATGGCCCCGCGCGGCAGGCGGGGGATCAATGCGAGGAAGCGGTCGGCAGGAGGGACGTGGCCCCTCACGATCCGCAATTCCTCGTCGTTCAGGCGGCCTGGTTTGTTCAGCACCTGAAAAGGCACAGTCATCTTGCCAACATCATGGATCAGCCCGCCGGCGGCCAAGGTCGACAGGTCGTCGCCGCGGAGCCCGATGGCATCGCCGAAGACCGAGAGGAAAATGGCGACGCGGAGCGAGTGCACATAGGTATAGTTGTCGTGGTCGCGCACACCTTCCAGCATTGCACGGTAGTTGCCCGCACGCACCGCCTCGACCAGTGGTTCACAGGCGTTCCGAAGCTGGTCGTAAGGCATGGATTGACCTTCGCCGATCATGTCGGCCAAGGTGTTGAAAACTCGCGTCGTCCGCTGGAGCGCGGCTTGCTGCAGCGGCTCGATCTTGATCCAGCTTCGTTCGATCTTGCCGTTGATTTCATGCGACAGCGCCTGCAGCAGAGCGCTGCGGCGGAATGGTTTGAGGAGTCTGCTGCGCACCCCGAGGAGCGAGGCGTCGGCCAGAAAATTGCTGCGCTCGGTGGTCGCCGTACAGATGACCGGAATCCGATCGAGATCGGGAACGCAGCAAATCTCGCGCAACAGCGGCAGTCCTCCGCGGGGAAGAACGTTCTCGTCGAGAATGACCGCGGCCGGCGGATCAAAGGCGATGGCCTCCAAGGCCGGGCCTTGCTCCCAATGTTCCGAGACCTCGTAAAACGAGGTCAGGGCCTGAACGACTTCCTGTCGGAATTTTGGGTTGGCGTCAACCACGCAGACATGGTTTCGCCGACCAGGATTGCGGATACCCATCCCGGAGGATTCGCCCCTGGTTTTTTGCATCACGCTGGGCAACGGCCACCCGCTGAAAGCCGCTGCGCCGCGTCGGCCACGGAATTCGTGCCATCGGCGGAAGATGTCGGGACCATCTTTCCGGCTGAGGCTGGCGGCACTGCCTGCTGGGGAAAATGCTCCATGTTTGGTGTCGTCGCCTCTTCGGTGCCAACAGCCGGCTGCGGGAAGCCGCCGGCCTGTCCAGTTTAGCTTCAGAATAAAAAAATGCTATTCGCGGCTTGGGATCTCAGCAAACCGCGAAATCTGAACCTGCTGGATCGTCGGACGGTGATTCTCGCGATCCGGTTGGCTTCCAGGGGATGAGCGATCTACCGCCTCTATAAAAACCTTATTCTGGTACCGGTATGCGTATTATGCATCCCTCCCTTGCAAAGCCTCGGCTTCTGTCGAGCCGTCCAACCGATTAGGTTTGCTGCAACGCACATTTGCTTGTGGAAAGATCGCTGTCATGACTGCTCACCAACAGGTCCTCACCCACTGCGAATCCTCCAGCCCGCTGGCCTTTGTCGGCACTGTGATGCGCCAATTCCGTGAGGCCCTGGCCAGCAGCCTTGAGCGCCGGCGCCTCGCCCGGGAACTGAACCAGTTCGACGACCGCGATCTGGCTGATCTCCGTCTTCAGCGCCACGATATCGACCGGCTGGCCCGAGGTCTGCCGGTCCCGGCAATGGAGGTTTGGCGCCATTCTCGCTGAGGAGCGTTCCGTCTCCCGACGCTCTTCGGCAAAACCGCTGCCCGCGACCGCTTCCAACGAAACGTGCACCCGGCAGCAATCTTTGGCCGGTCCGCCAGTCGGACCGGCCTTCTTTTTGGTGCGCCCAGCATGGGCGCACTCTTGCGGGTGCAAGTCCCGCCGTAAGCTGGTCACAGCGAACGAAGTGAAGCGCAACTGCGGAAGGGCGACCGACCGTGGGGAGGAAGCGTGGATCGAAGCT
>JAJYTF010000025.1 GCA_021793155.1 Pseudomonadota bacterium | reverse complement strand
GGCGAGGGGGAAAAACCAAGGCTAATGGTCCGGTCCTGACGCTTGGTTCCCAGGCGTCAGGTGAATCGGCCCACCAACTGATTGAGTTGTGGTGAGATTCTGACGGGTGGTGTGGGGAACACCCGTCGGAGTCTCACCACTGGGAGGCACCTCCTTGCGCATCGCCGTAAACGGTCGCTTTCTGACCCAGCCGATGACCGGGGTACAACGTTACGCCCACGAATTGATGCAGGCATTCGACTCCATCATCGGTCGCGATCCGGGTTTGCGGCGTTCCCTGGAGATCGAGGTGCTGGCCCCGCCCCTGGAGCCGAGGCAGCGTCCGACATGGAGGCATCTGGCGCTGAGGGAACTCGGGATGCGCAGCGGGCATCCATGGGAACAGCTGGATCTGCCGGGAGCCGTCGGCAAGCGCCTGTTGTTCTGCCCCGGAAACACCGCGCCGTTACGCGTCCTCCTCGGTCGACGCCGCTGCGTCGTGTGCGTCCACGACCTGTCCTTCCGCTACTTTCCGAGCGCCTACAGCCCAGCCTTCCGAGGGCTCTACCATCTGCTGACGCCGGCGATCTTCGCTCGCGCCGCCCGCATCATCACCGTGTCGAAAACCGAGCAGGAATCGCTCGCCGTCTACTACCCCACGGCGCAACCGCGGCTGCGCGCCATACCGAACGGCGGCTTCGGCGCTCCGGTCCTCAAGCAACTCGGGGACATTCCCGCCAAGGAAATCGGCGCGCCCTATATCCTGTACGTCGGCGCCCTCAGCAAGAGAAAGAACTTCCCGGGCCTCATCCAGGCTGCCGTGCTTCTGTCTCGGGAGACGAACCTGCGCTTTGTCTTCATCGGCGGAACCTCGAAGGCACTGCAAGAGGCCGAGGTCGCCATTCCGGGAGAACTGGCGGGCCGGTTCATCTTCGCCGGCCAACTAGACAATACGGCCGAACTGGTCGGCTGGTACAAGGGCGCAATTTGCCTGGCGTTTCCCTCCCATTACGAATCATCGGGCCTTCCGCCATTGGAGGCGATGGCCTGCGGCCTTCCGGTGGTGTCGTCCTCGATCCCCGCGCTGCATGAGCGCTGCGGCGATGCGGCGCTGTATTGCGAGGCCGACGATCCGGCGAATGTCGCGGCCGCCATCCGCCAAGTCGTGGAGAATCCCAATTTGCGCGAGGAACTGCGCGCCAGAGGTCTTGCCCGTGCCGCCGCATATAACTGGGAACACAGCGCCCGGCGCCACATTGAAGTGTTCGAAGAAGCCATCGAGTGAGGATGAGAAAAGACCTTGTCCCCTCCCTATGCCGTGGCGATTTCGACAAACACAGGCGGCAGCAACTACACTTTACCGATATAACCGCAGTCGATAAGACCATCCTCGATAATTTCCATCAAGGCATGGCCAAGGGCAATGTGGCCTTCCTGTATGCGGCCTGTCTCGGCAAACGGAACAACGATGGCGCGGTCGCAATCGGGCAGGATGGGACCGCCGCCGCCGCCAAGGAATCCCACGGTGGTGATCCCCATCTGTCGCGCGGCCTGGAACGCCCGGATCACATTGGTCGATTTTCCCGAGGTGGTAATGCCAATCAGCACGTCGCCGCGCCGACCCAAAGCACGCGTAGCCCGCTCGTAGACGAAATCATAACCGTAATCGTTGGCGCAGGCGGTCAATGACGAGGTGTCGAGGGCCAGGGCGATGGCCGGAAGCCCCTGTCGGTCGACCTCCGGGCGGAGGCGCACCAGCAACTCGGCGGCAAGGTGCTGGGCATCGGCGGCCGACCCGCCATTGCCGCAGAACATGAGCTTTCCGCCGGAGGCCAAGGCACCGATGCAGAGCTCGCCGATGTCCACCAGCCGCTCCGGATAATCCCCCTCGATCAGGGCCCGCTTGACTTCGATCGACCGCCCGAGAAGCCCACGCACCAGGCGGGCGCGATGTGCATTGCCGGTCATGGAACAGTCTCCAGATTCGACGCATTGCCGGCTGAAGTGGCGATAGTGGCGGGAAGCAATCCGCCGAGGCAGCCGAGCACCTCGGCCACGGTGATCATCCCCATGATTTCCTGCGCGGCGGGCGGATATTCGAAACCCAGGTCGAGATAGGCGCCGCCCCGATCGGCACCGGGCCCAAGCACCATCGAGCGGGCTCCGAGCGGCCCCCAGCGCAATGGATTGGTCGGGCCGTGCAACGCTACCAGCGGGCAGTCGAGCACGGCGGCAAGGTGCATGATGCCGGTATTGACCGAGACCACGGCCGCAGCCTTCGCCAACACCGTAGTCATCTGGGCCAGCGAGGCGATGCCGGCAAGAACGATCGCCGAGCCGGCGCCGATCGCCTGGGCCAGATCTTGCGACCGTTGCCGATCTTCGGGCCCGCCCGACAGGACGATCCGATACCCGTCTGCGATCAGCGCCTGCGCCAACTCCACCCAACATCGGTCCGGCCATTCGCGCAGTTCGTGGCGATAGCCCGCCGCCCAGGGATGGAAGACGACATAGGGCAGTGCCAATTCCGCCGGCAGCGGCTGGACGAGAAGCGCCGCCTTCAACCTGGCCCTGCCGAGCGGTTCTATACCCAGGCACCGAACCACGTCGCGGAGGTTTTCAATTTCATGCCGATCGTTCCGGTGCTCGCCAATGGCATCATAGGCAAAATGACGATACTGCCCGGCGCGGCGGAGCCCAACCGTGTAGCCGGTCTTCGCCAAAGCGCTGAGAACGGCGCCGGTCCTGGGCCAGGGGCTGAAATCGAGCAGGATGTCGACCGGACGGCAACGGACCGCGCGAACCGCCCGATGCGGTCGGGACACCGGAACCACGACGCACTCGTCTAGTCCGTCGAGGATCTGGACGATCCCGCGGTTCGCCTCTGAAATGAAGCCCACGATTTCCGCGCCCGGAAAGCGCTGTTTGAGGTCGGCGATCACCGAGGCGGCAATCAGACTGTCACCAATAGCGCCGAACATGAAAAGGCCGATGCTGTCGACCGTCTGCGGCAGGCTTCGCCTCGGGCGCATCACCCCAAGAATGAAGACAAGAGGAATACCCAGCCATCTGTCGAGGGCACGCAAGGAAATATTTCCACGCTCACCCTTGCTCTTGAGAGAGCCATTCCGTCTCTGAAATATATATTTTATACCAGTTAGACTAGCAAAAATGTTAGACGCCTTATTTTGCTTCGATATCAAAGGCGACTGCCCGGAGACCTGCTCAGTCGACGCGGAGACCATGGCCGTACCCTTCTATGGTGGCTGCCGCATTCCAAGGTACAAGACTGGGCATGTAGTTGGTTGATGGCTGGGCAATTCAAAATATGTTTGAGGCCATAAGGTAATACGCCAAACCATTTCTTCTGCATAAAGCAATACACCAACCCACTGATACAGACTGTTATATGCATTTAAGAGGGGATACATACCGAGAACACATTAATAATTCGCATTTCATCTCCATATGGTGAAGAGAATAATTTACCACTTATTCTCCACTACGGGCAATCAGAGGCCAGGATCATTCGCATTTGGTAGAGAGACGCCTACCATCACCTCCCTAACGGGTCATATAATAACCAAATAGATAAGCAATTAACCAAAAGTTTATCTGGCATCAATATGCAATACAAAACAGCACCACTACCACAGATGGGCAATCATATCGAATTTATTCATAAGGATATTTGCCAGCGACTACGCACGGTGCTATGAACGGCATATACATCGAATTCAACATCAGATACAGCGGACTATTTCATGGAAAAAGCAAAAATATACGCCGTGCTGACAGGGATATTTCATGATGTCTTCGACAATGACTCGATCATCGTCACACCTGACCTCACGGCGGAAGACGTCGATGATTGGGACAGCCTCAGCCACCTTCGTCTGGTGCTGTCCGTAGAGAAGAGCTTCGGCGTGCGGTTCTCTGCATCCGAGACTGGAAAGCTCAAGAACGTCGGTGAACTGGTCAGCCTGATCGAGGCCAAGATGTAGCCGATCCGTCGCCTCCCTCCCGTCGAACCAGCAGGAGACGCCGTGAGCGAGTTCGAGCTGCAATTCCACCATTTCGGCTTGGCCGTAGCCACGCCGGAACCGGCTTTCCGCTACCTCAAAGCGCTGGGCTATAGGGCGGGGCCGCAATGTTTCGACCCGATGCAGAGAGTCAATCTGGCGATGCGGCATCATGCGGCAATGCCCGACGTCGAAGTCATTTGGCCGGGTGATGATCCGTCACCGATCGACAATCTGATACGACGCCGCGACGGACGGATCTACCATCTGTGCTACGGCACGAGAGACCCTGCCCGGGTGCTCGCCGAGCTGGCGGCGGCTGGGCTCGAACCGATGCTGGTGCGGGAACCGTGCCCGGCGGCGCTTTTCGGCGGGCGAGCCGTTTCATTCCATCACATTGCGGGATTCGGACTCATCGAACTGCTTGACGAGAGTGGTTGCGAGCTGCCATCGAAACAGGACGCCACCCCATGAGCCGAGACATGTACCGGGACCTCTCCTGGCTTCCCCGGATGCCGGACGATTTCGCCGCCCAATGCCGGTCCGCAGCCAATGCAGGCCAGCCGATAGGCGAGCGCATTCAGTCTCTGGCATCCTATGCTCTTGACGAGAATGCCCTGACGCGGCTCGCCAGGCTGATAGCCGAGACGATGGCGCAAGGCATGCCGCTGGCGCCGCTGATACCGTTTCGACTGGCCGTAGTCAGCAACGCGACCACGCATTTCGCCGTGCCGGCGCTGATCGGCACCGCGGCCAGGCACGGGATTGCCCTCGAATGTATCGAAGCTGATTTCGGCCAGGCGGTTCAGGAAGCCCTTACTCCGGATTCGGCAATCAATCGCGCCCGCCCCGATGCGGTGCTGGTGGCGCTGGATCACCGAGGCCTGCCCTTGCGGCCGTCACCCGGCGACCGCGATGCCGCAACAGCCACGGTCGCCGCATGTCTTGCGCAACTGAATGCCATCCGCGACGGCATCCACCGGCACTGCAATGCCCTATGCCTGCTGCAGACCATCGCCCGGCCGCCCGAAGCCACTTTCGGCAGCCTCGACTTCGCCCTGCCGGGCACGATGCGCAGCCTGGTCGAGGCGGTGAATCGCGGCATGGCGGAAAGCCTTGCCGGCAGTTCGGACCTTCTGTTCGACGTCGCAGGTATTGCCGAGACGGTGGGGCTGGCCGACTGGCATGAACCGAAGCTGTGGAACCTGGCAAAGATCCCGTTCTCCAACATCTTCCTGCCGATTTATGCCGAACATGCCTGCCGCCTTGTCGCCGCGATCCGCGGCCGGAGCCGCCGCTGCCTGGTGCTCGACCTCGACAACACGCTGTGGGGCGGCGTCATCGGCGACGACGGCCTGGACGGAATCGTCATCGGTCAGGGCGACGCCACCGGAGAGGCCCATCTGCACCTGCAGCAGACTGCGCTTCATCTGCGCGACCGGGGCGTCGTACTGGCGGTATCGTCGAAGAACAACGACCGGACGGCCCGGCTGCCGTTCCAACGGCATCCAGAGATGCTGATGAAGGAAGAACATTTCGCCGTGTTTCAGGCGAATTGGAACAATAAGGCGGCCAATATCATAGCGATCGCCCAGGAATTGTCCTTGGGAATCGATGCCCTGGTGTTCCTCGATGACAATCCAGTCGAGCGCGACCTGGTGCGCCGATTCCTCCCCGCGGTTGCCGTCCCGGAGCTTCCCGCGGACCCGGCGCTGTTTGCCCGCACTCTGTGCGCAGCCGGCCATTTCGAGGCGATCGCCTTTTCCCTCGAGGATCGCCGGCGGGCCGATTTCTACCAAGCCAATGCCCGGCGTATCGCCTTGCAGGGACAGTCCGGTGACGTCGATGCCTATCTCGAGTCGCTCGACATGGTCATCACGTTCCAGCCGTTCGACGATACAGGTCGATCGCGCATCACGCAGCTGATCAACAAATCGAACCAGTTCAATCTGACGACCAAGCGTTATACCGAGGCCGAGGTGCAAGCCGCCCAAGCCGCCCCGGAGTGCTTCACCCTGCAGGTCCGCCTGGCCGACGCTTTTGGCGACAACGGCATGATCAGTGTGGTGATTTGCCGCGAAACCGAACGGGATTGGGAAGTGGACACCTGGCTGATGAGCTGCCGGGTGCTGGGGCGAAAGGTCGAAGCAGCGGTGCTGCAGGAAATCCTCTACCACGCTCGGCGCCAAGGAATCCGCCGCATTATCGGGCACTACCGTCCGACCGACCGCAACGCCCTGGTCGCCGACCATTATCCGAACCTGGGGTTCACCGCCCTGAGGCAAGCCGATGGTGGACGCACGACATGGCAGCTCGACGTCGCGACGGCTCCGCTTCATGCAGTCCCCATGCAGGTCCGGCGCAGCGGCTTTGCAATCCAGGATGCCGACGAGATCGCCGATGCGCGATGAGTTCGACGGCCTCCGGACGCCGTTGCAGCTATCCCCGCAGGAACGGCGACAGCCGGCATGGCTTGGCGGCCTTCCCCGCCGCGACCTCTACATCCTGCCGCTGCTGGCGCTGGGAACCTTGTTCCTGCTCGGCATCGCCAGCGAGCTCGGAGCCCGCATCCTGGCACCGGCGCAGGAACGGATGTCCTGTCTGGTCGCCAACCGAGCCTTCGGGTTCAGCCATGGAAGACCGCATTGCGTTGAGACGGGGAAGATCCCCGAGGGCCCCAAGGTAGTCTATTCCTACAACGCCTGCGGGTACCGCAGTGCCGCCCCTTGCGGGCCGAAACCGCCCGACACCTGGCGGATTGCCCTGCTCGGCGCCTCGTTCGGCGAAGGCTATGTGGTTCCCTATGAGGAAACTTTCGGAGCACGCACCGAGCGGATCCTCACCCGCGGGTGCGGGCACAAGGTAGAGGTGCAGAACCTTGCGGCCTACGGCACCAGTCTCGTGGGCGTCTACCATGAAATGGACGAAGCCCTGAGTCTCAAGCCCGACCTGGTGCTGATCGCCATCATGCCGTTCGACCTGGAAGAAGGCCTGCCGCCGGACCAGGTGAGAATGCGCCATACGCCGCCCCCCCCCAGCGACCTCGGCTCAGGCATCCAACGCTCGCCAATTCTGGCCCTGGCCAAGATGGCAAAAGCGTCCCGCGCCCTTACCATGGCCCGCCACTTTATTTTCAGCGACCGCGACCTCTACGTGAGGTCATACCTTCTTTCCGGCGAAAACACAGATTTCCTGCGGGATCCCCTCTCCCCATCCTGGGAAAGGCGGCTGGCCGACTTCGACCTGCTGCTGGGCGAAATGGCGGCGAAAAGCCACGCCGCCGGCGTCCCCATGGCCCTGCTCATGGCGCCGCAACGCGCACAGGCCGCGCTGATGGCATCGAAGCATTGGCCGCAAGGCGTCAACCCCTGGGTTCTGCCTCGCCGGCTGGGACAGATCGCCGCCAGGCACGGAGTCCGCATGATCGACAGCAGTGAGCTCTTCGCCCGCCTGCCACACCCTGAAACCCTGATCTATACGGTGGATGGCCACCCCGGTGGCGGCGCCAGCGCGATAATTGCCAATGCCGTGGTGGACAGCCTAGTCGGCCATGATGGCACGCCGTTCGCCGGATGCAAGATCGCCAGCCCAGCCCGGTGACCTCATCATGCCCACCGCATCGGCCGGTTTCCTGCTGTTCTCGGCGGCGGTTGCCATCGCCTGCAACCTTTCGCGCCACCCGCTGTGGCGCGGCTGGGTCCTGCTGGCGGCGAACCTTGCCTACTTGGCCACCGTCTCCACCGACCCGTCCGCATTCCTGCCGTTCGCCGCCTTCCTGGCGATCGGCTACGCGGCGATCCTGGCCAGCGGTCGCAGGCGGTCGGGAAAAGTCCTGGGGACATTGGTCATGGCGCTGACCTTGGGCTTCTGCTGGCTGAAAAAATATTGGTTTCTGTCGGGCCTGGGCTTCATTTCGTCGCCCTATGTCACCATCGGTCTCTCGTACATCTTCTTCCGGGTGATGCATCTGGTGATCGATGCGCAGAGTCACCGCGAGGCAGGGCGATTGAGCTTCTTGTCCTATCTGAATTATACGCTGAACTTCACCGCCCTGGTGGCCGGCCCGATCCAGCGTTATGAGGACTTCCTCAAAACGCCGCCGCCCATCGACCTCTGCATCGCCGGACGGGCGGCAGAGCGCATCGTCATCGGGCTGTTCAAAGTGCTGGTCGTGGCTGCCCTGCTTTCCACGGTGCAGACTCAGGCAACAGCCGACCTGCTGGCCCATCACGACGGACCGGATCGGCTGAAATCCGGCCTCGTCGCGATAGCCGGCTATCCGATCTATCTCTACTTCAATTTTTCCGGCTACATGGACATCGTGATCGGTGTGGCCCGTTTTATCGGCATGGAGCTGCCGGAAAATTTCAATCGGCCGTTTTCCTCGGTGAATTTCATCGAGTTCTGGGGCCGCTACCATATGACCCTGTCCAACTGGCTCAGGGACTATGTCTACACTCCCTTGCTGCGGGTATTGATGACCCGCTTTCCAAAGCCGGGCCGGGATCCGTTCCTGGCAACGCTGGCCTTCTTCGTCACCTTCTTCCTGATCGGCATCTGGCACGGGCCCACCGCGATATTTGCCACCTACGGCGTCTTGCTGGCGGTGGGCATCAGCGGCGACAAGCTCTACCAGACCGCTCTGCTGAAGCTCTGGGGGCGCAGAAAATATCGTGCGCTGGCCGAGGATCCCGTCTATCGCGCCGTCTGCCGCGGCCTGACCTTTACCTGGTATGCCGTCTCGATGCTCTGCTTCTGGGCCGACAGTGACGAAGCGTCACGTATTCTCGGCGCACTTGGGCCCGGCGGCATCGCCGCCGTATTCCTGCTTTTGCTGGTCGCCGCTACCGCGGCACTCACCGTCACCGAGACGCTTAGGGCGGCCGCCCTCGACGCCGGCTGGAAGGGGCGGCCGATCATGCTGTCGCGCTACACGCGGACCGTCTGGTCTGTGGTTCTCGCGTTCCTATGCGTTTCGGTCGCCATGCTGATGCATTCGCCGGCGCCCGACATCGTCTACAAGACGTTTTGAGCCGGGTGACGGGCGCCCGCCGGCAGCGAACTCGGCGATCCGGCTATAGCAGGCCTCGGCACCGAAATGCGCCGCCGCGATAGCCAACGCTCTTCCCGCAAGCTGCTGTCGCGCGGCGTCATCCTGTATCAGGCGCAGGATCGCTTCGGCAAACTGGGCCGCGCCGTCAGCCAACGCAATGCAGTCCTTCACCAGATCCTGCACGCCCTGGGCAGTCGTCGGCGTCGCCACCACCGCCTTTCCCCAGCTCAATGCCTCGATCAACTTGACTTTCAGCCCACTGCCGACCCGCAAAGGCGAAATGACGATGCCGGCCCGGCGGTAAAGCTCGTCCAAAGACGGCACCAGACCGAGATAGCTCACCCCCGGCGAACCGACGGCGTAACTCTGCGTCACCGAGCCTGCCACCAGCAGGCGGGCGGCAGGCCGAGCGGCCCTGATCTGCGGCCAGACCTGCTCGACGAACCAGGCCAGTCCATCGACGTTCGGCGCCGTCTTGCTGCCGACGAACAGCAGGAGATCCGCTTCCCCGGGATGGGCATGAGGGGCCGGCTCCACGGCCATCGGCGCCACCACCACCGGAAGACCCGGCAGGCGGTTCCGCACCACGGCGGCTTCTTCCTCCTGGATCGCCACCACCAGGTCGGCTTCACCGAGCAGCCGCATCTCCTGCTCCTCGTCCAGCACGGCCACCGAGTCGACCTGCCCCACTGCTTGGAACTGCTGGGGCCGTGCGGAGAACAGATCATGCATGATGACGATGCTGAGCGCGTCAGGCCGGCCCACATGGGCGATTACTTCGGTCAGGAAGGCGTAATCGAGCAAGATCACGTCAGCCAGCGCGGGGGCGTGCCGGGCGACGAACGCCTTGTCCCGAGAGGTCAGCGGAACGGCAATGGCATAAGGCGCCGGCCGGCTGAGCCCGGTGCCGGCGAGGTGCAAGCGCCGGAGACCACGATCCAGCAAGGCAATCGCCGCCCGCCAGGCAACCATGGGATCGAGGGCCACCAGCAGCCGGCCCAGTTTGATCGAGCCTCGTATGCGTATGCTGTCGAACATGGCCATCTCGGGGCGCATCCTGATGACCGGCCAACGGCCGAAGGTCGCAGGCGAGGGCGACAGATAATGGATGCGGTAGCCCTTGGCCTTCAGATAGGCGGCGATGCTCAGCAGATAGACCGAACTGCCGTTGGTCCGGCCGACGATCCGCTGGCGGGATATCAGACATATATTTTGGCCGGACTGCATCGCTCCCATGGCAGTGACCGTTCCGTTCATCCACGCGGGTCGGTCGTCTGGCCGCTTTCGACCTTCTCGACCCGGCCGTAGGTATCGTCCAGGCGCACGATGTCGTCTTCGCCGAGATAGCAGCCCGACTGGACCTCGATCAGGTTGAGAGGAACCTTGCCGGGATTTTCCAGGCGGTGCAGGGTGCCCGCCGGAATGTAGACGGATTCGTTCTCGCGCAACAGCTGGGTATGGTCATCGCGGGTGACCAAAGCGGTTCCGTTGACCACCACCCAATGCTCGGCACGGTGGTAGTGCTTCTGCAGCGACAATTTTCCCCCGGGCTTCACCGTCAGCTCCTTGACCTGGAAGCGCTCGCCGCTGTGGATCGACAGGAAGGCGCCCCAGGGGCGCGACACCCGGCGGTGGGCGACCAGTTCGGAGCGCTGCAGACGCTGCAGCCGTTGCACGACCTGGCGAATGTCCTGGGCGCGTTCGCGCGGCATCACCAGAACGGCGTCCTCGGTCGCCACCAGCACCAGGTTTTCAACCCCCAACGCGGCCACCAGGTGATGCTCGCTTCGCACATAGCAATTGCGGGCGTCCTCGAGCAGCACGTCACCGATCCCGACGTTTCCGGCGCCATCCTTCGGCCCGATGCCCCATAGTTCGCTCCACGACCCCACATCGGTCCAGCCGATGTCGCAGGGAACCGTCGCGGCACGGTCCGTATGCTCCATCACCCCGTGATCAACCGATACGGCCGGAGCCTGCGCGAAGGCCGCTTCGCCAAGGCGGACGAAATCGAGGTCGACCCGCCGTTCCGCGACGGCGCGGCGCACCGCCTCCAGGACTGCCGGAGCGTGACGCTCCATTTCGGCCAGCAAGGATGCGGCAGCGAACAGAAACATCCCGCTGTTCCACGAATAGCCGCCGGCCTCGACGAAGCGCTGGGCGCGTTCCGCGTCAGGCTTTTCGACGAAGGCCGAGGCTTCGTGGATTCCGGGATGGCCGGCCAACGGCTGACCAAGACGAATATAGCCATAGCCGGTCTCGGGCCGTGTCGGCAGGATGGAAAATGTGACCAGCCAGCCGTCCCTTGCCGCCGGCAACGCGGCATCCACGGTCCGCAGGAAAGCGTCGACATCCTCGATCAGATGGTCGGCCGCAACCACCAGCAAGACCGCATCGGGATCGCTTTCCAGGGCCAGCAGAGCCGCCGCAGCCACTGCCGGCCCGGTGTTGCGCCCCACCGGTTCGAGGACCACCGAACCGCCGGGGATCCCCGACAGCTTGAGCTGTTCGGCAACGGCGAAGCGAAGGCCCGCTGCGGTCACCACCAGCGGCGGCGCAAACCGCCCGCCGTCGGCGACGCGCGCCAGCGTGTCCTGCAGCATGCTGGTCTGACCAGCCAGCGGCAAGAGCTGCTTCGGGTGCTGCTCCCTCGACATGGGCCAAAGGCGCGTGCCGGCGCCACCGGAAAGGACCACAGGTACGATGCGTCGATGGGTGGTCAACCGAATCCTCCTCCGTCACGAGATGCTGGATGCCGTGCCCGATGCCTGGGCCGGCACTTCCAAGGCGGGTTGCAGACGCGCCGCCAGAACCGTATTCATCAGGCGCCGGGTATCGTCCTCTTCACAGAAGAGCGAGCGGGGCAGTGTGGCGATCCGATCGCGGCAGGCCGCTACCTCCTCGGCCGTCACCCGGCGCAAGAACTCCGCGACAGCCGGGGCGTGGGGCGCTTCGAACGTCCACCCCAGCCCAAGGTTGGTGACATGAGCGCCCGTCTGGGTGCGCGCCGCGGCAAGGACCGGCACCGAAAAATAGCCGGCATCGTATAGGCGGTTCGGTAACAGCCAGTCGGAATTGCCGCCCGCGTCGAGAAAATCGAAACCCCAGGCGAAATCGACGGCGCTGTAAAGGGTGGGTAGATCGCGCGGACTGAAGAATTCACCCTCGTAGACCATGTTGGGATAGCGGCCGACTACGGCGAGGAACGGTTCGAGCCCGGTCTCGGTGGGAAAGCCGCGAAGGTAGATGAGGACCTTGTCGGGCAGAGCCTCGGCGATGGCGGCCAGCATGCGCAGACTTTCGACGCAGCGAAGGGTGCCGAACCAGCCGATGACCCACCGGCCGCCGCGCAGTGCGGCCACACGGGCGAGGACGTCCGCTTGCGGCACCTGCATGGCACGCAGTTGCGGGCCGAGGATCTTGTTCTCAAGCAGGAACCAGTCGCCCCGGTAGCGCTGGGCCGGCTGGAAATAATGACAGACGAAGCCGGGCGAACTGACCACCAGCAATCGGCAGCGGGCAAGGACGCGGCGCTCCACCCAGCGAAGCAACCGGGCCGACGGCGAGGGCCCGAGGAACGCCCTCTGCACGTCCAGCACCTCGTAAACCAGGGGCGCGGCCGAGCGGCTGACCAGACGCGCAAACCAGGCCAACAGGGCCATGTCGATATTTCGCGCGTAGAACATTGAAATCCCGGCAAGCCGCCGACGGTTGGCCAGAAGCACCCAGGCTGCGCGGATCAATTTCCCAAGCCGGCCGCGATAATTCCGGTCGCACGTCACCCCTAGCGGCAGGTTGTCCCATGCCGGCCGGTAGCTCCGATTGAACTTCTCGCGGCGGAAAGTAAAGCCGAGCACCTGGGCTCCGGCCGCCTGGAAGGCGGCGATCCGGCGAATCACCGCGCTGTCTGTGCAATCCTGGCCGAAATAACCGACAACGGCGGCCGGAGGAATGGGGCGCGCCCCCGACCGGCGCCGCTTGAGCCGCTTCGCCACGCTCTCGCCGCCATAGCGCAGAACCAGGGGAATTGCCGCCGGGCGCTCCAACAGGACGGCCAGGGCACGGCCCGGTCGACGTTGCTTCATCGCGCTGACGAACGCACAATGGGCCAGCGCCGCATCCACCGAACGCAAGCGCTCGAGCAGTGCCGATCCCAATGCCTGATCGTCCCCGGCGTCTGCGAAATGAGCCTCGGTGGCGACACGGATGTCGGAAAGCTCCTCTACGCCGAAGGACCGTGAAAGCGATGACGGCATCTGGACGTAGTCGTAAAGCGCTTCCGGAAGCAGATTGAGAACGGCGCCCTGCCGAAGAAGGGCGTAGAGAAAATGATAGTCCTCGACCACTCGCGGGCGCGGCGCATAGCGAAGCCCGCTCTTCTCGATCAATGACCTATGGAAGACGGGCTTCACGTAACCCAGGGGCATCATCCTTTGGCCGAAAATATTCGCCCGCACGAACGCCGCCGCATCCACTCGAGAAGGAAGCTTTTCCGACGGCCAGGCAAGTCTCAGTATCCTTCCTGCCGGCTCCACCAGCCGCTGATTGTCGGCCACGAGCTTGGCCCCGTTGGCCTCGGCCAGCCCGAGAAGACGCTCCAGCCGCGTGAGATGCATCACATCGTCAGCATCGAGGACGGCAATCCACTCGCCCTGCGCCACGTCGAGGCAGGCATTGCGGGCAACGTCCGGCCCTTGGCCGCCGAGCGCCCGCAAAGGCCGTACGCGCCGATCCTCGGCAGCCAGGCGCTCCAACACCTTCCAGGTGCCGTCAGTGGATCCGTTATCGGCCACCAGCACCTCGATTTCGGTCAGCGTTTGGGCTAAGGCGGAGTGCACGGCGCGGGCGACGAACGCTTCACCATTCCAGACGGGGATCACGACCGATACGCGTACGCCCACACCTGCCTCCACGCCACCCGTTCTCTGAAATAAGCCTTGCGGCGGGGGCGGAAAAATCGGTCAGAAGCGGTAATCCGCCCATCAAAAGAATGGCGTTCCCCTGAGTTTCGGCCGGCCGACCGAGGTAATGGACAGGCTCGAACGGCCGCGAACAACCGGACGGCGCCCTCTTCCGTTTAACCCGGCTGCGCCTTCGACCTCAGAAAGTATGAAATAGACATAGCCGTTTTATTCAATCCCCCCACCATTCAGAAGAGATCATTCAGCCACTCCGATGTGTATAAATTGGTCTCAAGCACAGCGGTGATAAAATGACGACGAGCACCATCTACTTCGTCATAGCTGCCGTCTTATCTGCTTCTTCTGGACACCCTTTCTTGACGTACAAACCCTCTCTTTTTCTTTTACGACACTTAAAACTAAGATGCCCATCACGCATCGTGCCGGGTGCCGAGCGTTCGGTGCGCTCTTTCGCCGTCTGCGTCTGCGCCTACAATGAAGAGGCGGTAATCGAAGAGAAGGTTCACAATCTGCTGGCGCTCCGGCAGAGCACGGACCTGCCCGTCGAAATCTTAGTCTATGTCGACGCGGCCACCGACCGCACGGCCGAGATTTTGCAGCCCTACAGCGATCGGTTGCACCTCGTGATCGCCGCCGAACGCCGCGGAAAATCGGCCGGAATGAACCGTCTCGTCAGCCTCAGTACGGCCGATGTCCTGGTGTTTACCGACGCCAATGTGATGATGGAGCCCATGGCGCTGATGCGCCTGAAGCCGTATTTCAGCGATCCGACGGTGGGGTGCGTCTGCGGCCATCTCGTCTACACCAATGCCGCCGAGACTGCCACTGCCGCAGTCGGCGCCGCCTATTGGCGCAGTGAGGAGGAACTCAAGCAACTGGACAGCGATACCGGCGGCGTCATCGGTGCCGACGGCTCGATTTTCGCCATCCGCCGCTCACTGCACCGGCCGGTGCCGGACGACATCATCGACGATTTCTACCTGTCGCTGTCCATTCTGTGCGACGGCCACAAGGTCATTCGCGCCGATGACGTGCGGGCCACCGAAACCTCGGCCGCCGAGAGCTCGGACGAATTCCGCCGCAAGGTCCGCATCGCCTGCCAAGCCTTCAACGTGCATCGACTGATGCGCCACCGTCTACGATGTCTCCACTGGACGCTGCGCTACAAATACGTCTCGCACAAGTTGCTGCGCTGGCTATCCCCCCTGACGGCGTCCGCCGGCACCGCCTTTTTTGCGCTCGCCATGGCTGCCTGGCTTGGTTGGCCGGTGGGCCTCCTGGTCCTGGTTCTGGCGACGACCGGCGTGGATTTCCTCGTCACCGGGCCGGTGCCGGCACCTCTTCAGAGGCCGCGCGAAATCGCGCTGGCGCTGGCCGGAACCGCGGTCGGCGTCGTCCGGTCGCTGCAGGGCAAACGATTCCAGACCTGGCGCCCGCCCCAATCCCGCGCGATGCGCACCACCAACTCGTAACCTGCGAGGATCCAATGGAAGCGTACCGCGCGATCGCCCCGAACGGCAACGCAACGGCGGATTGGCTGCCACTGATTCTGCGTTCGCCGAACACCGACAGGCTGTGCGACAAAACCTCGAAACGCTGGCTCGATCTGCTCGGAGCCGTGCTCCTGATTCTGCTTGCCGCCCCGATCATGCTTCTCCTCGCCCTCGCAATAAAGACGGATGGCGGCCCGGCGATCTTCCGCCACAGGCGCATCGGAGCACGCGGCCGGCCATTTTTCTGCCTGAAGTTCCGCACCATGCACATTCGGGCCCGGGAAATGCTGGAAAAGCATCTCGAAGCGGACCCCAAGGCTCGGGCGGAATGGAATGCCACTTTCAAACTTAAGAACGACCCGCGCGTTACGCCTCTGGGTCGGATCCTGCGGAAGACCAGCCTGGACGAGCTGCCACAACTGTTCAACGTCCTTGCCGGAGAAATGAGCCTGGTGGGGCCGAGGCCGATCGTCGCCGAAGAAATCGCCTTCTACGGCGCAGACTTCGGCTTCTACGCCTACTGCCGCCCCGGATTGACCGGCCTGTGGCAGATCAGCGGCCGGTCCGATGTGGACTACACACAGAGGGTGGCGTTCGACCGCCGCTACGTGAGCGAGTGGGCTCTGTGGCGCGACGTATGGATCATCCTGGCGACGCCCAAAGTGTTCCTGGGCAAATGCGGCGCATATTGACAGGCGCCGGAGTGACGATAGGAGGCGCCTTTGGCTTACGCACTTTCCACTAATACCACTCCGGACGGAGGTACCTCCGCGTTCGCCGAACGGAACGGCCTGGATGTGTTGGGACGCACGATGCGCCGACATTGGCGCAAAGTGCTGCTCGCGACGCTGATCCTGTCGGCGGCGACCATTACGTTGCTGACGCTTCTGCCGCCGAAATACTCAGCCAACGCCTATCTGATGGTGGAGGCGCGGCCCAACGTGGTCAACATCCAGGACGTCGCCCCGGCGCTGACACTTGACGTCGAGGGATTGGCAAGCCAGGTCGAGATTCTACGGTCGCGCGAGATCGCGAACGCCGTCGCCGAGCGTCTCCACCTGACCACGGTTCCGGGTTCCGGCGATGGCACGTCACACATTCTCCGTGGCCCGGTCATCAATGCCGTGAAGGGCTGGCTGCACACCTTCGCCGGCGGCGCGCCGCTTCCCCCGGAAGAGCGTGTCCTCACCTATTTGCTAGACAATGAAAGCGTAAGGCCGATGGGCCGCTCGCGGGTGGTGGAGATCCGCTTCACCGCCGGATCGCCACAACTCGCCCGCAATGTCGCCAATGCGTTCGCCGAAGCCTATATCGAACGCCAGGTATTCGAAAAAACGAAAGCAAGCATTTCCGCGAAGAGCTGGGTGGATGGCGAGATCGAGCGCGTTCGTCGTCAGGTCGAAGACAACGAACATAAACTTGAAGACTACCGAGCGCGCAGTGGCCTTCTCGAAAACGGCAATCGCATGTTGCTTCCTTATGGCGAGATCGCCGATATCGACCGCCGCCTGACCGCCGCCCAGACCGAGTATGCGGCGATCAAGGCCCGCGCCGACGAAGTTCAGCGCTTACAGCGGACCGGCACTCTGACCAACGCACTGCCCGAGACCATCGGCTCGCCGGCCCTTCAGGCACTGAGGGAACGCGAGGCCAGGCTGTCCATCGACCGGGCGGCACTGATGCAGCAGTACGGACCGGAAAGCGAACGGATCCGGCGAATCGAGTCGGAAATGGCGCAGTTGAAGTCGGCGATCCGCACCGAACTGTCGCATATCGCCGATGGGCTGAATTCCGAAGCGGCCCTGTCGGCCAACGAAGTTGCCTCGATGAAAGCTGCCGAGACCGCAGCCAAGACCCGCCTGCAGTCGACCAGCGGGGAAAGCGTCGGTCTGCTGAGCATCCAGCGGGAAGTTGATGCCGGCCGGGATCTCCTGGTCACCTTGCTGCGGCGCCAGAACGAATTGGCCGCTCAGGTTTCGCTGCAAACCGCCGATGCGCAGTTGATTTCGCCGGCCCCGACGCCCGTTCGCCCGGCCTTCCCGAAGATGCTGCCGATGTCATTTCTTGCCGTCTTCGTCTCGGCCATTCTCTCGGTCGCCTTCTTCCTGTGGCGGGACTTGCAGGAGCGTCTGATCCGCAGCACCGAGGACCTGACGGCCCTCGTTCCCTATGCGACGCTGGGCATGCTGCCCCGCTTCCAGACCACCCGCAGCCTCGACCAACTCGAGATGATGACCAAGGACCGCTCACGTTTCGCCGAGGCGGTGAAGAACCTTTACATCCGTATCGCGCCACCGGACCGTCCCTTGCCACGTTCCGTGGTGGTTACCTCGGCCCTTTCGGGCGAGGGCAAGACCACCACGGCGGTATCCTTGGCCATGCTCGCGGCATCCCTTGGCCGCAATGTGGTGCTGGTGGATTTTGACACGCGCCGCCCGTCACTTCACCACATCCTGCGCCTGCCCCTCGGGCCCGGCGTCATGGAATACCTGTCCGGCGAATGCTCGTCGCTGAACGAGGTCATCCAGCATCCGATGCCGAACCTGGCCGTGGTCACCGCGGGACGGGGCAGCGACTTTAACAACGTCGTACGGACGGAGTTGGTCGAGAACCTGTTGAAGGGGCTGGCCCAAAAATTCGATCACGTCATCGTCGACACGCCGCCCAGCCTCGCCGTGGTCGATCCGCTCATCGTCGCCCGCCTTGCCGAGCGGGTCATCCATGTCGTGCGCTGGGCGGACACCAGCAGGGAGTCCGTGAAGGCGGCCGCCCAGCTTTTCGAGACAGTGGATCCCCGCAGGATCGGCGCAGTCCTCGCACAGGTCGACATCGAACGGCACGCCGCCGACGGCTATGGCGACTCGATCGTCTACCACAAGTCGCTCAACCGATATTACCTCGGCTAAGGGCAGAAGGTGGGGCGGGCCCTGCGACGCCCCACCTTCTGCCGTCCGGTCGGATCGCCCCCATGCCCACCGCCGGTCGATCGGCCAGGGTCGTTACCTCCATCGGCGAAGAAGGCCGCCGAAATGGCCGGGCCGGCCTGCTTGAGGGGTAGCGCACATATCCGGACACCGGTAGATCATTATAGTCATTAATAAATATACACGCTCTGTTATATTTACCGCACGACTGACGAATGAGCAAAATTTGAGCGCATTGATCTTTGAATACATTATAGTCCTTTGCCCTTCCAGGAGGAAGCAATGCACGGTGTTGCTCAAGAGATGATCAGCCAGCAAGATGACGTGCGGACCAAGGTTCGCGACTACATCATCGAAAACCTTCTGCTGGGGACATCCGGCGACTTGGACGAGTCTGCCTCGCTACTCGAGGCGGGGATCCTCGATTCCACTGGCGCAATGGAACTCGTCGCGTTTCTCGAACAAGAGTTCGGCATCCGCATCATCGATACCGAGATCATCGCTGACAATCTCGACTCCATCGACCGCATCTGCGCTCTTGTCGCTCGGAAACGCGCAGGCGCCAGGCAGGAGGCGTGATCGCCATGCTGTTGCACGATTACCTGGCCGACACCGCGCGCCGTACACCTGAGAAGACAGCCATCATCGCCGGCCACGAACGGCATTCGTTCGGCACGATCGCCTCGCACAGCGACCGATTGGCGCGGGAACTCCAACGCTGTGGCGTGCGCCGCGGCGACCGCGTTGCGGTGATGCTGGAGAATTCGGTCGAGATGGTCGTCGGTCTGTGGGCGAGCTTGAAGGCCGGAGCCGTGTTCATCCCGCTCAACCACGGGACCAAGGCCGACAAGCTGGCGTTCATCCTGGCCGATGCCGGCGTCAAATGCCTGGTCGCGCCGGCTCAGCTCCATCGTCGCATCGGCGAAGCCCTGGTCGAGGCTCGCTCGGTCGAGACCGTCATCTGGGTTGGCGAGGCGGACGAGGCGGCAGGCCCCCGCCTGGCCGACATTCTGGCGGGCCCGCACGAGGCACCAAACGACCCGGGCCTGATCGACCAGGATCTCTGCTTCATCATCTACACCTCGGGCTCGACCGGTCGCCCCAAAGGGGTGATGATGACCCATCGCAACATCGTCAATAATGTTTGGTCGATCTCCACCTATCTCAAGAATATAGAAGACGACGTTGTCTTATGCGTCTTGCCTTTGTCTTTCGACTATGGGCTTTTCCAGGTCCTTACCGGGGCACGGGTCGGCTTTACCGTAGTGATCGAGCGTTCATTCGCCTATCCCTACGAAGTGCTGAAACGGATCGGCGAGTTCAGAATTACCGGTCTGCCCGGCGTGCCGACGATCTTCGCCACCTTGCTGCAGTTCGCACCTTTCGACGGCCTCGACCTGTCCTCGCTCCGTTATCTTTCCAACACGGCGGCGCCGTTTCCCCCGGCCCATATCGCCCGGCTGCGCGAACTGTTGCCTCAGGCGACCATCTATTCCATGTACGGGCTCACGGAATGCACGCGGGTTTCCTATCTTGACCCGTCGCTCCTGGCGACCAAGCCGACATCGGTCGGCCGGGCGATGCCGAATTCGGAAACCTACATCGTCGATGAAAGCGGGCGGCGCTGTGGGCCCGGTGAAATGGGCGAACTGGTGGTGCGCGGGACCAGCGTGATGCGCGGCTACTGGAAGCGCCCCGAGGAAACGGCCAAGACCTTGCGCGACGGCGACCTGCCCGGCGAGAAAGTTCTCTATACCGGCGATCTATTCCAGATGGATGCCGACGGCGATCTCTATTTCCTCGGCCGTCGCGACGACGTCTTCAAATGCCGCGGAGAAAAGGTCAGCCCCAAGGAAGTCGAGAGTGTTCTTTATGAACTGGACGAGTTGGCCGAAGCCGCCGTAATCGGCGTTGCCGACGTGATCGACGGGATGGCCATCAAAGCCTATGTGGTCCCCCGCGAGGGACGTCACCTATCCGAACAGCAGTTGCGAAAGCACTGTCTCGCACGGCTGGAGCCGCGCCTCGTGCCCAAATATTTCGAGCTTTGCAGCGAACTGCCGAAGACCGACTCGGGAAAGATCACCAAGACGGTGTTGCGCAAGGCGGCCGGCGTCAACCCCTAGCCGCGCGAACAACAAATGCCGTCTCGCGCCGGCATGAGAGGGTCCGCCGCTTGTCGGGGATTTCTCCCCCCGCCGTTCGTCAGAACGACCACGAGTGCTTAGATAGCTCTTTGGAGAGACGAAGGTCATGTGCGGCATTGCGGGAGTCATGGCGGGCCCGGCGGCCCCGCCGGTGTCATTCGAGGAACTGCGCCGGATGGTCGCCATGCTGGCCCATCGCGGCCCTGACGGCTACGGCCTCTACCGCGACGACCGCGTCGGCTTGGCCCATGCGCGGCTGTCCCTTGTCGATCTGTCCGGCGGCTTCCAGCCGATCCATAATGCCGACAGTACGCTTTGGCTGAACTTCAACGGGGAAATCTTCAATTACGTCGAGCTCCGCGAGCAGCTTCTTTCCCTCGGCCATCGCTTTTATACCAACACCGACAGCGAGGTGATCGTTCACTGTTATGAACGGTTCGGATCCGACGCATGGGAAATGCTGAACGGCCAATTCGCCTTCGCCCTGTGGGACAGCCGCCGTCGCCAGCTATGGCTGGTGCGGGATCGCCTGGGCATCCTGCCGCTTCATTACACCCGGGCCGATGGACATCTCGTCTTCGCTTCCGAGGCCAAGGCCATCTTCGCCGGTGGCCGCCTGTCGCCCCGTTTCGATCCCGCGGGCCTGGCTCAGGCCTTCACCACCTGGTCCGCCGCCGCCCCGTACACGGCCTTCGCCGAAGTGAAGCAGGTCCTGCCGGGAACCGCACTTTGCTTCGATCTGTCGCTTTGCTTCAGAGAACAGACCTACTGGCGCCCCGATCCGGCCCGCTTGCGCTCCGACATTGGCGGTCTGTCGGCGGCACAAGCCGCGGACGCGCTGGAAGAGCGGCTCGAGCGATCGGTGTCAATCAGGCTGCGGGCCGACGTCCCGGTCGGCGCCTATGTCAGCGGCGGCCTTGACTCGTCGGTCATTGCCAGCCTGGCCAAGAGGCTGGCCGCCAAGCCGCTGGAAACGTTCGGCATCCGCTTCGCCGACCCGCGTTTCGACGAGACCGCCGAACAGCGGATGGTGGTCGACCATCTGGGCACGCGACATCACGAATTCTATTGCGAGGGAACTGATATCCGCCGGGCATTGGCCGATGTGGTCTGGCATTGCGAGACGCCCTTGCTGCGCACCTCGCCGGTGCCGCTGTTCCTGCTGTCCAAAAGGGTGCAGGACGCCGGCATCAAGACGGTCTTGACCGGCGAAGGGGCCGACGAGCTCCTGGCCGGCTACACCATCTTCAAGGAGGACCAGATCCGGCGCTTCTGGGCCCGCCGGCCGGACTCCCGGATCCGCCCGGCCCTGCTCAACCGCATCCACCACTATGTCGGCGGCGAAGAGGCGCGCTCGACAACCTTGTGGCAGAATTTCTTCCGCCGCGGCCTCCTCGATACCGGGCACCCCTTCTATTCGCACCTGGTTCGCTGGCAGAACACCGCTTGGAGCCTGCGCCTGCTTGCGCCCGAAATCCGCACCCACGGCGGGATCAGTTTGGCGGCCGAGCGGGCCGAAGCCGTCATGCCACCGGGATGGCGCAGCTGGGACGCCCTGACCCGCGCCCAGTGGATCGAGATCCAGGGATTCATGTCGGCCTATCTGCTGTCCTGTCAGGGCGACCGGGTGGCGATGGCGCACAGTGTCGAGGCGCGGTATCCCTTCCTCGACCCGCAAATCGTCGATTTTTGCCTCGCCCTGCCCCACCGGCACAAGCTGGTCGGCCTGCGCGACAAGCTGGCCTTGCGCCGGGTCGCGTCGCGGCACCTGCCCGAAACCATCTGGAATCGACGCAAACAGCCATTCCGCGCGCCGATCGGGCGCGCGCTGTTCGGTTCGGATGCCGAAGAATTCCACGACCTGCTGACCGACCGGGACTTAGCCCACGGCGGCCTGTTCGACCCATCGGCAACGGGCCAATTGCTGCACAAGGCGGCCCGGCTGAATGGCGAGCTGTCCGGAGAGCGCGAAGAGATGGGGCTGGTCGGCGTACTGACGCTACGCCTCCTTGACCTCGCATTCCGCCAAGACTTCGCCGCGCGGGCAAATGAGGCGCGCTTGCGGCTCGATCGCTCCGCGCCGCATGTCATGTTCGACCTTGCCACCACAGGGTCGACGGACGCCACCACCGTGCAGCCGCTCGCGGCGGGCCGGCTTTGAACGAGGTGTTCATGCACACAGACAGACAAGCCCTGATTCACCAGGCAATCGCCTCGGAACTTGCCATCGATTGTGCGGAGGAAGTGAGCCGCATCGAGGCCTTCCTTGCCCAGACGACGGCGCGCAAGCTCAATCGCCGAGGGTTGGTGCTGGGCGTCAGCGGTGGCATCGACTCGGCGGTCTGCGCGACCCTTGCGGCGCGCGCCGTCGGCCACGAGCGGGTGTTCGCCCTGTTGATGCCTGAACGAGAGTCGTCGCCGGACGCAACCGAGCGCGCCCAGCGCCTGTGCGAGAGCCTGGGCGTCAGTTATTCGGTCGAAGACATTTCTGACGGATTGAGCGGAATTGGCTGCTATACCCGCCGTGACGAGGCGCTGCGGCGGCTGTTCCCCGATTACGGGGCCGGTTGGCGCCACAAGATCGTCATCACCGCCGTAGGCAACGGACGCATTCCGCGGTTCGACGTGGTCGTGGAGACGCCTCAAGGCGAGCGCGAAACCAAGCGGCTGCCGACGGACGTGTACCTGCAGCTTGTCGCCGCCACCAACTTCAAACAGCGGCTCCGCAAGAATCTCGAATACTTTCACGCCGAACGGCTGAACTATGCCGTTCTTGGCACGCCCAACCGCCTCGAATACGAACTGGGGTTCTTCGTCCGCGGCGGCGATGGCTTGGCCGACATCAAGCCGATCGCCCATCTGTTCAAGACCCAGGTCTACGCCGTCGCGGAATATCTGGGCGTTCCGGAAGAGATCCGGCGCCAACCCCCCAGCACCGATACCTACAGCCTTCCGCAAACCCAGGAGGAATTCTATTTCGCCTTGTCCTATGACCGGGCGGATGTGGCCCTGCATGGGTTGACCCACGGCTTGCCGGCCGAGCAGGTCGCACCGGCGCTGGGCCTCTCGGCCGACCAAACCCGAGACATCTTCCGCGACTTCGACGGCAAGCGGCGCGTGGCAACCCGCAGCCTGCGGCAAGCCCTGGTCCTCAGCGATCGTCCGAACGCCTTGCGGCAACCGGAGTCCACTCATGACAGCACGGGTCAGCCGATCCCTGCCGACCATTGACGAGGAAATCGAAATAGCGGCGTGGCATTGCCGCAATATCTTGAACACCAAATTCGCCGAGTTGGACAAGTACCTGCCGGGAGCCCCGAAAACCGCCGAAGGATGGTTCGACCTGCTGTCGGGCATACCCTCCGTCAGGAAAAGCGTGCGCAGCCTGTCTTCCATGCGCTCGTCCGTCCCCGGCGGCGGCGCATGGCCGCCGGGAGCGGCGGAGTGCTATGCCGTCCTCCAGTCCTATCGGGCGGCCCTGCCCCGTCTGGCGTCACTGCCATTGGACGAAGCGGTCAAACGGCTGTATTGCGCCACTTCCAAGGAAGTGGACTGTACGAACAGGCGATGGAGCCGCTATTTCGATTGCTCGACGGAACCCTTTGCCGAACTGGCCAAGATCGCGACGCTACGCCGCTTCACCGCCGGCCAATTATCCTTCGACATAACTACCCTGCCACGTTCCTGGCTGCTGAAGATACATCCCATGGCTCTGCCCCGGCTGATCCGGGAACTGGCGATTGGCTTCGGCGGATTTGGCCCATTCGCCGTCCCCCATCTCTGCCACCTGCGCCCCAACCCGCTGGTGATCCTCGAGGCAGAGAGCTGCCGTTCCTTCTGGCGCATCGCCAAATGCCTGGAGCTGCAACCGTCGGTCAAAGGACTGATGGCGGCATCCTGGTTCTATTCGGCCGAGGTCGGCATCGCCTTTCCCCATCTTGCATGGCTGCGCGACTTCTATGTCGAGCAAGGAGCTTATCTGGCCGAGATGGAAATTGCCGATGCGGATGCCGGCTTCATGATCGGCAGCGCCAAGCGCCGGCAACTCTACGAGCAAGGGATGTTCAGGCCCCGGCAAACCTTGGTGCTATGGCGGCGGGAGGCCATGCTGGCCTGGGCGGAGGCCCATCCTGAGTTCGGCGACGATGCCCTTTCGCCCGACTCGGCGGCCGGGGAGAGCCGCCGCCTTACGGCCTCGGCCGGGCTGCCGATACGGATTGCGTCAGCGGGATGCCGGAGCCTCAAGCGGAACGGCCGGTTCGGCAGCCTCGGCGCGGCCCGACTGCTCAACAGCCGGCCCAAGACCTACATCTTCCTAAGCTTGATCGCCCCGGCCACGGCGGCGGCACTGATCGCCTCGCTGGCCGTCCATCCCTGGGCGGCCCTGCCGTCCTTCATGGCGGGTCTCACCGTCATGTGGCTGGTTCAATACTTCTTCCTGCAGTGATCATTCGCCGGCACGACGGGGTATGGCAGGGATGGTTTCGGCCGTGGCAAAGGCCCGCACATAGGCGACCTTCAATTCGGCGGGAAACGCCGTCGCTCCATCGGGCTCCCCCGCCCAACGGCCGCCGACGGCCAGGTTGATCAGCAGGTACATCGGCTTGTGCATGTCGGAAGGGGTGGGCACCCGCGCCCGTTCCACGCCGTCGAAATACCAGCGGACGAAGCTCTTGCCCCACAGAACGCCGAAATCGTGGAAGCCTGCCGAGGTGTCCGCCACCTGTACCGGGAAGCCGATGGTTTGAACGGCATTGCTGTGGACGGTCATGTGGACCGTCCGGGGGTCCTGGCCGACCACTTCGAACACATCGATTTCGGGAGGCCATTCCCGGCTGACCGGCAGAAGCCAGAAGGCAGGCCACAGCCCTTTTCCGGCCGGCAGCCGAGCCCGCATCTCGAAATATCCATAGGTCTGCGCAAAGGAATGTTCGGTGGTCAGCAGGCCCGAGACATAGCCATGCCCCCCCAGCCGTTTGCGCAGGGAGTCGTCGGCGCGACGGGCGGTGATCGTCAGCGTCCGTCCATCGGTAGAAAAGGGATTGAGCCCGAGGCCGAGATAGTCCGGGTCCACGTAGACCTCTTCTTCTCCGTTGGCCGGCAAGGTACGGTCGCCATTGGCGAATCTGGTATCCCACCGCCCGTCGGGGGCCCTCGGCGAGCGGAGGCTGAGTTCGGTGAAGCGGTCTTCGAAGACCAACCGGAAGCCGTGCCGATCGAGCACCTGGGCCGAAACCGCACCGCCCCCCAACAGCGCGATACCCGTCGCCAGCAGCAACACCCGTGTCCAAACCATCGCCACCTCGCCTCCGGTCACGACGCCGATAATGCCGACCCGACGGAAGTGAAAGCTATGGGACAAAAGGGGAAACCTGACGGCTCGTTGGACAGACGGCAGATGGGCGGGCTCGGCATTGTCGGCTGCGGTCGGCGGGCTTATCCTAGCTTGATCCCGGTTCTCCGCCGAGCCGCGCAGCGAAGGAGGCAGCCGTGACCACCAATGTCCTCGATGTGATCTCGGCGATGGCCGAGGCAGCATCCGTTCAACCCGCCCACGGGACCCTCCACCGCCCTCTCCAGCCGGTGATCACCATTTCGCGCGATTACGGATCGGGCGGCGACATCATCGCCACCCGGCTGTGCCAGAGGCTCGGCCTGACCTTGTATGACGAAGAACTGCTGCGCCGCATTGCCGAACGCCTGAAGGGCGATCCGGCCACCGTGCGGCTTCTCGACGAAGGCATCGGCCGGGCCAAGGATATGTGGTTCTATCGTCTGCTCTCGGGCCATGACGTGGGCTTCGAGACCTACCGGACCACGTTGATCAAGGTCGTGGTCAGCCTGGGGCGCCTGGGCGGCGTGATTGTCGGCCGGGGGGCCCATGTGGTTCTGGCCGATGCCTGTGCGCTACGCGTCAGGATCGCAGGGACACCGGATATCTGCGCCCGCCGCATGGCCCGCGGCGGGCACGGCGACGCCGCCTCGGAAGAGACCAAGGCGCGCGAGATCAACCACAACCGCGGCAAATTCGTCTGGGAGGTGTTCGGCTCGCGCCTGTCCGACGCCCATCAGTTCGACATCACCATCAACACCGACCGCATGGACGACTTCGAGGACGCCGTGGAGATGCTGGTCGGGATGGCGACCGCCATCCATAGCGGCCGGGTGCTGCGTCACGGATGCGAAGCTGCGCCGCAGTCTTGACGGACCTCCGGGGGGCCGCGACGGCGAACTCCACTTTTGGCGTGAAATCAGGCTAGACTGTCGCCCCGGTTTCCTGAAGACGAGTTCCGCCATGCCCGACAGCACCGCCCTGAACGAGCAGCAACTGGCCGAGATGGTTGCCCGCCAAATGTATGAGCGGGACAACAACTCCCATGCGCTCGGCATCGCCATCGACGGCATCGCCCCCGGCTATGCGCGGCTCAGCATGCGGGTCCGCAAGGAGATGCTGAACAGCCACGGCATGCTGCACGGAGGCATGAGTTTCACCTTGGCCGACACCGCCTTCGCCTATGCCTGCAATTCCTATAACCTCAACGCCGTGGCCACTGGCTGCGACATCATCTACCCCGCGGCCGGACGCGAAGGCGACCTCCTGACCGCAGAGGCGGTCGAACGGCATCTGGCCGGCCGAACCGGCATCTACGACGTCACCGTCACCAACCAGGACGGCGAGGTCATCGCCCTGTTCCGCGGCCGATCACGGCACCTGCCGGGAACCGTCGTTCCGAACCCCTAGTGGTCCGCCCCAGACGCTTGGTCCCCAAGCGCCTGGATCAGGCGGCCCACCAACCAATTGAATTGTGGTGAAAATTCGACGGCTGGTGGCGGTACCATCCGTCGGATTTTCACCACTAGCCCGTCTTATTTATGACGACGCGCGAGCGCCGTCACGCTATTACCCTCAATGATTGCAGACATGCCCTGTCGCACCCCGAGGGTTTTTGGGGTGGCGTGGATGGGATTGTTGTGGCTTGGGCTGGGGAGAGGTGGCTGAGTGGGGCGAGGTCGGCCCTGCCGTCTACGGCCCGGCGGCTTGCAGGGCGCCGGCGATTTGCCGGAAGAGTGCCACCTCGGGGCAGGCGGCGGCGAACGCCGAGCGGATGCGTGCAGCCGTTTCAACCACCCGGGTGCCGAGTTTCAGGAGACGCAGCCGGAGGGTGGAGAACGCGGCCTTGGCGAGGGCTTGGGCCTTCGGGATGGTGTCGCGGACGGCCAGCATCAGCCAGTAGGCGGCGGTGTGCAGGACCAGGCGCATCTGATTGGCCAGCGGCGAGCGGCAACTGGCGCGGTCCGAGGTCAACTGCGCCTTGTGCATCGTGATCAGGTTTTCCATCCACCGGCCTTGGAACCTCTGAAGAGCCGACAGCGTTGAATGGCAAGCCGTGGGCCACCCCTGGCGCTGTTGGCCTTGGCCCGCTGGCAGGCGAAACACCATGCCGCGCCCCCTCAGCAAGAGCCCATGACGTGGTGGAATCTGCCGGCGGATCGGCGGCGCAAAATCGCTGTCCTGATCGGCCGATGGGCCCAACGGTGCATGGAGAAGGAATCGCACATGCGGGAGGCGGATCATGACCGGCCCGATCGCGAGCGTCTCGGAAAAGATCGGCAGCCGCCACCGTGACAGAATGGCGATCGTTTACATTCGCCAATCCACCCTGCGACAAGTCGACCGCCATCAGGAATCCACCCGCCTGCAAACCGGTCTGGTCGAGCGCGCCACCCGGACCAACTCTGGCGACTTCACCGACGTCGAATTGGAGTTGGGTTACGACGAGCAATAGACCGATCGATCCCAACCGGCGGCTATCCGGAATTGGCGCTGCCCCCCGCAACGACCGGAATGGGCGCAAACCGTCAAAATCTGTGATGTGGTACCAGGCCTATAATAACCTCACAGCGGACGAGGCCATGCAGCGAGGGGCAAAACCAAGCGGCTTTAGCCGTGCCTGCCGGACAGCAATGTCAGCGCATGGGCCATCACCGCGAGAACGAGCACCAGACAGACGATCATCACCGGGATGTAAGGGAAAAGCCGGACTTTCCCGAACTGCCGAGGCCTGCGTTCGCCAAGCAAACACAACCCGAAGACCGTCGTCAGCCCCGCCAATGCCAATATCGTGGTAGTCATGTCCATGGGAAGCGCCCCGTTCACCGTTGGGCAAATATGCGAAGGCTGTTGATGCCGAAGACTTCCTTCACCGCCGAATTCAGTCGGACGACCTCCCCGTGGAGCCGGCCAGCCCCCGACGAACGCCCCACTCCCAACAAAGCGAAGGCGCCGCAGGTCTCCACGGACCCCAGCCACGTATCCAACAGGCGTTTCCCGTGTTCGTAGGAACAATTGCCGCCGATGACAAGTAACCTGACGATAGTCCGGCCGGGCATCGCAGCGGACCGGCCAAACTGATGGCAATCCACCCAGTCGAACAGCGTTCCCCGGCTCAGATCCTTTGCCAACGCCGAAGCATCGTTGGCAATTGCCAGCAGCTTTTGTCCGGACCGGTCCCGGCACCCGGCGGCCAGCCAGGCGGTCGGACCACCCGCCTGCGCGTCGAGTTCAAGGACGAGTCCGCTCCCTGCCCCATGTCGAGCCCATTGATACAGCGCGAACCCCTCTTCAGGGTCGGTCGCTTCGCCATCACCGCATTCGGCCCGCAACACCTCGAACGTCCGGGTCAAGGCAAAAAAATGGCCAAGTTCGCGCTGGGCGGCAACCGGCGGCAACAAGCACCGCATGGCGTCGACCCTGGCCCGGGCTACTGCTCGATAGGCAAGCGACGCCCGGCCCAGCGACCCGTCGCGTTCTTCTTCGGTCAAGGAATCGATGAGGATCCGACCGTCGACCAGTTTCGCCCGCTGCATGAAGAAATCGAAGTGTCCGCCTCGGCGCACGCGGTAACGGAAGAACGGATAGGGCATATGGAACAGCGAGAAATTTTCGGCCAGCGCATTTCGGAAGGCGATATCCTCGCCCGCCGCTTGGCCGCGAAATTCCCTGCCCTCCGGAAACCCCCCCAGAATCCTGGCCACCAGCGTGCGGGCCATAACGTTGCCCGGAGGGCTTGCCACCAGGCGGGCGTAATGCGCCGCGGTGACTTCCCAATGACAATCGAGGAATTCGATCCCCGTGGTGACGGCAGCGATGGCAGGGTGCGAGTCGAGAAACGACACGGCCGTCTGGAAAAAGCCGCTCTGGTAGAGGTCGTCCTGATCGAGAAAGCAGACATACCGCCCGCTCGCCCGGCGCAGGCCGATATTGCGCGAGGCGGCGGGCCCAACATTTTCCGGGGTCCTTACGACGTCGAGACGTTGCTCGAATTCCCCCAGGGAACCTCGTGGATCATGGTCGGAGCAGTCGTCGACCAGGATGACTTCAACGCCCGACATCCCTTGGTCGAAGACCGAGGCCAGGGTTTTCCGTATGGTGGATTGGCCATTGAAAAACACAATGACGACAGAGACATCCACCGCCATCAAGCAGTCTCCCGCAAGGTGTCGGATGGCGAAATGGCAAGCTGCGCGACGGCAAGTCCTTGAAAAAAGATCATCGCCTCGCTAGGAAACGGAAGACATATCCTCGCCATCCTAGTCTTGGCCCAGTCTTGCGCAAAGGAGAAACCATGAGTGTTCTGACGCTGGATATCGCTTCACGCATCGTCGACGTCGCTCTGGCCAAGGGCAAGGAGCAGGGCTTCGCTCCGCTGACGGTGGCGGTTCTCGACGCGGGTGGTCAGATCCGCGTCCTCAAGCGTGGCGATGGCTCCAGCCTGCTGCGCCCGGAAATCGCCGTCGGCAAGGCGTTCGGCGTGCTCGCCCTGGGATTCGGCGGGCGCGACCTGGCCCGCCGGGCGGCCAAGATGCCGGCCTTCTTCAATGCCGCCTCGGATCTTGCCGGCGGCAAGCTGGTTCCCGTCCCCGGAGGCGTGCTCATCCGCTCGGCCGAGGGCGAGATCGTCGGCGCCGTCGGCGTTACCGGCGATCTTTCGGAAAACGACGAACTCTGCGCCGTTGCGGGCATCAAGGACGTCGGCCTGGTTCCCGACACCGGCGATCCGCTCTGAACGGAAGGACCGAGCCGGGTGCGCTTCGCCCTTTCAGACGAAAGCTGAAGCGCGCCCTGAACAGGATTTCGAGAACGGCATGACGACAGAGATATACAGCTGCAAGGAGGGCCAGTCGCTCAAGCAGGGCAAACTCGACTATTCCAGTGACATCGAGACGAAGGAAGAGGCCGAGGTCGACGCCAAACGCCGCTGCCAGCGCGATCCTTCGCTGAAGAAGATCGCCTACTACAAAGTCGCTCCGGACGGTGAATTTCGGGTGTTTTATTCTTATACCAACCCGAACTGCAAACCCGCCGCAACCCGTGCCGCGCCCGCGGCACCGATGAAGAAAAACGCGCCAAAGCGGAAACCCGTACGCAAACCAAGCCTATTGGCACGGATCAAGAAGTCGCTGGGATTCTAGTGGTCCGATCCTGACGCTTGATTCCCAAGCGTCAGGTGAATCGGCCCACCAACTGATTGGATTGTGGGGAGAATCTGACGGATGGTGTTGGCACCATCCGTCAGATTCTCCCCACTAGCGCAGTGATTCCGTCAAAAGGTTCACTGGACCAGGTTTCCCATGGATCACCGGCACGGACGTATCATACGGTCACCGCCAACACCGGGCCCGCCGGGGTGCAACGGTTGAGCTGGACATCGCGGCCCGGCACGAGCCCCGCCAGCCGCAGGTCTTCCTCGCCCAGCATGGTACTCAGGGCCCGGGGATCCGGGGTGCCGATCGAGCGTCCGCGCAGATCGGCAAGGACCAATGTGCCGGACAGCGCGCAAACCGCCGCCCTGATCCAGCGCAAGGCCGCCATGGACAACCCCCTTCAGAAAGCCAGTGTCACGCCCCCAGCAGCAGGTTCATGCCGCGGTTATGTAAATTAGGCTAGACCTTCTTCCTCCTCGGCGAGAATTCCACCGCCCTTTTCCGGGCTGCCGGCACCGGCCGCCGCCGGGCGCCGGGCGCCGATCATCATGTAGACGGCGGGCACGACAAACAGCGTGAACAGGGTTCCGATGGCCAGGCCGGCGGCAATCACCAGACCCATGTTGAAGCGGGAGACCGCGCCGGCGCCACTGGCGACGATCATCGGGTAGACGCCCAATACCATGGCGGCGGTGGTCATCAGGATCGGGCGCAGGCGTATCCTGGCCGCCGCCTCGATGGCCTTGCGTTTGGTCATGCCCGCATGCCGCTGCAAATCGTTGGCGAACTGAACGATCAGGATGCCGTGCTTGCTGATCAGCCCCATCAAGGTCACCAGCCCGACCTCGGTATAGATGTTGATGCTGGCTCCGCCCACCCCCAGGCTGATGAAAATCAACGCACCGGCAATCGACATCGGCACCGACACCAGGATGATCAGCGGGTCGCGGAAGCTCTCAAACTGGGCTGCCAGGGCCAAGAAGATGATGATCACCGCAAAGGCGAAGGTGGCGACGAAACCGCTCGACTCCTGCATGTACTGCCGCGATGTCCCGCCGTAGTCGACGGAATAGCCCTGGGGCAGGTCGCGCGCCGCCAGATCCTGCATCGTCGCCAAGGCGTCGCCCAGCGTCACGCCGGGCATCATCACGCCCTGGATCACCGCGCCGTTCAGCTGCTGGAAGTGGTTGAGCGATTGCGGCATCGTGCGGGTGGCGATATGGGCGACGGTCGACAGGGGCACCGACTGCCCGTCCGCGGTACGAATGTGATAGTCGAGCAGTTGCTGAACGGTCAGGCGGGATTGCTGCTCGACCTGCGGGATCACCTTGTAGGACCGCCCCTCCATGCTGAAGTAGTTGACGTAGCCGCCGCCCAGCATGGCGGCCATGGCTCCGCCGACGTCGCTCATCTTGAGGCCGAGTTGGGCAGTCTTGTCGCGGTCGATCACCAGCCGGGCCTGCGGCTCGTCGAATTTCAGGTCGGTGTCGAGGAACATAAACATCCCGGTCTTCAACGCGTCCTGGAGGAAGCGCTGGGCGACGTCGTTCAGTTGTTCGAAGGGCAGCGTGGTACCGATGACGAATTGCACCGGCAGGCCGAAGGCACCCGGCAGCGGCGGCGGCTGGAAGGCCACCACCTTCACCCCGGCGATGCCGTTCAGCTTCTGCTGCACGATCGGCTGCAACTGGTTGCTGGTGCGCGACCGCTGGTCCCAGGGCTTGAGCACCAGGCCGGCGATGGACTGGCCGGGAACGTCCAGTTGGAACACATGGTCCTCTTCCGGGAACGAGGCGAACAGATCGTAGACCTGACGCGCGTAAAGCTGGCGCTGGCGCAGGGTCGCCGAGGGCGAGGCCGTCGACATGGTGATGACGACGCCCTGGTCCTCCTGCGGCGCCAGCTCGCTTTTGGCCCCGGCGTATAGGAAATAAATGCTGCCAAGGACGATGAGCGCGAACACCCCGGTCACCGGCAGGTAGTTGAGGCTGCCGTGGAGCAAGCGCTCATAAAGCCCGGCCAGGCGCTCGAAACCCCGGTCGATGAGGGCGACCACCCGCGCCTCGAAGCCGCGCTGCCGGCCGTCATGCGCCTTGAGGATGCGCGAGCACATCATCGGCGACAGGGTCAGGGCGACGACGGCCGATATGGTCACCGCGCCCACAAGGGTGAAGGCGAACTCGGTAAACAGGGCGCCGGTCAACCCCCCCTGGAAACCGATGGGCACATAGACCGCGACCAGCACGACGGTCATGGCGATGATCGGCCCGCCAAGCTCGCGCGCCGCCTGGATGGCGGCCGCCATCGGCGAGGCCCCTTCCTCCAGATGGCGATTGACGTTTTCGACGACGATGATGGCGTCGTCGACCACCAGCCCAATGGCCAGCACCATGGCCAGAAGCGTCAATAGGTTGATGGAGAAACCGAACACCATCATCATGGTGAAGGTGCCGACCAGCGACAACGGAATGGCGATCACCGGAATCAGCACCGACCGCGGCGAGCCGAGGAAGGCGAACACCACCAGGGTGACGATCAGCAGCGCCTCGACGAGCGTCGTCTCCACCTCATGGATGGCGCTGTTCACGAACTCGGTGGAATCATAGACGATCTTGCCGTCCAGGCCATGCGGGAACTGCGACTGGATGTCGGGGAAGACGGCGCGGACCCCTTTGATCACGTCCAGCAGATTGGCTGCCGGCGCCACCTGGATGCCGATATAGACTGCCCGCTTCCCGTCGAACCCGACCTCGGCCTCGTAGTCGTCGGCACCCAGCGTCACATTGGCGACGTCCTGCAGGCGGACGATGGCCCCGCCAACCTGCTTGATCGCCAGGTTGCGAAATTCGCCGACCGAATGCAGGCTGGTCGAGGCGCTGAGATTGAACTGGACCATCTGGCCCTTGGTTGTGCCCAGGCCCGAAATGTAATCGTTGGCGGCCAGCGCCTGGCTGACATCGGCGGCGGTCAGCCCATAGGCGGCCAGCTTCACCGGATCCAGCCAGGCCCTGAGGGCGAAGTTCTTGGCCCCCAGGATTTCGGCCGTCTGCACCCCCTCGACCGCTTGGAGCTTGGGCTGCACGACGCGCACCAGGTAATCGGTGATCTGGTTCGGCTCCAGCACGGCGCTGCTGAAGCCGATATACATCGCGTCGATGGTCTGCCCGACCTTGACATTGAGGACCGGCTGTTGCGAACCAGGCGGCAGCTGGTTCAGCACCGAGTTGACCTTGGTATTGATCTCGGTCAGCGCCTTGTCGGAATCGTAGTTGAGCCGCAGGTTAGCCGTGATGGTGCTGACGCCCGTCTGGCTGGTCGACGTCATGTAGTCGATGCCGTTGGCCTGGGCGATGGCGTTTTCCAGCGGTGTGGTGATGAAGCCGGCGACCACGTCGGGATCGGCGCCGTAATAGGTGGTGGTGACAGTGACCACGGCGTTTTGCGTGCGCGGGTACTGCAGGACCGGCAGGGTGAACGCAGCACGCAAGCCGAGCACCAGGATCATCAGGCTGATCACCGTCGCCAGGACGGGCCGGCGGATGAAGAGATCGGTGAATTTCATCTCGCGATCTCCGGATTTACTGATCAGTTACCGTCGGATTGGCGTCATCGGTCGGCTTGACCGAGTTGTCGATGAGAACCGGCGTGCCGTTGCGCAGCTTGACCTGCCCCGCCACCACCACGGTATCGCCCTCTTTGATCCCCTTCAGGACCGCCACCTGGTCACCCCGCGCCGGACCGGTGGTGACAAAGGTCTGGCGTGCCACCAGATTAGGCTGGCCCTTCTCGCTCTTGCCCTTGTCTTCGATGACGAAGACAGTCTCGCCATAAGGGTTGAATGCAATGGCCGTGTGAGGCAGCGTCAGGTAGCGGCTGGGCGCTCCGGTGTCGATGTCAACCTTGGCATACATCCCCGGCAGCAGCTTGTGATCCGCATTGTGCAACGTGGCCCGCACCTGGACGTTGCGGCTCTGGGTGTCCACCTTCGGGTCCAAGGCGGAAATCCGGCCCGTGAACTGCTTGTCGGGATAGGTATCGACCTGCACTGACACCGGCATTCCCACTTTGATCTCGCCCAGGGCCTGTTGCGGTAGGAAGAAATCGACGTGAATGGGGTCGAGGGCCTGCAGGGTCACCACGGTCGTCCCGGCGTTGACGAACTGGCCGACATCGACCGCCCGAATACCCAGGCGTCCGGAGAACGGAGCGCGCAGCACCTTCTTGTCAAGCTCCGCCCGCTGTTGCGCAACCTGGGCCTTGGCGCTTTTCAGATTGGCCGCGTCGGCATCGAGGGTGGCCTGGCTGACCGCCTGGGCGCGCCACTGCTTTTCGTCGCGCTGATAGACGATCTCGGCCAATTGGGCGTTGGCCTCGAGCGACTGCAGCTTGGCGATGTCATCGTCGGCTTTCAGGCGCAGGAGCACGGTGCCGGCTTTGACCTCGTCGCCGGACTGGAAGTCGACCGATTCGACCAGCCCCGAGACCTCGAGCGCAAGGTCGGTGCCGTTGACCGCCTTCATGGTGCCGACGGCTTGGGCTTGCGGTTGCCAGGTCTGATTTTCGGCTTTGACGGTGGCCACAGTCTGCGGTTGCGACCCCATGGAGGCCATGAACTTCTTGATCATGGTCGAGCGAAAGGCTTCAAAGCCGAAAATACCGCCGAAGACCACGCCGGCCGCCGCCAGCATGAGGAGCATACGCTTGATCATTTGGGGGGCCTGCCTAGCTAGCCTGGTTTCTTGCCTGGATTTTTCTTACGTCGCTGATTTTGCCAAGTCGTTGCGATTCCACCAGCCGCCGCCCAGCGCCTGGAACAGCGCCGCCGTGTCGGCAAATCGCAAGGCCTGCGCCTGGATCAGGCCGATGCGGGTCTGTTCGTAGGTGCGTTCGGCATTGAGCAGAGTCAAATAGCTGATGGCGCCGGCAGAATATTGCTGTCGTGCCAATCCCAGACTGTCCGACGCCGCCGTTTCCGCCGCAAGCTGCTCCTTGAGCGCATCGGCGTCAGACTGCAGGGCCCGCAAGGTATCGGCGACATTGCGGAAAGCGGAAATGACGGTGCTCCGATACTGAGCGGCCGCCATATCAAGGGCTGCCTCGGCCGCATCCTGCTCGTGCATCAGGGCGCCACCACGGAAGATCGGCTGGGTCACCCCCGCCCCGATGGCCCAGGCGCCGGTGCCGGCCGAGAACAGGTCGCTCATCTTGTTGGCATAGCTGGCCGCGTTGGCATTCAAGGTGATGCTTGGCAGGCGGTTGGCGATGGCAACGCCGACTTCGGCGCTGGCCTGGTGCAGCTGCGCTTCCGCCGCCCGGATGTCGGGCCGCTGTTCGACCAGCTGCGACGGCAGGCTGAGCGGCAGCTCCAGCGGCAGCTCCAGCTTTTCCAGGTCGAACTTCTCGGCGATCTCCTGGCTGGGGAAGCGTCCGACCAGGGCGGTCAACATGTTACGCTGCTGGGCCAGCATTTTTTCCAGTGGCGGCAGATTGGCGCGGGCTTGGGCCAATGTTGCTTCCTGTGCCAGCACATCGGCTTTCGACGCCCCACCCACCTCGAACTGGCGACGCACCACGTCGAGCTGGGTGGTTTCCAACTCGATGATGTCGCGCGTCGCGGCGACCTGGGCGCGCAGTGACGCCTCCTGCACCGCCGCGGTGACCACATTGGCGGTCAGGCTGAGATATGAGGCTTCGAGCTGATAGCGCTGCATCTCGGCCTGCGCCTCGGCCGATTCGATTGCCCGCCGGGTTCCGCCGAACACGTCGACGACGTAAGAGACGCCGACCGAAGCGTTGGCCAGCGAGAAAATGGATGACAAGGCCGGCTGCCCGAACTGGGCACCGGCGAATTTCTGGCGTGTCTCGGAAAAGCCGGCGTCAACCGCCGGAAACAAGGCCCCCCCCTGGGCCGCGGACAGTTGTTGCGCCTGGCGCAACGCCGCCTGCGCCGCCTGCAGGTCGGGATTGTTGTCCAGCGCCTGGCGGACCAGCCCATCGAGGGCGGGCGAGCGGAAAAGCTGCCACCATTGGCCGGGAATGTCCTTTCCGCCGACGAAGCGCTGGGCGCCGCCGCCCGCCACATCGGCCGAGGACGTGGCTTCCTTCGGCGGCTCGGCCGTGTAGCCCTTGACGTCCGGCGCCGCCGGCCGTTCGAAATCGGGCCCGACGGCACAGCCGGATCCGAAAAGCAGCGTGGCGACGGCCAATGCGGCCGAGGGGCGAATGGATCGTCTCACCCGTTATTCTCCTTCGATAGGGCCGGTCGCCACAGCACCGGTTGATTAGGTCGATCGTTCGATCTAAATTGAACCTCACACCGCAGGGTGTCAAGCTTGGGCCGGAGGAATTGGTGGCAGGAAAGCGCCCGACAGGGAACAGCGAGGAAAAGGCATCACGACGAATCGATCCGGCGCGGGCCGAATCGCGCCGCCAACAGATTCTCGACGCCGCCGCGGCCTGTTTCCGGCGCCACGGATTTCGCGGTGCCAGCATGTCGGAACTGTCGGCCTGCGCCGGCATGAGCACCGGACATATCTACCACTATTTCAAGAGCAAGGAGGCCATCGTCGAGGCCATCGTCGAACGCTGCCAGCAACAAGGCCTGGCGCTGATCGAGAACCTGAAGGCGGCCGACGATATCCTCCAGACGATGATCGCCGAGGTGGGCAACGCCATGGCCGAGATGGCAAAGACCGCCGACCCCGGGCTGGTGCTGGAGATCATGGCAGAGGCCTCCCGCAACCCGGTGGTCGCCGAGATTGTCCGGACCAAGGAAGCCATCATCCGCCGCGGCTTGGAAGAGGTCCTGATTGCCGGGCAGAAACAAGGAAGCATCGATCCGGGTTATGACGTGACTCTGCTGAGCCGGCTGCTGTCTGCCCTGTTTGATGGATTGTCGCTGCGCCGCGCCATATCGCCCGACCTGGACCTCGACGCCCTCAACCCTCTCCACGGGGAACTCCTACGCCGCTTCCTCTCGCCGAGACCGCCAAGCTGTGCTACCCCTGGGGAATAGCGGTTTCTCTTGCATCGCGGGCGGGACGACCGCGAAACTGCTATGGGTCGGCAGCTCGAGTGACGGCATGGGAAATCTGGTATCCGGGGTCATGCATCGGCGGCTGTTGCAGCTGCTGGCCGAGTGGCGGGACGCTTTCGTCTCTTCCGGCGGTATCGCCGACCCCCTGACAGTCTTTTCGGCTTGTGCCGATCATCTGTTGCTGGTCGAGATGGACGGCGCCTGCTGCCGCTATGTTCATTACGGCAAGGCGTTCGCCGATCATTTCGGCACCGACCTGACCGGGCAGACCATCGATCTGGTGCCACCCGAAATCCTTCCCGCCGACCGACGCGAAATGCTGGAGTTCGAATACGCGGTCGCCAATCGCACCCAGCGCCCGTTGTGGCGTTCCTATACCGCCCTGTTCGACAACGGCCGGATCGAGACCTGGCAACGGCTGGTTCTGCCGGCCGGCGGCGGGCGGCTGGTGGTCGGCGCCTTTCCGATGGAAGGGCAGCCGATGGCGGCCGACCAGGACACCGAAACAGCGACGGGCCTTTTGCGCCTGGTCGCCGAACGTCTGCCCGTGGTGCTTGACTCCGAAGGACGGATCCTCGACGTCGCATTGTCGCTGAAGGCCTTCGGCGACACCCGCCAGCACATTGCCGAACTGGAAGTCCTGGCATCGCGCGACGCCCTGACTGGAGCGGCCAATCTCCGCCACTTCCACCATCTGGCCGGGCTCGAGTTGGAGCACGGCTGTCGCATGGGCCGCGCCTTCTCGATCCTGGCGCTCGACATCGACCATTTCAAAAGCATCAACGACTCGTGGGGGCACGCCGCGGGCGACGAAGCCTTGCGGGCCTTCGTCGCAACCTGCCGCACCGCATTGCGCGAGCTGGATATCCTGGGCCGCTGTGGCGGGGAAGAATTTGCCGTCGCCTTACCCAACACGGGCGAAGAGGCGGCACGGACAATCGCCGAACGCCTGCGCAGGCAAGTCGAGGAAATGGCCCTCCATCCGGCGCCGGGGGCAACCCTGCGGTTTACCGTCAGCATCGGCATCGCCACCCAGCGGCCCGGATCGCCCACCCATCTCAGCATCGCCGAACTGCTGGCGCGTGCCGACAACGCACTCTACCGCTCGAAGGCCGAAGGGCGGAACCGGGTTTCGACTTTCGCTTAGGCCGCGATCCGATGTAATCGCATCACGCTCTACGCGAACGTGTTGAGAGCCTGGTTCTCGGTGCGAGCGATCGAGGCGAAGGCTTTCGCCGCCGCCTGATAGCTGGATGCGGCAACCGTCAGGTCGACGAGTTGTGTCGTGATATCCACCGGCAGGGCGGTCGGCTCGACGATGGCCCGCGCTCCCGGCGCGGTCGAGACGAATTGCGTGCGCTTGGCCGAATAGCCACCCGTCCCCGCATTGGCAATGTTATCGGCCGTCGTGGCAACGGCGACGCCATAGCCTTGCAAGGCAGAGCCGAGGACCCGCAGCGATGAATCGGCCGAAGATAAAGAGGCAACCATATGTACCGCCCGGTGCAGCTGAGGCCAACTATAGCAGCAACGGCAGGTCAGAGGAAATGCCTTCCGGCTTGGGCTCACCGTTCCTTTCCCAGCGTGTCGGCCATCCGTGCGCCGCGCTGGCCCATCGGCTGCTCCCTGCCGGTCGTGCTGTCGCGGGCCGTCTGATGCTCGATCTCGGCATTCAGCTCGGCCCCCAGCAGCACCGAATAGGATGAGAGATAAAGCCACATCAGCAGCACCACCACAGCGCCCAACGATCCATACGACTTGTCGTAGTGGGCGAAACGGCTGACATAGATCGAAAACAGCGCCGAACTGAGGATCCACAACGCCGTTGCCGTCACCGCTCCCCAGCTGACCCAGCGCCACCGGGGCTCTTCCCGCGACGGAGCGTAGCGATAGATGACCGCCAGCACGGCCATGATCATGCAAATCAACACCGGCCAGCGCACTGCTGCTGCGATGGCCTTGCCGAATTCTCCGAGCGGCAGCAGCCCGATAATCGCCGGAAGCACCGCGATCAGCGCCAGCGCCACCAGGACGAACAGCACCGTCGCCACCGTCAGAGCGAACGCCGTACTGTAAAACCTGAAGAATCCGCGCTTTTCCGCCTCGCCATAGGCGATGTCCAACGCCTTCATCATCGAACTGGTACCCGACTGGGTGCTCCACAGGGAGACCAGAACGCTGATGATCAGGCCGAGCCCCAGGGTCTCGTTGGAATGGCTGGTCAGTTTCCCCAGTTGACCGGAAATGAGGGCGATCGCTTCACCGGGCATCACGCCTTGCATCGCCTGGACCTGCCCCCGCACGTCCTGCGAATTGAATATCAGGCCGTACAACGACACGACGGCAGTAATCGCCGAAGGGATGGCCAGAAAGGCGTAGAAGGCTGCGCCCGCGGCGAGCAGCGACGTGTTGTCGCGCGACAGGTCGTCCTTGACGCGCAAAAGAATGTCCTTCCACCCCCGCTTCGGGATATCGCTCGGCTTGTCGGCCGTCCGACCATGGCCGTTGGCCGGCCCGCCTTGCTGTTGGGGCGACATCGGCAGCCTCCCGCTCGGAATCGTTACGCACAGCGGGTAACAGAAGACCGTGGCAATCGTTCATCGCGCTGGCGGCGAAGGCGCTACATCGATCTGCATGCCGACTATCCGGACAAAGCCAAGGAAAAGACGGACCCACGCCCGACAACCGACCGGACGCTGACCGTCATCCCAAGCATATCGGCAATGCGTCGGACGATGGCCAATCCCAGCCCGGTGCCTCCTTCACTGTTGCGTCCCGGATTGTTCAACTGATGGAACTCTTCGAAAATCGCCCCAAGCTGCTCGTGCGGTATTCCTATCCCGGTGTCCCACACCTCCAGGCACACCGCCCCTTTGCGGCGCCGCAGCCCGACCAGGACTCCGCCCTTTTCGGTGTAGCGGACTGCATTCCCCAATAGATTGGTCAACAACCGCTCCACCAGCCGACGGTCGGTCGTGACGACATGTGAAGCCGGAACGGCTTTGAGCTTGAGCCCCCTCTGATCAGCCAACGGACGCATGGCACCCACGGTTTCCGCCACCAGTTCGCCGATGTCGAAGCGCGTGCGCTGCACCGAAAATCCATCCGAGTCGAATCGCGCGATGTCCAGCAAGGCATTAAGCTGGGCGTTCAGCCGTTCCACGCATTGCTTGAGCAACAGAGCCGCCGGATGGTTCCCATCGGGAAGCAGGCCCGAGACAATTTCGCCGTAAATGTTGAGAGCATGGACCGGCTGGCGGAGGTCGTGGCTGGCCGCGGCCAGGAAACGGGATTTGGCTAAGCTGGCCTGCTCCGCCACCCCTCTCGCCTTAAGGGCGTCGTCGCGGCTGGCGGCCAGGGCGGCCCGAGTCTCGACCAACTCGGTGATATCGATATTGATGCCAGCCACCCGCTCGGCCTCGCCCGACCCGCCATAGGAAATCCGAGACCGGGAGGTGAGCCAGCGCACCCCCTTGTGCGGGTGGACGATCCGATAGTCCTGGCAGAACTCTTCGCGCCTCTCGGCGATAGCCCGGGCCAGTGCGTCCGACCACAACGCCACATCCTCGGGATGCAGCATCGCCTGCCAGATCTCCGGCATCGGAAAAAGGTCGGGGTCGTGGCCGAACAAGGCGCCATGCCCTTTCGACCAGTTGACCGCCCGCGGCTGCAAATTCAATTCGAAGAACGCAGATTTCGCCCCCTCGAGGGCGAAGTCCAGCTTGGCCGCCGCCTGCTCCGCCCTCCGCATGGCCACCAATGCCTCGGCCTCTGCCAAGCGTGCCGCCGCTGCCGCCGCGCTGGACCGATCCAGTTGCTCGAGCAGCCGCTTCTGCTTCAGGCCGAGATCAGCGATGACCCTGGCAAGGGTCTCGAGGAACGCCGCCGCCTGTTCGACGACGTCGTGGTCGAATACCGGAACCTCATCGACCGCCATCAGGTAATCCTCGACGTCATAACCCAGGACCCCCGCACGTCTTTGAAAAAAACGGCGATCGGGAGGCGTCAGGAAGAACTGCCCGGTAATCAGGTTTACCAGGTGTTCTCCGTCGATGAGGATGGGAATGGAGAGATCGGAAAGCCCGTTGAGACAAGTGGAGGGAACCAGCCGCTTCCCGTTCGCCGAGCGCCAGGACGCGCTGTCGCTCGCGCGGCAAAGCGCATGGGCCCGCGGGTGGGCCTGATGGAAATCGCGGCAGACCCGCCGCCAGCCCGCCTGCACCGGCTCCCCGCCCAGAGTTGTTATGACCGCGCCGTCCAAGTCGACGATCTTTGAATTGATCCTGGTGAGTTCGTGAAACTGACGCATCATCGCCAGTATCTGATCAAGGTCCACCAGTTCTACGAACGAATATTGGGCCATTTTTCAAGCACAACTGTTTCTTGCATGCCAATTGCGAAAATTCGCCGGGCCCCTCCGAATTGCTGGGATGTTGCACCGAGGCCCCATGACGGTCAACCGCGCATGCTTATATCATCGATAGAAATTCTATTGTCAGCGCATTTGGCTCGAAACCGTATCGGTGACAGAGACATCAGAGGTCGCCGCCGATTCTGCAACAAAGATCCTTAAGGGCGATCAGCCGTAGCTTCCGGACACCCTTAGATTGCGCTATGCTGTAAGCAATGCTGGGCGGATGGGCCATGGCCTCATTAGCCGACGACCGCAAGCGGGTCTTCTTCACCCGCGGATTGACCAAAGTCTATGTCACCGGTACCGTGGTGGTCGAGGCGCTGCGGGGCGTTGATCTTGACCTGTACGACAGCGAACTGGTCCTGTTGCTGGGGCCTTCGGGCAGCGGCAAGTCTACCCTGCTCAATATTCTGGGCGGCCTCGACCGACCGACCGCTGGAGAAGCGCGGTTCCGCGAACATGACCTGACCCGCATGGACGAGGCGGCGCTGACTGCTTTCCGCCGCGAGCATGTCGGGTTCATCTTTCAGTTCTATAACCTGATCCCCAGTCTGACCGCGGAAGAGAACGTCGCGTTGGTCAGCGACATCGCGCCGCATCCCATGGCGCCGGCCGACGCCCTGGCGCTGGTTGGGCTGAGCGAGCGCCGTTCCCACTTCCCGAGCCAGCTCTCGGGCGGCGAACAGCAGCGGGTAGCGGTCGCCAGGGCCATCGCCAAGCGGCCCGAGGTCCTGTTGTGCGACGAACCGACGGGGGCGCTGGACAGCCGCACTGGCGTCGTGGTGCTGGCCGCCATCGAAGCGGCGAACCGGGAACTCGGCACCACCACCGTGGTCATCACTCACAATGCCGCAATCGCCGCCATGGGCGACCGCATCCTGCGCTTCCACGACGGCCGCGTGGCCGAAGTGATCACCAACCCGTCGCGCCGGCCGGCGGCTGAACTGAGCTGGTAGCGATGACCGCGCTGAACCGCAAACTTCTGCGCACCCTTTGGCAGATCCGCGGGCAGACCTTGGCCATCGGGCTGGTGGTGGGCTGCGGCATCGCCATTTTCGTGATGGCCTTGGGCACCCTCAATTCCCTGGAGATGGCGCGTGACGCTTACTATGACCGCGGACGCTTCGCCGAAGTCTTCGCCCCCCTGAAACGGGCGCCCAACGCATTGCTGCCGCATCTGGCCGCCATGCCCGGCGTGAAGGCGGCGGAGAGCCGGATCGTCGGGGACGCCCTGCTCGACATTCCCGGGGTGGCCGAACTGGCCCGGGCCAAGGTCGTGTCGCTGCCTGAGAACCGATCACCCCTGCTCAATGAGGTGACGATCCGCCGGGGCCGCGGCCCGCAGGCCGGCCATCCCGACGAGGTGGTGGTATCCGAGGCCTTCGCCGAGGCCCATGGCTTTCAGCCGGGGGACCCGCTGGCCGCAACCATCAACGGCCGGGCTCGCCGTCTGGCCATCGTCGGTATCGGCCTGTCGCCGGAATATCTCTACGTCATCGACCCCGGCTCCCTGTTCCCCGACAACCGGCGCTTCGGCATTCTGTGGATGGGGCGCAAGGCACTGGCCGGCGCCTACGACCTGGATGGGGCCTTCAACGATTTTTCCCTGACCCTGGCCCCCGGCGCCGATCCCGCCGTCGTGATGCAGGAGACCGATCGTCTCCTCGCCCCTTATGGAGGGGGCGGCGCCTATGGCCGGCGAGACCAGCTGTCGCATGCCCTGTTGTCCGGGGAAATCGACCAGTTGAAGGTGCTGAGCCACATGGTGCCGCCGGCCTTCCTGGGAATTGCCGCCTTCCTCCTTTATGTGACGGCTACGCGGCTGATCGAGATCGAGCGCGAGCAGATCGGCCTGTTGAAGGCCTGCGGCTACGGCAATGGCGCCGTCGCCGCCCATTATCTGACCCTGGTGGCCGCCATGGTAGCCATCGGCGCGATACTTGGCTTGGCGGGCGGGTATTGGTTGGGCGAGGCGATCACCGACATCTACCGGCGCTTCTATCGTTTTCCCTTCCTGTCATTCCAGCCGCAACCGGCAACTCTGGTCGAAGCGCTGGGTTGCGCCGCCGTCACCGGCGTGGCCGCGGCCATCACCGCCGTCCGTCGGGCCACCGGCCTGCCGCCGGCGATGGCCATGCAGCCGGCACCGCCCGTCGCCTTCCACGCCCTGCCGGCGACCTTGACCGGTCTTCTGACCGAACCGGGCCGCATCGTTCTGCGCAACCTGCTGCGTTGGCCCTTGCGCTCAGGCCTGACCCTGCTGGGCTTCGCCCTGGCCGTCGCCGATGTCGTCGCCTCGTTGTTTGCCTACGATTCCATCGAACGGATGATCGACCTCGACTTCTTCAACGCCCAGCGTCAGGGCATGGTCATTACCTTCACCGACATCCGCCCCTCGAACATCGTCGACGACGTGGCCCACCTGCCCGGCGCCAAGATGGTGGAGCCGTTCCGCAGCGTCGCCGTGCGCGTCACGGCCGGGCCGCAGTCGGTGCGCACCAGCCTTACCGGCTTGACGCCGGAGGGAAACTTGCGGCGCTTGGTGGACCCGGCGATGAGGCCGATGGCCATTCCCGAGCGCGGTCTCATGGTCTCATCCCGCCTGGCAGAGGCTCTCGGCGTAACGGTGGGCGAAGCGGTCACCGTGCAGGCGCTGGAAGGACGGCGGGCGAGCCGTTTGGTGACGGTGGCCGGCATCTCAGAAGAATATATGGGAAAATTTGCCTATATGAGCCTGCCGGAGGTAAATCGCCTGATGGGCGAGGGGCAGGTGATCAACGGTGTCTACCTGCTGGATGACCCGCAGCGATTGCCCCAGCTTTACGGCCAACTGAAGCGGGCACCCGCGGTCGCCGGCGTCGCGCTGAAATCGGCCGGCCTGCAGGCATTCCGCCAGACCATGGCGGAGTCGATGGGCATCATGCTGACCTTTTATGTCGGGTTCGGCGCGCTAATCGCCTTCGGCGTCGCCTACAACAGCGCCCGCATCGGCTTGTCGGAGCGGGCCCGAGATCTGGCGAGCCTGCGTGTGCTCGGCTTCAGCCGCCTCGAAGTGTCCTACATATTCCTGGGTGAACAGGCATTGCTCATGCTGGCTGCGCTGCCGTCGGGATGCCTGATGGGTTATGTTTGGGCCTGGGCTATCGCCGCCGGCTTCAAGAACGACATGTTTACCATACCCCTGGTGGTCGAACCGGCAACTTATGGCTGGGCCGTGACCACCGTCCTCTCGGCCGTGACGCTGTGCGGCCTGATCGTGCGTCGAAGGATCGACAGGCTGGATCTGGTCGCCGTGCTGAAGACGCGAGAGTGAACGATGCGCCCCGCCCTTCGTCGAATCTTCTTTTCGGCCGTTCTCGCGGTACTGATGGCCGCGAACCTGACCTGGGCGTTCTGGCCGCGGCCGCTGCCCGTCGACCTGGCGGAAATAACCCGCGGCCGCTTGGTGGTCACCGTCGACGACGAGGGCAAGACCAGGGTCAAGGAGCTGTACACTGTGGCGGCGCCCATCGCCGGGCGGATCGAACGGATCGATCGTCATGCCGGCGATGCCGTGATCGCCGGTGAAACACCGTTGATCTCGATCCGCCCCACCGCCGCCCCGTTTCTCGACCCGCGCAACCTGAGCCAGGCGGAGGCAGTCGAGCGGGCTGCCACGGCCGCCCACGACCTGGCGGCGGCCGAAGTGGCCCGGGCCGAAGCTGAACTGGCGCTGGCCGAGGAGGAATACCGCCGCACCACTGTACTGGCTGCCCACGGCGCCGAATCGCAGCGGGATCTCAACCGCGCCCGGGCCGAATGGCAGGCCCGGCGGGCGGCGCTGGACAGCGCCCAGGCGGCCTTGCGGCAGCGTCGCCACGAATTGGAGAACGCCCACGCCGCCCTCCTCCCGCCGACGCTGACGGCGGAGCCGCATCAATGCTGCATCAATGTCCTGTCTCCGGTAAGCGGGCGGGTGCTGCGGGTGCTGCAGGAAAGTGAAACACCGGTCCTGGCCGGTGCCCCGCTGATCGAGGTGGGCAACCCGCGGGAGCTGGAAATCGCCGCCGACCTGCTGTCTTCGGACGCCGTGCGCATCAAGGCCGGCGCCCCGGTCTCCATCGAGGGCTGGGGAGGACCGCACCCGCTGGCGGGCCATGTGCGGCTGGTCGAGCCGTTCGGCTTCACCAAGGTCTCCGCGTTGGGTATCGAAGAGCAGCGGGTCACCGTGGTCATCGACTTTGATGATCCGCCGGCCGACTACCTGGCGTTGGGCCATGGCTACCGGGTCGAAGTACGGGTGGTGGCCTGGAAGTCCGATGACGTGCTGAAGGCGCCGGCCGGTGGCCTTTTCCGCGTTGGCGACCAGTGGTGCGCCTTCGTCCTCGAAGGTGGCCGCGCCCGCCTTCGTCGGGTCAGCGTGGGTCAGTCCAACGCGCGCGAGTTCGAGGTGGTGGCCGGCCTGGCCGAACATGACCGCATCGTCCTGCATCCCAGCGACCGTATCTCCGACGGCGGGCGGATCGAGCCGAGACCATGATAGGCGCCGCCCTCCGCCTGGGCCTGCGCTTCCTGCTGGCGGGTGCCGTCGTGGCGGCGGTAATCGCCCTGGAAGACGCCTCTCGCGGCATCCGGCAAAGTCTTGGCCACGCCGGTTGGAGCGCCGTGGCCGCCCTTTGCGCCTGGCAGGTAATTCCCATTTCTCTGTGCAGCCTGGCCTGGTGGAGGCTGCAGGTCGGGCACCGGCGTTCTCTTCGCCTGTTCCTGATCGGCCGCTGGATCCGCGACGCCGTCGATACCTTGGTCGCCATCGTACCGTTCAGCGGCGAGTTCGCCGTCGCCGGCTTGTTCAGCCGTTTCGGCATTGCCACCCGCCGGTCGGCCGCCCTGATGGTCGCCGACCTGACCTGCGAAGTGGGCTCCCAGATCGTTTTCAGCATGGCCGGAATCTTCCTTTGGGTCATGCTGGCGCCTTCCGGCCCGGTGTTGCGCTGGAGCCTGATCGGCACCGCCGTCGGCCTGCCGGCCATCGGCGGATTCGTCCTGGCCCAACGCTTGGGCCTGACCCGCCTGATCGACTGGTTGTCGGCCCGCCTCTCACCCGCCGGCTGGCGCAGATCCAGCATCGGCGGCGCCATCCATCGCCGCCTCGGCATCATCTATTCCCGCCGCAGCCACGTCGTCTGTGGCCTGCTTTTGCATCTGGCAGCGTGGACGGCCAGCGCCGGCGAGGCTTATCTGGCCCTGCTGTTTCTCGACCGGCCGCTGGCGCCGATAGCGGTGGTCGCCATGGAAAGCGTCATTTTCGCCATTCGCAGCGCCACCTTCCTGGTCCCCGCCGGCCTGGGCTTCCAGGAAGGCGGCTATGTGCTGGTGGGCGGCCTGCTCGGCCTGCCGCCCGAGGTCGCCCTGTCGCTGTCGCTGTTGAAGCGCGGCCGCGAGCTGAGCCTTGGCCTGCCCGCCCTGCTGCTGTGGCAGGCGGCCCAGTTCCCCGCGATGCAGCGGCTCCTTTACCCGGTGATGGCGGCGAAGACCGAAGGCAAGCGCTCGGGCAAACGCTCGACCTGGTCGATGACCGAATAGCGGTTCTCGCCGAAGATCCGCGCCACATACCGGTCGGCCAACGGGTCGAGGGTCAGGCAATAGGTGTCGATGCCGCGCCCGGCCAATTCTTCCACCGCCTTCTTCGTGTCGTGGCGCAGGTATTGCGGGTCGCGCTCGTCCACATCGGCCGGCTCCCCGTCGGTGATCAGCAACAACAGCTTGCGCGCCGACGGCTGCTGCGCCAGATGCCATGCGGCATGGCGGAGCGCCGCACCCATGCGGGTCGACAGGCTGCCTTGCATGCCGGCCAGGCGCGCCTTCGGCGTTTCGTCATAGGGCTGGCCGAAATCCTTGAACCGGTGATAGCGGACATCATGCCGCCCGTCCGAGGCGAAGCCGTGGATGGCGAAGGGATCGCCGATTTCGGCGATGGCCCAGGCCAGCAGGCCGGTGGCGTCGCGGGTCAGTTCCAGGATCGTCGGGCTGCCCTCGTCCTCCTTGCGCACCTTCTCGCAGGTGGAATTGGAGAGGTCGAGCAGAATCAGCACCGAGAGGTCCCGGGTATGGCGGGTGATGCGGATACCGATGCGCGGATCGGGCATGGTGCCGCGCCGGACGTCGATCATGGCGCGCACCGCAGCTTCCAGATCAATTTCGTCCCCTTCCTCGTAGCCGCGCTTGCGCACCACGCCACGCGGCTGCAGGGCATCGATCAGGTGGCGGATGCGGGTCGCCACCGGCTTGTAGCGGGTCAGCACCTCGTCCATCACAGCGAAATCGCCCAGGCCTTGGCCACGTTCGGTCAGCGTCGCCCAGTTCGGCCGATAGAGCTGCACCTGGTAATCCCATTCCTGGTAATGGAAGGGATCGGAAATGGGCTCCTTGCCTTCCATCTGGTTGAAGGACACGCCGGCGTCCTCGTAGGGAAACAGTTCGGTCCCCAGCACCCAGATCTCGTCGGCATCGTCTCCTGCCGTTTCCACGTCGGTTTCGTTGATGAATTCCATCAAGCCGACATGTTTGCGCAACTGCCGCTGCGTGGCCGGCAGGAAATCCGCGCCATGCTCGGCCCAGGCCGCCTCGTCGAAATCCCAGACAGAGCGGTTGTCATCTCGGTAGGACAGGGCGCCGCGGGTGTCGAACAGGCGCATCGGCGGCAGCCCGGGCCCGCCCGCCAGCAGGTGGTAGAACCGCATCCCGTAATCCCAGGACAGGCCGTTGTTCATGCCGTCGGCGGCGATTGCCGCGCGGAATTCCGCGGCAATCGCCACCAGTTCCGGTGTCGCCGCGACGGAGCCGCCCTCGGCCTCCAGCAGGACGAGGCCCAGGTTGTCCATCAGGGTGAAAGCCGGATGGCCGGCGTCGGTCGCCGCAGCGGCGTCGAAGAACGGCCGCCACAGCTTGCGCAATCCGGGAAACTCGCGGATCGCCAGCAGCTCGACGCGGGCATCCTCGAACAGCTCGATGCATTTCATGTGCAGCGGGGTCAGTTGCTCGGCCGAAATGGCGGCGCGGGTGTAGACCAAATGGGCCGCCGCGTGAGCCGCCGAGGCGCGATAGACTTCGACCCCGGCCATGCCGGGCACGTCCTCATAGGCGTCCGGAAGATGAACCGTCCAATTCTCGATGAACGGACGCGGGTGCACGTCGCCCGGCGCCGGACGCAGGAAGAAGGCGCGCCCCCACAAGGCCCGCAGATAAAAATTGAGCTTACGCTGGATGTCGACGAACAGGGTGCCGCTGCGCTCCTGCTGCAGTACGGCGCGCGACGATTCGGTTGCCAGGCCGAAATAGGCGACCTGCCCGTCCAGATCGCGCGCATGGGCGTTCGCCCCCCACATCGCCCAGCGTTTGAGACCGCCCAGGGTCAGCTTGGACAAGAGTTCGTCAAGCACCTCCAGCATCGGCCGCAGGCCGCGCGGCACCTTGCCTGCCAATTGATGGAGCAGTGCCAGATAGCCCCGAATCAGGTCGGTATCGCCCAGGCGGCGGGCGGCCAGCGGCAGATTGGCCAGGATCAGGGCGAGAATGGTGCCTGAGGTCAGCGACGCCATCTTCATCAGCGCCTGAACCGCGTCGACCAGGACGTCCTCGCCCACCTCTTTGACCACCGAGGGCATTTCCTCGGCGAAGGCAAGCACCAGATCCTCGCCCTTGCCGGTCGAAGCCAGGGCACGCATGCCCTCGAAATAATTGCCCAGCCCGCGGGGCGACATGACCCGCGCCGCCTCCTGCGCCGCAGCCTCGACGGCCCGACGATGGGCGCTGCCCGCCATCCAGTCCAGGTATTGGTCGAAATCGATGCTGCTCATGGCATCGTCTCTTCACTCCTGTCATCCTGAGCGCGAGCAAAGGATCTCGTCGAACCGGGAGATCCCTGGCGTTGCTCGGGATGACAATCCAGTCTCAAAAATACGTGCCGATGGCAGCGTCCAGCGTGTCCCGCATATCCGGGTCGTCGGTCAGCGGGCGCACCAGGGCGGTGCGGCATGCCGCCTGCGGCGAGATCCCCTTGGCGATCAAGGTGCCGGCATAGACCAGGAGGCGCGTCGAGATGCCCTCGTCCAGGCCATGGCCCTTGAGGTTGCGCGAGCGCTGGGCGATCTGCACCAGCTTTTCAGCGATGACGTTGTCCAGCGCGGCCTCGTGAGCAACGATCTCGGCCTCGATCTCGGTCGAGGGATAGCTGAAATCCAGGGCGCCGAACCGTTGCTTGGTCGACTGCTTCAGATCCTTCATCAGGCTCTGGTAGCCGGGGTTGTATGAGATCACCACCTGGAGGTCCGGATGGGCGGAGACCACCTCGCCTTTCTTTTCCAGCGGCAGGACGCGCCGGTGGTCGGTCAGGGGGTGGATGGCCACGGTCGTGTCCTGGCGAGCCTCCACCACCTCGTCGAGGTAGCAGATGGCGCCGATGCGCGCCGCCACCGTCAGCGGGCCGTCCTGCCAACGGGTGCCGTTGATGTCGAGCAGGAAGCGGCCAACCAGGTCCGAGGCCGTCATGTCCTCGTTGCAGGCCACGGTGATGAGCGGGCGCTGGAGCTTCCACGCCATATATTCGACGAAACGCGACTTTCCGCAGCCGGTAGGCCCTTTCAGCATAAGCGGCATGCGGGCCGCGTAAGCGGTTTCGAAAAGCTCGACCTCATCGGCGACCGGACGGTAATAAGGTTGCTTGCCGATCAAATACTGGGCGGCGGCTGCCTGCGCGGGGTCCAAGGACGCGTTCATCTTTGTCCTCTCCTGAACAATTTCCGCCCGGGCCGTGCGGCCCGGGCGGCACACCTGGACTTACTTCATCGGTCCGCGATAGATGACCATCGCGGCGCCTTGGCTCTGCTTGTAATTGTCGTAGCCGACCAGGCGCACATGGTTGCCGGGATGGGCCTTGTGGCAGGCTTCCAGTTCGCCCAGAATCCGATTCACATCGGTCTCGCCGAACATCGGCAGCTTCCACATGTACCAGTAGTAGCTGAAGGAATTGGCCGGCTCGGTGTGTTCGATGGCCGGGTTCCAGCCCTTGGACACGATGTATTCGACCTGCTTGCGGATGCGTCCGGCATCCATTTCGGGCAGGTAGGAAAAAGTGCCGAATTTGCGGCTGCTGGTGTCGCTTAGACTGGACTTGTAGTCCTGCATTTCGCTCATGGGAAATTCCTCGTCAATGGATTAGGGATCAGGCGGGTTCTTTACCGGTGGGCGACGTCGAGCTTGTCCACGGTATCGAACTCGAACTTGATCTCTTTCCAGGTCTCCAGCGCGATCTTCAACTCGGGGCTGTGTTCAGCCGCCGACATCAGGATGTCGCGGGACTCCCGCTCCAGCTGACGGCCCTGGTTGCGGGCCTCGACGCAGGCTTCCAGCGCCACACGATTGGCCGCGGCGCCGGCCGCATTACCCCAGGGGTGGCCCAGGGTGCCGCCGCCAAACTGCAGGACCGAGTCGTCGCCGAAGATCGAGACCAGCGCCGGCATGTGCCAGACATGGATGCCGCCCGAGGCAACCGGCATAACGCCGGGCATAAAGCCCCAATCCTGGTCGAAGAAGATGCCGCGCGAACGGTCTTCCTTGATGTAGCGGTCGCGCATCAGGTCGATCCAGCCCAGGGTGGCGCCCCGGTCACCTTCCAGCTTGCCGACGACGGTTCCCGAGTGCAGGTGGTCGCCGCCCGACAGCCGCAGCACCTTGGCAAGCACGCGGAAGTGGATGCCGTGCCGCGGGTTGCGGTCGAGCACCGCATGCATGGCGCGGTGGATGTGCAGCAGGATGCCGTTGTCGCGGCACCAGTTGGCCAGACTGGTGTTCGCCGTGAACCCGCCGGTCAGGAAGTCGTGCATGATGATCGGCGCGCCCAGCGACTTGGCGAACTCGGCGCGCTTGTACATCTCCTCGACCGTCGGCGCGGTGACGTTCAGGTAGTGCCCCTTGCGCTCGCCGGTCTCGGCTTCGGCCTTGTGGATCGCTTCCATGCAGTAGCTGAAGCGGTCGCGCCAGCGCATGAACGGCTGGGAATTGACGTTTTCGTCGTCCTTGGTGAAGTCCAGGCCGCCGCGCAGGCATTCATAGACGGCGCGGCCGTAATTCTTCGCCGACAGGCCCAGCTTCGGCTTGATGGTGCAGCCGAGCAGAGGACGGCCGTACTTGTCCATCTTGTCGCGCTCGACCTGGATGCCGTGCGGCGGGCCACCGCAGGTGGTGACGAAGGCCAGCGGGAAGCGGACGTCCTCGAGGCGCAGCGAGCGAACCGCCTTGAAGCCGAACACATTGCCGACGATGGAGGTCAGCACGTTGACCACCGAGCCTTCTTCGAACAGGTCCAGCGGGTAGGCGATGAAGGCGTAGAAGGCGTCGTCGTCGCCCGGCACGTCCTCGATCCGGTAGGCGCGGCCTTTGTAGTATTGCAGGTCGGTCAAGAGGTCGGTCCAGACCGTCGTCCAGGTACCGGTGGAGGATTCGGCGGCCACCGCGGCGGCAGCTTCCTCACGCGGCACGCCCGCCTGTGGCACCACCTTGAAGCAGGCGAGGATATCGCTGTCCTTGGGGGTGTAGTGGGGTTCCCAATACGTCTCCCGGTATTCCTTCACACCGGCCTTGTACGTCTTCGCAGCCATTTCAGGCATCTCCTCAATTTCCTGGCGGTTCGAACCGCCCATCCGTCGGTATCCGCGTGAGGGGGAGACTAGCTCAGGGTATCGATAAACGAAAATTGATGTTATTAATTGTAATAATGAACATTTGTATATGGACCATCCCATGCACGCGACGTTGCAGCAGTTCCGCCTTTTCGCCGCGGTGGCCCGAAACCTGAGCTTCACCAAGGCTGCCGAGGAGATGCACCTGACCCAGCCGGCGGTATCGATCCAGGTTCGCCGCTTGGAAGAGCATGTTGGCCTGCCGCTGATCGAACAGATCGGCCGGAGGGTCTATCTCACTCCGGTCGGACACGAACTCTATGCGGCCTGCCGCGACATATTCGAACGCCTTGGCGCCTTCGAGAGCGCGGTGGACATGCTGAAAGGCGAGGTCGCCGGGCCGCTCAGGATATCGGTGGTCACCACCACCGAATATTTCCTGCCCCACCTGTTGGGCGTGTTCCTGCGCCAGCATCCGCAGGTTCAGCCCGTGCTTACGGTGACCAACCGCGCCACGGTGCTGGCTCGGCTTCAGGACAACGAGGACGACCTGGTGGTGATGGGCCAGGTGCCCGACGGGGTCGATGCCGAGATCCTGCCCATCCTCGACAATGTGCTGGTGGTGGTGGCGCCGCCCGGCTACCCGTTGGCCGACGGTCGGCCAATGCGCATGGAGGAATTGGCGAAAGAGCGGATCCTGGTGCGCGAGCCGGGATCGGGCACCCGCATGGCGGTGGAGAAGTTCCTGGCCGATCGCGGCGTTACCATCACCCCATTCATGGAATTAGGCAGCGCCGAAGGAATCAAGCGCGGCGTGATGGCCGGCCTCGGCCTGGCCGTCTTGCCCAGCCACAGTCTGACGGTGGAACTGGCGGCAGGACTGATCAGCGTGCTCAACGTCGAAGGGTTCCCCCTACGGCGACCTTGGTATGCCGTGTATCGCAAAGGCAAGCGCCTGACCCTGGCGGCACGCACTTTCATCGATTTCCTGGCAACCCAGGGCAAGGAAGTAGTCGCCAGCCTCGGCGAACTGGCCAATCCGGCGCTGGCCGAGTGACGCTGTCAGCGAAGTCCCCGGGACCCGGGCCTACCGCTTCGCGGCATTGCCTTGTCCTGATTCCGAGACGAAAATGACGTGGTGCCCCAGGCGCCCGGGCGCGGCCAGCGGAAGGCGGCGGCATGCAACAGGATATCCGTTTGCAGCGGCTTCTCCATTCCCTGCCGTCGCGGGCACGGCAGTGGTATCTCTGGCTGGCTCAACCCAAGGCGAAATATCTGCGATGGCTCCTTGGATGCCTCCTGATCCTCGGCGGCATTCTTGGCTTTCTGCCGATCCTCGGCTTTTGGATGATTCCGCTGGGAGTGCTGCTGATCGGCCAGGACATTCCGGCGGCCCAGCGTATTGCCCTGCGCTTGCTCGACTGGCTGCGGCGGCAGCGTTCAAGACGATGAGCGCGCCCTGCCGGTCGAGGCGAGCCACCACTTGTGGGCCTCCACCGCAATGGCGCACAGCCCGCCGACCGCAGTGATCGACAGCCATTCCATGAGACTGAGGGGCGCCGTCTGAAATGCCTGATTGAACACCGGCACATAGGTGAAGACCAGTTGCAGCGCCAGCATGGCGGCACTCCCGGCCCAGACCCACCGATTGACGCCCGAGGTGCGGAACGGCCAAGCCAGGGCCCGGCAGTTGAACAGGTAAAAGATTTCGACGATGACGAACAGGTTCGCCGCGATGGTTCGCGCCTCGTTTACCGAGTGCCCGCTGTGCAATGCCGCTTCGAACAGGCTGAAGGCACCGCCCAGGAGGAACAGGCTCACCAGTAGAGTCCGGATAACGAGGACCCGATCGAGAATCGGCGCGGCGGGTGGCCGCGGGGCGCGCCGCATGATGCCTTCCTCGACCGGCTCGAAGGCCAGTGTCGTTCCCAACAGCGCCACGGTTGTCATGTTGATCCACAGGATCTGTAGCGGCGAGATGGGCAAGGCCGTACCGGCCAGGATGGCGGCGAGAACCACCAGCCCTTCTCCGGCATTGGTCGGGATGGTCCAGGCGATGAACTTGACCAGATTGTCGAAGATGCCCCGCCCCTCTTCGATCGCCGCCTCGATGGTGGCGAAGTCGTCGTCGGTCAGCACCATGGCGGCCGCCTCCTTGGCCACTTCGGTCCCCAACTTGCCCATGGCGATGCCGATGTCGGCCTGCTTCAGCGCGGGCGCATCGTTGACTCCGTCGCCAGTCATCGCCACCACCTCGCCGTTGGCCTGCAAGACCTTCACCAGTTGCAGCTTCTGTGCCGGCTCGATGCGGGCAAACAGGTCGAATTCCGCCGCCGCGCGGACCATCTCTTCGTCGCTGAGCGCCGCCAGCTCCCGCCCGGTGAGCGCCCGGGCGCCGGCCCCGGCGATGCCGAGCTGGCGGGCCACGGCGACCGCCGTGCCGGGATGGTCGCCGGTTATCATCTTGACCCTTATACCAGCCGCATGGCATGTGCGCACCGCCGCCGCGGCGCGCGGCCGCGGGGGATCGATCATGCCGGCCACCCCCAGGAACACGAGCCCCTGTTCAACATCGACATGGCTGATTGGCCGTTTCTGCGCGAGGGATGTCCGCGCCATCGCCAGGATGCGCATGCCGCTGTCGGCCAGCCGGGCGACTGCGGCCTTGGTGGCGGTGGTGTCGAACGGAATCTCCCGGCCGCGCCGGTCCAGCATGGTGGCGCAGGCCGGCAGCAGCTGCTCGACCGCACCTTTCACATAGAGGACGGGCCTTCCCTCGATCTCCTGCAGGGTCGCCATGTATCGGCGCCCAGCGTCGAACGGCAACTCGTCCAGGCGCGGATACAGCGAATTCAGCGTCACTTCGTCCAGTCCGCCCTTGCGGGCAAGGGCCAGAAGGGCTCCTTCCGTGGGGTCTCCGACGACATCCCATCGCCGGTGTTCGTGCGCCAGGCGGGCGTCGTTGCACAGCGCGCCGGCCACCAGCAGCTCGCGCAGGGCACCCGACGTGACGGCCGGCCTGCCGTCGGCCTCGATGCGGCCGTGCGGACCATAGCCCAGCCCGGTGACGGCGAACCCCTGGCCGCCGGCCCATACAGCCTGAACGGTCATGGCGTTTTCCGTAAGAGTGCCGGTCTTGTCGGCACAGATCACCGTCGTGCTGCCCAGGGTCTCGACGGCCGGCAGCTTGCGGATGATCGCCCGCCGCCTGGCCATGCGCGCCACCCCGATGGCCAAGGTGACGGTCATGGCCGCTGGCAACCCTTCGGGAATTGCGCCGACAGTGAGTGCCACGGCGGCCATGAACATGTCGAAGACCGATTCGCCGCGCAGGATGCCGACGGCGAAGGCGACCGCAGCCAATGCCACGATTACCGCCAGCAGGCGGCGTGCAAAGGCGCCCATCTTGCGGGTCAGAGGCGTCGAAATATCCGGCGCCTGGGCAATCAGCCGCGAAATCCGTCCGGTCTCGGTGGCTTCGCCGATGGCGACGACGACACCCCGGCCTACGCCTCCGACCACCAGTGTGCCGCGATAGGCCATGTTGCTGCGCTCAGCCAGGGCAGCTTCGGCCGGCAGCACCTGATTGCCCTTGCCCACCGGCGACGATTCGCCCGTGAGGATCGCTTCCGCGATCCGCAGCCCCTTTCCTTCGATGAGCCGCAGATCGGCGGGCGACTTGTCGCCCGGCGACAAGATCACGACGTCGCCGGGTACCAGAGCCGCCGCATCCAGGCGACGCGGGAGGCCGTCACGCAGCACCGTCGCTTCCGACCCGATGGCCCGCGCCAGTGCCGCCAATGCCGCTTCGGCCTTGCCTTCCTGGGCGAAGCCAACGGCCGCATTGATCAAAACCACGCCGAAAATCACGCCCGCATCCAACCATTCACCCAGCACGGCTGTTACCGCACCAGAGCCGATCAGCACCAGTACAAGCGGCTGGAACAACTGGGATAGGAACCGAAGCACGGCGCCTCGACCCATCCGGAGGCTCAGCTGGTTGCGGCCGTAAACCTTTCGCCGGTCGGTGGCCTCGGCCTCGTCAAGACCTCGCACGGGATCGACCGCGAAATACCGCGCCACGTCTTCCGCTTCCATCGCGTGCCAGTCGTTCCCGGTCATCGAACCGTCCCGCAGAAGTGCGGCGCCCAAGGCAGCCAGATCAACCATAGATATATGACAAGCGGCCGGGATTTTCGTTGACGGACATTGAATCTGCCGGAACGCCGACTATAATTTCTGCAACAAATGATCCGGGCCCCTCTGGCAAGGCCCCCGACATAGGGTCGGGCAACCTTGCGATGTCGGATCGCCGAGTTTTGCGCCAGCGCGTGGACCGGTTGATGTCGAGGGCTCGGCGTTTCCATCGACCTTCCCGACAAGACCGGCCACTCCTCCCTGCGCAGTGCGGCAGCAATAAGAGGAGTATTGGACGTGGATGTGCTGATCGACCCGCAACTTTGGGCGAGCCTCGTGACGCTGACGGGCCTTGAGATCGTCCTGGGCATCGACAACCTGGTATTCGTCGCCATCCTTGCCGGCCGACTGCCGCCGGAGCGCCGACAGATCGCACGGCAAGCCGGCCTGGCGCTGGCCCTGCTTACCCGCCTGGCGCTGCTGGCCTCAATCAGTTGGATCATCGGCCTGACCCATCCCCTGCTGGTGCTTTCGGGTCATGCGGTGTCGTGGCGGGACATCGTACTGGCCGGCGGCGGGTTCTTCCTGCTCTACAAGGGAACGCGCGAAATCCATCACCGGCTGGAAGGGGGAGAAGCGACGGCAGAGGCGACCGGCCGACCGGCCAGCTTCGCCGGGGTAGTCCTGCAGATCATGCTGCTCGACATAGTATTCTCGCTCGACAGCGTGATCACCGCAGTTGGAATGGCCAACGACCTTTGGCTGATGGCCTCGGCCATCGTCATTGCTGTCGCCATCATGCTCGCGGCCTCGAAACCGCTGGCCGATTTCGTCGAACGGCATCCGACGGTGAAGATGCTGGCGCTGAGCTTCCTGTTGCTGATCGGCATGACCTTGATCGCCGACGGCGCCGGGTTCCATGTACCCAAAGGCTACATCTATGCCGCGATTGGCTTCTCCATCGCTGTCGAGGCCTTGAACCAGCTAGCCGCACGCCGGCGCAAGACCCGGCTCGAAGGCCAGCGCGGCTGATCGGCGCCTTCAGTCAGGCGAAGGCGTGCCCCGGCAGGTAGTCGAGAGCCGTCATTTCCCTGAGCAGGTTCTCTTCCGTCAGGAAGGCCTCGACGGCATCGGGGTCAAACTGGCTGCCCGACCTTTTGACGATTTCGGCCCTGGCCGCATCGAACGGCAGGGCCCGTCGATAGGGGCGATCGAAGGTCATGGCATCGAGCGTGTCGATCACGGCGAACAGGCGCGCCGGGAAGGGGATCTGCTCCCCTTCGAGGCCCCGAGGATAGCCCGACCCGTCGTAGCGTTCCTCGTGGCACAGGACCACTTCCGCCGCCAGCGAGAAAAACGGCAGCTTCTGCAGGATGCGACTACCGTCTTCCGGATGCCGCCGCATGATCTGCCATTCCTCGTCCGACAGTCGCCCCCGCTTCAGCAGAACCGCATCGGGCACGCCGATCTTCCCAATGTCGTGCAGCAGGCTGCCCCAGTAGATCTCCCGCAAGGCCGTCGCATCGGCAAAGTAATGGCGCGCCAGGATCAGCGTATGCGCCGCCACCCGCTTCGAGTGCAGGCCGGTCTCGTGCTCGCGCAGATCGAGGGCAGCAGCCAGCGACTCGGCGAATTCCTCGTAGGGATGTCCATCCGCCAACCCGGCAAGCTGCTTGCGCGAGTCGAGAAGGCAGTGCTCGCAGGTGAAGCGATCCTCCGTCTTGTGGTACTGCCGTTCCGCAGAAGCCGTGCCGCAGACCCGGCAATCGGGGCGAGCGGTGACGCCATCGGCGGGTCCGGCCTCTGTCGGCGGTGGCTGCTCTTCCACCATTGTCACCTCATCACGATTGCGGCGGCTCGAACGACCTTAACAGATATGGACCACGGAAAGGCGGAATTGAACCTGCCCGCCCCCGACATCAGCCCACATTTCCGTTGGTCAACGCTTGGGAGAGAAACGTAAAGGTCGAAGGAGTGATCTCGTGCAAAAGGCCGAAGGCCACGGGCATGCTCGGATCGTAAGTGGCGCTGGTCATGCCGTCGACGCCCGGCGGGACGTTCATGCCGTGCAACTCGACCGCCCGATTGCCAAGATTCTGCAGGACGCTTGCCGCCGGCGCGCCACTGGGGAAAGCGAACGTCTCCTGGTAGTGCAGAACTCCGTTGGCGTCGGCGGTGGGGTAGATCCCGCCGGATTCCGAGCCAGCATGCTGTTGCACCGCCAGTTGGGGGTTCAGCGTCAAATCCAGCAATTCGGGGCCGGTGACCGTTTCGGCTTCGGTGGATGCGACGAAGCCATCATGGTTGATGTCCAAGGTGGGCGTCGGCGCCACCGAAGGCTGGCCATTGGTGAAGCCATGGATGTGCTGCATATGCGTCTGGTTGGGCGTCAGGCCGGTGGCTTCCAGCTCTACGTTCAGCACATTGCCTTCCTGGGCGAGGATGGCGACGCCGCTGGCGCCCGAGTTGTTTATCGGGCCAAGAGTGGCTTCGTAATAGTGTGCCGCAGAGGCCGACGCCGCCGCGGGAGCCTGGTTGGCGACAGGGGCGACAGCGAACGGCGCCCCACCCACCGACGCGGGTGCCGCCCCCCCGGTCGCCGGGTTGGCCGTCAGGGTTTCCCCCCCGGAGCCAGGAGCGGCCCCTCCGGTCGCCGGGTTGGCTGTCAGGGTGTTCCCCGCCGAAGGAAACGGTGTCGTTCCGGCGCCCGCCGCCGGCGTTCCGAAAATACCCAAGGGTGTAACCGAACCAAATGACGATGGCATCTCTCACCTCCTCGGATCTGCCGCCGCTAAACACAACGGCCTAAGGGAAACCGTGTTTCCAGGGCTTATCCGTATGCGGCAATCCGTTTTGCCGACGGCACGGTTGAAGACCGTCGATCTCCAAGCCTTACCGTCGCGCAAAAGTGCTTTGCCGGCCGTAAGGACTGATTCCGCTCGGAACATGACGCCGCCGATCCTCGTTATTCTTGTCTGGTTTGGCATGCGGCCAGACTGATGCCGTCGACATCGCCCCTCAGGAACGGAGAACAACAATGAAGTCGACTCAGCTGAAAGAACTCGTTCTTCAATCACTTGAACACGAACGCGGCGGGGTTCTCATCTACCAGACTGCGCTGAAATGCGTCACAAACAACGAATTGCGCGTGGAGTGGGAGCGCTATCTGGAACAGACGAAGACCCATGTAACCGCCCTGGAAAGGGTCTGCCGCACGCTCAACATCGATCCGGAGGAGCGGACGCCGGGGTGCAAGGTGGTCAGGCATACCGGCCAGGCTTTGGTCGAGGCGATGAAAATGGCGCTCGCCGACGGGAACGGGGAGGCCGCCCAACTGGTCGCCACGGATTGCGTCGCCCTTGCCGAAATGAAGGATCATTCCGACTGGCAGATCCTGGGAAAGTGCATTTCCGAACTCTCCGGGAATGCGGCAACCACACTGAAGGAAGCCTATGACCGCATCGAAGAGGAAGAAGACGAGCACCTTTACCACGGCAAAGGATGGGGGCGCGAATTATGGCTCCAATCCTTGGGTCTCGACGCGGTACTGCCGCCGCCGGAAGAAGTGGCGAATGTAAAGAGCGCCTTCGGCGCCGCCAAGGCGGAAAAGGAAAGTGAAGCGACCCGTCGCCATTGAGCCGTCAAACGGGGAAGGCACCCCCGGCCATCGGACGGCCGGGGCGCCCGGCCCGAGGGACCGGGCCAACGGAGCGCGGTGATCTTCGATCCGGTCAGGCTCGGAGCGCGGGTGCCGTTCCAACACCTGCTTCGCGGGAAAGCGCTCCCAGATGGCCTGTCTTTACGTAGATGAGGCAGCCTTCGTCGGAAAACGGATTGTGCCGGGACAAATGCGGGCTGCGGATCCAGGTGCCGGCCGGATAGTCGCCGTGCTCGTCCTGGAATGTCCCGTCGAGCACCAGGATCTCTTCGCCCCCCCAATGCGCATGTTCGGTAAAATGCGTTCCCGCCGCCCAGCGCACCAGCGCAACATGTTCGGTGCCGAACTCGTGAAGCGGCAGGACTGACAGCCCGGGGGCGACGCCCGGCAGGAACGAGGCGGCGGCCGTATCGACCACCACCCGCGCTGTGTCGCCAGGATCGAACTGATGCAGCTTGACGAAGATCGTACAGCCATGATCGCTGTAAGGCGTATGGCGGCTGCCGATGGGATTGCGGACATAGGTACCGGTGCGGTAGTCGCCCAGTTCATCCGAGAACACGCCGTCGAGGACCAGGAATTCTTCTCCACCGCCGTGCAGGTGGCCGGAGAACCGCGAGCCTTGCGCGTAGCGGACCAGCGACGTGGCCCGTGCCACTTCGTCGCCGATCCGATCGAGCATCTTCCGTTCGACACCGGCCATGGGCGAGGGTATCCACTGCATGTCCCCCGGGCGCATCACCACCCGTTGTGAAAAATCCGCATTGATCCGCATGAATGGCCTCCTTGCCGCGGCGACGATCGAACATCTGATTTGGGCATGCCTCGCCGAACAGAAAGATCTCGCTGACGATGCGCCTTGGCGATATGTAGGCGCGATGAACACGCATGACGACTTCGAGATCTTCCTGGTGGCACCTCCCGGCCTGGAATCAGTCCTTTGCGAGGAGGTGCGGGCCAAGGGCTTCCATAATCCGACACCCATCAAAGGTGGGGTGACGGTCAGCGGCGGCTGGCGGGAAGTCTGGCGGGCCAATCTCGAGATCCGCGGAGCAAGCCGCGTTCTCGCCCGCGTTTTCGCCTTCAGGGCCTTCCACCTGGCACAACTCGACAAGCGGGCGCGCCGCCTGGCCTGGGGCCAAATCCTGCGGCCGGATGTGTCGGTGCGCGTCGAGGCGTCGTGCAAGGGTTCACGGATCTATCACGCGGGCGCGGCGGCGCAGCGGATCGAACGGGCGATCCGCGAAGAACTCGGTGTGCCGGTCTCCGATGACGCCGAAGTGCGGATCAAGGCGCGCATCGACGACGACCTTTGCACCATCAGCATCGATACTTCGGGCGCGCCCCTGCACAAACGCAACCACAAGGAGGCCGTCAACAAGGCGCCGATGCGGGAAACGCTGGCCTCGCTGTTCCTGCGTCAATGCGGGTTCAACGGCGCGGAGCCGGTTCTCGACCCGATGTGCGGCTCAGGCTCCTTCGTCATCGAAGCGGCGGAAATCGCCGCGGGCCTCAAGCCAGGCCGATCGCGGCACTTCGCCTTCGAGCGCCTTGCCGGCTTCGACGAAGCGGCCTGGCACCGACTGCGCGGCGCGGAGAGCGGAACCGACAGGCCCCCCGCGCGGTTCTACGGCAGCGACCGGGACTCGGGCGCCATCAGCATGAGCCGGGCCAATGCGGCTCGGGCCGGCGTCGCCGCGTCCACCGAGTTCCGCCAGCTCGCCATCAGCGACCTTGTCGCGCCGAGCGGCCCGCCCGGCCTGGTCATCGTCAACCCGCCTTACGGGACGCGGATCGGCGACAAGAGGCAGCTGCAAGCCCTCTACCACGCGTTGGGGCAGACCCTGTCGACCCGTTTCCATGGCTGGCGCGTTGGTGTGGTGACCAATGAGGCTTCGCTGGCCAACGCTTGCGGTTTAGCGTTCGCGCCCCCTGCCGCCCCGGTTTCCCATGGCGGACTTCCGGTCAGGCTGTTCCTGAGCGGCCCCCTCGGGTGAACGCCCCATTGGCCTGATGGTGGTCCACGGCCCCTCTGTGGCGGGTCATGCGGCAGGGTCGGCGTGGCCGGGTTGGCGCCGCTGGGCGCATTCCGCAGCGACCCCGCCGCGAATGATCTCGGCCAGACGCCTGACCCCGGGGCCGGCGAAATCGGGATCGGCCAGTACCAGATGCAGCTGAACCCAGCGCTCCCCGCCCTCGCGCATCGGCAGCGGCTTCAACCGGCCGCTGTCCAGTTCCGCCCGGATGCGATCCTCGGGAAACCAGGCGAACCCCAGGCCCATGCAGGCGGCCTCCACCGAACTGGCCATGTGGCTGACCGTCCAGCGCTGATCGACCTCGACGGTTCCTGTCTTGCGGTTGCGAGCCGCACCGCTGTCCCGCACCACCAGATGCCGGTATCGCTGCAGATCCCGCGGCGTCAGCGAGCGGCCGAGGCGATGCAGCGGATGGTCGGGATGGGCCGCGGCAATGATCCGCAAGGGATGCAGCGGATCGCCTAGGAATCCGGGCGGCACCGTCGGCGTCACGGCAAGATCAGCCGTTCGTTGGAGCAAAGCTTCGGGCGCGCCGCCAATCACCGATTCCAGCACTTCGATCCGCGTCATCGGGCTTTCCCGGCCGAACTGGTCCAGACACAGAAACAGCAGCCACGAGGGGAAAAGGACCTCGACGGCCAGGCAGATTTCCGCTTCCCATCCGGCCGAAAGGGTCCGGGCGGCACGTTCCAGGCCACCGGCCTCGTCCATCAAGGCGCGGGCGCGGCGATACAGCATCTGGCCGGTGGAGGTAAGCACGGCCTTGCGTCCGACGATCTCGAAGGCCCGAACGCCCAGCAAGGCTTCGATCTTCTGGACCGCATAGGTGACCGCCGACTGGCTCTTGTTCAATCGTTCGGCCGCCTGCATGTAGCCGCCGCAATCGACGACGGCGACCAGAGCACGCCACTGCTCCAGTGAGATCTGGGGAACTGCGGGACTCTCATTCATTTATCGATCCACCTGATAATAACTAATGGTTTTTTGCTCTTTTTTATCATATTTACAAATGCTCAAATCGCCTGGCAATGTTTTCCGGAGGCGACCAATATGAGCACCCTGCTCCAACTCACCAGCAGCCTGTTCCTCAATGGCGGCCAATCCAGCCAGCTTTCCGAGGCCTTCGTCGAAGGCTGGCAGCGGAAGCACCCCGGCGGCACCATCGTGAAACGCGACCTGGCGGCCGATCCGGCACCCCATCTCGACGCCGAGCGCTTCGGCAGCTTTCTCGCCAGGCCTGAGGAGCGGACGCCAGCGCAACACGAGGTTGTCGCCTTTTCGGATCGCCTGATCGAGGAATTGCGGACCGCGGAGGTGATCGTGCTGGGACTGCCCATGTACAACTTCGGAATCCCCTCGGTGCTGAAGGCCTATTTCGACCATATCGCCCGGGCCGGCGTTACCTTCCGCTACACCGAGAATGGCCCGGTGGGGCTGCTCACCGGCAAGAAGGTCTACGTCTTTGCGGCCCGCGGCGGGCATTACGCGGGCACGCCGCTGGACAGTCAGACGGGGTACGTGCGCGACTTTCTGGGATTCCTGGGCATGACCGAAGTGGAGTTCGTTTACGCGGAGGGCTTGGCCATCGGCGAGGCCAGCAAGCAGGCGGCGCTGAGCCGGGCCCGCGAACAGCTCGCCGCACTGACGGACTGATGAAACCGGCGGCGACTCAAGGATGGGGGCCGGGGGAAAATTTGGCCGCTTCGGCCGATCAACGGCAAAATGTGCCGGCCGCCGCCAGACGGCAATCTGGATTTTTGGCGCTGATCCAATAACTTGCACTGCTCAGGCAACATGGCCCGACTCTTGCTTGTGATGGCGTGTCGAGGCGCCATCGGGCGCCGGCTTCTTGTCCGGAGAGAGCGAGATGAGCATGACAGTGACGGGGATCGGCGCAGGCGGCGGCGTCATGCCGACTACGGGCGCGAGTTCCAGAATGCCGCCACAGCAAAAGATGTCGAATCTTTTCGACGCTATCGACAACAGCGGCAGCGGCAGCATTACCCTGGCGCAGTTTACCCAGGCCTTCCAGACGATGAACCCGCCGGCGGGCATCGCCGCCCAGGGAGCGAATGCCGTGTGGTCGCAACTCGACCCGAACGGCACCGGCAGCGTGGCGAAGGCCGATTTCGTCACCGGGATGAAGAACGTCATGGCAGCGGTCAAGAAGGGCGGCCAACAGCACGACGGTAGCGGAGCAACGGCGCCAAACACGCTGACCACCGCCGGGCAGACCCTGAACAGCCTGGGCACCGGCTCGGCCGCCGCCTCGGCGACCGGCGGAATCAATATCCTGGTTTAAGGAGCGGAGGTTTCGGTCAGGGCTTTCGAGCCCTGCCTTCCTTCCAGATCGATCCACAAGTGAGGAACTCCGAGTTCCTCCAGCCAGGCGATCCCCCCCCGCCCCTTCAGCATGGCGATGGTGGCGACGCTGCCCGCCACCAGGCAGCTGTCGGCCACCACGGTGACCGCGGCCAACCCTTGAACCGGCCATCCCGACCGCGCGTCAAGAATATGGCAGTAGCGTTTGCCGGCCACATCGATGAATTTCTCGTAGTCGCCACTGGTAGCCACTGCTCCCGTGGCAACGCTCAGGCAAGCCGCGAAGCCGTCGGCGTTTCTCGGGTGACGCACGCGGATCGGCCAGGGAGAGCCGTCCGGCTGCGGACCTGCCACGCGAATATCCCCACCTAGATCGATAAAGCCGTTGTTGACCCCTTGTTCCAGGCAGATTTCGATTGCCCGATCGACGGCGTATTCCTTGCCGATGCCGCCAAGATCCAGCTCCATGCCCGATGCCAGAAAGGTCAGCCATGGCGGTTCCCAATGCAATTTGTCGAGACCGACACGCTGCAGGATCAATTCGACTTGGTGCGAATCCGGCAGACGCGCCTCGGAAAAATCCCACGCAAGACGCAGGCAACCGGCACTGACATCGAACAGCCCTCCGCTTTTCCGGTAACAGGCATAGGCGTAATCGATGATCGCGGCCGTCTCGGGATCAAGTTCGACGCTTGCTCCGCGGCCGGCGACGCGATTCACCTGCGACAGAGTGCTGTCGGGACGATAGCGTGAATATTTGGCCTCTATGCGAGCGATTTCCCCAATCATCGCAGATGCGACCGCTTCCGCTTTCCCGCGGTCGACCGAGGAAAGGCACAACTGACATGGAGAACCCATGGCGGTGAACTTGAAGCGGTGATTCATTTGTTCCGAATTGGCCAATTTGCGGGTCTCAGTTGACGCACACATCCTGTGTGTTGGTATCGATTGCCTAAAATATCAAGGTGTTCGCGCGCCGAATGCATTGAACCCGACGAGCCAACTCGACAGGCTCATCTCGATTACCGCGACCAGCGTGCTATCCTGCTCGAAGGCGGCGAGGCATCGGCTCAAATCATTGATTTTGGGCATGGGGCGCTCCATCGGCGAAGTTCGAAGAGCGACGATGGTGCCATTCCTCGCCGCCGCCCCATAGCATCTGAGGAGCCGCCGAAGGCGGCGTCTCGAAGGATGCGCCGGCAGTCGGACAATTTTCTGGCGCACCCCGGGGTTATGCCTCACTTGCCGATTAATCGTCCTGATGCGGTAAGAGGGCCCTCTTGCCACCCAACCGTCGATCATTCCGTCGACGGCCGGGGAAGCGGCTTAAGCGGGTCTGGCACGCGAATGACCTGTCATGGCCCTGAACATCAAACCGATCGGTGCGCCGAAGACTCCCCCGAAGACACAGGATGTCAGAAGCAGCTTGCCTGCCTCTTTCGGATCCAGCGCGCAGCCTTGCATCAGCGGCAGGAAAACGCGGCAGACCGCCATGACGACGGTCATCGTGACCATGGACGATATTTCATAGTTTCTGCGCCACCGTGCCACGCCTTTGTTCACTGAAATATGGACAGGCACGGCAGTCAGTACGACGAGCATAAACCACATCGGAAGGCTCACAGGCGTCATGGTACAAACTCCTTTCCACCGAAGTTCTCCGCTTCATCGCGGGAACATCCTATGGATCGTGAAAGCAACGGATATGCCATCCAAGCCGATCCCAGACGGCGAGCCGTTTCAGTTGCATGGCCGGATGCGTGTGGGTTCTCCAGGCGACGGCCGGCGCGGAAAATTCGCGCTGGCTTGGAGGAAGAAATTGCCTGGGCATTGCTCGGTGCAACCAGCCACACGGATGAAATCGGCATGCCATCGAAATGCCATATCCGTCTCTACGGCAGCAGCCTGCGGCATCGCACCGTGCCGGAGCACATGCCGAGCGCGCACCGCCATTACGCCGGCTGGAGCGAGGCACGCTTCCGCCGTGATGCCGCCAACATCGGTCCCCAGACCGAGGCGCTGATCATTGCCATCCTGGCCTGCCGGCCCCATCCCGAACAGGGCTTCCGGTCCTGTCTCGGCATCTTGAAACGGCTGCGGGGTGTCGACCGCGAGCAGGCTGAAGCGGCCTGCGCCCACGCCCTGGAGATCGGCGCCCTGTCGTCGAAGAGCCTGGCATCGATCCTCGACAACAACCTGGGCCGCAAGCCCAAGCAGAAGGCCGCCGCCGATCTCCCCCTGTTCCACGCCAACATCCGCGGCAGCGGCTTTTACCATTGAGGAGACCTCCGATGTTGTCTCATCCCACCCTCGACCTGCTCCACGATCTCGGCCTGCACGGCTGCACCAAGGGCTTCAAGGATCTGGAAACCAATCCCGCGGCCGCGGAGTTGAGCCACGCTGAATGGCTGGCCGTTCTGCTCGAACACGAGATCACGCTGCGCCGCCAGAAGCGCTTCGAGGCGCGGGCCCATCGGGCCAAGCTACGCCAGGTCGCCACGGTTGAAGACGTCGATTACCGCGCCATGCGCGGGCTGGACCGTACCCTCTTCCTGCAGCTCGCCAGCTGCCAATGGATCCGCGATCACCGCCATCTGATCCTCTGCGGACCAACCGGCATCGGCAAAAGCTGGTTGGCCTGTGCCCTCGGCCACAAGGCCTGCCGCGAGGACTTCTCCGTCCTCTATCACAGGGCGCCGCGTCTCTTCGCCGCCCTCGACCTGGCCCGTGGCGATGGCCGATACGCCAAGCTGCTGGCCAGCCTGGCCAGGGTCAATCTGCTCATCCTCGACGACTGGGGGCCGGAACCGTTGGCCCCCGAGCATCGTCGCGATCTGCTCGAGATCGTTGACGATCGCTGCGGGCGCGGCTCGCTCCTCATCACCAGTCAGGTCCCCGTGGACCGCTGGCACGAAATTATTGCGGACCCCACCCTCGGCGATGCGATCCTCGACCGCATCGTTCACGCCGCCTACCGCATCGATCTCAACGGCGAATCCTTGCGCAAACGCCGCCCGGCAAAGGACGAGCCATGACCAACAGGGCGCCACAACCTTGACTGGAACACCATCACCGTGCGATGAGCAATCAGACCTGCCGGGAAACCGTCACCCAAAAGGGGCCGAAATCACATCGGTGCAGGTGGCCGGATAATTATTGGAATACCTGGCCGGAACGATCGGAATCCGCACTGGGTCATACTCAGCGGGACAACAGATCGATCCGGGAGGCCAACTCGTGCCCAGGCAAATGACACCGGGGATCGTCACGCATCGCGATGAGGACCGCCAGAACGTCGCCGGCCGGCACTACGTTGGCGGCAATCATCTCGTCCACCAGCCACAGGACGCCATTTACCTCGATCGCCTCGGCCTCGGCGAAGCTGCGCATCGCCTTGTCGCCGGTGAGCAGCCGATATCCCCGGCGCGACGCCAGGGCGAGGGCGAAGCAATCGACCAAACTCAGGCGCCGACGCCGCGCCTGATAGGACAAGGCGGTGGTCACCCCGACCGGATCAAGTCCCTCAACCCGCAAGCCAAAGCTCCGCAGGTCATCGCGGGTGTACTCGCCGAGATCGATCAGTTCCTCTTCGAACAGCAGATCGGGGACCACGAACTCGAACGGCAACCGGAACATCGCCGGCAGCAGGCCGCGCTTCGCCATCTCCAACAGGACCGAGCTGTCGCTGACGAGGACCCGCACCCGCCATCACTCCGCCGGTCCGAGCATGGTGCGCTCGATGGCGCTGACCGACAGGCCCAGCAATTCCGCCGCCTTCGAGGAAGAGATCGCGTCCTCGGCCAGGGCGCGGAAGCACAGGCGCCGGAAACGGCGGGTCGGTTCTTGGCGTTCCAGCGGCGCCGGTTCCTTCTGACGCCAGGTGCGGCCCACGCCCAGGAAAATACCGCGCAGGGTTCCCTCGGAGATAATGCCGAGATCGCGCAGGCGGACGACCAAGGCCGCCGCGCTGAGCCCGAACATCTGCTTGATTTCCATCAGCTCGGGATACGACAGCGTGTGCCGGCGGGAGCCGATTTCTTCGACCAACTCGGCCTTGGGCGCCAGGAAGGCGCCGGCAAACCGATGGCACGCCTTCTCCTCATCCAGATCGCTGGACACATCCATGACCAGATGGCCGAGTTCGTGGGCCAGGGTGAAGCGCTGCCGCTCGATCGATTTTTCGTCGGAGCAGACGATGACCGGGACGACTTCGCCGTCGGCCCGGCGGACCCGGCAGGACAGGCCATCAACCGCCGACGGGAACGGGCGCTTGAGCACCTTGATCCCCCGCGCTTCAAGGATCTCGGTTACGTCGGGGATCGGGTTGCTGCCGAGATCCCAGGCATCCCGGACGGCCTCGGCCGCCGCCTCCGCGTCGTCCAGGGTGCGGACCGGGTACGGAGCACCTTCCGGCTCGGACCATTGCGCGCTGGCGATCCCGAGCACTTCCTCGACTTGGAGATAGCGATCGACATGGTCGATGACCGCAGCCTCGACCATGGCCCGATCCTTCACACCAGCCGAAACCTTCTTGCGGAACTCCACCCCTTCCAAGGCGATCTCGGTCGGGCTGAGCAGGTAGCTGACGGAAACGCGCAGAGCCTTGGCCAGGGCGATGGCCGCCGCCGACCCCGGCATCATCTCGCCGCGCTCGTACTTGCCGATCGCCTGGGCGGAGACGACGTTGTTCACCCGATCGGCCAGATCGCGGAGCGACAATCCCTCCCGCTTTCTGGCGAGCTTGAGCCGTTCAGAAAACATGGCACCCTCCCGTTGTTTACAGAATATCGGATGAACCATGATTTTGTAAATCCTCACGGACATGCGAAGTAAGCGGGACGCGATCACCCTTTGACGAGCGCTTGACGTTCAGCAGGGTTTGTTGACGGCGGCCCAGGCCCATGGGGTCAGTTCGGCGAGACGGCTATTGGGCCAGTTATTCACCAGCTTGGTCAGCACGTCGGTCAGGTAGGTTTGCGGATTGACGCCGTTGAGCTTGCAGGTCTCGATGAGGGACGCAATGAGCGCCCAGTTGGCCGCGCCGTCATCGTGTCCCGCGAACAGGGCGTTTTTCCGATTAAGGGCGATCGGGCGCATGCATCTCTCGACGGTGTTGTTGTCCATTTCGATGCGCCCATCGTCGAGAAAGCGGGTCAGGCCCTCCCATTGATTGAGGGTATAGCGGATCGCCCCGGCGATCGGCGCCTTTCCGGACACCATCGCCAGCTTGGCCTCGCACCAGGTCTTGAACGCCTCGACCAGCGGCCTGGTCTTTTCCTGGCGGACGGCATGACGGACCTCGGCCCTTTGCCCGCGGATGTCCTCTTCGATTTGGTAGAGGGCGGCGATGCGGATCAGCGCTTCTTCGGCGATCGGCGATGGCTTGCTGACGTCAAAGAACTCACGCCGCGCATGCGCCCAGCAATGCGCCACCGTCACGGCATCGTGCGCCAAGGCGAAGGACTTGTAGACCTGATAGCCGTCGGCTTGCAGGACGCCACGGAACGTCGCCAGCAACGTGTTGGCGTGTTTCCCGCCCCGTCCGGGGGCGTAGGTGTAGATCACCATCGGCGGATCGCCGCCGCCCCATGGTCGATCATCGCGGGCGATCGCCCAGAAGTAACCGGTTTTGGTCCGCCCTCGGCCAGGATCCAGCACCGGCGCCTTGGTTTCATCGACGAAGATCTTCGTCGAGCCGAGAAGATCTTCGCGCATCAGATGCCACAGCGGTTTCATCTCGGCGGCGGCATAGCCGACCCAGAAGGCCAAGGTCTTGCGTTCGATGGTAATGCCTTGCCGGGCGAGGATCTGTGCCTGCCGGTAAAGCGGCGTGTGGTCGGCATATTTCGCGGTCAGGACGCTGGCGACCAGGCGTTCCGTCGGCAGGCCGCCTTCGATCAGGTGGGCCGGCGCGGCGGCCTGGACCACCTTGCCTTCGCAGGCCCGGCAGGCGTATTTCGGCCGATGGGTAACGATCACCTGATAGTGCGCCGGGATCACGTCCAAACGCTTCGACACGTCCTCGCCGATGACATGCAGCGCTCCACCGCAGCACGGACAGGCGTTTTCCTCCGGCTCGATCACCACATCGACCTGCGGCAGATGATCCGGCAGGGAGCCCCGGCCGGCACGCCGCTTTTCCGAGCGTGCCCGCTTGTACTCGGGGTTCGCCTTTTCTTCCTCGGCCGCCACTTCGGCAACCGCCTGCTCGATATCCTCGAAGGCCAGATTGAGTTGGTCGGCGTCGAGCCTCTCCGAACGCTTGCCGAACTGCATCCGCCGCAACTGGCTGAGCAACTGTTCAAGGCGGGCGTTCCGCTCGATCCATTGCTGCTTTTCGGCGCGCTCCGCCAGGAGCATCGCCCGCAGCAAAACGGGATCGTCGGGGAGATCTTCGACGGCACATTCCATGGACAATTTATATCATAGAATCAAGGAGATGTAACGTCGAGAGCGGCACAAAAGCGCCATTTCTGACCGTCATTGCGCGAGCTTCGGACGGCCCTGCCGTGGAACGTGAACGCGCGACCAATCCAACCCCTCCACGAGGGCCGCGAGTTGCCCGGCCGACAGCCGCATCACCCCATCGGTGATGGGTGGCCAGCGGAACGCGCCTTGCTCAAGCCGCTTCCAAATCAGGACCAGGCCCGTGCCGTCCCAGACCAACAGCTTGATCCGGTCGGCCCGTTTCGCCCGGAAGATGATGATCAAACCAGAGAACGGATCCAGGCGCAAAACCGACTGGGCGATCGCCGCCAGGCCATCGGCTCCTTTGCGGAAATCCACCGGACGCGTGGCGATCACCACCCGGACGCCGGCCGGGGGAACAATCATCCTTGCGCCTTCACCACCCGCAGGACGTCATTCAGAAACGCCAGGTCGACACCGGGCACGGCCCGCACCACCGCACCACAAAACGCAATTTCCACTGCCGGGCCGGCCATCGTCGGCTCCGCCGTCAACGCCACCGGAACAAAATCCGGCAGCGGCGTCGTTGTCACAGCAGTCGCCACGCGCAGTTCTCGCCGCCAACCGTAAAGCTGGTTCGGATGAATGCCGTGCCGCCGCGCGACCGCACTGGCCACGGCATCCGGCGCCAGGCTCTCGGCGACAATCCGAGCTTTCTCATCCGCGGTCCAGCGTCGGCGCCGCTCCGGGCCGTGCAGCACCTCACTCGTAAGCATCCGGCCGAGGCCGCCTACCGCTCTTCCCCGTAATCTGGCGTAATCCCTACCAGCACAAGATGCCGCGGTTATTTCTTGGCGCGCGGCTTTCGGGTCCAGCGGCGGGCAAGCTTCGTC
>JAJYTF010000024.1 GCA_021793155.1 Pseudomonadota bacterium | reverse complement strand
TCATCACCAGACCGCCGTAGAGTCCCAGAGGCTGGGCCAGGATGATCAGCTTCCACAGCGGGCCGACCCAATTGGGCTCGATGGCATAGCGCAGGTGGCGCACCACCACAAGCAGCAGCCCGAAGTGGAAGAAGGCGCTGAAAATCCACTGGATGCGGTCGGTGAAGAACGTTCCGCGGAAAAAAGCGACATCGGTGGCGATTCGCAGAGTGCTGCCCAGCCGGCTGTCATCGCCGGAAGGGCCCGGCGGCCGCAGCCGTGCCGGCTGGCGCAAATAATGCGCGATCTTCAGGGCCAATCCCACCAGGAGAACGGCGGCCGCGGCATAGAACATCACCGCGTAGGCTACCGTGACGTACGACAGGACCTGTCGTGTGTTTTCTGCGTCGTCCAAGGCGTACCGCCTTTCCTATTGCCATGCTTGAGCACGGGAAGCGCCTTGACGCTCCACCCCGGCGGGTGGCGCACACCATCCGCCGGGGTCTCGCCGCTTAAGGCGCCTAGACACCGGCGGATGGTATCTGCCTGAATTGGATCGGAAAGGGTAGAACCAGCGAGTGTGATTTTCTTCATACCAGCAGGCCGGATACGCGACACCGGCCCGCTGTTATTTCAGCTCACACCCCGACGCAGAGGTATTTGATTTCCAGGAAATCGTTCACTCCATAGGACGAACCTTCACGTCCCATGCCCGACTCTTTGACTCCGCCGAACGGAGCGACCTCGGTAGAAATGATACCTTCGTTGATGCCCACCATCCCGTATTCAAGGCGCTCGGCCACCCGCCAGACCCGGCCGATGTCGCGAGCATAGAAATAGGCGGCCAGGCCGTATTGGGTATCGTTGGCCATGGCCACCGCCTCGTCCTCGGTGGTGAAGCGGAAAAGCGGGGCGACGGGTCCGAAGGTTTCTTCGCGCGCCACCACCATGGTCGGGTTGACGCCCGTCAGCACCGTTGGCTCGAAGAAGGTCCCGCCCAATTGATGCCGCTTGCCGCCGAGAACCACCTTGGCACCTTTCGACAGCGCATCGGCGATGTGCTGCTCGACCTTTTCCACGGCCTGACGGTTGATCAGCGGGCCCTGGTTGGTGTCGCCGGCCAGGCCGGGGCCGACCTTGAAGGCCTTGACGGCTTCAACCAGCTTGGCGGCGAAAGCGTCGTAGACGCCGTCCTGGACCAGCAGACGGTTGGCGCAGACGCAGGTCTGGCCGGCATTGCGGTACTTGGAAGCCAGCGCGCCGGCCACCGCGGCGTCGAGGTCGGCGTCGTCGAAAACGATGAACGGAGCATTGCCGCCCAGCTCGAGCGAGACCTTCTTCACCGTACCGGCGGCCTTCGCCATCAGCAGCTTGCCTACTTCGGTGGAACCGGTGAACGAGATCTTGCGCACCAGCGGGTTGGTCGCCAGTTCGTCGCCCATTTCCGCCGGCTCGGCGGTGCTGATGACGTTGAGCACGCCCTTGGGGAAGCCGGCCCGTTCGGCCAGCACGGCCAGCGCCAGCGCGGACAGCGGGGTGTCCTCGGCCGGCTTGATCACCACCGTGCAGCCCACGGCCAGCGCCGGCGCCACCTTGCGGGTGATCATCGCCATCGGGAAGTTCCATGGGGTGATCGCCGCCACGACGCCTACCGGCTGCTTCAACACGACGATCCGCTTGTTGGAGGCGAAGGTCGGAATGGTGTCGCCATAGACCCGCTTGGCTTCCTCGGCGAACCACTCGACGAACGACGCACCATAGGTCACTTCGCCCCGGGCTTCCGCCAGCGGCTTGCCCTGCTCGGCGGTCATCAGCACCGCCAGGTCCTCGTGGTTGGCCATGATCAGTTCGTACCACCGGCGCAGCAGGGCGGCGCGTTCCTTGGCGGTCTTGTCGCGCCAGCCCGGCCATGCGGCGTTGGCTGCGGCGATGGCGCGTTTGGTTTCCTCCCGCCCCAGGTCGGCGACATGACCCAGCGGGCTTCCGTCGGCCGGATTGGATACGACGAAGCGGCGCCCGGAGTCGGCATCGACCCACGCCCCGTCGACGAAAGAGCGACTCTGCAGGAGAGACTGATCCTTAAGGGAAAGGCTGGGGCGTTCGGCGGTCATGGCAAGGCCTCTGATGTCCAATGGCAGTTATGGCATGGTCGCCGCCGCAACACGGGCTGTCAATCCGCTCAACCCTGAGGCGTCGACGTTTCATACGGCCGGAGCAATCCGGAGAACCCGATCGCCTCGGTTCGTCTGGCGGCCCTTCAGCGCCGGCAGGGCGCATCCGCGCCCCGCTGGCCGCGCGGCATCACTCGGCGGCACAAAGTACCGGGTCGTCGCGCCAGGTCCGCCAGGCGAGGGCGGCGGCGGCGGCGATGATGGCCAGCACCAGCGCCACGCAACCCGCCCAGCCGGCGGCCTGCCACACCAGAAGGCCCGGCAGGACGGCGCCGACGCTGCCTCCGATATAGTAGCTGCACACATAAAGCCCAACCGCCGTGGCCTTGGCCGATTTCGCCACCTGGCCGACAAACCCCATGGCCGCCGACTGGACGGTGAAAACGCCGATGACGAACAGGGCCAGGCCAGCGACCACGGCCGCCAGATTCGCCTGCAAGGTGGCAAGCAAGCCCAGGCAGCTCACCGCCATGGCCAGAACCACCGCTCCGCGGCGGCCCATGCGGCGGATCAGCAAGCCGCTGGCCGGGGCGACGGCGGCGCCGATGGGATAGACCAGGAAAATCATGCCGAGCTGCGCCGTGCCCAGATGAAACGGCGCGCCGGCCAGATGGAAATTCACATAGGTGAAAGTGGCAACCATCGAGCCCAGCACTGCAAAGCCGACGGCGCAGGTTGCCAGCAGCGCCGGGTTACGCAGATGACCGTACAACGCAACGAAACCGCCGCGCCCCGCACTGCCGGCGGGTCGCGGCCGGCGGCGCTCGGAGGGCATCCATCGCCAGATGGCCAGGCCGCAGGCCAGGGTGATCAGGGTCAACACGCCGAATCCCATCCGCCAGCCGAAATGCTCGGCCATCAGTGCCGTGATGAAGCGGCCGGAAAAGCCGCCCAGGGCCGAGCCGGCGACATAGAGTCCCATGACGTCGGCCGCCTCTCCCGGCGGCCATTCCTCGCTGACATAGGCCACCACCGGCGAGAAGATGGCCGGCAGCAGCAGCCCCTGGACGAACCGCCACAGCAGGATCTGGTTCAGGCCACCGGCCAGGACCAGCATGATCGACGGCAAGGTCAGCAGCAGTGCCGCCGCGACGATGGTGATCTTGCGCCCCAGGCGGTCGGCCAACATGCCGACGAATGGCGCCGCTCCGGCCACCGCCAGGGTCGAGATGCCAACGGTGCTGCCCGCGACGGCGGCCGATATGCCGAAATCCTGCGCCAACTGCGGCAGAACCGCCTGCGGCGCATACAGGTCGAGGAACGCACAGAAGCCGCCGATGGTGACGGCGGCACGCGGGCGATCGAAGGTCACGGACGAACTCCTTGCAACACCACTGTCATGAACCTTCGGATCTAATTCGGTCAATGTATGTATTGACGCCTATTGATACGAATTTCATATAACCTCCATGGAACTGAAGCATCTGCGTGCCTTTGTCACCCTGGCCGAAGAACTGCATTTCGGCCGGGCCGCGGACCGTTTAGGGATGGCCCAGCCGCCGCTCAGCCTGCAGATCCAGGCGCTGGAGGCCAGCCTGGGGGTGCGCCTGTTCGAGCGCAGCCGCCGCCACGTCGCCCTGACCGAGGCCGGCCGCCTTTTCGTGCCCGAAGCCCGCGCCACCTTGGCCCAGGCCGAGCACGCCCGCCAGACCGCCCAGCGGGCGGCGCGCGGCGAACTGGGGCTTCTCGAGATCGGATTCACCGGCTCGGCCCCGTTCAACTTCGCCATGCCGGCGATCATCAGCCGTTTTCGCCGGCGCTGGCCGGATCTGCGCCTGTCGCTGCGCGAAATGTCCACCACCGACCAGCTGCGGTCGCTCTCTGAAGGCGGGCTCGACATCGGCTTCGTCCGCCCCGGCCAGCCGAGCGAAGCGCCCGGCATCGACATGCGGACGGTGCTCGACGAACCGCTGTTCGTCGTGCTGCCGGCCGACCACCGGCTGGCCGGGCGCGCCGCGCTGGATCTGGCCGAACTGGCCGAGCAGCCGTTCATCCTGCATCCCCGGCATATCGGCACCGGCCTGCATGACAAAGTCATCAGCCTGTGCACGGCGGCCGGTTTTCTGCCCCGCGTGGTGCTTGAGGCGCATCAGATGTCGACCATCGTCGGCCTTGCCGCCGCCGGGGTCGGCGTGTCCATCGTGCCGGAAGCCATGCGGCGCGTGCAGGTCGAGGGCGCGCGCTTCCTGCCCATTGCCGACGCCGGTGCCACCATGGTTCTGGCAGTGGCGCACCGCCAGGACGACAACCGGCCGTCGGTGCGCCATTTCCTGGCGGAAGTGGAGGCATACCGGCCGAACTGAGCAGCCCTACCTCTTCAGCGCATCCCCCATCGGCCCGGGCTTGCGGCACACTCCGGCGGCGCAGGTCAACGGCACGGGAGGGAATGGGTGAACACCCGCAAGGGACTGATAACGTCGCTGGCGATCCTGCTGGCGCTCGTCCTGGCCGCGGCGGTGTCTTGGCCGCTCGTCGACGCCTTGCGGGCCCCGGCAGCGGCTGATAAGGACATCAGCTATTCCGAACTGCGCCGGCGCGTCGACGATGGGTCGGTCCGCCGACTGACCCTGTACAGTGGGAACGACGGCGCCGCCCAGGATGCCGGCGGCTCGCTCTATCATACGCTGCTGCCCGATGCCGTCGGCGCCGACCTGGCCCGCGAGGCGTCCGCTCGCGGCGTCGAGGTGGTGTTCGCACCCGAAGAGATCCTGCCTCGCCGCAGCAGCCTGCCGTTCACCGTAGCGCTCGCCGCCATCGGCAACATCGTCGTCTTCTCCGGCCTTGGCGTCGTCCTCTATCGCTTCGCCGGGGTGGGGGCGGGCAGCTTGTCTGGCCTGCGCAAAAGCACGCCCGGAACGGCCGTGAGTTTTGCCGAGGTCGCCGGCTGCGAAGCGGAAAAGGCCGAGTTGATGGAAATCGTCGACTTCCTCAAGGATCCCGAACGATATACCCGTCTGGGCGGGCGGGTGCCTTCCGGCGTTCTGCTGTCGGGCCCTCCCGGCACCGGCAAGACCCTGCTCGCCCGCGCCGTTGCCGGCGAGGCCGGCGTGCCGTTCTTCCACATGGCCGGCTCGGATTTCGTCGAGATGTTCGTCGGCGTCGGCGCCGCACGGGTCCGCGGAGCCTTCGCCAAGGCACGCAAGAAGGCCCCTTGCATCCTGTTCATCGACGAAATCGACGCGCTGGGCCGGGCACGCAGCAGCGGTGGCCCCGGCGGGCATGAGGAACGCGACCAGACGCTGAACCAGTTGCTGGTCGAGATGGACGGATTCAAACCCAACGGCGGCGTGATCGTCATCGCCGCCACCAACCGGCCGGACATCCTCGACAAGGCGCTGACCCGGCCCGGCCGCTTCTCACGCCATGTGGTCCTGCCGCCCCCCGACTTGTCGGGGCGCCGGCGCATCCTCGAGGTGCATGGCGGCCGGCTGCGGCTCGACCCCGACGTGGACCTGACGGTTCTGGCCAGGGGCACCCCCGGCTTCACCGGAGCCGAATTGGCCAACCTGGCCAACGAGGCGGCCATCATCGCCGCCCGCCTTCGGCGACCGGCGGTGACGATGTCCGATTTCGACGCCGCCAGGGATCGCCTGCTGCTGGGCAACGAACGGCCGGCCCTGGCGATGACCGAGGAAGACCGCCGGCATACTGCAATCCATGAAGCCGGTCACGCCGTGGTGGCGCTGCACTGCCCGGCCTCGGACCCCATTCACAAGGCCACGATCCTGCCGCGCGGCCATGCCCTGGGCATGGTGGTCCGCCTGCCCGAACGCGACCAGCCGAGCCTGCGCCGATCCCGCCTTGAAGCCGACTTGGCGGTTGCCATGGGCGGCCGCGCCGCCGAGCTGCTGGTCTTCGGCCCGGCGGAAGTGAGCACCGGAGCCAGCGGTGATCTGCGCATGGCCAACGACCTGGCACGGCGCATGGTCACCGAATGGGGCATGGGAGCCGACAGCGGCCTTCTGTGGCATGGCGGAGCTGAGCAGGGCGCGTCCTGGTCCGAGGCGACCAGCCGCCTCCTCGACCGGGAAATCCAGACGCTGCTGGATGCCGGCATGAACCGCGCCTGCGCCATCCTGGCCGAACATCGCCGGCAGCTGGAAGCCGTTGCCGCGGGCCTGCTGGAAAACGAGGTATTAAGCGGAACGGAGATCGCCAAAATCGCCTCGGAGGCCGTCTGATCTGTCCGCTTGGGGAAAAACCACCCATTGTTCCCGGTAACGGCCCCTTCTAGACCGAGGGTGGACACACCAACTGTCACCTGGCTCGTTTGCCGCCTGGACTGGACAAGGAAGGAGGTGACGGATGAACGGCCGTTCGCTGCTGGCCCGTGCCGGCATGTTTGCTCTATTCGCCCTGTTCGGCTGCGCCTCCTCCAACCCGGGGGAAAACCAGGCGGAGAGCCAATCGCTGGTCGTAAAAGCGGCCACGACCGTGGATACGATGAAGGAAAGCGGCGGGACCAAGACCGCCGCCCTGCTCGAGAAGGCGAAGGGGGTGGTGATCTTCCCCGACCTGGTCAAAGGCGGGGCCGTCGTCGGCGCCTCGCGCGGCCAGGGTGTCCTGCTGGCGCACGGTCCGCACGGCTGGAGCGATCCGGCGTTTTACGAGGCGACATCGATTTCGGTGGGGCTCCAACTCGGTGGCGAGCAAAGTTCCGTGGTCATGTTCCTGATGGACCAGCCGGCCGTGGACAGCCTGTTGAAGAGCAGCAGCTATTCGCTCAAGGCGTCGGGCGGCTTGTCGATGGCCGATTACAATACGGCGAACCAGCAACAGCTGGCAGGTGCCGACATCATCGTCTGGTCGAAGTCGAAAGGTGCTTATGGCGGCCTGACGGTGTCGGGCAGCGACCTCTCGCAGCGCTTCGATCTCAACAATGCCTTCTACGGCCGGGCACTCGACGCCGCCGAGATCACCGCAGGAGCGGGAAAGAACGCCAAAGCCAATCCGTTACGCAAGGCGCTGGCCGGTTAAAGCGCTTTCCGCTTCGCTCGGACAGGCTCCCAGTGGTGAGAATCTGACCGATGGTGCCGTCACCATCCGTCCGATTCTCACCACAATTCCATCAGTTGGTGGGCCGACTGATCCAGACGCCCGGGAACCAAGCGTCTGGGGCGGACGCGGTACTAGAGCAGGTTCCCCTGCCGCCCGTCCGGGCCTTTGGCGGCCTTGCGCTCAGGCCGCCGAGGGGGCTGGTGGTTGCCATCGACGACCACCGGCACCGTCTGGTCGCCCTGGAAGGTCACACCCCAGCGGTCGCCGGAATGGGCCTGTTCGGCCGAGGTCACCGGCTGTCCGGCGGCATCGCGCACTAGGGCGAAGCCGCGCTTCAGCACCTCTTCGTAGGATAGGCTGTCGAGCAACGCGGCGGCCCTCTCCAGCTTGGCTCGCCGGTTCTCCAACTGGCGCTGCCAGGCGGCATCGAGGCGGGTCGCCGGACCTTCCAGGCCATGGCGCTTTTCGGCGATCTGCTCACGCGGGCTCCTGAGCCGTGCCGCCAGCCGGGCCACCTCGACCTGGCGGCGATCGAGGAAATTGGGCAGGGCATTGGCCAGGCGTTCTCCGCGGTCATCGAGGCCGCGCATCAGGTCCTCGATGCGCCGCCGCAGGTCTGGCAGGCCGCGGCCCAGGCCTTCGATCCGGATGCGACGCTCGTCGACCAGGCGCGTCAGCGAGGCCACCAGCCGGCGGCCGCGGTCCATTACCTGCAACACCAGGTCGCGCCGCACCGGCACCGCGATTTCGGCGGCACCGGTCGGAGTCGGCGCCCGCATGTCGGCGGCATAGTCGATCAGAGTGGTGTCGGTCTCGTGCCCGACCGCCGAGATCAGCGGAATTGCCGAGGCCGCGGCCGCCCGCACCACCACCTCTTCGTTGAAGGCCCACAGGTCCTCGAGCGACCCGCCGCCGCGGGCGACGATCAGCAGGTCGGGACGCGGCACCGGGCCGTCGGGCGAAAGCCGGTTGAACCCTTCGATGGCCGCCGCCACCTGCGCGGCGGCGCCCTCGCCTTGCACCGCCACCGGCCACAGCAGCACGTGGCGTGGGAAACGATCGGCCAGCCGGTGCAGGATATCGCGGATCACCGCACCGGTGGGCGAAGTCACCACGCCGATCACCTGGGGCAGGAAGGGCAGCTTCTTCTTGCGCCCCGCATCAAACAGCCCTTCGCCCGCCAGCCGCCGCTTGCGGTCTTCCAGCAGCTTGAGCAGCGCCCCCTGCCCGGCCAGTTCCATCCGCTCGACCACCATCTGGTATTTCGAGCGGCCGGGATAGGTGGTGAGCCGACCGGTCGCCACGACCTCGAGGCCATCCTCGGGCGCCACCATCAGCCGACCGGCAGAGCCGCGCCAGCAGACGGCGTCGAGCACCGCCTCGGCGTCCTTCAGGCAAAAATACAGATGGCCGGAAGAGTGACGCTTGAACCCCGAAATCTCGCCGCGCACCCGCACATTGTCGTAGGTCTGCTCGACCGTGCGCTTCAGCGCCTGCGAAATTTCGCTGACGGTGTATTCAGGCAGGTTGTGGGAAGCGGGGGATTCGGCGATCGTGGACATGAGCGGAAGAATAGGTGGCGGAAAGGCCTACGGCAAGGCGTCGGCCGCCAGGCCCAGCCGGTCGGCGGCCGCGAGCAGACGCTTGTCGCGCGTCCACAAGGCCGCGCCCGCGGTCAGCCGGGTTGCCGCGAGAAGATGTGCGTCGACATGGCCGATACCGAGGCCGAATATGGCATTCCGCTCGATGAAATGGAGCAGTTCCCGGTCCGTGGCGACGGAGGCCTGCGGCAGATCCCGCAAGCTGCCGAGTACGAGGTCGCGTTGGCGCAGGTTGCCCAGAGCAAGCTCGCAGATCACGAAGGGATGCACGAGAACCCGCCCGGACTCCAGCAGCGCCGCCAGGGCGTCATCCCCGGCGCGCAGATGGTCGATCCAAACCGATGTATCGACCAGGATCAATCCTGGTCCGATCGCCGCCGTTGCGGCGTCGCCAATGCCGGCTCGCTTCCGCCAAGGCGCGCCAGTCGCCGCGCAGTCTCGCGTTCGATCAGCGCCTTGAGAGCCTCGCGAACCAAGGCCGACTTCTCCTGCAGACCGGTGAAGGCCTGAGCTTTGGCTAACAATTCGTCGTCCAGCGCCAAGGTCGTGCGCATCTGCACCTCCTGGATAGGCACGAATTTATCATCACTTGGTGCGGGTCGCAATGCCGGCACCGCAAATCGAAACGCCCTTGGCGACTTGGCGATTTGGCGGTTCAACCCTTTTCCAACGGCATCCCCCCCTTGGCGACCCGCGGTTTTGTGGTACAAGACGCCGCCAAAGTGACTCGAGGTCGGGAGGAACGGCGATGAAGATCCTGGTGGTCGGTTCGGGCGGACGGGAACATGCCCTGTGCTGGGCGATCCGCCGCTCCCCGCTGTGCGGTGAACTGCTCTGCGCGCCCGGTAACGCCGGCATCGCCGAGATGGCCGCCCTGGTGCCCATCGGCACCGAGGAGGTGGACGCCCTGGTCGACTTCGCCAAGACCCAGGCGGTGGACTTCGTGGTCATCGGGCCCGAGGCGCCGCTGGTGCTCGGCCTGGCCGACAAGCTGGCCGCCGCCGGTATCAAGGCCTTCGGCCCCAGCGCCGCCGCCGCCGAATTGGAAGGCTCGAAGGGCTTCATGAAGGATATCCTGGCCAAATGCGGCGTGCCCACCGCCGCCTATGGCCGTTTCACCGAGGCTGCGGCCGCCAAGGCCTTCATCCGCGCCAAGGGTGCTCCCATCGTGGTCAAGACCGACGGGCTGGCCGCCGGCAAGGGCGTGGTGGTGGCGACGACCGTCGACGAGGCGCTGGCCGCCGTCGACATGATGATGGGCGACAAGGTGTTCGGCGCCGCCGGCGACCAACTGGTGATCGAGGAATTCCTGGCCGGCGAGGAAGCCAGCTTCTTCGCCATCGTCGACGGCGAAACCGCGCTGCCGCTGGCTGCCGCGAAGGATAACAAGCGGGTGGGTGATGGCGACACCGGCCCCAACACCGGCGGCATGGGCGCTTATTCGCCGGCCCCGGTGGTCACGCCGGAAGTGGTCGCCAAGGTGATGGAGCGCTGCATCCTGCCCACCGTGCGCGGCATGGCGGCCGAAGGCCGGCCCTACAAGGGCGTGCTGTTTGCCGGGTTGATGATCGAGAACGGCGAGCCGAAGCTGCTGGAATACAATGTCCGCTTCGGCGACCCCGAATGCCAGGTGCTGATGGCCCGCCTCGATTCCGACATCGTCGAACTGATGCTGGCCGCCAGCGAGGGCCGCCTGGCCGGGCGGACTGTGACGTGGAAACCCGACTCGGCCCTGGTGGTGGTGATGGCCGCGCAAGGCTATCCCGGCAGCTATGCCAAGGGCACGGTCATCGCCGGCCTGGACAAGGCGGCGGCGGTTCCCGGCGTCACCGTACTGCATGCCGGAACGCGCCGCGACGCCGAGGGCCGCGTGGTGGCCACCGGCGGGCGGGTGCTCGGCATCACCGCTGTCGGCGCCACCGTCGCCGAAGCGCAGGCGCGCGCCTATCAAGCGGTGGACCGCATCCGCTGGCCGGAAGGCTTCTGCCGGCGCGACATCGGCTGGCGGGCTTTGGGCTAACTCAACGCTTTTCCTGAAAGAACGCTTTCAACAGCTCGCCGCCACGTCTCTCCTCCAGCCCGCCCACCACTTCGGGCCGGTGATTGCAGGTCGGGTGGTCGAAGACCCGAGGGCCGTGGTCGACGCCACCGCCTTTCGGGTCATACGCGCTGAAATACAGGCGGCGGATGCGGGCCAGGGAAACGGCGGCGGCGCACATCGGGCAGGGCTCCAGCGTCACCCACAGGTCGCAGCCGACCAGGCGCGGTTCCCCCGCCGCCGCCGCCGCCGCCCGCAAGGCCAGAACCTCGGCATGGGCGGTGGGATCGGCCAGTTCTTCGACCCGGTTGCCGGCCCTGGCCAGCACCACCTGGCCGCGGACCACCACCGCGCCTACCGGCACCTCGCCGCGCGAGGCCGCGGCCTCGGCCTCGGCGAAAGCCATGGCAAGATAAGGATTCATCGGCTCACGGCCCGAGGATGACGTTTACCAGGCGCAAGGAGTCCTTGGCTTGATCGGGGGCCGCCGGGCGCAACTCGGCGGCGATCAGGGTTGACGGAACACCCTTGGCGATCAGCCCGTCGCGCACCCACAGGATCCGCCGGATGGCCAACTTCTTCGAATAGCCTACCTCCTTGGGATCGACGAAGGCCAGGATGCACACCGGCTGTTGCTGCTTGAGCAGCGTCCCGGCCAGACTGTCGAGTTGCGCCTTGTCGTCATTGCTGTTCCGGCCCGGTGCGAAGAAAATGATGGTGTTTCCGGGGGTGGATGCCGGGCAATGCTGTTTTTCGTCTGGCGGTGTGGCGGCCGCTGCCGGGCAGGCAATCCCCAACAAAAGACCCGTGGCAAGGAACAAGGCCTGCCGGACGAAACACTTCATGTTCCCACCCCGAAGTTAAAGCGCCGGTCAAAACATTGTCGCCTTCATTTGGTTAACAAGTGCTGATACAGCCTTTTTCCGCTGGTCCCCGCCTTGCCTTCAGCACTAGAGTGCCGCGATGATCCTTCCCCTCATCGGCATTACCTTGGACAGCGAGGAACCAGGCGGCTATTCGGCGCTGCCATGGTACGCCCTGCGTCAGAATTATTGCGAGGCCGTGGCCGCCGCCGGCGGTCTGCCGCTGCCGCTGCCCCACCATCCCGAACTGGCCGAGGCCTATCTCGACCGCCTGGACGGGCTGATCGTCACCGGCGGCGCCTTCGACGTCGATCCCACCCTGTTCGGCGCGGCGACCCGCCACCAGACGGTGAAACTGAAGACCCGCCGGACGCAATTCGAAATGGCCGCGGTCAAAGGCGCGCTCGATCGCGACATGCCGCTGCTCGGCATCTGCGGCGGCGAGCAATTGCTGGCGGTCGCCCTGGGCGGTACGCTGATCCAGCACATACCGGATGAGGTCCCTGCGCCGCTGCTCCATGAACAGCCCAATCCTCGCACCGAACCGGGGCACCTTGTGCGGATCGCCGCCGGCACGCTGCTCCACCGCATCGCCGGAGCTGAGTCGGTGGCGGTCAACAGCGCCCATCACCAGGCGGTGAAGCAGTTGCCGACCGGCGTCATAGTCAACGCCGCGGCGGAAGACGGAGTGATCGAAGGAATCGAGGTCCCCGACCGCCGGTTCTGCCTGGGTGTGCAATGGCATCCCGAATACGCTATCAGCCCGCCGGATGCGGCCATTTTCCACGCTTTCATCGAGGCATGCCGCCGATGACCGAACCGACGACAGACAATTCCGTCAAAGGCGAGCGCATCGCCAAGCGCCTGGCGCGCGCCGGCCTGTGTTCCCGCCGCGAAGCCGAACGTTGGATCGCCGAAGGCCGGGTGGCGGTGGACGGCACGGTGCTGACCAGCCCGGCGGTCACCGTCACCGAGACCAGCCGCATCACCGTCGACGGCAAATTGCTGCCCGAGGCCGAACGGACCCGCCTGTGGCGTTACCACAAACCGCCGGGGTTGGTGACCAGCCACAAGGATCCCCAGGGCCGCCCCACCGTCTTTGAGCGACTGCCGGAAGACATGCCGCGGGTCATTTCGGTAGGACGGCTGGACCTTAACTCCGAAGGGCTGCTGTTGCTGACCAATGACGGCGAACTGGCCCGGCATATGGAACTGCCGGCCACCGGCTGGGTCCGCCGCTACCGGGTCCGTGTCCACGGCACGCCCGACCCCGCCCAGCTCGCCGCGCTTGAACGGGGCCTGATCGTCGACGGCGTGCCCTATGGGCCGATCAAGGCGCTGCTCGATCGCCAACAGGGGTCGAACGCCTGGCTGACGGTCAGCCTGAAAGAGGGCAAGAACCGGGAAATCCGCAAGGTGATGGACCATCTGGGCTGGACCGTGACGCGGCTGATTCGCATCGCCTACGGCCCGTTCCAACTGGGCCTGCTGGAGCCGGGCCAGGCCGAGGAGGTCCCGGCCCGGGTCCTGGCTGAACAGTTGGGCGGAAGCCGAAAACCCAAGAGGAACGCCGATGCGCATCGTCGCCGGCCGTCATAAGGGCCGGGTCCTGCAGGCTCCGCAAGGCCTGCACACCCGCCCCACCGCCGACCGCGTCCGCGAATCGCTGTTCAATATCATCGCTCACGGCTCGCCGCGGCTGGAAGGCCAGCGCGTCCTCGACGCCTTCGCCGGTTCGGGAGCGCTTGGCTTCGAAGCGCTGTCGCGCGGTGCCGGCCATGTGACCTTCATGGAAACCGACGGCTCGGCGATGGCCATCATCTATGCCAACGCCAAGAAACTGGGAGTGCTCGACCAGGTGGCGGTACAGCGCCTGGACGCGACGAAGCCCCCAAAAGCCCCGACGCCCTGCCGCTTCGTGCTGATGGACCCGCCGTACAAGAGTGGCCTGGCGAAGGCGGCCCTGGCCGCCTTGCAGGCGCAAGGCTGGCTGACGCCGGACGCACTGGTAGTGGTGGAGGTCGCCGCCGGCGAACCATTCACCTCGCCCATTCCCGGCTTGGCCATTGCCGACGAGCGGACATACGGCGCGGCACGGCTGGTGTTCCTGCGATTTTCCAACCCATTGCCATCCTGAGTGCAGCGAAGGATCTCTCGAACAGACGCGATCCCTCGCATTCGCTCGGGATGACAGGAGCCCGTCACCTCCCTGGCGCCGCATCAGGCTGCGGCACCAGGCTGTGCATATACGCGATGACGTCGTCGATCTGCTTGTTTGACAATTGAATCGGCGGCATTGCGCCGTGGGGGCGGGCAAGAAAGGCGCGGATCTGCTCCGGCGTGCGCTGGACGGCAATTCGCGCGAAGGTCGGCGCCACGTCGGTACCCTGCCCCACCTGCACCATATGGCAGGAATCGCACCATTTGTTGGCGATGCGCGCGCCCTCGACCGCTTGCGCCGCATAGGACCCGGCGGCAAGACGTTCCGTCGGCAGCCGCGGCGTTTGCGCCGCCGGCAGGACCAGGGTGGCAGCGACTATGGGCAGGACCAACCGCATGGCAGGATTCTACCGGCCCGCGACGGAGCGGACAACGGCCCGCCAGGACTACCTCCGGCCGAACAGTTTCTCGATATCGGCCAGCTTCAACTCGACATAGGTAGGCCGGCCGTGGTTGCATTGGCCCGAACGGGGGGTTGCCTCCATCTGCCGCAAAAGGGCGTTCATCTCGGCGGCGTTGAGCGGCCGCCCGGCGCGCACGCTGCCATGGCAGGCGATGGTGCCGCAGACATGGGCAAGTCGCTCCTCCAGGGCCGTGGCCTCACCCCATTCGGCCAACTGGTCGGCAAGATCCCGCACCAGGCCCTGCACGTCGCCGTCACCCAGCAGCGCCGGCACCTCGCGCACCGCCACCGCCCCAGGACCGAAGGATTCGATGGCCAGACCGAACTCGGCGAGGGAGGGCGCCTTGGCCAACAGCCGGGCGCAGGCGCCCTCGTCCATCTCCACGACTTCCGGGATCAGCAGGCCCTGCCGGGCGATGCCGCCGGCCGCCAGAGCCTGCTTCATCCGTTCATAGACCAGCCGCTCATGGGCGGCATGCTGGTCGACGATGACCAGCCCGTCGGCAGTCTGGGCGATGATATAGGTGTCGTGGACCTGCCCGCGCGCCAACCCCAGCGGATAGGCGGCAAGGGAGGAGTCGGCCGTCCCCGGCATCTCGGCCGGCGGGATGGCCCGGCCCTGCGGCCCCTCCTCGGCCAAGCCGAGCGGCGCCTGGGCGGCGGCACCCATCTCGAAACTGCCCTGCCCGGATCGCGACGGCCAGTGCCCGGTGGCGGAGAAGCCGCCGCCCTGGGCTTGAGGCGCGACGGCGGGCCGGAAGGCGCCCAAGGCGCCGACGCCCCCGCTCGGCGCGGCGGCACGGTGGCCGGCGGCCGCCAGGGCGTGCTTCAGCGCGCCGACGATCAATCCGCGCACCAGGCCGGGTTCTCGAAAGCGCACCTCGGCCTTGGCCGGATGCACATTGACGTCGACCTCTTCCGGCGGCAGGTGGAGAAACAGCGCCACCACCGCATGGCGGTCATGGGACAGCACGTCCTGGTAGGCCGCACGCACGGCGCCGCCCAGCAGGCGATCGCGCACCGGACGGCCGTTGACGAACAGATACTGGGCCGACGCCGTCGCCTTGTTGAAGGTGGGCAGGCCGATCAGCCCGGAAAGGTGCAGACCCTCCCGATCGGCCTCGACCGGCAGCGAGGCACGGGCGAAGTCGCGCCCCAGCACCGCCGACAGGCGCTCCAGTCGCGCGGTTTCGTCGTCGCCGCCGCAGGCTGGCAGCTTCAATACCGGCCGCGCCTCGTCCGACAGGGTGAAAGCGACGCGCGGATGGGCCATGGCCAGGCGTTCCAGCACGTCGCGCGCGTGCACCAGTTCGGTGCGCGGATGCTTCAGGAATTTCAAGCGGGCCGGCGTGGCGAAGAACAGGTCGCGGACTTCGACCCGCGTGCCGAAGGGATGGGCCGCCGGTTCGAGACGGCCTTTTGTGCCGCCTTCGACCAGCAACGTCCAGGCGGATGTGGCGCCGCGCGGCCGGCTGGTCAGGCGAAGGCGGGCTACCGAACCGATGGACGGCAGCGCTTCGCCGCGGAATCCCATGTGACGGATATGCTGGAGATCGTCGTCGGGCAGTTTCGAGGTGGCATGGCGCTCCACCGCCAGCGCCAATTCTTCTTCGTTCATTCCAATGCCGTCGTCGGTCACGGCGATCAGGGCCTGCCCACCCTCGGCGAGGGTCACCTCGATGCGCCCGGCGGCGGCGTCGATGGCATTTTCCACCAGTTCCTTGACGGCTGAGGCTGGCCGTTCGACCACTTCGCCCGCGGCGATCTGGTTGACGAGATTGGGGGGCAGCAGGCGGATGATCATGGCCGCCACGATAGCCGCACCTCCTGCTCGCACGCAAATACTGCGACCGGCAGCCGAACGCGGGCAGAAGTGCGCCGCTATTGGCGCGACGAATAATAGCCGATGTTGTCAGTGACAAAGACTGCGTTCAATGCCGCCACCTGGGCGCAGGAAATGTCGTCGACGCTGCGCCGGCCTTGCCACAGGCGGAACCTCAGCACCGCATCGTCGATTGCGTCCCAGCCGGGAAAATCCCGCTCGACCCCGCCGATCACCGCGGCCCGCAGCTTCCCCGCCTCAGCACCATCCATGTGGCCGCAACGGGCTTCATGGTAGAGGTAGGTGCTCATGTCGGTAAGGTGGAGGATCGCGTCGGCGATGGACCGCGGATGGTAGATGCCCTGCGCCTTGAGGCGCGCCTCGGCGGCTTCGCCGGACACGCCGAAGTCCCGCGACGATGCAGCGGCGAAGCCCCCTGCCAGCACCAGCAGAGCGACCAACAGGATCCGCCGGACTCTGGCCCACATCGTCAAATTCCTGCCTATGCGTTCACCGGCCAGAAAAATATACGCTGATGATCATGTTATCAACACCCGCATGACGCGCGAATGCTCTTGAAGTGCTCAATCAATCCGTTCGTCGAACTGTCATGGCCGGTCACCGCCCGGTCGGCGGACAGTTGCGGCAGGATGGCCTTGGCCAACTGCTTGCCCAGCTCGACGCCCCATTGATCGAAGCTGTTGACCCGCCAGATCACCCCCTGGACGAAGATCTTGTGTTCGTAAAGGGCGATGAGCCGCCCCAGCGTGCGCGGGTCGAGCCGGGTGTAGAGGATGGAATTGGTCGGCCGATTGCCTTCGAACACCCGATGTGGGATCGCTGCCTCGAGCGCCGCTCCGCTGATCCCCTGGGCCACCAGGCTGGCCCGCACCTCCCCGGCCGTCCTTCCCGACATCAGGGCCTCGGTCTGGGCGAAGAAGTTGGACAACAGCAGGGCATGGTGCTCACCCACCGGGTTCAGGCTGCAGGCGGCGGCGATGAAGTCGGCAGGCACCAGCCGGGTTCCCTGATGGATCAACTGGTAGAAGGCATGCTGGCCGTTGGTCCCCGCTTCGCCGAACAGAACCGGCCCGGTGGCGTAGTCGACCGGCCGGCCGTCCCGCGTCACGCTCTTGCCGTTGCTTTCCATGTCGGCTTGCTGGAGATAAGCGGGAAAGCGGTGCAGATACTGATCGTAAGGCAGCACCGCATGGGCCGCGGCGCCGAAGAAGTCGATGTACCAGATGCCGAGCAGTCCCAGGATCACCGGCATGTTTGCGGCCAGCGGAGCCGTGCGGAAATGCTCATCCATGTCGAAGGCGCCGGCCAGAAGTTCCTCGAAGCGGTCGAAACCGACGGCGATGGCGATGGACAGGCCGATGGCCGACCACAGCGAATAACGCCCCCCCACCCAGTCCCAGAAGGCGAACATGTTGGCCGGATCGATGCCGAACGCCGTCACCGCCGCAACATTGGTCGACAAAGCGACGAAATGGCGGGCAACCGCCCCCTCGCCCAGCGCAGACACCGTCCAGCCCCGGGCAGTGTGTGCGTTGGCCAAGGTCTCCTGGGTGGTGAAGGTCTTCGACGCGACGATGAACAATGTTCGGTCGGGCCGGCAGCGCTGCAGCACCTGGTGGATGTGGCTGCCGTCGACATTGGAGACGAAGTGGCTGTTAAGGCCCGCCTGGCGGAATGGCGCCAGAGCTTCGGTGGCCATCAGCGGCCCGAGGTCGGAACCGCCGATGCCGATATTGACCACATCGGTGATCGGCTGACCGGTCGCGCCGCGCCAGGCGCCCGAACGGACGGCCGAGGAAAAATCCCGCATCTGCGCCAGAACCCGCCGTATCTCGGGCATGACGTCGACGCCATCAACGCGGATCGGCCGATCGGAGCGGTTGCGCAGCGCGACATGCAGCACCGCCCGGTCCTCGGTCGTGTTGATCCGCTGGCCGGCGAACATGCGCTCGCGCCATTGCTCAACATCCGCCTGGCGCGCCAGGTCGATCAGCAGGTCAAGGGTTTGGGCGGTCATGCGATTCTTCGAGAAATCCAGCAGGAAATCGTCGAGGCGCAGCGAGAAGCGCGAGAAGCGCTGGGGGTCCTCGGCGAACAGGCGGCGCATCGGCAGGTCGCGCAGCGTGGCGAAATGCGCCTTGAGCGCCTTCCAGGCGGGAAGTTCGGTGAGAGGGGTCATGCCTAACCCTGTCCTCCGTCATGGCCGGACCTGTTCCGACCCTCCACGTCGATGCGTCACAGTAGCTTCATGGAAGCCCGGGTCAAGCCCGGGCATGACGGAAATCGGCCGCGCGACCGGCTCCACCCCAATGCCTTTGAATTGGCGGTGTCCGGCCGTTGAGAACGGAGGGTCGCAATGATAGGAGTTTATTCCCCTGACAACCTACCCTACCTTCTCCCACATATGCAGATCGAAGGGCGACAGGTTGGAGAGGAACTGGCGGGTACAGGCCTCCCAGGAAAAAGCCAGGGCATGGGCCCGGCACAGCTCGGCAGGGATGCTCAGCGCCGCCTTTGCCGCGGTGGCCAGATCCTCATCGAGCACACCGGCCGCCGAGCCGCCCACCACGTCGAGCGGGCCCGGCACCGGGTAGGCCGCCACCGGCACGCCCGAGGCCAGGGCCTCCAGCAGCACCAGGCCGAAGGTGTCGGTACGGCTGGGAAACACGAAAACCGATGCGGCCGAATAATGGGCGGCCAGTTCCTCGCCCTGCCTCGCCCCGGTGAACAGCACCCGGGGAAACTTCCGGCGCAGATCGTCGAGCTGCGGACCGTCGCCCACCACCACCTTGGTCCCCGGCAGGTCGGCGGCCAGGAAAGCCTGAATGTTCTTCTCGACGGCGACTCGCCCGACATAAAGGTATATCGGCTTCGGAACACCGTTCAGATGTGGTGCCAAGGCCAGGATCTCGGCCTCGGTCCGCGGGCGGAACAATTGGGTATCGACGCCGCGCGACCACCGACGGATTCGGCCGAAGCCCCAGCGTTCCAGCTCCTCCTGGATGGTCTGGGTGGCGACCATGATGGTCGAAGCCGGCTTGTGGAAGCGGCGCATGACCCGGTAGCTGAGCGGCAACGGCACCCGAAAGCGGGCGCGGATGTACTCCGGGAACTTGGTGTGGTAGGCGGTGGTGAAGGGCAGCCGGCGCTTCAGGCAGTAACGGCGGGCCGCCCAGCCGAGGGGCCCTTCGGTGGCGATATGGATGGCGCAGGGCTGGTTGGCCTCGATGGCGCGGGCGAGCCGCCGCCCAGGCCTGAGGGCCAGGCGGATTTCCGGGTAGGTGGGACAGGGCAGGCTGCGAAACTGGTCGGGCGTGACGAACACCGCCTCGTGGCCGAGACGGCTCAATTCGTCCCTTAACGTCCCGAGCGTACGGACAACCCCATTGACCTGAGGATACCACGCATCGGTGACGACGAGTATTCGCATGGGGCCTTCCCTGTCTCCTGGAATTGTGGGGCAGCCGGCAGGCGGTCGTCGAACAGCGACAGTTGGCGGCTTTCCGCCCAGTGGAGAACCTCCAGCCGACCGTCCATGTGCTCGACCAGGGCCGTGCAGCTTTCAACCCAGTCGCCGTCGTTGCCGTAGGTGATGTCGCCGAAGCTGCGCAGCTCGGCATGATGGATATGGCCGCAGATGATCCCGTCGACTCCGCGGTGGCGCGCCGCTTCGGCCATCGCCTGCTCGAAATTGGCGATGAACTGAACGGCGTTCTTGACCTTGTGCTTCAAGTAGGAGGAGAGAGACCAGTAGTCGAAGCCCAGCTTGCGGCCGATCCAGTTGAACCAGTTGTTCATCACCAGCGCCGCCGTATAGGCATGGTCGCCCAGATGGGCCAGCCACTTGGCATATTTGACCACGCCGTCGAACTGGTCGCCATGCAGCACCAGGAAATTCCGTCCGTCGGCGGCGATATGGATGACCTCGTCCTGCACCTCGATCTCACCGAAATTGAAATCGGTGTATTGGCGGGCGAATTCGTCGTGGTTGCCAGGAATGAAGGTGACTTTAGTTCCCTTGCGGGCTTTCCTCAGCAGCTTCTGAATCACATCGTTATGAGCCTGCGGCCAGTACCAGGAGCGCCTCAGGCGCCACCCGTCGACGATGTCCCCGACCAAATAAAGGTACTCTGATTCGGTATTTTTCAGAAAATCGAGAAGGAAATCCGCCTTGCAGCCTCTGGTCCCAAGATGAATGTCGGAGATCCAGATGGCACGGTAGGTCTGCACGCCGGTCACCATCGTCATGCGGGTCAAGACCCCCTCGGCCTAATCCTGCGCAGTAAATAGTATATGAGGGAGCTACGTGTACATATACTTTGCTGATAACTTATATTTATTTCACAAATCGGTAAAAATCTTGTAATGGAACATTCATGGAAGAATTTCCCTCCGACAGGTATAGACCCAAACTCATGCATATGGGTTCGGCTGAGATCGGATTGGCGGAGACTACCGGGACACGGCGGGTGCTGGTGCTCTACAACCCTGCGGCAGGCCAATGGCGCCGGCGTCGCCTGCGGGCGACGGTCAAGGCCCTGGAGGCGTTAGGCTGCAACGTCATGTTGCGCGAGACCACCCGCCAGGGAGATGCCGAGGCAATGGCGGCAAAGCTGTCCTCCTCCGACTGCGACGTGGTGGTCGCCGCCGGCGGTGACGGCACCATCAACGAGGTAGCCAACGGGCTGTTGGCGGCGCCGGGTCCGATTCCGCCCCTGGCCATCATTCCGCTGGGTACGGCCAACGTTCTTGCCCAGGAAATCGGCCTGCACGGCCAACCGGTGGAAATCGCCCGGGCCATCGCCCGCGGGTCGCGGCTGGCGATCCATCCGGGGCGGGCCAACGGCCGCTACTTCCTGATGATGGCGGGCGTCGGCTTCGACGCCCATGTCGTGGCCAATGTGGACCTGGCGTTGAAGCGGCGGACCGGCAAGCTTGCCTATGTGGTGGAGACCCTGAGCCAGGGCATACGCTATGGCTTCCCGCCCTGCCGGGTGACGGTGGACGGCCGGCAATTCCACGCCCGCTCGGCCGTCATCTGCAATGGCCGCCATTACGGCGGGCCGTTCGTCGCCGCCCCCAAGGCGGACCTCGCCGCTCCCGCCTTCGAGGTGTGTCTGTTCGAACACGGCGGCTGGGCCCATGTCGTGCGCTATGGCCTCGCCCTGGTCATGGGCCGCCTGTCGTCTCTGCCCGACGTGCGCATCGAGACTGGGCGATCAGTGCGGATCGAGGGCGAGCCCGAACTGCCGGTTCAGGGTGACGGCGACATCATCGCCCGGTTGCCCGTGGACGTCACCGTCAGCGAAATACAGCTGGAATTGATCGTCCCCTGAACCTCAGAAGGCGGCTGGCTTGTCGAGCCTATGGGCCGCCATCTTCGCCTCGGCCGAGGCCCGTAGCGTGCCGTATAGGCACATCCACAGCGGGAACATCGACACCAGGGTAACGGCGATCAGCGGCAGCGAGCGGACCAGTCCGACCTGGAACAGGGCGATCACCGAAGAAGCAGCCGAGCAAATGAAGAACAGCAGCATCGGCGACGCGGCGAATATGGAACAGCACACACAGGGAAACATTTTCTTCGACATGATACATCCCCCAATCTGCGGACGTTTTCCACCCGATCAGGTTTTGTTGAAACCTACGGTATCATCATTCCCACAATTTTCTTATGAGTTTTATGCAAGGCAGCCGCCCTCCCGCGTGGCCGGGGAACAACCCGGGGCGGACAAATGGACATACGACTTCACGAGGAAAATTCAAGGCGCGCATTTCCGGTTCCGGCGGCAACATAAAAGCGTGACCCGTTGGCGGCAATCATGCTGTAATTATTGATGAAGTATGATTTAATAAAGCCCCAGATCATACCTCGCAGAGCCACCGATAACAGGCCTTCAACATTGGTCATGGCTCAGAAACAAGTAGCCTATTTTCAATTGTATCATTATAAAGTCGCCGCGACAATTTGTCACATCCTTCACTTACGTCAAGTGCGGCGCGACCTCGCCTCGATATCCTGGAAAGCAAAAAGGGCTCACGACCGCCGGGCCAACGGCGGCCTATCCTGAGTGGCAACAGGATCGCTTTGACCGCGACCGTCGCCGTTCAGGCGATTTAGCGTAGCGGGGCGAGAATGAGAGACATCAAGACACAAAAGGTCGAGCAGCTCTTCATGGCTGCGGTGGCATTTTTCTGGTGCTTCCTGATGTGGTTCGCCAGTGCAGCCTTCGTGCCGACCATTGCTTCCCAATTCGATCTCGGCATCGCGGCTGTCGCCGTACTCGCCAGTTCGGCGATCTGGACAGCTCCGATAATACGGCCGATGGTCGGGTGGTTGACCGACAAGATCGGGGCGATCCGTTCCTTCGTCATCGTTCTCGTCTTCTGCGGTGCGTTCAGCATCCTTTCCGGAAGGGCGGACGCGCTGGCACCGATGGTCGGCGTGTCGGAATACGACTTCCTGTTCTGGACCCGCGTCATCGTCGCCACCTCGGGCGTTGCCTTCGTAATCGGCATCCAGCATGTCGCGCAGTGGTTCGACCCCGAGGAGATGGGCGCCGCCGAGGGGCTGTATGCCGGCACCGGCAATGTCGGCGCCGGCGCCGGGGCGCTGCTGCTGCCGCGCATCTACGGCCTGGACTACCACGCCGCCTTCATCCACCTCGGCATCGTTGCATTCGTCATCGCCGGCTGGCTGTTGCTGCGCGGCGTCCCGGCCAAGAACCTGGAACGGCTGCACATGGCGAGAAAGACGGCAACCTGGGGCGACACCGCCTTCGTCTGGACGCGCCACGCCGCCATCGCGCTGATGTTCGCCTATACCATGTGTTTCGGCCTGGAGATCGGGATGAACGCGTGGCTGCCCGGCTATTACAAGATCGGCTTCGCCGAAGCCATCAAGGGGCTCGGCTTCAAGTCGCTGGTGGATGTGCAGATCGCGGCCGGCTCATTCGCCGCAGTGCAATCCTTCAACGCCTCGCTGTTCCGCCCCTTCTCGGGATGGATTTCCGACCTGTGGCAGCGAAAGGGCTGGATGCCTTTCCCGCTCCTGACCAGGAACCTTCCCTATTCGCCGCGCATCCATTGGCTGATGTTCGCGCTGGTATGCATCACCACCATGATGATCTTGCTTACCGTCGCCGGTCTTACCGGCAGCATCGTCTGGTCGGTGATCATCTTGGCCGTCTTCGGCATCTGCGTGTCCTTCGGCACCGGCGGCACCTTCGCCATCGTACCACTGATGTTCCGCGAACGCCCGGGTACCGCGACGGGATTCATCGGCGGCGTATCTACGGCGGGCGGCGTCATATTTCCGCTGATCTATGGCAAGGCGGCCGAGGCTCTCGGCGTCGGCGGCATCCACATGGGATACGCGATCGTCGCGGTCTGCATGTTTTTCCCCTTCGTCCTCTACTACGTCTGGGCGATGCACTGGGACATCCATCCCGAAGATCACGGCTTTGGCAGCAAGCAGAAATGGCTGGGCCGGAACGATTTCCCCACCGTTGAGGGCGCGCTCGGCGCCGAGAAAGACTGACCGGAGGACATGCCATGAGCGGACATTCTGCGGCAACCCGCGAGGGCCCTTACGTTTACGAGCCCTGGTACAAGTACGGTATCGGCGTCCTGATCCTTGAGGCAATAATCGCCGTCAGCGTCAGCAGCTATGCCATCTACATGGGTCTTTCCGGCAACGCCGTGAATTTCAAGAAGGTTCACACGTTCCAAAAGCCGGCGCTCACCGCGCCAGCGTCGACGTCAGCCCCAGCGCCAGCAGCGCCGGCGGCGAAATAGGGCGACCCATGTCGAACCCCATGGATCGCTTTCCTGGGCAGCGGCAGCGCCGGCCGAGTGTCGGTTCCGCGCCCAGGAAGGCGCTGTGGCCGAAGTTGCCTTCATGACCGAGACACCCGCCGGCCCCGGCACACCGCCTGTCGATCCCACGACAAAAGGATCGCCGCGGGAAATTGAGAATTTCATCCCGGCGGTGGCGGTCGCCGGGCTGGTTGGGCTGGCAGCCAGCCTTTACCTGCTGTTTTCCGATTATTCCGTCCCGCTGGAGAACCTGTTCCGCTACGCGCTTCGAGGCCCATGACGAATCCGTTTCGCACTCGCCCTTCGCTTCCGGACGGCAGACTCGGACCGTGACGTTAATGCCGCCGGTGCGACGGGCTCGGAGCCTCAGCTGCCGGCTATGGTCATGCCGTCGATGCGCAAGGTGGGGACGTCGACCCCATAGCGGAACACCAGGTCATTGGCCGGGACCATGTGCAGGAACATGTCCTTGAGATTGCCCGCCACCGTCACCTCGCTGACGGGATAGGCGATCTCGCCGCCTTCGATCCAGAAGCCGGCGGCGCCCCGCGAATAGTCGCCGGTCACCCCGTTCACCCCCATGCCGAACAGTTCGGTCACATAGAACCCCTGGGGAATGTCCGAGATCATCTCGGCCACCGTTACCGGTCCGGGATCCAGCCACAGGTTGGTGGTCGACGGCGAGGGCGGCGAACTTGTTCCCCGGGCGGCATGGCCGGTGGTTTCCATCGACAGCTGGCGGGCCGAGCGCAGATCGAGGATCCAGGTGGTCAGCACACCATCCTCGACGATGGCGCGGCGGCGATTGGCCACTCCCTCACCATCGCAGGGTTTCGAACGCAGGCCGCGCGGCCGGTGCGGGTCATCGATCACCCGCGTGCCGGGCGGCAGGATCTGCTTACCCAGGCAGTCCTTGAGGAAACTGGTGCCCCGAGCGATGGCGGCACCATTGATGGCCGAGGACAGATGCCCCAGGATGCCGCGCGAAACCCTGGGATCGTAGACCACCGGGACGCAAGCCGTCTTGACCTTGCGTGCACCCAACCGCCGCACCGCCCGATGGCCGGCCGAATGGCCCACGTCCTCGGGCTGCCGCAGGTCGGAAAAATACACCGCCGTGGCATAGTCGTAGTCGCGCTCCATACCGCCGGCCGCATCGCCGGCCAGCACCGAAGCGGAAATCTGGCTGCTGCTCATCTGGTAGCTGTGGGCAAATCCGTTCGAGCCGGCCAGGGCGACCCGGGAGCGGCCCCACCCGGCTTCGGCGCCTTCCGAATTGGTCACGCCGTTCACCGCACGAGCGGCGTCTTCGGCTCGCTGCGCCCAATCCACCAGGGTGGCGGGAAGTGGTTCTTGCGCGTCGCAGATGTCGAGGCTGGGCACATCGCGGGCCAGCTGCTGCGGCTCGGCCAGGCCACAGAACGGGTCCTCTGGCACGGTGCGCGCCATGGCCATGGCTCGTTCGACCAGTTCGTCGAGGGCAAGGCTGCTACGGTCGGCCGAGGACACCAGGGCCTGGCGCTTGCCGATCAGGACGCGCAGGCCCAGGTCTGCCGCCTCCGAACGCTCGACCTTTTCCGGTTTACCCAGGCGGCAAGCCACCGACAGCGAGGTGGAATCCACCAGCACGGCGTCGGCCGCGTCGGCCCCGGCCTGCTTCGCCTTGGCAATGAGATCGGACAACAGATTGAGGGCATCCTCGGCGGCCATGTCACAGTCCTTCCCGAATCATCATTTCCAGATGGGCCGACCGGTGCCGGGCAGACCATAGGCCTCCCATTTGCGTGTCACCGTATCGACCATTGCCTCATCCATGCGGATCTTGCGTCCCCATTCGCGATGGGTCTCGGGCGGCAACTTGTTGGTGGCGTCCATTCCCAACTTGCCGCCCAGGCCCGACTCGGGCGAGGCAAAGTCGAGATAATCAATGGGCGTGCGCTCTACCACCATGATGTCGCGTGCCGGGTCCATCCGCGTCGAAATGGCCCACATCACATCCTTCCAATTACGGGCATCGATGTCGTCGTCAACGACAATTACGAATTTGGTGTACACAAACTGCCGAAGGAACGACCACACCCCCATCATCACGCGCCGCGCATGGCCTGGATAGGACTTGCGGATGGACACCACGGCGATGCGGTACGAGCACCCCTCGGGCGGCAGCCAGAAATCGACGATTTCCGGGAATTGCTGGATCAGCAGCGGGATGAACACTTCGTTCAGCGCTTCGCCGAGAACCGAGGGCTCGTCCGGCGGGCGGCCGGTGAAGGTGGACAGGTAGATGGGATTGCGGCGCATGGTGATGGCCGAGATGGTGAACACCGGGAACTGCTCGACCGCATTGTAGTAACCGGTGTGGTCGCCGTAGGGCCCCTCGTCACCGAACTGGTCGAGCGATACATGCCCTTCCAGCACGATTTCGGCCTGCGCCGGCACCTTGAGCGGCACCGTCTTGCATTCCACCAGGTCCAGCTTGCGGCCGCGCAGCAGGCCGGCGAACTGGTACTCGGACAGGGTGTCGGGGACCGGCGTCACTGCCGCCAGGATGGTTCCCGGATCCGCTCCGATGACCACCGCCGCCGGCAATGGCTCAGCCTTTTCCTGAGCCCAGCGCTGGTAATGCTGGGCACCGCCGCGATGGCGCAGCCAGCGCATCAGCGTGGTGTTCCGCCCCGTCACCTGCATGCGGTAGATGCCCAGGTTGAAGGCGTCGCGCCGGTCGGCATCTGGCCCCTTGGGCCTGGGTCCTTGCGTCACCACCAGCGGCCAAGTGATGAGCGGCGCCGGTTCGCCGGGCCAGCAGGTCTGGATGGGCAGCCGCGAAAGGTCGACCTCGTCGCCGGTCAGCACCACCTCCTGGCAGGGGGCCGAGCCGATGGTCTTCGGCCGCATAGCCATCACCGTTTTCAGCAACGGCAGCATCTCCAGGGCCTCGCGCCAGCCGCCGGGCGGTTCCGGCTGCTTGAGGAAGGCCAAGGCTTCGCCCACTTCGCGCAGTTCGTGCGGCTGGCGGTCCATGCCCCAGGCCACGCGCTCAACCGTGCCGAACAGGTTGACCAGCACCGCCATGTCGTACGGCCGCCCGTCGCTCGCCACGACGTTCTCGAACAATACCGCCGGCCCTCCTTCCGCCAGCAGCCGCGTCTGGATTTCCGTCATCTCGAGGACCGGCGATACCGGTTCGCGGACGCGCACCAGGCGTCCATCGGTTTCCAGACGGGCAATGAAATCGCGGAGGGACGAATAAGGCATGGTGATCGCTTTTGATGAAATTGGGGTGGGAAATCGAATTCGCCATTGGAAAGCCAACCGAGCGCCCCGTCAAGGCGGTCCGGTATCGAATGTCCGGTATCGAACGGTCTTGGTTTTCAGCAAGGCCATGCCAAGCTTTCATGGTAGATTGCTCTAACCATAGGTTAGGGATCCTGGCGGGAGGGATATGCCATGGCCATGGCGCGAGACGTGGCGGGAGCGAACGAGCGGGCGGTCCGCTATGCGCGGCTGATCGAACTGGGCATCGCGTTGTCGGCCCAGCGGAACCACAACAAGCTGATGGAGATGATCCTCGTCGGCGCCAAAGAAATGACCAACGCTGACGGCGGCACCCTCTATCTGCACGACAGCGACAAGCGCGAACTGCGCTTCGAGATCATGCTGAACGATTCCTTGAACATCGCCATGGGCGGGACGACCGGCAAGCCAATCCCCCTGCCTCCGGTGCGCCTTTATGACGAGGCGGGCGACCGCAATGAGAAGAACGTATCGAGCTATGCCGCCCTGACCGGCAAGACGATCAACATCCCCGACGCCTACGATGCCGGGGATTTCGACTTTACCGGCACCAAGGCGTTCGACGTCAAGACCGGCTACCGCTCCACGTCCTTCCTGACCGTGCCGCTGAAAAACCATGACGGCGACATGGTTGGCGTGCTGCAGTTGATCAACGCCCTCGACGGCGACAAGGTCGTCGCTTTTCCCCCCGATACCACCTCGCTGGTCGAGGCCTTGGCCAGCCAGGCCGCCGTGGCATTGGACAATCAGATGCTGCTGGAAGCTCAGAAGAACCTGTTCAAGGCCTTCATCGACGTCCTGGCAAGCGCCATCAACGCCAAGTCGCCCTACACCGGCGGTCATTGCCGCCGCGTCCCCGAGCTGACCAATATGCTGGCGCGGGCCGCCGCCGCGGCCAAAACCGGCCCCTTCGCCGATTTCGCCCTGACCGACGACGAATGGTACGAGCTGGAAGTGGCCGGCGGCCTGCACGACTGCGGCAAGGTCACCACGCCGGAATACGTGGTCGACAAGGCGACCAAGCTGGAAACCATCTACAACCGCATCCACGAGATCCGCACCCGGTTCGAAGTGGTCAAGCGCGACGTCGAGATCGACTATTGGAAGGCCGTCGCGGCGGGCGGTGATGAAGTGGCGCTGAAAGCCCAGCGCGACGCACGGCTGGCCCAGCTGGATGCCGATTACGCCTTCGTCGCCGAATGCAACCTGGGCGGCGAGTTCCTGGCGCCGGAAAAGGTTGAGCGGCTGAAGCAGATCGCCGGGACCACCTGGCTCAGGACCCTCGACGACAGCGCCGGCCTGTCCTGGGAAGAGGACCAGCGCAAGCCCAAGGACAAGCCCGCCCTACCGGTGGTCGAGACGCTGCTGGCCGACAAGCCCGAGCATATCATCCCGCACGAACATCCGCCGGTCGGCCCGGACAACCCCTGGGGATTCAAGGTCAAGCCGCCGGCGCAGAAATTCAACCTGGGCGAAGTCTATAACCTGTCCATCGGGCGCGGCACTCTCACGCCTGAAGACCGCTACCACATCAGCGACCACATCGTGCAGACCATCGTCATGCTGTCCGCCCTGCCCTTCCCAAAGAACCTGAAACGGGTGCCCGAATGGGCCGGCGGCCACCACGAAAAGATGGACGGCACCGGCTATCCCAAGGGGCTGCGGCGCGAGGAGATGAGCGTTCCCGCCCGTATCATGGCGATCGCCGACATCTTCGAGGCATTGACCGCCCGGGATCGCCCTTACAAGACCCCGAAGAAACTGTCCGAGTGCGTCAAAATCATGTCCTTCATGAAGAAGGACCGCCATGTCGACCCGGACCTGTTCGAGCTGTTCCTCACCTCGGGCGTCTACAAGGAATATGCCAAGGCCTTTCTGACGCCCGACCAGATCGACGAAGTGGATATCGGGCAGTACCTGAGCCAAGCGGCGGAGTAGCGACCGGCCATCCGGGCTGAAAAGAGCCGCCCCTGCGACGCAGTCCAGGGGCCGGCGCCGAGAGCCCGCCGGCCGCGGGCGGCCGCCGCACAGACCCCTTCCCCGTCATCGCATATCGTTAAGCCTTAATCCGCCCGACCGTGCGGCGGGGCGGACCGGCTGCTCTGGCTCTCGGCCAGCGGCAGGGCGACGAAGTGCGGGCTGTCGCCGTGGCGCACCAGGACCAGCACGGACGCCCGTTTGGACTGGCGGGCCCGCTCGATCACCTGACGCAATTCGGCCGGCGAGGTGACGGCATGGTGGTCGACCTGCTGGATCAGGTCGCCGGTCGCAATACCACGGTCGGCAGCCTCGCTCCCCGGCTCGACGCCGCGCACCAACACGCCGTGCTCGCCCGATTGGAGGCCCAGTTCGCTGCGGGCTTCCGGCGTCAGCGGTGAAACCACCAGGCCCAGCGACCCCTGCTCTGCCGAGGGCGGCTTCTCGTGCTCGGCTTTGGCGACCTGAGGCTTCAACTGGCCGATCTGGGCATGCAGTGTCTCTTCGTGGCCGTCACGCCAGATAAGCAGCTCGGCCCGACTGTCGATGGCGGTGTCGGCGACCAGGCGCGGCAAGCGATGCGTGTCGTCGATCGCCTGTCCATTGTAGCGCAATATGACATCCCCCACCTGGACCCCCGCCTTGTCGGCCGGGCCGGCCTTGTTGACCTCGGCCACCAGGACTCCCTGGGCCTTTTGCAGACCGAGGCTTTGCGCGATCTCGTGGGTGACCGGCTGGATGGCTACGCCGAGCCAGCCGCGTTTGACCTCGCCGGTGGTGCGGAGCTGATCGATCACCGGGCGGGCCAGCGACGCCGGAATGGCGAAACCGATGCCGATGCTGCCCCCGGTAGGCGAGAATATCGCAGTATTAACGCCGATCACCCGGCCGTCCATGTTGAACATCGGTCCGCCCGAATTGCCGCGGTTGATCGAAGCATCGGTCTGCAGGAAGGCGTCGTAGGGGCCGGCGCCGATATCGCGGGCCTTGGCCGATATGATCCCGGCGGTAACCGTGCCGCCCAAACCGAAGGGATTGCCGATGGCCAGGATCCACTGCCCCACTTCGGCCTGATCCGAATTTCCCCACAGCACGTAAGGCAGGGGCCGAGGACTGTCGATCTTCAGCAGGGCAAGGTCGGTGCGGGCATCGCGGCCGACCACCTTGCCCTTGAACTCCCGCTGATCATGAAGGACAACGGTGATCGACTCGGCGTCCTCCACCACATGGTTGTTGGTGACCACATAGCCCGAGGGATCGATGAGGAAGCCCGACCCAAGCGCGACGCCGCGTGTCGAGGGCTGATCCGGCCCCTCGGGATTCTGCGGGATCAGCTCGTTGAACGGGGGCGGCAGCGAGGGAATCGGACCTTCCTGGCCTTGCCGGCTGATTCGCCGCTCGCTCGAAATATTGACCACCGCGTCAAGCAAGGGACCCGCCACGCCGACGAAGTCGCGTGGGTGCGCCCCCGCTTGCGAGGTGGAGGGCCCAGAGGAAGGCCCAGTCGGCGTCGGCGCCGACTGGGCGCAGGCGGCACCGGCCGCAAGCGCGCCCGCCAACGCCAGTATCGCGACGTGACGGCACATCAAGGTGGAAGGCATCTTCATCCTGTCCTCCGCCAGATTGTCGGCTCCCGAGCCTTCCCGCAGTGAACCCCTGAAGACGGGGCCGGGTTCTCCACCCCTTTTTTCCCGGCCAGAACAAATGGGCGAGCGGCGTGTTCGCGCCAACAGTCAGGACGGCAATATCCAGCCGCCCATCAACGGGGAGGAAACCATGCCCGCGGTAGTCGCGAAACCTCGGCTGGCGGTGGCCGGCCTTGCTCTTGCCCTCGCGGCCTGCAGCAGCACGCCGCCGCCCAGCCTGACGCAGGCCCAAGGCGAGGTGCACCAGGCGATGAATGCGCCTCCCGACAGTTACTCGCGGCCGCAATTGGACGAAGCCAGGCTGAAGGTTAGCCAGGCGGAGAACGCGCAGCAAAGCGGCGACGATCATGCCGCCGACCAGCTGTCGCAGGAGGCCATGGCCGATCTGCAGTTGTCCCGCTCACTGGCGGACGCCCAGAAGGCGCAGAAGGCCGCCAACGACATGCAGTCCACCATCAACGCATTGCAACACGAGGCGGCGCCCCCCACCCCGGCTCCGCCCGGCCCGTCAGGGAGGTAAGCCATGTTCCGTCGAATTCCGTTCCCGGCAGCGAGCGCCGCCGGACTCGGCCTGGCGGCCTTGCTGGCCGGCTGCGCCGGTAGCCAGATCAACAATGCCTCGCTGCAGACCGAGCATCAGGCTCTTGCTCAGGCCCAACAGGATCCCGCCGTCCGGCAATACGGTTCGTCCGCCCTCACGCAGGCCTCGCAATCGCTGGCCGCCGCCGACCACGCAGCCAAGGAAGGCAACACCCAGGCGCTCAATCACGAACTGTTCATGGCCGACCGCGCCATCGCCACCGCCCGAGCCCAGGCCGAGGGCGAGACCGCCCATGCCCGCCTGGCGCAGTTGAACGAGGAGCGCGATCAGACGCTGGTGCAGGCCAAAAACCAGCAATTGCAGCAGGCACAGCGTGAGCTTCAGGCCTATCGCACCCGGGAGACCAACCAAGGCACGGTGGTCACCCTTTACAATCTGCCCTTCGAGACCGGCCAGGCGACCTTGCGAGCCGGCGCCGCGGCACGCCTGCAGCCACTGGTGGCCTATTTGCGCGACCATCCGGAGCGCCAGGTCGTCGTGCAAGGCAACACCGATGCGACCGGCAGCCCGCAGGTGAATCAGCAGCTGTCGCAGGAACGCGCCGATGCCGTACGCAATTATCTGATCAGCGCCGGCATCGCTTCCGATCGCATCATCGCCCGGGGCCTGGGCTCGTCTTTCCCGGTGGCAAGCAACCAGACCGCTGCCGGCCGGCAGGAGAACCGGCGCGTCGATGTGGTCATCCAGCCCCCCAGTTCGACCGCCGCACTGCCGGAAGCGGCGCCGGGAGGTCGCTGACTTCGTTGCTTCAGAGGAGGCCCGCGGCAATGTTGATGCTGAGCGCCAGGATGACGGTATTGAAGATGAATGCCAGGCCACCTTGGGCCAGCGCCAGCCGGCGGATGCCCCGGTCGGTGATCTCGACGTCCGAGGTTTGGCAGGTCATGCCGATGACGAAGGCGAAGTAGAGGAAATCCCAATAATCCGGATGTTCGCAACCCGGAAATTCCAACCCGCCGGCATGCCCGTCCGGTCGGCCTCGATCGTCGGCGTCTCCGTAGTAATCATGCGCGTAATGCAGGGCGAAGAGGGTATGGGTCACCAACCAGGAACAGATTATGCTGGCACCGGCCAAGGCCAGATGCAGCACCTCGGTGCCGGCCGGCAGATCCTTCAGCCCATGCAATTCGAGGCCGATGGCGGCCAGGCTGAATACCGCCGCCCCCACGGTCAGCATCAGGATGGTGACCTTCGCTTCATCCTGCATGCGCGCCCTGAGACGCAGGCGCGCCGGAGTGGAACGGGCCATCATCGTCCAGGTGAGCGCCAGGAAGACCACGCCGCCGGCGTCCAGGGCCAATATAGCCTTGGTCGAATCGGGCCAGGGCGAGGGGCAGGCCATGCCCACCATCACCGCCATCGCGATGCCGAGATACAGCCGGAAACGAAGACGCAGCTGGCGCAGGATGCGGGAGGCCGCCATGACGCGAGCGCCGGTCGTCAGGAGGGCGGTGGCGCCAAGGGTTCGACCTTGATGGTTTCCCTGGGCGCCGGCGGCGGTGGTGGAGCCGCCGGCCCTTCGTCGGGCACGGCCGCGGCGGGCTGCACAGCGGGCTGAACTTGCGCCGCAGCGGCGTTCCCGCCGCTGGTCGATCCCTGCTGGGTCATCTTGACCAGATGGGCGACACCGTCGGCGACCGCACAGCCCGACAGCGCAAGGCTGGCGAGGGCGATGGCGGCAAGGGAGAGACCTCGGTTCATAGTCGATCTGCTTACCATATTTCGATCAAAAGACGATACGGCAAAACCGGCCAGGCATCCGCGGTCATGGGCAGAACGAATGATCTACTTTTCCCTTAATTTCGAACAGCATTTGCAACCAATCATTGTCGCACCCCAGAAGGCAAGGAATGAGATTAACATTGTTACAAATGATATAAATCTGACACATCTTGCCACAAAATGGCCAAAACCTGCTGTTTTTTGCTTTAGCAGAATGCTTTTACTTATCATTTTACCACATGCGTGACGCCGGTCTCGTGATATAGTCCGTTCGGCCGAGCAGGAGATGATTACCCTCTTCCTTTCGGCTAAAGGATGGTGACTATGGGTCAAGAGCTGTTTCTGAGCGGGCGGGAACGTTTCTTTCCGGAAGACGAGATCATCGTCAGCAAGACGGACCGCAAAGGAAAGATTACCTATGCCAACGACGTGTTCCTAACCGTCAGCGGCTATACGGAAGCCGAACTGCTGGGCCAGCCCCATTCCATCATCCGCCATCCTTCCATGCCGCGCTGCGTGTTCAAGCTGCTGTGGGACACCATCGAACGCGGCGACGAGATCTTCGCCTATGTCAACAACCGAGCCAAGAACGGCGACAATTACTGGGTCTTCGCCCATGTCACGCCTTGGCTCGACGCGGCGGGACAGATCGCCGGCTACCATTCGTTTCGCCGCCTGCCGCGACGCGAGGCGATAGCCGCGGTCGAGCCGATCTATCGCCAACTGCTCGAGATCGAGAGCCGCCACGCGGACCGCAAGGATGGCATGCGCGCCTCGACCAACCACCTTCTCGAACTGCTGGGCAAACAGGGCGCGACCTATGACCGCTTCATTCTCGCCATCTAATCTGCTGTGGTCCGCCGCCCTGTCGTCGGGCGTCGCGGCCATCCTCGGCATCGCCGCGCCCGGCTGGTGGATCGCCCCACCGGCTCTCCTGGCGGCGATGGCGGCCGTCCTCGCTCAAAGGGCGTTGAAGGCGCAGAGCACCAGCATCGAGAATTGCAGCGCCGTGCTGGGGCGCGCGGCGAAGGGCGAGCTCAGCGCGCGGGTGATCGGAGCCGCCGCACTGCCCGATCCGGGCAAACTGGCGGCGCATATCAACCGTCTGCTCGATCTGACCGAGGCCTTCGCCAAGGAAGCCAACGCCGCCATGCACTCGGCCAAGGAACGGAAGTATTACCGGCAGATCGTCAGGACCGGGCTCAGGGGCGAGTTTCTGCAATACGCCGGCACGATCAACGAATCCCTGCAGATGATGGGGCGCCGAGACGATGAATTCTTCGAATTCGCCGATAAACGGGTGAAGGCCGTAGCCGATTCGGTGTCCGACTCCGCGTCGGCGCTCGAGGCCGGGTCCGGGGCGATGTCCGGACAGGCGTTGAACACCACCGAACAAGCCTGCTCGGCGGCTGCCGGTGCCGAACAGGCTTCGGTCAACGTCCAGGCCGTCGCCGCCGCAGTCGAGGAATTTTCCGCGTCGATCGGCGAGATCAACCGGCAAGTCAGTCTGGCCGCCAGCATCGCCCAGTCGGCGGCGCAGACCGCCGCCCGCACCGACGCCACCGTGCGCGGCCTGAGCGAGGCGGCCGACCGCATCGGTGCGGTGGTCCAACTGATCCACGATATCGCCGGACAGACCAATCTGCTGGCGCTGAACGCCACCATCGAAGCGGCGCGGGCGGGCGAGGCCGGCAAAGGCTTCGCCGTCGTGGCCAACGAGGTCAAGAGCCTGGCCAACCAGACAGCCAAGGCCACCGAGGAGATCACGTCCCAGGTCGCCCAGATGCAGGCGGTGTCGACCGAGGCGATCGAGGCGATCCGCCAGATCAGCCAGACCGTGGGCGAAATCGAGCAGGCCTCGGCCGCCGTCGCCGGCGCCATCGAAGAGCAGAGCGCGGTGACACAGGAGATCGCGCGCAATGTCGCGGAGGCGGCATCGGGAACGGCCGCGGTGTCGCAGGCCATCACCACGGTACAGGAGGTCGCGCGCGAGACCGACAAGGAGGCCGGCGAAGTGCTGTCCTCGGCCTCGAAGCTGGCACAAATGTCCGCGCAACTGCGCACCGACATCGAAGCGTTCCTCAGCCGCATGGTCGCGGCGTGACCGGTATCACAGAACACTAACGTCTGCCGGTCCATACTGCCCCCGCATCGACGAGAGCAGGATGATGGACCATGAGCACGGCGAGCCTATGCGCGTCCTTGCTACGCCAGCGGAGCGGAAGCGCCACGGTGGAATTCGCCCTGGTGGCCATCCCGTTCATCGCGCTGACTTTCGCCCTTCTTGAAACCAGCGTCCTGATGTTCAACCAGTCCCTGGTCCAGGGAGCGGTGCTTTCGGCGGCGCGACAGATCCGCACCGGCCAGTTGCAGGCTGGTCCCGGCACCTCCCCCAGCCAGCAGGCCAGCGTCCTCTCCACCTTCCAGACGGCCGTGTGCAACGACATCGGTGCGGCGATCAACCTGACCTGCGCCAATTTGTTCTTCGACGTGCGGACGTTTGCCAGCTTCGGCAGCATCAGCATCCCCGCGCCGATATTCGATGGGCAGGGCAACGTCACCAACACCAGCTTCAATACCGGCGGCTCGGCCGGCATCGTCACGGTGCGGGTGATCTATGTAGCGACGCCCATCACTCCCGGCCTGAGCTCCCTGCTGGGAGCGGGTGCCGGCCAGCCTTTGACCATCACCTACACGGTAGTCCTGCGCAACGAGCCATTCTGATGTTCGCCCGCCTGGCCCTCTCCCGTCTATTGCGTCGCGACCACGGCATCGCCGCCACCGAATTCGCCCTGGTGCTGCCGCTGATGGTCGCCGCCTGGCTGGGCATGGCGCAACTGATCCAGCTGTCCGAGGCGGCCAACAAGACGTCCATGGCGGCACAGTCCCTCTCCGATCTCGCGGCGCAGGCCAACCCGCCGCTGTTCGCCGACGCGGTCAATGCCGCCGCCCAGATTTACGCGCCGTTGCCGACCGGCAGCGCCCTGACCGTCGACATGGTGGGAATCACCTTCAATTCTGGCGGCACCCCGACGCAGCAATGGCGCTGCACCAGCGGTTCCAATGCCGACTCCACCGTTCCGCTGAACCTTGCCAACGGGCTCGGAAATGCCGGCCAATCTGTGATCATGGTCACGGTAAAATACAATTTCACGCCTACAATTACGGGAGGAGTGCTGGGGCCACAAACCTATACCGAGCGCAGCTTCAACCCGCCTCGCTTGGGGTCTCTTCCCGCCCAACCCTGTTGACGTTTGCCCCTTGCACTCCGGCGGGGCACCGAATGGAGGCGATGATGTTGAGCCGATTACGCTCTTTCTGCCGAAGTGAACGCGGTTCGGTCGCGGTGATGTTCGCCACCGTGGCGGTTCCCACCATTATCGCCGTCGGCGTCTCTGCCGACCTGATGCGCGCCTATTCGGTAAAGACGCGCCTGGGGGCGGCACTCGATGCGGCGGCCTTGGCGGCGGGCGCCAACAATGGCTCGGCAACGCAGTTGCAGACCCTGGCCTCCAGCTATCTGGCCGCCAACTTCCCGACGGCCAACGGGGTGACCCTGGACCCGCCGACCTATAACCTGACCAGCGATCCGGTGACCATCAGCGCCACCGCCCATGTGCCGACCACCTTCCTGCAGCTTGCCGGCATCAACACTGTGGCCGTCGGCGCGTCAACTTCGGTGGTGCGCGAGATGAGAGGCCTGGAAGTGGCGCTGGTGCTGGACAACACCGGCTCGCTGCAGGTCTACTCGGCCAACGGAGTCACCAATATCGAGGCGTTGAAGTCGGCGGCGGGGAAGCTGGCGATTCAGCTATTTTCCGGCCAGCCCAGCGACAATCCCTATCTGCGCGTCGCCGTGGTGCCCTATGTCGCGGCGGTCAACCCCGGCCCGGTGGCGGCGGCGATGGTGAAAACGCCGCCGAGCCTGACCCCGGACACCGCTGCCGGCTGGACCGGCTGCGTGGTCGAGCGGCCCTCGACATTCCAGAACTTCTCCACGGCACCCAACTATGGCGCCGTCGCGGCCGATCTCGACAGCCCGGTCACCACGGCCGGCTACCTGACCGCCTACGACTGGGCCTCCGACAACTACAATGTTTGGACCACCAGGACCGTCAAGTCGATGACCTGGACCAGCGGCAATAGCGGTCCCGGCCCCAACCGTTCCTGTCCGAGCCCGGTGGTGCCGCTGGTCAACAGCCTGCAGCCGATCCTGACCGCCATCGGCGCAACTTCCAGCGGAGCCTACATCGACAACCAGGGCATGGAAGGATGGCTCGACGGCGGCACCATCGGCTCGATTGGCATGGCCTGGGGCTATCGCGTGCTGTCGCCCAACGGGCCGTATCAGAATATTGGCAACATCACGGTCAACAATTACAATAATGGCACCACGGTGACCAACGTCCCAACCTTTAATCCAAATCCCTGGGTCACGCAGAACTGGAAGAAGGTGGTGGTGTTGATGACTGATGGCGTCAACAACATCAACCTCTATTCGAAATATGGCACGACTTATGGGCATTACACCGGATTCGGGGTCTGGAAATCCAATTATACCGTATCGCTGATCGATGCCCAGGAGGAAGCGGTATGCGACGCGCTGCGCTCCCAGGGGGTCACCATCTATTCGGTGTTCCTGAACAGCAACTCCACGCCCGGACCAGCCATTTCCTATTGCGCCGGCACCCAGGTCGGCAAGGGCGACCCCAATTACTTCTTCAATGCCAATGACCAGAGCGCCCTGTTCCAGGCATTCAATACCATCGGCGACCAGTTGAGCAATCTGCGGATCAGCCAGTAGAGCATGCCGCGCGCGCCGGGCCCGGCTGGTCAGCCGGCCCGGCGGACCAGCTGGTAGCGACGGCCGAGATAGGAAACCGGCACGCTCCAAATATGGACCAGCCGCGTGAACGGAAAGAGCAGAACGATCGTCTGGCCGAGGATCAGATGAAGCTGGAAAATCCATTCGGTCCGGCCGACAAGCTCGGCCGCGCCACCTCGAAACGTGACGATCCGCTGCGCCCATTCGGCCAGGGCCAGCATGGCCGAGGCGTCCGCGTGCGCGGCCGAGAAATGGATCGACACCAGCCCCAGCAGCAGTTGCCCGAACAACATGAGAAGAATGACCGTATCCATCACCGACCCGGCCGAGCGCACCCGCTCGTCGGTGAGCCGGCGGTGGACCAGGAACACCATGCCGAACAGGCAGACCGTTCCGGCGATGCCGCCGGCCGTCATGGCCAGCCGCTGCTTGGCCTCGGCGGTCAAGCCCAGGGCGCTATACGCCTCGTGCGGCGTCAGCAGGCCGATGGTGTGGCCGGTCAGCAGGAAGATGATGCCGATGTGGAAGGCGTTGCTCGCCCACAGCATGCCCCGTCGGCGCAAAAACTGGCTGGAACCGCTTTTCCAGGTATAGGGCTCGTAGTCGAAGCGCACCACGCTGCCGATCAGGAAGACGGCACCGGCGATGTAGGGATAGATGCCGAAAAAGAAATTGGTCCAGAACGCGTTCATGGGAAAATCCTGATGTTTCGTCATCCCCGCCGAAGGGGCGATCCAAATCGTTGACTGGAGTCCCGCTTCCGCGGGAATGACGGAGGGGTCACGTCCCAGTGCCTGCCGCACCGCAAGCCGATGGCATCGCACCGGCGGCGAAGCGGATTTCTTCCTCCTGCCAGGCAGCGTCCAGGTCGCCGTCGGTATCGGGTGTCGCCAACGGCTGCGCCGGGGCCGGCGCCTCGGCCAAACTGGCCAAGGCGGACAGCAAGATGGCATGGTCGCTGCCGCGCCCCGCCAGCCGTTCGGCCAGGGCCTCGACCACATGAACCGTCTCGCCCAGCAACTGTCGCGCCTCGCTCTCGGGAATCAGCGACAGGAATTCCAGGAACAACGGCAGGTAATCGGGCAATTCGGAGGCGTCGATGGTCAGGCCGCGATCGGCGTAGAGCGCGGCAAGGTCGACCATCGCCTGGCCGCGGTCACGCGAATCGCCGTGCACATGTTCGAACAGATGCAGCGAAAGCGACCGGGTGCGATCGAACAGGTCCACCCAGGCGGCCTGCTGGTCCAGCAGGTCGCCCTGTTCCAGCTTGTACATAAAGGCGAACAGCCGGTCGACCGCAAGGCCGTCAAGCTTGCCTTCCCCGGCCAGGATTGCCCGCATTTCAGGCAGGGCGGCGATGGTGGCCGACCCCGGATAGTCGAGCAGGGCAGCGAGCACCTTGAAGGTCAACATGGCCGTCACTCCTCAACCTTGGCGCGCGGCTGGCGCGACCCGAACAGCCCGACCGCGCTCGTGCCGCCGCAGCCATTTCCGAAACTGAAGCCGCAGGCCCCCTTCAGTTCGAAGGCGTCCTCGGCATATTCGCGGTGGCTGGTCGGCACGACGAAGCGGTCCTCGTAATCGGCCAGCCCCATGACGCGATACATCTCGTCGGCCTGCGCCTGGGTCAGCCCCACTTGCTCCAGGGCCGTCAGATCCGTGGCACCGTCCACTGTCCTGGCCCGCATATAGGCCCGCATGGCCAGCATTCGCTCGAGCGCCACGGCCACCGGCTTCTCGTCGCCGGCGGTCAGCAGGTTGGCCAGATATTTGACCGGAATGCGCAAACTTTGGACGTCGGGGATCACCCCGTTGACCCCGATCGCCCCCGAGTCCGCCCGCCCCTGGATCGGCGACAGCGGCGGGATGTACCAGACCATGGGCAGGGTGCGGTATTCGGGATGCAGCGGAAAGGCCACCTTCCAGTCCATCGCCATCTTCCACACCGGCGAACGGCGGGCCGCCTCAAGCCAGGCCTCGGGGACGCCGTCGCGGCGTGCCTGGGCCTGCACCTCGGGCAAATTGGGGTCGAGGAAGATGTCCAGTTGTGCCTGATAGAGGTCGGTTTCATGCTCCCTGGATGCCGCCGCTTCGATGCGGTCCGCGTCATAGAGCACCACGCCCAGATAGCGGATGCGCCCGACGCAGGTCTCCGAGCAGACAGTGGGAAGCCCCGATTCGATGCGGGGATAGCAGAAAATGCACTTCTCGGCTTTGCCTGACTTCCAGTTGTAATAGATTTTCTTGTACGGGCAGGCCGAAACGCACATGCGCCAGCCCCGGCATTTTTCCTGGTCGATGAGGACGATGCCGTCCTCTTCCCGCTTGTAGATGGAACCGGACGGGCAGGAAGCGACGCAGGCCGGATTAAGGCAATGCTCGCACAGCCGCGGCAAGTACATCATGAAGGTATTTTCGAACTCGCCATACATTTCCTTCTGGATGTTGTCGAAGTTCTTGTCCTTCGAGCGCTTGCGGAACTCGGTGCCGAGAATTTCCTCCCAGTTCGGACCCCATTCGATCTTTTCCATGCGTTTGCGGGTCACCAGCGAGCGGGGCCGGGCGGTGGGCGGCGTCGATGATACGGGGGCGGTCTGCAGGTGCTCGTAGTCGAAGGTGAAGGGCTCGTAGTAATCGTCGATCTGCGGCATGTGCGGGTTGCTGAAGATCTTCGACACCACGCCCAGGCGCGAGCCCAATCGCGGCACCAGGCTGCCGTCGGGCCGGCGGCGCCAGCCGCCCTGCCATTTGTCCTGGTCTTCCCAGTTCTTCGGATAGCCGATGCCGGGCTTGGTCTCGACATTGTTGAACCAGGCGTATTCAACGCCTTCGCGGGTGGTCCAGACATTCTTGCAAGTGATCGAGCAGGTATGGCAGCCGATGCATTTGTCCAGATTGAGGACCATGCCGATTTGCGCGCGGATTCTCATGGCGTCAGACCTCCTCCGCCGCGCGTTCGGCCTCGAGCCACTCGACCTTGCGCATCTTGCGCAGGACGACGAAGTCGTCGCGATTGGCCCCCACCGTGCCGTAATAGTTGAAACCGTAGGACAGTTGTGCATAGCCGCCGATCATGTGAGTCGGCTTCGGACAGATGCGCGTGACCGAGTTGTGGATGCCGCCGCGCAAGCCGGTGGTTTCGGCGCCCGGCGTGTTCACCGTCTTCTCCTGCGCGTGATACATCATGCACATGCCTTCCTTCACCCGCTGGCTGACCACCGCACGGGCGGCGATGGCGCCGTTGGCGTTGTAGACTTCGATCCAGTCGTTGTCCTCGATGCCAGCCTTGGCGGCGTCCTTCTCGGCGATCCACACGATGGGGCCGCCGCGCGACAGGGTCAGCATCAGCAGATTGTCGGTATAGGTGCTGTGAATGCCCCATTTCTGATGCGGGGTGATCCAGTTCAGCACCAGTTGCGGATCGCCGTTGGCCTTGGCGTCGATGATCGGTTTGATGGTCTTGGTGTCGATGGGCGGCCGATAGACGCACAAGGCCTCGCCGAAGCCGCGCATCCATTTGTGATCCTGGTAGAACTGCTGGCGGCCGGTTAGCGTCCGCCAGGGAATCAGCTCATGGACGTTGGTGTAGCAGGCGTTGTAGCTGACCTTCTCGGATTCCAATCCCGACCAGATGGGAGAGGAAATGATCTTGCGCGGCTGCGCCTGGATGTCGCGGAAGCGAATTTTCTCGTCCTCGCGATGCAGGGCCAGATGGGCATGCTCGCGGCCGGTAAAGCCGGACAGCGCCTCCCATGCCTTGACCGCCACATGGCCGTTGGTCTCGGGTGCCAGCATGAGGATGGTTTCCGCCGCGTCGATGTCGGTGTCGATGCGGGGCAACCCCTTGGTTGGCCCGTCCTCCTCGACCAGACGGTTGAGTTCGCCCAGGGCCCGCACTTCGTCCTCGGTATTCCACGACAGCCCCTTGCCGCCGTTGCCCAACCGGCTCATCAGCGGCCCCAAGGCGGTGAACCGCCGATAGGTGTTGGGATAATCGCGCTCGACCACGGTCATGACCGGCATGGTCCTGCCGGGCACCGCCTCGATCTCGCCCTTCTTCCAGTCCTTGACCTCCAGGGCCTGGGCCAATTCGCCGGGGGTGTCGTGCATGATCGGCGTCAGCACCAGATCGCCTTCCACCCCGAGATGTCCTTCCGACAGTTCCGACAGCTTGGCCGCGAAGCCCTTGTAGATGTCCCAGTCGGAGCGCGCCTCCCAGGCCGGATCGACCGCGCGGCTGAAGGGGTGGATGAAGGGGTGCATGTCCGAGGTGTTGAGATCGTTCTTCTCGTACCAGGTGGCGGTGGGCAGCACGATGTCCGAGTACAGGCAGGTGCTGGACATGCGGAAATCGAGGGTGACCAGTAAGTCGAGCTTTCCTTCCGGCGCCCGCTCGTGCCAGGCGACCTCCAGCGGCTTGTCGCCCCCCCCGGCGGCCAGGTCGTCGTTCATCACGCCGTTCTGGGTGCCCAGCAAGTATTTGAGGAAATATTCGTGTCCCTTGCCCGACGAGCCCAGCAGATTGGACCGCCAGACGAACATGTTGCGGGGAAAGTTGCGGGGATCGTCCGGGTCTTCGCAGGACATGCGCAATTGGCCGCTCTTCAGCGCCTCGACCGCATAGTCCTTGGGATCCTTGCCGGCCGCGCGGGCCTGGCGGACCAGTTCCAGGGGGTTGACCTCGAGCTGCGGCGCCGAGGGCAGCCAGCCCATCCGTTCAGCCATCACGTTGAAGTCGATCAGCGATCCCTTGAATTCCTCGGGATCGGCCAGCGGCGAAAGGATCTCGCGCACCGCAAGCTTTTCGTGCCGCCACTGGCCGGTGTGGGCATAGAAGAACGACGTGCCGTTCATCTGGCGGGACGGACGGATCCAGTCCAATGCGAAGGTGAAGGGAACCCACCCGGACTGGGGTCGCAGCTTTTCCTGCCCGACGTAATGAGCCCAGCCGCCGCCCGACTTGCCGATGCAGCCGCACATCACCAGCATATTGATGATGGCACGGTAGTTCATGTCCATGTGGTACCAGTGATTCATCCCCGCGCCGATGATCACCATCGACCGCCCCTGGGTCCGGTCGGCGTTCTCGGCGAACTGGCGGGCCACGGTGATCACGTCGGCCGCCTTGACGCCGGTGATCTTCTCCTGCCAGGCGGGGGTATAGGGAACGTCCTGGTCGAAGGACGATGCCACGTTGGCCCCGCCCAGACCGCGATCGACGCCGTAATTGGCGGCCAGCAGGTCGAACACGGTGACCACCAGGGCCTCACCGTCGGCCAGGACCAGCTTCCTGGCCGGCAGGTTGCGCACCAGCACCTCGGGATGGGGGTTGTTGGCGAAATATTCGTGTTCGATGCCGCCGAAATAGGGGAAGGCCACGCCGACCACCGCATCACGATGGTCGATCAGCGACAGGCGCAACCTGATTTCGGCGCCGCTGCGGGCGTCCTTCTGCTCGATGTTCCACTTGCCTTTCTCGCCCCAGCGGAAGCCTACCGAGCCGTTCGGCAGGGCCACGTCGCCGCTGGCCTCGTCGATACCGACGGCCTTCCACTCGGGATTGTTCGCCTGGCCGAGGTGGCCGGAGAAATCGCTGGCCCGGACGAACCGCTCCGGCACGTAGTGGTCGCCGCGGCGGGCCAGGCGAACCAGCAGCGGCATATCGCTGTAGCGGCGGCAGTAGTCCTCGAAATAGGCCGACTTGCTCTGGCCGAGGTGGAACTCCTTCAAGATCACGTGGCCGAGCGCCATGGCCAGGGCCGAGTCGGTGCCCTGCTTGGGCGCCAGCCACAGGTCGGAGAACTTCGCCGCCTCGGAATAGTCCGGGGTGATCACCACGCTCTTGGCGCCCTTGTAGCGCACTTCGGAATAGAAATGCGCATCGGGGGTGCGGGTCTGCGGAACATTCGAGCCCCACAGGATAAGGAAGTTGGAGTTGTACCAGTCGGCCGATTCCGGCACGTCGGTCTGCTCGCCCCATATTTGCGGGCTGGCCGGCGGCAAGTCGCAATACCAGTCGTAGAAGCTGAGGCATACACCGCCGATCAGCGACAAGTACCGCGCGCCGGCCGCATAGGACACCATGGACATGGCCGGGATCGGCGAGAAGCCCATGATGCGGTCGGGCCCGTAGGTCTTGATGGTGTGGACGTTGGCCGCAGCGACGATTTCGTTGACCTCGTCCCAGCTTGCCCTGACGAAGCCGCCCAGGCCGCGGATGCTCTTATAGGCCTTGGCCTTGGCGGGATCCGCCGTGATGGAGGCCCAGGCCTCCACCGGCCGCATGCTGGCCCGCGCCTCGCGCCACAGGCGCAGCAGCGCGCCGCGGACCAGCGGATATTTCACCCGGCTGCCGGAATAGATGTACCAGGAATAGCTGGCTCCGCGCGGGCATCCGCGGGGTTCGTGGTTGGGCAGATCCGGACGGGTCCGCGGATAGTCCGTCTGCTGGGTTTCCCAGGTGACGATGCCGCCCTTCACATAGATCTTCCACGAGCACGAACCGGTGCAGTTGACGCCGTGGGTGGAGCGGACGACTTTGTCGTGCTGCCAGCGCTTGCGATAACCGTCCTCCCAGCGCCGGCTTTCGTTGGTGACAACGCCGTGGTCGCCCGAGAAGGTTTCGACATTGCGCTTGAAGAACAACAGCCTGTCGATGAAATGGCTCATGTTACGCCTACGCTCGGTTATTATTGTGGTTTATCAGCATTTTATTTCGGCATTCTTCCGCGTGTACCACCACCAGGTCGTCGCCAGGCAGGTAAGGTAGAACAGGATGAACATGACGAAGGCCGCCTCGGCACCGCCGGTCAGGGCGATCGAGGTGCCGAAGCTGCGCGGGATGAAGAACGCGCCATAGGCCGCAAAGGCCGAACTGAAGCCCAGAACCGCCGCCGCCTCCTTGGCCGCCTCCTGGGCGACCACCGGCTCGGCGCGGTAGCGCCCGGCGGCTTCGCGCCTTTTCAGCGCCAGGAAGATCACCGGGATCATCTGGAAGGTGGAGGCGTTGCCGATCCCCGTCCCGGCGAACAGTACCAGGAACATGGCAAGGAACCCGGTGAAAGCCGATGGATCCGCCTTGTGGTCGAGAAAGTATAGAACGCCCGACACCGCTAGCATGATCAGCAGAAACGTCCAGAAGGTGACGCGGCCGCCGCCGAAGCGGTCGGCCAGAAAGCCGCCGGCGACGCGGGCCAGCGAGCCCACCAGCGGTCCGAGAAACGCATATTCCAGCGGATTGATGGTGGGAAACTGGGTCTTGGTAAGCAGCGGAAAGCCCGCCGAAAAGCCGATGAACGAGCCGAAGGTGCCCAGGTACAGCCAGCACATGACCCAGTTGTGCTTGCGCTTGAAGATCACCGCCTGGTCCTTGAACGAAGCTTTGGCGCTGGCGATGTCGTTCATGCCGAACCAGGCGGCAATGGTGCAGACCAGGATGAAGGGAACCCAGATGAAGCCCGCGTTCTGCAACCACATTTCCTTGGTTTGCGCACCTTTCGCCCAGACCTGCGAGCCCCCTGCGCCGCTTCCGAAAACGGACGCGGCAATGACGATGGGAACAACGAACTGGACGACCGAGACCCCAAGATTGCCGATGCCGGCATTCAGGCCCAACGCCATCCCCTTCTTGCTCTTCGGGAAGAAGAAACTGATGTTCGCCATCGACGAGGCGAAGTTCCCTCCACCGAAGCCGCAGAGCAACGCCAGCCCGAGGAACACCCAGTAGGGCATCGACGGATCCTGCACCGCCATGCCGATTCCGATGGCGGGCAACAATAGCGAGGCCGTCGAAAAAGCCGTCCAGGCACGGCCGCCGAATACCGGCACCATGAACGAATAGAAGATGCGCAAGGTGGCACCGGCGAGACCAGGCATCGATGCCAGCCAGAACAACTGGTCGGTATCGAACTTGAAGCCGATGTTCGGCAGATTGACCACCACCACGCTCCACACCATCCAGACGGCGAAGGCCAGCAGCAGCGCCGGCATCGAGATCCAGAGGTTGCGCATCGCCACCCTCTTGCCTTTCGCCTCCCAGAAGGCGCTATCCTCGGGCACCCACTCGGTCAGAACGTGAGCGCGGACCACCGCGGCGGAAGTGTCGACAGGCATGATGGTGCTCCTCTTTCTCATCCTCTCATCCGGTCAACCGGTGGGCGCCGGTTCGGCGATCGGGGGGGGAATGGGCGGCGCAGGCGGCGAACCTTCGCCGGGATGACGGTATCGAGGGGCTTGGCGGTGCGTGTTGACGGAGGCAAAGGCTGCGACAAAATGCCGCATGCCCGAGCCTGGATTTCTCCCCTGGGGATCGATTTGATCGCTTTGCGGTGAGGCGTCCCGCCAAGCCGACAACGGGAGCCTTTGGGCAGGGCCGAACTTGGCGCTACAGTGCCTTACCCTGCTTGACCACGGAGAGGGAGGCAACGGGGTGTGACAGACGAACGGAACAAGACCCTGCTGGTGGTCGACGACGACGAGCCGTTCCGCACGAGCTTGGCCAAGGCCATGCAGCGGCGCGGGTTGACGGTGCTCGCCGTGGGCACGATCGCCGATGCCGTGGCCGAGGCGAGCGCAGTCCTTCCGGCCTTCGCCGCGGTCGACTTGCGCCTGGGCGACGGCAACGGCCTGGAACTGGTCAGGTTGCTGCGCGAAATCTCACCCGACATCCGCATCGTCCTGCTGACCGGATACGGAAATATTGCGTCGGCGGTCAGCGCCATAAAATGGGGCGCGGCCGATTATCTTTCCAAGCCGGTCGATGCCGATCACCTGCTTCGCGTGCTGACCGGCGAGGAGGTGGAGGCGATCCCCGAGCCGGCAACCGCTCCGATGACGCCCGAACGGGTCCGCTGGGAACACATCCAACGCGTCTTCACCGAATGCGGCCAGAATATTTCAGAGACGGCGCGCCGGTTGCGAATGCACCGCCGTACCTTGCAGCGCATCCTCAATAAACATGCGCCATCCTGAAGAAATTGCGCTCGCCCAGACTCTCACATGATTTCTTCATCCTGACTGCAGAAAGCGGTCAGGCACTCCACGTCCTCGACGATGATTTTCGCTCCGCACACCTGGACGCCGAGGTCACGCAGCGTGCAAAAGGTACGTGACAGAGTTTCCGGCCGGATGCCGATCCGAGCGGCGATGAGGCTCTTGCTATGCGGCAGCCAGACAACCGCCATTCCACTGCGCCTGGGCGTCAGCGACAAAATATAGATCCCCAGCCGCTGCGCCGCAGTCTTCAGTTTCAGTTGCTTCACTTCGCGCACCATGGTGCGGAAGTTCGTCGCCAAGCCACAGATGATGGCGATGGCCAACTCGGGCACGGCCTGCAGATCCCGGCGGAGCCGTTCGGCCGGCAACAGCAGGACCCGCGCCGGGGACACGGCCTTGGCACTCATCAGATAAGGCCGGCCGGTGAGCGCGGCGGCGGTGATGAAGATGTCCCCGCGCTTGAGGATGTCCACTACCGTCTCTTCACCTTCGCAGCCAATGCCGTACATACCGATCTCGCCGTCGACGACCACGTGCAGGAAATGCGGATGGCCGCCCTGGTGGAAGAGCATTTCGGAACATTGGCAACGCAGCAGCGTCGCTTCGGCCAGGGCGATGGCAAGCAGATCGGGCGCCAACCCGACGAACAAAGGCAGTTCGGCAATATGGGCCATCTCGTCAGGCCGCAGCGTACGCCCTGCCGAGGCCCGGTTGCCGTGTTCGATCGGATAAGAGATCACCCCAGGCATCGGTGAACCCCGCGTAAAAAAAATATTAAACGCGCCTACCGTGGCTCGCCGACTTGACGTTAGTCAAGGCCTGTGAGGCTTCTGGGAATCAGGGCGACCTCGGAACAAAATCCTACTTCGGCCCTGCGACAATTTGTCGCGTGGTTGGCCTTCGTCAAGTGCGGCTGCGGGCCCCGCCCATATCCTTATACCAAGTAAGGTTTTGCGGTAGCGACTCCGCGTCCTGCCGACGCTGGCATGGATGCATTCCGCCATGCTGCGGATGGAAGGGGATGTCGTGCACGCTGCCAGCGCCGCTGGGCATGGAATCGAATTTGACAAGGGGGACTTCATGCTAGACTTGCGATTGTTGCCAGCACTTCTCGTGACTGCTGGCCTGTTGCTCGGCTGTCTCGCACCGGGCGCGGCTGCCGAAGCCGCCGATCCTGCGCCGGGGGCCGGAAAGACGACTATCGACTCGACATCGGCATCACGGCCGGCGGAGCCGCAGGCCCCGCCGCCGCGGACTTTCAACGCTCTGAGCAAGGAAAGCGCCATCTGCGTCTCCTGCCACGCCAAGGAAAATCCGGGACTCTACGAGCAATGGGGACAATCCAAACATTACGGCGCCAATGTCGGCTGCTATGAATGCCACAAGGCGGATGCCAAGAATCCGGCGGCCATCCGCCATAAGGATTTTCTGATTACGGTGCTGGTCTCGCCCAAGGACTGTGCCCAGTGCCACAAGCAGGAAGTCGCCGAGTTCGACAAGTCGCATCACGCGACGGCCGGCATGATCATCGGTTCTCTCGACAATACGCTGGGCGAGGTGATCGAGGGCTCGATTTCCGGCCCGATGTCGACCAACGGCGAGTCGGCCGCGGCGGTATCCGGCTGCTGGCAATGCCACGGTTCGCCGGTCAAGGTTCTGGCCAACGGCAAATTCGACCCGGCAACCTGGCCGAATACCGGCATCGGACGACTTAACCCCGACGGCAGCAAGGGCTCGTGCACGGCTTGCCACCAGCGGCACACCTTCTCGCGCGCCCAGGCCCGGCAGCCCGAGACCTGCAGCAAGTGCCATCTGGGGCCCGATCACCCGCAGAAGGAGATCTATGAGGAATCCAAACACGGCATTGCCTATCGTGCCAACCTCGACAAGATGAACCTGAACTCGCCGAAATGGATTGTCGGTCAGGACTACAGCGCCGCGCCGACCTGCGCCACCTGCCACATGTCTGCGACGGCGACGTTGCCCATCACCCACGACATCGGTGCCCGCATCTCGTGGAATCTGCGTCCGCCGATTTCCGCCAGGATCGACGCGGCCGCCATCAAGGCCGGCAAGCAGGTCAAGCCGTGGGCCGAGCGGCGCGCCGACATGCAGGAGGTGTGCAACGCCTGTCATGAAAAGAATTTCGTCACCAACTGGTACACCCAGTTCGACTCGGTGGTGAACACCTACGACGAGAAGTTCGCCAAGCCAGGCACGGCGATCATGAAGGCCCTTTACGATAACGGCCTGCTCACCAAGACCGAGTTCGACGCCAAGATCAAGTGGACCTGGTTCTATCTGTGGCACCATGAAGGCCGCAGGGCACGCCACGGCGCCGCCATGCAGGGCCCGGACTATGTCCAGTGGCACGGCTTCTTCGAGGTCGCCGAACAGTTCTACACCGGCGTCATCCCCGAAGCCCAGGAGATTGCCCGGAAGGCCATCGCCGATGGCAAGAAGGCCGAGGGCGAGGCGGTCTTGAAGGTAATCGATGAAATCCTGCAGCGCCCGGAGCATGCCTGGTTCACCGGCAAGGCAACCCCTGGCTGGAAGGAGCATTACCAGCAGCGTCTCGACTTCATCAAGCCCTTCACCAACCAGTGAGGTGTGGAAGGGGGCGGCGGTTCCCGCTGCCCCCTTCCGAGCTTTCCCAAGAACAGGGACGACGCCGAGATGTTCAGTCGCACGATCCGCACCTTTTTACTAGCGGCCGCCTTGCTGGCACTGGCCCCCGCGCCAGAAGCCCGGGCCGAGCCTGGAAGCGCCGACGGCGCCCTGACGCCGGTGACGGTCACCAAGGAGACGACCAATGACGTCTGCCTCGGCTGTCACGGAGTGGACGGCTTCGCCGTCCCCAAGGGGGATTCGGGGGACGCCCCGAAACGCCACCTGTCCCTGGACGTGCAGGGCTTCGCCGCCAGCGCCCATGGCCGGCAGCGCTGCGTCGCTTGCCACACCGATATCGGAGAAATCCCGCACCGCACTGGCATCAGCCGCAGCGTGGATTGCGTTACCTGTCATGCCGACACGCTGAAGAAGGCCGAGGGCTCGTCGGGCGCCAAGGCGCAGATCGGCCATGTGGTGCAGCAGGAGAACGACTATCTCGCCTCGATCCACGCCCAGCCGCGCAAGGACAACGCGGCCGAACCCAACGCCACCTGCACCGACTGCCACAACAGCGCCCATTACGTTTTCCCGGTGAACAGCGATGCCGGCAAGGCCTTCCGCCTGGCCTCGCCCGAAACCTGCGGACGGTGCCATGCGAAGGAAAAGAGCCAGTACGACCTGTCGGTGCACGCTGTGGCCGTCATGCGATTCGGCAACGACAAGGCCGCCACCTGCGCCGACTGCCATACCGCCCATCGCGTTTCCGACCCCAAGGCCGACCCCGCCAAGCTGTTGATCACCCGGAATTGCGGCAATTGCCACGGCAACGAATACAAGACCTATCGCGCCACCTATCATGGCCAGGTGGCGGCGCTCGGCTATGCCCATGTCGCCAAATGCTTCGACTGCCACGAGAACCATTCCACCCGGAAGGTGGACGACCCCGGAGCGAAGACCGCACCCGACCATCGCATCGAGGCCTGCCGGCAGTGCCACAAGACTGCCAGCGCCGGCTTCCTGGGATTCCACCCCCATGGCGATACCCATGACTTCAAGAAATTCCCGTCCATGTGGATTGCCTCGAAGTTCATGATTCTGCTGGTGGCGGGTGTCTTTGCCTTCTTCTGGACCCATTCCGCCGCCTGGTTTTACCGGGAATGGCAAGACAAGAAGGCCGGCATTCACCATCTGCTGGTCGATGGCAGCGGACGGCCGGTGGAGGTGCCGCCGATTGCCCCCGCCCATCAAGGGAAGCATGTCCGGCGCTTCCCGGCTTTGTGGCGGGCCGTCCATCTGATCCTGGCGTTGGCGGTCATGGGGCTGGTGCTGACCGGCACGACCCTCCTCTACGCCGACAGCGTGTGGGCGCCGACGGTCATGAAAATGCTTGGCGGTCCGAAAGTCGAAGCGATCATCCATCGAACCTGCGCCGCCACCTTCGGAATCATTTTCTTCGGCCATCTCCTCTACGCCTTGTTCAATACCCTCGTCCTCGAACGAAAGACGTTCCGCTGGTTCGGCCCCCTTTCGCTCATGCCCAACTGGCAGGACTTTCGCGATTTCTGGGCGATGGCGCGGTGGTTCTCCGGCAAGGGGCGGCGACCGACCTTCGATCACTGGACCTACTGGGAGAAATTCGATTACTGGGCGCCCTTCTGGGGCATGGCGGTGATCGGTCTTTCCGGTATCAGCCTGTGGTCTCCGGAAGTCTCGGCGCGGTTTCTGCCCGGTTGGTGGTTCAACGTAGCCACCATCATCCACGGCGAAGAAGCCTTCCTGGCGGCGGTTTTCCTGTTCTCCGTCCACTATTTCAACTGCCATTTCCGGCCGACCAAGCTGCCGCAGGATCTGGTCATGTTCACCGGCACCGTGCGTCTCGACGAATTCATCGAAGAGCGCGGCGTCGAATACAAGCGGATGGTGGAAGCCGGTGAACTGGAGAAATACCTGGTCGATCCGCCCACCGCAGGGGCGACGCGGGCGGCCCAGGCCCTGGGCGCGGTCCTGATCGCCGCGGGACTGATCCTTTTGCTTCTCGTCCTTGTCGGTTATTGGCAGGGATTATTGTTCGGGTGAAATTTAACCGAAGCATCGGTGGCGGCAACCAATGCCGCCGCCGGACCGATTCCGGCCAGTCGTCAGGACTGCCAAACAACATTTATAATACAATGAGCACCACCCCCATAACAATGCGATTATAATTTGTCAGCATTCCATTTGACTAAAGTCATCCCTGCGTCATTCTGACGCATATCTCAGTTTTTACTTTGTGGTGACACCGCCGCAACAGCCTGCAACAGTAATACCCGCGAACTGGGGCGCGATGCGGACATCTCCGCGTCTGCGAGGGGACTACCACATCCCCGACCGCCTTTTCTGTATTCACGCGGTTGGAGCGAGACACCATGACTACCGATACAAAACGCCGGTTGGCCTTCATTGCCGCCGTCATCGCCATCAGCACGCCGGGGGTGGCGTCGGCGGATGATGCGACCTTGATCGACACGCTGGGTTCGGCGATCACCCAAGGAACACCCAGCCTGCAGGTGCGGCCACGATTCGAAGTGGTGCAGCAGGACGGCAAGGCCGAGGCGCAGGCGGCGACGGTGCGGACCATGCTGGGCTACAGCACCAAGCCGATCGAGGGCTTCGGCGCGACGCTGCAATTCATTGACGTCGCCGTGGCCGATACCGACCATTTCAACACCCCGGGGATCAACGTCCATGCCAGCCGCGCCAACATCCTCGATCCCGAAGCGGTGAACGTCAACCAGGCCTATGTCAGCTATGAAGGGCTGGCCGGCAGCCGAATCGTCGCCGGCCGGCAGATCATCAAGCTGGACGACGAGCGGTTCGTCGGCAACGTCGATTTCCGTCAGAACATGCAAACCTTCGACGCGGTCAGCCTGGTCAACCAGGGCCTGCCCGACGTGAAGCTGTTCGGCGCCTACATGTTCGGCCTCAAAGACATCCTCAATCAGGAGGTGTCGCAACAGACCTATCTGGCGGAGGCCAGCTGGACCAGGTTCAAGGAACTGCAGATCGACGCCTTCGGCTATTGGTACGGCAACGAGAGCGCCATCAACAGCATCGTTCCCGGTGCCGCCGCCTGCTACTCCGCCACCACTCCCCAGGCCTGCAACAGCGCAACCTATGGCGGCCGCCTGCACGGCAAAGTGGACATGGCCGGCGCCTTCGGCATCGACTATGTCGGCGAAATGGCCAAGCAGTCCGCCTATGACGGGGGCAGCAGCGCCATCGACGCGCTTTACGCCCATGGTGGCGGCAAGCTGCACTGGGGCGACTACTACCTGGGTGGCGACTACATGGTGATGGGCTCCAACAACGGGCTCTATGGCTTCCAGACGCCGCTGGCGACCAAGCACGCCTTCAACGGCTGGGCAGAAATGTTCCTGACCACGCCGAAGGAAGGCCTGCGCAGCACCTATGTCACCGGCGGCACCACGCTGTTCGGCACCAACCTGCTCGCCCGCTATTACAGCTTCCGGTCCGATTACCTGGACCGCGACCTGGGCCACGAGTGGGATTTCTCCTGGACCTATCCCTTCTCCTCGCATTGGCAGGGCGGCGCCGAATACGCCAAGTACCACGCCGGCACCAGCGGCTTTGCCGATACCACCACCGGCCCCGGCAGGCTGGCCAACACCAACGCCATGTGGGTGTTCATCGCCGCCGGGTTCTGAGGCGGCAGCATCCGCTCACGGGCGATGCCACCCATTTTTCCGTCACCCCCGGGCTCATACCAAGTCTCGATGAGCGAAACGCATTGAGACTTGGCTGCCCAACTGAGGGCGCGACTTATCGGATCGCCTCCGCGCAAAGCGATGCCAATGACGCGGGTGGTAGAAATGCGGGCTAGTTCCGGGGCTTTGCGGATTGCCGCGTCAAACCCGCGGCCATCCGGTTCGATTGTGGCCGCGCAAGGGTGGCGTTGGCCGGTATGAGATCGGCCTTCCGCCAACTGACGGTAGCCATCGCGCCCCCCGCCGGATGATTGGCGAAGGCCAGGCGCGCGCCAGTGCGGGACAACAGGGTACAGGCGATGAAGATACCCAGCCCAAAATGAGTCCCGTCGCCGTCACGGGTGGACAGATAGGGTTCCCCCAGCCGATCGAGTAAATGTTGGGCGAAGCCCGATCCGTCGTCGTGGATGCGCACCGACACGTCCGAGCCAAGCCAGTCGGTGGTCACCTTGACCGTCCGCGTGGCGAACTGCGCGGCGTTCTGCAGGAGATTGCCCAGACCCTGCAGGATTTCCGGGCTGCGCACCACCCATGGCTCGACCTCGGACCGGGAACCGGAGAATTCGAATTCGATTCCCTCCTGCCGATGCGGAGCGGCGGCCATCTCCACCAGGCTGGAAAACGGCACCGTCTCCTCGCCCACCAGCGCCTCTCGCTCGCCCCGGCGCGACAGCCGGCCCAGGATGTCGCGGCATCGTTCCGCTTGGCCGACCAGCACCTGCATTTCGGCCAGCAGCGGATTGTCCTCGGCCATCTGGGCGGTCACTTCGCGCGCCACCAGGCAAACGGTGGCCAGCGGCGTGTTCAGCTCATGGGCCACCATGGCGGCCAGTCCACCCACCGCCGCCACCCGCTGTTCCCGCAGCAGCGCGGCGCGGCTGGCCTCGTAGGCCGCGTCGAGGGAGCGGGACTCGCTGGCCATGCGCCAGGTGAAATAGGCGACCGAGCCGATCGCCAGGGACAAGGCAACCCAGATGCCGAAGGTATAGAGCGAGGGAACGAGGAAGACGTCGCGCCAAGGCAGCGGTCGATGCCACCAGGTGATGCCCGCGCTCATCGCAAGGGCCAGAATGGCGACCAGGAAGGCGGATCGGCCCGGCAAGGTTGCGGCGGCCAGGGCCACGGGTCCGATGATGAAGATGCAGAACGGATTCTTGAGACCGCCGGTCAGGGCCACCAGAATGCAGATCTGCAGCAGGTCGAAGGCGATGTGCCAGGCTGCGGTGCGCTGGTCGAGGCGCCGGAAGGCGCCGCCTTGCAGGGTCAGCACCCCGTTGAGCAGCGCCGAAGCGCCGATGGTCGCCACCACCGGGGCGACGGCTAGCCCGCCGATGGTCATCTGCACGGCCAAGGCCGTCAGCGACTGCCCGCCGATGGCAAGCCAGCGGATCAGGATCAGCGTGCCCAGCCGCGTGCGCAGCGGATGCTCGTCGCGCCGTCCGGTCATCATGATTGGCCCTTCGTTTTCATCACTGGGCCGTCAGTCTACCCCCACCTTTTCCCTGCGGATTTGACGTTCCTCAAGTATACCCATATTTATAAAATGGTCTTTGCCGGCGGGGCGCATCCGTTTTCCCGTCACCGTTTGATCACAGTCTTCTCACCGGCGGGCCACCGGCAGGCGTGTATGATCTCAACCAATGCGTTTGCCCCTCGTCGGTAGCGTCGCGCCATGCATTGGCGCGCTACGGCCTGATGGGGCGCTAGGAATAATGGACGAGAGACGATGATGATAGCCCCGGCAATCCGGAAATTCACGCTCGCGATGGCCTCGGTGGCGGTCATGGCCCGCGCCGGCGTCGGCATGGCCGCAGCCGACGAAGGCCATTGGCGGCATGGTGGGCATGGCCGGCACGAGGGATGGCATCACCACGGCTACGGCGGTCCGGTCATCGTGGCACCGGGCCCTTATGCCTATGCGCCGCCCCCGGTCATCGTCGCACCGCCGCCGGCGGTAATCGTGGCGCCGCCCCCGGCGATGATCGTTGCGCCACCGCCGGCCGGGCTGAACGTGATCGTGCCGATCCATATCCGCTGAGGCGCGCGCTCCATCGCAAGCGGCGTTCTCGCGACGGATCGGCGTCTCGCCGGTGACGCTACGCAATTAGGAACAGGGCCGCCAATTACGCCGACGACGAACGCATCACTCCGTCGGTGATCGGCGGCAGATCGTCGGAATCGCCGACCGCTCGGTGAGTCCTGGAGACTTCCAAAGCCGCAGACGCTGCGCGGCGTGCCATGCCAAGTCATTGATTTCTTGGTGCCCGCTGCCGGACTCGAACCGGCACGGCCGAAGCCTACGGATTTTAAGTCCCCGATAATAGGTATCACCATGCATCATCCACCCTCACAAATCCGTTGTCTTTGGCCGTTGTAAACGGATGTCATCGTCACTGCCCCTCATTCCATCCCACATTGCATCACGCCGAGAAGTGGGATAAAAGTGGGATGCGACTGGAGGTCAGGGCTATGGCAGTGGTGTGGAAGAAGGCCGACAAGGGCATTCGGTATTGGGAGCATCCCGACCGCAAGCACGGGATCATGCCCGACCGTTACTACACCATTCGCATGCGGGTTAACGGCGAACTGGTCGAAGAGGCCCTTGGCTGGGCTTCCCAAGGGGTGACGCTCGACAAGGCGAGGGTCAAGCGCTCTGAACTGAAAGAGAACAAACGTAGCGGCAAGGGACCAGCATCGTTGCGGCAGGAGCGGGCCGAGGGAGAGGCGAAGCGCAGAGCCGAGGAAGCTGCCCGACAGCGGGCCGAGGAAGAGGCTAAGCGCCAAGCCGAGGAAGACGCGCGGCGCAACGTCACCCTCTCAACCTACTTCACCAACACCTACAAGCCATGGGCGGAGGCGACAAAAGCCAAGGCCTTCAAGCGGGAAGATGACATCTGGCGGAATTGGCTCATGCCGACCCTCGGCGACCTGGCCATCAACAGCATCGGCATCGAGCAGTGGGACCATCTGGTCAAGACCATCACCGCGGTCGGCCTGTCGGAGCGCAGCCGAGAGTACATCACTGGGACGTTGCGCCGGATCATGAAGCACGCCCGGGAGCGCCGCGTCATCACCGAAGCACCACCAACCGGCAAGATGGTTGGGGCGACCGCGCCGAAGAATAACCGACGCCAGCGGGTCATCAGCGACGAGGAATTACAGACGCTGTTGGCCAAGCTGAAGGTCCGCGATATCGGCGCATGGCGCGTGACTCTCTTCGCCGCAGCAACCGGCTGCCGAGCTGGTGAAGCCTATGGGCTTAAGTGGGGCAACCTGGATCTGAAGGGCGGAACAGCGACATTCCCGAAGACCAAGAATGGCAACGCCCGCACAGTGCCATTGGGCGACGAGTTGAAGGCAATGTTCAAGGCGATGACCGCCGGCAAGCCGACCGAGTTGGTCTTCCCCAACCAACGCGGCGGGAAATACGGTTGCGCACCGTCGGCATTCGACGCTGTGGTCGAAGAGATGAAGCTCAATGAAGGGCGCGACCCGCTGGACCGCTTCTCATTCCATAGCTTGCGGCACATGGCCGCGACCCGCCTCGCCCGTGTGCTTCCGTTGCGCGGCCTCATGGATGTCATGGGGTGGACAGTGGCGGCGATGGCGCTGCGCTACAGCCACACCAGCGAGGCCGACAGGAAGATCGCAGCGGAGACGCTGAATGGCGCCTTCGCTCCTGCGGCTAAACAGAAGGTCACATATTTGCGGAAACGTGGAGGCGCCTGACCGAACTCCCCCGTCTTCTGCGGGCCCTACAGCGCCCGCCTTCCATTGCGCCTGCGTCGGCTTACCGTCATGGGCGTATAGATCGACCGAAGCCGCCCTGGAGAGTACCGCAGCGGCACAACAAAGCCGGTACCGACGGCATGATCATCGACATGACTACGAAAGCTGGGCAACCATCGCAGAAGCCGCCAGCTTTGTTCGATAAGAGGCTGGTCTAGCCAGGCTCCGGCCAAAAAAAACGTGGTCATCTGGCTTTGTCGCCAGATCCGCTGTTCGACAGGGTCACGCTGGATTCGGCCATCTGCGGTAATAACCGTCCAGCCACCTTCACCGGCGAGTTCCTGCATCCACGCGATATCGCCGGGGTCGACGGGATACCTGTCATACGCTGAAACAGCCGAGCTATCCATGCTCTGAAGGACCGCGTTGCTGGCCGTGGCGAGGGCCGGCGACAGATTGCGGTCGAAGAACAGTCTCACGCCGCCATCTGCCGCCGGAACCGTTCGGCTTCCAGCACAACAAAGGGGGAAACGCGAAACATTCGCGCGACAGCTTCTGCAGAGCCTTCAGCTCTTAACGCCCTGACCAACACTTCTACGGGCACCTGGCCCTGGTCGACGACAGGCCGCCCGAAGCCCGTGGCGGGATCCACGACGATGTGGGCATCCCGGCCGAGCGGCCACCATCTCAACGGTTCGCCATCATCTGTGAAATCGACGACGTCCCACAGCGTGGGAGAGATGACTTGTTCAAATTCGAGCTGTCCGGACCCGACGCGAAAAAGGAGGCCCCGCTTTCCAGATTGGCCCGCAGCCTCGGCGAACAGCTTTCTTCCGTCAGTACGCAATCGGCGCAAGGCAAAGGGGCTGTCAGTCTTCCATGACTCCTGCCCGAGTTTCTGAACCTCGAGTATTGTCTTCCACCCGAACCCATGCCTACGAAGTTCATTCGCTATGCGGACTTCAAGGAGATCTCGAAAACTGAGTGCCAGGGCGCCATCAACTGAATGACGGTCAAGTCCAACCTTCGGCTCGCTGAATCGACTTTCTCCCTGATAGGTGTAGGTGTAGCCGCTCAACCATCGCTTTATCGTGGTCGTCGGAACAGACGTCAACTGGCGCGCCGCCACTACCGAGTAGAGCGGTCGCCGGGTTGCGTCATCTGTGCGATTTGCCCGAACCATGCTGAATTGTACCGTTAAAGTTGCGCCATGTGAATCCGGCAGTTGTGAGGCCCGCAGCATCGCCATCTGACCGCCGCCAATCCCATCAGAAGTGACAAGACACTGCCCCCTCACCCACCACCGGGCGAGGGCAGACATGGACGCTCCTACCGATCGCCGCCGTGCCGCCGGCGTCACCTACCATCGAATTGACGGCTTCCCGAAGGATCTATTCCGCTGTGAGGCCTGGCGGGCATCTCTGGCCATCGATGCGTGCGAGAAGCGCTGGCACCAGGCGCAGGCCGCCCGCGGTGAAGAGGCTGATCGGCTGGCAAAGTGCCGGACCTGCCCGATCGGTGCGGCGCATGCCGGCGAGAAGCCAGTCTACCGATCACCGTTTTACGGCGCCGAGATCTGCCCGCGGTGCGGTCGGGGCGGGATGAAGATGGTGGGAAATCGCTTGTCGATTGGCTGTTACAACAGGCAATTGGAATTCCTAAGGGGAGCCAACGCCAAAGGGAAACCGCCTCAGAAGCTGAAACTGGCGAAACGACGATTGGGCGTAGTGCTCGACAGCGACACCCCCGATCGGCGCGTTGTTGTCTACGAAGACTGGGCTGCCGACGTCGAGTCTGAGCCAGGTGTCTGGATCCCCGGCTTTGAGGAGTTGATGACGCAGGTCTTGCGCACGACTGAAGGCCGCGTCGCCTTCGTGGCCGCCCCAGACGATGCGCCAGCCTGGGAACCACCGCGGCCGAAGCCGGCACCTGGCGCAACGAAATGCCCGAAGAGCGCCTATCTGTAGGCGGCCAGGCGGCCACACGGCCGCAGGGGATCGGGCCCGCGCTCACCTGACGGCGAGCCCCGCCCCTCTTTACCAACGCGCAGCGACGAAGTTCGATCCGGCGTTGCCGCTGATGCTGATCTGATTGGACGGACACATCGCCGCCCCCTGGCCAGCGGGCGGGAGCGTCAGGCTCTGTCCAGCCGCGACCGGAATGTTGGTGTTACCCACCGAGACCGTCATGGTGTGGGAACTGTCCGGGTTGGCGAAGAACAGGCCATGCCGGTTCTTGTCGGCCGGCAGAACAACCTCGGATCCGCCGGCGGGGATGGTTCCGCTGCAATCCTGCCAAAGTGTGCTCATGGTCGCGCGTCCTCAGACAGGGCTCATCGACAGACCGGTGACTTGGCCGAGGTAGGCGATCGCCGTGGCGTCGGTCATCGTCATGTCGAGGTCGATGCGCACGCTGTCGGCATCTTCGGCAAACCGGAACTCGACCGCACCATTCGGAAGACCGCGGTTGGACGATGAACGGTAGGTCGTCACCACCTTCGCGCCGAACGTCGCCGCGTCCAGGAAGCCATCCGTCGACGTTCCAAAGCTCAAGTAATATTCGGTGCTCGGTACGAACGGCATTTCCACACCGTTGGGGATGGCGATGGATAGGCGACAGTCGGGCGCGCCGGTGCCGAAGATCGCGTTCTCGCTGGCTCCGGCGATGGCGTCGAAATAGGCGACTCTCCCCCCGGCAGCCCTACTCAAACTCACCCCGTTGCAAACCATCTTGCAAAGAACCGTCATTGTTGCCTCCAGATCGAGAGTTTGGCCGGCAATACGCTGGCCTGTTTCGTCTGGGATCAATGGTCTGTTCACGATGGCTGCGGCATCCATCCGCCACGGGCGCCGCAGGGCAGTGACCACACAGCCGAATCGGGTTATATTGTTCGCCCGATGGTTGGCAGTTACGGGGTGCTCGCAACGGGCCGTTCCGCCTGTCCCCTGACGATCGCCTAACAGGAGACAATACGAATGCCGGAGAAGAAGGGCTCATGGATCGCACAAGATTCGATGTCCCCCCTCGCAACGCCGCCGAGCCCGAAGGGCATCCAAAGGACGATATCACCGGTGGCTCCGCCGCCGCGTCCGGCTCCGAACCCTGGGACGACGACATCGCCGCTTCCGACGCCGGCCCCGCCGCCCCAACCGACGAAGAAGTAGCGATCGGCGACAAGGCCTGGGAGATTCGGTTTCGCATCGGTATCTCCCGACGCTACAACAGTCGCCTTGCCAGCCATTATGGCGGCCTCGAAAATTTCGCGACGGTCCTGAGCCTTGTCGGGGGCAGCGCCGCGTTCGCGGATGCCCTCGGCAAACAAACCGGACTGGCTCTCTATGCGAGCCTCACCGTGATGGTTGCCGCCACCGTCAGCCTGGCGTTTCGCTGGCCGGACAAAGCTCGGTCACACACCGACTTTTACCGGCAATACACCCGTCTGCAGGAGCGCCTTGTACGGGCTGGAGAGAATCCATCGGACGAGACCATTCGCGAAATCGAGGCCGACCTCACGCTCATCGAAGCGGGAGAACCAGCCACACGGAATGCGCTGATGATCGTCTGCCACAACGAAGAGGTTACAGCACAGAAAGCCGACCCGTCCCACAAGCAGCCGCTTCGTTGGTGGCAACGCTGGTTTGCGGCGTTTGTGACCCTACCGCCGCGCACCTGGGAGTCGGCGTGAAGCCCGGCCGGTAAGGGAAAGGCTTCACACTGCTGCCCGCCGTTCTACAGCTCTTCCGACAGCACCCGAATCGACACCTCCAGCCCCTTGACGTAATGCCGTAGGCGCGGGGGAACGTCGCCCGACATGGCCAGCACCAGCGTCGCCATGTCGATGACGGCCGACTTCATCTCGACCAACAGGGCAGCGCGCTGCTGGTCGGTCATCTGCGGCCGGCCGATCCCAAGCGGCGCCGGGCGCATTTTGTCGGCTCGCTCCAATACTCCCATCATCTTCACTCCCCCAATTCGCCAGCACCGCCGGCCGCCAAGAAATAGTCGCCGCCCACGGCCGCGGCTTTGATGCCGGCGGTACGCGCCATCACGGTGATGGCTGAGGCCAGCGCCTCCTTGATTGCCGCCTCAATCGGCCGAGCCTTGTCGCCGAAGGCATGGGCCGCCAAGCGCTCAACCTCGGCCGAGGCGTACATGACATGCACAAGAGCTCCAGCCAGCGACGAGGATGTCGTTTCGGCAATCACCTGCTCGGCCACGTTGATCGTGCGCTCGAGGCGACGCACCTCGGCCGGCCGGTCGTCAGCCTCGGCTTGCTCGATGCGGCCATATGCCCAGGCGATACGCTGGCCAGCGGCGGTGACAGGGTCTGATGGGATTTGGGCTCGCCTGACAGATGAGCCCTCGTGATGTAGGATGGCCGTAGCCATTGCCGATCCTCCTTCGCAGGTCGGGTTGGTTAGGCCGGGCGCGGGGAGCTTCCACCTTCCCCGTTCGGCCGCTTTCTCAAGTACCATACATCCCGGAAATTCCCGCTGCAAGTATCAAGCGAAGGCAATCTTCAGATTTCGCGCGAATACCCCTAGTCACTGTTAATTCCCCCCTTTTGCCTATTATGGGGGAATATTGTCGGTCGACATTTCCACGACTACCTACATTTACGGCACCCCCATTTTCCGCCGTATTCTGACCGGCCAAGGTGCAGGGCTGAGCGTCAAATTGCACTTTTGCCGCCTGACTCCTTGTCGCTTCTTCAGCACCAACCGCTTGAACGGCCTGGGCTTGCCATAATCGGCGGTGGAAGTGGCAGTGCGGCTGCGCTCCCAATCGACAAGCCAGGACAATGGATAAAGAATCCGGCCACCAACCCGAATGTAACGCGGCCCCTTGCCATCCCGAGCTGATCGCCAATTCGCTAGGGTCTTGATCGCAATCCGACCGCCGTACCTCGCGCTCACCTCGGCCGGCGACAGGAAGACCTCACCCCTCGCAAACGCTTCACCCATTTGAGCCCTCCGCAGCTTGGTAAACGGCGGCATTGAAGCGAATAGCCCGCGAACGGTCAAATTGTTAACCATCTGAATTTATTTGCTAATTCCCCCGTATAGCGCAGAAAGGGGGAATTTCCCGACACTTCCATTGTGCAGATCCTCGACCGCTGGTAGCATCAATAGTGTCGCGGTGTGCCGTCGAGGACGGCGCTATTCACCGCAGCAATTCCCAAACACCGACCGACGCCACCACCGGCCCGCGCCCCGCGGAAAACGGCGCCTGGCGTTTAGGAGAAAGACCATGAGCGATCGATCAAACGACCGCCCCCAGGCTCAGGCCATTGCCCGCGGCCTGATATCGACCGGGAAGGCGAAGGCGCCCCAAGACTTCTGGGCGGGCGGCTACATCAAGATGTTCGCCGGCAATGCCGTGCACTTCTGGGTGCGCGATGATGGCCAGGCAATCTACCGGGTGGTCGACGACGGGGCGACCGAGGAGGAGATGCCGGCCGCCTTCCTCGACGAAATGGCCGCGGCCGGCGCTTCTCCCGAGGGGCAGGCGATCGAGCTGAAAGCCCGCATGCCCTCACCTCAGGACGATCCAAGCATCTACGACGCGTATGACACTCCGTATCGGCCGCCGGGATGGGTCAATCCGGCCATGGTCAACCCACCGGACGATCTGCGACAGGAACTCGAGCAGGCCGACGCGAAGTGCCGAGCCGGCAAGTTGCCCACCGGCCGATAAGCGGCAGAAGTAACCCGCGATCACCGGCCGACGAGCGCGCGGGCCTCAACGCATCTCCCATGGACCGAAAGCGTGGCCGCCGACCGGCAAGCGCGAAGAGCCCCACGCTCACCAGCCGGCGGACCTCCGGGTGGGCCCCCGGATCAATTAGCTGACCAACGCCACCGCTGCGCGCAGGTCAGTCATAGACACCTCCAAGGTTGAGTTCCGCCAGGTAAGGCGAGGCGGCGCGGCTGCCCATCTGGCTGCGTGCGATGAATCCGCTCCCGCGCTCATAGGTGACGGAAGTGGTGTAGGAGTGGAAAGGCCGGAAATCATTGGTCACTTCGACCGTATAGCATTCGCCGGCAAGCGTGCCCCGCTGAACCTGGAGAAAGGAACCGGCTCTAATTGCTTCGTTCCCCTTGAGAACGAGGCGCCCCGACTCCCAGACAACATTGTCCTTGTTGCTGTCCATCAGAACCTGGCGCTTCTTGGCCAGAAAATTAAAATAGTCAGATTTGCCCTTATTGTACGCAGCCTCTTTCAGGCCGTCGATTCGCGGCCCCTGCTGGCTTTGCACCAGCATCTGGCGGAATCCATAGTATTTCGGTGAGCAGTTCTCATAGTTGTCGAGATAAAACTCCCCAGGGATCTGCTGGTACGCGATGCCCATTTGAAGGGTAGCACCGTCATTCAGTGCGAAACGGGGATTATCTACCCAATAATAGTTGGCCACGTTGGAGTCGCTGCGGTCCACCGATACAGAGATGATGTCGTCATTGGTGATTCTGTTCACCGCCGGCGGAGTCGCCATCGGCTGAATGAAGTTACCCGAGGCATCCTTGAAGGGGTTGGGCCGGTAGACGATGTAGGGCGCGTCTTCCCGATCCTCGACGAAGAGCTCATTCCATGGCCCTACGTCGCCGAAATAGCTCAGGAGGGTGTAAACTGTCCCGCCCGGCCAGGCGTTGGTGCCGACGGCCGACACAATGCCATTTTGAACGGTCGCGTCGACTTGGAAACCGAGAACGGGCGAGCTGCCGCCGGAGACAGGTTGCGATGCCGCCGCGCTCCACATTTCACCAATGAAGGGGTTGATGACAGAAGAAACGATCCCTTCGACGAAACTGGACGCGTCCTGGAAAATCGGCATGTCGCCCGTATAGTTCAGGAAGAACTTGAAGGCCGTGGTCAGATTCTGCCCCGTCACCATATTCGGCAAATAGGCGATCTGCATCATGGTGAGAATTTTGCCGTAATCTTGGCCGCTAATGACGATCGAGCGGCTTGGCCGCGCATCATGGCCACCGACCATTGCTTCTTCACGTCCAATCTCGGTAACAAATCCACGCATCATCAATGGCATGGATTTCTCGTAGCCAGCGCGAGCGTAGACCGATGTGTCCAGAGCCATCCGGATCTCAATTACATCCATCGGCTCGATCAGGGCGTAGAGCGATTCCGCCTCAAACGAAGGCATCTTGTCGGCCAGGGTGACGGAGAACATGCCGGCTGGCGCGCGGACGGATTTCCGCACCACAACGCGACCGTTCTCCCCGATGAACGGTGTCAGATCGATGACACGCTGAGTTCCGGTGAAGCGCTGTGATGCCGGCAGCCCGTTGGCCAGATTCGAGCGGCCGATGTTCTTCTTCAACAGGACCGAAATTTGAGGGTGATAGATGGGCATTTTGCTCACGGTCAGGCCTCCGGGCGTCTGTCAGCCGGTCCAGATGCCGACGCCTTGCCGCCAATCATGCCGAGGCGGAGCAGGCTTTCCGCCGCAGCGGTATCGCCAGCGTCGGCCCGCCGGAGAAGGTCGGAGAGGACGCGCTGCTGTGTACGGTCGGACAGCGGGGACGGGCCCCGCTGTCCATTTCCCTTCTTCGCGGCCACCGTCATGACAGCCTCTGCAGGTGAAGGCGATGCAGCACTTCATGAAGAGCGCGCGATGGAGCCCAGCAATTGGGGCGAACCCCAAGGCGCTGGCCGACGGCGGCGATCTGACTGGCAGTCTCCAGGAGCAAGCCGTCAAGCTTCGCCGCGTGCTCGAGCAGCCGCCCGAGCAGTTCTTCATCAACGGCCTTCTGCAACTGCTGTTCGGCAAATGCCCGTAGGCGCCGAGCTTCGGCATCGGCCGTCCGCAACGGCACCGCGTCGGCTGTGCAGCGTTCCAACAGTTCGGTCAGAATCTCGGTGTCCGCCTGGATCGTCGCCAGCTTGGCACCGTGCTCCGGATCATCCTTGGCCGCCTGGCGCGCCGAGATTATCGTCGCTCGTTTCACGTTCAGGGCGGCGATGCGGCGGGCGACCTTGTCCGTTTCGTCGTTGGCCTTGGCCAGGAAAGCAGCGGCCTCTTCCGCGGCCTGGCGGGCCTCTGCAACGGCCTGGGCGGCATTTTGAATCACGATGCTGGTCATGGGTCAGATTCCCTTCGGGGCGGCGGGAGGTTCCAGCGCCGCAAGCTGTTTGCCGATGATGGCGGTGACGCGGGAGGCAATGTCCGAGGCCGTTCGCTTGATCGCATCGGCGCGATGTTGCTGTGCGGCCTCAGCTTTCGCTTCGGTGCGCTCTTCGGCCGCGGCGATCGCATCTTCCAGGCGGGCAATTTCTAGCCTGGCGGCAGAGGTGTCGCCGCCCGCCAACGCCAGCCCAGGCAGGCTAGCGCGCAGCGTGGCCAATTCGTCGCGCAGAGCGGGAATGTCTGGCGTCATCCCAGCCTCACCGCGATACGGTTGAGGCGCGCTTCGATGGTTGCGGCCTCGATGGCGGAGATTGCGCCGGCCTTGATCGCGTCATTCGTCCGGGTGTTGAGCTCGGCGAAACTATCGCGCAGCGATTTCCGGAGATCTTCGGCAGCAGCTCGCTGCATGCCGAGCATGAGGGTTTGCATGCCGCTCAGGGATTTTGCCAGGGTCGCCATCGTTCGCTTCATCCGCACGGCACCGCGGCGATTGCGGGCGGACAGAGCGGCCATTTTGGCAACATGAGCTCGCTGGCGCTCGGCAGGAGTCAGAGGGCGCCTGGCCTCGCGTTCGATTTCATCGAGAAGTTCTTGGAATGCGGACATCTTTTGAGGCTTTCGTGAGCTGTTGAGGCCTCCTGAAGGCTTTTGAGGCCTTTTGAAGGTTTCCGTCACGACAGCCCGAAGGGCGCGCGCCATCGGCCGCGGACGTGGGACCGCATTGTCAATTTTTCTCAAGATATCTTGACGAATAAACGGCTCAATGCCAGGATACACAAGGCTTATGACTACACAGTTTTCTTGCAGGGAAAAGCGTCATGACCGTGAAAGCGTTGGCTTATTATCGGACCAGCAGCGCTGCCAATGTCGGCGACGGCAAGGACAGCGCCCGTAGGCAGGCTGAAGCGGTCAAGGCTTACGCCCTGAAGGCTGGCATAGAGATCGTTGGGGAATTCTACGATGCCGCGGTCTCTGGCGCCGACCCCATCGACACGCGCCCCGGCTTCGCCGACATGCTGGCCCGGATCGCCGGAAACGGTGTGCGCACCATTCTCGTCGAAAGCCCGGACCGCTTCGCCCGCGACCTGATGGTGCAACTCACCGGCCACGATATGCTGAAGCGAATGGGCATCGTACTGATTCCGGTATCCGCGCCAGATCACTTCACCGACGACACGCCGACCGCCGTTCTGATTCGCCAAGTTTTGGGGGCGGTTGCGCAATTCGACAAGGCCATGACCGTCGCAAAGCTCCGCGGCGCGCGGAGCCGCAAGAAGGCAGCGGCCGGCAAATGCGAAGGGCGCAAGAGCCACGGTGAAACCGCCCCCGACATGGTCCGTGCCGCCCACAGACTGGCCAGAAAGAACCCCAAAAACGGCAAGGTGCGTTCGCTTCGCCAGATCGCCGAGGAGCTGGCGGCGATCGGCTACACCAAACCCGACGGCGCACCATTCGGCCCCCAGTCGGTGGCCAACATGCTGAAACAGCGTGTAGCTTCTTGAACCTTGATGGTCCTGTGAGTGGTCGCCATAATAGGGCAGCCCAGCCCGCAGCACGCGCTCACCGGGCCTGTCAGGTGCCGAGGGGTAGCTGCAAGGCGCCCGGCCAATGGCTGAATACTCGGTCAGTGCGGATTCCGAAACCCCGACGGCCTTGGTCAGAGGGGCTTCGTTGATTTCGAAGGGTTTCCACCAAGCGACAAAGCGGACTATATTGATCCTGCCTCAACTGGACGATCCGCCTTTGTGGCGGCGACGGCAGCGGGCCGCAAGAAGATTGCGGTGGGAGCGGATGCCCCAGCAAACCGTGTAGAACCCAGGTCAGAAACCCCGCCAACGTGCGGGGTTTCGCTTTTTGCTGCCTTCCACTAATCCAGCCGCCGCGACATAATGCGGCTGCCGCGAAGGGGAACGCCGAAGCGCTGGCACCGGGCCATGGGTCTTCCATGGTGGGAGCGGATGCCCCCGTAAGCCGAGGTTCCCCCAGATCGCCCCGACATCGAAAGGTGCCGGGGCGATTCACGTATTCACGCTTGCCGCTGGCCGGGCTATCATGAAGCTGCTCTCTGGGAGCCTGCCTGAGGCGAAAGCCTCCCGGCCATGACGGGCGTGGTGACACGTCAGCCAGTTGACGGGGATACCGTCTGAAGCCGGCACCTCCCTCAGCGGCCCGTCAGCGGGTGTCGAGCTGAGAACGCGTGGCAGCGAGTTCAGGGCCGAGTCCAGCAAGGGCTCGGCCTTTTGCTTCACCTCTCCGCCCGCCGCAGTTCCATGTGCCGGTCGACGTCACCCAGGAAGTGTTCGGCAACCACGGCGGCGGCATGGTCGACACCAAGATCAGCCGGCAGGCGCAACCGGTCGAGGCGACGGCCGACCCAAGCGGCAATGGCCCGCTGGTCCCGCCGCAGCCGGCCGGCCCTGATCTCGGCCGCGATTTCGTCGCGAAGTTGGTAATAGGTGCGCGTGGGAACGCCGTGGACAGCGGCGTCGAGGATCAGGCGGTCGCGCATCACACCGTCCCCGCGTTGAAGGCAAAGCCGTATTGCTCATTTGCTGCCTGGAAACGCTTCATGATTCGGAATGCGGCCTCCTTGGATTCGGCGGCCACTTCCTCGACCAGGATGTCGAACATCTGCTCGATGCGCCGGAGTTCCCAGACCTCCCGCATCGCGTTGATGGCGGTGTTGACGAAACGCTCGCGGCGCTCCATCGATCGGTCGAACCAGACCGGGTTCTTGATGTCGTCGTTCTCCTTGACGGAGTACGCCCGCATTTTATTGGCGTCCTCGAGCAGCCCTTCGATCACGGCCAGCAGGTTCAGACGTTCGATGCCCTTCTTGCCATTCTTCGCCAGGAAATCCGGCGACGGAGCGGCCGGTAGGTTTTCTTTGATAGCGGCCAAACTATCATCCTGGGATGTGGCATCGAGCTCTTCCTGATAGCGCTTTCGCACCTCATCGAGAGCGGCCTTGGTAGAGATCGCCTCTTTGACTGAGCGGACCCATCGCCACCAAGTCGGTTCAGGAATCTGCGGGTATCGACCGCGCACCACGCCCCAGTTCTGAGGCCCCTCCGCCGCCAGATGCGCCTCAATGGCGGCCAGAACTTCGGCTTTGGTGTCAGAATCTGCCACTTTCGCGCTCCTATCGGAAATGACCAAGTTCAACCGATAGGAGACCGTCACGCCGGCGATCACGCCACCGGCCGCTCACCGATCACGAACTCCACCACCGGCGTTGCCACCGTGGCCGACGCCTTCGGCCACGGCCAGGCCGAGATGTCCACACCTGGATCGGCGTCAGCGACCCGCATTGTCTCAGGGGCGAATTCCGACGCCCTCCCAGGACGACCGAACCACCGCCGGCCCTCCCGATCGATCACAACATTGGCCGGTCGCGGCGACCGGAACCAGCGCGAGAACTCCAACATAGTGCCGTTCTGCCAGGCCTCACCGAAACGTTGCGACTCTTCTGCCGTCATTGGGCCCAGGCGCGCCGGGTACGGAGAGATGTCCCACGCGAAAAATTCGTCGCCGACCTCCATGGAAGCGATCCAGGATTTCCGTTTCGCGGCCAACCGACCGGCGATTTCTCGCATGTCCCCGGTGACAAGCGCTTTGGACGGCTTGCGCTGCCCTTGGAGTCGATAAACCGCCAGATCCGCAATATAGGATTCTTTATTGCGCTTTTGGCGGTTTATCACTTCGGCGGCAGCGCGCTCGGCCGATCGTTCTGAGGTGAAGATGTCCGGCATGGTCCCGTGCAGCCAGGCGGCCGATAGCGGCAAGATGCCGTCCTGCCTATCGAGGGCAACCTCGATCGGATCATCACCGGCCGCGATCTCGGCCCATGTGGCCAGCTTGTCCACCTCTACGTCGACAACCAAACTCGAAAGCAGGAGAACCCGACCGGGGAAGTCCCGAAAGACGAGCCGCAAACGGTCTATAGCTTGCGCCGTCTCAGCCTCCCGGCCGATCTCAACTAGCGCCTGGACGCGCGGATCCGGATGGACGTCGACGTCGACTGAAGCGGCGCCAGATTTCACCGCATAGCCGCGGCGCTCTTTCTTCCACCCGCCGCTACCGGCATCGCCACCGAGAAATTTCAGCGGTTCTGGATCGGCAGCATAGATGGCCCTGGCGATATCCTCATAAGCTTGCGGCGGCGCCTGGAAGCGCCCAACCACGATGACGGTGTCGTATGACTTGAAGTCGTCATAGCCGCGCACATTGCCGAAATGGGCGATATCCACGTCGCCGTAACGGCACGAGACCGGAAGTTTGTCGCCGCGATTTTCGCCGGTCAGCTCGCACCTCAGGTCAAGATAGGTAACGACGAGCACCTTCTTCCCGCCCCTGGCCTCGCGCGCGAACAGATCGCGAAGTTGCCGGCGCTTCCGCTCCCCCGTCTCACTTTGCGCGGTCAGCTCGGTTTCGGTCAGTTTGGTCGACATGACCTGTATCACCTCCGAATTACGGCGGGCACGAATCTCGACTGACTCGAGCATCCCCCCGAAAAGCCGCTCATTCACTAGCTTATTGGCATCGGCATCCAGCAACAGGAGAGCGCCCTCGGCCGGCAAAACCGCCGTAGCCGCGCGGAACACATGAATCCGATCCTGAATTTCCGCAGTCGCCCCGGCTTTCCCCACGTAGACTTTCGTTGGCCGCATGGCGACACCGTGGGCCCCTTCGCGTTGCAGACCAATCTCGTCTGCCAGAGCCTCGAACATCACGGCGATTTTGTGCAGTTCGGCCGCGCGCCAGTTGTCCATGCGCCGGATGATTTCGGCGTCGGCCATGGTCGGTGAAATTGCTGGGCCACCGCCGGCCGCCTCGGTCAGCCACTTCGCTGCACCTCTCACGGCGTCGGCTGTAATCCCCCTCTCGCGCAACGCCCGAAGCTCGCTGCCAGGCTGCTCCAAGGCTTCAAGGACGGCCAATCCGGTCTTGCGGTGCTGCACGCTGGCGCCCAAGCCGCCAATGAGGCGTGATTGCCGAATATTCGCCGGGGAGACGGAAAACGGCTCCAATACCAGCGCGCCGATCGCCGACTCATCCACTACAGCCAGGTCCGGGGGCGGGAAGCCGCATGGTTTGTGGATTGCCAGATACGAGGACGGCATGATGACGATGCCCGGCCGGTGATCCTGCCACTGAGCGATCCACGGACATTCGGCATAATGGGGGCAGCGGGTATACCCGTTATCGCAAAGGTTGCCCAGCACCCGCAGAAAGCCATGCCGGATTGCGTCGGCCGCCCGCCAGCGCTTGCACATGCGGCTGCCGTCGGCGTTATGCTGAGCGCGGCCCTTGATAACCCTAGCGGTAGGATACGCTTCGCAGAGCTTGTCGATCAGGGCGTGGCGATCGGCGAACAGGTGCGTTCTACGCCCCTCCAGCCATTTGGTGTCGGAGTTGAGCAGGACTCCCAGGTTCGAAGTCTTCCCTAAGCCCGCCGTTGCCTTTACTTCCAGGCGCGGTGGGAAGGGATAGCCTTCGTTGCTGGTCGCCCATCGGCGGCGCACCTCGCCTTCAGCCTCGCGGGCTGACCGGCGGCCCAAGACGCGGCGCACGCGATCGTCGACGCCCTCAAGCTCATCCTTTGTCGGGTCCGCCTTCGCGCGGAGCTTTGCAGCGGCACAGATCTCCCGATACCTCGCCCTCGGATTAGCCCCGTGTCCGCCGGCAGCGATCACCATGTCGGCCATCCGATCGGAGTCTTCCTCTGCCGCAAGGACTGCAGCGTTGATTTCCTCCCGCATTCTCAAGGCCCGATCCGCACGCTGAAGGAAATCCGTGAAGGTCGAGAGCAGCAAAGCCGCAGCCTCATCCGCCAGCAGCCGGGCGCCATCAAAGTAAGGAAGACATGCGTCGCCGGCTGGAGCTTCCCACGGTAGGGCAGCCTCGATCATCGCGACTACGGCGGCCTGACCCTCGGCCAACAGCACGTCGTTGAAATCCGCTTTGTCGAACCCCGCTAAAACCGGCTTCGCGACCAGCACCTTTACGCCGCGACCGCCCAGCGCTTCGGCCGCGCGATCGATGGCATGGTGACTCGCTGCTCCGGGCTGATCGGCATCCTTCGCAATCACTACCGTGTCACCAGACGGGATATCGGCGCTCGCGAAATTCGACACACCCAGCACAGCCCATGTTTCGCGGCCGGTGGCGTACCAGATGGACAGAGCAGTTTCTGGCCCCTCGGCCAAAATGATGGGCGTGGCGCCTGGCAGGCGAACTGCGGCACCGGACAGAGTGCCCGCAGTGCGCTTGACTACACCGTGGCAAAGATCTGCCGGCGCCTTCTGTCCCTCAGCAGTGACGTGGATGGATTGCGTCGCCTTGACCTTGCTGGCGGAATCGGTGGCGACCACCACCACTGCGCCGCCTGCGATGTGCTGGCCGTCAGGCCCAATACCTCCCCATGTGCGATGGCGCCAGCGAATGCAATCCGGCCAAGTGCCGGGATTGATGCCGCGGTTACGCAAATAAAACTCGCCTGGGGTTCCAGAGATTGGCACCGACTTCGCGGCAAGGTCGCTCGCGCGTCCCTGCCGCTTGATGGCCTCAGCGTCGACCTCTAGCTCTGGCTTGTCCCTACGCTGGATCGGGACGGGCGACGGATCGGCGCCAACGAAGCGCCGCCGCGCCCACTCGAGGCCGCGGTCACGGCCCAGTTCGCGCTCAACCAGCGCCAGCATATCGCCGCCGATACCGTCCTCGTGCGAGAACCAACTACCCGCCTTCGGACCGCCGACGACGACGCTGAGCGAGCCCTTCCTCCCCCAGCGCCATTCTCGCCGGGTGCGGACTGTCGGCTTGCCAAGCAGTGCCTCTGCAACCTCCGCCGGTCGCTGGCGAAGGATGGCGGCGAGTTCGCCAATGTCCACGACGACACCTACCAGCGGCGACGATTTCGGGGGAGATGGTGGAACCGGCGAGGGTCGAACAAGCTGACGAATGCAATTTCGAGGTCTGTACTTTGCTCGACGAGCAGACGCCATGCACGAGCGGGTTCCGCCTCGATGATGGCGAGGATATGCGCGGCGTAGAGCTCAAGTTGGAAGCGAGCGTGAGGCGACATGGCCGGCCAACCCCACCGCTTATTGGCTGCTTCCCAGACGCCAATCAGGGCCGCCATTGCGGAGTGCCACACCTGCGGAGTCACGATCCGGCGATAATGGGGGGCGCGACGGATGACGCCGCCGGCGGGCGTCGTGAATCTATAGCTGGTCATTGTGCAGATGATCCTCTAACGGCGGCGGCTACCGGCTCTCCCACTGGTGCCGCCGCAATCGTTTCCGAAAGCGGCTCAGGCAGCGGCCATCTTGCGCGCCGGGCGGGGCGGGCTGCCCGAAGTCGAAATCGGTGACACGGATAACGTGGTTGCCGCCCAGTCGAGGAAGGGGTCACGCACCACCAGCACCCGCTTCCCCATGTATCGGAAGCACTCGTCAGGGATCTTCTTCGTGGGATCCGTCTTACCGGCCGAGCGCCTGTTCTGGATGGTTCCCCAGTTGAACACCCCGCCGCTCCGCTCCGTCAGTGACGGTCCAGTAAAAATCGGTGGACATTCCTTGCGCATTCTTTCAATCACGTCATCCACTTGCTCAGATGGCGACATTTTCGGTTCCTCACTGTGTCTGTGCGTGCCTCACGTTTACAGACACCGAGAATATCGACGATCTATTCTTGAGAGCAAAAGGATTGACGGGCCCTTTCAGGCCATACAATTACCTTGAAAGAGAAGCAATTATTTGTCGGGAACTCTTGGGAATTACCGGGCATTGCCTTTCGCGCGTCCCCAATGAAGGGGCCACCACCACCATCGTCGTCCAGAAATGTGGGATAAATGTGGGATAAAAAGACACGTCAGCCCGTCGCCAGCCAAACTGACGACAGGCACATCGTCATAACGCATTGTTTTTCTTATGGTGCCCGCTGCCGGACTCGAACCGGCACGGCCGAAGCCTACGGATTTTAAGTCCGTTATGTCTACCAATTCCATCAAGCGGGCGATGGTGGCGGAGCGATGTCGCGGGCGCGACGTTAGCCCGCCCCGCCGGCTCCTGCAAGTGGCGGGAATAGGCGACTCAGTTCTCGTCCTGGGCTTGGCTCATGATGCCGACGCCCATGCCCAGGCTGCCGAAGGTGACGATCAGGCCGAAGAAGAACAGCGCCAGCGTCAGGATGCCGTCGTTGGATTCGGTTGCCAGGGTGCGCAGGTGGGCGATATCGAAGTAGATCATCAGTCCGCCGAACAGCAGGCCGCCGACCACTCCGACGATCAGGTGGCGGGCCAGGAACCCCAGTACGTCCCGTTCATGGCGCTGCAACGTCATTGACTGCCCTCCTTCCCGTCCACGTGCCGCATCACCGGGGTGGCGGCGCCTCCACCTCGACAGTCGCCCCGTGCCCTTCGGCCATTTCGGCCACCTCGGCGATGGCGGCCTCGACCGTCGCCGCATCGGTCCCGCGGACGACGATCACCGTACCAAATATCCCCCCACGGTTGAACGGGTAACTGCCTATTTCCACATCGGGCCGTCGGTGCTGGATCTCGGCAAGACCGGTGGCGATAGTCCCTTCCCCGATATAGATGGTGACGCTCTTGGACAGAAGACGAGACCCGCCGATCAGGCTATGCCGCACGCCCTCGAACATGGCCTGCATGATTCGCGGAATGCCGGCCATCACATAGACGTTGCCGATGTGAAAGCCCGGCGCATGGCTGACCGGATTGTCGATCAGGTCGGCACCATCGGGGATATTGGCCATGCGCAACCGCGCCTCGTTGAGGTTTTCCGGCTTGATTTGGCGTAACAGCCGTTCCACCGCCCTGGGGTCGCGGCGCAGCGGCACGCCGAACGCCTTGGCCACCGACTCGGCCGTGATATCGTCATGAGTGGGGCCGATGCCCCCGGTGGTGAAGACGTAGTTGTAGGTGGCGCGCAGCGCGTTCACCGCCGCGACGATGGCATCTTCCTCGTCGGTCACCACCCGGACTTCCTTAAGCCGAACACCGACCTCGTTCAGCCCCAGGGCGATGTATTGCAGATTGGCGTCCTGGGTCCGCCCCGACAGAACCTCGTTGCCGATGACGATGAGAGCGGCGCTGACTTCGTTCACCATGTCTCCGATGCTCCCGTCACAAGTAGCGTCTGTAGTCAGCGCACAGTAATAACAGACGGTTGTTCCTACAACCAGTCGCGGAGCAAGGTCACCAGTGGCAGATCGGCCGGCGGCATGACATAGTCGGCCAGCCGGCGCGACCCCACCCAGGCCAGCTTTTGGCCTTCGCGCGCCATCACCATGCCGTGCCAGCGACGGCAGGCGAACAGCGGCATCAACAGGTGGAACTGGTCATAGTCGTGGGACGCGAAAGCCAGCGGCGCCAGACAGGATTGGCCGACGTCGATACCCAATTCCTCGTTCAGTTCCCGCATCAGCGCGGCCTCGGGGGTTTCCCCCGGTTTCAGCTTGCCGCCGGGAAACTCCCACTGCCCGGCCATCGATTTGCCGGCGGGGCGCTGGGCCAGCAGCACGCGCCCATCGACGTCGATCAGGGCGGCCGCCGCCACCAGCAGCATCGGCCGCGCCGCCATGGCGGCCTGCCAGGCCTGGCGCGGCAACGCCAGGAAATCGAGGTCGGCGGTGGTGCCGCGGGCCGGCATCTCCGCCGGCTGCCGCCGATCGAAGACGAACCCCGCCTTGTCCAGGACGCGGCGCGAGGCGAGGTTCTCCGGCGCTACGGACGCCCAGACGAGGTCAAGGCCGAAATTGACGAACAGAACACGCAACGCCCGGCGCAATGATTCGGTGGCATAGCCCCGCCCCCAATGTTCCTGGCCGAACCAATAGCCGATCTCGGCGCTGCCATCGGTGATGGTCGCACCGACGCAGCCGACCAGGCGGCGGGTCAGCCGCTCCTCGACCGCGAAAACCACCGAACGGCCGGCCGCCATTTCGCTGGCCACCTTGCCGATGAAGCGTTCGGCATCCTGATGGCTATAGGGGAACGGCAGATTAGTGGTGTGCCGCGCCACCTCCCAATCGTCGAGCAGGCGAGCGACCTCGTCGGCATCAGCCGGCATCAGCCGGCGCAGCCGCAGATTGGCCGTGTCGATGGGCCCGCCGCGCCAGCCTCGCTCGGCGGCAAGGCAGCCGTCAGGTTCGATAGGATCCATTGATGTCGATATAGGCGTGGGTGAGGTCGCAGGTCCACACGGTGGCACGGCCGCGGCCGACGCCAACATCCACCTCGAACCGGATGTCGGTACCCTTCATATGGGCGGTGACCGGTGTCTCGTCATAGCCCGGTACCACCTGGCCGTCACGGGCAACCTCGACGCCGCCGATGCGGATGGACAAACGGTCGCGGTCCGCCTTCTCGCCGGCCTTGCCCACCGCCATGACGATGCGGCCCCAGTTGGCATCCTCGCCGGCGACCGCGGTCTTGACCAACGGCGAATTGGCGATGGCCAGCGCGATGCGCTTGGCGGCACGGCGGCTGGCCGCGCCGGCGACGGAAATCTGCACGAACTTGCTGGCGCCTTCGCCGTCCTTCACCACCTGCAGGGCGAGGTCGAGCAGCAAGGCGTCGAGCTTGCGGCGGAAGTCGCCGAGCAGCGGGTCCGAAGGCTTGGCCACCGCCGGATTGCCCGCCCGCCCCGTGGCGAACAGCATCAGCGTGTCGCTGGTCGAGGTATCACTGTCGACGGTGATCGAGTTGAACGACTTGTCGGCCCCCTTGGCCAGCAGATCCTGCAGCACCGCAGCCGGCAGGGCGGCATCAGTGAAGACATAGGCCAGCATGGTGGCCATGTCGGGAGCAATCATCCCGGCGCCTTTGCAGAAGCCGTTGATCCGGACTTCGGTGCCGCCGATGCGCGCGGTGCGCGTCGCCGTCTTGGGATAGGTGTCGGTGGTCATGATGGCCCGCGCCGCATCGGCCCAGGCATCGTCCGAAAGCTTGGCCAGAGCGGCCGACAGCGAACCGGTGATCTTGCCGTCGTCCAACGGCACGCCGATGGTCCCGGTCGAGGCGACGAACACCTGCCGCGGATCGCAGCCAACCTGTCTCGCCGCAGCTTCGACGGTGCGCCGCACCGAGGCGACGCCGGCCGAACCGGTGAAGGCGTTGGCGTTGCCCGAATTGACCACCAGGAGACGTGCCCCGCCGCCGCCCAGGGCCTCGCGGCACCACAGCACCGGCGCCGAGGCGGTGAGCGAGCGGGTGAACACTCCGGCCACCGCGGTGCCGGGAGAAAGCTCGACCACCATCAGGTCGTTGCGCCCCTTGTAGCGCAGCCCGCAAGCATGGGCCGCCAGACGCACCCCGGCCAGTGGTTCGAGAGTGGCATAGGTCTTAGGAGCAAGGGGCGAAATGGCAGTCATGATGAAGTCCAATTGGTTTTTGCCCCTCGCCGGGCGGGGCCTCCGCCCCTTGGCCGCCGCCTCAATGGCGGCCGGTGAGCGACAGCGCCGA
>JAJYTF010000048.1 GCA_021793155.1 Pseudomonadota bacterium | reverse complement strand
TCGGGAAGGAACGAAGGATGGCCGAGGAACCGCCAAGTCGCCAAGGCGGCTTAAGCGCCGCAGGCATTTCTCCTTCCCCTCAAGACATGCGCCGGGAGACCGGAATCCCGCCTGCGGCGCTCCGAACCCCTTGGCGACTTGGCGACTTGGCGGTTTTCGCCGTCGCCGGCCGGAACCCCTTGACCTGAATGTGACAAACGTTTCCGATAAGGACACTTTGCCAGATCGGAAAGGAACGAAGAATGATTGAGGGACCGCCAAATCGCCAAGTCGCCAAGGGAGTGGAGCCTACTATGGAGCACGACTCCGTGGCCCGTCAGATCGTGGATGCCGCTGTCACAGTGCATCGGTATCTGGGTCCCGGGCTTCTCGAGTCCGTCTACGAGCAATGCCTGGCCAGCGAGCTCGGCGTTCGCGGCCTTTCGGTTACGCGGCAGGTGGCAGTTCCGGTGGTTTACCGAGACGTGCGCGTCGACGCCGGCTTCCGTATGGATTTGGTCGTCAACCGTTCCATCGTCATCGAAATCAAAGCGAGCGACAATCTGTTGCCCGTGCACAAGGCCCAGCTCTTGACCTATCTGAAGCTGTCGGGTTATCGCCTCGGTTTTCTCATGAACTTCAACGTCCTGCGAATCCGCGATGGGATCCGCCGGCTCGTCCTCACTTCAGCGCCTTGGCGACTTGGCGACTTGGCGGTTCCTGCCCAGCGGACACCCTGACCCCGCCTTCTACAGCATCCCCGCTGGCACCGTGATGCCGCAGGCGGCCAGATGGCCGGCCAGGTCGGCCTTCATCCGGCCCAAGGCCGCAGGGTCGCGGCCTTCGCAGCGCGCGACCAGGACCGCCTGGGTGTTGGAGGCGCGCAGCAGCCACCAGCCGTCGGGCCCGGTGACGCGGACGCCGTCCAGGTCGTTGACCTGGGCCGGGCTGCCCGCCAGGCGGTCCTTCACCTGGGCGATGACGGCGAACTTGCGGTCGTCCGGGCAGTCGAACCGCAGTTCCGGGGTGTTCAACAGCCTGGGCAGGCGATCGTAGCGCTGGGCCAGGGTGACGCCGTCCCAGGCGCCGACAATGCCGAGCAGGCGGACGGCGGCATAGATGGCGTCGTCGAAACCGTAATAGCGGTCGGCGAAGAAGATGTGGCCGCTCATCTCGCCGGCCAGCGGCGCGCCGGTCTCGGCCATCTTCGACTTGATCAGCGAATGGCCGGTGCGCCACATCAGCGGCCGGCCGCCCATCGCGGCGATCTGGTCGAACAGGGTCTGGCTGGCCTTGACGTCGGCCATGACGATGGCACCCGGCCGTTCCTTCAGCACCTCCTCGGCCAGCAACACCAGGATCTGGTCGCCCCACAGGATGCGCCCCTGGCCGTCGACCACGCCGATGCGGTCGCCGTCGCCGTCGAAGGCGACGCCCAGGTCGGCCCCTTCCCGGCGGACCAGGTCGATCAACTGATGCAGGGTCTCGGGCTCGGTCGGGTCGGGATGATGGGCGGGAAAGGTGCCGTCGATCACCTGGTTGATCAGCAGATGGCGGCCGGGAAGGCGGGCGGTGAGGCGCTGGACGATTTCGCCGGTGGCGCCGTTGCCCGGATCCCAGACCACCGTCAGCGGCCGGCCGGGCCGGAAATCGGCGAACAGGCGGTCCACATACTCGGCCGAGACGTCTTGCGCCGACACCGTCCCGATGCGGCTGGCGGGGCCGGCCGAGGCCATTCCGCCCAGGCGCTGGATGTCGGCGCCGAAGAACGGCTTGTTGCGCCGAACCATCTTGAAGCCGTTATGGCTGGGCGGATTGTGCGACCCGGTCACCATGATGGCGCCGTCGGCGGCCAGGCGCTGGCTGGCGAAATACAGCATCGGCGTCGGCCCGCGGCCGATATCGACCACGTCGCAGCCGCCGGCGGCAAGGCCGGCGATCAGCGCCGCCGAAAGATCCGGGCTGGACAGCCGGCCGTCGCGGCCGACCGCCACGCTGCGGCCGCCGTCCTCTGCCAGGATCGCGGCGAAAGCCCGGCCCAAGGCCTCGGCGTCATGTGAAAACAGGGTTTCCCCGACGATTCCGCGAACGTCGTATTCGCGCAGGATGGAGCGGTGCAAAGTCTTCATGGTGGCGTGGTAGCAAAAACCGGCCGCCTTGTCGACAGCACCGGCGTCATGTGTGGGCAGGTCTGCAGTTCTATGCATGCCTTTTCTGTTGGCAACTAACGGGGGTGTTGGTATCTGATCCGTTAACGATACGCTGCGGATGCGGAGAAGAATAATGAGCAAGCGCGCCCTGATCACAGGGATCACCGGGCAGGACGGGGCTTATCTCAGCCAGTTGCTGTTGTCCAAAGGATATGAAGTCTATGGCGCGGTTCGCCGTACCGCGTCCATCAACAACTGGCGCCTGGTCGACCTGGGCGTCGACAATGACGTTCGTTTCGCTGAGTTCGACCTTCTGGAATTCTCCAACATCCTGCGTGTCATCGAGCGGGTGAAGCCGGACGAAATCTTTAATCTGGCCGCCCAAAGCTTCGTCGGGACTTCGTTCGAGCAACCGATCTACACCGGTCATGTGGACGGCATCGCCGTCGCCATGATCCTCGAGGCGATCCGCACCACCGGGGCGGGAAAGAACATCCGCTTCTACCAGGCCTCGACCTCGGAAATGTTCGGCAAGGTTCAGGAAATCCCGCAAAAGGAGACCACGCCCTTCTACCCGCGCAGTCCCTATGGCGTGGCCAAGCTTTACGGCCACTGGATCACCGTCAACTATCGCGAATCCTATGGAATGCATGCCAGTTCCGGCATCCTGTTCAATCACGAATCGCCGTTGCGCGGCACCGAATTCGTCACCCGCAAGATCACCCTGGCGCTGGCCCGCATCAAGCATGGCGACGCCGGCGAATTGCGGCTGGGCAACCTGGACGCCAAGCGCGACTGGGGCTTTGCCGGCGACTATGTCGAGGGCATGTGGCGCATGCTGCAGCAGGACAGCCCGAACGATTACGTGCTGGCCACCGGCGAGACCCACACCGTGCAGGAATTCGTCGATCATGCCGCCCAGGCGATGGGCTTCGAACTGGCCTGGGAAGGCGAAGGAATGGACAAGGTCGGCACCGACCGCAAGACCGGCCGACGCCTGGTGACCGTCGATCCGGCCTTCTTCCGGCCGGCCGAGGTGGACCTGCTGTTGGGCGACCCGGAAAAAGCGGCGAAGCAGCTTGGCTGGCAGCGCAAGGTCGGCTTCATCCAGTTGATTCAGGCCATGGCCGAAAAGGATTTGGAGCGGGTCGCGACCGGCAGCCTGCGCTACTGAGAGCCCAAGGCCGTGGCCGACCGGCTTCCCCTGTTCCTGTGGTATCTGGGCCGGCGCGGCGCCGGCCCGCGCTACACCATGGAGCTGGCCCGCGAACTTGCCGGACGCCCGGACGTCGAGCTGCATGTGGCGCTGTCGCGCCAGTCGGAACTGTTTGCCGAGACCTGCGCCATCGGCGCCCCGGTTCTGGCCGTCGACACCTACAGCGGAATGGGCGGATTCGTCGCCAGCCTGCCGCGTGTTCCGTCGATCGCCCGGACCCTGCGGTCCTATGTGGCGAAGCATCGGCTGCCGGCCGCCCTGTGCACCATGGCCCATTTGTGGAACTGCGCGCTGGTGCCGGCGCTGAAAGCCGGCGGCGCCGCCAATTGCCTGGTGGTCCACGACGCGGCGCCGCATGCGGGGGAAAACTACGGCATCCGCCATATGATGATCCGGCGCGACATCTGCCAGGCCGACGCCATCATCACCCTGTCCGAGGCGGTACGGCGCCAGGTCGTGGAGAATTATTGCCCGGCGCCCGACCGCCTGTGGTCTTCGAGCATCGCCCCCTTCCGCTATGGCGCCGCCGCCGACCGCCGGCCGCGCATCCTGGGCGAGCCGCCCTACCGGCTGTTGTTTTTCGGCCGGCTGTTGCCCTACAAGGGCCTCGACCAGCTGATCGAAGCCATGCAGTTGCTGGCCGGACGGAACCTGCCGGTCACCCTGCTGGTGGCGGGCAGCGGCGGAGCCGACCTGCCGCCCCTGCCGCCCAATGTCGACCTTGATCGCTCCTGGATTCCGGAAAGCCAGATCCCATCGCTGTTCGCCGACGTCGACCTGGTGGTGCTGCCCTACCAGGAGGCCAGCCAATCGGGCGTCATTCCCATCGCCCGCCACCTGGGCGTGCCGACGGTGGTGACCCCGGTGGGCGGCTTGCTCGAACAGGTGGCTTTCGGCGCCGCCGGCTTCGTCGCCCAGGGAACCAGCGCCGCCGCCCTGGCCCAGGCCATCGGCGCGGCCCTGGCCGACAAGCAGGCCTATGCCCGGATGTCGGCGGCGCTGCTGGCCGACAACAGCGACGAGCTGTGGGCGCGGGCCGCCGACAGCATCCTCGCCGCGGCTCGCGGCGCATTGGCGAACCGCCGCCGCCCGGTGTCGTAACGCCCTCCCGCATGCGGAAGGGGGAGGGAACAGCAAAAAAAATTTTGAGAGCGATAACCCCGACAGGCAAATCGCCTGGATATTGCCGCCGGCCGGGACCGCGGCACGAATCCGTACAGCGGGGCCACCCCCCCGGTATCACGCGAAGCGCAGTAACTGAATATTCAGCAGCGTCCCCCTAAGACGGGGCGGAAGACGCTGTTTGCGCTATTTGCATTCGCCATACCGCTTACCTTATATAGGCGCCGCTACCCCTTTCGCCGATAGGCCTATTGTGCTGGCATGCGGAGCGGGCGGTTTCGGACATTGAGGAGAAGTAGGCTCGCCGATGAAGGTCGCCACGAAGTCGGAACTCGTAGAGGTCTTGAAAACCTGCAAGGACGCCTTTGTCGGCGCCGGCATTTTCAGCTTCTTCATCAATATCCTGATGCTGGCCTCGCCGGTCTACATGCTGCAGATCTACGATCGGGTGCTGGCCAGCCGCAACGTCACCACCCTGATCGTGCTGAGCGTCATCACCGCCGGCCTGTTCGCCGTCTATGCGGCGCTGGAGACCTTGCGCTCCCGCGTTTTGGTGCGCATCGGCGGCAAGCTTGACAAGCTGCTGAGTGGCCGGGTGTTCGACGCGGTGTTCAAGGCCGCCCTGCAACGGCCCGGCGCCGGCGGCCAGGCGATGCGCGACCTGGACGCGCTGCGCGAATTCCTGACCGGCAACGGGCTGTTCGCCTTTTTCGACGCGCCCTGGCTGCCGATCTATCTGGTGGCGGTGTTTCTCATCCATCCCATGCTGGGCATCGTCGCCGTGCTGGGCGGCGCCTTCATCCTGGTGCTGGCCATCATGACCGAGATGGCCACCCGCAAGACCCTGTCCGAGGCCACCGCCGCCAACCTGCTGGCCGGGCGGTTCCTCGACAATTCCTTGCGCAACGTCGAAGCGCTGACCGCCATGGGCATGCTGCCGTCCATGCTGCGCCGCTGGCAGGACCGCCGGCGCAAGCATCTGGTGCTGCAGGCCCTGGCCAGCGACCGCGCCGGGGTGATCACCGCCCTGTCCAAATTCACCCGCATCGTCCTGCAATCGGCCATGCTGGGCTTCGGCGCCTATCTGGTGATCCAGAACGAGATCACCGCCGGCCTGATGATCGCCGGCTCCATCATGATGGGCCGGGCCCTGGCCCCTATCGAGCTGGCGGTGGCCACCTGGAAGCAGTTCCTGGCCGCCCGTTCGGCCTATTCCCGCCTGAACGCCCTGCTGGCCGCGGTGCCGGCCGACGCCGAGCGCATGCCGCTGCCCGCCCCCCAGGGCGCCATCGAGCTGGAACGGGTGATCGCCGCGCCGCCGGGCTCGAACATCCCGGTGATCAAGGGCGTCGGCTTCCGCGTGGCCTCGGGCGACGCGGTGGGCATCATCGGCCCCAGCGCCGCCGGCAAGTCGAGCCTGGCGCGCCTGATGGTCGGCGTGTGGCCGGCCCATTCCGGCGTGGTCCGCCTGGACGGCGCCGACATCCATAGCTGGGATCGCGATCGCCTGGGCCCGCATGTCGGCTATCTGCCCCAGGACATCGAACTGTTCGAAGGCACCATCGCCGAGAACATCGCCCGCTTCGGCGAAGTCGACGCCGAGGCGGTGATCGCCGCGGCCAAGATGGCCGGCGTCCACGACATGATCCTGCACCTGCCCAACGGCTATGACACCGCGGTGGGCGCCGGCGGCGCCACCCTGTCCGGCGGCCAGCGGCAACGCGTCGGCCTGGCCCGCGCCCTTTACAACCTGCCTTCGCTGATCATTCTGGACGAACCCAACTCGAACCTCGACCGCGAAGGCGAAGCGGCGCTGGCCCGCGCCATGGTCGAGCTGAAGGCGGCCAAGCGGACCACCATCGTCATCACCCACCGCCCCAGCCTGCTGGCCAGCGTCGACTATGTGATGGTGATGAACAGCGGGCTGATCGAGGCCTTCGGCGCCCGGGACGAGGTCCTGGCCAAGTTCATGCGGCCCCTCGCCGGCCCCGCCGGCCATCCCTCAGCAGCCCTGTCCGCGGTGTAAGCCATGAGCAAACTGGAAACCATCGGCCGCGCCCTGAAGCCGGTCGGCCGCCTTGTCGCCGAACGCTATTCCGCCGCCGACGCCCGCCTGGAACTGGCCGACGCCACCGACGCCTATGCCGAGGAGATGACCAACCCCAGGAGGCCGCTGCTGGTCGGCGGCGCCATCATCCTGGTGACCTTCTTCGGCCTGGGCCTGTGGGCCGCCACCGCCCCCATCGGCAGCGCGGCGATGGCCCCCGGCGTCGTCATGGTGGAAAGCAACCGCCGGCTGATCCAGCATCTGGAAGGCGGCATCATCCGCGACATCCTGGTGGACGACGGCAGCGTGGTGAAGGCCGGCGACGTTCTGGTGCGCCTGGACGACACTCGCGCCCATGCCCAGCTGGCCATCCTGCAGGACGACCTGAACTCCAACCTGGCGATCCAGGCCCGCCTGATCGCCGAACGCGACGGCAAGCCCCAGCCGGTGTTCCCCGAGGAACTGACCGCCCAGGCCAAGGATCCGGGGGTACTGGCGCTGATGCAGGGCCAGGAGAACATGTTCCGCGCCCGCAAGGCCGCCCTGGACGGGCAGAAGGCCATCCTGGAGCAGCGGGTCCAGCAGTACCAGGAACAGATCGTCGGCCTGCGCGCCCTGGAGAAATCCAAGGAAGTGCAGCTGCACACCATCCATGAAGAGCTGGACGGGCTGATCGGCCTGTTGGACGAAGGCTATGTGACCAAGCCGCGGGTGCTGGGGCTGCAGCGGGAAGCCGCCCGCCTGGAAGGCGAGGCCGGCGACCATCAGGCCTCGATCGCCCGCGCCGAACAGGGGATCGGCGAAGCCAAGCTGCAGATCTTCCAGTTGGAGAAGCAGCGGCAGGAGGAGATCGCCCGCGACCTGCGCGACACCCAGGCCAGGATCAACGAGGGCCGCGAGAAGGTGGTGGCCGCCCAGGACGTGATGAAGCGCATCGAGGTGGTGGCGCCGGTGGCCGGCACGGTGATGAATCTGCAGGTGCATACCCGGGGCGGCGTGGTCAATCCGGGCGCCGTCATGATGGAGATCATCCCGGCCAACGACAACCTGGTGGTGGAAGCGCAGATCAGTCCGATGGACATCGACACGGTGCATCCGGGCCAGAAGGTGCAGATCCGCATCAGCGCCGTCGACACCCGGCTGACCCCGGTGATCGACGGGGTGCTGGACACCATCTCGGCCGACCGCCTGACCGACCAGCGCACCGGCATGCCCTACTACAAGGGCCGCGTCACCATTCCGCCGGAACAGCTGGCCCGGCTGGAAGGCCTGAAGCTGCACAGCGGCATGATGGCCGAAGCGATGATCCAGCGCGGCGAACATACGGCCCTCGATTACGTGCTGAAGCCGCTGTACGAGAGCCTGGCGCGGTCTTTCAGAGAGAAGTGAGACGGCCATCCTTCGATACGGCCGCCCATGAAGGGCGGCCTACTCAGGATGAGGTCGCTCCTCGTCCTGAGGAGCGGCGCCCACGGCGCCGCGTCTCGAAGGACAGCCCGCTCGGGATGAGGTCGCTCCTCGTCCTTGAGTCTCGAAGGACAGCCCGCTCGGGACGAGGTCGCTCCTCGTCCTGAGGAGCGGCGCCCACGGCGCCGCGTCTCGAAGGACAGCATGACGCGCGGATTTTTGACAATGCTGACGTGGATGACAGGAAGATGAACCGACTCTCACGGACGTTATTGTTGGCCTCGGCGGCCGGATTTTGCCTGAGCGGCGGCACGGCCCGGGCGCAGACTCTTCAGGACGCCCTGATCTCGGCCTATCGCAATAACCCGCAGCTGCAGGCCGACCGGGCCCGCCAGCGGGCCACCGACGAGGACGTGTCGCGCGCCTGGGGCGGCTATCGGCCCCAGGTGGTGGCGCAGGCCCAGACCGGCCGCGCCTTTGACAACATCATTTATCCGCAGCAGTACCAGCAGATCGGGTTCCAGAACATCAACGACTCCCGCTCGCCCCAGGTGGGGGCGCTGCAGATCACCCAGCAGATCTGGGACGGCAACCGCACCTATGCCGATGTGCACCATTCGAAATATGCCGTGCAGAACGGGTTGCAGGTGTTGACTTCGACCGAACAGGGCGTGCTGGGCGATGCCGTGCAGGCCTATTACGACCTGTACCGCGACCAGCAGATCCTGGCGATCCAGAACGAATACGTGGCCTCGCTGAGAGAAGAGCTGAAGGCCACCGAGGAACGCTATCGCGTCAAGGACGTCACCCAGACCGACGTGGCCCAGGCCAGGGCCCGGCTGGCCCGCGGCATCGCCGACCAGCAACAGTACGACGGCAATGTCGAGGCTTCGAAATCGGCCTTCCTGCGGGTGGTCGGCTTCGCCCCCGGCAACCTGCCCAAGCCGCCGCCGCCGCCCGCCGCGGTGCCCGCCACCCTCGACGAAAGCCTGGTCCTGGCCGAGAAGAATCCCGACCTGCAGGCGGCGATCTATGCCGAGAAGATGGCCGAGGCGGACGTCGAATCGGCTCAATCGGGCCTGCTGCCCGACCTGTCGCTGCAGGCTTCGGCCTCCCATGCCACCGGCAACGACCAGTACCGCTCGGTCGACACCAACGGCCAGGTGCTGCTGAACCTCACCGTCCCGCTTTATGACGGCGGCGTCGCTTCGGCCAAGACGCGGGCGGCCAAGCATACGGCCGGCCAGCGCCGCCTGGAAATCGACCAGGAGCGTGATCGGATCGTCGACCAGGTGAAGCGGTCTTGGGAAAATCTGGTGGCCATCCAGGCGCGCATCGCCTCGCTGAAGGAAAACGCCAAGGCGGCCGACGTCGCCTTGAAAGGCGTGCAGCAGGAAATGCGTATCGGCTCGCGCCTGGTGATCGACGAGTTGAACGCCCGCCAGGAAGTGCTGGACACCCAGATCGCCCTTCGCCGGTCCGAGCATGACGAGGCGATCAGCGCCTATTCCCTGCTGGTCGCCTGCGGCCGGCTGACCGCCAAGGGGCTGGAGCTGCCGGTCGAGATCTATGATCCCAAGGCCCATTACGAAAACGTCAACTGGATCCCCTGGGGCCCATGGATCGACACCGAGTATCCGGAAAGCCCCAAGGTGAAGATGAACCCGTAGGGCGGGCGCCGGGGTGTGGCTGTTCGGATCACGGGCCTCCGGCAACAGCCGCGGCTATCCGGCACCGATGGTGGTTCCGGATCCCCGGTTCTGGCTGCGGCACAAGCTGTGGGTATCCGGCCAGCCGGATCGCGAGCCGGAGAAGAAGCGCCGCGACGCAGCCCAGGCCAAGGCGGCCCGCCTGCCGCCGCAGACAGCCGGCTTCGACGCCCGAAGGGAACAATCCGCGCCGCCGGCGCCCTCGTTCACCGCAGGAACAAGCCCGCCGCCTTGGCGACTTGGCGACTTGGCGGTGACAATATCCAATCCCTCACACCGGCATTCCGCGGCAAAGCCGAGGACTCCGTCTCTGCCCAGGAGTTCTCTCGCCTTGGCTCGGGATGGCCGAATCATCTGCATCACCTGCGACATCTGCGGATCACCGTTTCCGCCGGCTGACGCCGGCTCGCAGATGAAGAGAATGGCCGTCATCCTGCTCGCCTTGCCCGGCCAGGATGAACCGCCAAGTCGCCAAATCGCCAAGGTGGATCGTCTGCCGTTGCCGGCAGCCGGCTGCGACGGCCGAAGGAAACAATTGTCGGGCGCCTTGGCGACTTGGCGACTTGGCGGTTAAACCACCGCCCCTCCCCACCATCATTCCGAAGCAAAGCCGAGGACTCCGTCTCTACCCAGGAGTTCTCTCGCCTTGGCGCGGGATCGCCGAATCATCTGCATCACCTGCGACATCTGCGGATCCCCGTTTCCGCCGGCTGACGCCGGCTCGCAGATGAAGAGAATGGCCGCCATCCTGCTCGCCTTGCCCGGCCAGGATGAACCGCCAAGTCGCCAAATCGCCAAGGCGGATCGTCTGCCGTTGCCGGCAGCCGGCTGCGACGGCCGAAGGAAACAATTGTCGGGCGCCTTGGCGACTTGGCGACTTGGCGGTTAAACCACCGCCCCTCCCCACCATCATTCCGAAGCAAAGCCGAGGACTCCGTCTCTGCCCAGGAGCTCTCTCGCCTTGGCTCGGGATGTTCGAATCATCTGCGACATCTGCGGATCACCGTTTCCGCCGGTGACAGACCACGGCTGAAGATCGAGCCATAGAGAAAAAGCGCGGACCCCGGCGCCTATGTGGAAGGCAGGGTCGGGGGCGTTCCGGCGGCAAAAGCCAGCCCCGCTGCCAGGCTGCGCTCGCGAATTCGGTTATAGGTATCGAACAGCATCGGCACGGACTGTTGCGCGCCGCGCAATGCGGCCGCCAGATCTTCGATCGAGTCCACATATTCATGGACCAGCCTGTTGCGCAACTGACGCGCGGTCATCCAGCCCGCGGCCTTGTCCAACACGCCCAGGCGTTCTGCCCGATTGAGGACATCGATCAGCGGGCCCGGCCGTTCGGCCATGTATTCCAGCCAGCGGGGAAGCAGCTTTTCACCCACGGTGTCCTGCATCCTGCCAAAGCGGGAAACGAATGCCTCGAGTCGTTCCGCATCCTCCGGATTGACGTCCAGCCCGCCCAGCCGGCCCGGTTCGGTCAGCAGGGGAATAATCCGGTCGCGGCTGAACGCCAGATGGCGGCCTTCGTGAAACACGACCGCCAGCGTCGCCGCCAATCGTTCCGCCGGGCCGAAGCCGGTCATCCGAGCAACCGTCCGGTGGCCGCAGCGACGGCGATCACGCCCGAACACGGCGTGACCGGATCCTTTACCAGGACATCGATCTTGCGTTCGCCCAAAGCCAGCATCAGCCGGCCTTCCATTTCAGCGGCGCGCAGTACGCGATCGGGCAGGACTTCGTCAACCTCGACCAGCAGGTCCATATCCCCGCCCCTGCCGGCATCGTCCAGGCGTGAACCGAAAAGCCTTACCCGTGCGCCGGGGCCGAACATGGCCTGGGCAAGGACAACAATAGTGCGTTGCTCCGATGGTTCGATGCGCATTCGCCGTACTTACCGTGACAGCCCTGGGAAAAACCGCCGGCCAGCAGCTCAGCGCAACGATAGCATTTTTCCCCCGCCAAACATAAGGCCCGCTTCGCCCCCGCGAGATTCCTCGTCTTGGGATGACAGAGTGATCTGCGTCATCTGCGGATCACTATTTCCGCCGGTGACGGACCAAGGCTGAAGATCGAGCCACAGATGACACAGATGCCGGCTGGCGCCGGCTCGCAGATGAAAGCAACGGCCGCGGCAAGCGGCGCCGGGCGGGCGACGTCATCCGGCGGCTGCCGACGGCGGGCGGCACCGACATCTATCTGTACCTGCTGCTGGAATTCCAGAGCGACAGCGACTGGTGGATGGCGGTGCGGGTGCCCGACGATCTGGTGGAGATGAAGGCGATGCTGGCGACACAGGGCGAGGCTTGGAAGCGGCAATGGCTGGCCGAAGGCAAGGCCGAGGGTAAGGCCGAGGGCAAGGCCGAGGGGCTGGCGGAAGCGCTCATTCGTCTCGCTGAGAAACGGCACGGGCCTCTCGGGAACGGATCATGTCTGCCGGCGCCCCGCCCTGGTGGTGGCCGCGAACGGTATTCAGCAGGACCACGGCCTGCTTTGGGTGCTGATGATCACCAGCGCGGAAAACCGAGGCTGGCCGGGAGACGTGGCGGTGTCGGACCTCGCGGCGGCTGGCCTGCCGGCGGAATCCGTGGTGCGGACCGCAAAAATCGCGACGATCAAAGCCAAGGAGGCAGAGCGCATCGGGCTGTTGCCATCCGGCGACCGGCTCCAGGTGGCGCAATGCCTTTTCGCAGAACTGGCGCGAGCCGCCCACTGATCCAGCGGGGCCGTGAAAAGCGGTCCGCCGGCACGCCGATCGACATCACCCGCCGCGCCGTCCGCATCCCCAATGCCGCCCTGGCGGCGATTGACGAAGAAAGACAAATCGCCAAGGCAGCCCGCCTGCCGCCGCAGACCGCCGGCTTGACGCCCGAAGGGAATCATCCGCGCCGCCGGCGCCCTCGTTCACCGCAGGAACAAGCCTGTCACCTTGGCGACTTGGCGACTTGGCGGTTAAACCACCGCCCCCCCCACCATCATTCCGAAGCAAAGCCGAGGACTCCGTCTCTACCCAGGAGTACCCTCGCCTTGGCTCGGGATCGCCGAATCATCTGCATCACCTGCGACATCTGCGGATCACCGTTTCCGCCGGCTGACGCCGGCTCGCAGATGAAGAGAATGGCCGCCATCCTGCTCGCCTTGCCCGGCCAGGATGAACCGCCAAGTCGCCAAATCGCCAAGGCGGATCGTCTGCCGCTGCCGGCAGCCGGCTTCGACGGCCGAAGGAAGCAATTGTCGGGCGACTTGGCGACTTGGCGACTTGGCGGTTAAACCACCGCCCCTCCCCACCATCACTCCGAAGCAAAGCCGAAAACTCCGTCTCTACCCAGGAGTTCCCTCGCCTTGGCGCGGGATCGCCGAACCATCTGCATCACCTGCGACATCTGCGGATCACCGTTTCCGCCGGCTGACGCCGGCTCGCAGATGAAGAGAATGGTCGCCATCCTGCTCGCCTTGCCCGGCCAGGATGAACCGCCAAGTCGCCAAATCGCCAAGGCGGATCGTCTGCCGCTGCCGGCAGCCGGCGTCGACGGCCGAAGGAAGCAATTGTCGGGCGCCTTGGCGACTTGGCGACTTGGCGGTTAAACCACCGCCCCTCCCCACCATCATTCCGAAGCAAAGCCGAAGACTCCGTCTCTACCCAGGAGTTCCCTCGCCTTGGCGCGGGATCGCCGAACCATCTGCATCACCTGCGACATCTGCGGATCACCGTTTCCGCCGGCTGACGCCGGCTCGCAGATGAAGAGAATGGCCGCCATCCTGCTCGCCTTGCCCGGCCAGGATGAACCGCCAAGTCGCCAAATCGCCAAGGCGGATCGTCTGCCGCTGCCGGCAGCCGGCGTCGACGGCCGAAGGAAACAATTGTCGGGCGCCTTGGCGGTTAAAGCACCGCCCCTCCCCACCATCACTCCGAAGCAAAGCCGAAGACTCCGTCTCTACCCAGGAGTTCTCTCGCCTTGGCGCGGGATGGCCGAATCATCTGCATCACCTGCGACGTCTGCGGATCACCGTTTCCGCCGGCTGACGCCGGCTCGCAGATGAAGAGAATGGCCGCCATCCGGCTCGCCTTGCCCGGCCAGGATGAACCGCCAAGTCGCCAAATCGCCAAGGCGGATCGTCTGCCGTTGCCGGCAGCCGGCGTCGACGGCCGAAGGAAACAATTGTCGGGCGCCTTGGCGACTTGGCGACTTGGCGGTTAAACCACCGCCCCTCCCCACCATCACTCCGAGACAAAGCCGAAGACTCCGTCTCTACCCAGGAGTTCCCTCGCCTTGGCGCGGGATCGCCGAACCATCTGCATCACCTGCGACGTCTGCGGATCACCGTTTCCGCCGGCTGACGCCGGCTCGCAGATGAGATGAGGCTGAAGATCGGACCCCCGATGACACAGATGCCGGCCGGCCGACGAAAACACAAACGCCCTAGCCACGGCACCGCCGCCCCTTCCAAATTGCCGCGTCAGCGCCCCGCCCGCCAATTCCCACGCACCGCAAAACAGCTTTATCCACAGATCGTTAACGCCCGGCGCTCAACTTTCTTGTTGACGGCACTATCCGTTTGCGTCATGTAAAGTCACTGTACAGGTAGGGGTGGGCGATCACCACCCACCCAGTACTTGAACGAAATCCGCCATTCCGGAGGCATTCAATGGCTCTCACTTCTACGCAGGTCCAAACCCTGCTTGAGAACGTTCTTTTCGAGAATTCGACGTTGGCCGCCGCCAACGCCCCCAGCTGGACCAGCCTTACCAACCTCTCCGCCTACAGTTCCGCATCCGCGCTGAGCGCCGCTTTGGCTGCCTCGCCGGAAATGGGCATCGTGCAGGAAGTGACCCGCCTTTATCTCGGCGTGCTGGGCCGCACTCCGGATGCCGGCGGCCTGCAGTTCTGGGTCAACTATGCCGAACAGGGCTTGAGCCCCACCCAGGTCGCCAACGGCGTCAGCGCCGTGTCGGCCGCGACCTGGAACGCTATCACCAACGCGTTCACCGGCTCGACCGAATTCACCACCCGCTTCCCGGCCATCAACGACGGCGCGCTCGTTACCCTGATGTACCAGAACGTGCTGGGCCGTTCACCGGACCAGTCGGGCTTCGCTTATTGGACAGCCCAGCTGGCCAACGGCATGAGCACCACCGCTCTGGTCCAGGGCTTCACGAACTCCAGCGAGTTCGTGAACAACAGCACGACTGCTATCAATAACGCGCTGATCGCTTACGGCGTGGCGGCTGAAGGTGGCAGCACTCCTACGGCAATCGGCACCATTACGCCGACCCCGTCGGCTGGTACGGTTTTCAATCTGACCACTAGCGCAGATACGGCGACGGGCAACACCTTCAACGGAACGCTGGCCGCTACCGCCAACGGCGTCAACCCAAGCACGTTGAACTCGTTTGACAACCTGACCGGCGGCACCGGCACCAGCAACGTCCTGAATGTCAACAGTGATGGCACTGTCGTGCCGACCGCCGTTACCCTGTCGAACATTCAGACGGTCAATATCCAGGCGACCGCTGACCAGGCCGTTAGCGCCGGGGCCGTGGCAAACTGGTCGAGCGTGACTGCACTGAACATTACTCAGACAGCTTCGGCGCCGGCCGTGAACACGACGATCGCTGTGGTCGCTCCGACCAATGCCGCGCTGACCGACACCGGCTTTGTCCTCGCCACCAACTCTGCTCAGTTTGACGGTCTCACGGTCGACGGCGGCACGAACATCTCGGTGACCGCGACGGGCGCCCAGGGCGGAAGCGGTGGCGCCGCCGACGCCTACATCGGCAACATTACGGTTGGCGCCACCACCGCGCCGACCGGCACCATCACCGTGAACGCCACAGAGACTCTCGCTGCCCAGGTGGGCGGCAATGCCGAAGCCGGCAACATCAATGTAGACGGCGGAACGGCAGTGACGGTCAACTCGACGGTCAAAGCCGCGGTGTCCGACAACGGCACCGTTCCAACCATCACCATCGGCGCCAACACCCCTCCGACCGGGGTGATCACCGTCACCGACGCAGCTGTGACCACGGCGAATACCGCCACACTCCATGCCGATAAAGTCACCATCACTGGGGGCAGCACCGTCAGCGTCACCGAGTCGGCGTCGACGACGGTCACCACTGCCGGTCAAAACGGTGGGACGATCGACATGGGCGCGGTCAACGTGACCGGCGGATCCGCCACCACCTCGGTCAGCGTCACCCAGGCCGCGCAGGCCAGTGCCGTCTCTGCGGCTGCCGCCGTCACGGCGGTTACCGGCGTCGCCCAGGTCACCGGCGTTACTGCGTCCCCGGGCGTCCAGGGCGTGACTGCCGTTGCCGCGGTTAACAGCGGCAATACGGTCAGTGCTGTCGCCGCCGTCGCCGCCGCCCCGGCGGTTAACGACGCGGCCGTCACCATCGCGGATGCGCACGACACCTCGACGGCCACCAGCACCATCACCTCGGTCAGCCTGGACAACTACGCCAACTCGACCTTTACCGGCGCGGCTCTGAACAGCCTGTCGCTGGCCGGCACCGGCGGAACGCTGTCGATCACCAACGGTGCGAGCACCGCGGCGACCAACACCACCCTGGCCTTGACGGTCAACGGTCTGACCGATACTGGCGCCGGTGGTACCGATAACCACATCACCGACGTCAATCACGAAATCACCACGCTGAATGTCACCACCGGGGCGACCAAGTCGAGCCTCGACGGCTTCTACGACAGCGGCCTGAAGACCATGACCGTGGCCGGCAACTCGGTGCTGACCCTGGGCAGCAATTTCAACACCACCAACGATGGCGCCCTCACCTCGCTGAGCGTCAGCGGCGCGGCCGGCCTGACTGCCGATCTGCACGGCTTCGGCTCCGCATTGGCCGTCACCACGACGTCGAGCGGCGTGATGACCCTGACCCTGGACGACACCACCCAGACCTTCACCGGTTCGACCGGCCAGGACATCATCTCGCTGGCAGGTAACGCCTCCAAAGCCATCACCGGCGGCTCGGCCACCAACAACGAAGTCGTTCTGACTGCCGCGTCCAGCAACTACACGGCGGCCGGCTTCGGCAAGTACGTGACCGGCTTCACCACCCTCGGCGTGAATGACGCTACCGCCGCGGATAACAACACATACGATATGCATGGGGTCTTCACGGGCTACAACGCTATTGACTTGCAGTCGAGCATGTCAGGCACCGAGACGTTCACCAACGTCGCCGCAGGAACCAGCCTGGCGATCGACCAGGCGCAGAGCGGCACGGTGGCTTACTCGCTCTATACGCCGACCAGCACCGGCAGCGTCAATGTCTCGATCAACACGACCAGCGTCGATACGGGTATCACCGTCGGCACGCTGTCGCTCAACGACAGCAACAACGACGGCCTGGCGACGTTGAACGTCACCAGCAACGCCAAGCACGCCGCGCCGACTAACGGCAGTGCCGCGATCAACACCATCACCACCCTGACCGATACCGCGCTGTCCGCCCTCACCATCTCGGGCAACGCGGCCCTGAACATCGGCAGCATCAGCCTGGGCCAGCCCGGCTTGGCGACGCCGGTCGGCGTGGCCTCTTTGTCGATTACCAACAACACCACTGCCTTCAACAACACCGGCAGCACGGCGCAGGGCAGCACCATCACCACACTGACCGACGACACTCTGGGTAACCTGAGCTTTGCCGGCAGCAACAACGTCACCATCACCAACTTGGTCGACAACAAGGCCGTCAACCTGACCATCGGCAACACCGGCAGCGGCGTGGCGACCATTACCACGCTGACCACCGACGCCGGCGCCAGCCACATAACCAACGGCCTGAGCAACCTGACCTTCACCGGCAGCGGCCAGATCAAGGTCGGCACCATCGACATGGCCGCCAATACTGCGACGACCCTCACCCTGACGAACTCGGGGACTGGTAGCGTCGCGATCAGCGGGATCAACGGTCTCGGCTCGGTGACAACCCTGACGGAGTCCGGCAACATTGCGCTGGGCACCGCGGGCAGCAGCATCGCCGGCGACACTCCGATCACCTTGACCGCCACGAGCGGCGTGACCGTCTCGGCGGCCACGGACAATGCCCATGTCAGCCTGCAGTTGACGGGCGCTGCGAATACCTACACCGATACCATCTCCGTCGGCAACGCCAACAACTACATCGTTGATGGCTCCACCGCCGGCACTGTCAATGTCACTGTTGGTACCGGCTCCAACTACATCAACCTTGGTTCCAATTCCGCAACAGCCAACGCCACCACGGCGAGCTACAGTGTGACGCTGGGAACCCATACCTCCAGCGGTCCGGATTGGATCGTCGCGGCCGCCGATACCGTCACCGCCTACGGCAACTTGGCGGCGGCGCAATACACGGTTACCGGCGCGGCGAGCGGCGATGTGATTGCGTTTGCCAGCGATGCTGGCCAGGCGCTCACGGTGCTGACCGCCGTCTCGACCGCCTCGGATGCTTCCGTCGCGGCGGCCTTGCAGACCATCGGCCAAGCCGCCTCTGCAGCGTCCCACGACGTGGCCTACGGCGTCTATAGCGGTAACACCTATGTAGTGGAATGGAACGGCACCGACTTTACCACCGTCGAACTCGCCGGCTCGAATACCATCACCGCCGTTTCCGGCAGCAACGGTGCGGTGACCGTCGGTAGCACGGCGGGCTCGTACACCGCCCCGACGCTCCCGGTAGCGCCGGTTTATTACGACGGCAGCCTCACCAATACCACGTCCAACTTTGTCGTCGGCGCCAACGTCGTTGACTTCATCGGAACCGGCGCCGGGGCAACCACCACGCTGGGATCCGACGTGGCCGGAACCACCAGCCTCACCATCAACGATAACTTCGCCGGCACGGGCACGTTGACCATCGCTCCTGCCTCGGTCACTCATGCCACGTCGCTGACCATCAACGACGCTAGCTCAGCCGCTCTGACGCTTAACTCCTGGACCACGGACAATGCGTTGGCTTCCGTGACCCTCAGCAATACCGGCACCGGCACGTTGACGGCTAGCGGTATCACCAGCAGCGGGCTGACCAGCGTGTCACTCACGGACCACGTGGCGGCAACGATCAGCTCCGGGGCAACGACCGGTGTGACCGTGTCCGGATCTTCTGATACCTCGGCCGTTAGCATCACATTGAGTGCCGTTAACACCGTAGGAAACTCGGTGAGCCTCGGCAGCGGCGCGGATAGCGTTTCTATCGCCGCTTCGACCAATGCGGTCACCAACACCGTGTCGTTCGCAACAGGCAGCAACAACGTCAGCGTCGTTGTGGCAGGTAGCTCCACAAACCAGGCTGTTACCAACGTAACACTTGGACTGTCCCACACCGGCGTCGATACGCTCACCTACGGCCTGACGGGTGCCAACATCGCGACAGCCATCGGCGGAACAGTGACCAATTCCGTCGCTGGCGACAAGATCGTGTTTGGTGCCGATGCTGCCGCGCAGATGGTGGTCGATGCTGCGCTTGCTACGGTAAGCTCGGCCTCGGCAGCGATCACCGCCCTGAATGCTGTTTCTTATACGCTCCACCATGTTGACTACGTTCAGGACACCACCCACAACATTACCTACATCGAAGAAAGCACGGCAACCGCGTCGGGTGGTACCGCTGCTGACGGGACGCTCATTGCGCTCGTTGGGTTGCATACGGTTACTTCCAGTGGTGCTGCCGACGGCACTATCGTCATCGCGTAGTAGTGATTGCCTTCGGTTGGGGGCATGTGAGGGATAGGGCTAGACCTATCCCTCACTCCCACCGTGGGAATCAAGTCGTCAGACTAAATGCCCCATCCCTCTTCCGCGAGGGATGGGGTTTTCTTTGGTGCGCCCAGCATGGGCGCACTCTTGCGGGTGCAAGTCCCGCCGTAAGCTGGTCACAGCGAACGAAGTGAAGCGCAACTGCGGAAGGGCGACCGACCGTGGGGAGGAAGCGTGGATCGAAGC